>NZ_MRTH01000054.1 GCF_001956045.1 Paenibacillus sp. FSL H7-0331 | reverse complement strand
ACGTTTATTTGAGCAAAATAGCATGAATTCGCGGTTTAAAGAGTGCTCAGCATTCAGTTGTTAGACAGTCTGACGTATACAAACACAAAGAAGCTCCCAGCCTGCGCTGAGTGCTTCTTTGTGTTTGTGCTATAATTCATTCCTTCCTAATCCTTCACTGGTGGTAATTAACCCCTAAGACGAGCACGGCTTCGATAGCTGTTTGGCGTCAAGGCAGTAAACCGCTTGAAAATTTTAATAAAATAATTATCGTTCTCATACCCGACCTGCGTGCCGATTTCCGAAACCGTCATATTGGAATGCTCCAGCAGATGTCTGGCTTCATCAATTCGAAGCTGATGAAGAAATTGAATCACGTTGGTTCCTGTTTTTTTCTTAAACAAGGTGCTGATGTATTTCTCATCCATAGAAACGTGCTCGGCCAGCATTCTTAATGAAATCATGCTGCGAAAATTTTCTTTCATGTACGAGATCAGCTTATCCACCTCACGGTGCCCGGTATCGGCCTGCTGGGGTGTATCTATCCGTGAAGGGGGTATCGACAGTCCGGAAGCCTGCTGCTTGCTTAACTCCACCTCTACCTTGACGAGCGCATCCATCAACGACTGAACATTCATGGACAGCTTAAGTATATAATTGGAAGCGCCATACTCTAACGCTTTCCGCACATAATCAAAATCACTGAGGCAGGACAGCATAATAAACCGACTGCCGATCTCCAGTTCTCTTACCCGCTGCAGCAGTTCCACACCATTCATTTTGGGCATAAGAATATCACAGATGATTAAATCAGGCAGATGCTGCTCAATAAAGCCCAGTGCTTCTTCACCGTTCCCGGCTTCGCCGATCACATTAAAGCCAAGACTTTGCCAATCCACAATCCGCCTGACCGATTCCCGAACGAACACCTCATCCTCCACCAGCAATACGGTCCACATGTTCCTCACCTCCTGATTTTGTCTACTATAGCCGCATACGCCTGATCCGTAAGTTCCGCAGCACGGTTAACAATCAGCACGATTCACAGGCTATTAATTTCTGCCGTAGTACAATTTTAAATTCTTGATATCTACCAGGTACAATATATCGATCCCGTTTGCATTCCGCTCTACAGCCAGCCGTTCAATGGGCTTCCCGGGAGCAATCGATGTTGAAGTCCAGGTCGATCCGCTCGTATTGACTGCCATGAAAGCTCTATCGGTACCCGTATCGGTTACATAATATACTCTTTTATCCGATCCTGTCCAGGTTATATCAATAGCAGCTTTCGTTTGACTGGTATCATATACCGTTTGGACATTCCATGCACCACTGCTCACGTAGCCATACTTCACGGAGAAAATCGAGCTTCCGCTTTCCCGATATCGGTAAGCAACCTTGGGACTGTTTGATGAATCCACAGCCAGCTTGGCGCTCTGTACGCCGGGCCCGTCCGGAACCCCTGAGTCTGCAACGTAAATTTCGCTGCCAGTTAATGGTTGAATAATATCAACCGTTGCATTCGTTACAGGAAGGGTTACTGCCGATCCATTTGCCTTGGAGAAGATTCCTGTTGAAGGACTGTATTTTAAATAGGATAGCTCATGACGCAGTCCACTGGAAGGAAAGTTCGACCATTCGAACAAAATATGCAGATCACCGTTCGAGTCAAAGACCAAATCATCCGGATATACCGATCTGTTCGCTGCTGATGCGATGACAGCCACTTTCCCCCATGTACTGGCACTGTTGTTCCAGCGGTACAAGACTCCGTTACGACGCGTATTCGCATCATCACTTCCCCGAACCATCAAATACAAATCACCATTCGGTGCTGTCGTCAATACGGGGTAGGTGACCTTGAGCGTCGAGTCCGGCATATCCGGTGAATGATATTGAGGACTACCCCCTACTGTATCCGAACGAAAATATCGCCAGGTGTTCGTATGCATAGAACCAAATACGTGGAATCTGCCGCTGCCGTCTCTGGCCATAGATGGTTGATTATGCCCAATATCATCGCTGTACTCAGCAGCAGTGGTTCCGTTCATTACCGGAATATTCGTCCAGCTTCCTGAATTATCTCTTCTGGCAATATTAATTTTATGTGTGCCTGCTGTGCTGCCTGGTGCATTGTAGGCCATATACGCATATTCGTTTCCCGTGACATAAGTATCCAGTGGTGTCCACCAGCCGGCCTGGTTGCTGGAATCAATCGAGTAAGGTACTTCCGTTAATACCGCCGCGGCGCTGCCTATACTTGCCGGCAACAGTAGGGTCATTAGAGTAGCAGTAACCACGAGCTTTTTACCTAATGTTAACCATTTCATTGTTCATACCTCCACTTGTTTAGTAAGAAGCCTATACTTCTACCAAATACGGGTGTACTCACCTCCTGGATTTACGATAAAAGCGTTTGCATGCTAGTCTTCTACAAGATAGATTCCACATAGCTGATTGCAAACTCATCGTATCACAGGAGAAATAAACGGTATAAGTGTCAAATTCGTCTGGTTATAGAACAATATCCCGTGATTCCATAGTATAGTAGGATTAGATAGAACATTTTCCACAATGCTCCATTTATCTTTCATCAGCTTGGACAGACAAGTTGTGCCCGTCAATATACGGCTCGGATATCAGAAGTGGAAAATAAAATCGCACCCGAGTTCCCTGCTCCAATACGACCATTTCCAGACCTGCATTGCTTTTAAATAACAGCCCAAGTCTTTCTTTCAGATTGCTGATCCCGATACCCCCTCGTTGGCGATCCGATTTAATCGTTTTGCCTGTATGCTTCCCAGCTGATCCTGATCCATTATCCTCAACCTCAAGGTACAACTTTCCTTCTTCTGCATACGCTCTAATCGTAATAAGTCCCTTTTTCTCCATCTCCATAAAGCCATGCTGAATACTATTTTCAACGAGCGGCTGTAGGCTTAGCTTGGGCAGCAGCGCATATTCCAGACCTGGCTCCACCTCGTATTGCACATCAAACAACTGCTTGTAACGAAAATTTTGGATATAAATATACGACTCCACCAGACCAAGCTCATCCTTCAAATAAATCAATTCGCGCTCTGAATTTAAGCCTGCCTCAAGTAATTTTCCCAAGGACACACAAATCTCGGCGATATCCGGCTGATTCTCAACCAGTGCCAACCATTTAACCGTATTGAGTGTATTCAGCAAAAAATGAGGATTCGTTTGCGATAGCAGCATCTGGAATCTGACCGCTTCTTTGTTCCGTTCCTCTTCCTTAAGTCGCTGGATCAATTGCTCCATATCGGCCATCATCTGATTGAAGGTACGGGTTAGCTGCAGGATTTCCCCCTGGTATTTGGATTCAGGCAGCTGGACTCGAAATCTATTGTCTACTGCATTGGCCATCTTGCGTTGTAAATTGTGCAGTGGTTTGGTAATCGTAGACGCAATCAGCAATGTTATCGTAATAAAGGCCAACGTAAACGTGATCGATGCAGTAAAAAACGACTTCTTCAGCCGATCTACCTCAGCATAAATCTGATTCATCTGCACACGCTTCATCATGTATTTATTGATTCGCGGCAGCTCCGTATAAATATGTAAGTATTCACCCTCCACATAATAGCCTTTATGATCCAGCTTATGGTTTCCAGCAAGTCTCTCCGTCTTCTCGATTCTCCCGCTCTTGCTATCAGCAAGTATCGTTCCATCCGATTCCAGCAGCAAATACGTCTCTTCATTAAATTGGGTAACTGCACGAAACCACTCATATACGTCAACACTTGCCCGCATAACAGCATATCGGGTTCCGTCCCTGTCCCGCAGTGGTGTTGAATAAGTAAGCAGCTGTGGGCTTCGTGACAAATCACGGCTTACGTAATTCTTGTCCCAGTTCCAGACATAACGATAAGGCTGCTGCAAGATTGCGGTATACCAGGGCTCCTGCGTCAATTGACTATAGGACAAGCTCTCATTCGGTGTATAGGAGGCATAGACGTTGCCGGAACCATCCAACAATGTATAATAAACCGGCGACAGGCTAATAAACAGACTGTTAATGATCGACTTGAATTTGGTATCAATCATATATACCCTTCGCAGACTGTCATGCTCATTAGGTTCACGAAGGATCGAGGTTACCAACACATCCTGCTCCATCAGTGTTACGGTTTTGTAGACAACGTTCAGCAGATCCTCCAATGACTTCTGCAGCGTAGTCATCTGCTCCAGGCTTTGATCGGCGGTCTGCTTTCTCAAAACCCCTTCAACACTATTGAAATTGTAAACATTCAAAAAAGCATAAGGAAGCAGTATCAACATAACGAATGCCAGAAACAGGCGATTCTTGAGCGTTTTGGGAAATAAGGCAAACAGCTTGCTCGACACGGAATCAACCCCTTCCTGAAATTCAACCGACTTACATTTGTATCACAAGCTATTATAGCATGTCCGATCACTCCAGGAATCGAGAAAAACAAGCCCCCTTCAAGAAGGCCTGTTCCTGCATCTGAATCTCGTTATCCTTTTACAGCGGTACTGGATAAACCTTCAATAATAAACCGTTGACCGATTAAAAACACAACCAGCATCGGCAGTATGCCAGCTGCAGCCGCGGCCATCATCCCGTTATAATCGACGTTAAATTCGAGAATGAAATTTTGCAAACCGAGCGGCACCGTGTACAATTCGCGTTTAATAATAAAAACGAGCGCATTTTCAAAATCGTTCCAGTGCCAGGAAAAATCGATTACCGCCAGAGTAGCGAGCGCAGGCTTCGACAAGGGAAGCATAATACGTGTAAAAATCTTGAAATGTCCGGCCCCATCAATAAACGCCGATTCGGAAATATCCTTGGGGATCGAGATAAAAAACTGCCTCATCATAAAAACCCCAAATATCGTAATCATACCCGGTAAAATGAGCGCCCAATGTGTATTGAAGATACCCATCCATTTAAACATAATAAATTTGGGAACAAACAGCACCTGAGGTGGAATCATCATCATCGCCAGATACAGCATGAACAACGAATCTCTTCCCTTAAATTCCACTTTCGTGAAACCATAGGCTGCCAGCGCCGAGAGCAGCGTCGCCCCCGTCATGCTGATCAATGCAACCTTTAAGGAATTGAGATAGTACGGTACAAAGCTGTTCGTTCCCGTCCATACCTTGATATGATGCTCCCATACCAGATGTGTAGGAATCCACTGAATCGGATATTCGAACACAGCTGCAGGTGTTTTGAAGGATGTCGAAATCATCCATATAAAGGGCAGCACCATAATGATAGCAAAAGCAGCCATCACGAGTGTGAGCAATCCCTTTTGCAAACCCCGGAGGGTGGATCTTCGATTTGTGGCGAGCACCGGGCTGCGTCGTGGAATAGTGTAATCAGCCTTGGAATTCATGATCAGACGAGCCTCCTTAATAATGTACCCATTTCTTTTGGCCAAACCATTGAACGCCCGTAATGACCAGAATCACTGCAAATAAAGCCCAGGACACTGTGGAGGCATAACCCATTTCATAATAGCGGAATGCGGTTTTATAGACGTATAAGGATAAGATCAGCGAGCCATTACCCGGTCCGCCCTGAGTCAAAGCTTCTATAATGCCAAAGGTTTTGATCGTCATAATTAATCCCGTAACCACAAGCATGAAGGTGGTAGGACTTACGAGCGGCAGCATAATGCTGAACACGCTTTGTCTAACCGAAGCGCCGTCGATTTTGGCCGCTTCCAACAATTCCGGTGAAATTTCCTGAAGTGCTGCCAAATAAATGATCATATTATAGCCAAGCATAAACCAAATCCAAATGATGTCGATCGCGATCATAACGGTATCCGGTGAAGTTAACCAGCCTGGCGGGTGATCGAAGCCCAATTTCATCAGCATCATATTGATGGGACCTTGTTTCGGCTGAAATAACAGCATCCATACGAATGCCACGGCCACCCCGCTCGTAATATACGGCATGAAATAGAGTGCGCGAAGCAGTGATTTCATATATACGGAACGATTGAGGACAACGGCAACCACAAAAGCTAATATGACGGAGATCGGCACACTAATAAGGAAAAAAATCGTGTTTTTCAGCGAAAGATAAAACAGTTCATCATGAAATAAACGCTTGATATTATCCAATCCTATAAAGTGATACGTCTTGCTCGTAAATTGCCAATCCGTAAACATCAGAACCGCAGAGAATATAGCCGGTATGATAAAGAATAGAAGCACCCCAATCAGGTTAGGCAAAATAAATGCATATCCGACCCATCGTTGCTTACTTCCCATTGATTCCACTCCAATCCGTCATGAGTGAATGTCGAGGGAAGAGTCGCTGCTCCCCCCTCGCTTCATTCGTTTATTTTTTTGTTTGTTTGATATAATCATTATGTCTTCTGGCAATGGAATCCAGTGTAGCCTTCACATCCTGCTTCCCTGTGAAAAACTTCTCATATTCCTCTTGACGTAAATCCAAGACCTGCTTCGGAAGGGAGCGTGCATATTTCGGTACGTCATTGAATAAAACCCTCTTTAACGACTCCTGATCATACGTTGCCGCATTATCTCCTAGCAGCAGCTTCATTACCTCATCCTGATTTACTGATTTGGAAGCCGGGAAACGTCCTCCAGGTACCATCGGAAGCATCCCTCCGTCTGCATACCACTTAAGGAAGGTCCATGCTGCTTCCTTGTTTTTGGATTTGGCATTGATCGATATCGAATCTCCGGTACCTCCACGCGAGATGAAGTCTGATGCGTTGTCCACTAAACGTGGTACTGGTGCAAATGCGACTTTGAATGTTCTCGGGTTATCTTTCGTATTATTTGAGCTGCGGAATATCCAGGTACCCGCATTCAGCATTGCAGCTTCACCCTTCAGAAAGACGGTATCCACTGGCATTTTTGAAGTTATTTGCTCAGCATATGGGGGTGTCGCGCGGCCATCGGCCATCATGGCTTTCATCGTTTCCAGCCATTTTCCATACAGGGCATGGTCCATATTGGAGGAACCATCCGGCTTTGTATACCCATACTTGACGGACACAGAGTCCAGTGGATCAGGCAATGGTTCCGTGTGCTGTACCAGACCATATCGCTTATCGCTTTTCAGCTTGTCCGCGTAGGCGCTCATCTCGGTCCAAGTCCATTCGGTCGGCACCTTGAGTCCAGCTTGATCGAGCAAGTCCTTGTTGAACCATACAAAATAATGACTTTTACTGGTCGGCATGGCATAATATTTACCATTCATTTTCCATTCACCGGAGCCTTGAATCTTTTCTTCAATATTGTAGTCCGTGTAAGTCCCAAGATCTTGGGTAAATCCGGCATCGATCCTGCGCTGCAGCTGTGTCTGTGTGTAGTTAACGAACAAATCTACATCCTGCTCGGTCGCCAAAGCTGTATCCAGCTTCATATTACCTGCGTCATCGTTAACATACCGCTCATATTTGACCTGAACATCGGAATTTTTGGCATTCCAGGCGTCTACTACGCCTTGTGGGCCTGACTCTGCGGGTACGCCGCCCCACATCGTTAATGTGATTTTTTCTTTCTTGGCAGTCGCAGTATTTGCAGCTGGTGCTGCTGTATTGGATGCTCCCCCTGAATTATCCATCCCTGTCGAACAGCCTGTTGCTGCGACCATACATGCCGCAATGGCAGCGATCATGCTGATTGTGTGATTTTTTTTCATTGAAACCCCTCCGGACCTATTATGGTTGTTTCCACAAATCAACTATAGCATTCACAGCAGCAGCCTGATAATGAACAGTTTCTCTGGAATTGTAGAACAATCTCTTGGAACTATTTGTGTCAATAGAACGATTTCGTTATTTATCCAATAATAAGTGAATCCGAGGATCGACAAAAAAACTCCTGAATCCCACATCAGGATCAGGAGCTGTGCTTAACCTATACAATGGAATTGAGCTTATTTTAGAGACTTTTATTCACCATATCCAAGGTATTATTTATAAACTCTTGATAAGGTGTTCTTGGGAGCGGGCCTATATTTCTAGCTGCCCTTGCCGCATAGCTCGAAGCTTCTTCGACTCTTCCCAGTTGCAAAAGGCAAATAGCCTTATACGCATCTGCGGTGTAGAGGATAGATAATTCAAGAGGGTAACTTATTGTGGTGGGCATTTCGAATTGGTTCAATTCTACTAAGGCTTCTTCCACCTGTCCTATTCCTAAAAGTGCTTTACCTTTTTCCAGATAATAATAGTCACTACCGATCTCACCCTTCAACAAGGTAGCAAACTCATTTAAGTAAAAAAGGACTTGTTCATAATCCTTTGATGTTTGATTGTGATAATGAGCTTGAAGCAAAAGCGTAAAAGCCAGCGACCCATCATTTTCGCTAAAAACAGCAAACTGCTCAGACTTCTTTATAAAGTAAGCATAATCATTTTCATTGTTATGAATAAGGGATTGAAACGCTGCAATTCGAAAAATATCATCCATCTTGTAAAAGACCCTTTTCCTCTTGGACAGCTCAATTAAATGATTCAGCTTAATCTTTCCTGATTTATAATCACCTACCCCGAAGAGCAAGACCACTTCAACGTAATTCGCTTCAACTTCAACTACCGTATCAATCACCGCTGCTTTTTCATGATACTTTTTTTGTATACTTCGCAGCAATCTAAGAGCATCACCGTAATTACCCTTTTTAGCACGATTTTCTACCACATGTACTTTCGCTGCTACGCAATGACTAAATAGGGAAAGCTGCTCATAAATTGCCACTGCTCGTTCGATCAACATTTCTCCTTGTTCCTGATCGTTCTTAACAACCGTTCGGCCACCAATTTCTAATATTCTGGCAGACTCAAACGATGTTGGAAGCTGCTGATCAAACAAGCCTTGTGTCAAGTTAGTAATCTGCTCATCATTATTTTTGTGGAATGCTTCCTCTACTTGGTTAAATAAGTATTTCAACTCATCAGATGTATGATTTTCTAATAAATAATGAGGATCACAGTTCAACTGGCGCGCAATAAATTTTAAGCTCTCCATCGAAGGGTTCGCACGACCATTTTCAATCATGCTTAGCATTCCCTTCGTCATTTGATTACCAGCTAAATCTACAAGTGTCATGCCTTTTTCTAATCTTAATTTATGTATTCGTTTTCCTAGCTCATTCATTTGCAGCATTCCTTTTATTAGAATCAATTAGTTCAATTATATTAAACTTTGGCTTGAAAAGGAAATAAGTAAATGCTAAGATAAGTTCAATCACATTGAACTTGGAGGATTAGACATGAGCAAAGCTGCTCGAAATGAAATGGGCAACAAATTAGATATTGGTGGAATCGAGCTTAACTATCAATTTTCAGAGGCAAGCCATGACGGTCCAACTCTTGTTTTTGATTCTGGATATGGTTGTACTTTAGAAAACTGGGATTCAATCCGAGATGACCTATCAAAGTTCTCAAAAATGTTTACTTATGATAGAGCTGGTATTGGTAAAAGTGAAAAGGACGACAGACCTCGCCATAGTCAGCAAAGTGTCGAAAATCTGCGAGCTTTACTTAGAAATGCAGGTATAAAGCCTCAATATGTATTAGTTGGACATTCATTTGGAGGACTAAATGTAAGATTATTTGCAAGTACATATCCGGAGGAGGTTGCAGGAGTAATCCTCTTAGACTCTTGTCATGAGGACCAGAATAAAATAATGGCGCCTTTATTTTCAAAAGAAGTTCAGGAAGCTTATTATAATCAATTTGTTGTGGAAGGCTCACTTAACGAGGTTGAAGAAAGTCTGGAGCAAGTTCGTAGCGTTAAATCTCTTGGAAACATTCCACTTATTGTGTTAACGGGAGGTCTGCAACCTTTTCACACGAAGGAATCTATGACGGTATGGTTGAAATTTCAAAAAGAGCTTGCTGATTTGTCAACTCGTACCCAACATAGGATTGTTGAAGATGCTGGGCATGCAATCCACATAGATCGACCACAAGCAGTTATCCAAGCAGTTAGAGATATGTTAAAGATGGTATACAACACCTAGTAATTTTCTGTCCTATAACAAGCTGTCAGCGTTAGTGGTTATACCTAATTTAATCCCCCTCATGAACGTGTTTAGTAAAGTTCTATGAAGGGGATTTATTGCCTGCTCAAAGACTCACAGCGATTGATTTAAATATCTTTCCTTGACTGTGTTCATATGATGCAGCTCATGACCGGCAATAATGTAAGCCCACGCTTTAGTGGAGGATTCATTCCCATTAACAATGCCTCTTCTGGCCCATGCGTCCTCAGACAGCCCCCTGAGCAAAGTAAAAGTGGCCTGACGTACAACCGTGTAATCCTCCAAGATATCTGACATAGGGCAGGTATCGAAGGAAGCACCGCTCATCAAATCATCCTGATCATAACCAGACAGCGGCGTTTTGTCCCCTCTTGCAATGCGAAGCAGCCGGTAGCTCATGATCCGTTCGTTATCTGTAATATGGCCCAGTACTTCTTTTAGTTTCCACTTTCCGGGGGCATATTGGTAATTGGCTTGATCCTCCGTAATCGTTGAAAAAACATCCGTGGTACGCTTGAGGGATTGAGTAAGAATCTCTCGGATATTACCTTCTGGAACCAACTTCACATACCGCTCAAAATATTCGTTATACTCATCGTAAGCAGGCCGTATAGACATGAATGAATCCTCTCCTCAAAGGTTTTACCCAGTATATCATTTCATTGGGCCCGCTTGTTTAAAAAAGTAATTTTTCTTTAAAAGTAACAGTTTCCTGTGAAGCTTCATTGACTCGCAATTGAAACACATCAGGACGGCTGTAATGACCGACTGCATCAAAATCATAGCGGCTTTGCGGAACGAGAGCCATATCCAGATCTCCAAAAAGCAAGCCCTCTTTGTTAAAAAGCGGAGGCGCCACATAAGCGCCAAGCGGATTCACAATCGCACTCCCACCCCTTGACAAAATATCCGGATCATTCAAGATGTCTTTATAATAAGCCAGATCCTGAGGATAGCTGTCCTTGGTCACATATTGATTGCTGGAAATAACAAAGCATCGGCTTTCAACAGCAATATGCTGCAGGGTCGCCTGCCAGGTATCGCGAGCATCAGCTGTCGGAGTAACCAAGATATCAATTCCTTTGGCATACATAGCCATTCTGGCGAGCGGCATATAATTTTCCCAACATATCAATCCACCGATCCGGCCAAAGGGCGTATCGATCACACTTAGCGTGCTTCCATCCCCCATCCCCCACAGCAGCCGTTCGGAGCCAGTAGGCATCAGCTTTCTATGCTTCCCCAGCAGCGTTCCATCCGGTCCCCAATAAGCTATTGAATTATACAGAGTAGACTGACTAAGGCCAGACTCCCTCTCGACGACTCCGACTACCAGATAAACACCGGCTTCCTTTGCTATTTCACCGATCAGCTCGGTATCCGCACCTGGAATCTGAATCGAGCTCTCCCAATATCGATACCAGTCCTCTCGTCCCTCAGGACTACGGCTCCCGACACGGGTACCAAAGCTCAAACCTCTTGGATAACCCGATACGAATACTTCTGGAAACACCACAAGCTTCGCCTTTTCCTTGGAAGCAGCCTGGGTCCAAGAAGCAATCTTCGCAATAGCATCCACCTTATCAAATAATAGGGGTGCAGATTGCACCACAGCTACGCGAACAACTTGTCGTTCTGTACGTTCTGTCATCAGATCCACTCCTTTTTCACCATCTTAGATGGATTTCATGGATCTGTAACCATCCACTCACTTGGTGTTTTCACCACCCATTTGGTAGAAGCACGCTGTAGACAAAGTCAAAGCAGGAAGCGGATGGGTTAAAAGCAGGCAAAATGGAGGATCACGACTTCATTTGTACTTGATATAGTAAGAGTATAAAACACATGTGTCGGGGTGATCGTCAATGTCGCTATATATCTACTACTTGTTATTTGCCACCATCTTGTTACTGGCTACTGCTGCTACCTTTCTCGTCGGCTTTTCCAAGAAAAACAAAGAAGGGAACCCCAAATATGATACCCGAACCAAAGGAAAATGGTCCCGACTGTCATGGATTTATTTGATTGTAATTGTGTCGGGATATGTTGCATTTTTCATTTATATTGTCAGGCTGAACTCTTAAACGACTATACGATATCAAGCGGAGTTTTTCGCGTCGGTTTTGGAAAGGCCGCATCCAGCCTGCTTAAGTCCTCTTCTGTTAGTTGGATGCGCGCTGCCTCAGCATTCTGGATGACATGCGCTTCAGAGGATGCCTTCGGTATCGCTATCACTTGGCCGCTTCGAATACACCAAGCCAGAAGCAGTTGAAAAGGATTTACCTGATGCCGCTCGGCAATTTCCTTAACGGTTGGATGGCCAATCAAACCTTTTCTTAAGGATCCGGCCTGTGCTAGCGGACAATAGGCCATTACAGGCATTCCATTCTCTTGCTGCCACGGAAGCAAATCGTATTCAATTCCCCTTGAGCCCAGATGGTACAGAACCTGATTCGTCACACAATGCGTGCCCTTGCTTAGACGCGTAAGCTCCTTCATATCGGAAATATCCAGATTGGACACACCCCAGCGCAATATTTTGCCGGCTTCAACCAATTTCTCCATGCCTTCTATCGTTTCGCTAAAAGGAACACTGCCTCTCCAATGAAGCAGATATAGATCCAGACGATCCGTTTGCAAGCGCCGCAAGCTGTTGTCACAGCTTTGAACGATATGATTTAGGCCGGCATGATGCGGATACACCTTGGATACAACAAATACCCGATTCCTGATTCCCTGGATAGCTTCCCCGACAAGCAGTTCTGACTTTCCATCGCCATACATCTCAGCGGTATCGATCAGATTCATACCAAGCTCCACGCCAAGCTGCAAAGCTCTGATTTCTTCGCTTTTGTGAGATGGGCGATCCCCCATATACCATGTCCCTTGCCCAAGTCTCGGCACGATGGCACCATCGCGAAGGAGTATGCCAGCTATATTGTGGTTAGTCGTCATTGTTTGACCTCCATGTGAAAGAATGGTTATGCAATCCATTAAATCGATAACGTAATTTCGCAAGAGAAGCAGGCGCCACTGCTGCTTGATTGCTCAAGCCAGATGCGGCCATTCATCAGTTCAACCAACTGCTTGCTAATATAGAGTCCAAGTCCGGTTCCCGTATCGGATTCTGTGGAGTCTGCCACATGGATCTGGGTAAAGGACTGAAACAGGCGATCGACCTGATGGTCAGGAATTCCGTTTCCATTATCCTCTACTGAGAACAGAAGACTTGCGGTGCCGACTCGTTTATCGATAGCAAGCAGTTTTACAAATACCAACAATCAGACCTTCCTCAAGCATAGTCACTTCCCGATTAAAGGTTTTTAAGTACGGTTGTCGTTAACCTGTCATTAATCGCAATACAGAACGTATTGGCATTAATCATTTCACTTGCAATCTGCATAACCTGCTCGGCAGATTTGTATAAGTTATTGGAGATTATCGATAAAATATCGATGTGATCCGTACGCATGGCAATCCCTCTTCCAAGTTAGCAAACCTTATATTTATTTGGTGTAACGCGACTCCAGCCTGCGACCTGCATACCAAATCAATGCAAAAACGAGCAGGATCGCAACCATTTTCCAAGGCTGCTTGAACAAATTCCCCAAGTCATGTCCTGCTACAGATACGATTAGGATCATGACAGCTTTCCCACTAGCTGTTGCTATCAGAAATACACGTCTCGGCAGCTTCGATATACCCGCTACAATATTTACGAAAGCCGATGGTGTAAATGGGAAGCAGGCCAGCACAAAAATCGGTGTAAAACCATGCTGCTCCAGCCATCCGATAAAAGTTCCGGCTTTAGGATATTTGCGTTCAATAAAATTGCGGAATCGAACCCCGAACCTGCGAAAAAACAAAAACACACAAACCGCACCACTAACAACACCGATCCATGACCATAAAGCACCTTCCCACAAACCATAGGCATTTACATTGGCGATTATAATCGCAATTAGTGGCAGTACAGGGATTAGAGACTCTATGAAGGGTGCAAGAATCCCAGGTAAGGGACCCAACGCTTCGTAACGATTCAGATAGTGCTCGACGTCTTCCCAAGTTAACCCGGCTAGTTGGTCTATCCAGTTCATGTTGCCTTATCCCCTCTTCTATCAGGCATCTGCTTCATCCGTACCGTATACCATTCATCATCTCGACATTTGCACATTGCTCTCTATAAAGTATACTAAAATAGTTGGACGACCATTACAAGCCCTTGATGCCAAGCGGCTAACAAAATAAGAGGGGATCATAGATAATGAACATACTTGTGATGACCGCAGTTGAAGTTGAGAGGGATGCGGTGTTACGTGGACTTCATAATTGTTCGAGCTTTCATGTCGGCATTGCTGGTGTGGGAGCAGCATCGGCAGCTGCTCGAACCGCAACTTTATTAGCTGCAGCACCTTATGATCTGGTCATTAGTGCCGGTATTGCCGGCGGCTTTGCAGGTACAGCCGAGATTGGATCGCTCGTTATGGCTGATGAGATCATTGCCGCGGATCTCGGCGCTCAATCTGCAGACGGATTTCTCAGTCTCGATGAGCTTGGATTTGGTTCATCCCGCATCCAGGTGGACAGAGAATGGCCCCAGCGGATCACTGAAGCGTTGCAGAGCGCAGGGCTTTCCGTTCACACGGGTCCTATTCTAACTGTATCCACCGTGACGGGTTCAACAGCAACCGCAACAGAGCTTTCTAAGCGTATCCCTGGAGCAGCAGCCGAGGCCATGGAAGGTTACGGTGTGGCTATAGCAGCCCAATATGGTGGAGTTCCTTTTCTGGAGCTTCGCGCAATTTCCAATCCGGTAGGTCCAAGGGACCGCAGTGCCTGGCGTATCCAGGATGCACTACAAGCTTTGCAATCAGCCAGCAATGTATTAATGGAGGTATTAACATGAAAATCGCTTTTTCACCTTGTCCCAATGACACCTTTGTCTTTCATGCCTGGGTACATGGCCTATTGCCTGGCGCGCCTGAGCTTGATGTGATGTATGCAGATATCGACATAACGAATGGACTGGCGGCACATGGAGGCGGACCGGAGGTTATGAAAATTTCCTACGCGGCATTGCCATGGGCTTTATCTGAATATGCTCTACTCCCTTGTGGAGGAGCACTCGGCAGAGGTTGTGGTCCACTCGTACTGAGTGCTGGTGGAGTGAACGCCATCAAAGACCCGGCAGCTTTGAAAGGTCTTAAGGTTGCCGTACCGAGTGAACGCTCCACTGCTTACCTGCTGTTCCGCCTTTGGGCAGCTCAGCATGTACCTGGAGGCGTAGGTGAAATCGTAATTCTGCCCTTTCATGAAATTATGCCGGCAGTTCGGGATGGTCTGGTTGATGCCGGACTTGTTATTCATGAGGCCAGATTCACCTATCCTAATTACGGATTGAACATGTTGGTCGACCTGGGCAGCTGGTGGGAAGCAGATACAGGCTTGCCTATCCCACTCGGAGCGATCATTGCTCATCGTTCTTTAGACCTGGCAGCCATCAGTAAATGGATTCGGGCTTCAGTGGAGTATGCGTGGGCACACCCAGAGGTTTCGCGCGACTACGTACTAAGCCATTCTCAGGAGCTTGCCCCTGAAGTAGCTCAAGCCCACATTGATTTATATGTCAATGAATTCAGTGCCGATTTGGGTGATGATGGATATGGGGCGATCACCGCACTGCTAAAGCGTGCTGCGGAAGTAGGCTTGGTTCCACAGATGGATTGGGAGGCATTACGGTTGTTTAAAGATGTTTAAATAGAAATGGCTGCCAAGCATAATCGCTGGCAGCCTCTTTCTTTACAACAAGTTATGTAGCTTGTAAAGGAACACATCAAGCTATTAATTTTTGTTAAAAACCTCAGTCAATACAGGTACGATTTGTGATTTGCGTGAAACGACACCTTTTAGAACTGCTTTGTTATCGACCAACTTTACATTGTAGGCTTGCTCAACTGCTTGAGTGGAACCGCCCAATGCCAATGCAACGGAATCGTTATTTAAAATATCCGTAACTACGAATACAAACAAATCCAGGCCCTTGTCAGCAATAATTGTAGTAAGAGCTGCTTCCAGTTCTGGCTGACGAACCAGAATATCGTTCGTATCAACCGCATTAACTTGTGCAATTTCAACCTTGCTTGAGCCCATTTGGAATTCCTTGGCATCAAGAGAAATCAATTCAGCAATCGTTTTGCCGCTCAGATCTGCTCCTGCCTTCAACAGCTCCAAACCATAGCTTTCCAGGTTAATGCCTGCAATCTCGGCTAATTCACGTGCTGCAGCCACATCCTGCTCTGTGCAGGTTGGTGATTTCAACAAAAGTGTATCGGAAATAATAGCAGATACCATAAGTCCGGCGATTTCTTTGCGAATTTGCACGTTATTTTCTTTGAACAGCTTGTTCAATATCGTAGCTGTGCAGCCAACAGGCTCAGCACGATAGTACAAAGGATGACTCGTTTCGAAGTTAGCGATACGGTGATGATCAATAACCTCAAGTACACGCACCTTATCAATATCGCTAACACTTTGCTGACGCTCATTATGATCGACGAGAATTACGCTGTCCGTTTCATTTGCTACGGTTTCAACCAACCGCGGCGCTTTTACCTGAAAATGATCCAGGGCAAATTGCGTTTCTCCACTGATCGTTCCTAACCGAACAGGCTCAACCTCAAAGCCAAGGCTTGTCTTTAAATCCGCATAAGCAATTGCCGAGCAAATCGTGTCCGTATCCGGGTTTTTGTGTCCAAATATAAGTGTTTTTTCCATCATCTTACTCCTCAGTTAAATTAATTGTCCATTTAATTATACATTTAAATACGTCATATTCCAATAGTTTTACAGAGTTCAAACGTTCTCATATCCGTCAATAATCATCTCTAAGGCTCCTGTTTCGGCGTCCATAATAAAACCATGTACAGGAACATGAGCTGGAATCAGTGGGTGGTTACGGATAATTTTGACACTATGCGCCACACCTTCCTCCGGGCTGTTAAAGCCCCTCAAAAAACGTTCCATCCGAATACCGGAGTTTTCCAGCGTGGAGAGAACGGCATCGGAAATTCCGCCAGCACGGAATTTATCAACCATTTTTCCCGTATCCAAGTTGGTCATACCGCAATTGGTATGTCCAATTACCAATACTTCCTGGGCTCCCATTTCATATATAGCAATCAAAATACTGCGCATGGCGCTGCCAAAGGGCTGCGTGAGAATAGCGCCGGCATTTTTAATAATTTTCGCGTCACCATTGCGAAGATTCAGTGCCTTGGGTAGTAATTCAACAAGACGTGTATCCATACAGGTCAAAATCGCTATTTTTTTATCAGGATATTTGTCCGTTAAATACTCTTCATACTGCTTCTGTTCAACAAACTGCTTATTAAATTCCAAAAAGTTAGAAACTATCGTCATATGCTCTCTCTTCTCCTTCAATCCGATTATACACTAGCGTTTCTGACTACATCAGCCATCATGGCTGCATTGGGATATTGAACCTCCTCATACTGCTGAACGACTCGCTCAATATCCACCGGTACTCGTACAATCGAAGTTTGAACAACTCCCTCTGTAATTTCCACCGTTGCATACGAAGCCATCGCCAGCTTGTCGAAGGGTAAACCTACACTACCGGTATTCATAATCATCTTACCATTTAAGTATCGAATATAAGGCTTATGGATATGTGCGTAAATAAAAATTTGCGAGCTTGCTTCCTGCATGAGCTTGGATTCAACAATAGCATCATCTGCACCTGGTAGAACAACATCAAATAGACTATCCGGCGTCGCATGGAAGGCCTTAATTGTGATTCCATCCACAGTGAGACTGAGCTCTGTCGGCAATTGGTTTAAATAATCGATATCGGAAGCCTCAAGCTGAGAGACGGTCCAATCCCTTTCCCGGTTCATCATTTCTAAGGCTTTAGCTGGCACCTCTCCTTCCCGAACACCGCGGACAACCCATTCATCTGCATTTCCTTTGATAACCTCTGTGTTCAGGGATCGAACCAAATCCAGTGACCGCCTGGGCTCTGGGCCGCGATAACAAAGATCACCCAGTACATAAATACGATCGATCTCTTTCTTTTGGATATCAGCCAACACACTGTCCAACGCAAGCGCGTTACCATGAATGTCTGCTATAAAAGCAATTTTCATTCCTTTATCCTCCCTTCTGTTTCTGTTATGGTTCTGTTCCTATGCAGCCAACTCCTAATGATCGCGGCATTCGCTTCCGGAGTCTGACTTATCGTGTTGATCGTGATGTCGGCTTGCTCCGGCGGCTCATAGACGTCTGTAATTCCTGTAAAATGTTCAATTTGATGCTGTCGGGTCTTCCTATAAAGTCCCTTTGGATCTCTGCGTTCACACTCTTCAAGTGGACAATCGACGTAAATCTCCACAAACTGTTGGAGCTCCTTGCGAGCATATCGTCTCATTTCATGATAAGGGCTTATCGTCGAAACGACAACTGTAATTCCGTTGCGTGACAGCAGCTTGGCGATATAAACGATACGTCGAATATTTTCCATACGATCCTCGCGGGAAAATCCAAGCCCACTCCCGATTACCGTACGAAGCTCATCACCATCCAAGAGCTCAACCTTCCGTTGATCCTTGCACAGAGCATCCGTCAACGCCAATGCTGTTGTCGTTTTACCTGAACCGGATAAGCCAGTGAACCAGCATATCCAGCCTTCTCGTGCAGCTTCCTGTTTCAAGATCATACTCCTTTATGTGCATATGACTCGGGAATCCGCTCCAACAGACTGGCTCCATAGACCGCTTGCAGCGATAACTCAGGCATATGCACATACCCGATGTAGCAACCGCATTGTTTAAGCTGACACGGCCTTTCCTTGGACAATGCAGCCAGCCCGTCCCGATATAAATGTCCGATCATTCGTTTATCCTTGTAGCAGCGTTTGACTTGTCCTGAGCCTAATACGAAGAACACATTCTGCCCCGTTCTGCACCTTCGTCCCAGGCTGGAATAGTCCGCCAGATTATGCTCAAAATACGGATCAACACCTTGCAAAATCGCTACATCCTCAGCCGTATAATAACGAGGTTTGTCTTTAAAAGCATTCACCCATAGATAAACATCCTCAGGCAGCGATCTACGCATGGACTGAATAGCTTCAAAATACGGCTTTAGCCCAACTGTACCTACGCTGAACGGAATTCCCTGTTTATACAGCTGCATCCCCTGCGACAAAAATCTCGATTCCGTCGTTTGCTCAGGATGATAGGTTGCCCAAAAAGCGGCTTTTTCCCGATTTAATTCGGTCGTCCAGTCCAGCTTGACAGACAAATTGGTTTGAACAGCCACTTTGTCCACATGCTCCATATGCGATAGTTCAACCATAGCCTCTCGGTACCAGCGATGAACCAATGCTTCACCATACGGGTTGAAAAAAATCGAAAACCGTGATCCGCTTCCCGCCTGCGCACGGATCCATCCTACAAATCGCTGCAGCTGAGCACGATCCTGAGCAAGCACCTCGGCACTATCGGTCGTTTTGCTAAAGGGACAGTAAGGACAGTCATAGTTGCACGAGGATAAAGCACCACGATAATAGAGTGTACTCATAATAACACATGCTCTTTCATTAAATCCTTGACTTCACCCGAAATAAACCAATCTCCTATAGCATCTGAATAGGCCAAGCCCTGATCCGTTAACAGAAGAATGCCATTCGCAGTTTGAGCCAAATCGCTATCGATAAGCAGGTATAATTCCGGATAATCGTTCAATGCACCCGTCCCAAAGCGCTGCTCATAGGAAGCGAGCTCCAAACCCTCGCGATGCAGGATTGCTTTCAAAATAAATCGACGCTTCTGCTCAGCAATATTCAGCACAAATCCATAATCCGCCTTAGTGTAATCGGTAGTAGCTACATAATCGGCAATGATGCTCTTCGTAGCCTTGTAGCTGACACCATATCGAGAAGCATAATGGACATTCCTTGTGTAGGAACGAGCGCCGCAGCCAAGCCCGATCATCCCCTCCTCCTGACAGCTGAAGGGAAGCAGCTCTTTAACTGGGGCCGCATCCGGTTTGGCAAACCGACGCATCGAATATTGGACGTATCCTGCACTCGCTAACCTATCACAGGCCGCCCGGTAACAATCCATTCGAATATCGTGTCCGCTTGCCGACACTTGTTCAGGTTTCAAGAACGTATTCTCACGTGTGTAGAGCGGATAAATAAAGATTTCCTCAGGCTCGTACACAATTGCACTGTCCAGCGAATACAGCCACGATACCATGGTTTGCCCAGGCAATCCATAAATCAAGTCGAGATTAAGGATTGGAAAATCAGCCTGCTTCAAGAGCTCTAGCGCTCTGACAACCTCCGCTTTTTTTTGTGGACGATGTATGGCTGTCGTTTCCGTATCGGTAAAGCTCTGAATGCCCATGCTGACGCGATCCACCGTTCGCTGCTTCAGCAGCCTTATGCGGCCCTCGGTTACCGTATCCGGCGAAGTCTCAACAGATATCGAGGTTCTGCTCAAGTCCAATCCCATCACTTCTTCGGCGATCACAAACAATCGATCGAGCAGCACTTCATTCAATAAGGTCGGTGTGCCCCCGCCGATTGCAAACCGTGAAGCGGGACGATGACTGACGAACGGTGCCCACTGGCGGGCTTGTCGTTCCAAAGCCGCAACATACTGCTCATGTACATCATCACGACGGTCAGGCAGTGTGAATAAATTGCAGAATCCGCAGCGCATTGCACAAAAAGGAATATGCATATACAAAAAGAAAGACTCACCCTGCTCCTTCTCCCAGAGCTCGGGCAATGATAATGGAGGATCAAGCTCGCGGTAAGCTGTTTTATGAGGGTAGGCATAGAGATAGGATAAATAGGGATCAGCCATCAGGTGTTTCTTCCACAGCTCAAGATCAAGCTCTTTTTGAATAGGAAGCATGTTGTTCTCCTTTCATCACTATAATTGCGGGTCCAATATTTTTTGCAGCTCCACTATAATACAAAATCCCTGTAAGGGACTGTCCATACAACATCGTGCGCAAGCCTGTGACCCTGATAGCCATCCTCGCCAAAAGCGGTTCCGTGATCGGAACAAACGATACAAAAAGTCGGGCCTCTGCTTCGCATGGCGTCCATAAGTGGACCAAGCTGAGCGTCGACGTAACGCAATGCGGCTCTTTGGGTTTCCGGCGAATCCTGTCGCGCGCCAGGCACAAAGTAATGATTAGGACCATGGATAGCGGAAACATTCATAAACAAAAACAATCGCTGTTCCCGGTCATACTTGCCAATCAGCTTCAATGCATGGTTCACCTGGTGCTCGGTAGATCGGGGTTGAGTAACACCAAAGGTTTGACGCCAGTAGCTTTCCTGAAAATAGGACGGAAGCACTTTGGCTAAAGGTACTTTTTTTGTAAAAAAAATAACGCCCCCGATACAAATCGTCCGATATCCGGCGGATTGTAAACCCGATACGATATCGGGCGTATCAAACAACCAGGTATTCGGCTGTGTCTTGAGTCCTGTTCCTTTGGAATGAAATAACCGCGTATGCTCCGTTTTATTCGTCGTTGCTGGTGTCGGCAAAAAACCTCCAAAAAAAGCATGATGAGCGGCATAAGTGAAGCTTCCTGGCGTGTGCCTCTTCTCCCAGGAGCCTGATCCGCATAAATTCGGACAGTTGTGCTCCTCGAGCTTGGCTACATCATAACGTAATGTATCCAGTGTAATAAAGAGAATGTCATGTGTGCCAACAATCTCGTTCATATTGATCATACAGCTTTCATCCTTTATAGATACAAGTCATTTCCCATTCATAAGTGCTGTACCCGTTAAATTGTACATCATATACAAGATCACCAAACGGGTTGATGTCAGCGATGTACGGCTTAAGGGAGCCACGTGATAACAGAACATCGATCCCAGCAACGAAGGAAGATGGGAATAGAGCCATCGTTGCCTGAGCAATCTCTTCAATACGATTGATAGTTTCCGGTGTAAGGCCTATGTCAGCAGGGTCTGCACGATCATTGCGCAAATGCAGATTGGTAATGGGTGTACGACTGAGACGGGCGACCCTGTGACAAGCCTGCCCACCTACAACCAGCTGACGAATGTCAAATACTTGCTTGTGCAGCGCAGTTGGGACAGAAGCCTTCTCAATCCAGCGCTCGACATGAACACCCTGCTCACATAGCCAATTCACTATTGTTTTGATGATTGTGGTATCGGTATATTTTCTTAGCGAGCCTGCATTGTAATAGACGGATTCGTGGTCACGGTACTCCTGACCGATCGTCGTAACCATAACCTCGGCACCCGTTGATGGATTCATCTGATAAGCCGCTATACCTGATGCCGAAGAGCCAAAGGCCAACTTAATAAAAACACGGTGCATTCGACGGGTTCGCATAGCTTCCCTCAGCTCTTCATAATTGCGGATGCTGCCCAGAGCTGCGGGTATTGGCGGAACCGGAACATCATGAGCTCCAAGCAGCTGATTACAGCGGCGTTTATCGAACATCAGGGCAATTTCTGCCGGTTCATTCATCCAACGAACGGATGGCGACAGCGATTCGGCCTGCTGCTTGATCTGGTGCAGGAGTCTACAGAAACCACGAAACCATTGGGCAGGGTGGTAAATGCGTCCCTGCTCCTGAACAAGATAACGCGCCTCCTGTGGGGAAATCCGTGCTGCAGTACTTAAATGGTGCAGCGGATGAAAGGCATCTAAAGCAGCAGCGGATTGATATAAAGCCTCTGTTGATGGATCCATTCGATTCCCTTCCTCCGCACACACCGCTCCAAGCGCAATCAGCTCCCGCTCTACTTCGAATTGCTCGCCAGGAGAATCGAGGCGGATTAGAGGCAATAGCTTGTCGTCCTGTAAATAAGGTCGTAATAACTCTCCTGGACTCCCCTTATACCTCAACCAATCGAGATAGGAAATGAGATGAGCTGGAGGAAGTCCAAGACGGGTACGAGCCTTTTGTAAGAAAGACGTTCTTTTATTCCCTGGATTTCCGATAACAATCAGCTGACGGTTCGCTTCCAAGAAGTTTGACACTTTACTCCGTTACTGCCGGATAACGCCAATCATCCTCATCGGCACCACCCTGCTCGTCACTAACATCGACCTGAATGCCTGATTCCTTCCAACGCTTGATCATCGCTTCAGACATGTAATGATAACTTAAATTGAGGAATGAGAGCTTTTGAATTCGGCTGCTGACAAGGAGAGCTTCCGCTCCGATATCGCTTAAAGTTCCTTGTGATAAATCAAGGGTATGAAGTTGGTCCAATATGGGAGCATCCGCGATCGCAATCGCAATTTCATCTTGAATTTCACTGTTCTTCAGACCCAGATAGGTAAGCTTGGGGAACAGCGCTTTGCTCATAAATGGTTTCAGATCGTCCAGGCTGCCATTCCATCCATAGTCATCAACGCCCAAATATAATTCTAGCTTTTTTAATTCCGGCAGCTCGGCAGTCTGAATGTCTTGGATCACTTCCAGAGGCAGTCCTCCACAGACGATAATAAGCTCCTCCAGGTGAGCATGCTTTAGCTGAGTCAGCCGCAAACCCTCGCTGCCCTGAACGGTAAAGGACTGCAGCTTCGGATAAGCGTCCAGCAGCGGTGTGAGATCGGATTGCTTGATCCAGGAAATCTCACACTCTTCCCCTTCCATATCGCCAATAAACAGCTTTGTCAAATTCGGAAATTGCTCACGCGCCTGAATAATAGCCTGTGCCAAAGCACTTGAATCATTCTCGTAAGCATCCCCCCAAGAGCCTATAATTAAGGAATGCAGCTCTCGACTTTCTGGTTTGGCGGCAAGTTCTTCAATTAATTTTTCCATCGTCTGACCTTGTTCGTGATCATCATAGTCAAGCACTAATCGGACTTCAGTCATTAATAGTACCTCCTTGGAAATGCGTTTTTTGAACTCTGAAATACGTTGTTGCTTCTATTTATGTTACCTGCTGATCATCTGCAAATCAAATTTTACCAATCTCGCTACCACCTCTACAGCTGATCGATAATATCGCTCGCTATTAAGGAAGCCATATAGGGTCTGCCGATCGCCGCACGATCTCCGGCTGAACCATGCAAGTAGACACCGAGAGCGGCCGATTGTGTGGCTGACATGCCTTGAGCGAGCAGTCCGGCTATGATCCCTGCCAACACATCTCCTGTACCTCCAGTAGCCATTCCCGCGTTACCTGTACGATTAATGTATACCTCACCTTCTGGAGTAGCGACGACAGTGCGCGCACCTTTGAGAACTAAGGTAACGCCAAACTTCCAGGCAAAGGAGCGTGCCGTTTCAATTCGGTCTCCTTGAATATCAGGAATCGATTTACCGCACAGACGAGCCATTTCTCCGGGATGTGGTGTCAAAATAACAGGAGCCGATCGCCGCGACAGGGCATCTAGTCCAATGGAGGAACCCAGCATATTCAAAGCATCAGCATCCAGAACAAGCGGGCAAGTTGTATGTTCCCAGATGTCCCGGAGCCAATGGGTATCATTGTCAAAGCGTCCTATACCCGGTCCGAACACGATCGCGGCCTTATTTGCTGCCAGCTCGAGGATCGATTGTGTGGAAATCTTCCCCCAATCACCACGGCCTTCATCAGCCATGCCTCGCATCATAATCTCGGGAATTTGTCCCAGCATCCCATCAAGCAGACTTTCTGGCAGTGCCCAGGTCACCAAGCCACTTCCTGCTCGCAGGGCTGCTTTGGAGCACAATAAACCTGCACCACTCATGGAGCGGCTCCCTGCAGCGACAAGTACATGCCCGAAGGTACCTTTATTGGAATTGGAAGCACGCCGTCTATAGCTGCTCAGACCCAGTGTATCCGAGAGCAGTGGCTCTTCAATTCGGTAGGTACGAACCTTCAATTGTTCGGCTGCAGATTGCGGAATGCCGATAGAACGAACACTCACACGCCCTGCTTGCTCTACACCTGGCTCCTGCTCCAGTCCACGCTTGGGGAAGGCTAATGCAATGGTGCAGGTGGCGCGAATACAAGCATCATGCACATACCCTGTGTTCGGATCCAGCCCACTTGGAATATCGACAGCATAGATAGGAAGGCCGCTCTCATTAGCCTCTATAATAAGTTTTGCAACGACTTCACGCGGCGCTCCACGGCTGCCTGTGCCCAGTAATGCGTCGATAATCAAATCATAGCTGTGCCATTGAACACATAATTCTGCGTAAGTAGAGGAAGGAATCCGCAAATTATGGACGATATCTCTCTGTACTGCCGCTTCATCCACAAAGCCTGCTGGATCTGTCGCGTAGATGATTTCCGCCTTATGTCCAGCTTCCTGTAAATGCCTGGCAGCGACAAGTCCGTCCGCACCATTGTTGCCTTTGCCAACCAACACTGCAATACGTTGAAGCCGCTCACCTGCATAAAGCGATACCTCCTCGGCAACCGCTCTTCCTGCGTTTTCCATCAGCACCATAGCCGGGATGCCGATTTGTTCTATCGTATATTGATCAATAGCTCTCATTTCCTGCGAATTGACGACATACATGCTTGTTGCCCCTCCTCTGTAACATCAATCCTCGTAATAGGCCAATACTGAGCTCTCGCTAATGCATGTACCCGTACTGGTTCCCTCAAAAATTTCTTTCATCGAGCCAGGTTTATCGAAATTAAAAACATAAATCGGTAAATGAAAGTCCCGTGCCAATATAAAAGCTGATTGATCCATAACCCGCAAATCATGGCTAATCACATCATTGTAATGCAGTGACTTGTACTTCTGCGCATCCTTATGCAGCTTTGGATCCTGATTATAAACACCATCCACACCCTGCTTGGCAACCAGAATCGCTTCACAGTTTACCTCGATGGCTCTTTGCACAGAGGGATAATCCGTTGTGACATATGGCTGTCCATTACCACCTGCAAAAATCACGATAAAACCCTTTTCCAAATGGTGAATGGCTTTTAAACGAATATAAGGCTCGGCTACGGAGGTAACCGGAATTGCTGCCATCACTCTGACCTCAGAGCTGGTTTTGGCTTTAAGAACGCCTCTGAGCATCAGACTGTTAATGACAGTTGCCAAAGTGCCGATATTGTCAGCCTCTGCTCGTTCAATGCCCCAATTTTCACCCATATTTCCACGAAATATATTACCCCCGCCAATCACGAGGCAAACCTCGACGCCCATACGCAATACCGTCATAATTTCATTGGCTATATGCTCAAGCCGCTCAGGATCAAAACCAAATTCACTCTTGCCAGCAACGGCCCCGCCACTAAGCTTGATCAAAATTCTTTTATACTTCACTAACCATGCACCTCCAATGAATTATCGCACTGCTCGGACGCTGCTGATTGTTAAAAGCATACAAAAATAAAAGACACTCAAGCAATAAATGCCTGTAGTGTCTCCAAAGGTAAATAAAATGGAATGAGAGGGAATATGAATACAAATAGCCTTGCTCCAAACGAATCTACCCCATATGGCTTCATAAGGCTGCTCATAGTCCCCCCACCTTTCCTGCTAGACGAATTGGTATACTATTTATTGTAAATTGAAGCTTATTAAACGTCAAATTTTGCGTGTTAATTGTCGCATTGAGTCTTCCAATCAGGATGTCAATAACCTGGTCATGTCATTCGATTTTGAGATATGATAATCTCCATGTTATGATTAATACGAAGAAACTGTACCATCTGTTCAAAATAGCTTAATGAGGGGACAACGATGATAGGTCTAAATTTGGTCATGATTTTGGTATTACTATTAGCAACAGCATTCTTTGTTGCCGCAGAATTTGCATTTCTCAAAATCCGCCCAAGCCGGGTAGATCAGCTCATTACCGAAGGAAACAAGAAGGCTCGATCCGTTAAACGTGTGATTAGTAATTTGGATGGGTATTTATCCGCATGCCAATTGGGCATCACTATCACGGCACTCGGTCTCGGTTGGCTCGGTGAACCGACCGTAGAGTTAATTTTACATCCACTTATCGGACCTATCGGGCTTCCTTCTCAGGTAGAAGCCACTCTTTCCTTCTTGATCGCTTTTGGACTCGTCACCTACTTTCATGTCGTGCTGGGTGAATTGGCTCCCAAATCGATAGCCATCCAAAAAGCGGAATCCATCAGCTTCATGCTGGCGGCACCAATGATCGGATTCTACAAAATCATGTATCCGTTTATATGGCTGCTGAATGGCTCGGCTACTCAATTTATCAGACTGTTCGGCATGAGGCCAGCGAATGAGCATGAGGATGCCCACTCTGAGGAAGAACTGCGGATTATTTTGAGCGAGAGTCTGGAAAGCGGAGAAATTAACCAAACCGAATACGGTTACGTAAGCAGGATCTTTGAGTTTGATGAGCTGAAAGCCAGAGAAATCATGGTCCCCCGTACCGAAATGGTCTGCTTATTCCTGAATAATACCCTTGAAGAAAACATGAATATAATTAAAGAAGAGCAATACACTCGATTCCCGGTCGCTGGAGAAAGTAAGGATGACATTATCGGGATGATCAATACGAAGCAATTTTTCTTAAAATATATCGATACTCCCCAAATCAACCTGCTTGATCTGATCAATCCGGTTGTGTCTGTACCTGAATCCATGCCTGTCAAATCTTTGCTCAAAGAAATGCAGAAGCAAAATGCCCACATTGTCATGCTGCTTGACGAATACGGCGGGACGGCAGGCATGATTACGATTGAAGATGTGCTGGAGGAAATCGTCGGAGAAATCCGTGATGAGTTCGACTCGGAGGAACGGCCAGAGATAGAGCGTATGGGTGATCAGCGTATTATTGTCGATGGCAAGGTACCTATTGGAGACATCAATGACATTTTCGGCAGCGATTTGGATCAAAGCGAATTGGACACCATCGGCGGCTGGCTGTATGCCAAGCATCCGCTTTTAAGAGAAGGCATGGAATGGGAATTTGATGTCCTGCACTTCAAGATTTTGAAAAAAGACGGACTGAGCTTTCGCAAAATTGAAATCAAACCGCTTGGCAAAAAAGAACCGTTTTCTGTTGATCACAAATGAATTGAATAGATGGCAAAAAGAGCCTGATCTCATCTGAGATTTGGCTCTTTTTTAGGTATGCGTATAAATCCCCTGTTAGGTTGACTAAGGCAGAAAATATAACAAAATCATAAAGAAATGCAGAATCGATCCACCAAGCACAAACATATGCCATACAGCATGGTGATAAGGAAAGCTTCTCCACACATAAAACACCGTGCCGAGCGTATACAACAGACCGCCAATGACAAGCAAGGTCATACCTGCCGTGGGGAGTGCCGCAGACATCGGATTCCAGAGAAACACAACAATCCAACCCATCGCAATGTAGATCAAGGTCGAGGTAAACAAAAACTTTTTGGTGAAAAACGCTTTAAATACGACCCCTGCCGCGGCGATTGCCCATATCATAATTAACAATGCCCAGCCGAGCGTTCCATGAATAACTGTTAGCAATATCGGCGTGTACGTCCCGGCAATGAATACATAGATGAAGGAATGATCCAGCACTTCAAATACATCCTTGGCTCTACCCGCAGGAAGACTGTGAAGCATAGTTGATGCGACATACAGCAGCAGCATGCTGACGCCATAGATTGTGAAGCTGGTCACATGCCAGGCTGTTCCCTTTGAAGCAGCAAACACAATCAACACGACAAGTCCAACCAAGCTAAGTAAACTTCCGATACCGTGTGTAACGGCATTTGCAAGCTCTTCTCTTTTGCTATACGTATGTGTCATTGCCATTCGTGGATCGCCTCCTTTATTATGTTAAAGGGTCCAATTGAACCGCAGCCTGCTTACCGCTCAGTTGAATGCCGGTTTGCTTGCGTCCCGCAAGCTTTAAATCGCCAATCAGGCTCTCCAGCAGCGTCTTGGCCTCTGGCCCTTCCTTACCCTGGATACGTACGACCAGCAGCACAGCATCACCGGATTTGAGGATACGTTCCGCCTGTTGTATTTTCGTATCATAATCATGAGCTTCAATATGCGGAGTCAGCCTGATTTCCTTCACTTTGGGAGCTTGCTCCCGCTTACGCTGCTGCTGCGCCTCTTCCCTCGCCTTACCCGCGCCCACCAGCTTGCAAGGCGGCGGACTGCTCATCATCGATGTGCACACCAAATCCACTTTAAGCTTCTTGGCGAGTGTTAATGCCTGTGAGGTTGGCATCACGCCCAGGTCCTCACCATCGATTCCGGTTAGCTGCACCTCGGATGCTTTTATCTTTTCATTCATGATCATTAGGCAACCACCTGAACTTTCGTTATAATGAGTAAGCATATCAAATTGAAGGGAGCTTATCCATGAGCCAAAAAGAATTGGAAGAGCAGCTTATCCGCAATTACCAGCGCGACGAATCGTTGATGGTTCATATCTTTGCCCAATGGTGCGTTAATCACGACCTCGACCCTGCCGATCTGTACAGACGGGCCTATCCTGAGCAAGAAGCGAATCCATTATTGCAGCAAGTTCAAGATTTGATCGTACCGAAGGAAGAAGCCGGCGATATTCCTGATGAAACCTTGCTCGGTGTCTTATCGTTGTTCGGTAATGAGGAGCTTGCTTTTATTGTAACCGAAGAAATCGCACGGCGCAGCCAACGATCCGAATAATTTTTTACAGAAATAGCTTACTTCGATAAGCCTTCACTTTCATGATTATTGCCGATGCAGCTTACGATATTCATGTGGCGTCAGCTTGGTCAGCTTTTTAAACATACGTCCAAAATGGGCGATATTCTCAAAGCCGACACTATCGGCGATATCAATGATTTTACGGGTAGATTCACGAAGCAGTAATTGAGCCTCACGAATTCGCGTCATATTTACATACTCTATAAAGGTGAAGCCGGTTATTTCTTTAAAGGTACGACTCATATAATACGGACTCATATAAAATTGCTCCGACATACCTGAAAGCGTCATCGGCTGCGCATAGTTTTTATTAATGTATTGGACGATCTCCGATATTTTGCGATGCAAGGGGCTCGCGTGCTCGAATGGCGCTGCTTCGTTGCGCTCCGCATAACGGCTGGAGAACAGCAGCAGCTCTACCAGCAGCAGCTTGATATAGGTTTCAAAGCCGGTTGCTTTCTCCTTGAGCTCCTTATCGAGCTTATCCAGCACGGAGCGCGTAAATATCTGGTCCTGCAGCTTGAGGCTGAGTACATGCGCAGGCTGCTCAAACACATTAAATAATGAAGGATGATATAAGGATTGATCCTTGTCGATAAACTTATCGCTAAAATTGATTACAATCCGTTCATGCCCCGGCTCTCCGACATCTGAGGTTTTGTGAACATCATATTTATTAATAAATACCAGATCACCCGGACCGATCAAGTAAGAACGGTCTTTAATGAAATAGGTCCGGTGTCCTGATAACAAATAATAGATTTCATAAGTGCTGTGAAAATGGTTATTTCGCTCAAACAGCTCCGTGCGTTTAATATGCTGCATATAAAAATCGCCTTCCTCTGACCCATAGGTAAGGGAAACCGTCTCGCTCATCTTGCTTCACCGCTTTCTATCCTAGCTGCTAACCCCTCTATTGTAACAGAAAGAACGGTTCGATCATAGCAAGATATGCATACATGCAGATAAAACAGACAAAATAGGTAAAGATTATAAACTGATTTTGCGTTATGATCGAGTTACTCAATTATTGAAGGAGGCTCTATTCATGAGCACATATCAACCCATTGTCGAAGCTCTGCAAAAAGGCAGTGTAGACGGCATCGAAATCCCTGCCAGCTTTAAAGTGTATCCGCATTCATTTGCCGAATCCGGTACCGTTAAAATCGTCCTAGTTAAACATGTAGACACCAAATATTTGGTTTCCATTGGTTCCGGTCCCCTATTCGATGAGCTGCAAGGCGAAATTGAAGGCGGCGCCAAAATCAGTCCGTTGACCCATGAGAACCGTCTCGTAATTAACAAATTTTTTGACTATACCGTACCGCGTGCATTTGGTACACAGGTTGCAACGATTGGTCTGGGCGACCGTCTCGGTATTGCTTCCCCAGGACATATCAAAACCGTTAAAGGCCATGATATCCGTCCGATTCTGGCTCAACAAAGCATCCGTGAGTTGAATCTCACCGGTCGTGATTACAAGCTAGTGGTTGATGCGGCATGCTTCGCTGTATTCCAGGAAGGCTACAAAGATGGCTTTGGTGCTGACGGCGATCACTTGAAAGTTGAAGCAGATATTGAACTGGCACTTGGTCTTGGCTTTACGATGCTGACACTGGATTGCTCCGAATATATCGATAATTCTATTGAAGGCTTATCTGCTGATGAACAGGCGGACAAGTATGCCCAGCTTCCAGAAGCAACACGCAATCACTATGAAAACCGTTACCTGAATGAAAGCTTTCAAGTAGCTGGCTCCTCTGTAACTTTTGACAAAGCAACCTTGATCAAGAACGTATTGATCTATGGTCCTGCCGTTGACTTTATGGAGCATATTTACAACACCTATATTAAAAATGCCGGTCGTGAGATCGACTTTGAAATTTCCATTGATGAGACTGCGACACCAACAGATCCGGAATCCCACTTTTTGGTGGCCAAGGAACTGTATGCCCGCGGCTTAACGATTTATAGCATGGCTCCGCGCTTTATCGGCGAATTCCAAAAGGGAATCGACTACATCGGTGATATCGCAAAATTTGAGGAAGAACTGATTATCCATGCCGGAATTGCTGATGATTTTGGTTACAAACTGAGTATTCACTCAGGCAGCGACAAGTTCAGCGTATTCCCATTGATCGGCAAGCACACCAAAGGACGCTTCCATATCAAGACTGCCGGAACGAACTGGCTCGAAGCTGTCAGGACTGTAGCCAAAGTGAAGCCGGACCTATACCGCAAGATGCACCAATACGCTTTGGATCATTTTGAAGAAGCAACTGTTTACTACCATGTTACGACCGATCTAAGCAAAATTGTTCCACTTAATCAAGTTGCCGATGCAGATTTGGCCGATGTATATATGAACGAGAACAATGCGCGTCAAGTGATTCACATTACGTACGGAATTTTGCTGCAAGCGAAGGATGCACAAGGTAATTCCCTGTTCAAGGACGAGTTCTTCAGCACATTGAATGAGCAAGAGGATGCTTTTGAGCAGTCGCTGATCTCCCATATCGGCAAGCATTTGGAGCTCTTAGGAAAATAATCATATCTGAATAAGGTGGTGTACAGGCTCATGAAGAAATTTTTAGATGAAAACTTTTTGCTAACGAATGAAACGGCCGTTCGCTTGTATCACGATTATGCAAAAAAACAGCCGATTATCGATTACCATTGTCACTTAAGCCCGCAAGAAATTTATGAGAACAAAACATTCAAGAACTTAACTGAAGCTTGGTTATATGGCGATCATTACAAGTGGAAAGCTATGCGCGCGAATGGTGCGACGGAAAACCTGGTAACGGGTGGCGAAGGCACGAGCGATTACGACCGTTTTCTGGAATGGGCCAAGACTGTACCCATGACTATCGGTAACCCGCTTTATCATTGGTCACACCTGGAGCTTCAGCGTTTCTTCGGCGTCTACGATCTGATCAATGAAAAGAATGCACCTGCAATCTGGGAAACAGTTAACGCTCAATTGAACGGAGAAGGCTTCGGAGCCAGAGATCTGATCAAAAAGTCTGACGTCAGAGTGATCTGCACCACTGATGATCCGACCGACTCTTTGGAGTATCATATTAAAATCAAGGAATTAAATGATTTTGACGTTGCTGTCCTCCCTTCCTTCCGTCCGGATAAAGGTCTGGAAATTAACCGTCCTACCTTCGTTCCTTGGGTACAGAAGCTGGCTGAAGTTGCCGGACAACCGATTGGTGATTACGATCAGCTCTTGACTGCTCTCGAATCCCGGGTTCGTTTCTTTGACTCCATCGGCGGGCGCGTTTCCGACCATGCCTTGGACTATGTTGCCTATGCAGACACGACCAAGGAGCAGGCAGCAGCCATATTTGCCAAAGCGCTTCAAGGCGCTTCAGTAAGTCTTGAAGAAGAAAAACAATACAAAACATATACGCTCGTATTTTTGGGTAAGCTTTACTCCGAGCTTGGATGGGCCATGCAGTTCCATATTAATGCACACCGTAACAACAATGTGCGGATGTTCAATAAATTGGGTCCAGACACAGGCTTCGACTCGATCAACGACAGCTCACCGGCACAACCGATTGTTCGTCTGCTTGATGCATTGGATAGTGAAGATGCCCTGCCAAGAACGATTTTGTATTCCTTGAATCCTAAAGATCATTATGTATTAGGGTCCATTATTGGAAGCTTCCAAGGTGGAGGTATTCCGGGGAAAGTTCAACTGGGTGCGGCATGGTGGTTCCTTGATACGAAGGATGGTATGCTGGAGCAAATGCAGGCATTGGCCAATCTTGGCCTGCTGAGCCGTTTTGTCGGGATGCTGACAGATTCGAGAAGCTTCCTGTCTTATACGAGACATGAATACTTCAGAAGAATTCTGTGCGATATGATTGGAAAATGGGTGGAAGATGGTGAAGCTCCGAACGATATCGAGCTGCTGTCCAGTATGATTGAAAATATTTGCTATAACAATGCCAACCAATACTTTGGTTTTGGCAAATAAAAAAGCTTGTGCTGTACGATACTTGAAAGTTGCGGGTATCGTGGCAGGCTGTGCCGCACAAGCATCGTGAAATAAGACTGTCGCAATTTGATATGCTCCCCTTTAAGTAGACAGGTTTAAAAAATAAACCAGCTACTTAAAGGGGAGTATTTCTTTGTCAAAGAAGAAAAAGCAATACTCGCGCTCTACCCCTCAGCATATGGCTGAGAACCTGCTAAAACGAGAGTTCCACGGCAATAACCTTATTTCCTATGTGCTGGGGCATTCGAACAACAACAAACTGGTATTTGAAACGCTGGACCAAGCGCTTGGAGCTGTACCGGGCTTTTTATAATAATGAGCGATTTCAGGCAAAATTAAACGACCTCAGTCCCGTGGAATTCAGGGCTAAGGCCGCCTACCAGACATAAGGACATATTTTTCAAGCCTTTTCGTTTTTCAGACCATCTTAGCTTTCCACAATATTAGAATCATTTCTCTTCGCTCTTTGCCAATCTTGCATGTATTTTCCCAAGCAATCGATCCATGACAACCGGCTTGGTATCGAAATCATCGCATCCCGCTTGGTATGCTTCCTTTTCATCTCCTGCCATTGCATGAGCTGTTAAAGCGATGATCGGAATACCCTTCGTTTCAGGAGAATTCTTGAGCATTCGGGTTGCCTCCCACCCATCCATAACAGGCAAACTCATATCCATCAAAATCAGATCAGGGTGTTCCTTCATCGCCAAATCAACGCCTTGCTTGCCGTCTTCAGCTGTGATAACCTGATACCCTTTGCGGGTCAGACGCCGAGACAGCATATCGCGATTCATCTCATTATCTTCGACCAGAAGAATAATATTCATAGGGATTAAAGCCTCCTAATTCTACGTAATAGGTCAACTTCGAGCTTGCCAAGCGCTGTTGGCTAGCTATTCTTATTCGTGGTGGTAGTAATGAATTGGCGAATTTCCGCCAGCAACGATTTGTGATTAAACGATCCTTTTTGAATGACGCTCTTCACATAACCGTTCAACTTTAACCGATCTTCCGCTGTGATTGTCTTGGCCGTTAACACCACAATCGGAATTTCGCTCCAAGCCTCCTGTTTACGGAGCTCTGCAACGAATTGAAAGCCGTCCATTTCCGGCATCATCAAGTCAAGTAAAATCAATGTAGGTATTTCTCTGGCGATACAATCCAAAGCGATACGACCATTTCCAGCTTGAGTAACCGCATACCCCTCTTTATGCAACAGCTTTGTCATCAATTCGCTTGTCGTCACATCATCCTCAATCACCAGAACAGATTGCAAGGCACGATTCGAGACATACTTGTCCATCACATCGATCAGCCGTTCCCGCTGCACCGGCTTCGTCAGAAATTCGGAAGCGCCGAGCGTGTAACCCAAGTGTTTATCATTTGTCATCGACCAAATTACGACGGGGATGTCCTGCAGTTCCGGATCGCTCTTAAGTGCCGACAATACGCTCCACCCATCCATACTTGGCATGAGGATATCCAGACAGATCACCTTGGGGCGAAGCTTCTTGGTCAGACGAAGCCCTTCCTGACCGCTTTCGGCAAATGCCATTGTCCATCCCTCTTTGTCGAGATATCGTCGCATCAATTGCTGGTTGAAGGGCTCGTCATCGATGAGCAGAATGCTCACTTGACTGGCTTCTTCTTCCTTCTCGCGATAGGCTACAGACGGTTCCTCGATCTCCTGTCCGGCGGGAGAAACAGGAAGCCAGCACGTAAATGTACTGCCAGACCCAAGTTCACTTTCGACAGAAATTTCGCCCCCCATGATGTTGCAGAAGCTTTGACTGATGGCTAGCCCAAGACCGGTACCTCCATATTTGCGTGTCGTCGAGGAATCAGCTTGTGTGAAAGGCTGAAAAAGCTTTTCCACTTGCTCGGGTGTCATACCAATTCCCGAATCCTTGATACGGAAGCAGTAACCCGATTTGTTATCTCTTGTTTCGCGGTATACATCGAAGTCGATCGTGCCATCCTTTGTAAATTTGCTTGCATTGCTTAACAAATTGATTAAAATTTGCCGCAGCTTCGTCACATCTGTTGTCATCTCGCTTTCTATACTGCGAGTTTCCAACTGATTTCCATTGCCTTCAATAAGTGGTCTGACCGTCGTCATCACATCCTGAATCAAATCCGTCAAATCGCAGGTCTCGAAGTACATCTCCATTTTGCCAGCCTCGATTTTCGAGATATCCAGAATATCGTTGATCAGGGCGAGCAGATGGTTACCCGATTTGCTGATTTTCCCAAGATCCTCCACAAATGTTGGCTCGCCAAGTTCTTCCGCTTCTTCCTTCAGCATTTCGCTGTATCCAATGATAGCATTGAGCGGTGTTCGCAGTTCGTGACTCATATTGGCTAGAAACTGGCTTTTGACCCTGTTCGCCTTGATGGCTTCATCATGGGCTTTCTCCAGCTGCGATGTGCGTTCCGCCACCAATTCCTCCAAATGGTCGTTCAACTGCCGTAGCTCCTGATTTATGATATAAATTTCATCTGTTTTCTCCTGAATTTCCGAGTCTTTATGGGAAAACCGTTTGGAGATAAATATCCCGAGCAGAGACAACCCAAGCGTAAACAATGTACCTCCTGAGATGAAATAAGCCAGCCACTTTTGCTCCAGCACCCTACCGGAGGATAAAGCCAATTTATCTCCAAAATGAAAGTTGGCTGCCATCATTCCCGTATAATGCATGCCAACGACCGCGGCGCCCATTATTAAACCACTTCCGAGCTTTTTCCAAACTTCACTGCGATCTCCTCCTTTGTGAAAATAAAACGACAACCATAATGCAGCGTTGGAGGCCGCAATTGCGATAACGATGGAAAGTGCAAAGTAGAAAGGATTATACGTGATATCGACCTGCAAAGCAGCCATTCCAATGTAATGCATCGCTGAAATGCCAACGGCAAGCAGCATGCCGCCGCCAAGTAATTGACGCAATGTCAGATGACTGCGACCAACAACATTTAAAGCAATGAAGGACGCGGTGATCGCTACCACCACGGACAACAGAACAAGCCAAAGATCATAAGCGACCGGAACAGATAATGAAAAAGCAAGCATTCCAACGAAATGCATCGACCAGATGCCCATTCCCATGGCAACTGCGCCGAACAGGAGCCACAACCATCGGTTTCTCCCTTGAGATGTGCTGATTCTCCCTGCCAAATCAAGAACGGTATAGGAAGCAACAACAGCTACGACGTAAGAAAAAACGACAAGTACCGAATCGTACGAGCCATGAACATGTTCCACTCGACATCCCTCACTTCAATATGTAAAAAATAACTATATTCGAAAATAAGATCCATTCTAAATTATACAACTACGATTTGAAACATTTATGAAACTGCCTCGAACCGTTCTCAACGGGACAAAAAAGGCTTTTTCCACAGCGTCAGCAGACAAAGGTTGGCTATATATAGTAGCCTTGTATCTCCTTCCAATCGTTGTCCATCAAATTATCGAGCTGATCCTTTGTTTCGAGGCCTTCTGCAATCAATTCCACAGCCCGTGCCAAAATCATCCAAACTGATCCGGATTCAAAACCGGTTTCCTCAACGCCGGATATAGGCAACCAGATTGGATTGATAGAATTGCTTTGATAGAATTGCTTTGATAGAATTGCTGGGACGATAAATTAACCGAAACGGGGATGAGTGGCATCCTTGCTCATGCCACTCCCGCATTTGCCGGCACGCTTCTCGCAATACCCATGTCCCCAAATCATAAATCATTCCTGTCTCTTCCGCAATGGGGATGAACATACTTGGAGATAATATACCTCTGGTTGGATGATTCCATCGTGACAGAGCTTCAACCCCGATCATTAGATTATCCCACTGTTCGAATCTGCGGCTGGTAGTAGAGCAGAAACTCGTCGCGTTCGGTGGCTGACCATCGGCGTTTCTGGTTCGAATAGCGGGGGGATCCAGCTCCAGTTCCTGACGAAGCATCTTTTACAGAAGCTCATATTGCTTTTCTACCGAGCATCGATCTTCCAAGCGCTCATAGAGACGCATCAGTTCAAAATGACAGAACTACAGCCAGCCAAAAGATCTCAGCGTTCGCAGACGCTCTACGGTAAGATGCCCTCTCCATTCGCATTCACCTGCAGTGCTGACAGCGGGCCAGCTTATCGGCCACCCTCCGTCTGGCTGCTGCTGGCTAACCAAATAAGAGAGATGCCGTTCTATGTCTGAAGTGGAGACCACTTGTGCGGCATAGCTGTTCGGGGATGGCACCCAATCCAGCACTTTGTGCACGTATCCCTCGGCTTCAGTATCCCGTTCAATAATGTCCGGTTGAGCCAGCCACTTTTGAATAGATGTTAAATGTGCTGCTGCCCGTTCATGCTCTGGTGTATGCTCCAGAAACGAGATCCACTGCACGCCGTCATGATAATCAGAAGGCAATCCCTTGTTCATCTCCTTCCAAATAAAATCCGCCGCGTTCTGAAACCACTTCTCTTCATAAATATCGGTTAATACTGATTGCTTGTATAGCAGGCCCATGATACGTCCTGTCGGGTTCATATGAGCCTGACTGTCCTGATCCGTGTTCCACCAAGGTGCGTGAGGATAATCGTTAATATGGCAGAAAGCCAACGGAAAGCCCCCTGTTGGTATGCTATTCGCTTGTAAAAAGCCAATCACCCCTTTCAGTATGGAAGGGTCAAAGCATTCGATCTCGTCCATGAGGATCAATGCTGATTCAGTCGGGACAGGCTGACTGTGTGGGCTGCGTATATCCGGCTCAAGCCCTTGCCCAAACCCTCCATCCGGGTTCTGATAAGCAGCCAGTGCGGCTAATACAGCTTCTTTTGAACCATTTTCAAAAAAATATTCGAACCGTCGCCGATCCAATAATCGTCCATTTTGATATATAAATAATTTAGCTTGAACTAATAAATCCGAGGGTACACGCATAGCTTGACAGCTCCTTTTTACGAAAAATATTATACACAGTCTTAAGTTGTATCGATTTCATATTGCTGATACAGCTGTTTAGCTAGCTGACCAATCTTCTGACGCAATATCTCTGGCTCCATAACCTCTGCATGCAAGCCTATCGAAAAAAAGAACCGTATCGCCCACTCCCATTCGGATGCCGGACATGCAAAGTCAATTTCCCATACGTCATCGCTGATCCATCGGACCATCTCACCAATGTGGGCATCCTGTTCTACGACCAGCATTCCTTTGTAAGTAAGCCTAGCCACTATTCTTATCGGATTATTGTCCGCAGGAGTTGCATTACGCGCTGTGACGTTTCCAGGTTCACACTGGAGTTGTTTTGGAGGGTCCATTTCCTTAATCCTGTCAAACCGATCTACCCAAAACAAACGGTCCTCCTGATGAGTTAAGGAATACGCCTCACAGTACCAGAACCCATTGGCTGCATATACCCGTTTGGGTAACAAGTGGAGCCAACGTTGGTGGTTCGAAGAACGATAGAAAACTTCCATCCATCTGGATTCCGACATCAAAGCCAGTAGTGACGTCAAATGTGGAGTTTTAAAGCTGCGTGCAGGCACTTCCATTTCCAGGTTCTCCAGAATCGGTTCAATCTGCTTAAGGATAGTCTCGGGAATCAAGGCTCGAATTTTGTCCATTATAGTAAATCGCGCTTGATTAAAAGGTGTATCCGCCATTCGGATCATTGCCTTTAATGCAAAAAGTACAGTTAACGCTTCCTGCGTATCCATTTGCAGAGGAGGCAGCTGGAAGCCTTCCATCAGACGAAACCCACCCTTAGGCCCGGCCACCGCATACAGTGGGATTCCCATCTCGGATAATGCCTGCATATCTCGTAAGATGGTTCTTTTCGAGATTTCAAACTTGTCTGCTAACGATTGTGCCGTTTCGTTTCGCTGCTGCAGCGCGATCAGAATCGCCATCAATCTATCTACTCTTCTCAGAAACTGTTCCTCCTTCAACATCATTACCGTAAGAAGTACAGTGAATATACCCGCTATGTGGTCGAGCGCTCGCAATCGGTTTTCATTCCTGCACATCCAGCATACCATTCGATTGGTGACATCATAGATGTCATCATTAACGAAGTCCATATAAGAAAACCTCTATCGAGGCCATTCAAAGATGAGCGACCGCGGTTCAGAGGTAGGTTTTCTTGAAACATAAGAAT
>NZ_MRTH01000053.1 GCF_001956045.1 Paenibacillus sp. FSL H7-0331 | reverse complement strand
GACTTCCGGGGAAGATTGCGGAAGGGCGGGATTACCGGAACTGGACATAATGGAAGTGAGTGATAAAACCCGTTCAGGGTACTCACTGGCTGCAATCTGGGCGATCATTCCGCCCATCGACCTGCCAACGAAATGTGCCCGGTCAATTGAAAGGGCGTCGAGCAGTCCGATAACGTCGTTGGACATGTCATCGAGAGTGTAAGGGATGTCCGGTCGCTGTCCCGACATGAGAGCAGTCGCCAGTGCGTCAAAATCCAGCGTCTGATAATGACTAAAGTGCGTCGAGCAACCTACGTCGCGATTGTCAAAGCGAATCACGCGAAAGCCCCGCGCTGCTAATATCCGACAAAACGAAACCGTCCATCGGATCATCTGGGTTCCAAGCCCGGCGATTAGGATAATAGCCTCGTCATTTTCGTTACCGAAACTGTCATAGGCCAAATCGATGCCGTTTACTTTCAGGATGTTCATGATCATCTTCTCCTCCAATTAATTCGATATCGGAAATTCTGTCATAGGCAGAAGGCGTGAATCTTCGATCGCTGCAGTCCGATGCCCGATACCGGCCAGGTAGTCTTGATGACTTGAATAAGCAAGAAACGACTGCGCGCTGCTCTGGCGGATCAGCATAACAAGATCCCATCTTTCGTCTTCGGGTCCGATAAGAAACTCTCCGCCATCGCCAAGAAACAGCACTTCACCTCCGCTTTCACGGAGAAATGGGAGTGTGTGCTCAATGTAGCGGTTGAAAGCTTCGGCACCGCTGATTGGGGCCTCCGGTGTTAGTTTAGGATTGGCTGTGTAATCGGCAACATCACGAAAACGCAGCAGGTTCAACATGACGATGCTGCCCTCAATGCCTCGTTGCATAAACCTCATGCCAGCGCGCTGCGATGGTTCGATGTAACGAATAGATTCAAACTCTGTCATAGCGGCTCCTTTCGTAGTTCCTTTTTTAATTTTTTACGCCTCCGCATGCTCTCATTTATAAGTTTCCTTCAGGGAATGCATTAGCGGCTAATTTTTTGACATGGTTTCTGATATCAGGTGCCCAGTCATCGATGAAGTGGTAAAAACGATCCAAATCACCAGCATACAGTGCCCGCAGAGCTTCTTCGTATTGATGGAAGTTCCCGGCCATAGCTGTCATGAAGTTATATGTTGCTTCTTGTGACTCTCGGATATTGCTCTGTTTTTCTCCAGCACGGCGAGCCTCATCAATGAGTTTTCGTAATGTTACCGACGCCCCTCCAGGTTGACTCTTGAGCCATTCCCAATGCCGTGGCAATAACGTAACCTCACCGGATACAACCCCCAGCTTGGGTCGACCGACCCGCCGTATAGGCTGGTGATTCACTTCCGTACCGGGTAGGTCACCAAACTGTTCTCCTAATCGTTTGAGCACATCATCTGTCTTCCCACGAAAATCAACATCTATTGGCTTCCCTGTGGAATCGTCAAATATAAGCAGCTGTGTGAGGTCTCTGTCATCTAGAGCATCCTTCACTGTAGTAACAACGTGCTGTAACGATCCACTGGCGACGACTCCCACACCCAAAAATGCCGTGCAGTAAAAGTGCGTTAGGGTATTACTCATGCTGACCTCCTCTCTGATTGCCTCTCCAATTATACCCGGGTAAAAATAAAAAATCAATATTACCCGGGTATAATTTATTTTGTCGTTCGTTATGGAGGAAATAAATGCAAAAGACGCGGCCTAAGAGGACCGCGCTGTTGAGGGCTAGTGTTTGCTTTATGTTGTACATACTGTGTTTTGTCGCAAAACTGCCCGTTAGGTGAGAAACGGCAGCTATCATGTCGGCGCCGTTTCTTAGTGTTCATTGAGTTATCGTAATCCGTTAATGAACGTAGTCTTATATAATTTTACAGCTCCTTTTTTCCTCCAAAACTCATTCATCTTTCCTATTTTTCGTCAATGTTTTTATCATCCCATTTTATTAAGTCGTGGCTACATCACCCTCTACTATGTGTTTCCATTTGCAATATAGCAATATACGTGGTGAACTCTTTCCTGGGTCTTTTCAGATAAATAAATAATTTGAACGTGCAACTGCAAAAAGCACCTGAGCGGATCAGATGCTTTTTACGTTTACTCTGTTAATGGTTCGGGTCTTGACCTGTTTCATATTCCGTAAGATTGGTGAGACCATCATTGTCGGGATCAGCCGTTGGCCCGCTTATTCCCGGATCAGCCAATTGGGCAGCTGTGAAATAGATATACCGCCAGTCATCGAACGGCACCTTCATAGGAGGCAGTTGGCTGGCAGGAAATACGGTTGGAGCCATGCCTGTATAGGTAATGGGCGTACGCACTGAGTAGGAATATGGCTGCAGTTGAACACCCAGGCTATAGTTCTGTAATTCTTGAAATCCTACCCACGGCCGTTGATTCCAACGACTCTCGTAGGTCACAACATTGACAGTCGCAACAGACCCGCCCAGCCGCAAATTGCTGATTCCATTGTCCCATGAACGGACATTGTTCAAGAAATTATTTCCCGCTTGTGCCGTCAATCCCGCTCCAATATTGCTGTGAACCTGGACGTTGTTTGCAGTAAAATGAAGAGCTGTATTGGTTTGGTTATAAATTCCGTTATCGTTCCCCCAGAAAATACCGCCGTCAATTGAAGATTGTGTACTGTCGTGAGAGGAATAACCTTCGTCAAAATTATGGAAGGCTTCGATGTTCTCGAATACCAGTCCGCCCCCGGTTCCATGGACGTTAAAACCGTCATTCTGCGCTCCCGAAACGCGCAGATTGCGATAAGTTTGATAAGCATACGGATTGGACACGTTTACACCATTTTGCCGGGAAGCAATTTCCCATCCCGCCGTTGGTGAAGCCTTACTCATGTTCAAGATCAGCTTCTTCCCATCCGGAGACAATGCAGCATAATCGCTTGTAAACTTACCTGCATTTTGGCCCGACGGTTGGTCGAGCATCAGACGTTGACCATTGTAGGCCACCAGATGCCTGAACGTATTGGAGCTCCCGCCCGTGGTTGTGTTCTCAATAGGACTTGGCAAGGTATACGTCCATTGACCGCCCGCCTCCTGAGTAAACTGGAAGGTGTTAAAGCCGGTGATCAATTCACCATTGCCCTCGAAAATAATCGGGTGCCCGGGAGTGCCGGATGCATGAATGGAAACAGTCTCACGGTACGGGCCACTGCCTGGTACCAAACTAATACGATCCCCCGGTTTAAGCGCCGGTGAGCTGTTTACAGCAGCAGCAATTGATAAATAAGCGCCGGCTGTTAGTCCTCTTCGATCCACCTGCAATATCCGTGGAGAGCCTCCCTCCCATGGATAGACAGCGAAACTAACCGTATTGCTTTGCACACCGTTTATCGTGGATGTGACTGTACCCGTTCCCGCGCCCAGAGGCTGCAATACACTTCCGTAAACAGCTGCATATACACCTCCTGATTGGATCTTCCATGACTGTGGCAAACCCGTAACCGGATATGCGTGGCCGAATTGGTCAGTTGCGGTGACGATGAGCTTGTTTAATTCGTACCCGCTTTGGCCTGAAGCCAGAGCCGGAATTGAACCGGATACCTGAACAGCTGCCAAATAAGGAACCGTTGAAACAACGGGCAGCGAAAAATTGACGCTGTAAGTGGTCAATCCCACAGTAACGTGGACTCCTGATGCCGTCCTCTCGCTATATCCGCTTTTAACTGTCTTAATAGTATGGGTGCCCGCGGGTATATGCTGAAGATGATAAGCACCTGAGGAATCGGTGAATGTCCTGTACACGTCCCTGGCAACCATTGCCTGAACCAACGCTCCCTGCACTGGGCTTCCCTGATCATCTGTTACCGTACCCGCTATTCCGCCAGTGGCGGACAAGTCCGGTTCGGCTTTGAATGTAAATTCGATTTTATCCATTCGGGCTGCTTCCGATCCCTCGGAGGTACCCTCGATCCTGACCTCATCCCATGGCTTCAGATGTACCCCTGAAATCAGTCTGGAAGTTCGCGAGTTATCGGAGACCGAAGCGGAGCCGAAGTCCTGATTCGCTGTCCACGCATCGACCTGTGATCCGTTGACCAGCAGCTTGTAGGCAGCATTTCCGTCGTTCTCGTCAAAATAATGGACGATGACGTCATAGATGCCGGTATTTTTATCAAAAAGCTTATCCGCCGTGCCTGTTCCGGTCACCTTGATTACTTTCCCGCCGGATGCTACGGGCTGGTCTTCCACAGTATAATTAACAAGCTCCATGTCTTCCGCTTCCACAGTAGTAACCAACGAAGGATCAGGATAAGGGTACGGCGTCAGCGGAGAGCCGGAATAAGCGGTCCCTGATGGTAGAAACGACACATTGTTGTAGTAGCGGTTGACGAACCGCAACGGCACATCCGCTTTGTTTGCCGCCGTTGTTCCAGCGATCTTGACATTCTCGAAGGTTACGTTCGTAATGAGATGCCAGGCATCAAAACCTTCGATGCTGGAAGGCTGCTCAGCCCTGTTCAAGCCGGTGAAATCCTTGACAAGAACACGATCTATCCAGCCTGGATTTATAGCCGTGCGCTTCTTCTGGATTACAAATTGAAAATACCGTTCATTGTAATTGCCGCCGATAAACTCTGCGCGATTATTAATCACATTAATATCATGAAGACGGACTGCATCTCCCGCCCAAATAGTTAGAAAACGGTCTGCGCGAATGACCTCATTATTTTCAAAATGAACGTTATAAATATCATCCAGCGTTTCATCGCCCACTCTCATCGCAACTTTTAACGACCATAATACATTATTTTTAATATGCATATCGAAAGCAGGTCTTTTTAAATTCATATAATTGCTTACTTTAGGCGAAATCGCGTCGTCACCCGTGTAAATAAAGCCGCCTTCAACCGTTACATTCTGCGAGGCGTCAATGTCCACTCCATCGGTATTGGTTACCGTCGGGCGCAGCAATTCGGGGTCGACAGGATCAGGACCTCCCCGAAGATCATTGATCAGCTTAAAATTTTTCAATGTGACGTCGCTTGCGTACAGCAGATGAATCGACCATCTGGCGGAATCTCTGAAGTAAACGTCCCGGATCAACAAATCCGTTGCATCGGCCGTCCTCAGCAGCTTAATGTTCGCATTGGGATTAAGCGTGCGAACGGCCATCCCGTTACCGTCAATGATGCCTCTTCCCGTAATTTTTACATGCTGGGCGCTGCCTATGAAAATAAAGGAGGAATCGCCGTTATTTTGCGGCGGATAATTCGTGCTGTTAAATTCCGGCACAGCCCGTATCCATGCTCCGCTTTGCAAATATAGATGCACATTGCTTTTTAACCTCAGCTGAGCCGTCATGTACTTCCCGTCAGGAACAAACAAGATCCCGCCAGCACCGCTACCCAGTACAGAAGTATCGTCAATCGCCTGCTGGAACAGCTCGGTTATCGCCGCATCCGGATCGCGGCCTGCCGGCAGATAGCTTGCCAGATTGACGACGCCAGGAGCACCGATGACAGGCGCATCTGCTTCCAGACCGTCAGCAAAGAGGAGCAGCTTCTCGAGATTGTTAATCGTTATGATTAAAGTCCTTGGCTCCGAGATGCTGAAGGTTAGCTTACTTCCATCCTTGATACCTTCAATCTGGTAATTGAGCGGACTAATGCCAAACGATTCAATAGTCTCATTGGCATACACATCCACCTGAACCGTACCCGAATAGGAGAAGCGGGCATAGCTGACATCCCCGAATTGTTCAACAAACACGTTTTGTCCATTCACCTTCATCGTGTAGGAAGTGCTTGAATTGGCTCCCGGCAGTACAGGATACTGTATGATCTCAGCGCTGGCTTCGGAATACACTGCATCTGCCGAGATGGCGCTTACATTGCTTCCAGTAGGAATGGCTGTATAGCCAATTTGGGGAAAGCCGATAAATAGGGATGACAGCATCAATACGACCAGGAATAAGGATATCTCTTTTTTTCTCAAAGTAACGTCCTCCCTTATAAAATCATGTTACGTACTAAACAGGTAGCCTGATATAAATGCAGCCTGCAATGCCCTGATGTCTTCCCTGAAATGAACATGATCACAGTAGATGTCATCGCCCAAACTTGCTGTAAAGGTATAAAGATCAATGATGGGCACATGGGCTCCCGCTGCTACATGTTCAGCAATTCGGTTGTAACGAAGGGCATCCTCACGGTAACGCCTAAAGCCTACATTTCGGTTATTATGAATAGCATCCACGACAGGAGTCGTACTTATCCAGAAGACCTGTTGTGCCATCTTGCTGGAAAGATCAGCGATAGCTTGCAGGTTATCTGCATACTCAAGCTCGTTGATCTGTAGACCAGCACCACCATTGTTTATCTTAATATCGTGGAGACCGCAGTTTACCAGAAGCGTGTCATAGGTTGAATTTCTGATATATTCGTTTTTAAAAAAATCCAAAACCGCTCTGCTGTCACCGGAATTGGCTCCAACCGGGACATCCAGATCTTTAAGAGCCTCTTCCACATAACCTCTCGTTGTATATTCAAATCTGGAGCTGGTCATTCGTTTCAGAAACGGACCATAGTGCACGGAGATGCTGTCTCCTACAACAAATACTGTGGGTTTCATAAATAGCCCTCTCCATTTCGATACATGACGTTTATGCCGGCCCTATTTTTTCCGCTTCGCATACTCCGCGTTGATTTCTTCTATTCCTTTATCGCCTCCGGATTTCTTCCACTTCTCGATCTCATTGTTCCAGCCGTTATCATCAATCTCGCCAAGAATATATTTTACCTTCGCGTCGTTGCGGATCTTGTCCAATTCACCGCTCTTTTCAGAAAGTGTCGGAGAGAGCAGCGACGAAGCCGGATTTTGGACGGCAATCGATACGTTGTCCTTAAACATTTTTTTCAGCTTCTGTTCAAGCGGTGTATTCTCACCTTCGAGAGGGGCATCCGTATCCATAACGATGCTGAGCTGTGGAATCGGCAGCAGGTCGTCAACCTTCAGCTTTTGTTCCGCTTCCGTACTGACGGCTTTGCCGTTCTCCAGATGGTAGTGCTTGCCCTCAATTCCCCAATTCAGGAGGTTGGCGATTTCAGGCTTAAACATCTGGTCGAAGAAAGCAAGAATGGCTCTCATCTCGGCTTCGGTCTTTACAGAGCTTTTGGGGAACATGAAGATCCCGTTATATCCTGCGGAGGCCAGTATTCTTTCACCTTTGGGCCCCTGAATCCGTGAAACCATATCCGCGGCTCCCTTGGGATTCGTCTTTTTAATTTCCCGATCATTGCCGATCACATCGTCAATAGCCGTTGAAATAATGACCCCCGCCCTGCCGTTTTCAAATATCGCCTTACTTTGGTTCCCTTCCGAAACTGCAAAGTCGGCATTCATCAACTTTTCCTTATACAAGCGGTTATAGAACTTTAACGCATCCAAATACTCCTTCGTCATAAAGCTCGGAACCAGCTTGCCCTCCCGCAGCTCCCAGCCATTGCCTGCACCGAAGAATCCAGAAAGCATATCTAGGTCGGCGATACCTTTACGTGAAACCAATCCATAAGTATCATTTTTCCCGTTTTTATCCGGGTCGTTCAGCGCAAAAGCCTTGATCACGTTATACAGATCGTCGATGGTTTTGGGCTCTTGCAAGCCGAGCGCATCCAGCCAGTCCTTGCGAAAAACGACGCCACCGCGGGCAAGCACCCGGGGACGGAACAAGGCATAATTTTTACCGTCATGTGAAACATTCTCAAGCACATCCTTGTTCAGCTTCCCGAGGTTGGGATAATCCTTAAGCAACGGACCGATTTCCCAAAAAGCTCCAGAGCGTACCCCATTTAAAATACTTGGCGCATAAATGCCGCCTTCCAGATTGGTTATTACCGAAATTTGCGGCAAATCATTGGACGCGAGACTGACCGACAGCTTATCTTTGTACGCCGCATTCGGCACCCAAGTAATATTAAGCTTGGTGTTCGTCAGTTCCTCCAGCTTTTTGAATACAGGATTATCCGCTTTGGGAGGCTCGGTTGAGAAATAGGGCATCATTACAGATATCGTTTTCGGGCCCTGAGAGTCCTGTGCCTTCGGATCTCCCCCTGTTTGTACGGACGGAGCTTCACCGCAAGCTGAAAGCAGGCCGAGCGATACAGCCAACAGGCAGGCGCCCGATGTAAAAGGTCTCCATTTCGTGTTCATCAACATTACAACCATCTCCCCTTATTAAAGTCCTACTTCGGTTATTACCATTCCTATTTCGATCTCAGCCCTTTACGGAGCCGAGAAGTACACCTTTGGCAAAATGCTTTTGCAGAAAGGGATAAACAAGCAATATTGGCAGGTTGGAAAATACGATCACTGCCGACTTTAACGTCTGCTCGGGAAGCGGCACAAAATCCGTTCCCATTTCCGCAGCATCGCCAAAGCCGCCCTGTGATAAAATAACGATTTGTCGCAGCAGTACCTGTATCGGCCATTTCTCGGGATTATTCAAGTACAGCACGGGTGTAAGGAAAGAATTCCAATGTCCTACCGCATAAAATAACGAGAATGTCGCGATGGCTGGCATCGATAGTGGAATTACGATTCTGAGCAGGATGATCAAATCATTGGCTCCGTCCATTTTCGCCGACTCCTCCAAACCATCGGGAAGCTGCTGGAAAAAGTTTTTCATCACAATGAGATTAAAGGCGCTGATTGCACCCGGAAGAATAACAGCCCAATAGGAGTTAAGCAGTCCCAGCTGTTTCACCATAAGAAAGGTTGGAATCATCCCTCCCTGAAATAGCATCGTAAACAAAACCATCAGCATAATCCGGTTGCGTCCGATCAAGGTTCTGCGGGCTAACGGATAAGCCATAAGCGTAGTCATGGCGATATTGACCAGGGTGCCGGCCAATGTAATGAAGACGGTAGCTCCCATGCTTCGCGTAATCGTATCGGTAGTCAAAATATACGTATAGGCATCAAGCGAAAAGACAGTAGGAAACAATACAAAAGAATGTTGGCGAAGCTCCTCCGCTGTCGTGAAGGAAGCCGCCGTCACATGAATGAACGGGATAATCGTCACTAATGCGAATAAGCTAATGATTGTATAATTCATGGCTACAAAAAGCCTGCTGCCGAACGTTCGGTCTTGAACCATGCTGCCCCTCCTCCTTACAGGTTTGCTTCTAGTAGACGCCTTCTTCGCCGAAGCGCTTGGCTATGGCATTAGCCGTAACAATTAATACAAGGCCGATGGAGGAATTGAACAAGCCCACCGCTGTCGTATAGCTGAACAAGCCCTGTTGTATTCCATTTGTATAAATGTAGGTATCGAACGTTTCTCCCACCTCACGATTCATCGCATTCAGCATCAAATAAATTTGCTCAAAGCCCAGCTCAAGAAAATTACCCAAGCGAAGAATCAGCAAAATGATGATCGTACTGCGAATCGCCGGAAGCGTAATGTGAACCAGCTGCCGCCAGCGGTTGGCTCCGTCGATGCGTGAAGCTTCGTACAAGGATGGATCTACACCAGAGAGCGCTGCCAAGAAAATAATTGTTCCCCAGCCGGTTTCTTTCCAAATGATCTGTGATGTAATGAGCGTACGGAACCAGTCTTTATTCAGCAGGAAATTAATTTTCTCCCCGCCTCCATACTGGATCAATTCATTGACGATGCCCCCCTCTGTAGTCAGTAGAATGTAGCTAAGTCCTGAAATAACGACCCACGAGAAAAAATGGGGCACATAAATGAAGGTTTGAGCCAGCCGTTTAAACAGCTCATTCTTTACCTCATTCAGCATAAGCGCGATAAGAATCGGCAGCGGAAAATAAAAAATCAGATTATAGGACGCGATGTAAAAGGTATTGCGAAACAGTATCCAAAATGAGGGATCACTGAAAAACCGTTCGAAATGCCGCAGCCCTACCCATTTGCTGCCCCAAAATCCGAGGTAGGGCTGGTAATCCTGGAAGGCCAGGAATATGCCCCACATAGGAAAATATTTGAAAACCACAAAATATACAATACCTGGAACCAGCATTAGATACAGCCAACGGTCCACTTTGATTTGGCGAAGCTGCTGGCTCCAATTGCCCCTCTGCATCTTCACTCGTTTGACATTCATGTATACATCCTCCATTTCCGCTTAGCGTCGGTGTTCGGTTTCATCGTAAGAGAGAAACCACAGTGCCGTCTACAATCCGGGACGGCTGTTTCCGCAACGTAAGCGAAGCTGGGCAGGATACAATCCTTGCTGGCTGTTCAATAATCCATAACGGTTGTAGCTGCTGGCCGATTCCGCGGCTATAAGCTTCTTAGAGAAAAAAATACGGCTGGATCTAGTGAAGATCCGCCGCTCCGGTGTCAGTTGTGTTCCGATATTGTCCGGGAGTCATTCCTTCCATTTTCCGAAAGTACCGAATGAAATTTTGTGAGTTGTTATATTGAAGCTTCTCGGCAATCTCCGCTATCTTCATGTTCGTTTCGGTAAGCCATTTCTTGGCGATCTGCAGCCGGTATTGTGCCAGATATTCACCGAAGGGCATTCCCACTTCTTTGCGAAATACATGCCTGATGTAATCAGGATGGTAATTGATCCGAAACGCACACATTTCTATAGTCAGGTTTTTGTCATAATCGCTGTGCACCATGCTAATCATTTCCTCGGATATTCGGAGATATTGCTTGCTTCTTTGTTCCTCCAGAAGCCGGATAGACGGTACAATAATGGAATGGAAGAACCATTCCACAATCTCATTCGAGGTCTGAAGCTCAAACAGCCGGTCAAACAACGATTTCTCTTCCTCATACAAGGATTGCAGCAGCCCACCCGATTCCTGCAATACCCTGAGCAAATCCGTAAGAAGACCGATCATCATAATTTGGTATTCCCTATGCGATAGCTGTACACTGAACACCTCATGCGAAAACTGCTGCAACAGCCTGTAGGATTGTTCTCTATCTGACAATTTAATGGCATCAATTAAGTCGTTTTTCAGCTTCTCCGGGTATTCAGGCAATGAACGGTCGTTGGGTTGAACATCAGCAATGTACAAGATCGCCTCATTACCGAGCTTTATCCGATAGTTAAGTGCTTCAAGAGCCTCTTTGTACGCACGATGAACTCCTTTCAGATAATTGAACGGGCGGCTGATGCCAAGGCTCACCTTGATATGCAAATAATATTTCACCGTCTGCTGAATTTCATTGGCTAATTCGTCTATAAACCGGACAGCTTCTTCATGTGTGGGATGGGTACTTCTGATTAAATTGACCTGTGATTGATCCATCAGTATCGGCTTCAGCAGCCGGTCTGATTCTTGAACAAGCTCGGTGACTATATTGTTGACAGCAAACAAGAGTAAATCTTTATCCTTCTCCTCATACCTGGTTCCATCCAATGTGTCAATTTGCACGACCAATACCCGCAAGCTGTTCCATGTCTCGCCATTGACCAGAAGCTTATCTTCAATCTCCTGCTGCTCGGCTTCTCCTAAAAACAGCTTCAGCATAAAGAAATCTTGGAGCTGATTATGCTGATATTGCAGCTCATGGCTCATTTTCTTCTCGGTGTTGACATAAGCTCGGAACTTTTCACCGATCAGTTGAAGCTCGTCCTTGCCCTTGAGCAGACTCGCATGGCCGGAGGAGGTCGTGAACAGCTCCTGATACAGCCGCAGTATGGGGATATACATTTTTCTCGTGCCGAATAACGAAGCAGCAACACCCGCGACCAGAACCAATACGCATACAAGCAGCGTAAACCATTTGATCGCTTGGGATTCCCGGGTCATCGCTTCAATTGATACATAGGAAGCGTAGGTCCAGCCATTATAGACCGACCTGCTGAATATGAAATTGTAGCTGTTTCCATCCATATCGATGGGAATGATGCCCTGCTCATTCTTTGCTACCATAAGCTGCTGAATATAGGGCTGTGCAGCTACTGACAAGCCGATACGGGAAGAGTCGGCATCCGCGATGATCCGATAAGCAGAGTCCATAATGAATGGCTTTCCCAACTCCGCATCCACGGACAAAAATTTGCTGATTTCCTCATAAGGAACCTTCAATATGACTGCTGCCGGCGGTTCAAGAGCTGTAACAGGCAAGGTTTTGACCAGATCAATAGAGTTTTCACCAATATTCCAGTAAGAGCCACGTTTTGCCCCAAGAAGCTGCTTCCAGTCCGGTTCGCTGGAAGAAAAGGGTTCATATCCTTTGTTCGTCATTTTCCACTGGTAACGAAGCTGAATAAACTGGACATCGCTCATGCCCAGATCATAGGTTTGTATACGCCTGAGCCCTTCCTGAAGCTCTTCAATCATTTGAATACTACTGCTGCGATGTACATCTCTTACATCATTGGTAAGCAATTTCGCGACGGAAGAAGACGCAGTGAATTGTGTCAAAGCATTGTCGGCGGTCCGCAAGCTTTGTTCGACCCTATGCTGCATCTGCTTCAAAATTTGTAGAGAACCCATGTTTACCTTTTCCTGGATCGTATGTGAGGCACGAATATAGGAAAAGCCGCCCACAGTGACAATGGGGAACGTAATGAGAAAAATAGAAAATAGAATCATTTTATGATAGTAATTCGATTTGATTAACTTCATTTCAGGTTCCTCCATTAAGCCGATAAAATCGACAATTTTATCGTAACGATTTTTGGAGTTACCGTCTATAATCAATACCGGCTTTTTTAAGCACAGCTTGCCAATGAACGAAATACGGCTCTTTGCCAGGGATAAGATGAATGGCCATGCCCGTAAGGATACCTATTCCAGCCCAAAGCCCGATGCGTGCGTTAAAAATCCCTTTACCATCACAAAGCAAGGAGAATCGTGGTTTGCTCCTGTTCTGGATGCAGCTAATCAATACGCATCGTATAAGGGCGACTACAAGTACGACTGGCAGTCTTCCATTAGACATGATGATGCAGCCAAAACATTATTTAGAGCGACCCAATCCCAATATGAAAAACAGATTGTCGCTGAAAATCTGAAACGATTTCAAACATTGATTCCCTCGAAGGTAGATCCGAATTTTTCCGCGGACCAATTGAAGACGCTCCGTTCCTTGCGTGATTTCAACGGACAATCCAATGGCAGCATCGATGATATTTTACCAGATGTTCCGAAGCTGATCACCGCTCTTGAAAGGTATAATCGATATATTCAGCCGAAAATTAAAAATCAGAATCGGGCAAAAAATAGTTGTTCAGTTGAAATTCATGAATGTTGGTGAGAGATTATATTGCCAAACTCAAATCGAATCTCTCCGAGGCAGCAGATGTAACGAATGTCGACTACACCAACAGCCGGATCGTCTATGAGGTCGTGAAACGAGGACTTATGCAAGGAGGCAACCGAGGAGATTTAGCGGCCGGCGCTTCAACCACCCGATCGGAGGTTGTTGCTCTTATTTAAAGGGTTCTAGTTTATAACAGCGGGGAAAAACTCGTTGTCAAATACATTCTAAGAGACGCCGTGCAGGAGTATCGAAACGGTTAATATAGTGCCGCTCCCTATCTTTTGGCTCTATTGCACGCAATCTTATTTTCTCATCCTGCCAAAAATAATCGCTGAAAGCAATTTCTTTCATTAGGTTACCTCCAAAAAAAGTATATATATAAACACAAACCATATTATACAAAAATACAAGCGATGCTGTGGAACTTCAAGGTGCATACGGGGTACCGGCATTAAAGCTATAGAAAGGGAGTTTGCTTATGAATCCAGTCATCGGTCTGGATATTTCAAAGGGAAAAAGTGATGGCCAAATTTTCTTAGATAAGGGCCAGCCATACGGTAAAATATTTCGTTTTCTGCATAACCGGGAAGGACTTCAGCAGCTTCTAAACATCATTGTAGATGCTCAGAACAAGACCGAAAAATCCCCCACTGTTATCTTAGAATCAACAGGTCATTACCATCAGGCTGTCATACAGTTCCTCGAGGAGCAACATATTTTATTTTTAGTTGTAAATCCTCTCATCTCTCACCAAGCCAAGAAGTCTACTCTACGCAAGGTGAAAACCGATGCCGTGGATGCCTATCAATTATGTGAACTGTCAGTACGACTCACTTACTCAAATGTATGTGCAGGTAAAACTGCAGTTCCAAGCTGTGCTAGATCAAGTCTTTCCGGATTACAGAGGGATCTTCGGTGATCTGTATTCAAAGGTTTCTTTGCTGCTTCTCAAGGAGATCGCTACCCCAAAAGCCATGTTAACTGCCGGTGAATCTGCTATTGCGCATAGAATCGCTAGTCTGTGCCCTAGTCGTTCTGATCGTTGGGCCCGTGATAAAGCAGACTCCTTCTAAATGCTGCAACAAACAATCCTTTTCAGCAGGAAACTACAGAAGCCACTAGGTTAGTATGGCGTTATTCATTGATTTGCTCCTTCAGTACCAAGAGCATCTTTCCCACCTTCAAAGTCGGATTCATGCTCTTGCTGAAGAAGTTGAAGCGTATAAGATTATCCAATCGATTCCCGGTATTGGTGGCAGAATCGCGGCAACGATTCTGTCTGAAATCGGGGAAATCCATCGGTTTAATCATGCGAAGAAGTTGGTTGCTTTTGCGGGAATCGACCCCAGTGTTTATTCTTCTGGGAAGTTTACCGCTACTTCAAATCGGATTACCAAACGTGGCTCTAAGAAACTGCAACATGTCCTCTATCTTGCCGTCTTATGCGGATTAAAAAAGACGGGTAGTAAAAGACTCAGGAATTCTATGATAAGAAGCGTGAAGAAGGTAAACCCTATCGCGTTGCCTTGACTGCTTGTATAAACAAGCTCATTCACTGGATATATGCACTTTTAGTTAAGCGAGAACCCTTCCACGACTTGGCTTAAACACCATAGTTCTTATGCAAATGAAAAACCTTCCAATACTCTAATGGAAGGTTCTTTAGCATGTTCTTTTTTCAGTATAATACCTTTGACGAATTAATTTAAGAGAAAAATGTTGACAAGATGTTAGCTGGTTTTAGCGTCGTTTTTCGGATGACAAGAACTTTATCTCATTCTCATTTCCTTCCTTCCAATTTCCTTGCGAATCGCGAAGATGCGATGGTTATTTTTGTGACCTTCTTCATTTATCTAACGCTATTTTGTAAAATAATGTCCTTGCTCCAGGTCTGCGAGAAGCCCATGTTGGACAGGCTTCCAGCCGAGCAGCTCCTTCGTCACTTCACTTGATCTTGCTAAGTCAAGCGACGCGACCATGCCTAGAAAACCGAAGATCGCTTGTGCCTCTTCACGCGGGATGCTGACTACCGGCACATCCACGTGACGACCTATGACGCCGGCAATGTCGCTGAACGGAATGCCTTCGTCGTCCACGCCATCCAGTCGTGAGCCTGCAGGCGCAGATTCTACTGCGAGGCGGAACAAAACTGCCGCATCCAAGCGATGAATCGCTGGCCAACGGTTAGTGCCGTCTCCAATGTAAGCCGAAGAGCCTCTTTCCTGGGCGATCCGGATTAATTGCGGCACGAAGCCTTTATCTCCTTCTCCATGCACGGAAGGTGCAAGCGAGACGATCGATGCTCTCACGCCTTGTTCTATATATGCAAGTGCTGCATCCTCCGATGCTTTGCCATTAGCATGAGCTGTGATAACAAGTGGTTTACTGGAGCCCGCAAGCCCCTCTCCCATGGCTTCGATGGCGCGAAGATCAGTTGCTAGTGATGCGGCGAAATTAGAGAAATCGTGGTTAAATGCCAGATGAATAACACCGTCTGAAGTGGCTGCACTGCTGCGCAGAAAATCCAGATCCTCTAAAACACCGTGAGCCACCTCAGCTCCCAAGCTTTCTAATACTTGAGCACCACTCTCTGAACGGGTCAGACCAACTACCTGATGGCCCGCACCGATGAGTTCACGGACAACAGCTGTACCAATATAACCTGCTGCACCTGTAACGAATATACGCATAATAGTTTTACGCCTCCTTAAGCATTTGACGAAGATATGACTCTAGTCTAAACTATGAAGTAAACTCTAAGTCAAGCGTTTGGAGGTATGATTACATATGAAAATTCAAGAATTAGGAGACTTGATGGGTTTAACACCCCACACCATTCGTTTTTATGAGAAGGAAGGCTTGCTTGACAGCAGGCATATTCAGCGAGAGAAGAATAATTACCGCAACTACTCAGACGAAGCAATTAAACGGTTAAAGCTGATTAAGAAATTTCAAGGCATCGGCTGCTCGTTAGCTGAGCTGAAGACGATTTTGCAGGATCACGATACGAACGCACGCACGAACCAAGAAGTAATAGAATGGATTCTTCAGAAGATCAATGAGATCGAGCGCAGGAAGGACGAATACGATCATATGCTTGTAACGCTGAATTGGATGCTGACATACAGGAAGCTGCTGAATGAAGATCCACAGCAAGCTGAGGCTATGATGGCGGAATTGCGTCTTCGAATTAACATCTAGCCATATAATCGTGATAATGCTCTTTGGACGTAAATTCCGTCACAAAAAGCTTTTCGAAGCTCACAAAAAATAACCATCGCATATTTCAAGGCATCGGCTGCTCGTTTAGCTGAACTGAAGACGATTTTGCAGGATCACGATACGACCGCGATATTGAGAAGCAGATTGAACGTCCCCAGCTGCCATTTTTGTGACCTCATACTATTGTCGCTCCCTTCATACCCCGTTTGGTACAGATCTTATATTAAATCCCTCGCACCGCACCAGCCAAAAGTACCATCCTGTTGAAATCGTGGAAATCAAGGTGCGTCCATATTAGAGCATCCTAGCCAACCGCCGGCCATCATGGCAACTGCAGTCAACAACCCACCATTACCGGGGAGATAAATCGGAAGTCTAGCTGTCTGGCAGTTGTGTCCATTAGGTAGATAGGTATCCTTCGTATGCTTCATCATGAGAAGGTCGACAGCGAGATTTCCATCCCCCAGCCTTGCCGCCATTATTGCCATCATGGGATAAATCCAGCCCCAAGTATCGGTCCAATCCCAGAGGCGCAAGACCTCATGAAGCGTGTCTCGCATTGTTTCCGGATCCGTCATAAGTAGTATGCTGGTTTACGATATTACCGAATCGCACTGGTAGCTTCGTCCTGGCGCTTAATTGAACTAACGTTCTTCGTAATCTACTTTAGGAGACAAGGTCATCTAACCGTCTGGTAAACGAGGCCTATGGCTCCAGAATCAAATGTCTTGTTTTCGATAAGTTTAAGATTGATCTTCTCCTTGATACCTTGGTATAACGGCAACCCGCTGCCGATCAGGACGGGAGAAACCGTAATTTTATACTCATCTATTAAATCAAACTGCATAAGGTAGTGTGCGAACCTAGGACTGCCGAGGATGACCATATCCTTGCCTGGCTGCTGTTTGAGGTTCTTGATCTCTTCCTCGACATCTTCTTTCACCAGTCTGGAATTGTTCCAGTCGACTTTCTCCAGCGTCGTGGAAAAAACGATTTTGGCTGTCTTTTCGATCCACTCGGCATGATTCCGTTCATGCTGCGAAGCTGATGGGTTCGAAGGCACAGATGGCCAGTAACTGTGCATCATCTGATAAGTACCACGTCCCCAAATGACAGTGTCGGCAGTACTCAGAATTTCTTTCGCGTGTTTCCCCAAATCAGCATCGTAGGAAACCCAGCCAATGTCCATTTCACCGTTCGGCCCTTCTACAAAACCGTCAAGCGATGCATGTAGAAATAGAACGAGTTTTCTCATTTTCAGTTCTCCTTTGTTCATGAGTGATACTTACATTATACATTAACTACATTTTAGCATAATTCAACTTGGGTTGTTTCTTATGGATTGCTAATCTAAACTGCCCATTCGTAATCCCGCACATATGACCGCTAAACATCATTAGCAGTCATCGTGATGTCTAAAATCGGCTTATTACGTCCGCTAATGATGTCAGGAATGGAGAGAATACGTGTCCAATAATACTTAGCGTATAAAACTGTTAAAATGTTGGCGTTACCCTTGGCTGGACCCCAACTAGAAAATAATCCCTTTTGCTGCACCAACGGCGTATGGATTGCTTCATATCCTCGATATCCTGGAGCGTGGCAGCGGCTGTACATCGTAGTTTTTTTTTGTAATGTTGGCCATAAAGTTACAACAAAGGGATTTTACCTTTGGTTACATCAACCACCTGAATCTTACAAAAACAAATACACTTCGACAATAAAATGGAAAATATTAGTTTATATTTTTACATAATATGGATATTATATCTTTATATTTCATAATAGGTTCTTTTTTTGAAATTAAAGAAAAGTGTTGCATTGTCGTCACTTGTACTATCTACTGTGTTGTTATTTAACTCTATCGCTCCGGTATCTGCCCAATCTATAGTTGATCCTCAATCCAAAGAAACGGTAGAATCATTTACTATTGAAACGATGAGTACAGAAAAAAATGCAGATGGACTCTATGTTGTCACCGGATATAAGAACGTTGATTCTATTATGAAATTTAATACTAGAGAAGGTAAGATTATTTTAAATGTCTCCATGGTAAAAGACTATTATGATACTAATGGGAACTTTGTAAAGACAGTCATAAAGGATGAAGGTATTGATAATAACTTAGTTACGGGAGAAGCTGAAAAATTAGTTAGTAACATTACTGAAAATCTTGCTCCCAAAACATTAAAAAGTAAAAAAGCTGTTTCGAGTGCGACATTATCAGAGAACGATAAAAAGAAAATTAAAGAAAGTATACAAAATGAAGTAAACAACCTCCCTAAAGAAAAGCCCGTAAAAACAATCGGTTTTACTGAATCTCATTTACTTGAGATTAAAGAAAAGGTAAAAGAACTACAGTTACAAAAACAAAAAAACGATCAAACCATGGGAATCAACTCCGTATTGATGAAAGGAGCATATGATAATTACTACAACTATGATCTAACATCAGGGTCATTTGTAGTACAGGCATTGAGTGCTCAAGCTCATAAATATATTAAATATACAGGTTCAACAATTGGTAGCACAAAAAACTCCAACTCAATGACGAGTTACATGAGTTATATAAATAACTACGAAGATGCAATCGTTGCCGGGATGGCTGGTCCAAATAGTTGGGAAGTTGCAGGATGGGTTACTGCAATTGTGAGTTTTACTACTTTTGTTGTTGGTGTGGCTGGTGGACCTGCTGGTTGGCTGTCACAGCACTTGCTGCTGACGGATTAGTATTATTAACGAGCGTCACTTCAACTTCATTCACAACAGTTGAGAGGTTAGGTAAAACTAGAGTTGCTATGGCAAATCTAGAGAACGCCAGAACCATGATATTCCAGGCAGTTCCCTATTGGGAGAATTACAGTGCAACCTATGGTGTCTCTGGGTATTAATCTACAAATCGAAAATCCTCCCAAAGAAATTTTGGGGGGATTTTAACATTACATAGACATGAGTATGGAAGGCCTTTCTTTCTAACCTATATTTTATTGTTTGTTTTACTCTTAATTAGTATTAATTCTCTAACAACAACTCCTAGCAGTATTGATGAAAGAATTGTAGTAATAAGTACAGCAATTCTAATAAGGAAATGAGGACTGCCTAAAACAATTGTGCTCAAAAGGGTAATAATGACCACTAAGTAAATAATCCGGAAAATCAGTTGCTTAGAATTCATAATTTATTACCTCGATTCTTTAAGCTGTCTTTTTAACATATCCCTAATAATAAACGTAAGACAAATCAACTGCACCATTTAATTCTATTTATGTATTAATAATACACATATCGTTGAAGACACTAACTCTGTTCTTTTTTCGACTTGTACGTTTTTAAAATGCGATAGAGCAGATAGATTGCTGCCCACGGAGATAAAAAAATTCAAAATTTACAATTTTCCCGATTACATATAATGACATGTTTGCTACCCCTCCTACCTTAAATGGCACCATATTCTGGATAAAGGCACAGTACATCTGTTCTTCCGGAGGAACTACCGGTGTGCTCCTGGCCTCCTAGTTTGATGCAGACGTTTGGCCACTCAGCTGTTGGCCATCGCTTTCTGTTTGCCTGCTGGCCTTCCTAAGATCTGCAGCACGAGATCCGCGCGGCAGTCTTCCGAATATCCTCACACGTTCACAATCTTATTTTGTCATTCGTGTTTACACATACATCTACGCTTACGTAAACGTAGACGTATGTGTTCACTTCACAAGATACACTCCTCCCGGGGTAGTGCCGGATTGCGGTCACGCACGGTGACGCGTGCCCCGGGCGAGCACAGCATGCGGATCAGCGGTGAATTGCTAACGCCGGCACAGATAACGGTCACGTCCGGACCGGCCAGCGATTGGATATAGGTGTCAAAAGCAGGATTCATAAGCACCTCCGCTTAGAAAATGTCATTTAAAGAATATACCACATATTGGAACTATCCTCCCGTTACTTCCAATGCCTCGAAAATTTGTCGCCTGTGCAACATGGAATTCCTTTGCGATGTCGATGCCAACCACTAAGTGAGATGTAGTAATTCTTTCTATTCGTTGATTTTGTCCGTCAGATTGCTTAAACTTCATAGTAAGAGCGCATCCCTGATGGTATTGGGTTTCGAACCCGTGGACAACCCCATCATACCGAGGCGCTTCTTTTTTGGCAAAGGTCATTTCTTAAGCCCTACAGGAAGGTTCAATAAAGAAGAGTTCCTCGTTAGCTTCTTGCATAAAGGTAAACAATTTATACTATGTGATTTAAATCACATAAAAATCCTTTAGGACGTGGTACATTAAAGGTGTAGAGAGGAAGTAAACATTCTGTAAGACGAAGGGAAAGATATACCATGAAAACACAAAAACGATCCCGTTCTTAGTTGAAATAGATATAGCTTATTTTTTAGTGTAGTATGTGAAAGTTTTCACCAATTAATTTTAGGAGATGATTAGCATGTTAGGAAAATGGCTTAGAGAAAATAAATATGCAGCAGGTATCCTGCTATTCGTAAGGTTTTATTTTGGATATGAATGGCTCACTCACGGATGGCAAAAGTTAACAGGCGGATTTACTGCCGAAGGCTTCTTAAATAACGCGGTCACTAAACCAGTAATAGACAAAGCAACCAATGAGCTTGTTTATCCGACCTTCACCGCATTCATACAACACTTTGCTCTACCGAATGTTAAAATCATTAACTTCATGATTCCGCTCGGTGAATTCTTAGTCGGTCTTGGTTTGATTCTTGGTGTTTTGACTACCGCGGCAGCATTCTTTGGACTCATGATGAACTTCATGTTCATGTTCGCGGGTACCGTAAGCACGAATCCTTGGTTTATTCTTATAGGTGGGATCTTGTTCATAGCAGGTGCGAACACCGGTAGATTCGGCATTGACCATTACCTGATGCCCTTCCTTCGCAAGATGTTAACACACAAGAAAAATCCTACAGACCTAACAACTGGAACGGGTACGAATCACAAACGCTTACATGCTTAATCTAAATCCCTTTCAAAAACGCAGCTCCATCGGGGCTGCGTTTTGACGTAAAAGGCACGCAATCTTGTATAGCATCCTGTCAGTTAGGTGAGAAAAGGCAGCCGATCTTTGATATGCTCCCATTCAGCGAATTCGGCAATCATAGAAGAGCTTCAAGCAGGTGGAGGCACCCGTGTAGAAGTCGCTCAGAAGTACATAGCCCGCTTCGGATTTTGTTGGTGGTAAGAGGATTAGGCAAACAATTGGCACGAATGGGATAACGGTCTCTTTGTTATCTGGTGCATAATAAGGATGTGAAGAGGGGGGGATAATACATCGCAATGATTAACACTTGGAACATTTACATGCTGAGCCTTATCAGCTTTTTGGTCGGTACGTCAGGCTATTCCATCTATGAAAGGCGAAGCATCCATCCCTCTTGGTAAACCTCTTGAAAAATCCGAGATCGCTACTGCGCTCAGCGTGACATTCTTCGTGTTTATCGGCTATTCGGTGGTTAATACGTATATTATCCCATTCCTCACCTCAGTTATGTCGCTTAGTGGAGGAGTGGTGAGCATCATTCTTTTCCTATTAGGCATCGCGAGCCTAATCGACTCCAAACTTGGTAGTATTCTGGCGGATCGGACTGGCACCATGCGCATGCTCGACAAAAGCATTATCTCTTCCGCTCGTATCGAAGGAGTTACCGTGGGTAGATCGTTGATATTGTCGATCTGCTGGATTGGAGCCGTCGCGGTCGCGGCGGCGGTCGTGTGGTGTGGTGTGGTGTGGTGACCGTTCCCTTCGGGCTTACCCGTACGATCTCGAAACGCGTGGCGAGTGAGTGAGCCTGTTATGGTTGTAAGGATAAGATTAAATCGACTTACAAATAATTTTTAAAAATGGAGGATTTTATATGCAAAAAGTAATTTTGAACAATGGTGTTGAGATGCCTATACTCGGTTTTGGTGTATTCCAGATAGCAGATCAAAATGAATGTGAACAAAGCGTTTATGACGCTATTATGGCAGGCTATCGGCTGATTGATACAGCTGCCTCGTATCTAAATGAAGAAGCAGTTGGCAGAGCGATCAAACGGAGTGGCGTGGCAAGAGAGGAATTATTTATTACTACGAAACTTTGGGTTCAGGATGCTGGTTATGAGCGCACAAAAAATGCATTTAAAAAATCACTGGAAAGATTGCAGTTGGATTATTTGGATTTGTATTTAATTCATCAGCCATTCGGCGATGTGCATGGTTCTTGGCGCGCTATGGAGGAATTGTATCGTGAAGGAAAGGTCCGTGCAATTGGCATTAGTAACTTCCACGAGGATCGCCTGATCGATTTGATTATTCATAATGAAGTAGTTCCTGCCGTAAACCAGGTTGAAACGCATCCTTTCAACCAACAAATCCAAAATGCAAAATTCATGAAAGAGAATAATGTTCAGATCGAATCCTGGGCGCCTTTTGCTGAAGGGAAAAATAACCTGTTCCAGAATGAGCTATTGGTAGCCTTAGCTGAAAAGTATAATAAATCCGTTTCTCAAGTGGTTTTACGTTGGTTGACACAAAGAGAAGTCGTTGTGATTCCAAAGTCCGTTCGTAAAGAAAGAATTATCGAAAACTTCAATATCTTTGATTTTGAATTAAGCCAAGGGGATATGGAGTCGATAACTACGTTAGATACGAAACAGAGCCTATTCTTTTCACATCGCGATCCTGAAAAGGTGAAATGGATTGGTACCCGTAAACTTGATATCTAACCATCGCTATTTCGAAAGTTCACCGGCAGGTTCTGTTTCCGCAAAAGAACACAGGAGATAATTAGTTAATTTAACAATTAAATGTAAGGAGCAGATGCACTTAGGCAAACTGCTCCTTATTTCGTTTGCAGAATCCAGGTATTTATTAGAAGAAAAATATCAGGTTTTCCGATATGCATGATGATACTCTTACTGTTTGGGGTCAGCGTAATCTTCTCTTGGCTTTGCTCCCAACCCACTTCAAACCCGAATGCATCCGCAATGGCTCGTAACGGAACCATCGTTAATCCGTTCTCGATAAATGGCACTCCCCCACTGTCTTCGACATGCAAATATTTTCCGTTCACAAAGACTAGGACATGGTTCTTCTTCACTTCCTCACACGAAGGAAGTTCCATTTCTAACCTCTTGCCATCGCATCTGACCAAAAGAATTCCCTTTATATTAACCGATCACACACAGAATGTTCCGTGACCGCCTTTCGACGGTATGTTCCAGGCGACACACCGACCATTTGCTTGAACAGTCGGTTAAAATGACTAAGATCATCGAAGCCGATTTCTTTGGCGACATGAATGATTTTGTCATCAGTCGTCTCCAGTAGACGCTTAGCGAATCGAATGCGAATATCGTTACGATATTCCAAAAATGTCTTACCTACTACCCCGCGGAACAGCGCGGTGAATTTACTTTGGCTCATGCCTGCCATCGAGCTTACCTGCTCAAGCGTCAACGGACTGGCGTGACGTAACTCGATGAATTGACAGACCCGTTCGATCATTTCATTGTCGCTTGCGATGGAGGAAAGCGGCTTTTGCTTGTTTTTCTCGAATATTCGGCTTAGAGTTATGAAAATCTCAATTAATTTGGTCTTAATGAGGAAACGATAGCCGCTTTCTTTGGATTTATATTCATGAATGAGCCGATCCATCAACTCACGAAGCTCGAACTGCTGCTTCAAGTTCAATGTTAACTTGCATTGGAATGATATGTTAGACCGCAGGAATGGTTCCATGTAGTAGAAGTCAATAAATGAAGTCACTTTCGACAATGCCTTGAGCTCGCCGATCAAAAGCGAGGGCACGAACAATACATTAACTACCTTTAATTGCTGGTTCTCTCCAACGCGGTAGGCATGTTCCTTCCCCGTCTCGATGATGAAAACGTCTCCTTGTGATATTGGAAACAACTCCCCTTCGTATTCATGCTCTCCCTCACCCTGGGTAATGAAGGCGAGTTCCACGAACTCGTGCGTGTGCGGAGGAATCGTCTTGTTGCTCTCAATTTGATAAGGAGCGGCATGAAAGAGAAAATCCTTGCTTTCTAAAAACTTATCGTTTTTGTAAAAGTCTGTCACGTCTCCTGTATCGCTCCTTAAACTGTCGGATTCGCCAATTCGTTCGTTAAATCCACCAAGTCTATTTTCCTACCTTCATTATACAATGGTAACAGTGAAGTTAAACTAAAATTTACGATGAAGGGATGGTGTTCAAATGACTGTCCAATTTGAAATCGAGAGATTCGAATCGCAAGAATTACGCAATAAACTAGGAGATTACTGGATGCGTGTGCCGGAACAAATCTCACTTTTGAATCGTTTTATTTTTCTGGATTGGGCTTCAGCCCGACTCATTGCCGGCTGGGTTCCCGCAGCGAAGGAACTTGGATGGAAGTCCGAGCTTAGCCGACACATGTGGATAGATATGACCTGTGCGAATCGTCTTCTTGGCCGCAAGGAAGAGCTTGCTGCAAACGCCAAGATCCATATTCCTACTCCACAAATCCAGAAGTTTCTACAGGATGTATCAGAAGCGGACGACTTCTACGCGTTCCTGGCAGGCTGGTATCTTGAGGTTAAAAAAGAGATCATCCACGCATTAGAACGACTTACCGAATCACTCGACCCGATCTTTGACGCACCGACATTAGAGCTTATCGCCGAGCTGCTGCCAAAAAAACGCGATCAGATCGAATGGGCCAAACGCCTTATCCATAATTCTGTGAAAGAACCTGCCATTCTTGAAAGCGTAACAAGATGGCGCAAATACGCACGCGAATACGTCAGGCACCTGAACGGCATAGATGGACGTGCAGATTTGGGCACTGTTTCAAAACCAACCAAGCCGAATGTGGAATCCTATGGACCCGCACCAAAAAAAAGAACGATGCCCGACTGGTTGATAAAGGGAGACTTCGAAAATCCACCGGAAGACGTGCGCGACAACCTGAAAATATTCATGTGGCACTATATGACAGAAATTCAGGTTGTCGATCCAATGTGCTATGTTTTCTATGGACTGGACGACATGCCCTTTGAATTTTACGTCGATTTTAGCCGCCATATCTGGGACGAGAGTCGCCACCATCAGATGGGTGTTCGTAGGCTAGAACAAATGGGTTATGACATCAAGCGGTTTCCTATTCCTTTTGTCGAAGATGCGATTCAAGAGCTGGAGCATTTCTATGCGGAATTGACGATGTTTGGCGAATCGTGTTCGTTCAGCCGCAAAAAGAAATCAATGGACAGCTTTTACGCTAAATCCGATATTATCTCCGGCATGACTGCCGAGATCGATATCGTCGACGAACGAACACATGTAAAGTTCGGTAAAAAGTGGACGCCCGTGCTTTACAAACATCGACTTGAAAATGAACAAAGCTTAGACGAAATCGTTCGTAGCATTATGGACCGACGATTTGCTGGAGCCGCAGAAGGTAGCGATCTCGGGAAGCTCAGCGAGGAAGAACGCAGAAGCATTACGCACTTTGCCTTCTGCGGCAAAATCGAATTCAAGAATCTAGTTTTTGACAAGCTATAATCATTTCAAAAGTCATCAGAAATACTGACTATATATTCCTGCTCGTCCTCTGGGGCAGATACGGTAGGGGTGAGAGCACTTTCCAGCCGGGAAGCCTCGTCACCCCTGCTCTCGGAAGTGTCATGCAACATGGATTCCTTTGGATTGGTTTCACTGCTCTTCGAAGCTATCATTTTATTTACCTGCCCGGCTATCTCAAGCAGCTTGCCGTTCAGCGACTCCGCTTTGTCCTTTAACGCCGCTGAACGTGCCGGATCGCTGTGCTCCCAAGATTTTGCCTCCCTGTTCAGGGTCAATTGAGCTCTAGTCACACTGCTGCTCTGATTCATTCCGGTACTTGCAGATATCAGGGTCTTCATCTGGTGTGTTCCAAGTGATTCGGCTTGTTCTCCGTTCGAGCAAGGGGCATCGGGATTCCGGGTCTCCTCATTTGTCTTTTCGTCCTCCCTGCCCTCATCATTCATTCCCAGCGCTTTTCTCTGCTCCTCAAGCTGCAGCTTGCTCAGCTGATTATCGATTTTTTCAAGCTGTGTATCAAACTCGTCCAATTCCATTTGTATCACTTCCGGACTTGTACCCTTCTCCATAGCTTGGGTAACGTATTCCTGGCGTCTTTCCATAATGTTTTGTTTCTGTTCCATCAACCTCCCAAGCACAGATGGTTTGCTTCCATTTTGCTTCGACAAGGATAGGGCTTGTCGGCTAATGGACAGACTGTCCTGCTTCTTATTCGACTGCTTGTCTCCATTCTGATTCGCAAGACCTGTCCATTTTGAAATGGGTATATTTCCCATAATCAATAGACCAACAATAGGACTATATTTATAGTCTATTTTCATAAAAGAAGACCCCCTCTGGTCGAAATCAAGCTTGACGCAGAGTACCGCTGAAGTGCTCTGGCTTCAGTAAGCTTTTGCAGCAGAGCCAGATTAGTATTCGAATTCATACTCGGTGAAGACCAGGCATTACCGGGTATAGCGCTTGTAAGAAACGGTGTTTGCACGGTCATGCCCAGCCATGCGCTGCCATCACGCATCGCTTCCAACTGCCGTTCAACGGCTCTCTTCATCAGCTTCTCTGCCTCGATCTTCCTTCCTTTCTCCATTTCCTCGGGAGAAGCTATAGATGCGCTCCAGATGGTCCACGTGCCATCCTCATGGATAATCAGGCTAGAATCTATGGTTCTGATTCCGTACAGCTGATCTTTATTGGTGAAATCTGGTCGTTCCACATGGACATAATGAAGGATAGCGCCCTCCACCTTAGCTCGAAGCGCGGGGTCGCTTCGCATTTTCTCCGCAACGCTTGGCGGGATCATGACATCCTTTAATCCTCCTCTCCTGCCTCTGTTTGCAATTTCTCGCTCACCCTTGGGAATAGACTCTACACCAATGGACACACCGTATAATCCTGACAGGCCGCTTGTCACATTCCGTGTATATACCTGAGCTAATAATTGTTCAAATCCGGTTGGACCCAGGCCGTCTAGTCCGGCCTTGTTCAGCTGCATACTGGTATACATTGCTGCAGAGTTCTCCGCACTGCCTGAAATAGACATGTTCATGTTTCTTCCTCCATTCAAAATGAATTCGTGTCCAATCAAGTTAAAGCTCGATTTCATCGCTCAGCCCGGAATCGGTCAAATCCACCATCGTACTTCTCCCTAAACCAATGGTGAACGCTTTAATATAGGTGTAGTCGTGTTTCAACGTCACCCAAAGTCTCCCTGTATTCAGACCTCTTCTGCCAAGCTCTTCTTGAATGCGATTCGATTGGATGACCACCGGCCGATCCGATTTCAGGCCTGACAACGACTCCAGCTTATCCATCGTCTGACGAAATGTACTTTGCACGACGGCCTCTTTTAGCAGCAGGACAGCTTCCTGGTCCGGCCCAGCTGTGCCCGTCATTTGATTCGAGATACTGTCAATGACCGCCATGCTTTGCGGATTGGCATCACCGGCCAGCCAAAATACATAAAGCGTCGGGTTGGCCGAGATGCTACCCTCTCCCTCCGCATACAGGCTATTTCCCGTCAAAAAGCATCCGCACATAAGTACGAGCACGCCTGCAGAAATGAAGGAGGACAGTTTGCCTCTCTTGAAAGAAGCATATCCGGCAATTTTCAAAATTCGCTCCTTCAATTGTGATCGTCCTGCAGCCCAATGTGCACCGGCGTAGTCAGGATGTACAAAACGATGGTTCAGCTCGCCTTGTTTGATCAACAACATCCCGTAGAGGAGCTGTTCCTCTGCATTCATCCGACGTAAAACACGGGCATCGCAGCTGATTTCAACATCATCCCTGATTTTTCCTATGGCAAGACGAATCAGCGGATTGAACCAATATACGGCCTGCATAAGCCCGGACAACCGTAAGATGGCTATGTCATATTGCTTGGCATGATTCAGCTCGTGAAGCAAAATGTGCCGCAGCTCACCAACATCATAAAGGGTTGTGTAATCATAAGGAATCAGGATACGCGGCTTGAACAAACCGTACAGAACCGGATAAATCGTCCCGGATACCATCAACCTCACGTTTTGTTTCACCCCTGCCTCTTCCTTGCATTGCTGAAACAGGCTCAATACCTGCATATCTTCACAGGGAAGCGCATTGGCAGCCAGACGGCGCGCCTTACGACTCCTGATTGCCCCAAGTGTGAGGGTAACAATGAATCCCCCAAGCCATATAAGGCCCGCTCCCGTTAAAATGCTCTGGAATCCGTCACTTTGCCTGCGCAGCTTAACAACAGCCGGATCAGGAACCCAACCCGCCTTATCCGCTGTGATACCGTCTGCCTTCCGTCCGGAGGGATAGCCGCTGTCCAGGGTCCCCCAGTGATTTGCCCACGCTTCCTGTGCTTCATTCCACCCGTCCCCTGCAGCCTCCAATGCCCTGTTGACACTGTACGGATGATGATAAAACAAAGTATCTGTCCAGTTCTCGATGCTGAAAGGACTAGGTACGTTGAATGGAACGGCTAATTTGACCAGTAAAATAAGCCACAGCCACAGCATTACGCGCGGACTCACCCATCCCGCGCCGAAACGGCGCAAAGCAAGCACAACCATGACAAGGACGGAAGCGGACAGGGTCAGATCCAGCACTTTCATGACAATCACATGCAGCAGCATCATTTCGTGTTCCCGCCCTCACCTTGTTCACCCATGCGGCGGTTTAGCAGGCTTCTCAGCTGCTGTACTTCCTCCGGGGTCATGCTGCTGTCCTTAAGAAAGCCTGTTAGCAAGGTGCTCATACTCCCGTCATAATACAGCTTCAAAAACTGCTCGCGCTCCTGCTTGAGATAATCTTCTTCCTGGATTAACGCGTAATAATGATATACACGACTGTCATGCACATCCACGTGGAAGCCAACGGCCTGCTTCGCGACCAGATTCCGCAGCAGCGTCTTGATTGTCCGGAAGTGCCAATCAGACTGTTTGGAGATGTGCTCAACAATATTGGACGCTGTACACGGCTGTTCCTTCCAAATCACTTTCATCACAATAAGCTCGGAAGGCGTAATCAGGTGATCTTTGCCCGGCATGCATTCTACTCCTTTCAAACAGACTAAACGAGTAGTCTATCTAAACAAATTTTTTACTCTATAATATTATCGGATCGTAATTGGACTATTGTTATAGTCAATTTACCTCAGGCGGGTCCCCGAGACACATCTGCCATATTTAGCTTTGAAATTGTTGGAAATCATAGAACTTCAATGGGTGACGAAAATAATGGCGATTGGGTAGTTAAAGAGTCTTGGGGACGGCTCATTGTAAGCGTCGACGGCAAAAAAATCAATATTACGGATGCGCTTAAGGAAAAGGGTTATGTTTACTATGACTATCGGGATGATGCTAGCATCCTGCATCGGCTGTATATCGTGAAAAATGCAGGTGGAACCAAAGATTACGCAGAGCGCTGGTACTCCCAGCAAGAATGGCTACCAGAGCTAGGTATGGGAGGAGGTTCTCGGGGAATGAGCGGACCTTTAGGGCAGGCCATTGTGTTGGCAGAAATAGATGTGAAAGAGGACGGCAAAGATCTTGACGCTATGCTAAAAAAACGTTTAGAGAAATACTGGACCGAATATGGTGAATAGACCTTTGTGTGAATTGGCTCCTCCCCAATAAATTGGATTGACTAAAAGCTGTCGGAAGCTCTCGACAGCTTTTTAGAAGTATAAGATTTCCGTTCATAATAGTATCTATGATGGGGTCTCGTAGTTTTTTAACGGCATACCTACATATTCGCGGAAGGAGCGGACCTGCTCTGCCTCGAACTCGAAAACGACCGCAAGCTCATTGCGATAAGGCCGCCCATTCAACGAACCTTCCGCGCGAAATACCACCATCCCGTTGTCCTCATTCTCAAGCACGATGAGCGGAGTCAACTGCACCTGCAGTACTGAACGCTCGAACCTGATCAATTCCTCGAACCGCTCTTTGCCTTGCTGCTCGTAATTCCACCCCTCTAGCGGGAGCGGAACGAAGAAATGAAAGCCTTCCGTAACCTTTTTGAGAAAATCGATTGTATGCCCTGTTTCGAAAGCCTGTTTAAAAGCATCAAATACTTCGCAAGTTCGGGATGGGACTGAGCCTACAGATTTTCCCATGAAAGCACCCTCCTAAAGAATTATTGTCTGATTGTTTAGGTACCATGAAAAAGAACTCTTGCTTTTCATCGGTTAGCGCGATAGGACCTTTAGCTGGCTCGATATCGTTCCAAGGTGAATGGCTTCGTGAATTAGAGCGAAGTTGAACAACTCGCCGGAGGTGTTGAATTGGAACGGTCCCAAAGCATACGGAGTTGAAAGCTTCTCGCCCAGCATTTCAGGTGTCAGCTCAGATAGGCGTGAAAGCTGGGCCGAAAGCATCTCGACTAACTCTTCCTTCGATGGTGGAGCAAACGTCCAGTCCAAGGGCTTTGTCCCAGAGTTATACAGCGTATCATACGAGCTCGGTATGGCCGACGGAGAGCTGAAGCTTAGGCTAGAATACTTATCCATCCAATAAATCATATGGCCGACATTCCAACGAATTGTATTGTTGAATCCTGCCGATTGAATGTCGAACAATTCCTCTTGGATAGCTTGCACCTGCTGCAGTACCACTTGACGCACGATTTTTGCTGTGTTAATAATCATTTCAGACATGTTGATTTCCTCCTTTGTAATGAGAAGCGCTTGATATGTTCCAAGTATAGGTCTCATGGAACTTTCCATCAATGCAGTGGACATTACCGGAACGTTAAGTATGAGTTAACGATTATTATTGACAGTTAAAGAAGATGGAGTGACAATAATCCTTGAACATGCATTCAGCGATGCAATTGAAAGCAGGTGTAAGCTATGGAGCTAAAACAACTACAGTATTTTATGGCGATTTGTGAAGAGCTTCACTTCACGAGAGCAGCCGAAAAAATGGGAGTCAGCGCACCCAACATCAGCCAGCAGATACGGAGATTGGAAGAAGAATTAGGGGTTCTGTTATTCGATCGTGTGGGAAAAACAATTGTCCTTACAGAAGCCGGAGCGATTCTTCATCAACATGGTACTGCCGTGTTCGGACATCTGCAGCAAGCGAGCGACGCCATTGCTGACCTGAAGCAGATGCAAGGCGGATCGCTATCCATCGGCGTCTTGCCCGGTGACGCGGATCTCATGTTTAATGCCTTGCTACTGAACTTCCATCAGACCTATCCCACCATCTCGCTGTCCCTTCTGGAAACCATGAAAGTAACAGAACAAGTTCTGGACCGAAGCATCGATGTCGGCGTAACCATTGGACCTGTTATCGATGAACGTCTCACATCAATTCCCCTGTTTCATGAGGAGTTCTCATTGGCGGTAAGTATGAAGGATCCCCTTGCTGCGGAGAACTTCATCCCCTTGAACAAGCTGCATGCCTTGAAGATGGTGATGTTCCCACCCGACCATCAATGCCGCAAGCTGATCGACCGCTTTTGCATGGACAACGGATTTACTCTACAGCCGCATATGGTGACGACAACGTTATCCTCTCTCCTACAGATGGTACAGAGCGGAGTTGGTACCTGTGTTCTGCCGCGATTGCTACTGGATAATCTTCACAATACAGACATCAAAGTCGTGCACCTGAGGAATCCTACGCCTTCTCAGGACATTTGTCTGATCTACCGCAGCGACAGATATGTCGGATACGCCATGCGCACGTTCATCAAGACTTTGAGAGCCTACATCGAGACCGCTATCAATCATGCGAAGTCTTCATAGATAGTTTACATGTATTCAATGTATTTTTTGGTGGGAGCATCAACAAAAAACAGACCAAAACTGAAAAATACAGTTGGTCTGTTTTTTTCTATTATTCAACTCTAACGTTTCTCGTTACTTCAATGAAATAAGCAGGATTTAGTCCATTACAAGGTTTCAGATTAGCTCAAGAACATGCATGGGGTCTGCAATTTGCTGAAATTCATCAGCTTTAGTTCCTCTATTCATAAACCAAGTAGCACGATAAGCCTTAATACCTGCGTTAGTTGCACCCACAAGTTCGTTTGCACCTCCATCACCAATAAATATGGTTTCGGAAGGTTCTACTTTTAGTTTATCGCAAGCCAACATGTAAATTTCTTTGTGTGGCTTAGAGCATTTGACTTGGCAAGAAAGTACAAGTTCATCAATAAAACTTACCAAAGCACTATCAAAAAGACCATGAATTTCTTCTGATGAGCAGTTACTAATTAATCCAATTTTGATACCTCTTCGCTTTAATTCTTCAAGCAACTTAAGTATATTTGGTTCAATTTGACGATAGAGTAGTAGCTTCGTGGATACTCGTTTTTCATTAAGTGAATGAAGGGTTGCATCATCAACATCAATATTCAGCGTATGACAAATGTCTTTCAATACCATGAAGTAATCTTCGAAATATCCATTTAACCTTCCTGGTCTTCTGGCAACCCATTCCCGTTCAAATAATTCTTCACTAATCCCTAGTGACGGTCCAGGAGAAACGCTGTCTGGAGTGCCAAACTCTATAGTCCTCCCATTTTCCCTTTCTGTTATGAGTGTCTCAAACAAATCAAAGAAAACAGCCTTTACCATCTAGACCCCACTCCTCAATCAACTTTGTAATCTATTTCTCTGTGAAACTTTATCACATATAATGAACTAAATACAAACAATTTTTCCAACAAAATGCTTCAAATTAGTCCATTGAGGAGTTGAGGAAAAGAAACGGTTTTTGTCAGACCTGTTGATTAACCAGATTTTGTAACTCTAATCTCAACAGAGACATACGTTTGAATGAAGCGCTGAATACAAACGATCCATTCAACGGGTAACTTACCAAGAACGAAAAAGCGTGAAAACTGAACAAACGAGAGCCTTGCATGCCGAGGCATTCCCGAGGAAACGGTGTCAAATAACCAGGTGAGCAAGACATAGACGATTAAAACAGAAAATAATTGGCCATATACGGCATTTTCGGTGGTGCCGAATAGCGTAGCCAAGTTTAAATGCTGCTTGATCCAGCGGAAAAAGACTTCGATCTGCCAGCGAGCTTTGTACATCTGCGCGATTTGTTCTGCTGTCACTTGCATCAAATCGGTCACCACTCGGATTTCACGGCCTTCGAAATCTCGAAAGATCACGACCCGATGGCGCTTTTCCGAACAGCATTGAGGGGTTCCGAGCTGGCAGGTGATGTCTCGAATGACCGGAGAATCCGTCGGGCTTTGGCGACGTAATGCTTTTGGTTTTTCCAGATGGATATTGTCGCGTAGGCGAATGACAAAGGATTGTCCGTCTATTTTGTAGCGATCCAGACGCTCCAGCTTGCCATATGCCCGGTCCATCACCAGGATGAAAGAGGACTGAGTCAGGCTTTCACTCACCGGCCCGTCGTGTCGAGAGCCGACGGTTTCCACAACTTGCAGCGGTTGCTGCGTCTCGGCCCGAAGGGCCACATGCAATTTGATACCTGCTCGTTCGCCATGATAAGGAGCCCAAGGTAAACGTGTTTTACCTACCGTCACCGTGGTGGAGTCGATGAGCAGCAGTTCCTTCGGGAAAGCAGTTTTCGCCGGGTTTCCCGGTTGCACTTACGGATAAGTAAATGAAGGAGTTCCTTAAATACGGCAAACGGTACTTCGGACGCTTTACTTGAAAACCGGGAATAATGAACTTCCGACAAGCCACTGAGGGAAGCCCGGTCGGCACCTGTGCGATAACTCGGCCATTCTTCATAAGCGGCTGTGCACCAATATTGTAATAACTGGTGCACCGTAAATTTACGAGCTTTATCTTCGTATCCCACCTCTTTAACGACGGATTCGACCTCTTCTTGGGTCAAAACGGATTGAAGAATAGACAGGATCGTGGTAGACTTTTTCATGGAGTCGCCACCTTTCGGGAGTTTGTGGGGGTACAAACATTTTACCGATTTGGCGGCTCTTTTTCTACCATTTAGTGGTTATTCAACAGGTCTGATGTTAAATATTTAAAAATGTAAACATCCGCAAAAATAATCAAAAAATCCCCTTTTTCTTTTGCTATTCTATTAATGAAGGGAGGGAACATTCTTTGCATTATGAAGGCATTATAAAAAAAAATATCGCCTATATTGAAGAACGGTTGCATGAATCGCTAATGATTGATGATATAGCGGAGCAAGCAGGATTTTCTAAATTTCATTTCCATCGAATTTTTTGTTCAGTGGTTGGGATGTCTATAACCGAGTATATTCGGATGAGACGTTTGGCAAATGCTTCGACGGCTTTGCTCTACACAAACGAACGGATTTTGGATATTGCATTGTATTATCATTTTGAGTCTCAGGAAGCTTTTACAAGAGCCTTCAAAAAGTATTATCATTTGCCACCTGGACAATATCGAAAACTGATGTCAAGTATGCTAAAAAATAAGGAGGAATCTTATATGGATAAGCAAGTAAAAGGCTGGTTTTTAAGCGGAACAGACCAATTTAATTATGAAATGGGTATTGATCGTGAAATTGTTCATCAAGGAAAAGCATCAGGCTATTTAAAATCTAAAACGGTACTTGATGATTCAAGCTTCTCTACAATGATGCAACAATTTAAAGCGGATAGGTTTAGAGGGAAGAGAATTAGACTTTCTTGTTTTTTAAAGACCAAAGATGTTAAGTCGTTTAGTAGTATGTGGATGAGAGTTGATAATGCTTATGGAGATGTATTACAGTTCGATAATATGAGCAATCGTTCAATAAAAGGGAATACAAACTGGAACCGCTACTCCATCGTTTTGGATGTTCCCTCAGATAGTTCGATTATAGCATTCGGAATTATTTTGTCAGGACAAGGTCATGTGTGGGTGGATCAGTTTACCTTTGAAGAAGTGGATAAAAATGTGGAAACAACTAATTTAGAGAAGCAATCAGAGTTATTGGATGAGCCATTAAACTTGTCCTTTGAAGAGGAAATCTAATTGTTGAGTAAAGCAATTAATAATTAAGCTGATTCATATGTGTCAAAGAGCGCCTACCTGTCTTTCAGGGGGCGCTCTTTGACGCTTACGTTTGTAAGCGTGTAAGTTTATCGTCTAATTTGTTTATCTGTTCAATTTGTTTAGTTTGTTCTGCTGTCAAAATTAGCTCTCCTCCAAAAACTTGAGTTAACTGGTATTAACATGTTACCTTCCCCCGAAAATTATTCAAAATCAAGACGAAACAAGTATGCAATTTTTCACCTTTGCCCTCATCGGTAATTAGCTTATTATTAAATGGTGAAAGGTTGGTGTTGAAATGATTGAATTATATAAGCCTGTACTCTCCATCGCTACGTGGGTACAACCATGGTTTTTAATCCAGTCAATTAACTGGAGTAGAAATACGGTTTTAGTAGAGAACGTTTGAATCTCCTTTCCTTCGAGTGTCATTGTACATGCAGTAATGGAATCCTTATGAACATCCATGCCCATGCGCGCTCAATGAGTATATCCATTGAATTTGTCCTTTCTGCGGCTTTAAATATTGGGGGCTGGTGCTGCAACAACCAAAATAGGATGAGTCAGACTAACGGATGGGCTCTAACGCACCATAGTTGATCGACCTTCCTCACCCAGCCGTAGTAGAAGTATGGACGGATTTTATCCATTTTCATCCTCTGTGGTGCAGCGCTGGTCTTGCGCTGCATGGATGACTAACGGGACACGTTAGTTCAATGGCGCAATGTATAAACAGGTCACTTAATAACGAGTACATTTATGTTTTACGAACAGCAGGCTCAAGGCCTGCTTATTTTTTTTCATAAACATTGTAACGAATCGTCCATAGTCAAGTCTTATATCTGGAGGAGGTGAGAATGTGACGGATTTTGAGAATATATACAATCAATATTTCAAGGATGTTTACAGATTTGTCTTGTCGCTTAGCAGAGATACGACAGTCGCTGAAGAGGTAACACAGGAAACCTTTTTTAAAGCATTAAGCAGCATTCATCAATTTAAAGGCCATTGTAAAATTAATGTTTGGCTTTGCCAAATTGCCAAAAACACATACTTCTCCTATTCGGAAAAGCAAAAGCGGTTTGTGGCTCATGATATAACTGAAGCAGCAAGTGAGAACAGCATCGAAAAATTGTTGCTTGATAAGGAAGAGGCTTTCCGAATTCATAAAGCTTTGCATGGTTTAGAGGAACCTTATAAAGAAGTGTTTACTTTAAGGGTGTTTGGAGAATTGTCGTTTGCCCAGATTAGCCAAATATTTGAGAAAACAGAAAGTTGGTCAAGGGTTACATTCCACCGAGCCAAACGAAAAGTACAAGACCTGCTGAAGGAGGATTAATGTGATGGAAAAAATATCGTGTGAGATTATTAAAGATTTGCTGCCATTGTATTATGATAAGGTATGCAGCGCTGAAAGCGTTAGATTGGTTGAAGCACATCTTGCGGAATGCCAACACTGTAGATTGGAACTGGAAACAATCAAGACGGCTCTCCACTTACCTGAAGCAGAAGTCATGAACAATTATAACGAGGCCGCAGCGATTAAAGGGATTACCGTTCTCTGGCGACGTTCTAAACTAAAATCGTTAATTATTGGGCTACTCGCTGCCGCCGTACTGTTTGGGGGATATGTATGCCTATCTCAGTGGGAGATTATGAAGGTGCCTGCTGATGTAATTAAAATTACTGAGGTAAGCAAGTTATCGGATGGCAGAATTGTCTACCATGCCAAGTTGACAGATGGTTATAGCTTAAACCGCATCGACTATAATATGGACGAAGATGGGAATTTTTATTTAACTCCGCTTCGACCCATTATCAAAACAAGGGCTTTATCGGAGAGGTTTTTAGAAATGTATGAGACATTGGAACATGAGAGTTATGTGTATAAAGAGAAATATGGTGATGATGCAGAAATTAAAGCTATCTATTTTAGAACGTCAGGTGAGGACATTTTAATTTGGAAAAAGGGGATGGATTTGCCATCTGCTAGTGAAGAGGTTGAAGCAGAGAAGTTTCGTCACGAGTGAATAGCTTCGAGAGCCGAATAAGTATCCCCAAAAGAAAAAAAGGGATTATCATTAAGCTCCCATGAAAATTAAAAAGTTCTGGTTCTAAAAAAACGGCAAATTAAAGTAGATCCAGGAAAACACTTTTTAAAAAAAGGCTGAGCTTCTACTTGATCATAATGGAGTTGGTGGTAGTAAAGCGACTTTCTTCGAAAAACAAAGGTAAGGCTGGTGCAACCAGTCAAAAAGGATTAATCTCCCATAAGTGCTATCCATATTGGGTGCGACAGTCTGTGATGTACCGTGACGGTTGGAGTCAGACTAACGGTTGGGCTCTAATGGCACCATAGTTTATAGACATTCTTCTCCCAGCCATAGTAGAAGTATTGACAGATGTTATCCATTTTTGGTGCAGCGCTGATCTTTGCGCTACATGTATGGCTAAACATTCCTGTTAGTCCTAATAAATGGACTTTGAAAGAAAAGGAGCGCCTCGGTATGATGGGTTTGTCAAAGGGTTTAACCCAACACCATCAAGGAGGGCTCTTATTATGAAGTTTAAGCAATCTGACGGTCAAAATCAACGGATCGAACGAATTTCCACGACTCACCTCATTGTGGGAATCGATATAGCGAAAGAAACATATGTCGCACAAGCAACAAATTTTCGAGGAATCATACTTACTAAGAGGCATCTTTCTTTCTCAAATACAATTGAAGGTTATATGAAATTAGAGCGATGGATCCATGAGATTGGGCAGAAGCATCATTTAAAGAACGTCATAATCGGAATGGAACTAACGGGACACTATGGATATAACCTTGCTAATTGGCTTGCTGACAAGGGCAAAGATGTTGTCATGGTGAATCCAGCTACCACCAAGCGAAACAAGGAAAACCGCGATAATTCCCCCTCCAAGAGTGATCCGAAGGATGCACTCGTCATTGCTGATGTGGTTAGTCGAGGTTTCTACTATGATTTCGCTCGGCACGCTGATGTCTTTCAAAGGTTGCAAACGATTATGAGTGATCGGGAATTTTGGGTAACGAATAGTGTGAGGTTGCAGAACCGGATTATTCGCTGGTTAGACATACGTTTCCCAGAGTATTTCTCCGTCTTTAAAGACTGGACATGCAAGCGATCATTGGCCACTCTTAAGGAATTTCCTTCTCCGCAAGAAATAGATTTGCTTTCCGTATCCGAAGTGATTACAGCCTGGAGGAAACATATGAAGCGTGCCGCTGGCTCTACCGGCATGCAAAAAGCTGCTCAGCTAATTGCTACAGCTAAACAAAGTATAGGTGACACTACCGCTCTTCTTGAAGCGAAACAGGACTTCAAGCGGTTATTAGAAGAGTTTGAACGGATTGTAGGAGTACTAGATACAATTGAAAAGGATATTGAAAAATTGCTTATCAGTATTCCAATCGCCAAGCAATTACGTTCGATCCTTGATGAGCGCTCTCCTGAACAATATCTGCAAAACCAAGGTGTCAAAATCCTGTGAATGAGTGAGTATATGTGAAATAAACCCTTAAAACCGAGGGACGGGCAGCATAGTAGAGTAAATAACTGTTGATAATTAGCTAAATTGTGATACTATTGGAAAAATTGCATAGAAAAGGAGGGTTAATCCAATGGAAAATTTTAAACATGATACATATGTAGTATTGGATTTACCAGTCGGAATTTCTGAGCAAATTATGAATTTAAGGTCGCAATTTAAAGATGAATTTCGGATGTCTCTCCCTGCCGAAATAACGATTGCTGGTTCAAGTGGTAATGGGGTAATTCAATATGACCAAGACCCTACTCAGGTATTTCTAACATTAAATGAAATCGCTTCGATGATTAAACCAATAAAAGCCACTTTTGGTGATGTGATGCGATTCCCAAAAACTGATATTTTCTTTTTCTCACTACAAGACGAAGTACCACTTCATAATTTCCATAACCAAATAAACGAGTCAAATATTCGATTTTCAACAAATCAATTTCCCTATAAACCACATTGTACATTATGTAGTCGTTCTTCAATGACAGAAGGGGAAATCACCGAATTATTGTCATTGAAATTACCACAAGAATTTGAACTTGATACGATGTCGGTTTATTCCCTTGAACATTCAAATGAAAATGTAATTGTTCATCTGCTCCATAGAGTGAAGTTAACGGGAGGTAACCAATAAAGATTTAGTTATTGAACGGATACGATAGCTCAAGGAACACTAAGAAACGGTAGCGGACATGGCTGCCGTTTTCTCAACGGGAGAATAACGCAACGAACAGAAGTTGCCTGCGTCTAATAACTGGTTGGAGAAATATGGATGGAGTTGAATGAGAAAGATGACAGCATCATTTTCACATAGGCCCGAAGGATACGAATGTCCATTTTGTCGTGTTTCGGGTATCGAGCGACCTAATCAGGGAACAAAACAAAGGGATATCATCTATCAGAATGAAAAGGTAACGGCATTTATAG
>NZ_MRTH01000052.1 GCF_001956045.1 Paenibacillus sp. FSL H7-0331 | reverse complement strand
CGTTAATGTTGTATAATATAGGTAACTAATTATAGAACGGATGGTGTTCTTCGTGCTGCGTTCTAACCGAGAAAAACAACAAGTGTATGAATTTGTTTCCATAGAAGATTTGGTTCCCCAAGATCATTTGCTTCGCAAAGTAGATACCTATATCAATTTTTCCTTTATCGATGAAAAAGTTCGGCCATTGTACTGTGCGGATAACGGACGTCCTGCCATTGATCCCGTCATCTTATTTAAAATGATTTTTCTCGGTTACTTTTACGGGATTCGTTCCGAACGTCAATTGGAACGAGAAATCCAGACGAATATGGCCTACCGTTGGTTTTTAGGATTGGGGTTGACCGACAAGGTCCCTGACCATACCACAATAAGCTGGAATCGGCGAACTCGTTTCAAAGATACGAACATCTTTCAGGATATTTTTGATGAAATCGTCCTGCAAGCCATTTCACATCGAATGATCGGTGGGCGTGTTCTGGTTTCCGACTCTACACATGTCAAGGCCAATGCTAACAAACACCAATATACGAAACAACAAGTGCTGCAGAATACCAAAGATTACGTGGACGAGCTCAATGCCGCCGTAGTGGAAGACCGGAAAGAGAATGGAAAAAAGCTCTAAAACCCAGAGAGGATGTGAACGAGGAGAAAGAAATTAAAGTGAGCAAAACGGACCCCGATAGCGGATATATGATTCGGGACGGCAAACCGGAAGGTTTCTTTTATTTGGATCACCGCACCGTAGATACTAAATACAATCTCATTACCGATGTGCATGTGACACCCGGAAATGTCCATGATTCGGTGCCGTATTTGTCGCGCTTGGATCGTCAGCAAGAACGTTTTGGATTTAAAGTCGAAGCTGTTGCGTTGGATTCGGGTTATTTAACCACACCCATTTGCCGAGGACTACAAAGCCGGAAAATTTTTGCAGTCATTGCCCACCGGCGATTTCATCCCAAGCAAGGTTTGTTTCCAAAATGGAAGTTTGCGTTTGATGTAGAACGAAATCTCTATATTTGTCCGACAGGCTACGAATTGAACTACCGAACCACAGATCGCAAGGGGTACCGGCAATATGCTTCCGATCCGCTGCATTGCAAGAGCTGCCCACTGTTAAACCAATGTACACATTCCCGAAACCACCGGAAGGTGGTAACCCGACATGTCTGGGAAGACAGCAAGGAGTGGGTACGGAATAACCGATTGAGCAAATCAGGCAAACAGTTATACCGCAAACGAAAAGAGACGATAGAGCGAAGCTTCGCGGATGCTAAAGAGCTCCATGGGTTTCGCTATTGCCGTTTGCGCGGACTGGCCAACGTCAGAGAACAGGCACTGATGACCGCAGCCGTGCAGAACATGAAGAAGATGGCGATCCATCTGGATCGCCTGAAAAGACGGGGGTAGCGCCCTCGATTTCTCGATTTGATACGTGCAAAACAAAAAGAGAAACCCGGTATTTTTAAAATGTCCGGGTTTCTCGACAAGCTGAGCATCTTGATTAAAGATGCTTTTTTTTTGAGTATAAGGGGTGGGGGCTTAAAACCAACAATTATCAAGTATAATGACGCGTCAAATGGTACAATAGGAATAAAAAGGGAATAGGAGCATATATCATTTTGGAATACTTCACAGATGAAATATGGACTCGAATGAATCCTTGGAGCGTTGAAGATCATGAACAGGTCTGTCTTCAAAGTTATTTAGTGATTAGCTGCAATATGATTGGATGGCACAAAGCACAAAGATCAACAAAATAATAATTTTTAAAACAAATGTGAGGTACATGGAATAGATGAACATCGAAAGCTTGTTAACTAAACTGAAAGCCATTCCTGATTGTGTTGTTCATTCACCAAGTGGACTTCCTATTTTAGAAGAAGGATTTCTATTGCCTTCTGATCTGACTGATTTTTATAAGTTTTGTGGAGGAGTAAACCTTTTTACAAAAGGTGATTATTCGATTTCCATTGTTTCTCCCAGTGATTTTGTATTAGCTAATCAAGTTATTGTTGGTGAAAAATGCGAAGATGATATTTCATCTACGTGGTATACCATTGCAAAAGATGATAATGGAGATTATCTGACCATAGACCTACAAATCGAAAGATTAGGGAAATGCTATGATAGTTTTTGGGATAGACATGGCGTGATAGGCGATTGCCCAGTTATAGCAAATTCGTTTATAGATTTACTTAAGCAGCTTATAGAGAATGATGGAAATAGGTGGTACTGGCTAGAAAATGATTTTGTTTCATTAGGCGATGCTTATGATGTTGTTGTTTAAGAACGTACATGACAGCACGATTTTACTTAAAGGTGGAAGATAATTGAACTTATTTGAACAAGGCGATGAACTGTATGCCAATGGACTATATCAGGAAGCATACGAAAAATTTGAGTTAGCTTATGTTAATGATGAAGAAAACGAATCTGATTTCCTTAATTATATGGCGTGTTGCCAAATACAATTAGGTAATTCACAACAGGCAATAGAGCTGTTGGACAAAGCATTAAACATAAGCCCTACATGGGAAAGATTTTTGTTTAATAAAGGCCGTGCCTACTTGATACTTGGTAATATTACGGAAGCCTCTACTTGTTTTAACAGGGCAATAATGGCAAACCCCAATAGTGAAGATGCTCATTTTTATCTTGGAGTTTATTACGAAAAGATAAAGGACTATGAGCAAGCAATTAATTTTTACCAAAAGTCATTAGAAATTAATGATGAACAAGCTGAAGCCCATTTGAATTTAGGGAGGATGTATTGGAAATTAGAGGATATAGGGAAAGCCCTAAGAGAGTTTGACTTGGCATATCAGAACGATAATGAGTGTTTTGATGCGTTGTGGAACAAAGGATTAGTGTTATGCTCGTTAAAGCAATTTGACAAAGCTATCCCTTGCTTTCAAAAACTTTATGAATATAACCCAAATAATACAGAAAACATGAATGAAATTGCATATGCTTACTTTATGTTGAAGGATTACCAAAATGCTCTTAAGTGGCTTAATAAGATTTTGGAGATTGACCCAAATAACCAGAGGGTTTCAGAGGGAGTAAAAGCGATTGGTAAACGCTTAAATGAGAGTAGTTGATGTTACAACATCAACATAAAAGGTGGGAAGATATGAGTGAAAAATATACTTGTCCTTGTTGTGGCTATAAGACACTAGATGAACAACCACCTGGGACTGATTTAATTTGTGAAATATGCTTTTGGCATGATGATTAGTACAATTTCATGATCCTGACTACGAAGGTGGATCAAATGAAGTATCACTAAGAAAAGGACAAAGATATTTCTTAGAATTTGGGGCATGTAAGGGACGATGTAAAGAATTTGTTAGGATTCCATCTGAAATAGGTGAACGTGATCTGAGTTGGATACCACTACTAGATAAAGAATGAATGAAAGAAAGAGTTTATTAAGAAGATAGGATTGGATGATTAAATGGAACATTTATTATGGAAGTCTATAATGGTCAACGGCTCTATCATAAAGTTTTGGCGACAAAGTATATTGGAGAACTACATTGAAACCATAAGTAAAGAAGGATTCGATTTATACCACTTTGATTGTGAATGTTGGGATAGAAACACTTGTCTAAAGGAATTAGGTGAGACTTTAGGATTTCCAGATTATTATGGAATGAACTTAGCTGCCTTCAATGATTGCCTTTCAGATATTGTTCCTGATAATGAAGGTATGGTTTTAATATTTAAGAACTTCGATAAATTTAATGAAAGATGTAAGGACACAGCTTACCATGTATTAGGCATTATTCAAGATAATTCGTGGAGATTGCTCGTAGGGAATCGAAAAAAGTTAATTGCTTTTATACATTCTCATGACCCCAAGATGAATATTAAATCATTGGGAGCCTTGCCTGTACTTTGGAATAATGAGGAATGGCTTGATAAAAGCAGAGGGATTTAAAGAAAGTGCGATTTTAATTTAAGCGGGAGTTAAGAATATGCCTATCTTTACATACTTTATGAATCAATATCGAGATGTACTTCAATTGTCATTTACAGACCTCATTAAGTTATTTGACGAAATGGAAACTGTCGAAACAATAAAGAAACTACTTAAGGAGGTTGCAGTAATTGAGCAAAATCTAAAGAAGGAGGATTGGGAAATGGAGCAGTCTGTTGCTATTTTATGTAGTAAATACAGTAAGAGGTATATTAAAAAAGTTGTTCAAACTATACACGGAGAGCTGAAAGTAAATGAGCAATTTGATATTTCCTAAAAATGCGAATTTAGAAATTAATAAAGGAGGGAAGATCATTTGTCAAGTGATTATGTGATAATAGAACGTAAACCTACCCTTCAAGAATATCAATCCTTATGTATAGATGTAGGTTGGAAAGAGTTTATGAACTTTGATGTGGCTGAACAATCTATAGCAAATTCTTTGTATGGTGTGGTTGTTGAATGTGAAAATGAAATAATAGGTATGGGGCGTATTGTTGGAGATGGATTTATATATTTCTATCTTCAAGACATAGTGGTAATATCGAAACACCAGAAAAAAGGTATAGGAAAAAAAATCATGAATCATCTTATGGATTATATAAATAACAATGCACCAGATAAGTCATTTGTGGCATTTTTTCTTCAAATGAGGCTATATCTTTGTACAAACAATATGGGTTTAAGCAATATTCTGAATTAACAGGGATGTTTCGTGTCACTCCCATAGAATAAAGGCGATTTGTAATATAAATAAACTTAAATAAGGAGTTTTTTTTGATAAAGCCACCTGAGAAACTTGATGGAGCAAAAGTTATAGCATATACATCTAATGATGAATCCAATAATTTTGGCATTGTTCATTATGAAGAAGAAGATGGAGTTACATACGATGTAGTTATTACTGGGTTAGCGGTAGCAAATTATGATGCTGACAATAGATATTATGTATTCTCATGTGATAGTGAATGGAACGTAATAAGTGATACCTTACATGAATCATTGAAACAAGCTATTGGATATGCTGAAAGTTCTTACCGTGTTATTCCAAGCCTATGGAAGTACCCTGTCAGTGAAGGAAATATGTCCTATTCATTTGAGGAATTAGTGCGAGACTTATACAATGGACATGAGTTTCACTTCAAATACTTGGGCAAGGAATATTCAATTAGTCATAACAGTAGAGGTACGTATTTATCGGAGTTCAATGGTGATTATCAATCTCTCACAGATCATATTGAATTGCTTCAAAAGGGAATGATTGATGGTAAACACTTAAAAGACATTTGGAATGATGTTGAGGTTACAATAATTTTCTGAATGAACATGTAGTGGTAACCTGCATGATTTATTGCTCCAATCTTTACAAGGTTTCTATGCACAAGCTTTAAACTATATTCCAATTTCAAATATACCAGAATTGGGGTCTTTAAGTGTGATACTGACCGCGGATTTAGTCAAAATAGAAGTAAAGAATGTCAGTGCAGTTAGTGATCCTTCTTTAAAAGGGTATGGTGCTATGAGAGATCATTGCCATGACTTCACTGCATCTTTTGTCGGTGGTAAGGCATACGGGCTTATAGGGGAATGTGGATCTGGTGGCTGGACACTCTCATATATTTTGGCTGGACGTAACATTCATGGATATCAAGGAGAAATAAACTTCAATGGAAAGATATTGAGTAAAACTGATTTAGCTGAGTTGGGCTGGTATATAGGTGAAGGAATAAATAAAAATAGATGGTTTACCTTTAAGATACCATCAATTATCAAGCAATTAAAGAGTGGGCAGAATGACCAAATAGATCGTTTGATAGAACGATTCCAGCTATCACCTTCAAGATTAGACAGGAATATTGAAATGATAAGTAATGAAAGATGGAATGCTTCTGCAGCCATTGGTCTGGCTCATGGTAAGTTAGTTTTTGGCTATCCTTGGCTCAATCCTGGTTTGATCAATACCTACTTATATGAACGGATTAAGTTGATCAATGAAGTACTTAAAGAAGCAGGAGCAATTGTTCTTTTACCAACGAGCAGACTTGATGTCATACAGGGACTTGTTGATGAAACGATAGAGATCATACACCCAGATGAAAAGATAATTCGTAATGTATAGAGTCTCTTGGAATCACAGGGCGATTAACCATCGTGTTGTGGTTTCTTGTTGCTCATTTGCCTTGCCGCTGGTTAGGAATTGTAGAGGTTACTGATAACATTCACGCATAACCAATATATAAATTTAAATTAATAACTCTTGGTCAACAAACAATCGAGGACTTACTGCGGAGTTAATGTTGAAATTATATCTGCGTCAGCATAAACCATGGATTTGGTAAAAATCTGAGTGAAGGTGATGTATATGTACTTCCAAATCAAATGGCATTTATTTTTGAGAGTGAAAAATGAAATTAAAGCTGACAAGCTGCTCAAGCAATTTGAAAATGCAACCCGCCTGCAAATTAAAGAAAAGACCTATGGGAGATTAGAGGATAAATCATTATTTGAAGCAAAATTTGTAACAGAATATATAGATCATTTAGAAATTAGTCAAGCCGTATTGACAACATTACTACTAGTTAATTCAATTGGGACATGCTGGACTGTATATAGCCCTAAAGAAGGCAAAGATCCTTGGACAAATGAAATTGTATGGTCTTTCGAGGGGATAAGTAACAGCTCCAAAATTACAGGTATAACATGGGGGCAATTCGTTCTCCAGACGAATACTAAGTTAGAATATGGCTGGAATTATTAATATTGGGTGGGTGCTTATGTTTGAATTGCGTAAGGTTTTGGAAGAAATTCAAGTGCCATTGTCATATTTCATAGAAAAGTTAAGTTTAAAAGAAGAAGAAGTATTTATCCTTATGGATTCAAATGATAGTGAAGCGCAAATGGAACTTTACTTTCAATTCATAACAGCAGTAAACGATGATGATCTATTGCCGCGGCTAGTAGAGTTCTTTACTAACTATGTAGAAGAAAAGTCGGAATTAGTAGCATTCATTACTAACATTTTAAAGTTTAGAAGCAACAATAGTCCTCGGAGAATGATTAATAGTGTCGAGCGATTAGTATCCCTTGCAGACGATATGGATGTCATACGCAAAGGGAAGCATTCTTTAAAGATATTCTACTTTGTTGTATGTATAGAAACCTTATATTCATTGGCTGACATAGAAATGAATAGCAAATCAATGATAATTATTGACTTTTTCAATACATATATCGAAGAGGCAGATGCCCAGTTTATTATAGATAATATTAGAAGAAGTCTTGGTGATGATAGGTATAAATTTAACGAAACTGTAGGTGAATACAAACAAACCAACAACGATAGATGGAACACGGAAATAAATATGGAAATATTCGCAAGGGTAATAAACGAATTACGAAACATATTTGCACACGAAGGCGATTATTGGGGATTCCATTTTACAGATAGCGATACAGCGATGTTAAATACAATAACTGTGGCTGAGAACCAGAGGGAAGTAAAACTAAAAAGGGATGGGAAATTAAATGGGTTGAGAAGGGTATACGAAGTAAAATTAACGTATGAACAGTTTAAAGCGATTTGTGTAAGAGGATTCTTGAATTTTATTAATACATATTTCAAATCAATATCTTCTTAACTAATGTTGATCGTGAGCGGCAGGGATAGTGAACGTAAATCGCAAAATAAAAATTATGGAATCAGAGCGGTTTCTTACACTTAACAAATTAATTTAATGTGGAACTTCGCACTAGATTCCAGTTTGAAGTATCAACGTCTTTTGGCGCTCGTTGCGACTACTCTCCCATTCTTTGAATAGCTACCCAATTGATTTTAAAAAAGGAGTCAGACATCTACACAAAATATGGAACTTGTATAAATACATCCGAGCATATAGTTTTTGTTTTGGAAGGAGTTTATAAATATCTGGATAAATTTAACACTAAGCTATTAGGGGGAAATTATTTTGAGCAAAATTAAAAATTTGAAATTAGTTTCATATGGATTTATTTTAGGAGCGATGTTCTTTGGAGGTATCTCCTATGCAGCATCAGAAGCTGTGAGATTGGATGCTTATTATGGTGTCAAAATATTTCTGAATGGGATTGATAAAACACCAACTGAAAATAAACCTTTTATTGTTGATGGAAGTACATATGTCTCTTTGCGTGCAGTTGCTGATCTCCTTGGCGTACCTATTAATTGGGACGGTGATTACAGCGTGGTTCAACTTGGAAAAAGAATAGAAGGAACCGACTTCTAGAATTTATTATTTATTGGGAGGCACTCTTGCTCGCCTTTCAAAAGGTGGGGTTTCCATATTTGAAATATTTCAAATAAAACTGGTATGTTTCGAAATAACATGCTAGTATACTGGAAACCAATCGAAGGGTGAGAGTCAAATGGGAGAGATACGGAACTTTGGCTATATACGTGTTTCAACGAAAGAGCAAAATGAAGCAAGACAAATTGAAGCATTGAAAGGTTTAGACATTCAAGAACGTGATCTTTACATAGACAAGCAAAGCGGTAATGATTTTGACCGACCAAATACCAAGCATTAAAGTTGGTTTTGAGAAAAGGCGATATACTTTTTATTAAAGAACTGGATAGATTGGGAAGAAATGCGGAAGAGATAAAAAAAGAATGGAAGCAAGTTACTTAAGATATTGGAGCAAACATCGTGATCTTGGATATGCCGATTCTAGATACCAGGCAATACAAGAATGGATTGGAAAAGGTAATATCCACAATTGTATTAGAATTATTGTCGTATATGGCTGAAAGAGAAAAGGAAAAAATCAATAGAAGGCAAATGGAAGGAATAGCCACCGCTAAGGCGAGCGGAGTTAAGTTTGGTAGACCAAAACGTGAAATTAGCAATGAGTTTATTGTTGTTTAAAGGAATGGAAAACTGGAAGTATTACCGCGGTAGAGGCAATGCGTAGAGCTGATATGAAACCTAATACTGTTTTATAGAAGAACAAACGAATATGAGCAGGAGAGAGCATCCCGATATAACGGATGCTTTTTTTATTTTAGGCTCTTTTCTTAAAGTTTGTTACTCTTAAACAAGAGTTGTTATATATAGTAACAAACTTATTCATGCAAAAAGCCAACACTTTACAACGATAAAAACTTTCAAACAAGAAAATAAGCTCGTATGCTTATGAAAGCCATTCTAAAAACTCAAGTCGATTTCCAAAAGGATCGTTCAAATAAAAGCGTTTTACACCTTCATCAGCTCGCGCCTCATCATCAATCACTTGGATATTTTTTTGAAGTAAATATTCACGCAATGAATCAACATTTTGTACGTGAAAAGCTGGGTGAGCTTTTGTAGCGGGAACAAAGTCTTTTTGTACTCCGATGTGTACTTGATGGGTGCCGCATTGGAACCAAACGCCACCACGTTTTTTTAGAGTTTCAGGTTTTGGAATCTCCGTCCAACCCAATAAATTATTGAAAAAATTCCGAGCCTCTGTTTCGCATCCTTCTGGGGCTGCCAGTTGTACGTGGTCAAGACCATAGAAATTGTAAGTCATATAATCCCTCCCCCCTTTTTTTTGTTTCGTATAATGAAACTTCGTTTCATAATATAGTTCCATTTTATAGTAAATCTCAATAAAAATCCAGTTCTTTTTACTCTAACTGAAAGCAACAATATTTAAGGAAATAGACTTATTATATAGGGGAAAGGGGGATGGGTTATTACTATGTAGCAAAAGAGTATATTGTAGCAGGGTATAGGCACTGCAAATCGCCGCGCTGTATTTTGAAAAGAACGATAATATTATCAACTACAGCGATACGCCAAATGGTACAATAGGTATAAAAAGGGAATTGATATGGATATATGAACCAGTGGTCTCTGATCCATCATTGGAGCATATTTGGATCGAGCAAATTATTATACTCGGGGTGTTGATTGCTTGAAATTAATCTTTTTAGATATCGATGGGGTATTAGTAACATCTAACTCTTTAATACCAAGTGACAAGTATTTTGGACATACATTTGACCCAAACTGCGTTCGAAAATTTATTGAAATCCTTACAGCGACTAAAGCGAAAATAGTCATTTCTTCATCTTGGAGAGAAGGCAGGACCTTAACTCAATTACAATCTATATTTAGAGCTAATGGTCTAGAGGATTGTGTAATTGGAGTGACACCTTCGTTCAACGATGAAACAATCAGAGGAATTGAAATACAGACATACTTGGACGCTTTTGATGATCTCGAAGGATTCGTTATTATTGACGATGAGGAAGAGATGGGTGAATTGGAACCTTTCCTTGTGGTAACTGATTTTAGAACTGGAATAACGGAAAGCGTAAAAGATGATGTAATAAACAGATTAATGATGAACAAACAATGAACGAAGGAAAGATTGTGAGTAGGAGGTTATGCTATGTCACTAGTACCCTTGAGGATTCCAATGGGCTATGCTATCTGCTTTAATAAATTTACTGATATTGATCCAATATCTTGTAAAAGTGATGATGGTTTTCTAGATAACTGGGAGTATTTCACCGAAGATATTTTACAGATAGTTCAGATGAAACTTGAAGATGGAGATTGGATAATACCCAAACAAGGTAAATCGATAATAGACTTGGGATGGTATCCAGATGGTCAAGTAATTGGTCAGTATAATCTTAAACAAGTCTATGTTAGTGAATATTGGGAAGTAATTCGAGAAAAATGTACCAGAGATAGGTATGAAATAAGAGATATTATTGAGGATTGGATGGAGAATCCACCATTATCACAAACGAAAGAGTAACAATAAAGTGAGGGGACAATAATGCAGGAATATATACTACCAGAGAACTTATCTAAAATTTCAAACGGATATACATGGAGAAGAATTACTATTGGTCATTCAGAATCTAAAACATACTTACTGACAGGCACTTCAGTTAATCTTTACTTAAAAATTCAATCCCTCACCGCCATTGAAAGCCTATTGAATGAGAAAAATCGATTGGAATGGTTACAAGGCAAACTTTCTGTCCCAGAAGTTCTGTATTACGGTAAAGACTATACAAATGAATATCTGCTAATAACGGAGATTGCAGGAGTAAATGCTTCTGATAAATCATTCGAAATGACATCATCAGCAATAATGAAGCAGTTGGCTGCTGGATTAAGAGAAGTTCATGAAGTTAAAATAGATAACTGCCCATTTAATCAGAGATTGGAAAGCAAAATTGAGGAAGCAAGAAAAAGGGTGCAAAACAAACTTGTTGACGAAGAAGACTTTGACCAAATTAGACTTGGCTTATCTCCAGAAGATCTGCTTAAAGAGTTATTATTCAAAAGACCTATGATGGAAGATTTGGTGTTTACACATGGAGATTATTGCTTGCCAAATATCATCATCGACAATGATAGATTTAGTGGTGTTATAGATTGGGGCAGAGCAGGAATTGCGGATAGGTATCAAGATTTGGCATTAGCCGCTAGAAGTATTACATATAACTTTGGTAAGAAGCATGTTCAGCATTTTCTCGATGAATATGGTATTAAAGAACTAGATGAATCCAAAATCTATTTCTATCAGTTACTTGATGAATTTTTCTAGTTGATAATACATGGATTTCATTGCCAAAGTGTCTATAGAGGAGCGCTTAGGATGTGGCAAGATATTATTGTTAATAGGATTCTAACAAAAGCTGAACTTTCCCATGGGTTATGCTGTATATTTGGGATTGGCTGTTCCAAATTAAGGATTACGCCAAGCATTGAGATTTTAATGGATAGTTCTGACGCTGTAGTCATTTGCGAAACAAGAAAGTGTAATACTGATTTCCCTTTAATATTAAGTATCTATTTTAGCGGCAATGCTCCAAGAGATACTTTAACGATGATAGGCGAGTTTTGTGAAATCTTAAAATGCGAAGTAATTATAAGCGAAGATAGTATAAACCCATTTACTATGCTCTTGGTCAAAGGGAAAGACTTGTTGGAGCAAATCACCGTTGATCTTAGTAAGTTTGATGATAATGAAGGATTTGAAATGTTGTAAATCAAATGTTTGGTGGTGCTTGAATTGTCTGTGTTAGCCTTTATCTTAGAACCAGTGAATGATTACGAAAAAAAATTTGAATCATTGGAAAATATAAGTGAAAGAGAAGATTTTTGCTCTTTTGTCGAAGCTTTAAGGCATGATTTACTTAATAATCGAGATCAATGGGAGAATATTGCTTTGAGTGATTTTTTAGAAGCAATGCAAGCATGGGTTGAAGATATGGATGGTTATTACACTAGCAAAGGAACTGAAATACCAGTACAACCATCTTGGCGAATATTTAGTGAAATTCTAATGGCTGCTCGTATATATGAATAGGCTTAGAAAAGGATTATTACCGAAACGTAATGCCGAAATGATTTAAGAATTTAATAAATTGGAGTGACTGACCTGGTGACAGTAGATCGTACAGAGGAAATATTGAAATTTTATGGATTAGAACCTGATCAAAAGCATATTGAGAGCATACGTTCTTTGTTAATTTACGAAGTGAATAATCGAAACTCTGAAGACAATGAATACATGAAAACAATATGCATTTTATTATTTGTTCTTGGTCATGTGGAAGATACATTGCTAATATGGAGCGCGAAAAGGAAAAACTTTGATGCAGGCAACTATATTGAAGTTCAATTGCTTTGTGGAGCGGGATTAGAGGAAACAAAGAGACATCTGAAAAGCGTTAATACTTTACATGCCATTGACCAGCTCAAGTATTTGGAAAAGTCTGAACGCAGCAATGATTTTGTGAATTTCACAAGAGAGAATGTAATCAATTTTTATAAAAGATATTATGCAATCAACCAATAATAGATAGTGATTATTATGAGACCAATGAATTTAGAGGCACAAGATACGCGACTGAAGAATGAATAAAGGTGGGCGATAAATCAATGAAATTTGAATATAGATTGTCTGGACTAGGTTGGGCTGATGGATGTATTGAAATTAATGAAAACATCTGCTATTTTACAACAAGCTATATGACAAATGCATTGAAAGATTTTTTAGATGTGCTGGTAAGTGTAATTCCAAGTTGTGTGCCTGAGGATGAGCTGAAAACTTCAAACACATTTGAATGGTACGAAGAGCCAGCAGGTACTCAGTGGACATTAACTAGACAAAACTGTAAAACTATTCATATTAATATTGTTGCATACAAAGATATTCATCAAAGACTTGATCCAATGATTGAGATAGATGCACATTGTGACATTGTTGATTTGGTTTATGTTGTTGTTCAAGAATTGGATATGCTCATTAAAACTCATGGAATTATTGGTTTCAAGAAATGTTGGGATAGACATGATTTCCCTTTAACCAACTTCTTGATTCTGAAAAATTACTTACTTAACAACAACAATATTGATGTAATTGAGTATGAAGAAAAGGGCTGTCAACTCCTTAAAACTGATATTAACAAGGACATTGAGTTGTTGTTCATTAATCTGGAAATTAAATGACTAAATTGAAGTGATTCGAATGAATAATTTTCACGCATACAATAGACGTTGTAGGTTATTTTTTCCATTGTAGACCACTAACTTTATATTTCAAAGTGACCACTGGACAGTAGGAAATGACGAAATAGCTTTGATTCTACTAGTTTTTTTACAACCTTTACCGAATCGAAAAGTGCGCTTGATATTGGAGAGTAAGGAAGCTTGATGCAAAAGCTGAACAACAAGCTGTCTCAAGCTAAACCCTACTGGACAATCGCAATAAAACGCTTTATAATCAATGAGCAGGTAACACGACATTGACTTGGATATCATTCATGCGGGTGTAGTTCAATGGCAGAACGCTAGCTTCCCAAGCTCGAGGCGAGGGTTCGATTCCCTTCACCCGCTTACCACTGTAAACCCTTGATACTTAAGGGTTTTTTGTTTATTTATTTTCCTTCATGAATTATCGACACGTTATACATGCAGGAAGGTTCATTCTTTCAATATGCGAAGCATAGGAAGAGCTTATATAGTCCAATCTAAGGATAATACGCGTAAACCATTCCAACTAAGGAGATGTCGATATGGCCAGACGAAGAGGACGCAATCTGATCGTGCCCCAGGCTTCACAAGCTGTTGAGCGATTCAAGGGTGAGGTTATGCAACGAAAGGGGTATTCGGTTAATATGAATGAACCTGGAAATGTGAAGTACGAGGTTGCCCAGTCTTTGGGGATCCCGCTCACAACAGGACGTAATGGACATTTATCAACAGAGCAGGCTGGTAAAATTGGGGGACAAATTGGCGGATCGATGGTTCGTGAAATGATTTTATTGGCACAACAGCAGCTTATGAACAACAATCAGAACAAATAAAATTCCATGCTTAATATATATAAGAGGACCGGAGCTCGTCGCGATCCTCTTTTTGTTTGAAATCATACAGTCATTACTGATTTTCTTGTTCTTCAACTTCACAATTCTGCTCTGTGTTCAAGTCAACGGCTGAACGAAACTCCTCCTCGTTATGGGAGGAAAGTTTATCTCCAAACTGATCCAGCCGACTCGGATTGCTTGCAGATCCGTCATTATCCGGTTTATTGTTTCTGCCTGTCATAAAGTCACCCCCTTACGGTTAGGGTTTCCTAAACAGGATGCTCCATCCACAATATTAGCGGATAATTTCAGTCAAAGCTGGTTCATCCTGGTTGGGCAGCAGTGAATAAGGCAATTCGCTTATTTTGCACTCTCGTCCTTCTTGCGAAACGCTATATAACTAACGACAAAAGCAACGGCAAGGGCACAAATAACCGGTACATAGATATACAAATCATTCATGATAAGACCCCATTTCCTAAGATTATTGGGAATCGTCTGCTACTTATAATTACCCTAATAATCTACATACAACGCAGTACCCCCAAGCGGCGTGGAGATCACGCTGGAATGAACCGTATCTTACGAGAAAATCCCTTATAGGAAATGTCGGTTTTAAGCAGGAAAGGCAATAGAACGTATCGAATGTATGGGTAGCTGACTCCATCATCACGGATTTTACACTCACAACAGGAACAAGCAGCATGCAAATTATAAGGAGGCTCAATAATGAAGATTAAACAATGGCTCACGGCGACAGCGGTGGCTACCAGCAGTCTGATCTTACTATCGTCCATTGCATTTGCAGCAGATCCGGTGAAATCCGACTTGGTGCTCAAGCTAAATGGGAAAGACGCTGAATTTACGGCTCGAACGTATTTGGTGGACAACAGTTTGTATGGACCCGCTGATGAGGTTGCGAGACAGTTGGGCGCTGAGATTACTTGGAATGCCACTGCTAAGACGCTTGCTTTGCGCAAATCCGGCAGCACACTAGAATTTACGGCAAATATGAAAGCGGTTAAAGTAAACGGGGTTGAGCTCGCCTTGGCAGCTCCTTTGCAAGTCGTCGGAGAGAAGCCATACGTTCCGGTTCGCTTCATCTATGAATCCCTCGGTTATACCATAGGTTATGATTCCAAAACACGTGTCGTCAGTGTGGGCTCGGATAGCAAGCCAAGCTTGTCGGTATTGGGCATTAACGAAGGGCAATATGTTCTGGGCAGTGAATTGAAAATAGCAGTATTGGTGCAGAATCTAACGTTAACCGATTTTACAGTAAACAAAACGCCCAAGGCAGGTGAAGGCCACCTGCTGGTGTGGCTCGATACAGATCTCGATCCCAAGCTGGCTATCACCTCGTATAAAGGTGAACCGATCGCATTCAATCAGATTAAGCCTGGCGAGCATACATTGACCGTGCAGTGGGTAGGCAATGATTCACTGCCACTTCAACCTGATTTGAAGCAAACTATTAAATTCAACAGCGCGCAAATATCGATTTTGGCTGATTTGGACCCGCAGAAAGCAACTGGAATGCGCACTGAAGGTGTTATTGCCAATACCAAGGGCCATGTATTTACGGTAGATTCAGATTCAAAGAAGCTGTACCGTATTATGGCGGATAGCGGCAAGGCGGATGTGTTAACCGAGCTGCCGCGTGCGGCAACAGGTCTGGGATTAGATGCAGCCGGTAATCTGTATATGGCGAGCGGCGGTCAGGAGGGTGTCATCCTGAGGGTGCTGGCCAAGGATTTGGAAGGCGGAATGTTCGACACTGCAAAGGTAGAAACCTACGTCAGCGGTGTGGCGGGTGCGAACGGACTGGCTTTCGATAAGAAAGGCAATTTGTATGTGACCGGCGGAGCCAATGGGAATATTTATATGGTTACACCGGATAGGCAGTTAAATACGTTTAAAAGCGGTCTGCAGGCAGAGCGTACAGACCAGCTAATTGTCGTTAACGGAATCGCATTTGGTCAGGATGGCAAGCTGTACGTATCGAATACAAGCAGCGGGGAAATTAATCGCTTTACGGTGAACGCTGATGGTTCACTTGGCAGTACAGAATTGGTGGCAAAAAGTGCTCTGCTCTATGGTGCTGACGGTATTAACTTCGGTCCGGACCATGCCCTGTACGTCTGCGCCAATGAGCGTAATTCGATTGTCAAGGTAACGCTGGACGGCAAGGTAACCGAGGTTGCGCATAACGATAATAATGGTCCTTTGGAATTTCCTGCAAGTCCTTATTTTGTAGGAAATACCCTGTATATAAGCAACTTTGACCAGCCGCGCGGCGATAATAAGCCAAACGAGCCGGGAATAGGCGCTTCTATCGCCCAAATTCAATTAGGAACTGTCAGCAAATAACTCCATACAAAAAAAGCTTGCAGGGGTCCTTCCCTGTAAGCTTTTTTTGTATTAGACGTCCGTGCCGCTAAAGCGGAGCAGATGGATAGGGCCGAATAAATCGTTGAGCGAATTTATCCCGTTCCTTGGTAGTGAAAAGCTTTTTGACCAGCTCTTTCCATTGTTTTTGACCGGGTTCATCATGAATTTTTTTAAAGCTTGCTTTCAGGTACATCTCAATAGACCGTCTTTTGGCGTCGATCCCATATAACTGGTTTTTGAATGGCGCGTTTAGAGTGATTTTACGAACTGCAGGAATTTCGTGCAGCAGCCGAATGGTTACTTCCATGATCAACTTATGAACGGTATCGATCGCAGGAAAATAGCTATTGAACTCCTCTTCGGTTAAGGGAGAGTCGGGTTTAGCTTCTTTGAGTTCTTTATAGCTCGTATAAAACTGAATAAAAACTTCATTCTGATTGCGAATCTCGGCTATTTGGATCATAGAGGCACCCCGGATAGAAGGGATGAACTCTTGGAATTTCTTGAGTTCCTCATCGCTTAAATTCGGCTGGGGCGCAGGCACATCAACAGACTCGACACGTGGAGGTTCATCTGTTGGAGCAGAGCCCGCGAACGATTGTGGTACACAAGCTCCAAGCGTAACCATAATGATCCCAATGATTCCTATAAGCCTAAGTTGTTTATACATGCAGCTATCCCCCCGGCATCACTCGTTTGCAAATTGCAATTTCTTGGATGTTAACGAAACCTTTAGTTAAGGCTTGATGCTAAGGGTGACACTGGCGGTTTTGCCATTCTGTGATTTGGCGCTGATAGCCGCTTTACCAGAGGCAAGAATGTGCACGTTACCGTCTTCATCTACCGTAGCAACCGACGTGTTGCTGCTTGACCAGGTGATATCTTTGTTGGTCGCATTGGTCGGAGCGATTGTAGGGGTCAATGTGAAGTCAGGGTCGCCAACCTTGAGATTTAATGTGGTTTTGCCCAACGAAATGCGGGTGACTGGTTGTATCACATTAACCTCAGCAGCAGCGGTGAGCCCTCCGTCAGTGGTAGTAGCCGTAATGATAGCGGTTCCTGACGATTTGCCCGAGACAACACCTTTATTGCTTACAGTAGCGATGGCGCTGTTGGAGGAAGACCATGTAATGCCTTTATTAGACACATTCATCGGCTGAATGGTAGCAACCAGCGGGGCCGTGCTGCCTGCATTTACCGTGAGACTCGTGTTATTTAATGTTATGCCAGCCGCTGAAACCGAATCACCATAAGTTAGATTAACAGTAAGCAATATATCCGTGGCTAATGCCGTACGCATATAATCGGGTGAGCTGTAGCTGTATGCCGATATATTACCGAAGCTGCTAATGGCAGACTTCAGGTCATTGGCAATACTTTTCTTGCCTGTATAACGAGCGGTAAAGGAAGGCTGATTGGTGGCCATGGTCTCTTTAATTTTGGTAGCAAGCTGCGCCGGGGTAGAGATCGTATATTCATCCTTTATATAATCCAGGTCAAGCGATTGCTGAAGCTTCTGATAAAAATCGGCTCTTGCCGTATCCGTGTTTTCTTTGCTCAATAATGTGGTATTAAAATCGACTGTTGCTGCTGGATATTTCTTTTTCCAAGTGTGATTGGACTTGATCTGGGCGTCGGTCAGATTGTAGTAGCCATAGGCAAGTCGGCCTGCTGTATCGGGTACAGGATCATCCCAGGTTGTGTCAAGATGATACCAGTTGCCTTCCAGCTTGACCAGATTCCATGTGTGCAGCTGACCTCCGGCTGTTCCTTCAATAATTTTATTTTCCAGTCCTGCATCCGACAGCATCCGATAGGCGAGTAGGGCATAGCCTTGACATACTGTTTTTCGGTTGCCAAAAAGTCCGGCGTAAGCAGAGTGCTGTACCAATGACGTATCGTAAGCGAGATTAGAGATGATCCAATCGTGTATCGCTTTTTCTTTTTGAAAATCGTTCATGTCAGGTGTAATAATTTCAGATAATATATCGCTTACTCGTGCAGCAACATCTTTGGATTGATCTTCAGTTTCCCAGTAAGTAAAAGTTAAGTTGATTGTCGAAGAATCCTTGTCGGGTGACAACGTGTAGCCATAGGACTTCGTACTGTAAAGTAAATAATCGTCTTTCTCATAAATGGCTGCCAGTATAGCGTTCATACTGGTCTTGGATAAGGCACCGCCTGTGTAAGTAACACTGAAGGAAGCTGGTTTACTGAATATGGCGGCTTCAAGCTTAGCTTGCAAATCTTTGAGATCGGTCGCTGTTTGGGCAGCTGCATAGACAGGAGTTTCCCACCACAGGGTAGTTGTGAGACTAGAGCTTAAAAGGAAAGCAGACAGCAGCAGTGTCTGAGGAATACGTAAATTCATGTACGACAAGTCTCCTTCTATTCTCTTGGATGATATTAATTAACCTACATACTATTTTTATCGACATCTGCACACGAAAAGTAAAGTATTTATCAATAAAATAAGATAGGGAATTTAAGGGGTCAGGCAGTGTGAATGAAACGATTTGTGTGGTATAATTTGTATATTACACTACGTTGGGGACGCATATAATTACACTCACTCCGCATCATCCATTAGATGACCTACGAAGCTCAATTTGGCACAATCCTGACATGCTAACCATGTAAGTTTGGCTTGGACAAGCAAGGATTCGCTTATGATGCAAGTTTTGCTATGCAAAACCGAAGGAGGCTGTTTATGACTGTACAATGGGGAGTACAAATACACTCCGGTTATCATTGCCACAAGTGCGATCAGCAAATGGACATTATACTGCTTTATAAGCCGACCAACACGATATTTTTGTTTAACGGGTATTTTTTTCATACCGAATTAGCTTATGAGAAGACCGCGGCTATGATCGATTTAGCGAAACAGTACGGGATTATTCTGGAGAACAGATACAGTGCCTTTATCAAATCGGAATATATCATGCACGTTTGCCCCCACTGCGACGCAGGACAGGGTGATAACTATGTTGTCGTGGATAACCAGCAAATCAACAGTACGCTTATGAAAAAAAGCTTTATTGCCGTATATGAGGAGCAAACTGAGCTCTGGAACGAGATTCCCTTGGAGCAGTGGAGAAGAAAGCTGAGCGAGAGTCCCGCTATAAGGCCTGTACAACTGGTTGTCCCTTTGATGGAAAAGGATAAAGCATTAAAGCTGGGAGCGCAATGGAATTCCAGAAATAAATCCTGGTATATTCCCGGTGATGCCGATCTAAAGCCATTTGAGCAGTGGCTGCCGACCACAAAGGGTTGGATGGAGTAGAAATATTGGCATTTTCAGATCAAATTGTCCATACAGATACAATAGATAAAGTAGGAGTTGTCACGGAGGTATTCGTTGGCAGCTCCTTTTTCATATCATCACAAACATCTATGCGTCCAGTATGGATGAATCCGTTGGAAGAGCAGGAAAAACAGCAGTATGCCAGTCAACTTCTCAGACACTCCATAGTGGTGTAAGATAAGATTATAGTGCAGCCTTGGTTTCTGATGTCCGAGCGGAATACCCAGTAATAACCAGCAGGTCTGCACACGATTTCAAAAAGACAGGTGATCGATATGCTGTATCTGAACCCGAGTATAACTCAGACACAAAATTTGAAATTGAACACGATGCTGATGCAGAGCATGCATATGCTGCAAATGTCTTCTACGGAGCTACTGGACTATTTGGAGGAGCAGACTATACACAATCCGCTGCTGGAGGTTGCTTTTCATTCTGGATTGCCTCAGTCAAGGAGGAAAACGCTCTCCTCAAAACCTTCGATGGAAGTAGACAACTATGAGGATCCACTGCTTAAGGTGGTCAGCAAGCAGGATGAGTCGCTCGAGATGGTGCTGCTTAGCCAGCTTCACCTCAGTCCAATTCCGCAAAAGTATATGGATATTGCCGAGTTTATTGCCGGCAGTCTCAATGATGACGGGTATTTGACGATCAGCTTGGAAGAAATGAGTGCCTGCTTAGGACGATCTGTGGAGGATATAGAAGAAGCGTTGAGCTATGTGCAAGCTTTGGAGCCAGCCGGTGTTGGCGCCAGGTCACTGCAGGAATGCTTGCTGATTCAAATTAACAGAGATCCTGATGCCTTGGAGCAGGCTGCACGTATAACTAGCGCGTATTTGCAGGAGATAGCAGCAGGGAAGCATCGAACGATAGCAGACCAATTGGGAATTTCCCTGGACCAGGTCAAAAAAACGATTCAGTACATCAAAACATTGAATCCACGGCCCGGCCTTGTCTACAGCACTTTTACAGCATCTCCTATCGAGCCGGATGCGATCATTTACAAAAATGGGGATCAATACACAGTGGTGATTAATGAGGCATGCTACCCTCAGGTGCACATGAATGATTACTATAGGCAGCTCAAAAAGGAAACCTCCTGTAAGCAAACCAAAACGTTCATAGGCCAATATGCGCCATCCATTCAATGGTTAATTCGTAGTCTGGAGCAAAGAAAAGCAACGATAAGCAGAGTGGTTCTAGCGGTCATGGAAGAGCAGCGGCTCTTTTTGGAGAAAGGCCCGATGTATGTAAAACCACTCATTATGAAAGCGATCTCAGAACAATTAAACCTGGATATATCTACCGTCAGCCGGACGGTTAAAAATAAGTATGTGCAAACGCCGCGTGGTGTGTATCCCTTGAAGTATTTCTTTTCCAGTAAATTAGAATTAAGTGGGCAGGAGCCGGCATCTGCACAAAGCATTAAAGCCCAAATCATGCAGCTTGTGAAGGAGGAGGACAAGCAGAATCCTTTATCCGATCAGCAAATTACCGATAGGCTGGTTCAGCAGGGCTTGCAGATTTCTAGAAGAACGGTGATGAAATACAGAGAAGCGCTGCATATTTTATCGTCTCGATTAAGATCCTCATAGTATTCGTGTTTCTAACTATCCGGTGAATAAGGAAGGAGGTTCGTCTACCGTGCCATATGAATCGGTTACCGCCAATTTATGGGAAAATATTATTGCCTCCATGCACAATGGTGTCATCGTCGTGAATTCGGATAATCAGATCTCACTGATGAATGAATCCGCTCAAAAGCTGCTGTCTGTTCATAACGAGGACTGGAAGGGACAAAGTATCAAGACGCTGATCCCCAACTCCCGAATGCATGAAGTGCTGGAGGGTGGAGAAAGCTCTATTGGTGAAAAGATGGTGATTTCGGGTCGGGCCTGCATGGTCAACCGGACACCGCTATACGAAAATGGGGACAGGGTTGGAGCCATTGCTGTCATTCAGGACATATCGGAGATGGACCATTACCGCAACCTGCTGAAGCAAATGGAATCGATTATCGAATTCTCGACTGACGGTATCTATGTTGTAGATCGGGAAGGCGTTACGATGCAGGTCAATACGGCATATGAAGAAATCACCGGTTTCCGGAGGGACGAATTGATCGGCCGACGCATGGTCGATTTAATGTCGGAAGGGTATTTCGATCAGTCGGTCTCCTTGCTGGTGCTGGAGAGGAAGCAGCGAATTTCCATCATTCAACGAATCGGTGGCAAAAAAGATGTGATCGTGACTGGCAATCCTGTTTTTGATGAGCAGGGGGGCCTGGAGATGATCGTTACCAGTGTTCGTGATATTACCCATCTTAACGATTTGAGGATGGAATTGGAGAAAGCGCACACGTTCTCACAGATGCAGAACAATCGGTATACGATCAAGAGTGGGGAAACCGAGCAGAGCATTATTTTTCGCAGTCCGCAAATCAAGAAGGTGTATGAGCACATTCAGCAGGTGGCTCCCTATCCGACTAGCATCCTGTTATATGGCCCATCCGGTACGGGCAAAGAGGTGATGGCTAATCTGGTGCACGATCTTAGTGAACGCAGAGAGAAGCCTTTTATCAAAATCAACTGCGGTGCTATTCCCGAGCATCTGCTCGAATCGGAGTTGTTTGGTTATGAAGCGGGTGCGTTTTCAGGGGCGAGTCGGAACGGAAAGATCGGATTGCTGGAGCTGGCAGATCAAGGCACGGTCATGTTTGATGAAATCGCGGAGCTTCCATTGGCTCTTCAGGTAAAGCTGCTAAGGGTGCTTCAGGAAAGGCAAATGCGGCGTATAGGGGGAACGAAATGGCGTCATTTGGACATACGAATCGTCGCGGCTACGAATCAGGACCTCAGAAATCTGATCAAAAGCGGGAAGTTCCGGGAGGACCTGTTTTACCGATTGGCCGTCGTGGAAATTGCGATCCCTTCCTTGGCAGAGCGACACGAAGATATTGAGCCATTAATGGATCATTATTTTACTTATTTTTGTCGTCAATACCGGATAAATAAACAGATGTCCGAAGAAACCAAGGATATCTTAATCCAATATCATTGGCCAGGGAATGTCAGGGAATTGAGGAATTTGATCGAAAATATGATCGTTTCAGTTCCATCCACAATAATTGAGCCGGTTCACCTGCCGCCACATATTCGTGATCAAGGCCAGTTCGATCCATTCACTTCATTAAAAGAGCGTGTTCAGCAATTTGAACGGAGATTGATCCATGAAGTCATTGAGAAAAACAGCTCGCTGAGAAAAGCTGCCGAGCAGCTGGGTATTGATCATTCAACGCTTTTGAAAAAAATGCAGCGATGGGATAAGGGATAATAAATCTGATAGGTGTGGGTGGTGAATTATTTCCGCAGAGCGGTGATAAGATTCACCACCTTTTTTAACTACAAGGGAAGGAGGAATGGAGGACTTGGATATGCTACATGTACCGATGAAACGTATCTATGGAACACGTGACAAGCATACAAGCGCATCTCTGGATTTATGTATGGAAGCTATGCTGCACAATGGTGGTGGTGATTTTTTTCACCATTAGAATTTTCGGGCTGGATATATGGAGTGTTAAGATAGCTTTTTTGGGATTGGCACGGTTTTTGCATATATATTTAATTGTATCCATAGTGAAGGAGGTATTCCATTTGGAAGTGGAAACCAAAGGTATTTTTGTCAATGGGAAATGGAAAGTGACAGAACGCACTTATGATTTGCGTGCTCCTTATGATGGTAAGGTGCTGGCGTACATTAGCAAGGCCGATGTGCAGGATGTTCAGGAGGCGATAGGTGGGGCGCATCGAGCATTTCAAACGATGCGTAAGATGCCTGCCCACCAGCGCTCCGATATTTTGTCCAAGGTCGTGGAGCAATTAAAGGAAAGAAGAGAAGAAGCTGCGCAATTGCTGTCACTCGAAGCAGGCAAGCCGATTCGTACCGCAAGAGCGGAGATAGGCCGTACCATAACGACTTACCAGTTTGCAGCGGAGGAAGCCAAACGCATTTATGGGGAAACCATCCCGATGGATGCAGCTCCTGGTGGAGAAGGGCGACTTGGTTTTACATGGAGGGAACCTTTGGGTACGGTTGTCGCGATTTGTCCATTTAATTTCCCGTTTAACCTCGTGTCTCACAAGGTGGGTCCAGCGATAGCCGCAGGCAATACCGTAGTCCTGAAGCCAGCCGAGCAGACGCCGCTCAGCGCCTTGTTGATTGCCGAGCTGTTCCAGAAGGCCGGATTGCCGGACGGAGCTTTGCAGGTCGTAACGGGAAGCGGCAGGGAAATCGGGGATGCTCTGGTGGAGGATGAGCGTGTCAAAAAAATTACGTTCACAGGAAGCTCTGAGGTTGGCAAGCAGATTAAAGCGAAGGCTGGACTGCGCAGAGTGACGTTGGAGCTTGGTTCTAATTCGGGGCTTATTGTTGAACCGGACGTTCCGATCGAAGCGATCATTCCGAGATGTGTCGAAGGAGCGTTCGCATTCGCCGGGCAAGTGTGTATATCGCTGCAGCGTATTTATGTTCATGAATCGATTTATAGTGAATTTGCGGAGCGTTTCATCGCTCAAACCGGACAGCTGCGGGTCGGCGACCCAACCGATGAGCAGACGGATATCAGTGCTATGATTCATGAACGGGAAATGGAACGGATTGATTCCTGGGTGCAGGAGGCGGTGGTGGCCGGTGCTAGAATCGGTTGTGGAGGCCGACGTGAAAATTCGATTTATTTACCGACGGTTCTGCTGGACGTCAAACCGGATATGTCGGTTTCGTGCAAGGAGGTTTTTGCTCCGGTCGTATCAATCGTCCCTTACAGCAGTCTGGATGAAGCCATCGAAATGGTTAATGATTCGGTTTATGGTCTGAATGTAGGTATTTATACGAAGGATCTTGAAAAGGCCTTCCATGCAGCTCGCGAAATTCAAGCCGGTGGTGTCATTGTCAACGATATCCCGACATTCCGGGTTGATCATATGCCTTACGGCGGTGTTAAAGAGAGTGGTTATGGACGTGAAGGCGTCAAGTATGCGGTTCAAGAGATGACTGATTTAAAGTTTGTTTCGATCAAAACCCAATTATAGGAGGAATTATACATGTCAAATATTATTAAAGCGCGCCCTAAGCTGTATGTGATGGATAACGGTCGGATGAGTATGGACAAAAACTGGATGATCGCGATGCACAATCCGGCTACGCTCAATAATCCGAACGCGCCGACGCAATTTGTAGAGTTTCCGATTTATACGGTTCTTATCGATCATCCGGCAGGCAAAATCTTGTTCGACACTTCCTGCAACCCTAACTCGATGGGTATTGAGGGGCGCTGGACGGAATCGACACAGCAAACGTTCCCGTGGGTAGCGAGCGAGGAGTGTTACCTGCATAACCGACTGGAGCAGCTAAAGGTAAGACCGGAGGAAATCAAGTTCGTTATTGCCTCTCACTTGCATCTGGATCATGCCGGATGCTTGGAGATGTTCACGAATGCGACGATCATTGTCCATGAGGATGAGTTGAATGGAACCCTTCAATCCTATGCACGCAACCAAAAGGAAGGCGCTTACATTTGGGCGGATATCGATGCGTGGATTAAGAATCATTTGCAATGGAAAACGATCAAACGGGGAGAGGACAATCTGGAGCTGGCCGAAGGCATAAAAATTCTTAATTTCGGCAGCGGCCATGCGTGGGGGATGCTCGGTCTGCATATCGAAATGCCGGAAACAGGCGGCATTATTCTCGCTTCCGATGCTATTTACACCGCAGAGAGCTATGGGCCTCCGGTGAAGCCTCCAGGGATCATCTACGATTCGATTGGTTACAGGAACGCCGTCGAGAAAATTCGAACGATAGCGGAAAGAACGAATTCGCAAGTATGGTTCGGCCATGATCCTGATCAATTCAAGCAATTCCGCAAATCAACCGAAGGTTATTACGAATAAAGGAGGCGTCATCTATGAGCTTGTCCAAACTGGTCTATACGCCGCTTAACTACATGGGATGGGGGTCATTGGAGCAGCTATGGCCGGAGGTGGCGAGATACGCGCCATCACGAATTTTGCTAATAACCGATGCTATTCTGGAGAAATTGGGAATGATTGAGCCTATCTCTTCCAAGCTCAGGCAGCAGGGCTATGAGGTCGTTGTATATACGGATGTAGTTCCCGAGCCGCCGCTTGAGGTTGGCGAGAAGCTGGTTACCTATACGCGGGAAGGGAATTTTGAACTGGTCATTGGTGTTGGAGGTGGCAGCGCAATGGATTTGGCCAAGCTGGCCGCCGTATTAGCTACGCATGAGGGCAAGGTTGCCGAATATTTGAATTTGACGGGAACGAAGAAGCTGCAGCATAAAGGGCTGCCGAAAATCCTGATTCCGACTACCTCAGGCACAGGCTCAGAGGTGACCAACATTGCGGTGCTTTCGCTGGAAACGACCAAGGATGTCGTCACGCATGATTATTTGATGGCGGATGTGGCTATCGTCGATCCGCAGCTGACCCTTTCGGTTCCGTCGCGTGTGACCGCGGCAACGGGCGTGGACGCACTCACCCATGCGATTGAAGCGTATATCTCGGTCAATGCGAACCCGATCACAGATGGACTGGCGCTGCAGGCGATCCGCCTGATTAGCGGCTCACTTAGAAAGGCGGTAAAAAACGGACAGGATCAACAAGCGCGCATCGATATGAGCTACGGCAGCAATATGGCGGGGATCGCCTTTTTCACTGCAGGCGTAGCCGGTGTTCACGCGCTGGCCTATCCGCTTGGCGGTCAGTTCCATGTCTCACATGGGGAATCCAATGCCGTGCTGCTGCCTTATGTGATGGGCTATATCCGCAGCAGCTGCACGAAACGAATGGCCGACATTTTGCAAGCGATGGGCGGGTATGCCAGCTATTTGTCGGAGGAGGAGGCCTCTCGTAAATGTGTAGATGAGCTGGAGCGACTCGTTAGTGATGTCGGCATCCCGAATACACTACGTGGGTTCAATATTCCTGAAAGCGCTTTGGAGAGTTTGACGGAAGACGGAGTTAAGCAGAAGAGACTGCTGGCCCGAAGTCCTCTTCCACTTCTTAAAGAAGATATCCGTACGATTTATCAATCGGCCTTTGATGGAGTCATCACTGAGCCAGCGTGACCATGTATATGATGAACATAGATAAGCCGGTCTTCCCTTTTTGGGATGGCCGGTTTTTTGATGCGCAAATCCGTATTCGATTTCCATGTGATGACATTGTTATGAAATACATACTCTTTCATCAATTGCTTATTGTCACGGGATTGTGCCGCTCTCTATACTGAAGCCGTAATCGCCGATTTGGCTAAAACAGGGGGGAATCAGATGAACGATCATGAACACGTAGAAACGCTCATTGTAGGTGCTACATTTGCTGGAATAGGTGTCGGGGCTTGTTTGGGAGAGAACGGATTGATTGTAGAAAGAACGATGCTGCCTGGACACGAATTTATTAACAGCTATCAGCCAGGGAAAGGCTGGAACATCGAGCGGCAGCAGCCGCTAGCTGAGCAGCTTCAGCAGCAGTGGCGCAGCAAAGGTCTGCTTACCAAGGATGGAAAGGTCCATCTCGGAGGTATCGCACCCACTGTCCATAAGCTGCTGCTCGATTCGAAGCAGCCGATTCGACTGATGAACGAGATTGTTGAAGTGTGTCCAAATGAAAGCGGCGGCTGGAGGGTTACGGTTTTTGATGCGTCAGGCATTCGCACATTGACGGCGGGACGGATCATTGATACGACCTCGGACTGTCGTTCCGCTCCGGGGCGTTATCAGGCCAAGGCCAAATTCATTGGCGCTGCGCTGCATCGTACAAGTACGGAAGAAGCACAGAACGAAATACCTCAAGCATGGCAGCGTGCTATCATACCTGGTGCTTATGCTTCAGAGGCTTATTTGCAGCTGCCGATCGATATGGGTGCAACCTGGGAGCAGGCGCGGTACGAGCTGTTTCAATCCTGGAGTGAACGACCTGAGGAGCTTAAGCCATGGACAATTGCTGCGATTGCCGATGCATTCACTTATCACGTATCCAGCGGGCATGAACAAATTGCGGAGGGTTGGGATTGGCTTCCATCCTGCGCTTACGATAATCCATTGGAAGCGATGGAGGCGGGCATCCGCTACTACGAAGAAAGAGTGGTGATCTCATCATGATCCTTATGCAGCGTGAGCAAGGGGCTGCTGTCCCTGTACAGGTAGAGAATCGATTATTTCAACAAACCTATGATCTTATCGTGGTCGGATTAGGTACAGCGGGAGCGATAGCAGCACTGACTGCTGCCAGCAAGGGACTTCGCGTGCTGGGATTGGAGCGGCTGAATGCCATGGGCGGCGCCGGAACGATTGGCGCAGTTGTTGGCTATTACTATGGCTCCAAAGGCGGGCTGTTTGAGGAAATTGACAAGCAGGTGCAGCAGCTTGATTCCGTTGGTTTCACGAAAGCGGGCGGTGTCAATGCGGAGCTGAAGAAATATGTACTGGAGCAGCGTTGTCTGGAGGCCGGGGTGTCCGTACGTTATGAGTGTGCTGTCATTGGAGCTTATCTGGAAGGATCAACTGTCCAAGGCGTACGCTGGGTCGGGCCGAGCGGGGTAGAGGAAGCAGGCTGCCGCATGCTGATCGATGCGTCTGGAGATGCCGAGGTATGTGCGATGTTTGGAGCTGCGATGCTGCCGCCAGGTCGACCTGTAGACGGAAAAATGCAGCCTTATTCCCATCCTATCGTATCTGTCCAGAACGACGTGGTAAGAGCTTTTTATACAGATTCGGGCTATGTCGATCAGACGCAGGACAATGAGCTGACACAAGCTATTATGCAATCCGCCTGCATGCCGACGCATCTCCCTGAACAGTTCGATGAATCTCGTAAATTTCTGAAGCTGGCACCTCAGCTTGGTATTCGCGAGGGCCGATTCATCCGTGCGGAAGAGCAGGTGACGTTCGCCGATGTACTGAATGACCGATTGTCGTCGCAGCCTTTGCTGTATGCTTATTCCAATATGGATAATCATAACAAGGACATTGCCTTTGAAAGCGTGCTGCAGCAGGATTGGGCCGTTGCTGCCAGCCTGTGGGGGATTACCATATCGGTACCTATTCCGCTTGGTGCCCTTATTCCGCAAGGCTTTGATAATGTGCTTGTGGCTGGACGTGCGCTTGGTGTTGATCACGATCTGGCTTCCTGCGTTCGGATGAAACGCGACATGCAGAAATGTGGTGAGGCAGCGGCATTGGCCGCTTACGTTGCGATCAGCGAGAAGCAATCGCTTCACTCCATAGATTACGAGCAGCTTCGTCCACTACTGCTCGAAAACGGCTGCCTGAATCCTTCCAATCATTTCGGGATGAAGGACAGCATGTCGACACAGGACGATCAGAATACGATCGTGTCCTGGATAACCGATCACGAAACGATCCAGGAAGGCTTGGCTTCGATCAGACCCGGAATTGCAATATGGTCGTCCCGAAGAGAAGGAGCTGCCATCAACGCTTCACTCAGAGAATGGGTGACACAGCAGGAGGACGAAAACCTGCGAAGGCACAGCGCTTTCGCACTGGCTTTGCAGGGAGATGCAGCGGCTATCCCTGTGCTCAGGGAAATCATGAGGGAACGGGATACGTTTGTTCCAAGAACGAGCCGCAAATATAATCAGGTTCGTGGCTACGCTTCGATTTATTTACTCGGCTTGCTTGGTGATATGGAAATCGTGCCCGAGCTGCTCGAGATTATACACAGCCGCGAGCAATTTGTTAATTTGTCTACGGATGTTGAGTTTATCAATCATGACGATGAATACTTTTTCCAATACTTTTCGTTCTCGCTGATGGCGCTGTTTCGGATTGCCGAGCGGAATCGGGGAGTACGTGCCGCAATCATCAAGACGATAGGCCCCCTTGTCAGCGAACCGGACTTTTCGATCATGGTGACAATGAAGCCGACCAAGGATCTTGACTTTGATATGGCAGGTACGATTCGACGTATCGTTAATGAGCGATTTGCCCAATGGCAGGCAGAAGAGAGCGCGGTTCATTAGGCGGATTGTCATCATTTGCACAGGCCTATCATCAATTGAACATAGCTTTTCTGCTTAACCGTTTTATAATTGAACTACACATATCAGCTTTATCCATAGGAGGGCTTGAATTTGAATGTACTCATAAATAAAAAACAAATCACTGCATATACAGCTATACTCGGTCTGACCGGAAGCTTGCTGGCAGGCTGCGTATCAAGCGACAAAGCCAGCAACGCCAATTCCGCTGCTAATTCAGACCCGGCTTCAACCGCTCCGGTCAAGCTATCGTATTGGGTAGCCATGCCTGCTGATGCTGCCCGGTCTGTAAAGAGTTTTAACGAAGTGCTCTTCTATCAAGAGCTTGAGAAGAAAACGGGAGTCAAAATCGATTTTCAGCATCCTGCAATCGGCAGTGAAACCGAACAGTTCAACCTGATGATCGCATCAGGCAACCTGCCAAACATAATTGAATCCGATTTCACCAAATACCCGGGAGGACCTGAGAAAGCCATCTCCGACAAGGTACTGATCAAGCTTAACGATGTCATCGACAAGAATGCGCCCAATCTGAAAAAATATTTGGATGAGCATCCCGAGATTCGTAAGGATATCGTCACCGACGATGGTACCATTTATGTGTTCCCAGGCATAGGAATCGGTAATAATGCGGTTTCAGGAGGACTGGTGCTGCGCAAGGACTGGCTCGACGAATTGGGGCTTGCCGTACCGGAAACGATCGACGACTGGACGAATGTGCTGCGCCAGTTCAAGGAGAAGAAATCGGCCAAGACACCGTTCACGATTCGGTTGAATGATCTTAATACGCAGCTGTTTAACGGTGCCTATGGCATTGGCTATGAATTTTATATGGATCAGGGACGCGTCAAGTATGGTCCCTATGAGCAGGGCTACAAAAATTATTTGACACAAATGAGTGCGTGGTACAAGGAAGGGCTGATCGATCCCGATTTTGCCACTCAGGATGCCAAATTACTGGACGCTAAAGTGACGAATGGCAGCGCAGGAGCGCTATTTACTTACATCGGCAGTGGGATGGGCAAATACTTGAACAGCACGCCGGGCAAAGACGGTAAATTTGATCTCGTTGGCGCACCTTATCCGGTTCTCAAGAAAGGCGAAGAGCCCAAATTCATCAACAAGCCTTATGAATATCGCGGTGGCGGAAGTGCAGGGATTACACCGTCGAATAAAAATGTAGCAGCAACGGCTAAATGGCTCGATTATCACTATTCCAATGAAGGCCATATGCTCAAGTCATTCGGTGTCGAGGGTCAGACCTACAATATGGTTAGCGGCTATCCGAAATATTCGGATCTTATTCTAAAAAATCCCGACAAGCTGTCCGTAGGTGAAGCGATGTCCAAATACTTGCGTGTATCTACGCCATCGCCCGGCCTTGTTGGAGACGATCGTTATGCAGACCAATATTACGTCTACAAGCAGCAAAAGGAAGCTTCAGTCACGTTCAGTAAACATCAGAAAAATGCGAACGACGTGCTGCTGCCACGCGTCAGTCAGACACCTGAGGAAGCATCCGAATTGTCGGCGATTATGGCCGAAGTGACGACTTACCAGAGCGAGATGTTCCTCAAATTCATTATGGGTGCAGAACCCATCACCAATTTCGACAAATACACGGCTCAACTGAAAAATATGAAAATCGAGCGTGCTATCGCGATCAAGCAAGCTGCTCTGGACCGTTACAACAAACGGAAATAGGAGTGAACCTCATGAGAAGCTGGTTGATCGATTATCGAAAACACAAATATTTGTATCTGATGATTTTTCCTGTGCTGCTGTATTACATCCTGTTTCATTATGTGCCTATGTACGGGGCGATTATTGCGTTCAAGGATTACAGAATCGCTGAGGGCTTCACAGGAAGCCCTTGGGTAGGGTTTAAGCATTTTCAAAGTTTTTTCGAAAGCTATTATTTCTGGCGTCTGCTCAAAAACACACTGCTGCTCAATGTGTACCAGCTGCTGTTTTCATTCCCTGCACCGATCATCTTCGCTCTGCTTATTAACGAACTTGCCGGGCGGTTGTTCAAGCGTATCGTTCAGACCATCACGTATTTGCCTCATTTTATTTCCTTGATCGTGATCTGCGGTATGATTACCCAGTTCGTTTCGCGTGAGGGTTTTATTACCGACCTGCTTGTGAATTTCTTTGGGATGGAGCGTACGGCGCTTCTGGCTCATCCTGAATATTTCCGGTCTGTGTATGTGCTCTCGGATATTTGGCAAAGTGTAGGCTGGGGCTCGATCATTTATTTGGCAGCCATTACCGGCATTAATCCCGAGCTGTATGAAGCGTCCCGCATTGATGGTGCTAACAGGTGGAGGCAGACGCTGAACATTACACTGCCTGGCATCGCACCGATCATTATTATTTTGTTCATTCTGAAAATCGGCCATATGCTTGATGTCGGGTTTGAGAAAATCATTTTGCTGTATAACCCGAATACGTATATTACCGCAGATGTAATTAACACGTTCGTGTACCGCAAAGGACTTGGCGCCACCTTCGAGTTCAGCTATGCAACGGCCGTCGGCTTGTTCCAATCGGCGATGAATTTCCTGCTGCTCATTATTGCCAATAAAATCAGCCGGAAGCTGAGTGAAAACAGTCTATGGTAAGGGGGATTTATTGATGTCCGTGAACACTATCCGCACAAGCACAGGTGAAATCGCTTTCCGATATGTCAATTGGCTGTTTATGCTGGCGATGATCATCATCACACTGTATCCGTTTGTATACGTCCTGATGTCCTCCTTAAGCGACTCGCGGCTGCTGCTGTCTCATACCGGGGCACTATTTTGGCCGCAGGGCTTTACGGTGAGCGCCTACAAGCTCGTTTTTCAAAATCCGAACATTCTCCGAGGTTATGGCAATACGTTGTTTATCGTAGTGCTCGGCACTTTGCTAAACCTCATTTTCACGTGTATGGGAGCGTATGTGCTGTCCCGCAAAGGGGTGCCCTGGTCCAAATATGTGATGCTGCTTATTGTGTTCACGATGTTTTTCTCGGGCGGAATGATTCCTTCTTACCTGCTCGTCAACAATTGGCTGCATCTGGGCAACAGTCTGCTGGCGATGATTATTCCGGGCATGATTTCTACGTGGAATCTGATTATATTGCGGACTTCCTTCGCCTCCATACCGGAAAGTCTGGTTGAATCGGCCAAAATAGATGGTGCTCACGATTTTACGATTTTATCCCGTGTGGTGATTCCGCTGTCTCTGCCGGTTATGGCGGTTATGGTGCTGTTCTATGGTGTTAGTCATTGGAACGCCTGGTTCTCTGCCATGCTGTATTTGCGTGAACGAGATCTATATCCGCTCCAGCTAATTCTTCGGGAAATATTAATTCAGAACAGTACGGAGTACATGACGAACCAGTCTTCAGCGGGTGAAATCGAATCCGTCGGCGAAAGTATCAAGTATGCGACGATTATGGTAGCTACCCTTCCGATATTATTCGTGTATCCTTTTATGCAGAAATACTTTGTTAAAGGTGTTATGATTGGGTCAATTAAAGGGTAAAGCTTTTCGCCAAAGCCATAAGTCCGTGGAGCGTGAACATCTTGAATGGCCTGAAAATGAACAGCGTGCGTGGCCGATGGCTTCGTTCCTATGCTGCAGTCCTGTTGATACCTATAGCCATGATGCTAGTTGCGTACTTTCAAACCCGCAGCGTACTTGAAGACGAGATCAATCGTGCCAATTCAGCCTTGCTGACCCAGCTTCAGCAGGATATTGACAGTCATATCGATTATGCTTACCGACTAAGCGAAATGATCGCTTTTAATTCGAAGGTACGCCAGTTCATGCGTTCAACGGGTACAATCGGGCCAGAAGAACGAATAGCGATGGTGCAAGCACTGTCCGATTTCAGATTATATACGAACACGACTCGTTATGTGGACAGGTTTTATGTGTATTTCCGCAGTGGTGACTTTGTGCTCACCGAAGGGTCTTATTATGATGCGCGTATGTATTATGATTTGCAGCAATCCACCTCGGGTCTTACCTATGAGGAGTGGAAGCAGTTTCTCGCTCAGCCGTATCGAGGGCAGTTTTTTAGCATGCAGCCGATAGAAGGGCAGCCTCGTACAGGAATATTGTTCGCGCAATCACTACCGATAGAGGCTCGTAATGCGCCTCTCGCTACACTCGTTATTGAATTGAACGAGGAGAGGCTGCTGTCGGCCATTCGGAACATCCAATCTTACAATCAAGGTAAGGTCTATATTCTTGACGGTACCAATCAACTGCTGGCCTCCTCGGAAAAACGAACGGGTACCGCTCGCAGCTTTGAGAGTCTGAATGGTGAAACCGGTTTTGTCCGTAGTCAGTGGGATGGTGAGGACGTCATGCTGTCGTATATCCAATCCAACCGGACCAACTGGAAGTATGTATATGCACTGCCTATGCGCCTGTACAGCCAAAAGGCGGAATACGTCCGTAATCTGACGATACTTACGGTACTGTTGGCGCTTGCGATAGGAATTGTACTCGCTGTATTGATGGCCCGCCGCCAATATGATCCTCTCGGAAAGCTGGTCCGCTCGGTTGCCGCGCGCTCCAAGCTGGACCCGGGTACGGTTGGGAACGAATACGATTATCTGGAGGAAGCCATCGACAGTACGCTCGATCATAACAATCAGATGAACCGGATCATCGAAAAACAAAAAAATGTGCTGCGCTCGAACCTGTTCGTCAGGCTGCTCAAGGGACGGGTGGAGAACGATTTCCCTGTTATCGAGGTCATGTCGGAATACGGAATCGTGCTCAGATCGGATTACTTTGCTGTACTGCTCATTTATTTGGAGGATTTTAGCGGCTTCTTTCGTCAGGACGAAACCGATGTCGAGAAAAAACGTGAGTTTGTGAGGCATATTATTTCCAATATTGTGGAGGAGCTTATCGGACAGCAGCATCAGGGTTGGATGACAGAGATCGACGAAATGCTGGCCTGCACGATTAATTTCACTTCAAACCTTTCCACTGAGGAAGCCAAGCAGGAGATGCTGCAGCTTACGGAAGAAGCTCAACGTTTTATCGGCAGCCGATTTCATATATATTTCACTGCTTCGGTAAGCACGATACGCCGTTCTGTCGCTGAGCTGCCGACTGCATATCAAGAGGCGATGGAAGCCATGGAATATAAAATGCTGCTTGGCGCGCAAAAAATTATTTTTTACGATCAAATCCAAAGCTTCAATCACTCCTACAGCTATCCGTTGGAGAAGGAGCAGCAGTTGATCAACCATGTGAAGGCAGGCGATTACGAACAGGCCAAAGGTATTTTGGATGAGGTGATTAAGCATAATTTATCGGAAGAAAGCTTGCCGATGGATATGGTCCGCTGTCTGCTGTTCGACGTCATCAGCACCATGATGAAGGCTGCGATCGAGGTGAATCTGAATCAGTCGGAGCTGTATGAGGAGAACAGGACAACGATTCAGGATCTAATGAACGGTGTCAGCGTATCGGCGATGCAGGAACGAATGACTCTTTTTCTGGGTAAGGTGTGCAGTCATGTGGACTCGAAGAAAAAAAGCCATAACTTTCGTCTCAAGGAGGATATTCTTGAGTTTATTAATGAACAGTACCGCGATCATAACCTGTCAATCAACACCATATCGGCCCGCTTCGATATCCATCCCTCCTATTTGTCACGTTACTTCAAGGAGCAGGTCGGGGATACGCTGACGGATTATATAAACAAGCTTCGGGTGGACAAAGCTAAGGAGCTGCTGCGCAATGACGAAATTTTTATTAAGGATATTTGCGACCTGGTCGGATTTTACAGCATCAGTACCTTTATCCGCCTGTTCAAAAAATACGAAGGCGTGACGCCAAGCTCCTACAGGACTTCCAACGATCTGAAATGAGAAAAAAAGGGAAAATCTGTTTGACCTCGAATTCTATGTACATAAGACTTGTCAATTCAAGCATACATAGAGAGAAGAGGAAGCTGCATATGTTCAGACGTTTAAGCAAACAAAAAATCGGTGCGCTGCTAATTGCACTGCCAATGGTACTTAACGGGTGTCAGGCGGTTGGAGGATTGGATGTTAACAAAGCTATTTTTGAGGCTTCGACTGCACAGTCGTTGGAAGGCAAGTCAACCATAATCTTTGATCTTGTTCCGGGTGATCAAGCACAGGCAAGGGCTTTTTCAAAAGAACAGACAGTCATGAAGCTGTTAGAGCATATTGAAATCCATCACGACGCTATTAAAATGGATAGTGCGCAGAATGTTTCTTCAACGGGCTATATCACCATCGCCAATCATAAAATCGCTTTTCAAACCTACATGACCAAAGAACAGGTCATTATCGCTTTGGAAGGCGGCAAAAAGCCCATCGTGATCGATCTGACTTCCTCCAGCACTGGAGACCTCCCTCCTGTTCTGGTTAAACAAATGGAAGAGAGGTTTGAGCCATTTGTGAATAGTCTGAGCTCTTTCCTCATTAAGCAGCTCCCTAATCCAGGTAAACTGAACGTGGAAAACGTGAGGGAAGTTGTCAACGGAGAGACACTTTCCCTTAACAAAATACACGGTGAGATGTCAGGCAAAGAGCTGATACCGCTGGCAAAAACATTTGTAACCAATTTGATGCAGGATGACAAGGCGCTGAAGCAATTAATTGGCGAGTTGTACGACCTGCTCTACCCGATACTCTCTCCTCAGCTGGATCAATGGATCCAGGACAACAAGGACGGTAAAGCCTTACAAAATCCATTAGAAGGCTACCCTATACCTGAAACGCCGGGAAGCAAGGCTAGCGTGGATTCGCTCATTGGAATGCTGGATATTTTGAAAAACCGCGATATGACAATTGAGGTGATTCATACCGAGATCAAGCAGCTGTCGGTTTTTGTTCTTCTCGGTCTCCACGCCAGAAAGGAACAGGAATTGCAGGAGAGTCTGCCGTTTTTAAATGATTCAACCCGTGTGAAAGCAGATTTATACGTGGACAACACGATGAAGCTGCGCAAATCCAATCTGGAGATTGAAGCTACTTCATTGAACGCGGTATCGAGGGGAAGTCTCTCCTCAGCCAAAATCTCGATAGCGGGGGAATACTGGAACCTCAACAATCCGGTCAAGTTGGTTCCATTGACTGCCGATGAGGATGCTTTGGTTCTGGAAAAGGGAATAACTGCCGTTGATGTGCTGCGCAATTTTACACCTTCCTCTGAAGCGTATCGGCTGCTCAAAGACGATTTGGGCATCTCGAAAAAAACGGTGCTGCTTCTGATGGATGGCGATCGTTACAAAGCTAACAGCAGAAAACCGTTCCTTGAAGACGGTGTGGCGATGGTACCTACCACATTCCTCAGCGAAAAATTGGATCTGCGTGTGGATTGGAACGAGGAGGCACAAACCGTCACCATCATCGACCCGGTAAATTTAACGACGATTAAGCTGAATTCAGGAAGCCAAACTGCCCTGGTGAATGGCGAGGAAATACAGATGGATAAGGAAATGCTCCAGCGTGATGGCATCCATTTTGTACCGCTGACGTTTATCGTCACACAACTTGGTGGTCAAACCGAGTGGTATAACGAGGCACGAAGCATTCAGATAACCAGATAACAACGGCTGCCGCTCAATGCTGAGTATACATGCACCAATAACCTGCCATTAACACTCTTCATGAGACAATGGCGGGTTATTTTTGCTTGTAAGCAGTACATCAAAGTCGTATTGAAACCCATTTTTATCCGAAAATAATCCAATTATCATAGTGTGTTTTAGAGTGTGAACGCATTTTTTATGAAATGTCAACTTTTAGTGAGATTATTTCCGCAAATTGTGTTAAAATAATAAGGTTATGACTAAGTAATTTTATTATGAGAAAAGGTTGTGAAGTGATGACTTCGTTTGAAGATTGGAACCAGAAGGTTAAGAAGACGTTCAATGCTACCAGTAATGAAGAAGTTCTGACCATTACTGAAGCTGGAGCCCTGCTGGGATTGTCCAAGGATGCAATGAAAACATATGTTGATAAACATAACCTCACGAAAATTAAAATTATGAGAAGCACACATAGATATCTTTTGCTGAAAAGTGAAATGGATAGTTTACTCAAGTCTTAAAATGAAGATTTTACTTGATTACCCCATTTGACTTGCATCACAGGTTGAATTTGCATATAATACTGCTAGTAGTTGCATATCATGAAATGCGTTGACGGAGACAAGTAAGCAGTGCCTCTTTACAGGGAGGAGCCGCCGGAGATTGAGAGCGGTTCTACAGAAACAGGCTGCCGAATTTCACTCCTGAGCAGTCCTTTGAAACCACGGTCTCTGATCGCTGGCAAGTAGAGGGAACCGGCTATGAACGTTCGCGTTCTAGAACCGTTAATTTCAATCAAGCGAAAGCTTTGCTTGTTGCTGGAATTCGATCATGAGGATCGTTGCCCGGAATGGAAGCTTTTCGAAACAAGGGTGGTACCACGACGTTTTCGTCCCTTTCCGGGATGAGGGAACGTCTTTTTTGCGTTGAGATGCGTGATACAAGTGCGGTGAATCAGAGGCGCTGCGCGACCAAAGTATTTTCCGATTGCTGTTGTTACCGTATTTTCTGATTATCTAAATGATTTAGTTGTGAAAATACGGTAACAAAGGCACCGCTTCGCTATCTCCAAATTACTTTGGTCGCTTCGCTCATGATTCACCGCACTTGTATAGTGGGATTAGGTTAGAGAAATGGGCAAATGAATAGGATTTTTAGACAAGGGAGGATTAGCAAATGAAAGAACGATTAGAGGCATTAAAGGTAGAGGCTTTGCTAGAGCTTGAGCAAGTCACGAATCAACAGCAGTTAAACGATATGAGAATCAAATATTTGGGCAAAAAAGGTCCGTTAACCGAGGTTCTGCGTGGCATGGGAGCGTTAAGTGCAGAGGAACGTCCAGCAATAGGTCAGGTGGCCAACGATGTACGCGGCGCCATCGAGGCGGTTATTGAGAGCAAGCAGGCTGAATATCTGCAAGCCGAAACGGAGCTCAGACTTCGCGCCGAAACCATAGATGTAACACTTCCGGGCAAGCCGAGCGGAGTGGGTGCTGCTCATCCCCTGAGCAAGGTGATCCAGCAGATCGAGGATATTTTTATCGGTATGGGCTATACCGTTGCAGAAGGTCCGGAGGTTGAACAGGATTACTACAACTTTGAAGCATTGAACCTGCCCAAGAACCATCCGGCACGCGATATGCAGGATTCCTTTTATGTGACAGAGGATATTTTGATGCGTACCCATACTTCACCTGTACAGGTACGTACGATGGAGAAAATGAAGGGCGAGGTTCCGGTACGAATCATCTGTCCGGGACGTGTGTATCGCCGCGATGACGATGATGCGACACACAGCCATATGTTTACACAAATTGAAGGACTTGTGATCGATCGCAATATCCGCATGAGTGATTTGAAAGGAACGCTGCTGCAATTTGTTCAGGAATTATTTGGCAAGCAAACGCAGATTCGGATGAGACCGAGCTTTTTCCCATTCACAGAGCCAAGCGCAGAGGTTGACGTTACGTGCTCCATGTGCGGCGGAACAGGCTGTCGCGTATGTAAACAGAGCGGTTGGCTGGAAATTCTCGGATCAGGAATGGTGCATCCGAAAGTGCTGGAAATGGCAGGCTACGATCCGGAAGAGTACAGCGGATTTGCCTTTGGCTTAGGTGTGGAGCGTGTGGCTATGCTTAAATACGACATTGAAGACATACGACATTTCTATACGAATGACCTTCGATTCCTGAAGCAGTTCGTACATGTATAAAAAGAGAGGAGCGTGAGCGAAGATGAAGGTTTCATATCAATGGTTGTCTCAATATGTCGATGTGAGCGGAATTACGGCTGCTGAGCTGGCGGAAAAGCTAACACGCAGCGGCGTTGAAATTGATAGCGTAGAGGATCGCAATAAAGGTGTGGAGGGTGTGTTCGTCGGATTCGTCAAGTCGCGTGAAAAACACCCTGATGCCGATAAACTGAGCGTTTGTAAAGTGGATGTAGGTCAGGGAGAGGATTTGCAAATCGTCTGCGGAGCCAAAAATGTCGATGCCGGACAAAAGGTGCCTGTCGCTATAGTTGGAGCCAAGCTGCCGGACGGTTTGAACATTAAACGCGCCAAGCTGCGCGGTGTAGAATCGCAAGGCATGATCTGCTCGGCCAAGGAGTTGGGTCTGAACGACAAGCTGCTGCCTAAGGAAATCCAGGAAGGTATTCTTGTGCTTCCCGAGGATACGGAGATTGGTGCAAGTATTTTGGATGTGCTGGGGATCAGTGACGAAGTGTTGGATTTTGATTTGACTCCTAACCGTTCTGACTGTCTCAGCATGCTGGGTGCGGCTTATGAGATCGCTGCGATATTGGGTCGTCCTGTACGGCTACCGGACGCGGAGCAGGGAGCTGCAGACACTGTTGGCGCTGGTAAAGCGGCCCGTCCAGCTTCTGAGCAGATTTCTGTTGAGATCACGGCGAAGGAGCAGTGCTCTCACTATGCCGCTAAGCTGATTGAAGGCGTACGTGTAGGCACTTCCCCATTGTGGATTCAAAATCGTTTGATGGCAGCAGGCATTCGACCCATTAATAATATAGTAGATATTACGAACTATGTAATGCTGGAGTACGGACAGCCGCTGCATGCGTTTGATGCAGATAAGCTGGACAATGGCCATATTGATGTTCGGCTGGCACAGTCCGGAGAAAAGCTGGTTACTCTTGACGGTGTGGAGCGCAGCCTGGAGCCGCATATGCTGCTTATTACGGACGGTAAGAAGCCAGTAGCGATTGCTGGTGTTATGGGTGGCGAAAACTCCGAAGTCACATCAGGCACCACAAGGATTTTGCTGGAATCGGCCAAGTTTGATGGAGGTACAGTTCGTAAAACCTCACGTCAGCTTGGACTGCGTTCAGAAGCATCTCTGCGTTTTGAAAAGGAAGTTAATCCCGAGGCTGTACTGCCTGCGCTCAATCGTGCAGCAGCTTTGATGAGTCAATATGCAGATGGACAGGTAGCTGCGGGAACAGTGGAAGCTGTGTCCAAGCAGCACAACCCGGTTCGTATAGAGCTGAGCGTTAGTCGGATTAATGCTTACCTGGGTACTACTTTGTCTGTAGAAGAGGTTAGCGAGATTTTCAAGCGTCTGCATTTTGATGCGGAAGTGAGTGGGGAGACGTTCCATGTAAATGTACCAAGTCGTCGTGGTGATATTACCCGTGGTGTTGATTTGATCGAAGAAGTTGCTCGTCTATATGGCTACGACAATATTCCGACAACATTAATGACGGGTGTAACGACTCCAGGTGCATTGAATAAGGAGCAGGCTATTCGCCGTTTGGCGCGTACATTGCTCACTGGAAGCGGTTTGTTTGAAGCCGTGACCTATTCCTTTACACATCCGCAGCAAATCAACGATTTTCCGGGAGCCTTTAAAGAATCGAAGCCTGTTACTTTGTCCATGCCAATGAGTGAGGATCGGAGTACACTTCGTACCAGCCTGATTCCGCATTTGATGGAGGCAGCTACTTATAACCGTAATCGCAATACGGATGATGTGGCGCTTTTTGAAATCGGCAAAGTATTCGTGACTAATGAGGTTTCATTAACCAAGCTTCCTGAGGAACGGCTGATGCTTGCGATTTTGTTAACAGGAAAACGTCAGGCAACACATTGGAGCGGGAAGTCGGTAGAGGTTGATTTTTATGATTTGAAAGGTGTATTTGAAAATCTTGTCGGTTACCTCGGTCTTACCGGGAAGATTGGCTATACAGCGGCGCAGCCGGATGGTTTCCATCCTGGAAGAACAGCCAATATTACATTGCAATTGCCCGAAGGAGACCAAGCTCAAGTCATCGGAACACTGGGTCAGCTTCATCCAACGCTTCAGCAGCATCGGGATTTGGCTGATACTTATGTGCTTGAGGTCGATTTCCAGGCTTTGGCCGCTTATGCGGATGAGCAAATTACGTATAGTCCGCTGCCACGTTTCCCAGCAATTGGTCGGGACTTGGCTGTAGTCGTTAACCGTGATTTACAGGTGGGTGAACTGACGGCCAAGGTGAAAGAAGTCGCTGGCGCGTTATTGGAATCGATCCAGGTGTTCGATATTTATACAGGCGATCGTCTTGGAGTGGATAAGAAAAGTGTAGCGTTGGCGTTGGTATACCGTACTTTGGAGCGTACGTTAACAGACGAAGAAGTTAGTGAATTGCATGCACAGGTGTTAACGGCACTGGAGCAATCTTATGGCGCCGAGCTTAGAAAATAGAAAGAAAATAGAATAGCAGCCGCATTTGATTTTTATTTAAGTCCATTTTATGGAAATTGATGAAAATCCCTTGCTGTAGCAGGAAAAAAGCTTCCTCGTATCGAAATAAATGAGATACGAGGAATTTGTTTATAATATCGGAATTTATAAGTTTTCAGCAGAGCTGAATACTCCGATATTGCAAGAAAAGCAACCTATTGGACACGAAGGTATGCTTGTCGAATAGGCTTCGATCAGAAGCTTTACTTATGAGTCAAGAAAGTTTAACTTCCTTGAAAGTGCAAAGCGCTTATGGAACTTTCTGCTCGCAAGAAAGGCATCATCTACAACACGAATGTATCTTCGTCGAGTAGGCTTCGATGAGTTGTTTTTCTTATGTGGGATTCCGAAAGGAGAGCTTGTTGTGAGTAATGAAGGCAAAATTCGGATGACGGTAGATATTTTTGGCAGTCAATACAAATTGGTTTCAGAAGCAAGTGTTCCCCATATGAAACGTGTGGTGGCGCATGTTAATGAACAAATGCAGAAAATTTCCGCGGGTTCCCCGCGTTTGGATACACCTAAAATCGCCGTTTTGGCGGCTGTTCACATGTCAGACGATTACTGCAAAATCAGAGATGATTTGGAACAAATACAGGTTCGACAACAACAGATGGAAAAATCGCTTCAAGAGCTTGCTGTATTACAGGAGCAGCATGTCCAGCTTTTGCAGGATTTGGAGAAGGAACGCGATCACGCGCAGCAGCTGGAAGCAGGAGGCCTTCAGCTGGAGGCGGAACGAACAAAAGCATTGGCTGAGATTGAGCGCTTGAAAGCGTCCGCACTGGAGTTTGAGCAGCGACGCAGGCAGCTTGAGGTCGAGCAGCAAGAAGAACGAGAGGCTCGCGGCAGACTGGAAAAGCAGCTGGGTGCTCTCAGGCAAGCATCGAAGGAGCAACTGGAGGCTCAGCAGCGGTCCAATCAGGAGCAGCTGGAAGCTGAGCGTGAAGCTTCAAGAGTAGAGCTGGAATTGCAATTGCAAGTGCAGCAGGAGGCTTCTGATCAGTTGTTGGAGGCTGAGCGTGAAGCTGCCAGGGTGCAGTTGGAAGCCGAGCAGGAGTCAGCAAGGCAACAACTGGAAGCTCAGCAAGCGGCCTCGAAGCAACGGCTTGAGGAACAGCGTATTGCTGCTGAGGAGCAGCTTAAGCAGCTGCAGCAGGTGAGAGACGAACTGCTGGAACGTAGCCTATTGCAGGAAGCTGAGCTGGCCGACCTTACAGAAAGAGCTGATGCAGCTGCTGGGCAGCTGGCAAGCCGTCTGGAGGAAAAAGAGCTTCTGGAGCAATTGCTGGAACAGCAATCACTGGAACAAGCGAGCCTGAATGCGCAGCTTGAGAAGCAGACAACTGAAGCTAATGAATTTAAGCAGCTGAGTGAAAACAGGCAGCAGCTCATAGAAGAATTAAGTCTGCAAAATGATCAGCTTCAGGAACAGATCCGTTTCCGTCAGGAAGAATATGATCTTCAGCTGGAACTGCATCAAGAATTGGAAGAGCGGCATCAATCGGAGCAGGCGCGGAGTTCATCCTTTCAAGCTGAATTGAAGGAGCTGCAAGCCAAACAAATTCAACAGCAGCTTGAGTTCGACCAGCAATTAGACAAAGAACATCAGCTTCAGCAGCAATTAGCAGAACAGATCGAGCAGGGAAAAGGCGAGCTGAATGAACTGAATGAGCGCTTGAAGCAGCATCAGCGTGACAAGGAAGCGGCAGCGACACAGCTTCGCGAGCAAAGCGAACAGTTGGCTGAACTTCAGATCCAATTAAACAGTGGACTCGAAGAGGTCCAACTGCAGCAAGAGCTCTATGCCGAGCTGCAAGCACGGACTGATGAGCTGAATGAAAAGCTGCTGGAAAGTGCTGAAGCGCTCAAAGAGCGGGAGAATCAGCTGCATGAGCAGCAGGAACGTCACGAGGCAGAACGGCTTGAGGCGCAAAAGAGTTATGAAGAAGAGCGGCTTGAGCGTGAGGTGGAACTCGAGGCTCAGAAAGCACAAGCGCTAAAAGAGCGCGAGGCGGAGCTGGGGGCACAGAACGAGCAGGCGCTGAAAGAGCGAGAAGCGGAGCTCGAGGCGCAGAAAGTGCAAGCGCTGCGTGAGCAGCAGGAGTGGCATGAAGCGGTGCTGCAAGAGCGAGAAGAGCAAAGTGCTGTAGCGATTCGAGAGCGTGAAGCGGAGTTGGAAGCGCAGAAGGCGCAGGCACTGAGAGAGCTGGAAGCACAAAAAGCGCAAGCGTTGCGTGAGCAGCAGGAGTGGCACGAAGCGGTGCTGCAAGAGCGAGAAGAGCAAAGCGCTGTAGCGATTCGTGAACGTGAGGCGGAGCTGGAAGCGCAGAAAGCGCAGGCGCTGAGAGATCGTGAAGCGGAATTGGAGGCGCAGAAAGCGCAGGCGCTGAGAGAGCGTGAAGCGGAACTGGAGGCACAGAAATCTCAAACGCTGCGTGAGCAGCAGGAGCATCACGAAGCGGTGCTGCAAGAGCGAGAAGAGCAAAGCGCTGTAGCGATTCGTGAACGTGAGGCGGAGCTGGAAGCGCAGAAAGCACAGGCGCTTAGAGATCGTGAAGCGGAGCTGGAAGCACAGAAATCGCAAGCGCTGAGAGAGCAGCAGGAGTGGCACGAAGCGGTGCTGCAAGAGCGAGAAGAGCAAAGCGCTGTAGCGATTCGTGAACG
>NZ_MRTH01000051.1 GCF_001956045.1 Paenibacillus sp. FSL H7-0331 | reverse complement strand
CAATTCTTTTCGATCATTTTCGACATTCCGTCAAAAGCGACCTGATCAATATAACACATTCATTCATTCAATTGCAAGTACTTTTTTTATTTATTTTGGATGATCAGATCATCCATCTTTCTTGCTATTTGTTATTCAGCTTCTCAGCAGCAAGAATGTTAATTTACCACGTTTAATCTTCAATTGCAAGTATTATTTTCTCGTTATCTGCAAGTTATTTGTATGATTAAATCGTCCATCTATTTTCCTCCTGCTTGATGCCTTCGCAACAGCAAGAAGACTAATCTATCATGTTTACTACCTCCATGGCAAGTGTTTTTTCGAAAATCTGATTCCAACCCCCTCTGCGCCAAGTAACGAAAAGCTATAGCTTCTATTATAGCATCCTTTTTTCAAGCCCTACCTGCCTTTAAATCATAGGTGAATGTTCGGATCAAAGCCATGCCAAGAATGAAAGAAAACATAAACTTTTGTCATAAAGTATAATCGCCTTCAGTCATGAATTGACAAAACCTCCTCTTTTACATCGTATAAAAAAATTTTGATATATTGTAAAATATTCCAGTAAACCCATATACAGAATTACGAAGGGATGATCGACTATTATAACACTTGATAAAATCCGTTTCATTGAGTCCCAGTGCATTAACCCCCAAGACGCCATCATTATTCGCCTACTTATGGAAGGTTTCGGTATCCACGAATTAGTATACTTAAAGAAAGATTCCTTAGATGTGGAAAACCAGATGCTTACTTTAAAAGATTGCCATGGAATCAAGAGACAGGTTACCGTAACTAAGCGGTGCTTGGATCTGTACCAAAGTGCAGTCAATCAAACTAAATATGTTGTGAATAATGGATACAGTCCAAGCAGGCAGCTTTCTATAAATTTGCGTGACAGCGAATATCTCATTAAGGTAAGTTTACAAGATTTCATAGCCAACCAAAGTATGATAACCGAGATGGATTCCGTAGTACTACGCACGATATACATGCGGCTTCGGAGATTGGCCGAGTTTTTCAAAACACCTGAATTAATTCATTTAACTTCAATTAAGCCGCAGCTTAAAGAAATTGCATATGCGTGAATGAAGGAGGCTGAAAAGCCTCTTTTTTACTTGCATGACAATCCCTCCCCGCAGCCATACTGTGAAAGTAACCTACCTAACACTGCATGATGAAACCTCGCCTTCCAAATGTCCTTTTACTAATAGGGGATAGTACCAGCCAAACTATCAGGAAAGGCAATTAACACACACATAATTTTTATTTAACTTAGATATAGATTATTGGATTGAATCAGCTCTCGGTTCATGCAAAGAGGGGGAACCACATGCATCCAATCTATGGACATCATGCAATCTCAAATTCACAAACAATGACAACCTTTAGAGCATTAGTAGAAACGGTTGTCCCGGCTACTACGTATGGCATAGATTCATTAGGATCAGTGCAAGATGTGGGTGCAGTAGAACTGGGCATTCACGAGTATATGATCTGGGAATTAGATCACAGTCTTTCACTGTTTCTCGGTTTCTACCTTACGGAAATTCCTTTGGCAGCGTCTACTGCGATGCTGCTTAATGACGGCGCAGTTCAGTACAAAGCATCAGGCAAAGTTCTGGATCCACATTTGTATGCAGTCTGTCGAGGAAACCCTTTTGCCACACTCTCTCCCCGAGACCGTATTCGGGTGCTGGCGATGTTAGAGCAGCTTGATGTCGATTTAAGTATTCTGCCTCCTCCGTATCGAAACGATGGTGGACTTGTTATATTCATAGTCGATTATCTGAATCGGGCAACCCTGTTTGGTTTTTATTCAGAATGGTCCGCATACGGTTCGACACGATTGAAGACACCCACGTAACGTCGCCTGGAATACTTTCCAATTGGTTGGGAGCAGGTAGGTTATCCAGGCGTATCCAAGGGTTACCGCGCACTTCGTGGTTTTTTATTAACGATGTCTCATGAAGGAAGAGGGTCTTCAAATGCTTGATGCCGATGTGATCGTAATCGGAGCTGGAGGCGGTGGCGCTGTCGCTGCCAAAGAACTCGGAGAGCTTGGACTTAAAGTATTGGTGCTGGAGGCGGGGCCGTGGTATGGAAACAGCAAATGGGAAACCTAACAGCGAACGCGGTGCGGAGTGGAGCTCCAGTCACGCTGATCTGGATGTAGGAATCTATAAGAAAATCTACAATTCGTATGAGAACAATATGAATGATAGCGTTTCAGGTACCATTCGTTTCGGTCCTGCCAACCGTAGTCGCGCGCCCTGGCACCGGATCATGCGGCAGAAGGGCTCCGTTTGGCAAGCTTCCGGGGTCGGTGGAACAACCCAGCATTATTGGGCGCAGTCACCGCGCGCTTTTCCTGCGGCTATTGATAACATATGGCCCATCAGTTATCGGGAGCTGATTCCCTATTATGAAAAAGCCGAAGCAACATTGCCTGTTCAATTTTCTCCTACGACACCCAAGGAAGAACTTTTTTACTACGGAGCCAAGAAGGCCGGGTGGTCGCTGATTCCGACGCTTGATGTTGTAACACCTGGGTATCGACCGAATCCGAACGCGATTCTTCCTCCCAATAAACATCTGATGGACCCTGACTATTCGATGGACCAATTGGATAATATGGAAGGCTGCACCCTTAAGGGCCATTGCGTCAATGGATGCACAGCGGGCCCCTCCATAGACAAAATCGCCAAGCGCAGCACGCTTGTCAGTTATATTCCCTTGGCTCTCAAAACCGGCAATGTTTCGATTCGTCCCAATTCATTTACGATTAAAATTTTGACGGAGCATCATCCGAAAGAAGGCCTTCGCGCAACCGGCGTACAGTTCCGGGACACCTGGACGGGAGAGATCGGAGAACTTACAGCCAAAACGGTGGTCATGGCAGCAGGCTGCATTGAAACGCCGAGGCTGTGGTTAAATTCCGGACTCCCTCATAACCCATGGGTGGGGAGAGGGCTATTACCGACAACAGTGTACATGCTAACGGAATCGGAGGCCCTAATCCGACACTTACAACACAGGCCTTGGCAACACGTATGGCAGAGAAGTTAGCTGAAACCTATTTTGGTTAAACAAAGACAGGCAGGTCGGAAAGCAAATATCCGGCTTGCCTGTCTTTGTTACTCAATTGAAACGGACAAGTAAAGCACAAGACCGGATAACCCAATAATAAATATAAAAACAATCGTCTTCCATATGACTCCACTGCTCATCTCCGAACTTCCTTCTTTCTTGTTGCTATTAAATATGAACCAGTTTGGGATGATTTAATCATCAATTGGAAAAATTAAATAAAAAGAAATGACGGGTGGGTGAATACATGCTTTTTCCAAAAATATTGCCTTGGAGAAAGAAACCAAAACAGAAGAAGCTTGAGGTTGAAATTGAACTACCTGAAGTTGAAGTTGAAGCAGGGCTTTCAAGTAATCTGGATGACAATGAATCCTGGTTAAGGGCACTATTTTCAGATTGCTCCGATCTGATTATAAGAAAAATACATCTGTTTGATTCGATTCCTTGTATGCTAGTATTCTTCAAGGAATTGGTGGATACCAAGCAATTGGATGATGAATTATCGAAAACGCTATCGAAAAATGTGACGATGGAATTGGATTCGTCCACACAGCTCATTGAACAGATGAAAAGTGAGCTGCTTTCCATCGCGATGACAAAAATCGTTGGTAATAAGAAAGATACGATTCAGCAAATTATCAGGGGACAAGTGGTTCTGTTGGTGGAATCATCGAACCAGGCTCTGTCCATAAGCATGAAAGAAAAATTGCATCGCGAGCTGCAAGAGCCCAGTATGGAGACCGTGATTCGCGGTCCGAAAATCGGGTTTATTGAGAATATCGACATGAATATGGCATTGATCCGTCAGCAAATCCGAACGCCTCAGTTGAAGATGGAACAGATGCTGGTCGGGGAGGTTTCGCAAACGGAGGTCATTATCGCATATATAGGGAACTTGGCTGATCCCCAGGTGATTGTGGAAATGAGAAAACGCATATCGCAAATCAATATGGATACAGTTCTGGAATCGGGCTACATTGAAGAAATGATCCGTGACGCGCCTTACTCGCTATTTCCAGTGATCCAAATGACCGAACGGCCTGACAGCGTGTCAGCTGCACTGCTTGAAGGGAAGGTCGCCATCCTTGTGGATGGAACTCCGATGGCCCTCATCGCTCCCGTTACTTTTTGGCATGCATTTCAAACGGTGGAGGATTATTATCAGAGCTTTATTACAGCTACATTTTTACGATGGCTTCGGTACTTATTTGCCTTCATATCCTTAATCTTGCCGTCCATGTTTATTGCTGTGGCAACGTTTCATTCCGAAATGATTCCCACCAGCTTGACTTTGTCTATTGCGGCGGCCAGGGAACCGGTGCCATTTCCGACGTTAATAGAGATCTTGATGATGGAAATTGCTTTCGAGGCGATTCGCGAGGCGGGCATACGTCTACCCAAACAGGTTGGCCAGACCATCAGCATTGTAGGCGTGCTAGTGATCGGACAAGCTGCCGTTCAGGCAGGAATCGTATCGGCGCCCATTGTCATTGTCGTATCTTTGACGGGAATTGCCTCTTTTCTGATTCCGAGCAACAATATGAGTCAGGCGATTCGTATTTTACGATTTCCGTTTATGGTGTCTGCAAGCATCTTCGGCTTGTACGGTATAGGAGTTTCCATGATTGCCCTGCTGATTCATCTTGTGAATCTTCGTTCCTTCGGCGTTTATTATATGACGCCGCTTGCTCCGTTTCAGGCAAACGGATTATGGGATATATTGGGCAGAGCCCCTTGGTGGGTCTTACACAAGCGTCAAAATCGCATTCACCCGATTCGGGAGCTGAAAAAACAATGATCAGGTTGAAATGGTGGACAACGATAGCTCCCCTCCTTTGTCTCAGCCTATTGACAGGCTGCTGGGATCGAACCGAGATTAACGATCTTGCATTTGTGCTTGCCGGCGGTTTCGACCTTGCGGAGAATGGACAATTAGAGGCTACTCTGCAAATCGCTCTTCCTACAGAAGTGCCTACTGCCACGTCGGGTGGCAGACAGGCAGGAAAAAAAACGATTTTGGTCGTCTCGGAGATAGGAAGCAACGGGGCGGATATTTTGCGCAAATTGCAGCAGCGCTTGTCACGGCAAATCTTTTTGGGTCAAAGGGCGGTCATCATTATCGGTGAAACATACGGCCGACATGGTATAGATCAGGGATTAGATCAGTTGCTGCGCTGGCCCGACAGCCGATATAACAGTTATATTCTGACTGCTCATGGAACAACCGCAAAAAAAGTTCTGCAAACACCGTACTTGCTGGAAGCCATACCAGCCATCGCACTTAAAAAAATGCTGATAAACGACTCCACTCTGTCTGTCAAAATCGATGATTTTTTGGATGCTGTATCTTCTTATGATAGATCCCCTGTAACCGGAGCCGTTAAGCTGTCCGCCGGAAGGATCGAAGACGGAGCATTCGATCTTGGTGAAGCGGCCGTATACCAGGAAAATAAATTAGTCGGATTTTTACCGTCAAAGGAAAAGGAAATATTAGTTTGGTGGAGAGAAAAACTCCAAAGTAATACAATAACCACGCAGGTTGAGCCCGAAGTGAAAGACTTTAAGGGTACTGTTGGCGTTAATGTATTGAAGTCTAATGCGCATATAAGCACAAAGCTGAATCATGGAATGCCCGAGGTCACGATGAGCTTCAAAGCAAAGGTAAGAGTGGCTCAAAACGATACGAGATTGGATTTGAGCAAGGCCGAAAACTTGAAACGCGTTGAAAGCAAGCTGTCCAGTGAAACAGAAAAACAAATCAAAAATACGCTGCATCATGTACAAAAGCAGTTAAAGTCAGACGTTTTCGGTTTTGGGGAAGAAATTCATATCGGACATCCCGCTTATTGGAAGCAAAATAAGGAGCAATGGACACACATTTATCCTGATGTTCCGGTTACTGTAGAAGTTGACATCCGCATTCAACGGGTCGGCCGAACACAGTCACCTGCACACCTGAAAAAGTAGAATTGACCCTACAAAAAGGATGATAAAAATGAAGGTTAGCGGAATTCAAGTATTCTGGATGATCACCATCATGGATCTAGGCATGACCCTGCTGATGACGTTCACTCCCGGTTTGCAGGATGCAAAGCAGGATGCATGGGTCTCTGTTCTTGTTGCCGGTTGCATAGCATTACTAATTTCCGTAGTGACAACAAAGCTTGTGCTTCTTCATCCGGAGTATACATTCATCCAGCTCAGTCAAACCATTATGGGAAAATGGCTCGGAAAGCTGGTTATCATTGTTTATCTTGTCCAATGGTATACCATCATTCCTATTGTTTTGCGCCAATTCAGCGATCTGCTCCAGATTCTGCTTCTTCCTCAAACTCCGGGAATATACATCGAATTGGCCATGCTCCTGATCGTTATCTATGTGACTTATTCCGGAGGAATTGATGGAATCGGCCGCGTCAGCGAAATATTGGGCCCTCTGATTCTTTTGATGGTATTGCTTGTTTTGACAACAAGCATCAGCAATATTCATTGGAAGCATCTGCTGCCCTTCTATACGGACAGTGGTGTCGCTGCTATCGTCAAGGGGTCGCTTCCTATCGCTTCCTACCTCGGCCATGCGGTTGAATTCATTATGATTTCACCGTTTCTCGCTGCTCCCCGCAAGGGATCTCCGTACGTGATTTGGGCTGTTGCGGCTGCAAGTTTTATTGTATGTATTTCGATGATCATGGTCATTTTAACAATAGGAGTCAATCTTTCCTCCAAAATGTGGTATCCATTTTTTGAAATGACAAAGAAAATCTCTATTTTCGGGTTTATTGAAAACCTGGACGCCCTTGCCGTGGTCATCTGGGTTGCCAGCGTATTCATTAAATTGTCTATATATTTTTTTGTGACCAGTTACGGAACAGCCCAATTTTTACAAGTGAAAAATTGGAAGAACTTGATCTGGTATACTGCCATCGTTGTGATATTATTTTCTTTTATTCCCACAAATGTTTCTGAGGCAACCGCGAGTTATTTGAACCATTACTGGGTTCCCTTTGTACTTCCTGTCAATATGATCGGATTGCCTCTACTATTATTGATTGTCGGAAAGATCAGACTGAAGAAAAAGATATAGAGGAAATTTACGACTTCTTGTTATGCCGGCTCTTTTGTCCTTGTATACCCGCTATACCGCTACGTCCATAAGGTAACCAGTCTGATAACGAAGACTATAATTAGGCATGACCAAAAGCCTGGCCTGCCTGTTTTCTCCAAGAGTGGTCCTGTTACAGCTGTGGCAATGAGAAGGATAGCGATCCATGATTTCACCTGACCGCCTGCTCACGCAAATCCACGGCCATAAATCCCATCACCTCAATACCGCCAAAGGCATAAAACGCATAAAGCAGCCCTTTCCATGCTCCCAGCCAGCCTGAATCAAACCACTTCGCCGCGCTGGAATGAATGGGCATAACGCCACCCGTACCTTTTATAAAAGCAAATCCCGCCACCAGAATGAACATCAATACTGCGGCAATTTTGACAATAGCCAGCAGGTTCTCTACCTTATTAATCCCATTAGAGCCCCGTATCACAACAAAAAGGGCAAGTACCGTGTAACCGACTGCGAGCAGACAAAGAGGAATAGCTGGAAGCCAGAATTGCGTAAAAATCCCGAGTGCAGTCAACGTGCTTCCCATAATCAGCATCTCTGAGAACCAGTACATCCAACCCACACTAAAGCCTGCCGAGCGGCCATAGGCTTGTTGGGCATAGGTTCGAAAAGAGCCTTTATGCGGGTGCTGAACCGTCATTTGGGCCAAGGCCACATAAACAAACAGAGTCGCTAAGGCAGCAAGGATAAAAATGAAGAGAATCCAAAAACCGCTTTTGTGAATGGCGATACTGGAACCAAGAAAAAAAACCGTCCCGATGGTGCATCCAACGCCAAATAGAGTTAGCTGCCACCAGGGCAGCTTCCCCTGAGATGTCTGCATAAAGAATCCCTCCACATCCTTAATCTCAGGGCCAGCCAAGACAAAGAAAACCCGGCACAGGTTATAGTAACCCACACCGGATTATTGTCATGATTAGTGAATGGTAGTGACTGCATTAGACGGCATTTGTGGTTTTCCGGTTGCCGGAACAAACGAATTAAGCATTTGTTGGGTATCAGCTGCTGCCAATTGCGGTACCTGGTAATAGGCATTTTTATTTTGATACATAAAAATTTCGTAGCCCATTTCAATATAATTTTCCACTTGCGAAGCCAATACCCGCCGTACGACCGGATTCGTCACCTCAGCGGCACACATCGTCAAGGTTGAAGCATGGCTTTTGATCAGACCAAGCATGTGCCCGCTAATGCCTGCATCCTTAACATCAGCCAATGATTGATTCGGTTTCTTCGGCTGGGATGGTGTGAGCCCATAGATCGGCTGCGTTACATTTTTAATCATATAGGTGGACGTTTCCTGGCTTGGCTTTTGTCCTGTTGTGAAGCACTCTGCTGTCAGGTTGTATTGGGAAAGCGTGAAATTATATTGACGATCCAGAATGTCCAGAAGCTCCGGGTCCTGAACAAATTGTCTGAACATCATAAATTGATCCAACACATTGATGGTACATCCTAACACTTCGTGCATATCAAAAAGCTCATGACCCCCATGATTCATTTGCTGCGAGCCTTGGGTATTGCTGTTGGAACTTGTTTGCTGCTGCATCTCGAAGTCTCCTTTGATATTGGGATTGTGATAACTTCGATAATATGCGTAATTTGAGGATAACTTATACGAAAGCGAGCTTTTAAATCCATCCAACTAGCCAAGTATGTTTTGAATTTTATTGACTAATCGATCTAGTAGATACACGGCCGCCGCGTCTTGAGCCTGCAGTGATCGAGTCAGCTTTTCTATCGAACTGGTCATCGTTTCAACTTCTGATTTCATCCCACTCAGCCTCTTGGCGACATCGATTTTATCACGGTTCGACTCCCAGTCATCAGTGCCTGCAACCTTGTTAAATGCTTTTAGCTTGGTGAGTCCCTGATTGATCTCGGCTAAACGTTTATTGTAACCATCCACATCCGGCTTGCTGCCATTAAGAGTCATTTTCACAAACTGATGGATGTAAAATTGATTTGCACCTTCACTTCGATTGCCCCCGTGCGTGTACATAGTGCCTCCGCCATTATAATGCAGATTGAAACGGATTATAGCATTGTTGATCTCGGAAAGGAGTGTTTTGATGGTCTGTACTTGAACTATCAATGCTTTATTGGTAGCTGTCAGCCGCAGCGTCTCTTCATAAAAACAACTGCCCATTGCCAAATACATGTTATCCTCACCTGACTCAGATAAATCCAGCCCTTGTTTAGTATAGGTGTCGTTATATTTCTGAATTACCTGATCTATGTCTGCATTCGTCAATGTAGCTTTGTCGCACAAATTACTAATCACCTGACTGTGAGTGGCTTGCTTATCCTCTGTATGGCTGTTGTTATTCAAAGACTTGGCCAAATCAAATACGGTTTTCATCGTGTAGGTTCTGCTTTGTATCGAGCTGGTTATGCTATCTTCCAATGAAGTCTCTTCAACGAAGCCGCCTTTTGTATCATTTTTAAAAATAAATATATCAGAGAAGGGTTTAGCGCCATCCTGGCCTGCACCTGTAATGAAATTAGCGATTACGGTTATATCTGCATAACCACCTTGTGGGCTGCCATCATCGATATCTTTAAAAGAAATCGCTTCAAAAGAGCTGAACATGGGATGGCCATCTGCTCTAATCGGTGTAAGAACTATTTCTTTATTTCCCCCGGTTAGGATTAATGACAACGGAAACTCGGTAAGGTTACCAAATTGGGTGACAGGTGTGACCGTCAGCTCTCCTATTCCTTCGAAATTTCTTGTGAAAATATGTTTCTCCTCTACTTGATATCCTCTTGCTATAAACTTATCCAAAGTAGATCTGATGGATGGTTGACTTGATGGCTGGCTTGGTGCAGCTGCCGTAAGCTGCGCAGAAGATTGAATAGGTGCTGATACAATTTCAGGCTTGGTTACTGAAGCGGTATTTGCAGCTGGAGGTAAATTATCTGCATCACAGCCTGACAATATGGAAACGAACATGATCATTAATATAAATATCCGCATCATAACTCCTATTAGATTTGACATAAAAATACTTTTACTGCTATTTGGCAATTTCAATATTACCAATATTGACTAGATTTGTATATCAGGAGTCCAATGATTGGTCAACATGAAAAAACCTTTCTTAGCCATGGCTAAGAAAGGCAGCTATGATCACCATTTAGTCTTCATGGTTTAAGGCATCTTGATGTCTGCGATCATTCGTATCCTGCTGCAATTGCTGAGCCTGATGGCTATTCACTGGCGACTTACGTAAATCCTTATTTACATTTTGCAAATTTTTATCTCTGCTTTTTGACTTGGTCATTGTAAGCTTGCTCCTCTGTTCATTAGTGTACTTTACCTATAGGGGGTCGTCCCTTATTACTGTAACCATTTAAGCTTGAATTGATGCCAGCTGGTTTATGAGAAAAAGACCGCTCACAAAGAACGGTCTTGTAACAACGTGCAAGTATTATTGAAATTACCGATTATTTGCCTGAAACTTGCTCCAGCACGGCATCCGTTTCAGTAATTTTCGATGGCTTGGAACTTCCAGCACTATGATGACCTGATGCAAGAAGCTTATAGCTCAGCATCTCTCCGGCTCCGTGAGCGATACATTCCATCGGTTTCTCAGCCAAATAAACCGGAATTCCTGTTTCTTGCTGTAGCCTTCGATCCAGTCCATGCAGTAAGGCTCCCCCTCCACACAACAGGATGCCTCGCTCCATCAAATCCCCTGCCAGTTCAGGAGGACATTGCTCCATCGTCTGGCGGATCGTTTCGACAATCGACATGGAGAATTGATCCACAATCTCATAAATCTCTTTGGAGGAGATGGAAATCGTTTTGGGCAAGCCTTCCATCATATCATTGCCTCTAACATCCATCCGCACGTCGCCTTCGGGTATTACCGCTGAAGCCAAATTTTTCTTGATCTCCTCTGCAGTTCGCTCACCAATAACCAAATTGTATTTTCTTTTGACGTATTCAATCATGTCCTGATCAAGGGACATGCCTCCAATCCGCACATATTGGCTGACTACAATCCCGCCCAGCGAGATCAGAGCCACTTGACTTGTCCCGCCACCAATATCAACAACCATGCTCCCGATAGGGTCTGCTACGGGGAGCCCCGCACCAATAGCCGCAGCCAGCGGTTCCTCGATCGTTACCGATTTCCTTCCTCCTTTATGTACGATCATCTCTTCCACTGCCCGTTTCTGCACCTCAGTAATCCCGCACCGCACAGATATGTATATTTGAGAACCACGAAACCAATTATATTTACCTTGTATTTTACTTATAAAATGTTTTAGCATCGCTGAGGTCATGTCAAAGTTGGCAATAACTCCGTCCTTTAACGGATAGACAACCTCCAAATTGGCAGGGGTTCTCCCGATCATAGCATAGGCTTGTTCGCCAAAGGCTTCGATCTGCCCTGTCTCTTTATGAATGGCCACCACAGATGGCTCCCTCAAAACAATACCAACGCCTTGTTGATAAATTAATGTATTACAAGTACCCAAATCAACGCCGAACAGTTGTTCAAACCTTTTAAACATAGACACGCTCCCTCTCGCTGTGCCAATAGACTAGGCCGTAAAGCAGCAGTGTGTGATATTTAATGTGTTATTTTTCATACTGTTCGCGTTGAACCCACCTTCTCTGGGGGTAGTATGTCATATTGAATCCTTTGCACCGGCATCGATTTCCATTATAATTATAGTATTCTAGTAAATTCTATGAACTCAAAAATAAGCAGCCCCCCACATTTATCTGCACCTGCACTATGACCAGAAGAGGAGCGTTATCTATGAAAAATACTCTGAAAAAAGCTTTGCTGCCAGCCATCGCCTTAAGCCTAATGTTCGTTATACCCGCCACAGCCGTTGAGCCTTCAAGCACGACCACTGAAAATATTCAAGCTTTAAAGACACCAGTTTCTCCTCAATCCATATCCTTTCAAATTCCGATGCACGATTATTGTAGTTCGGATAACCCGTTTGATTTTGGTTTTCAAGTGTCAAATGCAAGCAGTACGACCGCGAATATAACCTTGTACTTATACCAGAAGGATGGAACCATGCTTCCAGATGCGGGAATTACCTCTGCAGGTCTGGAATCTACCATCACCCCCGGTAAACCCTTTAACTTGAAAGGAAACGGTACGGAGCTGTATCATATGAATTATGGTAACCATAAAAAATGCGACGAGCGGATTTATTCCGGAAAAATTGAAGTTAACAATGGGGAAGCCTCGCTGCTCGCAAAGGGATGGGTATATCGAAGAGTGGGTTCTGAAACCAAGCTGTCGGAGCTGATTACAATCAATCAAAGCAAAGCTTTTGATCTGGCTAAATAATACGTATGGACGCTACATAATACGAAGAAACCCAACACCGTAATGAACAATGGTGTTGGGTCTTTTATTTAACTTGCCTATTTTTTTGTTAATGACGCCCAGGTTTGCTCAAGCCACGTATCAAAATCCGCGCCCTTTTCGCCTTCGTAAGTGTCATACACATCAGTTCTCATCTTTTTCAATTTTTCTTTGAATTCTTCATACGTATGGCCTTCAGGCAAGCTCTTTTTAATTCTTGTAAATATTTTGGCAGCTCCTTTAATCAGTTCGCCTTTTTTCTTCGAGGGCAGTTGGACCTCTTCACCGAAAGCCTTCAGCTTATGGAACGCAGCCTCTTGAACTTGGAATACCGTATCGTTGTTCATGATCCGTGTAAGCACACTGATAACTTGTTGGTTGTTCCACTGACCCAGCTCTTCAACCGCATCCAACCGTTCTTTCCAATTCGCTGTACGATTGGCTGACTTGACTAATCCCTCATAATTGGGGGGCAATTCACTCTGTGCTGCTATGTTATTCAAACCATCGATCTCCTTTGTCTACTTGTCCGATTTGTCACCTTTATTACTGCCAGCGTTCTTAGTACCGCCTGCTTTATCTGCTTTGCTCGTATACGGTTTGGGAGAGTTCTTGGCTCTGTTGGCGCTAGCTTGCCATCGATTCCAGCCTTTACTGTCTGTTCCTCTACCGGTTCCACCCTTGCCCTTAGCTTTACTCAAATAATCACTCCGCTATAAGTTGTATACTTAATTATTAAACCTAGTATGTTGAAATATACAGTATCGAAACCGATATGTACAGAAAAAAGCCCAAGCATCGTGAAACCTGGGTTTTTCGTAAAAGAATTCATAGACAAATTCATAGACATCATTGATATTGAGCAGTGATAAAGGGTTGGATGCTTTCTTTCAGTGAAGTGACGGGACCACCTATTAATTTCTCCAAATCTGCTGAGGTTGAGGACGTATCGATCTTACGCAAGTACCCGTATATCCAGTTGTGGATTTGAGGATCCTGACGGAGTGAAACCGGCTTACCCGCAAGCTCAGACAGCACAATCACTAGATCATGAAAGGTCCATGGACGCGGCGCAGTCAGCTCATAGCTTTGATGCTCATGACCCGATTCAGTAAGAACGGCTGCTGTTCCTTTAGCCAGATCACTTCGTGTCACCGTATTAAATTGCCAATCTCCAGGGTATATGCTCAGCTCCCCAGAAGTTAGAGCAGTATCCAGACCAAGCACTCCAACAAAATCCGTATACAACGCATTCCGCAGAAAAGTGTGTGGAATTCCAGTTGTCAGAATCGCATGCTCTGTGGCCAAATGCAAATGAGACGGTGCAATCGAGCCGACTCCGAGAAAAGCAAAGCTCGTATATAGAAGATGTTCGACTTTGGATTGCTTCGCCGCCTCTATAACATGGGCATGCTGCCGCAACCGAATCGTATCGTTTGGATTGGAGCTTGATATGAGTAATAGTTTGGAGGCTCCGGTGAAAGCTTGTTCCAGTGATTCCGGTTGATCGTAGTCGCAATAACGTACTTCAATTCCTTGCTTCTGATACGCAATAGCTTGTTCAGGGTGACGAACACACGCAACGATTTGATCTGCCGATACTTTTTGGAGAAGCTGCTCAATAATTAAACTTCCTAATTGACCATTGGCTCCTGTAATAACAATCGACATCGGATAACATCCTTCCTATGGTTGTATTTTAGTTAAGCACTTAACTAAATGGACAACAAGAAATTTTACATTCTTGTTAGTTTATTTAATAAGATCAGCAATTGCTGCAGTTCTTGCTCCTCCAGCACGTTCATTTTGTCGGCAATTTGTTGACGATTTTCAGGTAAGTGCTTCAATAGAATGCTCTGGCCTTCACTTGTTATTGAAATCACCGTTTTCCTACCGTCCTTCGGATGGCTTGCACGAATAATCAAGCCTTCATGTTCCAAGGGGATCAGCAAGAGACTAATATTCGATTTGGTAACGCCAATTTTACGGGCCAGCATGGAAGGGAGTATCGTGCCGCCCTCCTTCATGATTTCAACCAAAATTCGAATTCTGGCACCATTCAGACCTTTGGACTGCCAATATCGTTCCGACACATCGACTAATTTGGCCGTTGCTTCAACCAGAGAAAAAAAAGCAACCGTATGCAAAGGTAAATCCAATACGTATTCCTGCAGATCCTTCTTCATCCAACCACCGCCAATAAATAGTTAAGCACTTAACTTTATTTACTGTACAATAGCTGCATGCCATCTGTCAAACATAAACGTACTTCACTTGGTCAGCTATAATACCATCGGCCTGCCCATTGTAATAGCGTTCAGTACAACGGACAGGCTGGACTTATTTTAATTAAGGTCCTGCTTAACATTCACGGTTTCATGAGCGGGCAGTACCTTTCAGAAGTTCCAGCTCCTGTAGCAGTACGAACAGGCTATCCAAGCATTCACGGGACGCCTCCTCGCCACCTGCTGAAAAATCACTTCCAGCTGGGCGTTTGAGCTGCTCTTCTGTCAATTGCGAATGTAAGCGATAATGGGTTTCCACTACCAAGTATCCACTGTATTGGTCCTCGCTCAGACGCTGCAGCAGACCCTTATAATCAACCTCTCCCCGTCCGATTGCCACACCGCGAACACCCTCTTCGGTTTTCACGGCATCTTTGAGGTGAATATGGTCGATTGTGCCATGTAACGCGTTGTAGCCGTCAGGGTATGGAACTTCACCATCAGGGTCCCATAAATCGTTCCCCGGATCATACAGCCCGCAAATCCACGGCGAGTTCACCGCATCCAGCACACTTCGAACCTTCCTCGCATTGCAGGCATACAGGCTCGGGTCGAATTCAAGCGCGTACACAACCTCCGCCTCCTGCAAAAGCGGCTCGATTCGCCGCAGCTGCTCAACAATTAGCGGTAGCTTCAGGTGGAATTCACCATCAGCCCAGAAGCTGAAGCCGCGTATACGCTTAACCTTCAACTGCTTGGCTATGTCCAGTGAGCGCTTTAAGATGCCCAGATGCTCTTCAATTTCTTGGGCAGCATCGAGCCGACATTTAAAGACAGGGGTGGATAAGCCGCATATAACGAGTCCTGCTTCCTGTACCATTGCAGCAATTTCGGCAATCCGGTTATCACTCAGCTTATGAAACGGCTGATTATCAACGGAACGGAATTCAAGCGCCTCCAATCCATACTGCTGGGCTATACGAATCGCCACAGCAGGATCCTGGGACACCTCGTCGGTGATAATACCCAAACGAAACAAGCTCATAGCAGCACCTTGACTCCGCCCGAATCACGGCTTGCATTCGCTGCTTCAATAAATCGGATAATTTCCAACGTTTCCGAGAGGTCAATCTTTGAACTGCCGCTGCGGAACAACTGCATAATCTGCTCCAGCAGACTTGCATAATAAGGCTTACCGTTGGCATATACATCGACGAAATAAGAATCGTTCTCCCGGTGAACAATTCCGCCAAACTGCTTGTTACCTCGGCGGTTTCCCCGAATAACACCTATACGTCCGTCCGCCCATTGGCCGACAACCAGATCATGATCGGCGTGAGTCGTCGTCCGAACCTCTACACAACCTCGGCCCATAGAGCGGTACAGCATCTCCACCGTATGAATCCCGTACCAAAACAAACCTGGTTGGGTCGGTACAATTTCCAGCGGACCATAAAATTCAGCACCGATAACCGAACCGGCTGTCCGTGTATCCTCGAGCACTCTTGTTAAGCCTTCAGCATAACGGAGCGCCGAACAGCTCATCACCGGAATGCTCTCCCGCTCGGCCAAGCGTACAAGCTCGACCGCTTCCGCATAATCCGTAGTAAACGGCTTATCGATGAACACCGGTTTGCCAAACGGCGCTATCCGGCGAAATTGTTCCAAATGGACGCGCCCATCGACCGATTCCAGCAAAATTGCATCGCATTGCTCCGCAACGGCTTCAGGTGAATCTACAAGCTTTACCCCATATTGCTCCCGCAGCTCATTCGTGTAGCCTTCGAGCCTTGAAACGCTTCTTTCAAAGTCGGGTGAGCCACCCGGGAACGCCGCAACGATCCTCGCCCCAGGAATATAATGCTCTCCGTCGGTATCATGCAGCAGCTTGGCAAAGGCTGTAACATGGGAGGTATCCAGACCGATCATTCCAATTCGAATTAGATGTGGCTGCTGCTCTACAGGTATCATCATGCCTCACTCCTTTATCCTTTGTCCTTATATTTAATCTCAAATTCATTACAGCAAAACGACTTCTTTACCCGTTTGCGCCGATTCATAGATCGCTAGAATCAGATCAACCGATTTTCGAGCCTCTTCACCGGAAATAAGCGGCTGTCTATCATTGCGGATCGCTTCGATCAGATCATCTACCAGGATGTAATGCCCATCCGATGAAATGTCAGTCGGATTGCTGCTTGAATCAATCCGTGGCTGAACAGTCGGCATTTCCTCATCGCTGTTAAGGAAAGACCACTTCTTAATTCCGCTGTCAGCAAAAATAATAGTGCCCTTTTCACCATGCAGCTCAAAGCGGGTTTCCTGTGCCGGGTACACGGAGGTCGTACCTTGAATGACGCCGAAGGCGCCGTTCTTATACTTCAAAACCGCTACAGCTGTATCCTCCACCTCAATATCACGAAGCAGCGGAGCCGAATAGGCGAATACTGATTGAACATCGCCCACCAGCCACTGGATCAGGTCAATACCATGCACGCCCTGATTCATCAATGCACCACCTCCGTCGAACTGCCAGGTCCCGCGCCATCCGGCGCTGCGGTAATATTCGGGACTGCGATAGTACTTGAGGTAAGCGTCACCGAGCACCAGCTTGCCGAGCTTACCCTCCTGCACGGCCCGACGCGCTACAAGCGATGCTTCCATGACACGTCGCTGGAATACGCACCCCATTTTAACGCCATGCTTGTTGACTGCGACCAGCATTTCCGTCATGGCGCCCGCTTTTATCTCAAGCGGCTTCTCACACAGGATATGCTTGCCTGCCTGAGCAGCAGCGATAACGACTTCCCCGTGCAGACCGCTCGGTGTACATACACATACCACATCAATATCTTCCCTTTTGATCATTTGCTCATAATCGCTGTATACGGAAGCAACGTTATAGGCATCCGCCAGTTTACTAGCCTTTTCCAGAACATTATCCGCTATCGCAACCAGTTCGGCCTGCGGATGCTGCGTAATCGCTTTTGCGTGAAAATCAGAAATAACCCCTGCCCCAACAATGGCAAACCTCATAGACTCCTGCATGCTCGCTCTCCTTAATGCTTATTTTAAGCTCGTATTGTTCAATCGCTCGTAAGCTGTTTTATAAATATCCAGCATCTGCTGCAGTCCAAGCTTCTTCTGATTAGCGACATATTTGTCCCAATCGGCCATACTGATATCACCCAAAATCATTTTAATAATCGTTTCATCCCGATCCTTTTCAAGAGCCTTGCCTACCGTGGATACAATCTCCAGCTCCTTGTCGGTAAACGGCGGCTTGAACTTCAATTCAGAATCGTACTTCTTGGCTTCCTTGAATACGGCCTGCTGCTCGGGTGAGGATAACGAAAGATGCGCGTCAAAATCAATCCACGTATAAGTTCCAAAGCTCGCAAGACCCGTCTTTTTACGTAAATCGGTAACGTCCACAAAATCCGATTTCATCTTTTTCTTGCCGTTCTCAACAACAAATGTTTCGCCTTCCTTACCCCAACTGGAGACCTCTCTGCCTTCCTCCGAATAATAGAAATCCAGATATTTGGCTACGCCCTTGATATTAGTTGAATTCGCGGCAATCGACATTCCGCCTTCTACAAATTGGGTGTACGCATTCTGCTGCTTGGCACCCGCAAATCCGGCTGGAGGCGGCATGAAGGCAAAGTTGAACTGCGGATTCTCCTTGCGCATAATCGTATTGTAAAAGTCGACACGGCCAATATAATCAGCTGTAAAAAAACCGCGATTCGTTGAAATCAAATCCTGCCACTGCTTCGTTTCCGTAGTCAGCCAATCGGGCGGCATCAAGCCTTCCTTAGCAAACTTGACCATATATTCAATCATTTTTTTATAATTATCTTCTGTTGGCCCGTAACGGACCTGTTTGGTCTTATTGTCATAAAAGTAATCGTCATACGTATCATAGTTAGCTGACATATATTTGAGAATTTGCAGCTTGCTGCTGTTCGAAACGCGGAACACGAATGGATAGCTGTCGGGATACAGCTGCTTCAGCTTCTTGGCGGTTTCATACAGCTCTTCATAATTGTTAGGCGCCGTCAACCCATTTTTCTTCAAAATATCCTCGCGGTACATCCAGATGGTACGGTTAGTTTCACCAAAGCCTTCATTGGGAGTCACATACATTTTACCGTCTGCAGCAAGCTGGGATTTGGCAATATCGGGATACTTGGCAATCCATTTTTTGAAATTAGGCATCTGGTCCAAATAATCGAGCAAATTCACAAAAGCCCCCTGCTGTCCGAATTTGTCCGCTTGCGCTTTATTTTGAACGACCAGAATGTCAGGCATATTGCCAGAGGCGACGTACAAATTGATCGCGTCCTCCATTTTACCGGAAGGCAGCTGGACATTGAGCTTGACCCCCGTTTTATCCTCAAGCAGCTTCCAGATGAGCCAGTCCTTGCTGTACGGCCAGTTCGTCGTCGATTCGGTCAGCATCGAGAAGGTTTTTTTCTCACCTGCTCCCGTATCCTTTCCCTGCGTGCCCTGTCCGGTTTGTGCTGTGCAGCCTGCAGCAAGCGCCGCCACTATCGATAGAACTGTCAGAGCTCTCCATCTTATATTCATCGTCATCTCTCCTCGTATGGAATGTACATCACTATTTACGGGTTGGGTCGTACTTTATCTAATAAGCTTGGCTAACCCTTGACCGCCCCTATCATAACCCCTTTGGAAAAATACTTTTGCAGAAACGGATATACGATCAGAATCGGCACGGTCGCCACCATAATTACCGCATACTTTAAGGATTCATCAACGATGAAGTTTTCACCTCCCGCATTGCTCGCCTCCGTACCTGCCATAATCATATTTCTAAGAACGACCTGCAGTGGAAACAGATTGGCATCCCGCAAATACAACAAGGGTAGGTAAAAATTGTTCCACATTGCCACCGCATAAAATAAACCAATCGTAGCAAATACAGCCTTCGACAGAGGAATGATGATTCGCATAAAAATACCAAAGTCGGTCAATCCATCCAGTCTTCCCGATTCCTCAAGCTCAACCGGCATTGCCGAAAAGAAGGTACGCATGACCAGCAGATTCCAGGTACTGACCGCACCAGGGAGCACCATTCCCCATACCGTATCGATCAAACCGAGATTTTTGACAACGAGAAAGGTCGGAATCATCCCGCCACCGAAAAACATCGTAAACACGATCATCAGCGTAAATGCTTTTCTGAACACCATCTCTTTTTTGGCCAAAGCGTAGGCTCCCATAGAGGTAATGACCAAGGAGATCAAGGTACCTAAACCCGTGTAAATAATCGTATTCATATAAGACTGCCAAATTCGCGGGTCCTTGAGCACCATGCGATACATATCGAGGTTGATTCCTCTTGGATAAAAGCTGACTTCGTTCCGCAGCACGTATACGCTGCTGCTTAAGGAAACGGAAATCATATAGATGAACGGATACAAGGTTGCTACCGCTACCATCGACAGCACAACGGCACTCACAACCGAAAACAGGCTGATTTTAACTCTCATGGGACCTCCTACCATAGGCTTGTTTCCCCCAGCTTGCGGCTGAGATAGTTGGCTGAATAAATAAAGATCAGACTGACGATACCCGTGAATAAGTCGATCGCTGTCGCATAGCTGAAATTACCATTCGTCAAACCAACCCGGTACACATACGTGCTCAAAATGTCCGCGGTACTGTAGGTTGCCGGATTGAACAGCAGAAACACCTTCTCGAACCCGATCTCCAGCACCTTGCCCACATTCATAATGAACAGGATGACAATGGCAGGCGCGATACCAGGCAGCGTAACGTGAAACAGCTTTTTCATCCGCGATGCGCCGTCAATCTCTGCCGCTTCATAAAGCAAAGGATCAATGGAGGTCAGGGCCGCCAAATAAATGATCGTTTCCCAGCCAAAATGCTGCCATACTTCTGAAGCGACATAGATCGTACGAAACCAGTCGGGCTTGACCAGAAAGTTGATGGGCGAAGCTCCCAGCAGTCCGGTCAGTTGGTTAATGATGCCGCTGCTTGGAGAAAGAAACATAATGACCATACTCGCTACCACGACATTCGATATAAAATGCGGTAAGTAGCTGACGGATTGTACGAATCTTTTAAAAATCGCATTTTTCGTTTCATTAAGCAGTAGTGCGAGGACAATCGGGGCCGGAAAGCCGAACAGCAGCTTATAGAAGCCCAGCAGGAACGTATTGCGCAGCAGAATGAACAAATCCGGGTTTTGAAAAAACATAATGTAATATTTCATGCCTACCCATTCACTCTGCCACACCCCCTTGTACAGGTTATAGTTTTTAAAAGAAATGACGATTCCAAACATAGGTGCGTATTTAAATAGTACATAATACAGCAAACAGGGCAGAAACATCAGCAGCAAATATTTTCCTTTTCGGGTTTGTCGCATGAGCCCTGAGAACTTCGAGCGGCTGACGGGACCGTAATTGTCTACATATACAGAAGCTGCTGTATCGGACGGGCTGCTGCTATGAATGGAAGTTCGCTGCGTCATCGGCAGACTCCTTTCGCAAGTTGATAAGGCTAGCTTAGAATAATTTTCACTCGTCGGCTATTCTCCAGTTTTACAATATGAGCCCGATCTCTATATATCGTAATAATGGATAAAGAGCTCAAAAATGGATAACAAGATCGCACCGTTTTCCTTGCTGCATTGATATTCAAGCCGTGCTTGTGATGATATAATGGGTCTCATCCATGGCACTCTTGCCACTTATGCCGAGGTGCGGATTTATCCTAAAAGGGACGAAGGTGGTGTGGTAACATGCTAAAGATTAAGCGACAGCCGGGATCGCTCTTCACAAGGCTGCTGTCCAGCTTCATTCTGATTATCATTTTATTTATCTCATTTAACTTCCTGTCGTACTCCTTTTCCCGCGACATGATTCAGGATGAGATCATTCGTTACAACCATTTGAATCTGGATAATACCGTGAGGAACTACGAAGCCCAGTTTCGTCTGGAGCGTAAAATTGCGTTGAACCTGCTGTTCAGCCCGGAGGCGAATTTGCTCAAACGAAGCAACGGCAGTCTGAATTACGAGTTCGTCAGTGCCGTGAACAAATCGGTAAAGGCCTTATATGAAAATGAAGATTTATTTATATACAACATTATGGTTATGATGAGCGATATGCGTTATGTAATCGACAAGGATGGTTCACACCAGTCTGAAAGTCTATTTTCCAAATATTACCTTAATCCGCAATACAACGAATCCTTTTGGCTTCAAGAAATGGCCCAGCCCTTCACCTTCAAGGTCTATCCGGCGAGCACCTTCACCGAAAAGGACAGCAGCAAGGCATTAACCAAGCGTAACCTGCTCCCCGTTATGATCAAGAACAATCTGAATACCAAGCTGGCCGTTATTATTTTGCTGGATGGCGACAAGCTGTTTGAGAAATTCCACCAATCGATCAATCCTAACTTCATGATTATGGATAACTACGGCCAAGCTTTATTTACCATGATGGATGGCTCTGCCTCTTCGAAGCTGCCAAGCTTTCCAGCTGATCAAACCTACACGCAAAAGGATTATAACTACTACTTTTATAAAACTGCCAACGAAACCGGCTTCTCTTACATCAATAGGGTTCCTTACGAAAATATATCCACACAGTTCAAGAAGCTTAATATCATCCTGTTCTCACTGCTGCTCGTTGCCATCCTGTTCAGCGTTGGGGCCTCGATCTTTATCAGCATCAAGTTTAACAATCCGATCAAACGGATCATTGAGTCCGTTCAGCATTTCAACTCGGAGCTTCCCAAGCAGACGCAAATCAAGGAATTTAATATTATTAGTGACCAATTCAACTCACTGCTGCAGACAAACAAAAATTTCAATCACGAGCTTGCAGAAAAAAACTCGCTGCTGCGGTATTATTCATACACGAACAAGCTGAAGCAGATTTATAACAACGCAGCCGATACGCAGGAAACCTTGTTCCATGACAAGCCGTTCCAGCTCGTTATTTTCCAGCTTACCTACCGCAAAAGGTTCAATGAGCAGGCAGGCTTCGAGCAGGATCGGGCGTCCAGTTTTTTTCGCGAATTTATCCAGTACAATCTGGTATTGAAGTATGATGATCCTGCTACGCTGCAGCTGGAAAAGGATGAAATCATTGCGCTTGTATTCATTAGAAACAATACGCCGGATTTGCGGGAAACGTTAGAGCATATGAAGAAGGTATTCGATCTGGATAAGGAGCTATGCTTCCTGACGATTGCTTACAGCGGGGTGTATAGGAACTCCTCGGAAATAACCAAGTCCTATGAGGAAGCCTCTTCACTGGTCAAGCTGCGGCGTCTCAATGAGGATACGCAGATTATTGAGCATCAGCCGTATGAATGTACCGATTCGGCCTTTAGCCCTTCGGAAGCCCAGGAATTTCACAATAATTTATCTGCCGGAAACCTGCCGCAAACGAACCGGCTAGTCCAACGGATGTTCGATCAGATGAGCAAAAAGCAGTCGCCTGCCTGCCATTTTGCCGGATTTGCCTTATCAACGGCCGATATGGTGTTGAAGACGCTTGCCTCCCTGAACATCACCCAGCATCCGTTCAAAGGCAATATGGCTCCAGCCGAGCAGCTGAAGGAATGCCATACGCTGGAGCCGTATAAAGCATATTTTGAAAGCTTTCTGAGTGAAAGCGTCCAGCTGATCAAGCAAAAAAAGGAAGCCTATGATCCGATGATTACGTTCGCTATGAATTATTTGGAGGAGCATTATGGAGAGGATGCTTCGCTAGACGTTGTGGCGGATAAGCTGAATATTAGCGGGACCTACCTGTCCACGAATTTCAAGGAAAAAACCGGGATCAATTTCATCGAATACCTGAATGGCGTTCGAATTCGCAAAGCGAAGCATATGCTGGAGGGGACGGATTTAAAGATACAGGATATCTCTCATCTGATCGGATACCAGACGATCAATTCCTTCATCCGGATGTTTAAAAAACATACAGGATTGTCACCTGGTGAATACAGGAAAATGCATACCCATCCTTTGAACACGAGGCTTCAGGATTAACTGGATACCGTAAAGCAATGGCTCTACTCGATTTATCCGCGATAGAGCGTTCATGCAGCACAAAAAGCATGCTGACGCGTCAGTATGCTTTTTGTGCTGCTCTGGATAGCAAGCAAACCTTTACAATCTCATTAACTCCGAGTTATTCGCAAACCTTGCAGGTACGCTCCAAAATCCTGATCGGATAAGGGTTTGCTGAATAGAAAACCTTGTCCTTGATTGCAGCCGTCCTCTTGCAGAATGGCTAACTGCTCTTGACTTTCAACACCTTCCGCAATCACGTTGATATCCAACGTTTGAGCTATGGTCAATATGGCCTTAACAATGGCCTGACTCTCTTTATTATGATGAATATCCCGAATAAACGAGGCATCAATTTTCAAAGTATTAACGGGAAGATGCTTAATATAACTGAATGAACTGTAACCTGTTCCAAAATCATCTATGGAGGTATGGACCCCTAATTCCTTAATTGCTTCCAGAATGGTCACAGCATGATCAATATCAGCAAAAATACTTTCGGTAACTTCCAGTTCCAACCATTGCGGATCCAATTCCGTCATCGTTAATACCTCTTTGATCTTATCTAGCAGGTCAGGCTGATAAAATTGTCTGGCCGACAAATTCACAGACAGTTGTACATGAGGATAACCATGAGCCTGCCACTTTTTATTTTGCTCACAGCTATGCCGCAAAACCCATTCTCCAAGAGGGATAATTAGCCCCGTATCTTCAGCTACGGGTATGAATTTATCAGGAGGTATTCTCCCTAATTCGGGATGATTCCATCTCACAAGTGCTTCCATACCGATTAACTGGCCCGTCGATAGATCAAGCTTAGGCTGATAATCAATATGAAATTGCTCAAGCTCAATCGCCTTTTTCAGCTCGTTTTCTAACAAAATGCGTGCCAAAGAACGCTCCTCCATATCAGAATGAAAGAATGAGACCCCATTCCTCCCGATATCCTTAGCTGCATATAGAGCCATATCCGCGCGTTTTAACAGCTCATCCGGGTCCCTACCATTGGAAGGGAATAAGACGACTCCCATACTGCAGGACATACTATAAAGCTGCCCAGCAAGCTCGATCGGTTCTTGAAGAATGGTTTGAATGTCGATTGACACGGATTCCACTTCCGTCAGGCTCGACAGGCTCTTTAATAACACAACAAATTCATCGCCACCCAGACGAGCGACCAAACCATTAGGACCGACGCAATGGCTGATTCTTTTAGCTGATTCTATAAGAATAAGATCACCTGCTTCATGCCCAAGTGAATCATTGATGTCTTTAAATCGATCCAAATCCAGAAACATAATCGCTAATTGAGCTTGATGACGCTTCGCTAGTTGAACCTCCTTGCGTAACCGATCCATAAATAATCTTCGATTCGGCAAATCCGTTAAGGTATCGTGGTAAGCTAAATGGTAGATCGTTTGCTCCGATTTTTTCCGTTCGGTGATATCACGCATGACTAGAACCAGGCTTGTAACCTCCCCGGATGCTTGGAGAATAGGATTGAGTGTCGTTTCCACATAAAAGTACCTATCACTGCGCGTTCGAACTCGAAATTCCAGTTGAGTCGACAATTTCCTCGTATGTATGATTTGCTGAATACTAGTAGATACGATCTCACGATCCTCTACATGTACCCATTGAAGTAAATGACTGGATTCAAAGCTAGTCAGGTCGTGTCCTAACAAAATCATATGAGATGGGGATGCATACACAAAGTTCCCTGCTGTATCGATGATTGAAATCAGATCCGACGAATTTTCGGTAATTAAACGGTATTTTTCCTCGCTTTTTCTTATCTCTTCCTCCATTTGCTTACGAAGGGAAATATCATTTCGAATCGAGACATAATGGTAGGGTCTTCCCTGTTCATTTAAAAATGGAACGATCGTCGTATCTACCCAGTAGAACGTGCCATCCTTGGCTTTATTCCTGATTTCTCCTCGCCAAATACGTCCGGACCCTATTGTAGCCCACATGTCCTTGAAATAATCGCGGGCGTGATAGTCTGAATTTAATATCCGGTGATCTTGTCCCAGCAGTTCATTCCGCTCATATTGAGATATTTTACAAAATTGATCATTTACGTAGAGAATGGTTCCACGCGGGTCGGTGATTGCCACAATGGATGACTGGTCCAAGGCATGTCTTATATCTGACAGTTCCTTCAAAGCACCTCTAAGTCTTTCGTCATTCTCCAATAACAGGCTGTCCTCAGAAGGATAGATAGGGGAATTGGATAAGCTGTTGGTACTCTGTTCCTTCATTAATTGTCACCTCCAGCATTTAATTATTTCTTTATCATCTATCGAACTTATTTGCTCTCATACTTGCACATGCAAAATAAACCCACCCCGCCAATCATAAGGGTCGGTTTGTATTGCTTAATTGTATTGTAATTAATCTATACGTATTTGTCTATGGGAATGGGTAATACTTCATTTCATAAAAAAAGGCTGCATGAGTTGTTCGCTCATACAACCTCGCAGTAGGTACACAACCAACTGCTGTTCAATCCATAATAGCTTCGGAATTCGCACTGCTTACGCCTTCTTCTTTTTTTGACGGCTGTAAATATCGAACCATACGGCAACGACCAAGATGCTGCCTTTGGCAATCAGCTGCCAATACGAGTCCACGTTCATGATGCTCATTCCATTGTCCAGACTGGCCATTACCAAAGCACCGATAATAGCACCGATAATCGTTCCTGCACCGCCAAGCAAGCTGGTTCCGCCGATGACGCAGGCTGCAATCGCGTCCAGCTCATACATATTACCGGCATTAGACGTAGCAGCATTCAACCTTGCGGTTAAAATCAATCCGGCTACCGCTGCCAGTGTGTTGCACAGCACAAAGACGACAAGCAATCTTCGTTTCGTATTGATCCCGGATAAGCGGGAAGCCTCCGCATTGCCTCCTACCGCATACGTTTGGCGGCCAAACACAGTGTTTTTGGCCATGAAAGTGAAGATCACTGCCAAGACGATGACGATCAGGAAGGGTACGGGTATACCTTGATATTGATTCATGAGAAGCACGAAGCCGAGAATGAGTGCGGCATAGATGACAGCCTTGGCCATTGTGAACGTCATGGGCTCCAGCTCAAAGCCATATTTTTTGCGCGAATTTCGCTTGCGGAGCAGTCCAATCACCAGAAATACGATCGCGATTACTGCCAAAATCAGACCGATGGGTCCAATTAAATACGATTGGCCTATATATTTGAATCCGGGAGATAGCGGAGCAATCGTTTTACTACCGGAAATGCCCAGCCAAAGCCCCCTAAATACCATCATACCGCCCAACGTCACGATAAATGCGGGAACAGCCCGATAAGCGACCCACCAGCCCTGAATGAATCCTATCACTGCGCCCAGCAATATGGTAGCTATAATGACGGGGACCGTACTCCAGTCATACCAAACATTGAGAATGGCGGCCACCCCGCCGGTCAAGCCAACAATCGAGCCGATAGACAAATCGATCTGTCCGGCCACTATGACCAGTACCATGCCAATCGCCAATACCGAGGTCACTGACATTTGCAAAAATAAGTTGGATAAATTTCTTGGTGTCAGGAACGTGTCGTTAAGCAAGGAGAACAACAGCCAAATCGCCACCAAAGCACCGATCATCGCGTATGCTCTAATGTCCATTTTCATCCACAACTGAATTTTTCTATGATTTTTGACCCCGTCTACCGGCACCTGCATACCGCCAAAATTAGCCATGTTTGATTCCCCCTGTTGCTGCCGCCATGATAACCTCCTGAGTTGCTGATTGATAGTTGAATATACCGGCCATCTTACCCTCCGAAATCACCATAATCCGGTGGCTGACCCCTAATACTTCAGGCAGTTCGGATGAGATCATAATAATGGCCACCCCCTGCGATAATAATTGATTCATGATGTTATAAATTTCGAACTTAGCGCCTACATCGATCCCACGCGTCGGCTCATCCAATATGAGAATTTTGGGCTTGGTCATTAACCATTTCCCAATAACCACCTTCTGCTGGTTGCCGCCGCTTAATGTACCTACAACGGTTTCTACCGAATTCGCTTTTATTTTCAGCTGTTGAATGTAATCCTGACCGACGGCTATTTCCTGATTTTCCTGAATGACCCCGCGGACGGAAATGCTATGTAAACTGGACAAGCTGATATTATTTTTAATATCCATATCCAGCACCAGCCCATATTTTTTTCGATCCTCGGATACTAGCGCCATTCCGTGCTCTATGGCCTGTTGTGTACTTTTAATATTTACAGGTTTGCCGTCAATGGCAACGCTGCCTTGCTTTGCTCCCTCATAAGCTCCAAACAAACTCAGCACCAATTCACTGCGACCGGCTCCGACCAAACCCGAGATGCCGAGAATTTCTCCCTGCTTTAATTCAAAAGATAGGTTGTCAATCACTTTACGTCCCGGCTGGCTCGGGTCCCATACCGTGTAATCCTTCACTGCCAGCATCGTTGTACCCGGTTGTGCCTCCACACGAGGAAACCGTTCTTTTAATTCTCGTCCCACCATAAGTGAAATCACTTTATCCTCGGTCAATTCCGATGTCGGCTGCGAAGCAATCGTCAGTCCATCACGCAGTATGGTAATCGTATCCGCGATCTCGAATACTTCATTTAATTTATGTGAGATATAAATGCAGGTAACACCCAGATTTTTGAACTCTTTCAAAATGGCAAGCAAAATAGCAACTTCCTTCTCGGTCAGTGCCGCTGTCGGCTCATCGAGGATGAGGATTTTTGCCTTCTTGGATAAGGCTTTTGCTATTTCAATCAACTGCTGCTGCCCGATGCCAAGCGTCCCCGTAATCCGATCCGGCTTGATGCCGCTTAAACCCACCTGACGCAGCCAGCTTTCCGTCTCGAGGTAAACATAATCCCAGTCCATAATACCGAAGCGGGAAGGCTCGTTACCTAAAAACAGATTTTCACCAACGGTCAGATTCTTCACCAATGCAAGCTCCTGATAGATGATAGCAATGCCTGCCTTTTCCGCGTCTTTAATATGTCCGAACCGCTGTACGACGCCGTCGACCAGAATTTCACCTTCGTAGGTTCCCGCCGGATACAGCCCGCTTAGCACTTTCATTAAAGTCGATTTGCCCGCTCCATTCTCCCCGCACAAAGCGTGCACCTCACCCTTCTTCACCTTAAATGTGACCTGATTCAGTGCCTTAACCCCCGGAAATTCCTTCGTAATCGTTTTCATTTCAAGGGCCATGGTTTCCATGTAACTATTCCCCCTTCTCGGTTTCCCTCTCAGAAAAAGGGCGGGATTCCCCGCCCTCTCGGCTCGCTGCTTATTTCTTAACGTTCTTGTATACATCTTCTTTCTTATGGAAGCCGTCCGCAATGACGGTTGAATCCACATTATCTTTGTTCACCGCTACAGGATCGAGCAGGATGGACGGTACATCGATTTTGGCATTATTCACTTTTTTCGGAGCGTCTACCTTTTCGCCTTTAGCCATCTTCACAGCAACAGTAGCAGCTTCATCCGCCAGCTTCTTCAGCGGCTTATACACGGTCATTAACTGCGTACCTTCAACAATACGCTGCATCGCAGCCAGCTCCGCATCTTGGCCGGAAACCGGAATTTTACCAGCCAGCTTCTGCGCCGTCAGTGCTTGAATAACTCCGCCTGCTGTACCGTCGTTGGCAGCAACAACTGCATCAACTTCATTCTTGTTCGTTGTCAGAGCATTTTCCATATTAGCCAGTGCATTAGCCGGACCCCAATCCTTCGTCCATTGCTCGTATACAATCTTGATATCGCCTTTATCCACCAGCGGCTTTAAAATGTTCATCTGCCCTTTTTTGAATAAATGTGCGTTATTGTCTGTTTCTGAACCCTCAATTAGCACATATTTGCCTTTTGGCGCTTTTTCTACAATCGCTTTCGCCTGCATCTCACCAACACGCTCATTATCAAAGGAAATGTAAAGGTCCACGTCCGAGTTTTTGATCAATCGGTCATAAGAGATGACCTTGATGTTGGCCGCATGTGCTTTTTGTACAATGGCTGCTGTCGCCTCAGCGTTATGAGGTACGACCACAAGAATATCTACGCCTTGGCTGATCAAGTTCTCCGCCTGTGCGATTTGCTTCGCGTCATCGCTGTTCGCTGCCTGCACGTTAACTTCCGCTCCAAGCTCCTTGGCTTTGGCTACGAACATGTCGCGGTCACGCTGCCACCGCTCTTCCTGCAAGGTGTCAAGCGACATCCCGATAACAATCTTCTTGTCTTTCTTATCCGCGGCTGGTGCTGTAGCGGCTGGCTTCGAATCGCCACCTGCTGCCGCTGGCTTGGTTTCTCCAGTTGTGCAGCCCGTTAAAGCTACGGTAAAAGTCAATGCCAAGCCCACGATGCCGCTCTTTTTCAACCATTTGTTCATCAATTCGAACCTCTCCCTCTAATTGTAAAGTTATTTGTTTGTTAAACTTGCTTACAACTTGAATTTATCATGGGGAGAGCGCTTTCAGTTGAACCATTATCTGCACTATCTTGTTATCTTCTTCACTTTTTTAAACGCTTTCATGGTTAGTGGATAGCGGACGATGCCGTGTCAGCAAATCTTTTCGATAATCGGTCGGCGATTGGCCTACGGTTCTTTTAAACACACGGCTGAAGTAATTCGGATCGTGGTAGCCTACCTCATAGGCAATCTCCTTCAAGCTCTTCCCTTCATCGGACATGAGCTCCTTGGCCTTATCGATCCGGCACTCCGTCAAAAAATCCACATAGTTCGTCCCGAAGGTTTCCTTAAACAGCCGGCTTATATAAAATGGGCTGATCTGGACATGCTCAGCGATCAAATCAAGCGATATTTCCCGCTGTGCATGCTGGATAATATAGGCTTTGACCTTGAGCATCAAGTCGGGCTCCACCTGGGTCTGCATCTCCTTGACGGATCTTACGATTCCATCCACAATACGAAGCAGCTCCGACCGAAGCTGGGCATAGCTCACAATTTGAAAGGCATAATAAGGCTTTTCCGTCCTGGCACCAAGCTCCAGGGTAAATCGGGACAAGATCAACAGCAGGTCTTGAACCCGCTGCTGTGCTTCAACCAGTCGGCAGCCCTCAGCTTCAAAGCCGTTGATCCATTGCTGCAGAAGCCTGTTCACCTCATGCCATTGGCCTCGGCGAGCTTGCTCCAGCACCTCCTTTTCCGTTTCCGAAGAACGCAGAGCTGACCGATTATCCTCCAGCAGTAGATCAGAGTAATGCCGACAATGGGTCGGAATCGACAAATCAGTCGAAGCTAACAGAGCCTCATGATACGATTGCCGGATGTCGTGAGTAGACTCCGAGCAGCTGCCAATGCCGATAAATACGCGTACACCACGAAAGCAGCTAACGTAATTAAGTAATTTGCGTATGAGCGAGGTGCTTTGCGCACGGTACGATTGCTGCACATCAGCCAAAACGATAATCGGCATCTGGTTAAAGCTGAGCTTCCCAACCCATCCATCTGAAGTGGTTCGGAAATATTCGGTCAGCGATTTATAGACGGCGGGCAAGCTTGCGTCATCGCCTTCCGTCTGAATCGTACATACCATGACAAAGGCAGGCCCCTGCTCCTTCCATTCCAGCAATGACACCATTTCCTGTAGATGCGACTCGTGAACGCTGTCATATAATAGCTGTGTCACATAATCCGCCTCCAATACAGGCAGCAGCTTATCCAGCTTTTCCACTACACGAAGCTGCCGCTGACGATTCTCCCGCTCCCCCTCCAGCTCTTTCAACACCTGGCCCACCGTCTCCAAAATCACCGACGACTTGCTTGGCTTCAGCATATAATCGCTCACCTGCAGGCGAAGCGCTTGTTGGGCATAATCAAAGGAATCAAACGCCGTGACCATAATGATCTTCACATCGCGGTCCGTGCTTCGAATGATCTGAGCCGCTTCCAGTCCGTCCACTCCCGGCATCTTGATATCTAATAAAATCACATCAGGCCGATGCTGCTCCGCCAGCTCCACCGCCATTCTCCCGTTATGCGCCAATCCGACGATTTCGATATCGTTCAGTCCTTTACTCAAAATACGGCTCAGCGCTTCACGTTCGAGTTCCTCATCGTCTGCGATCAATATTTTAAATAAAGTCATCCCTTATTTCCTCCTTGTTGCGGCAAAGTCAACCGAATGACGGTTCCTTTGTCCTTATCACTGCTAATCTGAACGACATCGTCTGTCCCACAATACAACTGGAGACGGCGAATCACATTGGGTATACCTATTCCGGTAGTTGTCCCAACTGTGATGGATTCCTCCGGATCATGATCGCGAAAATGGAAAAAAGCAGCAATCTGCTCCTCCTTCATGCCGCCGCCATCGTCGGCAATTTCGATGATCACTTGTTCATTCTGTCTAATTACCTCGATACGGATTGTCCCCCCTTGCTCAAGCGGTTCAATCGCATGGATGATCGCATTCTCAACAAAGGGCTGCAGCGTCATACAAGGAATAGGTACGGTAAAACACGACTCATCCAGCTTCAGCTCATACCCCACTCTGGAGCCGAATCGGGCTTTCTGTATGATCAAATATTCTTGAATGACATGCAGCTCCTCCCTGAGCGTCACCATCCCTTTCAAGCTTCGTAGATTGTAGCGCAAAAGACCGGACACACTCGCAATCAGCTCGCTGGTTTCCTCGGCACCTTCCAAATAAGCTTTTTTGGCCAGCATGTTCAGTGTATTGAATAAAAAGTGAGGATTGATTTGATTTTGCAAGCTGCGCAGCTCGCTTTCCTTCAACAATAATTTATGATCCCGTAAGTCTTTTTCCAGCTGCGCTTTGATACTCATTTCCTCAATCAAATTTTTGATACTGATTCTCATCCGATTCATCGTCAAGGTGAGCAAGGACAATTCATCCCTGCCTTTGATTTCTATAGGCTTATCAAAATTACCCGCAGATATTTCCCGGGCTGCAGCCGCTAACGTTCGAACTGGACGGGTAATGCTGCCGACAAATTGATACGAGAACAAAAATAGCAGCGCCGAGGCCAGACCTAAGCTCCAGAATCCAAGCTTGCGCAAATCTGCACTCTGCCGAATCATACGCACATAAAAATCGTTATATGTATTCAACTCCTGGTTAAGCAAAGAAAGCATTTCCTCATGAACGAATTTATTAACTTGGATCGCTTCCTCCAGCCTTGTAAGTGCCGAGTTTTTCTCCTGTCGCTCGGTATCCTTGGCTGAGAGCTTCATCGTCTCAACCAGGCTCGCAATCATATTTTTGAAATTAAGCAAGGTCGTCTTGTTACCCGAATTGATAAGCGCGGGCAGCTCAACATAATTTCTTTCGAGTTTCTCGACCGCGTAGCTAAATCGGGCTTCTGTTTCCTTACTGGGGTTATTGGTATACCCGTTAAGCTGCTTGACCGCTTCCGTACTCAGATTCGTCAGCTCGTTCATTGCCATATAGCGCTGGAGAATCGAATTGTATTTTTCAATCGTCAGTTGGTGCTGATTGTTAAGAAATAGCCATAGTCCTGCCATAAATACCAAAATAATGACCGTCAGCATGATCATTTTACTTTGCAATGTTTTCATGCATGAACTCCTCACTCGTATACAGCCGATTCGTCACATAATGGTAAGGCTCCAGCGGCAGATTCTTGCCTCGCAGCCATTCCAACGCTAATGAAACGCTGGTTTGTCCGACATCGCCGTCATCGTGCAGCATGACCCCATCAATCTTGTTCGAAGATATCAAATGCATAATTTCCGGTGAATCATCAAAAGCAGCGACAAAATAATCCTGAATCCGATCACGGCTAGTAAGCGCTTGCACAGAGCCGACCACGGACTCCGAACTTAAACCGACTATCGCACGCAGGTGCTCGCCATCATTTAACAAATCGTTTGTTCGTCGATAGGCCCCATCTCGGGAGTCTCCTTCAAACTGCGCCTGAACGACGCGGATCGCCGGATACTTGGATAGCGCTTGTACAATTCCCTTCAATCGTTCATTTTGATAACTGTGATCCTTACTGTCATACAGAATACCAACAGCTCCCTCATAATGAACAGCCTTCGCGACCTTATCAGCCATCTGATTGCCCTCGATGAAATGGTCTGCACCCACATACACTTTTCTCAGGCTGTCCGGTGAGTCAGTAAATACGGTAATGACTGCAATCCCCTGAGCGGATGCCTTATTCACGACTTGAACAAACCTCGGGCTGTCCATCCCCTGAACAATCATGACATCGACCCTGGCGGCTATCCCGACCTCCATTTGCTTCATAATTTCATCCTCGTTCGGCCTTACCGCGTTGCGAAATTGAATAGAAGCCCCTTGCTTCTGCGCTTCTTCCAAGGCTCTTTCCTGAACTCTTCCCCTGGAGGGCGCATTCTGTTCAGTAGCGATAAACATTAACCTGTATTTGGTATCAGGAGCGGTTGTGTTTTGGAACTCATCCGTTTGGTTAGCCATATAAAATTGATAGGTATAATACATCGTAAACACTAACGTAGTCGCGATACAAGTGATGCTTAGAAAGAAACCGAGCCATTTGCGCACATAGCAACCTCCTATTAATTCCATGTATTACTAAATATAGTGCATCCTTAATGGATTGGGAAGAATTATTCTTATCATCCCGATATGTGAGATGTAGTATGATCATTCAGCCCAATAGCCAAACAAGCCTGAGTGAGATCACAAAGATCTCAGCTCAGGCTTGTTCTATAAGATGGATACTGTTCAGATTACTTCGCCGTAACGCCTCCATCTACAGGTAATTCGATGCCTGTAATATAGGAAGACGCATCCGAAGCCAGGAATAACACCGCTGCCGCCACTTCAGAAGCTTGTCCTACCCTTGGGAGGGCTGTCTGAGACAAAAACCACTTCAGCATCTGCTCGTTATGTACAAAATCTGAGCTCATCGGTGTCTCAATAAAGCCGGGGTGAACCGAGTTGACCCGAATGTTGTCCTTGCCATAATCAACGGCAGCGGCTTTGGACAGCATGCGAACACCGCCTTTGGAAGCTGTGTATGCACCTGCGCCGCTGCTTCCTGTAAGACCAGCAATGGAAGAAATATTAATAATGGATCCCCCCTTGTTGGCCTGCATATGTGGAATAGCGTGTTTCATCCCGAGGAAGGTGCTCTTCAAATTGATGTTCATGACCTTGTCCCATTGTTCAATCGTCGTCTCTAACAACCCAGTAGCCAATGAAATCCCCGCATTATTAACCAGCACATCCAGTCTGCCGTATGTCTCCATAGTTCCGGCCACGACCTTGATCCACTCGTCCTCCATTGCAACATTATGCGCATAAGCAATCGCTTGTCCGCCGTGTGCTTCAATCTCCTTCACAACAGCTTGTACGGAGGCAGCATTAATATCGGTGGCCACGATTTGGGCTCCTTCCCCAGCAAGAAGAATCGCTTCCAGCACCCGTCACAATAGCTACTTTACCCTTCAGAATCCCCATATCGGCATCTCCTTTTTTTCAACTCAAACAGGCATTTCAGATTCAGCCATACAGGTAATTTCCACTATAGGGTAAGTTTCTATGCAATAAACCAAACCTCCTCGAGTGCCGATCGGAACAACTCGTCAAGCCGATTAGTCAGACCGCCCTCAGCAGAAGACATATTGGATGCCGTCCTGTCATAGTAATGAATTCTATCTTCCAGGAACTCATTGATCGGATTAATTCTTGCTTCGTAATCCATCTCATCACCAGCCATTTTCCGAACCAGCAGCTCTTGAATAATGCCCTTTAGCTCACTGCCCTCTGGCACTAGGCCTTCTACCAATAAATGAAACTCGATAGGCGGCATAGTATTGTACTTCTCAATCCACTCACATGCCAGGATCGGACGCAGTACATAAAAATACTTTTTAATCTTTACTTGATCTCCTTGCAGATACTCCCGGTAATTCCCTTTCGCCATATGCAGATAATGATGCATGCACGAATGCGGTGAGAAGGTTGTTGGAGAAATGCCGCGGATTTGTTCAGCAACCGAATAGTTCTCCATATATACCATCGGCGACTGCAGCCATTCCAGCAGCGGCGGGTTGGATTTGCGAAACAGCTTCAAGGCTTTCTTCAAATCCCAGCCGTTAATATCCAGCATATTGTTGATCGGACGCTCAATAACATCCCGTTTATCGACAATGGACAAATACCACTCTACCGGTCGGATATATATAAATCTGACGTCGTAATCGCTGTCCTGTGAAGGAAATCCCCAAGCACGACTACCCGATTCACATGCATATAAAATCCGAACTTGTTCATCCCGTTCAATTTGTTGTAACTCTTCCTTAATAAGTCGCTGATAATTGGTCATATAGCACTACCTCCTTCATCCTGCACGTTGTGTCGCTTCTGTTTCTATCATCGCTGATAATAGGCTAAGCGAACATGGCACAAGTATGACGACTATAAAAAAAAGAGAAGCTATCTCGCGACTAGCTCCTCCACTATGATTCTCCGTTAGCCGTCTGTACAGCGCAGATAATGAAAATGGTTAGAATCCTACTGCTAGGGCTGCAGCTTGCGTTCCGTCGCTTCTAGAGCTTCGAGTTTTTGCTCATACTGACGCATTAGAGCTGAATCAGGCCCATCGCGGTGCTTTTCGAGGAATGCCTGAAGTGCCAGGCGGTATTCCGAAATAAATTTCGGATTGGTGGGGCTTGTTGCAAGTTGGCCTTCGGCTTTTTTAACCGGTTTTAAGTCTGTATTGATTACCCATTTTTTTCCGTAATCTGACTTGTCGCTCATGATGAGGATATTACGTTCGAAACCTGTAACATATTTGGCGACGAAAACTTCACCCTTGGGCGGAATAAGAATGGCATTGCGCAGCGGATAGATACTGGCGGACATGGTAGTGAAACTCGTCGCCACATCTTGCCCATCGGAGGTTTTAAGGACTACTTCGTACTCCCAAACATATTGATCATTGTACAAGGAGTTTGTTTCCTCTGCATAAACAATGATTGCAGTACCCTCCGTTCCAACGGCGTTAAGAAATAATGAATTTACATAATGTGTGAGAAAGATGTTGAAAATCGCTGCCAGAAAACCAACAGTCGGCAAGATAAAAAACCATTTGACATGGTTACGCCATATTAATAAGAGGATACCCATGGCAAAGCTGAAGAATAAGATTATCAAAAATGACCAGATCGGGTGATGCGTCAGGAAATACAAGACGGCCGAGATCATATACATGTATGTCACTCACTCCCTCTCATGATATTATTTTGGGAGAGATACAAGTTCTACTTTAACTTACCCAGCTCGTCGGCATATTCCCCCAGAATCCTACCGCAACATTCCTACAATATAATTCATTTGAATAGCTATATTCTATTTTATAATAACATTCCATATTTATCCATACTGCCCTTGATGTCCAAGGACCAACTTATTCCATTAATTCAAGCTTGTAGGTAATGGCTATTCCTTCATCGATTCGCAATTCATCCCTCGGTGCTTACGCATCTGCTGCCTATCCGCGGCAACCCATTCGGTAAAATTTTCAATATAAAAAAATCAAATGATTATTTTTTTATATCATGATAATATCCAAAATGTAGAAAATAACACATTAGAGAAAGGAAGATGAAGTTATGGATACTAGAATCGAATCTCTCCCGAATTATCGAATTGCATATGTCCGACAAATTGGTCCGTATGGTTTTGCCAATATTCAAGCAATGGATAAGTTAAAAAAATGGGCAGGTGAGAAAAAACTACTTACTGAATCGGCAATTTTACTTGGAATTCCACAAGATAACCCTCAAACAACACTTCCTGAAAACTGTAGATATGATGCATGTATTGTCATTGTGAAGGATTATCAAATTGATGATTCAATTAACGAAGGTGAACTTTCTGGCGGAGAATATGTTATTTGCAAAGTCAAACATACAGCAGAAGATATTCAAAAAGCATGGAATGAAATTTTTCCAGCTTTACACAACAGAGGATATCAAATTGACAACAAACCGATTTTAGAAAAATACACTGGTGAAATGGTTAACCAAGACTTTTGCGAAATATGCGTGCCTGTACAACGGCTATAAGATTGCTTAGCTTAATCTTTAGTTGCTACTTTGTAACACTTCGATTCATGGGTTTGTAAAATATTGCACGTGTTCAGACACCCACTCGGCAGAGGTGCGTGCTGGGCGGCCAGTGACCTGCTCGACGGTAGGAACCACTGTATACGCAGATTTAGGAGGGTTGGCATGCCAACCTATTACAAAATCAATAACGTCCTCTTGGGCTCCCTTAATCCGCATGCGTTCGCGCGCTTGATCTTCGGTGAGCTCGACGAAACGGATATCCTTTCCGATTGCTTCACTAATCGTGCGAACCTTCTCTGGTATCGTCAGCACTTCGTGGCCGTTCACACCGTTCCACAATACCGTGACTCGCTCTACTCCAGCTTTTTTGGCAAGTTCCACAATTTCAGGTCCAGTCTGCAGCGAGCCGAAACCTTCACTGTTAAAAGTGATCAAGTGCATGCTGGTAACGCCTCGCAACGCGGGCACAAGAGACTCTGGGGAAGCAAGGTCGCCATATACGACCTCAACCCCTTCTGGAAAATTTGCTTTTGCCGGGTTGCGCGTCATCGCACGCACATTATGGCCTGCCTGTACAAGTTCTTCAAACTATTCGAGTGCGTACCTGTCCTTAATCATTGGAATATATGGTGATAGGTGTCTGTCGGCCTCTTCGATTAATAAAGGCTACTTTTTAGTTAGCCGCCTCGGCAGTTGTCTTGAGGTCAGCAAGCCAGGCATTGAGCGAGGACGTGAGTGCCGCGCGCATGCTGTCGGGGTCGGCTGCTACAGGCGGACCGTCCCAAGACTCCGTGGTGTGCACAACGACTCCTTTGGCAGTGGGAGTGATGGTCCATACGTGGACGCCATCGATGCCTTGTGCTGGCCCCCACCAAACAATGCGTCGCATGGGGTCGACCTCGCGGATGGTGGAGTCGATGGGTAGCCCATGCGTCTCCCACTGGAAGGTGCTTCCTACTGCGATAGGACCGGATAACCGCGCCTGGGAGACGTTTTTCTGCCAAGTTGGCCATTGATCAATACCAGTCTGTATCCGCCAGATGACCCAGCCAATCACAATTATTATTAGTAAAAGAAAGCTCATCGTGAATGTTTTTAACTTAAACGATCTAGACATACTATTTCATCTCCTTTATGATTGATTAATCAATTACTTTTGTGCAATAGATGCCTTGCTCTTCTGCAATGCCAAAACAGTTGAAGTAATACCCTCCTGGAACGCCGTCGCGGTGATCGGTCCAATGAACCGGTTGTATTTTTCTCTGCTTAGTGTCAGCGGCTCTTCGGTTAAATAAAGCATCTCGACGATTTCTTTCATCACGGGCACGCCCATACCTATCAACGATAAACCTAATTTTTTCAGGGGAATGACCGGTTTAACATGGCCACTTGCCGTTTGTGCAATCCGTACGATCTCTTGCCCTGATATAAGCCCAGCACCCGGTATATTCCAGTTCTGTCCATATGCGAAGTCTTTGCCTGACAACTCAGTAACCATCGCAGCCGCATCCGGTAAATAAACGAATTCGCGAGGCACATGCATGTTGCCGATGAAAAAAGCCATTTTGCCAGCAGCTATTGCTTCTAGGGTTGAACCTAAATACGAGGCTTCATTAGCCGTGGGTCCATAATAATCGGGCAAACGAACAATCATGACTTTTACCTTAGTCCATCGATTACTGAACAACATACGTTCATAGTCCAGGCGTACTTTTCCTTTTATCGTATGAGGCTCCTTTGGATGTTCTTCCGTGACAAGCTCCATCTGTTTTCTCCCATAAGGATAGATCCCGTCGATCGCTACTACTTTAATCGCAAGCCGTTCTGCCGCCTCCATCACGGATTCGCCTAGCGGAATCAGTTTGTTCACCATCTCGTGGTAGGGTACGTTCGCGCAATGGAATAATACGTCAGCACCGCCTGCTTGAGCTACAATGTCGTCAGGAGACATTGCGTCCCCAATGGCGAGCATCAAATGCTTCGGATTGCCAAGTTTTTCAGCAAACTGTTCCAACTTCTGGCGCGAACGCCCAAAAGCAATGGTAGGTACTCCCCGTTTGACAAGCTCTTCCGTGATTGCTGCTCCTGTCCCACCCGTTGCTCCAATTACAATCGCTTTTTCCATTTTTTCATCAGCTCCATTTTTATTTTTTATTTGTTATCGATCAATCACTAACTTGAATTCATCTTACCATTTAGTTATTGATTAGTCAATTACCAAATTGAATATTTTTGTGTAGGAGATAATTTCATTCGCCTCCCCTTACATTTCTTTTAATTTGGACAAGCCAATGGCTTCCGCGAATTCAGAAAGCATTTACGAAGATTCTATCTACACGGATTCTCCCGGTACGCGAATGCAGGGCACAGAGCTGTTGTTCAATCTAATACTGGCGGTCTGTGAGTGGCAGATTGAAACGACTAAGCAGCTGAATGCACGACGGGTCCTGTCGCAGGCGATGAAGGACAATGCCAAGCAACAACTCTTGTGAAGTGGAGTCAAAGGCAGGAAGAGCCGGCGGAACAATTCATCGAGCATGTGCTGCCCTTCCTGATGTCGAACTTGCGAATGCCTTGATCTGCATGATTCAAAAGAGGAGTGGGGGTAGTCCAAGCTGAACAAATGCTATTCTATCAAGCAAAATGAAATCGAAAATAGGAGTAACCGTTTCGAGATTGCTTTTTATGAAAAACTCCCTATTTTTCGCCGTCACTTATGGTATCGTTCACCACGCTGTCTGTAACGGCAAGTTATTCCCTTATTCCATGAACCAACCGCTTTCTCTCAGGGTCCCAGCGCCATGTTAAATCACCATGTAGATGCAGACCGCCATACCACTCATTCATTCCCTTCACCTTCACCCAGTCCTTTACTCCCGCGGCTACTTCCATCCCTACCTCCGTTAATGAAATATCGCAATTTTCAAAGGATGGGGTAGTTTTCTTTCGATAATCAGGAATAGTATGAGACCCCCGTATCTCTAATAGCGCATTCGGTCGTTCCGACATATTCCTTAATCGATACCAAAATTCCAAATCACCCATGCCTAGCCCACTTAAGCGGCTCCCTATCTCTTTAAACAGCTCGCGCGGGGTATTCACCCCATGCCGAATAAGCTCCAAGATGGTCTGCTCCACAATCCCCAGCCCATTCATTGCCGAAGGCAGGCGGGATAAGTGCAGCTCAAATGCCGCGTGAGCAAAGGGCAGCTCCGATGTGTCTTCATGCAAAAGCTCAACATGCCGTTCTATATCCGGGGAGGCATATGCCTCCCAAATTCTTCTGCCCGTCTCAAGCTCCTTTTGTCCGATCCTCTGCCACGTACCTGACAATGTTTCCAACTGCTTAGTTGTAAGCTGTCCCAATCCTCGAAACAAATCAATACCTGGGTAGTCGCCGATACACAGCAAATTCAGTTTTGTGTGGCCTAGTGTCCGCCTTGAAAACCAATGCAACAAAAAGCTTAGCATGAGCTGGTCAAATAAATCATGCTCGAACCATAGTACAACCTCATCGTATTTGTGGAAGTTTTGCAGAATCTGTTCTTGCGACTTACAATTTGTCACATAGTCATCTGCCGGAATGCCCATGGTTTTCTCCAAATACTCCACTCTTGTCGACCTCTGAATGGGCTCGCCCATTTCAACGAATACCGGACCTACCGGATACACTTCTCTCCAGACCAAGATATCTCCGCGAATATTCCCCTTCCTCAACTTATCACCGACAAAATCTCCGTTTACTATATGGAGCATTGATACTCCCCCTTCGTATAGATCGTCGAACATGGATACAAAGTCAGTGACAATTAGCGACGTCCTCAGCTTATTGCGGGCATCGAACAACCGTTTTTTTAGTACGGAAGGAGATATACTCAGGTAACTTGATATTTCTCTTATCGAATACCCATGAAAATAAAATAATTGAACTACCAGTTTTAAATTGCTAGACAAACCCTCGACGGATTGATGAAGTCTTTCCTGCCATTCCTTTTTTTCTAAGATAGATTCCACATTGAATTTCTCTACATCCATTGCACTTGCTTCATCCATCGGCATCGTGGAATGTCTTTTACGGCGAAGAAGGCGATGACATTGACGTTCGATAATGGTCTTGAACCATCCCGGGAACGCATCCGCATCCTTCAACTTAGCGAGATTGGCAAAGGCCTCTGCGAACGCTTCTTGAACCGCATCCTCCGCTTGGCCCCAATCACCTAATTTTCCATATGCTACAGAAAATGCCATGCCACCGAAATATTTCACGATCCGCCCCCATGCAATTTGGTCACCAAGCCGAGCTTCCTCGATCCACTGTCGCACCTCTTGCACCTCCTCTGTATTCAGATTCTATATACAAGTGCCAGTATCGTTGCAAAAGGTTACTTGGTTCTATTGTAATAGCAGCAGATATTTGCCGCTACTTATGATACGGTTCATCGCGTTGTCTGTAACGGCAAGTTTAAAGGCCATCCCGCAAAGGATGGCCTTTCCTGCTCCCCGTTACTGGAAAAATGTGATATATTAGCTATAATCTATAGCCATAAATGAGCTTAAAGGAAGGAATCGCTATCCATGATCATCGCTGTCGATGTGTATTATGAGGAAAATAAAGCGAAATCAGTGGGAGTTATTTTTCAATGTTGGGAAGATTCTACGCCACACGAAGTCATCGTGTCTTATACGGAAAACCCGCACGAATACGAACCTGGTTTTTTCTATAAACGAGAGCTCCCTTGCATACAGGAACTGATGAAACTTACTGATATTAACCAAATACATACCATTGTTGTGGATGGCTATGTGTACTTAAACAATGAAAAAAAGCCCGGGCTCGGACATTATGTTTACACAAATTTTTCAGGGAAAATTCCAGTCATCGGTGTTGCGAAAAATACCTTTCGCGACAACGAAGCTTTTGTCAAAAAGATTTACCGCGGCAACAGCTCCAAACCTTTATATATAACCTCTGTCGGCATCGATCTGGCAGATGCTGCTCAGCACATACAGAGTATGTATGGAGAATACCGATTTCCGCATCTGCTGAAATTGCTGGATATTCAAACAAAGGAAGCCCGGCAATAATCAACAAGGGGGATTCAAAATGTGGTTTTGGAAGAAAGAAACGCAACTGGATCGCATAAAAAACAAACTCAAAAAGGCTATGCGCAAAGATACGGCTTTTTTGGTGTTTGGAGCATCATCACACAAATACAGGGTCTATGACAAGCTTACAGTAAAAGAGCTTGCGGACTGGCAAGCAACAAATTCGGTCTCACTCCCGGAGTCTTATACACATTTTTTAACGAATGTCGGAAATGGAGGTGCCGGGCCTTATTACGGGATTTATTCGATTGAACAGGCAGCTTCCTGTACCGATAGAAATGCACTCGCTGCAAAATGCGTTCTGCATCCCGGAATGACAAAAGAGGAATGGAACCATCTGACCGCCCCCCTGATCAATGATGAGGACATCTCCGACCTGGAATACGACACCGCCCGTGATAGGGTGATGGGTGGCATGTTGTGCATTGGCACACAAGGTTGTGAATACGATATGTATCTCGTACTTGAAGGGAAGCACAGGGGGAAAATTGTTTACACTTCAGATTTTTATCCTGATCATCCCTTTTTCTTTGTCTATGAAGACAACTTTCTGGACTGGTATGAGCGCTGGCTGGACGAAATTATTCTGGATTATGATATCGCGTGGTTTGGCAGCAGAATGCCGGGCGATGAAAATGCGTTGATACAAGTTTATCAAAACGCCCCTAACGAAGAAATCAGATCAAAAGCGCTGGATGGAATGTTCAAGTTTAAAAAAATCTCGCAGCCAACCATTGATGTTTTAAAAAACGTTGCTGACCAAAGACAAAATGATCGCACCACAGCCATTCAGCTAATCTGCAAAACCTCTGTTGATGCGGGAAGAGACTATCTTCTGGAGCTTTTGCATTCGGATAGAAATGAGGATTTTTTACAAGCTTTAATGATTCTGAACGGGTATGGAAAATCTTTTGATTTAGAGGATTTTATAATAGTGATCTTGCAAAGTCTTGACAGGGTTCGTGACCCGGAAACGTTACGTCGTGTGGGGTATGTTTTGGAATCTTCCGGCGCGATTACACTCCAAAACTTTAAGCCCTTTTTGTGCCACAACGACTCGAATATACAAACAACCGCAATCTATGCCACACGCAGTTGCAATGATAAATCAGAAAGTTGGGAGATCATTGAACAGATGTTAATGGGTTGCGACAAGGAGATTATGAAAAGCTCTATTTTATATTGGGGCATTATCCCTCATGAGAAGTTATTGCCTTATTATAAGGCTGCATGGCCGGAATATAAAAACAATAATAATTTCAGGGAAAAATTTATTGGTTGTTTGAACGAATTAAATGTGCAAGATGATTATTTTGACAAAAAATAATTAAACTACCCATTATGAGCACCCGTAGTTTGATTAGCTGCTGCTTATGCCTAGGCCGCTCCGTTACGGTGATAAACCAATGCGGAAACCTGCAAACTGCACGAAATATGGCTTCAAGCGAACGCGCCTCCGTATATAGACGAACATATTCATTTAATAATGGTCCCCCAGTAAAAATTGGTAACATGCACGGGAAATTGTATCACACTGAAACAATCGATTCTAATCTCGTCTTTGCGGACGGATGAAGTATCCCAGTTAGTTCAATAACATTTTTTATTTCCGCCAAAAAGTTGAATAGTCTGCTTTATCCAAAATATTAAACTCGATCATTCTCTCAAGTAATTCGTAATTTACCGGCTCATTCCACGGTATTCTAAATAAGCCTTTGGTAGATCTATAGCCAGCTTGAGCAATGTTATCGGCAAAGTGCGCGATGCATACTTCTTCGGGTGAAACGCTCAAATGATGCTTCGCTGTGGAAAAGCCGATAATAAATGTGCCGTGATCGGAATACATTGGCGTATTCCACTTGATTTGCGCTTCCAAATTCGGGAATTTGTTGGCAACCCACGTCAAAATCTCCTCCGTTCGGTCGCGATGTTTGGAGTTATTAATACACGCTAAATATCTGAAAAAAACTTCCACGTTGTAACCTCCTAAAATAACTATGTTCAGAGAAATTCTTCAATCCCTTTCGTCGTTAAAACACGGTCTAATCTTCTATTAATATACCATAAAACATGCGATTCCCATTCAGCTATCCTGCCCAATCGTATTATGAGGTCACCAGATCTTTCTGTTCGACCTCTTTTTTGTAAGGTCGTAAGATAGCGGTAGCCGGGGATCGAACGTTTCTGCCCGTGAAGTATATTACATTTCACTATCTCGTTGTTTAATGGGAAGATTACATCTACTTCTGTACCATAATCAGTAATAAAACCGTTGATTTGCAACAAAAAAAAGGGACTATCCCCCGGCAATCAATCATGCCTGCGGAAGTCCCTCTTTCATGCGTTCATTTAAGATTTTGCGCCGACCAGTTTGGCGCTCAGCGGCAGTAGCCCCCACATTAGAACTATTACTTTTTCGCTTGTAAAGCTCTGAGAATGACCGTGACCGCTTGGGCGCGGGTAGTGTTCACTTTTGGTTTCACTGTGCCGTCTTCATAACCGTTGATCAAGCCTTTGGCTG
>NZ_MRTH01000050.1 GCF_001956045.1 Paenibacillus sp. FSL H7-0331 | reverse complement strand
GTTCCCATCTCGAACACGACCGTTAAGCCCTTCAGCGCCAATGGTACTTGAACCGCAGGGTTCTGGGAGAGTAGGACGTTGCCAAGCACGATGAAGCAGTTGATCTTAGTGATCAGCTGTTTTTTTGTATTTGGGTTTGTATTTGTCTTCGATCTAAGAAAGAACAAAGCAAAATAGTCTCGATCCGTAGTAATAACGGACCGAGACTATTTTGCGTATAGTATTTTCAGTTTTACTGAATGGAACGTCCACCGATCCAGACCCGTTCTAACTCGAGCTCTGAATTAACGAGCAGCACATCAGCCTGCAAGCCAGGCTGTAAGCTGCCGGTAATCTGATCTATGCCAAGCTGTCTAGCCTGATTACCGCTGGCCATAAGACTCGCATCTTCGACACTGACACCAACCTGTTGAGCAACAAAGCGGAATGCATCGATCATCGTTAAGGTACTGCCAGCGAGGCTGTTGCCTTCTTTCAATCGAGCCACACCGTCACGAACAATAACAGCAAGTCCACCGAGTTCATATTCTCCGTTACCCAGACCGGCGGCTGACATCGCATCAGTGATTAATAGTACGCCCTCTGGTCCTTTGGCTTGCACAAGTAAACGAATAGCTGTGGGATGGACATGATGTCCATCTGCAATGATTTCCCCAAGAATAGCCGGATTCGACATAATAGCGCCGACAGCGCCTGGTTCCCGATGGTGCAGCCCACGCATAGCGTTGTAGGTATGGACGGCTTGACTTAATCCGTGCTCAATAGCCGTGTTGACTTGCTCGTAGTTGGCATCGGTATGACCGAGTGCAGCAATAATGCCATGCTCAACCAAGGCTTCAATGTAGTCAAGAGCACCTGCTGTTTCAGGAGCCAAAGTCTGCATACGGATGAGCCCAGGAAAACGCTGAGTCCAATCCGAGAGCCAATCTGGGTGAGGCGGTACGATGAAGGCAGGATTTTGTGCACCACACCAGTTGGCATTAATAAAGGGACCTTCCAAGTGAACGCCAAGCAGTTGAGCATAAGGCATTATCTGATTACGGTATGAACCTATCCGCTGCAATACATGGTCAAGCTCCTCTTTGGCAGCAGTCACAGTCGTAGCCAGCATGGTGGTAGTACCATTCATGCCGTGGAAGCGTGTAATCGCATCGAGGCCTTCAGCATCGGCATCCATGAAGTCATGGCCATAGCCGCCGTGCACATGCATATCTATAAAACCGGGCAGCACCCAGCTCCCGTGTGCATCTATTTTTTCTGTATCTGCTCCAAGCTTACTTGAGTAGATATCATATTCCTGTTCAGTTCCGATTGCATGAATAAGGCCGTTAACGAGATGAATCCAACCTTTTTGCAAAGTGATTTGAGGGGTTATGATTGCAGCATTATAAATAAAAACATCGGGTTGGGATAGGGTCATTACAATAACCTCCCTGCTTCGGAATCCAGAAGTACGACGAGATGTGGATGTGTTTGCAGCAGGGATGCCGGACAATCGGTAGTGATGGGACCTTTCAGAGCGCGTTGAACGATCTCGGCTTTGTCGCCACCTTTGACGATGAGCAGGATCATTTTGGCTTTCAAAATCGTACCTACACCCATAGTTAATGCATGTGTCGGTACCTCGTCGATAGAATCAAAATAACGGGCATTTGCCTTGCGCGTTTCCTCGCGAAGCTCCACAATATGTGTGCCCCCAGTCAAGGCATGGTCAGGCTCGTTGAAGCCGATATGTCCGTTGTGTCCCAGACCCAGCAGCTGCAGATCAATTTGGCCCGCTTGCTCAAGCAGCTTATCATAGCTTTGGCATTCCGCTTCAAGATCGGCTGCATTGCCATCAGGAATGTGGGTTTGGCTGCGCTGCAACTGAATCAAATCGAACAAATGAGTATTCATATAGTTGTGGTAGCTCTCCTGGTGATTCTCAGGCAGCCCGACGTATTCATCGAGATTAAAGGTTGTCGTATCCTTAAAACTGACTATTCCTTGTTGATAGCTTTTAACGATTTCCTGATAAATGCCTATTGGCGTACCACCGGTAGCAAGCCCCAATACAGCTCGTGGATTGGTTTGTACCATGCCGATGATAATGCCTGCACCGGATTCATGTAATTTTTGATGAGAATCGAAGGTTAATATATGCATAGTAGTGGTGCTCCTTTGTTAACGGTATTTGCGGACCATTTGGTATGAAGTTTCGAGCCGTGGGACGAACTGGTCAAATTGTTGACTCAACAAGCCTACAAATAAAATATCAATGACGTGCAGCTGAGCAATTCGGGACGCCATGTCACCACGGCGCATGCCTTCCTCAAGTGTGGAAGTGAACAGGCAAATATCTGCAAGTGAGGTAAGCGTATGGGTGCCGAATTTGGTAAGTGAAATCGTGGTAGCTCCGTACTCAGAAGCACATTTTAACGCGGCGATGGTTTCTGTGGTTTCCCCGGAATAGGAGATGCCAATGGCGACGTCGCCTTTGGTCAGGTTGGATGCAGATGTCACCTGCATATGCGGATCGGAAAAGGCGACACTACGCTTGCCAATCCGTATCAGCTTTTGATAAAAATCTTGTGCTACCAATCCTGATGTAGCTACACCATAGAGGTCAATTTGTCTAGCAGAGGCAATTGCATCGATCGCTCTCTGAAGCTGCTTCATATCGAGCAGGCGAGTTGTATCCGTGATGGACCGCACATGATTTGCCTCCATCGCCGCGACGATATTGCTGAGCGAGTTGTCGGCGATGATGTCCTGATACGATTGGGCGGCTGCTGGTGGTTGGGCGAGCTCGGCTGCCAGCTTGATTTTAAATTCGGTGAAACCGGCAAAGTGAAAAATCTTGCAAAAACGCGATATGGTAGCTGTACTGCTGCCCGAGTCTTGGGCCAACTGCGTAATTCCGATCTGAGTCATACTGGCTGAATGGTCAATAATATATGCGGCGAGTTCTTTTTCTTTGCGGCTCATGGAGCCCATTTGTTCTTGAATAGCGCTTAAAATTCCCGGCATAGTGACCCTTTCTTTTTGAAAATAATTTACTTAATATTTATATATTAAAGAAAATAATTTACATATTTACTATACCGAATTAAGATCATATTTTCAAGTGAAAAGTTGGAAGGGACGCTGTCTGACTAGGTATCGTATGCAAATTGATGGTATGCTATATTAGTGTTCTCAGTTCCATAGAAAATCGTGCATAACCAGCTTATTATAGTAGGGAATCAAGTGTTAGAAAGGAATGAATGTTCGTGGCCACTATATTGATCGTCGATGACGATATTCATATTCGTGAGTTAATTAAGGTATATTTACGGCAGGAAGGTTTTGATGTTGTAGAGGCAGGCCATGGTAAGGAAGCTTTGCAGGAGATGGAGAGGACCCGAATTGATCTCGTTATTCTGGATATTATGATGCCGGAGATGGATGGATGGGATTTGTGTGTCGAGCTGCGCGCAGCATATCCGAATCTGCCGCTGCTCATGATAACGGCCAAGGGCGAGACCGGTCACAAGGTAAAAGGATTTCAACTGGGTACCGATGATTACTTGGTAAAACCGTTCGATCCGGAGGAGCTGGTTGTACGAGTTAAGGCCTTGATGAAAAGATACCGTATCGTAGCTTCGCAAAAGGTACAGTTCGGAGATATTGAATTAAATCGGCAAAGCTATGAAATCATTATCAATGGGGTAAGAACCACACTGCCGCTAAAGGAATTCGAGCTGCTGTTCAAGCTGTTTAGTCATCCTAATCAAATTTTTACGCGTAATCAGCTCATCGAACAAATCTGGGGGATGGATTACGAAGGGGATGACCGGACTGTCGATGTCCACATCAAGAGAATCAGGGAGCGTTTCCCAGAGGCTGGTGACAATTTCAGTATCGTGACGATTCGCGGGCTGGGCTACAAGCTTGAGGTAAGGTCATGATTAAAACGTTGTATGTACGTGTGGTGCTTACTTTTTTGGCGGCTGTTCTGTTCGGGTTGGTATCGGCGTTTTTTTTGTCATCTTTAATTTATACGAACCTGGTTAGGGAAGAGATCCAGGATACGATGATGAGAAATGGCAAGGACGTGGTACATACGTTGAACTTGCTGCAAAAAGATAAAACCGATGAATATTTGACTAGTGTCAGTCGAATAATTGATTTTTATATTACTTTATATGACGATGACAAACATAAAAGCGTGTATGGGGAAACCGAGCCCAAAGAAAAGGTGGATATTGCTGAGCAGGTGGTCGATCTGGTGCGGGGCGGAGAGCTGTACCGAAGCGAGACCGGTTTTCCCGATCAGATCTTAGTGGGCATTCCCTTCCAGATGGATTCGATGCGTTATGCGATATTTTTTCAATATTCAAGGCACAACAAGGAAGGTGCGCTTCAGAAGGTGGTTGGTACTTCGTTACTAATTACGCTGATGATGGGAAGCTTGTTCATTTTCGTGGCTGCACGTTATGTGGTTAAACCGTTGAGGGTGATGACTGAGGCGACCAAACGGATATCCAAGGGTGATTTTAATATGGATTGGAAGCTGAGAAAGCGTAAAGATGAGTTGGGTATGCTTGCACAAAGCTTTAGTGAAATGGCTCTGGAGCTCAAACAACTGGAACAGATGCGGCAGGATTTTGTATCCAACGTGTCGCATGAGATTCAGACGCCGTTAACGTCGATTTCCGGATTTTCAAAGGCACTTCGCAGCAATAAAATGCCGGATGAGGAGCGGTTGTACTATCTGGAGATCATCCAATCGGAGAGTGAGCGCTTGTCGCGTATGAGCGAAAATTTGTTAAAGCTGGCTTCGTTGGAATCCATGCATCATCCTTATCAGCCGCATACCTACGACTTAGATGAACAGATTCGTCATGTGATTGTTGCTTGCGAGCCACAATGGTCTGCGAAAGGAATCGAATTTGAGTTGAATATGCCCAGTATCAAAATATGTGCCGATGAGGATTTACTCAATCAGGTGTGGACGAATTTAATTACGAATAGCATTAAATTTTCGCATCAAGGAGGATGGATCCATATCCAGGTAAAGCAAACCACGAATGAGATCACAGTCAATATCTCTGATCAAGGGATCGGGGTTTCCGAGGAAGATCAGGTGCGAATTTTTGAGCGCTTCTACAAAGCCGACAAGTCACGGACAGGCGAGCATAGCGGCAGTGGTCTTGGTCTGGCGATTGTTAATAAAATAGTGCTGCTGCATGGAGGAAAAATCAGTATTCAGAGTGCGCCAGGTAATGGCTCATCATTTTCAGTTACTTTGCCAAGTATGCCAATCGCGAGTATCGGGCATTAAATCGATAGCGGTAAATGTAATTAATTAAAATATTTAGGATATGAATACTTTGCAATATCAAAGATTAATGCCATGGAGCAAGCTCTCCATGGTTTTTTTGTATTTGGTAGAGAAAGAAAGCGCTACCGTTCATATTGAGTTCATATTGGTTATGTATGCTTGGCTGCAGATAACAACGAAATTAGTCGTTTTGCTAGTTAACTTAGCTTGCGCTAATTGATGTCAGTCATACATTTCGTTAGAAAAATCACTGTTAACGCGAACGAAATCAGTTTTACTACAGAAAAAGCTCAGCTTACATTCATGCTGATGCAAGACTCACAGGAGGGAAACCCATGAACAAGCTTACAAGCTTCTCAATGAAAAATGTGGCGGCGATTTTGATTATAGTCGCTATTCTGTTAGGTGGAGGGCTGTATTCGGCTTATACGATTAAAGTTGAAAATATGCCGAACATCTCTTTTCCGGTAGTATTGGTTTCCACGACCTATCCGGCATCCCCTACAGACGTGATGAAGGAGGTCACGAAGCCGATTGAGGATAAGATTTCCAATGTTGAAGGCCTGGACACATTAACATCCACCTCCAGCGATAATATTTCAACGGTTATCGTTCAATTCGAGCAAGGTGTAGATATCGATAAGAAAAAGCAGGAGATTGAGAGTCTCGTTCAGGAAGTGAGACTGCCTGCAACGGCGGAAAGACCTAAGGCTTCTACCTTCGGTTTTGCTTCGATTCCGGCCTACTACTTGGCCATTTATGCCGACAACGGGATGAGCCAGACCGAGCTTGATAAAATTTATGAGGATCAAATCAAGCCGGGCTTGGAGTCCATACCTGGTATGGATCATATCGATTCGATTGGTGCGCGAGAAACGTCGCTTGATATTGAGCTCGACGCCGATGCGCTTACCAGTTTTGGATTAACTCCCGTTCAGGTGAGCACGACTTTGAAAAACACATTGGCTAACGGTGCCATCGGAACCGTGGATTTTAACGGTAATACGAAGGTAGCTCGTGTAACAGGTAACATCGATAGTCTGTATAACCTGGAAAATATGGAGATCGCCGCAGGCAATGGCAGCACATTGATGCTGAAGCAGGTAGCGAAGGTTCAGGCTGTGACCGATTCAGAATTTATTGCACGTCTGGATAATAAGCCTGCACTTGGGATTCATTTATTTAAAACAAGCAATGCGAACGCAGTCGATTTTTCGGATGCGACCGACCTGTTGATCAAGAAATGGGAAACGTCTATTCCTGATATAACTTTTAAGTCGGTATATAACAGTGCCGATCAAGTTAAGGAATCGATTAGCGGCATGTTAAAGGAAGGTATAACAGGAGCTTTATTAGCCTCCTTGATGATTTTGATCTTTTTGCGAAATGTAAGAATGACGCTGATTGTTCTTGTATCGATTCCTTTATCGATTATGATCACATTGCTCGTTATTTCGCAATTCGGGATCACCTTGAACACGATGACGCTCGGAGGCATATTTATTGCGGTAGGCCGGGTCGTCGATGATAGCATTGTCGTTATCGAGAATATATATGCATCGCTGCAGAAGGCACAGGAGCGTAACGAATCGGTCATCAAGCTCGCAACAAAGCAGGTAGCGATGGCGATTACTTCATCAACGCTTGCAACAGTTGGCGTATTTGCTCCAATCGGGATGGTAAGTGGTATCGTGGGTGAGCTATTCCGACCTTTTGCAATCACGGTTGCTACTGCAATGCTGGCTTCTTTGCTGGTAGCCTTGACAGTAATCCCGATGATGGCCAAGCTGCTCGTGCTTAATAATAACAAGATTGTCCATCACGACGAAAACAAAAAAGGCAGATTCATGACACTGTACGAAAAGATCTTGAAAGCATGCTTGTCCCATCGCTTTAAAACATTAATTATTTCAGGATTGTTGTTTGTCGTATCGATAGCTGCGATTGTTCCGAATTTGGCTGTCAGCTTCATACCAAGCAGCGGTTCCGAACGCCAGATGTATTTTCAGGTCAAGCTGCCTAATGAAACCTCGATCAATGGAACCGATCAGATTTCTAAGGAATTGGAGGCAATGATGCAGGAAGCCAAGGATAGCAAGGGTCAGCCGCTGTTTACGTTTGTTGAAGCACTTGTAGGCTACGGTGGCGGTAAGGATCAGGTAGCCAATATGGCCGAGATTTATACGGAGGTTAATGCCCAGGCCGATCCCGATGAAGTGAAAAAGGATTTCAAGGAACGTATTCTGTATGAGCTGCCGAAAGGATCAGAAGTAACGCCCAAATCGCTGGCTGGTGGCGGCGGTGGTGTCTCATCAACTGATTTCTCGTACTCATTAAAAGGTGATAATCAACTTTTATTACAAGAAGCAGCTGTCACAATCAAGCAAAAACTGGAGGAGTATCCGGAGCTGAGCGAGGTTGAAGATTCACTCAGTGATTCCAAGACCCAGGTGCAAATTACAGTTGACCAAAGTAAAGCTAGAACCTTTGGACTCAGCACCTCACAGGTTCGTGATACCGCAAGAAGCTGGATTATGAAGGACCAGCTTGGAGATATCCAGTTCGACAATGTAACTTATACAACAACTGTACAGCTATCCAAAGCAGATAAAAATTCAATCGAAAAGCTGGGAAAAATCCCGCTCAAAACAGCTCAAAACTCAACGATTTATTTAAATGAGGTTGCGAAGCTGACGGAGGTTGAAGCTCCGTTGTCCCTTCAACGTGAGAGTAAGGAGCAAGTACTGAAGATCACAGCCAAGATAGATTCGGTCAATAAATCGGCGGTCAGTACGAAGATATCTAGTGAGCTTGGCAAGGTGGCACTGCCTGATGGCATATCCCGCGAAGTTAAGGGAGTAAGCGCCGATATCAATAAGAGCTTCTCACAATTGTTTGTAGCTATGGCAGTAGCTATCGCTGTCGTATATCTCGTAATGGTATTAGCCTTTGGTAATGCGGGTGCTCCATTCGCGATTCTGTTCTCCCTACCGTTGGCGGCAATTGGCGGGTTGTTGGGATTGTTAATCACCCGGCAGTCGCTCGATGTGACCTCAATGATCGGTTTTATGATGTTAATCGGTATTGTCGTTACCAATGCCATAGTGCTTATCGACCGCGCCCAGCAGCTGCGTGAGGAGGGATACACTGTACGCCATGCGCTTGTAGAGGCAGGGATGGTTCGGTTCAGACCGATTATTATGACAGCAGGGGCTACGATTATGGCAATGATGCCTTTGGCACTTGGATTGACAAAAGGCACATTGATTTCAAAAGGTTTGGCCGTTGTTGTAATTGGGGGTCTGACGACATCCACGATTCTAACGCTGGTTGTTGTGCCAGTCGTTTATGAGTTAATTGAATCGAGCAAAAAGCGTATGGGTCAATGGAGGCAGCGCAAGCCAAAATCAAAAGCTAATACAACTATAGAGATGTAAGGGAGAGAAGGGATATGAATAATCACATGTCAAAGAAAAGCTTCGGTAGTGGCTCAAGGACCGTCGGCATTCTTCTAGTAGTCACCGCATTGGCGGCGGGGTGCTCAAGCCCGGCACAGCCGCAGGCAGCGGCAGCCGTGCAGTCGCAGAACAGACCAGTTAAAGTAGCTGCCATTGTACAGCAAAGTATGGGTGATCCCAAGGAACAAATCGCGGATGTCAGCGCCGCAGTACAAATTGATGTCATCCCCAAAGCCGACGGACAGGTTCTGGAGGTTTTGAAGAAGAAGGGTGAACTCGTCAATCAGGGTGATGTTATTGTCCGTCTGGATGCTCGGGATGCCCGCCTGCAAATGCAAAAGGGAGAGCAATCACTTAAAGGTGCGGAGGAATCACTTCGCAAATCGATTGAAGATCAGAACAACAGCCGGGTTGATCTGCAAAGCTCGCTGGTCAAGGCTAATGAGCAATTAAGTAATGTGGAAAAGGACTATAACAAAGCTCGCAATGACTTTGAGGCCGGTACGGTGACCAAACGTCAAGTGGATCAGGCGGAAACGCTCGTGACTAACTCGCGGTTGGATGTGCAATCTGTTCAGAACAAGCTGGATGCCCTGGATAAAACCAACCCGATTGCTTCTCAGGAATCACAGGTAGCAACAGCGCGGCTAAGTGTAGAGGACGCGGCCAATGCTGTCGGCAATTATGAGATCAAGGCGCCGATTACGGGTGTTTTAACAGATCTGACAGCTGAGGTAGGTATGAATATGTCCCGCACAGCCAAGATTGGTCAGGTACAACAGCTTGACCCTCTCAAAATCAAAGCCGATTTGACAGAGTCAGCAGCCAAGCTGGTTAATAACAAGCAGGAGCTCACCTTCTATAGTGCGGATAACCCTGCCAACAAAAAAACAGCCAAGGTGACGTTCCTTGCCAATCAGATGAACAGCACGACAAAAGCTTTTCCGATTGAACTGGATTTGGCAAATCCGGATGGTTCGATCAAGCCAGGCAGCCGTGTTCAGCTGCAATTGACCAGTCCTCAGGAGGAGCAGGGACTTGCTGTTCCAAGCTTGAGCATCGTCAGAGAGGGTAATGAAGCCTTTGTTTTCATACTGAATGGTGATCAGGTAGAGAAACGTGCGGTCAAGCTTGGACGCGTCAAGGATGCATATCAGGAGGTGTTGGAGGGTGTGAAAGCAGGAGAATCTGTAGTTGTTTCCGGTCAGCATCAACTGAAAAATGGGCAAAAGGTTGAAGTTGCCAAGTAACCAAACCGTTAGAAATCCATAAAAGCAATTATAGAATGATAAAGATAGAGATAGATAAATAGATAAATATACAGAGGAAGATATGAAAAGGTAGAAAAACGGAATACGGATTAACCAGTCAATATTCATACAGAAGCCCATATGTCGGAACACGGATTTAATCAGATTGAACAGAGCAGTAAGGATAGAAGTCAGCAGCGTCGATTTCTGTCCTTGAACTTAGAGGAGGCTATACAAACATGAGAAAGAACTTAACTGCAGCACCGAAATGGAAAACTACGCTCGGCAGCACCTTGCTGTCCATGTCTTTAGTCATATCAGCTGTCCCTTCATTGGCACTGGCAGACGCTGTACCTGTACAGGAGTCAGGAACACAGGTACAGACACAAGTACTTACGCCAACTGCAGCCGCCTATCCGTTAACAGACTCGATTCAAGCGAGCATAAAAAGCTTGTCCATCAGTAAATCAGCTGAGGGCACACGTATTGGTACGGTTGTCCGTCTTCATAATAATACGACTCAGATGAAGCGGGTTCCCGATTATGAAATTCGCGTCCAAGCTTCTGACGGCAGCGAATATAAGGTTACACCTAGCGCATCCAACCCGAAGTCGATGCTGGCGATGGAAAATGTGGAGCTAACGGGTATGGTTACAGTAGACCGTCAGGACGATATTACGTTAACAGGGATGTCTTTTGTGGAAGTGGATGAATATGTGTATCCCAAACAGGAAACAGTTCGGTTGAGCCTGCCCATAACGTCCGTGTGGAATGCCGCCAAGCCTGATATTACCGATCCTGCTTTTATAAAAGCGTGGGGAGATACGTTTATGGTTCCTGAATCTCCATCTCCAATTAAATTCACAACGACCAGTTTAACCGAGCAGACGGATGAAAAGGGTGTGCATACCCAGGTCGTAACTCTGCTGGCTGAAAATCCGGGTACAGCTAGCGAAACGGTGTCTGGCTTCCGTTTGGATGGCAAAGCTGGAGATCAAATTTATGCCGGTAAACGAGCTGATGCGAATCCAATTGTACTGGCCGCGGGTGACCGCAAATATATTCAATATTTGATCCCGACAGATAAAGGCATCAAGCTGCAAAGCTTGCTGATGATGACGACAGAAACTTTTGCGGCTTCCACCGGAACGGCCGGAGCAGGAGCAGTAGGGGGTTCAGCAGGTACCGCTGCGGCAACACCGTCCAGCACGCCTGGGTTTGATGTCGGACGCTTGAAAATCGAAGTGGCGGCAGATGCTGTTGCTTTACCTAACACGCTGCCTGCATACGCAATAGGCACTCCGATTGCCTTCGATCCATTGAACCGTTTATTGGATTCCAGCACGCAGGTCTCTTTAATGGAGCTTCATATGCATGAGAATACAGGGTCAGGCTTTAAAAGCGTAGTCGCCAAATTCAGATTGCAAAATAAAAGCGATCAAACCGTTACACTTCCCGCTTTTCAAACAGAGCTGGTAGGCAGCGACGGCTCCAGCTATGCAGGTTCTCGCCAAACGGCAACAGCAGCTAATTTGATGCCGAACCTGAGCTATGTAGTGAGCTATTCGTTTATGGTTCCAGCCTCGGAGAAGGGTGAACAGCTTGGTATCAAGCTGCTGGACAATCTGACTTCTGCGCCTTACAGTACGACGATTGCCGGATTCCAAACCGCTGTACAGATCGATGATGTGGATAGCTCCGTGATGGCGTTCTATCCATTTAATGTCACATTAAACGATTGGACGATGTCTGCATATACCAATGCCGGATTACCTGTAACCTATTCATATAAGATGAAGATGAATTTGACTGTAGACCGAGTTGAGGATGTCGTCGTCGATGACAACTTCCCGAAATTCACGATTGAGCTTGTTGATGGGTTGGGTCGGACACTCGGTTCGCAATCGGTACCGTTCACAGGAACCGACATGCTGATCAGCGGCGAGCAGACGATTCAGATCAGCAACATCAAGAGCGAGCAGCAGGAATATCCATTGACCATTAAATTATATGAAACTATTGAGACGCCTAATGGTGTGGCCAAACGGCTTGTGAAGACATTACAGCAGTAAGGTACAGCACCTATTTAAATGGAATTTATATGGAAAATATGTACATCCCTCCTTGCATACTGCGAAGAGGGATGTATTTGTGTATATTCAGGAGTATATAAACCAAATTCACATAGGAAATGTATGAAATTTAACAATGGAAATAAAGATTTCTTTCTAAAAATAAGATAAACTAGATAGTAGATATCATTAACAATAATCATCATTAATAGTTTATATAGAAAGAAGGAATGAATGGTTTATGCGTACATACTTGGGTTTCAAATTCAAACGGAGGTTAGCGGAAACATTGGTTTTGAAAGAGGCAATGGCCATTATTGGCTGCCTGATTGTTGTATTGGCAGGGGTGATGCTGTTATATGTGGACAAGGCACAGGCTGTGGCAGGAACTTCTGTCAGTTCGCCTACGGTTTCTACGTATCCAGAAACCATACTTGCACGAAATAACAATACATGGGACTTTCAATTCACAGCCACAAACGCATTGAGTAGCGGTAGTGTGATAACCATTAATTATCCAGCAGATTTCAAAATTAATAATGATGAGGATCATAAACATATTAATTTTGCTACTAATCAAATCTATCAGTATATTCCTATCGTTACGGTTAACGATTTGGCAGCAAGCTCCATTGTTGTTAGCGGACAACAGTTACAAATCCAGATTGCAAATGTTGTGTCTGCCGGATCTGTAGTGAAATTGTCTATTATCAAAGAAGCATTATCGAATCCTGTAACAGGGGGTACAAAAAGTATTCTCCTGTGGACTTCGTCGGATACAGATCCTGTTAGTATTCCGGTAACCATAGAAAGCAGTACACTAACAGTAGTTCTTAGCAAGTTGTACGAAGGGATCCATAAAGTAAACTACAAGCTAACCTTCCAAGCGAGACAAGCAATCGACTCTGATACTGCTCTAATAATGTCTTCACCCATGGAGCTAGATGATTCTTTAGAATCAATAGACCCCTCCAAGGTACGTCTGAACGGTATCGCAGTTTCACGCGTCGGCATGGACGGATATCTATTTATTGAACCTAGTTCTGATACCCATATTGCAGCAGGTCAGACTGTAACACTGGAATTTACTGAGGATGCAGGGATAAATAATCCGGTGATTCGAGAAGGGGATTCTTACACTCAACAAATCGGAATAGGTGTCATCGAAAGCCAGCTTGACTGGGCGGATGTTACTTATACTAAGGATGATATAGCTCCTACAGGGTCTGTTGCCGTTCATGGAATCGCAGCCGGAGGAACAACGTACAGCCGCTCTATCTTGCTTGATTTGTCAGCAACTGATGTTGGTTCTGGAGTAATTGCCGAATATGAAGTATCGGATTCGAATGATTTTTATGGCTACGATAGTTTAGAATACAAGCCCCAGGTCCCCTATCTGCTTTCACCAGGCGCAGGCCCCAAAACCATTTATGTTAAATATTACGATGCTGTGGGAAATGCAAGTGAGGTATGTCAAATCACGGTTAATTATGATGATAAGCTTAGTCTGGCAAGCTTGGCGGTCAAAGATGAGAGCTCTGCAATTGTGGCCTTGAGTCCGGTTTTTTCAGATGCGCATTATGAATATGATACAGTGGTAAGTTCATCAGTGAACACGGTGAAGATCAATCTTACCAAATCAGTCGCCGCGGCTATTTTGCCAGAAGATTCGAGAGCGGTTTATACGCCTACGGATTCTACCAGTGGGGAAATCACTTTTTCCAATTTGGCATTTGGCAGCAATGATTTGAAGATTAAAGTTTCAGCAACCGGAGACTATATGGACTATCATCTAGTTATTTTCAAAGAAGGACCGGTTCTCAAGCATAGTAACAACCTGACGAGTATTAACAACGGCAGTATTGTTCTATTCGGAGGGAAGAAATGGATACTGTCAGATGCGGTGAAGCGGCAGTTGATCCTTCTGGAACCGTATACGGGATGCGTTCATGAATATGAATCCAGCAGCTGCGAATGGAGTGAATACGGTTCTGCATGGAGTACAGAGTTGGGAGATGGAGGATATCGTTTTGATCCTATGGCTGAATACAGCATTGCCCATTACTTAAATCATGATTTTTTAACTAGTCTGGGAGCGGAAAGCAGCAACGTTTCCTTGTATCCATTTGATAACACAATGTATTCAGCAGGATCAGTATCAAGATGGAGTGATGAGTATAGAGTCAAGGCAGCGGTAGGGCTGCTATCGATTCCACAATATCAAGCACTATCAGGTACCGGGGTGTTGAATCCGTTTCTGGAATCAAGATGGTTTTTAATGAACCCTGCACATGCCGGCAATAGCTATTACATTTATAATGTTGATGGAGCAGGCAGCTTGGAGACGGATTGGTCCAGCAAGGAAGTTCATCCTGTCGTTTATTTGAAGTCTGGCTTATCCGTCAGCGGAGGTAATGGGGACTTGATGAATCCATATACACTTGCGCTGACTGGCCTTTCGAGCAATGCCAATATAGCATCGATCAAGCTTCAAACTACTGCCTTAGGCTACTCAGGCACTGTCGAACCGCCAGTTTTTAGTTTAAGTGTCAGCAATGAAATTAAGAATACAGCGCTTGATGTCACTATGACAGATACAACAGCATCTCTTGTAGTTGACAGTATTGATCAGCCATCAGGGGGGACGGCCCAAGCCTCTGTGACAGTTCCCATGACTATTAAGGTTACTGATCTTCCAGAAGGGGTTACGACGGTACACGTGCATGGACTTGCCGCTGATAACATATCTAGAAGGAATTATGATATCAAGATTACACGTGCGGCTCCTGCATCGTTTAATAATGCTACTTTAAGCTCGTTGAAAGTTGAAGGCGTAACAATCTCTCCAGATGCCAATAGAAATTTATCTACGAGTGTATCGAACGCAGTGTACACGACCACGATAACGAACGCTGTTTATGAATCGGGAGCTAAGATAACGATCAAATTGAGCACTGGCAATGATGTTTCAGTGGGCCAACCGGTCAATTTGAACGAAGGGGCCAATGTGTTTACGATTGTAGTTACTGCACCTGATGGTACTACTAAACTAACCTACTCATTAACCATCACAAGAGCTGTTAGTGGATCGACTGGTGGTCAGCAGGAAGTTCCTGTAACAACAGCAGCTCCAAAAATTACGTTGTCGGATGGAACTACGATCGATTTTACAGGATCGACTTTTGGCCCTAATGCCAAGGTGTCGGTTACGGAAGTGACCCCGCTGAATACTAGCGGAACAGGTTTAGTTTCCGCCGGTAAAACTTTGGAGTTTACACTGACAGGGATCACGATTGACCCTTTACATCCGGTGAAGGTTTCGATTCCAACGAATGCCAATGCGAATCGAAGCAAAGTTGGCGTCTTTTACTATAATCCATCGACTCTTAGTTGGGAGTATCAAAAAACAGAGATCGATAACACGGGAGTTGCGTCTGCAAAAGTAACACATTTTTCAACTTATGGCGTGTTCGAAGCGAATAAAGTGGCGACTCCTACAGTGGATTCTTTAATTACGAATGACACAACGAAGCAATTCTCACTGTCCACATCAACAGCGGGTGCAGCGATCTATTACACACTGGAGGGCTCTGTTCCCACGACGGCTAGTACTTTATACAATGCCAGCAATAAAATAAATCTGCTATCGACACAGACACTAAAAGCGATTGCAGTGAAAAACGGAATGGTTACGAGTGAAGTACTCACATTCCCACGTAGAACGATAAACAACGTGTTAATAGATATTAATAATAAAGTTGATCAGAACGGTGACAATAAGTTTGATCAAACCGATGTACGGATGCTTCTGAAACAAGTGGGAGCGGTGCTTGTCCAATAGAAGTACTTACGAGAAAATCCATGGAACCATAGCTTAGGGAGTATCCCTCGGCGACGGTTCTTTTTTGTACCATCATGACTTTTTTCAATCGTCTCCCCAATAAGGTACAATGAACTTATACGAATCAAATTCATAGCTGGGAGGGACCACATTGTACCAACGGGATTATTTGATGCGAATGATCGAACAATTTTCGATGACACTGGGTCAGGTGCTGTTCAAGCGGCGAAACCAGCAATTTGCGGAAGCGATGGAGCTGTTGACACAGGCAATGAAGCAGCTGCTGGGGCTGAATTCCAAGCTAGTGCTTGCTTTATCCGTGAAGGACCTGATGGCATTGCTAACGACTCAGGGTCAATTCGATGCCGGTAAAGGCCTACTGCTCAGTGACATGCTTAAGGCAGAGGGCGATTTACTGGTTGATGCCGAGGAAGAAGCTGAAGGTATGGCATGTTACATGAAGTCACTGGAGCTCTTGCTCGAAATGAGATGGATGCGAGAAGCTTCTGAAATAGAGCAGGAGATGGAGGAACGGATCGAAGACCTGCTTGCTGTCGTCAAGTCTGGAATGATGCCGCTGCGGGTTCTGAAGCCTTTGGTTCATTATTATGAGAGTAAGGGGCGGCTGGCCAAGGCGGAGGACACGTTATTTTTCATACTGGATGCAGATGTGGACCAGACGCAGTGGATCGATTCTGGCTTGCACATGGTGGAGCGTTGGCAAAAAATGTCGACGGATGAGCTTGCACTAGGGGAGTTGAACGCAGAGGAAGTCCAAGAAACCTATACTCAACTAGTTAAAATGAAGCAAAAAGCGAGCAAGATCGAGAGAATGTAGCAAACTGCTTTGGAAATGCGAACTTTTCATATGATTATTTCGTATAATGTTCGTCTTCTCAGGTTGACAGCCGCTCGCTATCCCTGTAAACTAAACACGTAAAAGCTTTCTTTTTTTGATCTAAACTTGTCGAAATAACGAAAATGAAAGGTCAGCACTTCGGTGTTAGGCCTTAGCTTGCGCTTGGGATTATTTTACCGTCCTGTGGGTCAATGATAGTGATCTTGGTCTGCCGGACTTTTCATACTATACACATTCAAGCTTGCACGTATTTCAAAAGTAACCATTTATGGAGGTCGAAATGTCTGTTCTTGTTGGAGTCATTATGGGAAGTCAGTCGGATTGGGAAACCATGAAGCACGCCTGTGACATGCTGGAGGAGCTGGGAGTTTCTTATGAGAAAAAGGTTGTTTCTGCCCATCGTACACCAGATTTAATGTTTGACTATGCAGCATCTGCAGTAGAACGAGGTTTGAAGGTCATTATAGCAGGAGCGGGAGGCGCCGCTCATTTACCCGGTATGGTTGCCGCAAAGACGGAGCTGCCGGTTATTGGTGTTCCCGTTAAAACGTCTACGCTGAATGGGCTGGACTCCCTGCTGTCTATTGTTCAGATGCCAGGTGGTGTTCCTGTAGCCACCGTAGCGATTGGTCATGCGGGAGCCACGAATGCAGGCTTGCTGGCAGCGCAAATATTGGGAGCGTTCGATCCTGAGCTGCAGCAAAAGGTACGTGAGCGTCGTGAACGGACTCGTGAGAAGATCACAGAAAGCAGCGTGCTGGAATGAGTGAATATGATCGAAGAGACACCAAAAAGATAATACGTCCTGGCAGCACCATTGGTGTGTTAGGCGGTGGGCAGCTTGGGCGCATGATGGCACTGGCGGGACGCGCGATGGGCTATCGGTTTATTACACTGGACCCGACGGTGGATTCCCCTTGTGGTCAGGTGGCTGACAGACAAATTGTGGCCGCTTACCATGATATTGAGGCAGCGAGGATGTTATCCGAGCAGTCGGATGTGATCACCTATGAATTCGAAAATGTCGATGCCGAAGTGACTGAGCTTCTTATGGAGGAATCCTACGTGCCTCAGGGCAGCCGACTTCTCTATATTACGCAGCACCGCTTGCGTGAAAAGCAGGCGATTGAATCAGCTGGCGTCAAGGTTGCGCCTTATGCGCAGATTGCGAGCAGTGCACAGCTTCGTGAGGAGCTGCAGCGGTTGGGCACACCTTGTGTGCTGAAGACAGCGACAGGCGGCTATGATGGCAAAGGACAGTGGGTAATACGTTCGATTGATGAAGCTGATGAAGCTTATGAAGAAATCAGCCGGGCTGGAACTGAGCTGGTTCTCGAACAATTTATCGACTTTGACAAAGAAATATCCGTGATTGCGGCGCGAAGCCCAAGAGGAGAAGTTAAGGCATTTCCCGCAGCGGAAAATATACATGTGAATAATATTTTGCATCTGTCGATCGTACCTGCCCGCATGGATGAGGCTGTGCAGCAGGAAGCCGAGCAGTTGGCCATTCAAATTGCGGAATCATTAAATGTGGTTGGACTGATTGCAGTCGAAATGTTTGTCACACACGAAGGCGAGCTTTATGTGAATGAATTAGCGCCGCGGCCTCATAATTCCGGTCATTATACAATGGAAGCTTGCAAAACCTCGCAGTTCGAGCAGCACATGAGAGCGATCTGCAATCTGCCGCTGGGCTCAACGGAGCTGCTTACACCGGTTGTCATGGGTAACATTCTGGGTCAGCATGTCGAGCCCGCGATGGACTGGATCATGCAGCCTGAATCGGAGCAGGTTGGCAGTGGCATCACAGCAAAGCTACATATGTATGGTAAGCAGGAGGCCAAGGACAATCGGAAGATGGGTCATTTGAACGTGCTTGCACCTTCAGTTGATGAAGCCTTGCAATGGATTGAAGCCTCAGGCATATGGAATACGAATGAATAGCTAGCATGAAGAACGGGGGATTAATCAATGATTGAACGCTACAGCAGGCCAGAAATGGCCCGGATTTGGACAGAGGAAAATAAATTTAATGCTTGGCTGGAGGTTGAGCTGTTATCTTGCGAGGCCTGGGCTGAGCTTGGGGTCATCCCGAAGGAAGATGTAGTGGAGTTGCGCAAAAATGCTGCTTTTGACATCGACCGTATTTATGAGATTGAGCTGGAAACCCGTCACGATGTGATCGCATTCACGCGCGCGGTATCCGAAAAGGTAGGACCTGAGCGTAAATGGGTACACTATGGCTTGACCTCGACAGATGTTGTGGACACGGCACTAGGTTACTTGCTAAGACAGGCTAACGAAATTTTGGAAAAAGATTTACTTAATTTTATTGAAATATTGCGGAATAAAGCAATTCAATATAAAGATACACCGATGATGGGACGGACACATGGCGTACATGCCGAGCCGACAACCTTCGGTTTGAAAATGGCCCTGTGGCTGGAAGAAATGAAGCGGAACCTGGAGCGTTTTCGCTTGGCGGCGGACGGTGTACAGTACGGTAAAATTTCCGGCGCAGTAGGTACCTATGCGAATATCGATCCTTTTGTTGAAACCTTTGTATGCGAGAAGCTGGGTACAAAAGCGGCTCCAATCTCGACGCAAACCTTGCAGCGTGACCGTCATGCTGAATATATGGCGACACTGGCGCTGATTGCAACGTCCATGGATAAATTCGCGACTGAAATTCGTGCATTGCAGAAGAGTGAAGTTCGCGAAGTTGAGGAAGCTTTTGCCAAAGGTCAAAAGGGTTCATCCGCTATGCCGCATAAGCGTAATCCAATCGGCTGTGAAAGCATTTCAGGCTTATCCCGCGTCATTCGTGGTCATATGGTCTCAGCTTACGAGAATGTAACCTTATGGCATGAACGCGATATCTCGCATTCGTCTGTAGAACGGATTATTTTGCCGGATGCAACGATTTTGCTGAACTATATGCTGAACCGTTTTGGGACGATTGTGAAGAACCTGACCGTGTTCCCGGAAAACATGAAGCGCAACATGCAAAGCACTTATGGCGTACCGTTCTCCGGACGTGTTATGACCAAGCTGATCGACAAAGGCTACAGCCGTGAGCAAGCATATGATACCGTGCAGCCTCGTGCCATGCAGGCATGGGAAGAGCAGCGTTCGTTCCGCGATATTATTGAGAATGAGCCTGTAATCCGTGAGCAGCTGAGTGCGGAAGAAATTGATGATTGCTTTAACCCAACCTGGCATTTAAAGCATGTTGATACGATATTCAAACGTTTGGGCTTAACCGAATAATAAATTTAGGGGAGGACCACAAACGATGGTCTCAACAAAGGCGATTTCGAGCGCCGAATCTTATCTGAGCGCACCGCTGATCTACAAAGGTAAGGTTCGTGAGCTGTATGATTTAGGGGAGCATTATTTGATCGCAGTAACGGACCGGATCTCGGCATTCGATTGGGTGCTGTCACCTGCAGTGCCGGACAAAGGTAATGTGCTCAACTCTTTAAGTAAATTCTGGTTTGAGCAAACCGCGCATATTCAACCGAATCATGTCGTACATGGCGATGTTGATCAATTGGGCGATATTGTCAAAGACCGTGAGATCATGAAGGATCGCTTCATGGTCACCAAAAAAGCGGAGCGTATTGATATCGAATGTGTCGTCCGTGGTTATATTACGGGTGGAGGCTGGCGCCAGTATGTACAAACAGGCGAGATCAATGGACAAAAGTTGCCGAGCGGTTTGCGTAAAAATGAACGCTTCGAGAAGCCGATCTTCACGCCTGCAGCCAAAAACGATGTGGGTCATGACGAAGATATTTCGATCGAACGGATGAAAGAACTGGTCGGAGCCGAATTGACCGAGCAGCTGCAAGCCAAGAGCATTATGCTTTATGAATTCGCTCATCGCTTTTGTGAAGAGCGAGGCATCATATTAGCCGATACCAAGTTCGAGTTTGGACTCATTGATGGAGAAATCATTCTGATCGATGAAATCTTCACACCGGATTCCTCACGTTTCTGGGCCAAAGAAAAGTACGCCTTCGATATCGAAATCGATGGTATGGATAAAGAACCGGTTCGTACGTATCTGTCCAGCACGAATTGGGATAAAAACAGCGAGCCCGACCCGCTGCCCGCCGATGTCGTTGAGGAAACCTCCCGCCGCTACAGAAGCATCTATGAGCTGCTAGTTAAGTGAAAATTTAAAAGTTCGGTGAATAAGTTCCGCTGCACGGCCAAAGATTCTTACGATTGCTGTTGTTCAAGGATTTCTTATATTTTATAAGATATTTAGCTGTAGAAATTCTTGAACAAAGGCACCGCTTCGCTATCTCCAGAACACTTTGGCCGCTCCGCTCATGATTCACCGAACTTTTAAACCAAAGCTCACAAGCCTCTAATATTAAGTACCTTAATTATATAAAACCATTCTCAAGCAGGCGCTTGCGAAGCGAGTGCTCTGCGCAACATAGTAGATGCTTACAAAGTAGGTCTTCTGCGAAAACTCAGTAGATGCTTACAAAGTAGGTCTTCTGCGAAAACTTAGTAGATGCTTACGAAGTAAGTTTTCTGCGAAAACTCTAAGGAGGATTCATCCCCATGTTAAAAGCAACCGTATACGTCACGATCAAACAAAGCGTTCTCGACCCTCAGGGAGTAGCCGTACAAGGCGCACTTCACTCCATGGGCTTCGGAGAAGTGGATAAAGTACGTGTAGGCAAATATTTAGAATTTGAACTAGGCACAGCTGATCGTGCAGAAGCTGAGCAGCGTGTTAAATCGATGTGTGAAAAGCTTCTAGCGAACACAGTCATCGAAGACTACCGCTACGAATTGGTTTAATCTCTTCAACCCCAGCCGTCAGGCCAACCATCAGCGAGCGAAGCTATGCTGATCTGTTTAAAGCAGTTGATGTTAAAGAGTTAACACTCGGCACCAAAAGTTCAGCGTGTCCCTTAAGGGACGGAAGCGCTCATCATAAGCACAGTATGCGTACGAAACGTATCACCCAAGCCAAGCGTGTCCCGATAGGGACGATAAGCGCCCCGAGAACACTCCAGTTTGCACACATGCCAAGGGAGTCCAGAGGGCAACGCCCTTTGGGGCCCTCCCTATAGGGAGGGTTTGGGAGGGTAAACTTCGGGTGAATAAAGGGAGGATTAGAGTATCATGAATTTCGCTGTATTGGTGTTTCCAGGCTCCAACTGTGATATCGATTGCTACAAAGCGGTTGAAGAAACAATCGGGCAGCCTGTTGAATATGTATGGCATACCGAAACCGATTTGTCCAAGTATGACTGTATTATTGTACCGGGTGGCTTTTCGTACGGAGATTATTTGCGTACAGGCGCTATAGCTCGTTTTGCTCCTGTTATGACGGCACTTGTGCAAGCGGCTGAGAAGGGTACCTACATTATCGGGATCTGCAATGGTTTTCAAATTTTGCTGGAATCGGGTTTGCTGCCTGGTGCCATGCTTCGTAATAATTCGCTTAAATTCCGCTGTCATGCGGCTATGCTGCAGGTGGACAATAACGAAAATCCGTTTACAAAAGAGTACAACAAAGGTGAGCTGGTTAACATTCCAATCGCTCATGGCGAAGGCAACTACTATTGTGACGATGCTACTCTTGCAGAACTGCAAGCGAACAATCAAATCGTTTTTCGTTATGAAGCAGGCAATAACCCGAATGGTTCTGTGGATGATATCGCAGGCATTTGCAACAAAGCGGGCAACGTACTTGGTATGATGCCGCATCCGGAACGCGCAGTAAAAGAATTGTTGGGTTCGGCGGACGGCAAGCGGATGTTTACATCGATCTTGAGCACTTGGAGGGAACAACATGGCGCAGCAGTTAACGGTTAAAGAGCCAAACGCGGAACAAATTGCAGAGCAGAAGCTTTATAAGCAGATGGGTGTCACAGACGCGGAATATGATCAAGTATGCGGATTCCTCGGACGTAAACCGAATTATGTGGAAATTGGCGTATTTAGCGTTATGTGGTCCGAGCATTGCTCCTACAAAAATTCGAAGCCAGTTCTTCGTAAGTTTCCTGTAACAGGACCACGGGTATTAATGGGTCCAGGTGAGGGTGCGGGGATCGTCGATATAGGCGATAATCAAGCTGTTGTTTTCAAGATTGAAAGTCATAATCATCCGTCTGCTATCGAGCCGTTTCAAGGCGCAGCTACAGGCGTGGGCGGAATTATCCGTGATATTTTCTCCATGGGCGCACGTCCAATTGCTGTTCTGAACAGTTTGCGTTTTGGTAATCTCAAGAATGACCGTGTTAAATATTTGTTCGAGCATGTCGTATCGGGGATTGCCGGTTATGGTAACTGTATCGGGATTCCAACGGTCGGCGGCGAGGTTATGTTTGATGAAAGCTATGAAGGCAACCCGCTCGTTAATGCGATGTGTGTAGGGTTGATCGATCACGATAAGATTCAAAAGGGTGTTGCCAAAGGCGTCGGCAATCCGGTGTTTTATGTCGGACCGGCTACAGGTCGCGATGGTATTCATGGTGCGACTTTTGCATCGGAGGAACTGACTGCGGAGTCCGAAGCGAAGCGTCCTGCTGTACAGGTAGGCGATCCGTTCATGGAGAAGCTGGTATTGGAAGCGTGTCTGGATTTGATTAACTCAGGTATCGTGTTAGGCATTCAGGATATGGGTGCAGCCGGGCTTACTTGTTCGAGTGCCGAGATGGCGAGCAAAGCAGGTAACGGTATGGAATTGTATCTGGATGAGGTGCCGCAGCGTGAGGAAGGCATGACGCCTTATGAAATGATGCTGTCCGAATCACAGGAGCGGATGTTGTTCGTTGTTGAGCCTAAGGATGAGGCGCAGGCTAAAGCGATTTTTGAACGTTGGGGATTGCATTGTGCAAAGGTTGGTAAAGTAACCAATGACGGAGCGCTTAAGCTGTTCCACAAGGGTGAGATGGTTGCGGACATGCCGGTTACGGCATTGGTTGATGAAGTTCCTGTATATAATAAGCCTTCTCAAGTACCTGCGTACTATCTGGCTAATGCTGAGGTGGATACGAATCGGTATGCTGAAGTAACGGATCTGAATGATGCTTTGAAAAAGGTGTTGGCTTCCCCGACAGTAGCCAGCAAGGAATGGGTTTATAATCAATACGATTACATGGTGCGTACAAGCACTGCGGTTCGTCCGGGTTCGGATGCGGCGGTTGTAACGATCCAAGACTCACGCAAGGCGCTTTCCATGTCGACCGATTGCAATGGACGTTTTGTTTATCTGGACCCAGAAGTGGGAGGCAAGATTGCGGTTGCGGAAGCAGCTCGTAACAATGTATGCTCCGGTGGCGAGCCGCTGGCGATTACAGATAACCTGAACTTCGGTAGCCCGGAAAAACCGGACATTTTTTGGCAGCTGGAGAAAGCCGCAGACGGAATTTCAGAAGCCTGCCGCAAGCTGGATACACCGGTAATCGGTGGAAATGTCAGCTTGTACAATGAAAACTCCAAAGGTGCTATTTACCCAACACCTGTTATCGGAATGGTTGGATTGGTTCATGATACCGATCATATTACGACACAAGCCTTCAAAAAAGAAGGCGATGTGATTATCCTGCTCGGCGACACCAAAGCAGAATTAGGCGGCAGTGAGTTCCAATATGTACTCCATGGAGTTACAGAAGGACGTCCGCCTCAAATTGATCTGGATGTTGAGAAAAAGCTGTTAAGCACCGTGCTTGGCGGTATTCAAAAAGGTCTCGTGGCTTCGGCGCATGACTTATCCGATGGTGGCTTGGCTGTAGCTCTTGCTGAGAGCTGCATCAGTGGTAACCTGGGTGCTCAAGTCGATTTCTCTACGGAGCTGCGCAATGATATTGCACTGTTCAGCGAAAGCCAATCCCGTATATTGCTCAGCGCTTCGCCTGAAAAAGCGGAAGCTTTGAAGCAATGGATTTCCGAACAAGGCGTGCCATATCAGCAATTAGGTCAAGTTCAAGGAACAGAGTTGCATATCCACATTAACGCTAAACCAGTCATCCAGTCACCGGTTGAACAACTACAAAAGGTTTGGAAGGATGCGATTCCATGTCTGATGAAATAAAGACATTGCAGGAGCAGCAGCTATGGACAGGCAATTACTATAATGAAGATATGGGCAGCCGTGACGGGCTGCTCGATAAGCTAGGGGAGGAATGCGGCGTTTTCGGAGTGTATGGTCACTCCGAAGCCGCTTCGCTCTCCTATTATGGTCTGCATGCGCTGCAGCACCGCGGTCAGGAAAGTGCAGGGATCTGTGTAGCGGATGGTGATAGCTTTAAATACCATCGCGGCATGGGACTTGTAAAGGAAGTTTTTAATAATGATAATTTAACCACTTTATCTGGAGCCAACTCCATTTCGCACGTTCGTTATTCGACAGCGGGTGAGAGCAAGCTGGCTAACGCTCAGCCTCTAGTGTTCAAATATCGTGGCGGCGATTTGGCGATTGCCACCAACGGCAATTTGACTAACGCGGCCGAGGTGAAAAGAAAGCTTGAGGACATGGGTTCGATCTTTCAGACAACAAGCGATACCGAAGTTGTTGCTCACTTGATTGCACGTTCCAAGCATACGGAAATTGAACTGGCTGTTAAAGAAGCATTGCTGCAGGTGGAAGGCGCGTACGCGTTTTTGTTTCTGACCAAGGATAAGTTGGTTGCAGCTTTAGACCCACACGGCTTACGTCCTTTTGTTATGGGCCGACTGGGCAATGCTTACTTGTTCGCTTCAGAAACCTGTGCATTTGACGCGGTGGGGGGAACCTACTATCGTGATGTGATCCCGGGTGAATTGCTTGTACTTGATGCGAAAAACGGTTTGATTGAGGATCGGTTCTCACCGATCAAGCAGCGTGCTATTTGTTCGATGGAGTATATTTATTTTGCTCGGCCCGACAGCGATATGGATTCGATTAATATTCACTCTGCACGCAAACGGATGGGTAAGCAGCTGGCACAGGAAGCGTTCGTTGACGCTGATGTAGTCACTGGCGTGCCGGATTCCAGTATTTCAGCGGCTATCGGCTTCGCCGAGCAAACCGGTATTCCTTACGAGTTGGGCTTGATCAAAAACCGCTACAGCGGTAGGACCTTTATCCAGCCGAGTCAGGAGCTGCGCGAACAGGGTGTGAAAATGAAGCTGAGCGCTGTACGCAGTATCGTGGCGGGTAAGCGGGTTGTGATGATCGACGATTCCATCGTGCGTGGCACGACCTCACTGCGGATCGTCAACATGCTGCGTGAAGCAGGTGCAACCGAAGTTCACGTAAGAATCAGCTCACCGCCTTTTATGAATCCTTGTTATTATGGAATCGACACCCCGGACCGCAAAGAATTAATCGCGGCTCAAAAGTCCATCGAAGAAATTCGGGTTGCGATCAATGCCGATTCACTTTATTTCCTTAGTAAGGAAGGCTTGTTAAACTCAATCGGCCGTCCTAAGGGCGATGTGAATCAAGGAAATTGTACGGCCTGTTTTGACAATATGTACCCTACACGGATTACTGAAGAGTCGGAAGTCGGATGTGGGTGCGACTAAGGGTCTGAGAGAGCAAAGTGCAGTGCATGAATGAAAACCTGTGAATTTGGATTCATACGGACGGTTATTCCGGAAAAGGGATACCATTACACACGCTGTTGAAAGAAAGCTGCATGGAATTGGTTCCTTGCAGGAAGCAGCTTTCTTTCAAAGGCGGCCGTTACACTTTCCATGGCAATCCCTTTTCCTCCATACACCTGGATGAATCCAAATTCACAAGCACTTCTCTCTCACAGAACCTTGTCTGTGAGTAGAAAGAAGGTGGAGGCATTCGCCTGCACCGCCGAGCCACAAACTAGTTGGTGCGAGTCCCGCGCCGCCCCATAAAGTGACAACTTAAATGGGCCGTATGTCCAGGCACATTAGTAATAGCTAGAGTGGGCCGTGAGCATGGCCCACCGAATAACAACTTAACGCGGCCGTAGTCTGGCCCGTCGACTGAACAACTAGCGGGGCTAGAGCCGCCCCGCAACCATTAATAAAAAGCAGGTTGTGGACTGCGTTGAGCCTTTCGCACTTGTGCTTGTAAGTGGTGTGCCTGATCGCCTTATAGGCGGAGGGCTGTGTGCTTGCCTAATGCTTACGAAGCGGGTTTTCTTACGAAAACCTTAGGCCGCCTTTGAAAATGGGTTATCACCACCAAGTCTAATCACAATAACCCATTTTCAACAGCGGCCGCAGACAAGCAGCACAGCCCGGAGCCGACCTTAGGCGATCAAGCATAATGCTCTTACTCCCATAATTGCGAACAGCCCAACCCTCCCACCAACCAAGTTAAAGGAGTGTAACAAGTGTCGGATGCATATAAAAAGGCCGGAGTCGATATCGCGGCTGGTAATGAAGCAGTTGAACGGATGAAAAAACACGTAAAAACCACATTTCGTCCCGAGGTTCTAACGGAGTTGGGTGGATTTGGTGGGCTTTTTGGATTGAATAAGGATAAGTACGACGAGCCGGTACTGGTATCAGGTACGGATGGCGTAGGAACGAAGCTCAAGATTGCTTTTGCTATGGACAAGCATGATACGATTGGTATTGATGCTGTAGCGATGTGTGTTAACGATATTATTGTACAGGGTGCAGAGCCTTTATTTTTCCTAGATTATTTGGCTTGTGATAAAGTCATCCCAGAAAAAATCGAATCGATTATCAAAGGGATCAGCGATGGCTGCGTTCAGGCAGGCTGTGCATTAATCGGCGGCGAAACGGCTGAAATGCCGGGTATGTATGCGGAAGGCGAATATGATATTGCCGGCTTCACGGTCGGTATCGTTGATAAAAAGAAAGTCATTGACGGCTCCACAATCCGTCCGGGTGATGTAGTACTGGGTCTTGCTTCAAGTGGCGTGCACAGCAATGGTTTCTCTCTAGTTCGCAAGCTGTTGTTAGAGGAAAAAGGCTACAGCCTGCATGACACCATTGACGCATTGGGCGGCAAGCTGGGTGATGTGGTGCTGGAACCAACCAAGATTTATGTCAAATCCGTACTTGCTGCATTGCAAAAGGTTGAGCTTAAAGGCTTGGCGCATATTACAGGTGGCGGTTTTATCGAAAATATTCCGCGGATGCTGCCTGCTGATGTCAATGTAGAAATCAATTATGGCTCTTGGCCGATTTTGCCGATTTTCCAGCTGCTGCAGGAAACAGGTGCAATCAGCAATAACGATATGTTCCGTACCTTCAATATGGGTATTGGCATGGTAATCATCGTGCCAGAACAGCAGGCTGCAGAAGCCACAGCTATTTTTGCTGAGCAGGGTGAGCAGGTGTATACGCTGGGTCATGTAACCTCAGGAGATCGGGTGGTTACGTTTAGCGGAGCCGTTGTATGAGTAAGTCCTTTCGCATTGCCGTGTTCGCTTCCGGGAGCGGGTCCAATTTCCAGGCTATTGCGGATGCGGTGAATGCTGGCAGGCTCGATGTTCACATCGGGCTTCTTGTCTGTGACCGCCCCAAGGCACAGGTAGTGGAGCGGGCGAACAAGCTTGGGATACCTACATTTGTGTTCCGGGCGAAGGATTATGCAAGCAGAGAGCAGTATGAACGAGAGATTGTACAGCGGCTAGAGGAAGAGCAGATCGATCTGGTTGTAATGGCAGGCTATATGAGATTGATTACATCTGTGCTTGTCGAGCCTTGGTATGGGAGGCTGATTAATGTTCACCCTTCCTTGCTTCCTGCATTTCCAGGTCTGGATGCTATCAAGCAGGCGTTGAATTACGGGGTAAAAGTAACCGGAGTCACGGTACATTATGTAGATGGCGGCATGGATACAGGACCGATAATAGCCCAGCAAAGCCTGGACATTACTCCGGAGGATACAGAAGAAAGCTTGGCAGCGCGTATACACCCAATCGAGCATGTGCTGCTGCCGCAGGTCATTGCACAGATTGCAGCTGGAAAAATAAAGCTGAACCCATAGCTTCCACCATAAGAACAAGATTCAATGGAAGCTCGTTAAAAGGTTCTACTGCAGTATTTATCAATAAGCTATTGAGTTCAAATGTTCCATCTATATAAAGCCAGTTCCACCAATACAGCTGCATAGGAAAGGAATTAAACGATGAGTAACCCTAACGAAATCCATTTGCGATACGGTATGAATCCGCACCAAAAAGAAGCCAAGATCTACAGCGAGAACGGCAACCTGCCGCTGCGTGTTGTCAACGGTGACCCAGGCTTCATCAATCTGCTGGATGCTTTAAACAGCTATCAGCTGGCTCGTGAGCTGCGCTTGGCTACAGGTCTTCCAGCCGCTGCTTCCTTCAAGCATGTAAGCCCTGCAGGAGCGGCTGTATATGCCCCTCTTAGCCCAGAGCTGGCGAAGGCTTACTTTGTAGAAGGCTTGGAGCTGTCTCCCCTGGCAACTGCTTATGCAAGAGCGAGAGGTGCTGACAGGATGTCTTCCTTCGGAGATTGCGCGGCGCTAAGCGATATCGTGGATGCATCCACGGCACGTTTGCTGAAACGTGAGGTTTCCGATCTCGTTGTAGCTCCTGGCTACACGGAAGAAGCTTTGGAGATTCTGCGTTCGAAGAAAAAAGGCGGGTTTTTGGTTCTTGAGATCGATCCGGAATATGCAGCTGCACCTATCGAGAAGCGTAATCTGTTTGGCATGACCCTGGAGCAGCAGCGCAATAATGCCGTGATTGACAGCTCAGTACTGACTCACATTGTAACGAACAATAAAGAGCTTCCAGAAGAAGCAAAACGCGATATGCTGATTGCCCTGATCACTTTGAAATATACTCAATCCAACTCGATTTGCTATACTTTGGACGGTCAAACCATTGGTATTGGTGCGGGTCAGCAGTCCAGAATTCATTGTACTCGTCTTGCTGGTGATAAAACCGACCGTTGGTTCCTGCGTCAGCATCCGGCAGCACTTGCCATGAAATTCCGTCCTGGTATTACCCGTCCTGAACAAAACAATGCAATTGATCTGTGGCTGGAGGAGGAAGTAACCTCTTTTGAAAACGCCAGCTGGGAGCAATATTTTGAGGAAGTACCTGTTCGTCTGACTCGTGAAGAGAAACGCGAATGGTTGAATAAGCTGCAAGGCGTTACTTTTGGTTCGGATGCCTTCCTGCCGTTCCGTGACAATTTGGACCGTGCAAGCCGCAGTGGTGTGAAATACGTCGTTCAAGCTGGAAGCTCGATGCGTGACGAGGAAGTCGTCCAAGCTGCTAATGATTACAACATGGTTATGACCTATTCCGGCGTTCGTTTATTCCATCACTAAAATATACAGCCAGTAAATATTCATACAGCAGATATCGATTTAATTATAAGGGGGATCTATCTAAGTGACTGCAAATGAAAAGCTTACAGCTGAGCACAACCTGGAAGGTTTGCAACACAATCCGTATCCGGGCCGGGGAATTGTAATTGGTCTGACACCAGATGGCACCAAGCTTGTCCAGGTATATTGGATTATGGGGCGCAGCGTGAACAGCCGCAATCGGATTTTTGTCCAAGAGGAGAATGGTTTTCTGCGTACAGAAGCCAAGGATCCTGCGCTATTGACCGATCCTTCACTTATTATTTATTATCCACTCAAGCACACCGAGGGCTCGCACATTGTAACCAATGGTGATCAAACCGATACGATCTATGATGCTTTGCTTGCAGGAGGTACTTTTGAGCAGGCATTAACGACAAGAACCTTTGAACCGGACGCACCAAACTACACACCGCGTATTTCCGGACTCATCGAACTGAACAATCCACATTGTCAGTACAAGCTGTCCATCTTGAAATCCAATGTAGGCAATCCTGAGCAAACGTTCCGTCAATTTTTCCATTACGAGCAGGCAATTGCAGGCTACGGACACTGCATCCACACGTATTCCGAAGACGGCGATCCATTGCCATCGTTCCAGGGTGAGCCGAAGCTGGTTCCTGTATATGACAATATCGACCAGACCTTGCATGCTTACTGGGATCGGTTGAATGAAGATAACAAAATTTCACTGCTGGTCAAAACCATTCAGCTCGATAATGGCCAAACGGAATTAAAAGTCATTAATAAGCAGTAATCTTGAGCATAGTGATTAGGAGGGATGTAAAGTGCGGATTTTAGTTGTAGGCGGTGGTGGCAGGGAGCATGCGATCTGCTGGGCACTGAAAAAAAGCCCCAAGGTACGTGAGCTTTACTGTGCGCCAGGTAACGGAGGAATCGCCGGAGTAGCGGAATGCGTACCGATCCAGGTGAATCAATTCGCGGAAATCGCTGAATTTGCAGTGGATCATGCGATCGATCTCATCGTTATCGGCCCTGATGACCCTTTATCTGAGGGAATCGTCGATTTCCTTGAAGCAAAACAGTTAACTGTGTTCGGCCCGCGTCAAAATGCAGCAATTATTGAGTCGAGTAAAGTATTTTCCAAGGAATTATTTAAAAAATATCATATTCCAACAGCAGCCTACGAGTCTTTTGATAATTACGAAGCAGCGCTAGCCTACCTGCACAGTCAGCAAATTCCGATTGTTATTAAAGCAGATGGTTTGGCTGCAGGCAAAGGTGTCATTATCCCTCACTCCATGGAGGAAGCAGAGAAGGCACTTCATGATATTATGGTTGCCAAAATCTTTGGCGAGTCCGGTAATCAGGTTGTGATTGAGGAATTTATGACCGGTCAGGAAATGTCGATTTTATCGTTCGTTGATGGCAATGTAGTACGTCCGATGGTTGCTGCTCAAGATCATAAAACGGTGTTTGACAATGATAAAGGTCCAAATACAGGGGGCATGGGTACATACTCACCGCTGCCGCATATCGATCCGTCTGTGATCGAAGAAGCGATTGAGAAGATCATTAAGCCGACAGCAGCGGCAATGGTTAGTGAAGGCCGTCCGTTCCGCGGCATCCTGTTCGCCGGTCTGATGCTCACTCCGCAAGGACCGAGGACGATTGAGTTCAATGCACGTTTTGGCGATCCAGAGGCGCAGGTCGTTCTGCCGCGGCTCAAAACCGATTTGCTGGACATTTTTCTGGCAGCGATTAATGGTCATTTGGGACAAATGGATATTCAGTGGAGTGACGAAGCCGCAGTATGTGTGGTTATCGCGTCTGAAGGGTATCCGGGTCCTTATCCTAAGGGTCTGCCGATTGAAGGGCTGGACGATGTTCAGGATGCACTTGTATTCCATGCGGGTACAGCACTGAAGGATAACCAGATTGTTACTAATGGAGGCCGTGTGCTCGGTGTTACGGCACTGGGAAGCGATATTGCGGATGCTCGTGCAAAGGCTTATGCAGCCGTTGAGCGCATCACGTTCCCCGGCAAGCACAGCCGTACTGATATAGCGAAGAAAGCACTGGTCGTACAACCATAATAAAAGCAAGAAGGCGGGAGCAATTCCGTCTTCTTTTTTTTGATGCCCAGTTGTGACATACATGGTGAAGGTATAACGATTTGGTGTATGATGATACAAATGGGTGATTTCAATTGAAAGCGCTAGCCTGTACATAGTGAGGTACAATATGGAAAAAAGAATAAGCCGTAAAAATTTTCGGGTGCGATTGGATGAGATGATTGCGACCCTGCGTCAGGAAATCATATCAGGCCAAACCGCTATCGGTGAGTATTTGCCATCCGAAAGTGATCTGGAAAAGCGATTCAGCCTCAGCAACGCATCGGTGCGCAATGGCCTGAAGGTATTGGTGCAAGAGGGCTTAATTGAGAAAATACCACGGGTGGGCAATCTTGTTAAACCTCCTTCCCCAGACCAGACGAGAACTATCAAATTTGGATATGTACACTCGATTGCAGCCCTTGTTGAGATGTCGGAGCTGTTGGCCGGTTTCAGCGAACAGTACCCGCACATCCGTGTAAAGCCTGTTGAGCTGCCCTCTGGGAGTTATGCCAAAGTGCTTAAGGAATACATGGAGTCTGGAATCCTGGATGTGGTACTTATTAATAACAACAATTTTCAGGATTTTCTGGAGAACGACTGCACGGACTTGCTGGAGCCTCTAAAGCCGGCGCAGCACTGCTACCCGTTGTTGCTGGATCCCTTTCGACAGGGTGAGCACACGCTGGTTCAGCCCTTTATATATTCGCCGGTCGTGCTGTGCTACAATAAACAGCATTTTGAGCAGTCGCAGGTTCCATTCCCGGACAGCAGCTGGACCTGGCACGATCTTTTCGAATATGGTCACCAGCTGGCTGTGAACGAGGATCGATTCGGTTTTTATTTTTATTTGCCTTCTCTTAATCGGTGGCCGATCTTTATTCTTCAGAGCGGTCGAGTATTTGAAGCAGATGAGAATGGGAGGTATAGCTTGTCTGATAACAAGCTGCTGGACGGCTTGGACAGCTGCCGCGAGCTGCTGGCCATGTCCGATGTGTTTCCAAGAATTCTCTCCGAAAGCAACGCCGATGCGGAAGCCTTGTTTTTGGAAGGAAAAGTATCGGTTATTATGACGACCTACTATTTTTTGAATCAGCTCCGACAATCATCGATTCCCTTTGATATTTCGCCTTTACCAGGGCTGCAGGATACGAGCACGCTGCTGATCATTAATGGCTTGGCTGTAAACAGCAGATCTCGGGATAAAGAAGCAGCCGGATTGCTGGTTGATTATCTTGGCTCCTACGAGACACAGCTCATCGTTCGCCGCAAGACACTGAATATCTCAGCTCATCGCCACGCCATGGAATGGGAAGGAGAAGAATCGGTATACCGACCTTCCCGATTTTACATGTATCGCGAGATTTTTCCGACCTTGCGGCTCATTACCGAGCTGGGGCTGGAGAATGCCCAGTTCAGGGCGATTCAGCGGGAAGTCATGATGTTTCTGTCAGGATTGCAGGATCGTCAAACGATGAGTGAACGTCTGGAGGGGATACTTACTGAAGCGAAAAAGAAGCCTAAGTTAACTGCAAACCACACGTTGGTGTCCGATGAGCGGCCCAAGGTGTGAAGTGCATGAAGCTGCTGATAAGGCAGCACATAGAGAGACCGTCCGAGGCACTTCGGACGGTCTTTGTTAGTTCGCGGCTGAACGAGTGCAAAGGGCTTCACGGTTATGAATAAGGAATCGAAAATAAGATATACAATCATATTTGACTCATAAAATCACAAGTCGACCTAAAAATAACCAATTGACTGCATTTTTAAATGTGAAATACTATAGATATGAGTTAGATGTAGGTCAATAAATAAAAAATGTTGGAGTGGTCATGAATATGCTGCATCAAAACATCTATTTCCATAATGTTACCGAGCTGGAAACATCGCCTCATACACCTGGTTGGAAATTACAGCGGTTCCCGAAGGAGGTTCGATATTCATTAGAGGAGAAGGGCAGGACGAAGGCTGTACAATCCAATGGCTGTGAGCTGCGATTTGTGACTGATGCCAAGCATGTACGCGTTATGGTGTCTTCGCAGGAAGCGGACGGTCAAGTGCTGGTGTTCAAAGGGGACTTCCTTCATTCCTCCCATCAGCTGAAAGCGGGGGTGATTCATACACTTCAATTGGAAGCTCCGGAAAGGTTCCCCGACGTGCATCCAGAAGTGCTGAATAATTCCGCATTTTCATCGAAGGTATGGCGTGTTTTTTTTGAAAGATTTAATGGTGTATTCCATGGGATTGAAGCGTTCGGATTCGAAGTGCGTCCACCGTTGCCACACGAAATCCCCCGTTTGACGATGTTCGCGTACGGTTCTTCGATCACGCAGGGGGCCGGTGCGTTAAGCAATTACAACTGTTACGTCCAGCAGACGGGAAGGCGTCTGGGGATCGACGTTCTGAATCTCGGTCTGAGTGGTTCTTGCTATTGCGAGCAAGGGCTGGCAGATCATATTGCGGAGCGAGATGACTGGGATATCGGTTTTCTTGAAATCGGTGTCAATATGCGCGGCGTATACACAGTCGAGGAATTCCAACAAAGGGCTGTTTATTTGTTGGACCGGATCATTGAACGGCATCCGGAAAAGCCGTTGTTTGTGACCACGATGTATCCGAATCGGGCCACGTACAGCCAGGAGGGAAGTGCGATATTTGCTTACAGGGACAGTGAGCAGCAATTTAATGACGTGTTGATACGGTATGCCGCCGATAAAAAGCATGCAAACCTGCAGCTGCTGCAAGGGGAGCAGATCATGAGCGATTTCACTTCGCTTACCAGTGACTTGATTCACCCATCGGATTATGGCCATATACGGATGGCGGAAGCACTCTCCGGTATGATTCAACCTGTAATAGACAGGCTTCGTACCGAGCAGATCCAATTAACTATGAATACAACCTATAGAGGAGGCTCCATATGAAAAAGCTTTTAACAATTGTAAGCGTTCTCTCGATTGCGTCAACAACTATTGGCTGCTCGCAAGCAGGCGACAAGGCAGCCGAAGGTACTGCGGGACCACAAGGAAAGGCCGCTTTCTCAATCTCTTTCAGATCGGGCAATATCTCTTATGCGGAGCAGCATCCCAACATTAACGAAGAAAAGTGGGTTAAGCGGCTGGAGGCGTTAACGAATACGGATCTGGATATACGGCTCATGCCGCATAAGGAATTTGACCAGAAAATGATTCAGATGTTCGCCATTAACGATATTCCCGATGTCGTGCAGGCAAGCTCCGGCTTGAACAATCCACAGCTTGCCGGTGCTGTGAAGGCCGGAGTATTCATGCCGCTGAACGATTTGCTGGCCAAGCATGGGCAGAATCTGTTGAAGAAAATACCGAAGGACGCCTGGGATACGGAAACGGATGCCAAAGGCAACATTTACGGGATTCCCGAATGGCTGTCTAATCCCGCTCGCAGAGCAACATGGATTCGGTCTGATTTACTGGAGAAGACCGGACTGCCGGAACCGAAGACGGTTGAGGATTATTTGAATGTCATGAGAGCGTTCAAGAAGCTGGGAGTCGAAAATCCTTTTATGGGCCGGGAGGATTTTGTATATTCCGATGCTTTTTATGGTGCGTATGATGTATTTGGCAACTTTTTTATGAAGCAGGGTGACCAGGTCGTTCCGAAGTTTTTTAATGTGGACGGTATGCAGAAGGCGATTCAAACGTATAAAACGATGCTTGATGAGGGCCTGATCAATAAGGAATTTGCTACGATCAACCCAACTCGCTTCAAAAATGACATCATCGCAGGAAAAGCCGGAATCTGGAATATGAACGCCAATCTGCTAATTCAATGGGATTCACAGCTTAAGGAAAGTAATCCGAGTGCCCAAATGAAATTAATTGCATCTCCAACCGGACCCGACGGCAAGGGAGGACTCAGGCTTGTCGGCAAAGTGACCAGAGCCTATCTAATTAATAAAAATGCAAAGGACCCGGCGGGCATCATTAAATTTTTTGATTGGATGGTCAGTGATGAGGCGGAGAAATTTTTTACCTTTGGTGTCAAGGGAGAAAATTATACCGAAGAAAACGGCAAAATCAATTACAAAACCCCGGCAACAGCTGCAGAGGTTGATGAGGAAACGTATCGACAAACGCTGCTGTGGCTCGTTCAGGATACAACGTACAACAAAGGATCATTAAGTCTGACCCCGGAAGGCCAGAATCTGATGAAGCTGTATGATACGGTTCTTGCCAAGGAAGGCCGTGATGGTATTCAATTCGATCCTCAACTGCAGGCGTATGCCAAAAATCCGGACATCGCTCCTACAGGAGACAAATTGCCACCTGTTATCCTGACCCATGTTCTCAAAATGGTATATGGCAAAGAGCCGATCTCGGATTACCCGAAGGTGTTGGAGGAGTGGAAGCAAAAGGGCGGCAATAGTGTGATCCAGGAAGCTACGGAAAGAGTGAAGAATAATGAAGGCGTCATTCAGTCGAAACGATAAGAACAAATATTATCATCGAGAATGGCTCTCATCTGTAAAAGGGCAGGTACCTGAAGAGGAGGTTTGTGTATGAAGCTATGGATTCGTGATGGCATTTTCAAAGCTTTGTTATCCGCACTGTTGGTTATTACATTAATTTGTCCACAGATGGATCTGAAAGCGGTTTCGGCAGAAGCTGTTGACAAGCAGCTGTTTTATGATGGATTCGAATATGGGGATAATGTGACAGTGCCGACGGATACCACGCCATGGACTCAAGATGGAGGAACCAGTGTCGTCAAGACTGCGGCAAGTGGCAAACGGACGGGCAGCTATGGTGCCAAAATAGATTCCAAGGACTCGCTAACGCTGCATTTGAGCACTGTAGGCTATAAGGATATCTACGTGAGCTATTGGTATAAAGCCAGCAGTGTAACGGCTGGGGGCATCAAGGCAGAATATTCGGTGGATGGTGGTACGAACTGGTTATTGCTGCAATCGATTACGGCCAACCAGAGTACATTTGTGCAGAAATCCTATACGCTCAGCGCACCGGCGTATACATCGGCCGACAATCTTGCAGACGTCAGGGTGCGTTTTCGAGTAGACTCAAGCATCACCCTTGCGGGAAATATTTATTTGGACGATGTTGAGGTCAGGGGAACGTCTATGACGGAGGCACCTCCATTGCCAGACCCGGAAGGACCGGAGCTTGAGATTTATACAGAAAATTTTGATGATCCCGACAATTTCGGATCAAGCGGAGGCGTTGTGATTCCAGCGCCATGGGTGCAGGAAGGTGCCAATGGGAGCGCAGCCAAGACATCTTCATCATCAAGTGCCCCTTCTTTACCGAATATGGTCAAAATGGATAGCATCGATGCATTGGCACTACCGCTCGATTTAACTGGATATGGCAACATCAAGCTGAGCTATTACACGAGAGCATCCTCCTATACGGCCGGAAGCATCATTACCGAATGGTCTGCTAATGGAGGCGTGACCTGGACAACACTTGAAGAGTATAAGCTGCCAGCAGGAACGACCAGCGAGCCCAATACCCAAAAGCTCTGGACACTGGGAAAAGGAGCCAACAGCAATACGAGCGTCAAAATTCGGTTTCGGGTTGGAGATGCTGTAAGCGCCAATATGTATATCGACAGCGTGTCGATATCAGGTCAGGCGATTCCCGGTATTCCACCGGCAGCATCGCCGGTTCCTGTCACGCCGCCACCTACGGATCCGACTCCCTATATCCCTCCGGCAGGTGTGAAAATGTATGAGGATGTGCAGATTGGCACAGCAGGGACCCGGCCCCTCTATGCATCGATTGCAGTTCCTGATACAGCTCCGGCTGCGGCAATGCCCGTTATGGTATATATCCATGGAGGAGGCTGGAATCACGGAGACCGAAAGCAGGCGCTCAGCAACATTAGCAGCTATGTCGCCAAGCGTGGGTATATCGGTGTCTCGCTTGATTACAGGCTAACGCCTGAAGCGCCCTACCCGGCGCAAATTCAGGATGTAAAGCTTGCTATTCGATACTTAAGGGCAAATGCGGCGTTGTACCATCTTGATCCTTCCCGGATCGGAGTTTGGGGCTCATCCGCGGGAGGGCACCTGGCATCACTGCTGGGAACGACGGGAGATTTGATGACCACCGACCAAGTTCTTTTGGACAACGGGCATACGGTTCCTGTACCTGATCTTGAAGGCTCAGGCGGATGGCCGGAATACTCGGACAAAGTGCAGGCCGTAGCTGATTGGTTTGGACCTGCGGATTTTACGACTGAATTTGCCAACAGCTACAGCTCGGTGACAGCGCTTTTGGGTGGACGTAAGGCTTTCACTGTACCGGATGAGGCAAGGACAGCGATGCCCGGTACGTATGCGACTCCTGATGACCCACCCTTTTGGATTCGCCATGGAGATGCTGATGCAACCATTCCCTATACGGATAGTGTGAAGTTTGCTGGTCAACTGAGAGCGGCTGGAGTCAATGTTGTTGATTTCAGTCTTGTGCCGGGTCAAGGCCACGGTTTTACCGGAGATGCATCGGATCAAGCGAATGCCGAAGCCTGGGTTTTTATGGATAATTATGTGAAGAATCGAACCGTTACGGAGCCTATTATATATAAAACGGGAAATCCGCCTTCTGGAAACCCTTCGATCACTTTGAATAAGACATCACTTACACTAGCACCGAATGCATCAAGCGAGCTTACCGCAATCGTAACACCCGCTGACCCATCGGGCTCAGCATTCATCTGGACGTCTTCAGACAGCCATGTGGCAGCGGTAGTATCTAGCGGGCCTGCAGCTGCCACTGTAACCGCGTTAAGTCCTGGCAAGGCGATAATAAGAGCAGCATCGACGGTCTCTCAGCAGGTATACGCGGAGAGTGAGATTACGGTTACCGAGTCGCCTGTCGATCCAGGCAATATCGTTTACTTGGATAAAGGGAGCCTGACGCCGACGGATGACGCAGTCATTGACAGCAGCAAGGCCACTACCAATTATGATTCCGCAACCGGCAGCAGTGCCGGACTATTCAGTGTTTCCTCTGGAGGCACGAACAAGAAGTACGTTTACTTCAAGTACGATGTTTCTGGATACAGCAGCCCGGATTACAAGTATACGTTTAACGTCGCTGCCAAAAAAGGTTCATCCAACACGGACGTGGCCTTATCCCTCTATGGCATCGAAGATACAGGGTGGACAGAATCGACACTGACCTGGAGTAATGCGCCCTTAACGAATTTGGCTTCTGCGTCTTACATTGACAAATTTACGGTTACAACCGATAACACGGGCAGTCCGCAATTATATAGTGTGGATGTATCAGCCTACGTGAGAAGCAAGTTGTCCATGGGCGGCAAGGTAGCTTTTGTACTTGCGGATGCTTCGAACACAGGGATTTCTTTAAACATATACTCCAAGGAAGCGAATGGCACGAGCAATCCGCGGCCGAAGCTTGTTGTGCAGGAGCCTGTCGATCTTTCAAGCGATAAGGAGCCGCCATCATGGCCGAGCGGCAGCAGCTTGTCCGCAGCTAATTTGGGTACGGACTTCATTCATTTGTCATGGCCTGCAGCTACCGATAACAAAGCGGTAACGCAGTACCGGATCTACAAAAATGATGTATTGCTGACTACCGTTAGCGGAACAGCATATAATGTCACGGGACTAATCCCTGGGACGGCCTATACCTTCAAGGTAGAAGCCGGAGATCTCTCAAATAACTTTACTCCGTCACCGCTAACCTTGAGCAGGACGACATTATCAGCACCTATTACGCCGATTCCAGTCGAGGGTGTAGTGGCAGGAGGCAGTGACGGCAATATAGAGATCAATACTATCGATAACAATTTGTTCACCCGCTGGTCAGCTTCCGGAGATGGACAGTGGATACTGTATGATTTGGGTGAAAGCAAGCGAATTGGCTATTTAGGAATTGCATTTTACAAGGGTGACCTACGTGCAACAAATCTAGCCATTGAAACGTCTGACGATGGGAAGGTCTGGTCAGAACGGTTTGCGGGTTCGAGTAATGGCAAAACGACCGACATGCAGGCGTTTGATATACCGGATCAGGATGCGAGATATGTGCGGATTGTCGGTCGCGGCAATTCGGATGGGAGTGCATTTACAAGCATAACCGAAGTGCATATTTACGCACCGTTTGCTAACGGAGACACACCGGTTGCGAGCATTCCTTATTTTATTCCGGGTCCTCCCCCGGGTGCTGTGCCCTTTACAGTACCAGGAATGAAAAATGCAGATGGCACGGAGCATCCCATTCATACGGCTCATGCAGTAACGGGCCGAACGCTCAATGTGCTTGATTATGGCGCGAATCCTGCCGACAATGCAGCTGACGATCGCCAAGCGATTCAGGCAGCGATTAATGCAGCTGTACCAGGCGATGAGGTGCTGCTGCCGAACGGAACCTACAATTTGAATTCGTCCCCCGATGGATTGATTAACTTAACGTTGAAGACGGGTGTTAATCTGCGTGGGGAGAGCCAGTCCGGGACTATTTTGAAAACAGCATTAAACAAAATCAAAAATAGTGCCATGCTCAAAGTGTCCGGACAGCATGATCTGATGATTTCCAATCTGACCTTAACGTCTACCTGGGACGGAGCGTATTCTACGGATCATAAAGTTAATAACCCAGCCTCAGGCGGGCCTGACAGCATGCTGGTCATTGCCAACTATGGAGATACACCTTCCTATAATGTAACGATGGATCATCTGATCGTGGAAAAGTTCACACGGATGGGCATACGGATTGATAATAGCCACGACGCGGTTGTCCGAAACAGTATCTTCCGTAATGCCACCGATGTCGGCCCTGGTGGTTCAGGCTACGGTGTTGCCATTCAAGGTACAGCTAAGGTCGATCGATTGGGCTTCGATAACGATACACGGTGGAATCTTGTAGAGAATTCATCCTTTGAAGGTCCTTACCTCCGGCATGGAGCTCTTATACAATTTGTCGCACATAACAATTTAATCAGAAACAATCTTTTTAGCAGAACCAAGCTGGATGCCATCGATCTTCATGGCGAGCTTGAATATTTAAATGAAATTTCAGGAAATACCATTACCGATATTTTTACCGGTGGGGCAGTGGGTCTCGGCAACACTGGGGGTACTGCGCCAAGCAACCATAGCAAATCGGGCCCTAAAAACTTTATTCACGATAATACGATCCGTAATACACGGGAAGGTGTCGTCGTGACGATGGGTACGCCGGATACGATCATTCACAACAATTTGATTGAGCTTACAACCAACATCGATGGAGCCGCGGGAATTCGGATATTGAATGGACCCGGCACTGTCATTACAAACAACCTCATTCGCGGGAACACGGCCAACGGCTATTGGGGCATCCTGCTGGAGCACGATAACGGAGATCAAAATGCCGGATATATTGGAGCGGGTGATCCAAGTCATGTACAGATCATCGGCAATACATTAACTGGGAATTCCAACGGTATTCAAATTAAATCGGGCACAGGCATCGAAGTACGCAGCAATACGGTGAACAGCCTCAATGTCAACTATGTGAAAAGCGAAAGCACACAGGTTGTCGAAGAGTGGCCGTCTGTGAACACGGATACAACACCACCATCCTGGGCAAATGGCCTGACGTTAAGTGCAGCGAATATTACAAAGACAGGGGCGGTGCTAAGCTGGCCCGCGGCAGTGGATAACATCGGCGTGAGCGGCTATAAGGTTTACAAGGACAGCGAGCTATTGACTACCGTGACGGGCACAACCTACAGCTACACGGTCAGCGGATTGAGCGCAGGCATGACGTACAGATTCAGTGTTAAAGCAACTGATGCCGCTGGCCTTGTTAGTCAGCCGCTCAACGTGAGTGTGACGACGGAGCAAGGGACAACGCCACCAATTGTGCCGCCAGCTGAGGGGGATTCCACACCACCATCCTGGCCAAATGGCCTGACGTTAAGTGCCGCGAACGTTACACAGACGGGGGCGGTGCTAAGCTGGCCCGCGGCAGTGGATAACATCGGCGTGAACGGCTATAAGGTTTACAAGGACAGCGTGCTGTTGGCTACGGTCACAGGAAACACCTACAGCTACACGGTCAGCGGATTGAGCGCAGGCATGACGTACAGTTTCAGTGTTAAAGCAACTGACGCTGCTGGTCTTGATAGCCAGCCGCTCAACGTGAGCGTGACAACGCAGCAAGGGACAACGCTTCCTCCGGTTGTACCGTCGGACACAACACCACCGTCCTGGCCGAGCGGAGCGCTGCTAAGCTTAACGAATGTCTCGCAGCGAAGCCTGACCTTAAGCTGGCCTGTAGCAGTTGATAATATAGGGGTTACAGCATATAGAATTATCCAGGATGGTGTATCATTAGAGACCATCAAAGAAACGAGTTATAACGTGACGGGATTAATCCCAAGCAAAACCTATGACTACAGTATTATCCCACTGGACGGAGCGGGAAATGCAGGCGGTGCGTTAACAGTTTCTGCAAGAACGATTCAGAATCGTTCGAATAATTCAATCTCCTCTGGCTCTGCCTCAGCTGGATCTGGTTCGGCTGCAGTCGGAGATAATACCAGCACCAGTGCACAAGTCGATGGCACTCCGGGACCTAAGGGTGCAGAAGTAGAAGGCTCAACGATTACGCTCATCCCAGAAAAATCCGCGGAGGGAGCAACGATAGACCATTTTATAGTGGATACAGCGGCGCTATCAAAAGCTTTGGAGAGCATTAAAGACAAAGATGCCTCCGATCAGATCATTTCAATACAAGTAAAAGGTACAGGAACAGCAGCCACCGTAGAGCTGCCGTCCGCAGCTATTCATGAAGCCATGCAGCATGTACCTAATGCCATGATCTCCATTCAATCCGGTACAGTTACCTATGACCTGCCCGTTAAGGTGATTGATATTACAGCGGCTGCTAAGGCTCTGGGAAGCGATACAAAAGATGTGCAAATCCATCTAACAATTGAAAAAGTAGCGGGTCAGATGGCTGATGAAGTACAACAAGGAGCGCTCCATGCAGGGCTCACTCTGGTAGGCGGCGACAAGCCTAAGATCATCCGGTTTGACTTAACTGCTTCAGCAGGCGGCAAAACCATGACGATTCATAGCTTTGCTTCCACCTACGTCTCAAGATCCATCACACTGGATCACAGCGTTGATTCAAGCAAAGCGACAGCGGTGCTGTATGACCCAGTGAACCACGAGATGACCTTTGTTCCGGCTGTTTTCAGCAGTGATAACGGAAGTGGAGGCACACAGATCATAATCAAAAATCATTCTAACAGCATCTATACCATTGTGGAGTCTAATAAAACGTTTATCGATGTAAACAATCATTGGGCTAAGGCTGATATAGAGCTTCTTGCAGCTAAGTTATTGGTTCGGGGGGAGACAGACACTACATTCGGTCCAGACCATACGATCACCCGTGCACAATTTGCAGCCTTGTTAGTTGGGGCGCTTGGACTTGGTTATGAGGCTCGAACCGATTTTGCCGATTTGAATGGGAGTGAGTGGTTTGCAGGCGCAGTGGGAGCTGCAGCACAAGCTGGTCTCGTCACGGGTTATGAAGATGGAACCTTTAAACCGGATACTGGGATAACCCGTGAACAAATGGCGTTGATGTTAGTGCGAGCCATGGCTATTGCCGGCAAAACTTATAATGAACAAGGAAATCGAACCGAATTATTATCGAAGTTTGACGACAAGGGTGAGATCAGCAGTTGGGCGCAATTGGCTGTTGCTCAAGCAGTCGGAGCGAGTATACTTAATGGACAGAGTGACAATAAGTTCGGTTCATTCGCGAATGCGACCCGAGCAGAGGCAGTAGTAATGTTAAAACGCTTTTTACAATTTGAAGGATTCATCAATTGAATATCCAGTGTTTCCCTCGCTTCCTAGTGAAGCGGGGGTGACTTTTGCAGAGGCAGTTTATCCTCTTGACAGAATCAACTGTAATCGATATAATAACAGTATAAGGTGAAGGCAGCAAGTAGTATCGTCAGGGAGGATATCTAATGAATAGCGAATTTACAATAGCGGTTCATAGTCTGACGCTTCTTGCTTACAAGCCTGAGCATATGGCAACCAGCGATATGATAGCACACAATGTTTGTACCCATCCGGCAAGAGTGCGCAAAGTCATGGCGCTGCTTCGCAAGCAAGGTTATGTTGGAGCAAAGGAAGGTATCGGCGGCGGATTTATTTTGAAATGCGAGCCTGATCAAGTCACATTGGGTGAGATTTATCAGCTAACTTCACTCGGCTCTGTGAAACCGGGTTGGTGTTCAGGTGATATTGAGCAGGAATGTATGGTTGCATGTAATATGGCTTCAGTTATGGAGGGTATTTTTATGAACGCAGAGCGTCAGATGATTGAGTACTTCAATCAGTGGACCATACTTGATGTATTGATCCAGGTCCGTAAGGAACAGCAGAGTAAGACTTAGCGTATAATAAAGCCTGTATAGCATAGGCAAAACCAATGCTATTCTATACCTGAACTGTAACTGATATCATTATAGTTGTGGGTATTACATGCCTTCATGAAAATATTTACAATTTAACACTTTCTATTGATTAAACATAGGTTATAAATGGGTAATCTTGTAACAGAAAGATTTTGGAGGGGAGAGTGGCAAGCATGGAATGGGCAAAACAAACAATGATCGGCGTTGGGGACTGGGTTGGAGGGACCTCAATGGAGGACGAAAAAATTATCGGTTACGTAGATTCAATGGATGCGTATGGAATTGTGAAAGTGATGGTCACGCAGTCAGATCGTCAGGAAGCTGTCGGGCACACCGTCAACAGCAAGAGGTTCAAGCTGGAAAAGCTTGATGAATACACACCTACCAATGAGTCTGATGTACTCAGTATGATGGATTTGGCATTGATGACGAGGGATCAATTGTGGTTTGATGAGCTGGGCTCCACTCTCCGCAGCATTCAGTCCAAGAGACAGAATGATTCTTCCAAAGAAACGACAGGATTTAAGCATGCTTCAAGAAGAATAAAAATCGATTAATAATGAATCATATAAATAAGGAGTGATAGTTATGGCAATCGTAAAAGTAGCAGATGATAATTTTAAAGAAACCATTGGCCAGGATGGATTGGTACTCGTAGATTTCTGGGCGCCTTGGTGCGGTCCCTGCAAAATGATTGCACCCGTACTGGAAGAAATGAATGGGAAATTGGGAGACCAATTGACCATTGCCAAAATGAATGTTGACGATAACCCGGAAACTCCAGGAGCATATGGTATCATGAGTATTCCGACTCTCAAATTGTTCAAAAATGGTGTAGAGGTTTCCAGTGTAGTTGGCTTCAAACCGCTTCAGGATATGCTAGCATGGGTTGAACCACATTTGGCATAAATTTGTTACTATACTCACGGATTAATCATACTGTAAATCGCTATAATAGAAGTTGCCGGAGCCATCCAGCTGCCCTTTACAGAAGCAGCGGACACGGGTCCGGTTTTTGCCGTTTATTTCGGAATTAATAGCTACAAACTTGGACCAGAGCTGTGAAAATGGCATTCAAGTTAACTGAATATTCCGATTGTTCACGTTAACATAGATTAATTGTTTGCACTTTGCTATACTTTTAATCGTAGGATAAGTCCATAATAAGCTGGAGGGTTCGCCATGAAATTGTCCGTTTTCACCGTAGTAACGCCTGATTTGACACCGGAAGAGCTGGCAGTAGCCGCTAAGGAAGCAGGAATTGAAGGTATTGAGTGGCGTTTTAAAGAAGTACCACAGGATGCGAAAGATGAGTCGCCCTCTTTTTGGCGCAACAATCTGTGTTCCATAGATCCAGCAGCAACCGATGCTGAGCTGGAGCGGTTTGCCAGTGCTGCACGAGATAACGGATTGCAAACCGTTAGCGTTACTCCATACTTGCAAGCTGGAGATCTACAAAGCACAGAGCGTGTGCTGCAGGTAGCCCAAAAACTGGGTGCAAGTACGATCCGTGTTGGTGTTCCGAGCTATGATGGCACAAAGCATTATAACGAACTGTTCCAATTGGCTAGTGAGTATATCAAAGGTGTAGAGCCGTTGGCCAAGCAGTATGGCGTAAAATGCTTGGTTGAAACGCATCACAACACGATTACGGCGAGTGCTTCCGCGGCTTATCGGCTGGTTAGCAACTCGGATCCTGCTCATATTGGCGTCTTGTTTGATCCAGGCAACATGGTCCACGAGGGTTATGAGAATTTCCGCATGGGTATGGAGCTGTTGGGACCTTATCTGGCACATGTGCATATTAAAAATACAGGCTGGAAAAAGGCCGACGTACGTGAAGACGGATCGCAAGGTTGGGCTTCGTATTGGGAGCCGAATCTGCAAGGCATCGTGAACTGGCGTCAAGTATTAACAGATTTGAAGGCAGTGGGTTACGATGGCTATCTTGGTGTTGAGGATTTCAGCGGGTTGTACGGCTCGAAGGAATTATTAAAGAAATATGGCGAGCAAACGCGTGAAATATTGGCCAGCATTTAATTAATTAAGCAAAAACGCATACCATATGAGTGCAAAATAACCTTCCAAAATCACGTTTAAAGTGAAATTGGAGGGTTATTTGTTTTGAACTGCATTCCTGTTGTTGTTCTGGCTGGTGGAATTGGAGATAATAGAATTGGCTGAACAGTTGCCTTCAGCTTTTCTTAGCCCAACCGCAGTTCTTCGTTCTTATTTGGGTAATAAAGAGTACAATTTATTGATTACATCTGTACTTTGGAAGGAGGGATTGGAGTGTGGTTCAAAAAGTTGCTGTATCTCTGATCGTCTGCGGCGTATTGGCGATGGTTACAGCTTCATGCGGTATAAATAAGGATAAGCCTGCCGCTGTTGTTGTAGTACCTGCTCCTGATGAGACCGTCACGCATGAGTTTCGACCACCTGTTACAAACAAACCTCAACTTCCGGAATATGTGTGGCCACTCACGGGCACAAAAGCGCCAAGTGCAAGCACACATCGACCTTTTATGGTCATGGTTAATAATGCACCGCAAGCAAGACCCCAGTCCGGGCTCAGCTATGCAGACGTTTTGTTTGAAATACTGGCAGAGGGGGAAATCACTCGCTTGGTAGCCGTTTACCAAAGTAAACATTGGGATGGGCCAATTGGCCCAGTTCGAAGTATCCGTCCCTATTACATAAATTTGGGAAAAATGATGGACGCGGTACCTGTTCATGCAGGAGGAAGTCCGGATGCGTATACGGAATTATCAGCACAAAAACTCGAGCATATGGACGAAATTACGAATGCCGGACCTTTTTTTTGGCGGGACGCTAACCGTAAGGCGCCACATAATTTATATACCAGTCTGGACAACCTCGAAACCGGAGTTAGGAAAATGGGCATTCGAGAGCTCAGTCAGAATCTGCAGGCACAGGCGACATTCATGGCAGAAACTACTGCGGAAGCACATGAAAATCGTCTTACCCGAATCAACGTTACCTTTTTGCTAAATAACTATGTGGTTTCTTATCAATATGATCCAGAGAGCCGACTATATAAGCGATTTATCAACGATTCACCGCATTTGGATATATCTAACAATGTACAGTTAACCGCAGCCAACGTGGTTGTCATTGAGGCTGAGCATATTATTTTGGACGATGAGGGTCGTCGTGATGTTGGACTTGTTGGCAGCGGCAAGGGGTATCTGTTTCAGAGAGACAAGGTGCAATCCGTGAGATGGGAAAGATCAGTAGAACAGGACCGTTTCCATTTATTTCAAGAAAATCGGGAGCTTGGCTTATATCCAGGCACAACCCATGTGTTAGTTGTACCGAATAAACCGACATTCGAAGGACATATTGAGATTATTGCGCATGAAAAAAATTAAATGTCGCACAATAACTGTTGTGCGACATTTATATGC
>NZ_MRTH01000004.1 GCF_001956045.1 Paenibacillus sp. FSL H7-0331 | reverse complement strand
ATCATTTCACCGTCACTTTTAGGTTGTAGTTCTTTATTCGACGATGTGGAAATGAATTCCTTTAGTTCAACTTATATAGCAAGTTTTTCCTTGCTCTTATTCATGCCCACTGTTCTTTCTGACTATGCAGTTTTTCGCTTAGATATCAGAAAGAAAGCTTTGTCCATGTGCCGGGGGCTTGGAGCTGAAATTATCCGCAATCGTCGCTCCAACGTCAGCAAAGGTCGTACGAATTCCCAGATTCAAGCCTTGATCCAGGCTCCGATGTGAAACGAGCAGCGGCACGTATTCCCTGGTGTGGTCCGTGCCCGGATGTGTCGGATCATTACCATGGTCAGCCGTAATGATGAGCAGATCATCGGGCCTTAAAGCTCCGGTTATTTCCGGTAATCGAGCATCGAATTCCCGTAACGCGGACGCATAGCCTGCCGGGTCCCGACGATGGCCATAAATAGCATCAAAATCAACAAGATTCAAAAAGCAGAGACCTGTAAAATCCTGCTTCATAACGCTCAGCAGCCAGTCCACTCCATCCCTGTTGGATTTCGTTTTCAAGCTTTCCGTAACACCCGCACCTGCAAATATATCAGAAATTTTACCGATACCTATGCTAGCAAGCCCTTGCTCAACCAAGCGGTCCATGACCGTAGCCGTGGGCGGAGTCACAGCGTAATCCCGTCGATTCGGCGTTCTTACAAACTGGTTGGGTCCTCCAGTGAAAGGACGAGCGATGACCCTGCCCACGACGATACCGTTCTCATTCAAGGTCATTTCCCTTGCCTTCTGGCAAATTGCGTATAATTCTTCAAGAGGAACAATATCTTCGTGCGCCGCAATCTGCAGTACACTATCAGCTGAGGTGTATACAATCAGATGTCCGCTCTGCATATGCTGAGCACCCAGCTCAACAAGAATATCGGTGCCCGAAGCAACCTTATTGCCGATAATACGGCGGCCAGCTGCCATCTCCAGAGCCTGAATGAACGCTTCAGGAAAACCTTCAGGAAAAGTTTGAAATGGCACCTTATTACATACACCCATGATCTCCCAGTGACCTGTCAGCGTGTCTTTGCCCGCTGAAATCTCAGCCATTTTCCCATAATGAGCCTTGGTATTTGCTACAGCCTGCAGCCCTTGAATGGCTTCTATACAGCCAAGCCCCATTTGCTCCAAATGCGGCAGCCGTAGTTGTCCTGTAGTCTCCGCAATATGCCCCAGTGTATGTGAACCTGAATCTCCATATTGAGATGCATCTGGAAGCGCACCGATGCCTACACTATCAAGAACAATCAGAAAAACTCTTGGAAATCGAATCGTCATCTGGTTATCCCCATTTCGTCATATACGACCTTACCATTGACCATCGTTAAAACGGCTTTCCCTTTAAGTTTCATACCAATAAAAGGACTGTTTCTTGATTTGGATTGAAATGCTTCTGCATCGACCGTCCATTCTTTCTGCGGATCAAGTAATGTAATATCAGCATCACAGCCCTCAGCCAGCCTTCCTGAAGAAAGACCCATAATTCGGGAAGGGATAATCGTCAGCTTGGCAATCGCCTCTGTCAAAGTCAGCTTCTCTGGATGAACCAGGTAGGTAAAAGTTAAGCCCACAGCCGTTTCCAGCCCCACCATCCCAAAGGGTGCATCCGCTAATGGGCGCCCTTTCTCATCAAGCGTGTGCGGAGCATGATCGGTTGCAATCGCATCCAGTGTACCGTCGACCAAACCCGCAATGACGGCTTCCACATCCTCCCGGGTGCGAAGCGGTGGATTCACCTTGGCCATGGTGCCGCTTACCAATGCCTGTTCATCCGTTAAGGAAAAATGATGCGGCGCACCTTCACCCGTAACCCGTACCCCTCTAGCCTTCGCTTCGCGTATAAGCTGAACGCCTCTGGAGGTGGAGACATGCTGAATGTGAAGCCTTGCACCAGCATCTTCTGCGAACAGGATATCACGGGCAATAATCAATTCTTCACCAAGCCGATGGATTCCCGGATCTCCAAGCTGCTCGCTTACCTTACCCTGATTAAGGGAACCGCTCTGAACCAGCTGATGATCCTCACAATGTGAGCTGATCGGCACATCCAATTCTGCAGCTTTGCGAAAAGCCTCATGCACGAGTCGTGGGTCCATAACAGATTTGCCATCGTCGGTAAACGTAACAGCTCCTGCCCGATAAAGGGCTTCCATTTCCGTTAGCACCTTGCCTTCAATACCATAAGTCAGAGCTGCCGAGGAATAGACCTTGACGCCCGCTTGCTCCTGTCCGGTGCGAAGCACATATTCAAGGGTCTGTACCGTATCAATACTTGGCTTCGTATTGGGCATGCAGACCACCGAGGTAAATCCCCCTGCAGCAGCAGAAGCAGCACCTGATGAAATCGTTTCCTTTTGTGGGAAGCCGGGATCACGAAAATGAACATGAATATCGACAAGACCCGGAACCACTAGTAAGCCCTTTGCGTCAATCACATGATCTATAGCTTCAACTTGCTTATTTCCAATAGTAACCACTTTGCCATCTTCGATGACGACGTCAGCGATTTCGTTAAAATCGTTTTCCGGATTGATAACCGTTCCATTTTTTATAAGTATCTTCATGTCCTGTCAATCCTTTCAATTCAAGTAATAGAAAGAGATAGTAGAAATCGTACCAAGAAAATCGCGGTGCGAATATGTGGAATTGGACAAAAAAATAAACCGAGTGTCGTCGGTTTAGCCAAATCCTAAATATTGCCGGACTGTAAAAGCTGGTCTATTTTGAGTCCCATATGCAGCAGCAGTCGTTTCTCCGCATCATGAACGTTACATCCTGTAAGCTGCTCTATTTTTTGCAGCCGGTATTTCATCGTATTCACGTGAACGAACAGCTTTTCTGCCGATTCCGACAAAGAGCAATTGCTGGCAAAGTACTCCCTCAGCGTATCTGCAAGGGTGGCATTGTTACTCCAGTCGTATTCTACCAGCTTGCCGATGGTTTCCGAATACAACTCCTCCATCTCTTTCCAATCACTTACCTGGCCCAATACGCGATAGATACCCAGATCCTCATAATGGACGCAACCTGTGGCTCCACTGATCGGTTTTCCCAATTGAATCGCTTTGACAGCCTCCTTATACCCTTCGTGAATGCCTTCCAGTCCTTGATAAAACCGCCCGATACCGATGGTAAACTGCAATTCCTCAAATTCTTGCGAAAGCTGTCGGTACGCGGATTCGGCCAAATCCATGGTGGAGCTTTTGTTGGGCCTTTGTTGCTGGGGATATTCTGGCGCACCTGTCCCATCGCAGTGATAGAGCACAATAATATGCTCCTTACGTATCGTAAGTATGGCATTAAATCGGAAAATATCGTTCACTTTGCGCAGCATCTTTCGTTTACGCTCCTGAAACCACAGTGCTTCATTCTCGATCAGTGTCGTATGTGAAGAAGAGCTGGTAAAAGTGATAGCAAACACCTGATAATCTTTCGCTAAATCCCAGTTGAACATTCTCCCTTTATTAATAACCTCGGCTTTATCCGTAATATTCCCCAAAAGCACTTCAGTTAACAGGTCATCCTTAAAATTTTGCTCTACATCAGCCTTCGTAATCACCTTCAAAAACTCAAGAGCCATCAACAGTATGGTTCGATCCAGTACAAGAAAATCCCGTTCGACAAACTCTCTTTTGGTTTGCCAACACGTCACATCCCCATACAGCTCATCGTTCAGCAGCAAAGGTGTAACTATGCAGGGGGTTTTTAGATGATTAAGCATTCTCTCCATCCTGATCGAACGCTTTGCTATTTTCAACTCGTTTTTTTGTGACCGTGTGAGGGGAGCGACATGACTGCCAGACGAAATACCTTCGAGGTTAGGCATCTCCGAACCCACGGTAATGATGTTCTCCGTCATTTGCTGGACAGCTTCCACCAAGGCCGGTATGCCCTTGCCCCCCATGGCCAGCTCCGTGATCCACTGGAACGACTTTTCCAGCTGCTCCTTCCCCAGATCCGGCTGGTTTAAGCTCCGTTCCATCAGTGGGGTCATTATATCCAGATAGGAAACCTCGTCATCGATTTCAATAATTGGAAAATCAAGCTGGTTCCCCGCCTCAATGATGGCAGCAGGGATTTGTTTCACGTACCGCTCGGTTTTAATCGCCAAGGCAGAGCTCCCCACAGCATGCAATTGTTGAACCAGCTGTCCAATCGCTTCCTCATCGTCCTTGATCGGATACAGACTCGTCAACAATAGGTCGTTTCCCTTCAGCCAACGGATCACATCCGGCACTTCCATAACAGTGATATAATCAATGGTCTTATTCAGCCCCTTTTCCCCGGCTACCACTTTACACTTGACCAATCCGCCGATCTGCATCGCATCCTTTACGCTGACTCCCATCCAACTCCCCCTCTTTTAGTAAGAAGATAACAGAAAAACGGAGATAATACTACATTTTCGATCCTTCGTCAGTCATCAAGGAAAATTTATAGGATTGTATATTTATTCGTTTTAATGTATATTTAATCACAATTATAAAACTTTAATTTAATATCCCACCTTTTTCATATAATTATTTTTAGGAGTGAAGCAGGATGAAAGCCAGATTGTTGTTAGAGGATGGAACCCTCTTTGAGGGCCAGGCTTTTGGCAGTGAGAGAGAATCCGCAGGAGAGGTCGTCTTCCAAACCGGTATGACGGGTTATCAGGAGGTACTGTCTGATCCTTCTTATTGCGGACAGCTCGTTACGATGACGTATCCGTTGATCGGAAATTATGGTATCAACCGGGACGATTTTGAAGCTATCCGCCCGTGGATTCACGGTTTTATTGTTAGGAAACACGAGCTTGCACCGAGCAATTGGAGATCGTCCATGAGTCTCGATGCCTTGCTGAAGCAGCATGAAATTCCGGGGATCAGTGGCATTGACACACGAATGCTGACACGCATTCTGCGACAGCACGGTACGATGAAGGGTTTGCTGACGACCAGCAGCCAATCGCTGGCCTCGCTGCAGGAGCAGCTGCATGCCATATCTCCTCTGAGCAATCCCGCAGCGCTTGTCTCCACCCCGCAGCCATACCGGAGTCCAGGAGCCAAAGAGCGTATTGTGGTTGTGGATTTCGGCTGTAAATCAGGTATTATCCGAGAGCTAATCACCCGGGGATGCGATGTTACCGTCGTTCCTCATGATACGACAGCCGAGCAAATTCGCCGCTTTAACCCGGATGGCATTCTTCTCTCCAATGGTCCGGGCGATCCGAAGGATGTCGCTTATGTCTTACCCGTGATCCGTGAGCTTCTCGGCGAGATTCCGATGTTTGGTATTTGTCTGGGACATCAGCTGTTTGCACTGGCCTGTGGTGCGGATTGCAGCAAGCTGACCTTCGGGCACCGCGGCTCCAACCATCCGGTAAAGCACTTGGAAACCGGCCGCTGTCTCATTACCTCACAAAATCATAGTTATGCGGTGGTTGATGCTTCCGTTGCTGCCACCGATCTGACGATCACCCATATCAATAATAACGATGGCACCATAGAAGGACTCCAGCACAACTATTACCCTGCCTTTTCTGTACAGTTCCACCCCGAAGCATCTCCGGGACCTTATGACAGCAATGCGCTGTTCGATCAATTTTTGGACGTTATCCATCGTTTTCAGCAAACTCGCACTTTAAATAATTCTCAGGACAAAGGAGTAGAACGGTTGTATGCCGAAAAATAAAGCTTATCAAAAAGTTCTCATCATCGGATCAGGCCCCATCGTGATTGGGCAGGCCGCCGAGTTTGACTATGCGGGTACACAAGCTTGCCAAGCGCTTAAGGAGGAAGGCGTAGAGGTAGTGCTTATTAACAGTAATCCGGCTACGATTATGACCGATCATACATTTGCCGACAAGGTTTATCTGGAGCCGATCACGCTGGAATTCGTCAAACAGATCATTATGCAGGAGCGCCCTGACGGATTACTTGCCACGCTTGGTGGACAAACGGGGCTCAACATGGCGCTTGAGCTTGCTCAAGACGGCATTCTGGAGCGTGAACAGGTGAAACTTCTCGGTACGCAGCTGGATGCCATCCGCAAGGCGGAGGATCGTGAGCTGTTCCGCGAGCTGATGAAAGATCTTCAGCAGCCAGTGCCACAAAGCGTCATCGTTACCGAGCCCAACGAGGCTATACGGTTTGCCGAGCAAATCGGGTATCCGGTCATCGTTCGCCCGGCTTATACGCTGGGTGGAAGCGGTGGTGGTATTGCTCACCAGGCCGATGAGCTCATGGATATCGTCCGCTCTGGTCTGTATTGCAGTCCCATCGGTCAATGTCTGGTGGAAAAAAGTATCGCTGGTATGAAGGAAATCGAGTATGAGGTTATGCGTGATGCCCACGATAATTGCATTGTCATCTGCAATATGGAAAATTTCGATCCTGTTGGCGTACATACAGGGGATAGTATTGTCGTAGCTCCAAGTCAAACGTTATCCGATCGCGAATATCAAATGCTGCGCACGGCCTCCATTCAAATCGTTAGCTCGCTAGGTATAGAAGGTGCATGCAATGTCCAGTTCGCGCTTGACCCGGACAGCTACCAGTATTACGTCATCGAAGTCAATCCGAGGGTCAGCCGTTCGTCTGCTCTGGCTTCCAAGGCCACAGGGTATCCGATAGCCAAAATTGCTGCCAAAATAGCAATGGGCTTTACCCTCGATGAGATCGTTAACCCGGTTACAGGCCAAACCTATGCCTTCTTCGAGCCTGCACTCGATTATATCGTAACGAAAATTCCGCGTTGGCCGTTTGATCAATTTCCTTCAGCCAATCGTACGCTGGGAACACAAATGAAGGCCACAGGGGAAGTCATGGCGATTGGCCGAACCTTTGGCGAGTCCCTGCAGAAAGCCGTTCGTTCCCTTGAAATTGGGGCTGTAGGACTCTATCTTCCCGGCACGGCGCAGCTCCAACAAGACGATTTGCATAAACGGCTGCAAAAAGCGGATGATGAGCGGCTATTTCTGATTGCCGAATCATTTCGTCGCGGATATGCCGTATCCGACGTTCATCGTTTGACACAGATCGATTCGTGGTTCTTGCATAACATTGAACAGCTTGTTCGATTCGAATATGAGCTTCAACAAGAGGTGCTAACGGAGTCACTGCTTCTGGAAGCCAAGCAGCACGGCTTCAGCGATCAGGCTATTGCTGGCATTCGCCGCTCAGTGAATCCCTCCTATTCTTTGACAACCGCATTGGCCATTGAACAATATCGTTATGCTCTTGGCATGATTCCGGTATACAAGATGGTAGACACCTGCTCGGCGGAGTTTGAAGCAACTTCGTCATATTATTATTCAACCTATGAAATGGAAAATGAAACCCCGACACCAACGAAGCCGAGGATCGTGGTATTGGGCTCTGGTCCCATACGTATCGGACAAGGAATCGAATTTGATTACTCCACCGTTCATGCTGTTAAAGCCATACAGGAAATGGGTTATGAAGCAGTTATTATTAATAATAATCCAGAGACGGTTTCTACCGACTTCGACATTTCCGACCGATTATACTTTGAGCCTCTTCATCTTGAGGATGTCCTGCATGTGATTAAACATGAGCAGCCTGAAGGGGTTATCGTGCAATTCGGTGGTCAGACAGCTATTGGCTTAGCGTCGGCTTTAGTGGAGCGCGGCATTCGTATTTATGGTACCAGCTTTGCCGGAATCGATACGGCCGAGGACCGCAAAAAATTCGAGGCGCTCCTTAGCAAGCTGCATATTGCTCAACCGCAAGGAGCCACAGCACGTTCGATTGTCGAGGCTGCGGATACCGCACAACGTATCGGCTACCCTGTATTAGTACGTCCTTCCTACGTTCTTGGGGGACGCGCCATGGAAATTGTTCATTCCGAGGCCGAGTTGATGATTTATATGGTACGTGCAGCCCAGATCAGCCCTGAGCATCCCGTCTTAATCGACCGTTATATGCACGGAATCGAGGTCGAAATTGATGCCATTTATGATGGCCAAACCATCTTGATTCCTGGCATTATGGAACAAATCGAACGAACCGGTGTCCATTCTGGAGACTCCATTGCCGTATATCCACCACAAAGCTTATCGTCCGGTGTCCAAGCTCAAATTGTAGCCATCACCTTACAATTGTCTGAACACCTCGGCATAGTGGGGCTCGTTAACATTCAGTTTTTAGTCGAAAACGAGCTGGTATATGTTATCGAAGTCAATCCGCGTGCATCAAGAACCGTACCATTTATGAGTAAAGTCACGAGTGTACCCATGGCTAATATTGCTGCGAAAGTATCGTTAGGTCAAAGCCTCTCCTCTTTCGGATTCCCGGAGGGCTTACTTAAGGAAACGGACGAAGTATCCGTCAAAGTCCCCGTGTTTTCTATGCATAAATTAAGCGGAGTGGAGATCGCACTCGGTCCGGTTATGAAATCTACTGGTGAGGTGATAGGCAGAGACCCCGTGTTTGCCAAAGCGATGCACAAGGGCATGCTCGCCGCAGGCATGAAGCTTCCAGCTCAAGGTACTGTTATTGTTTCTGTTGACGACAGGCATAAACAGGAGGCGGTAGAGCCATTAAGGATGCTTTTCCAACTGGGATACAGGGTTATCGCTACACCCGGGACTGCGCAGGTGCTGCAAGCAGCCGGTATTCCAGCTGCAAGCCTTCCCATAGAGGAAATGGTCCATTCGCTGCGAAGCCTCAAAGCGGACCTGTTCATCAACACCGTGACGACAGGAAAAATGGCTGACAGCAGCGGCTTCCAACTGCGTCGTGAAGCCATAGAAAGCGGTGTTGTTTGCCTGACCTCTATGGATACCGTACGCACTTATACAAATACGCTTGAATCCATATACTTTACACCTTTCGCTTTGGATTCATTAGTGTGACATTAACCTATTCTCCATTAGACTAAGAGGTAAAGAGTCCCTATCCATTGCGATACTTCGCATGACGGCTCCAAATAAACAGCGCCCTGACCCGAGTGAAATATCGGGTTCAGGGCGCTGTTTGCTATGCAATTATCGCAAATCCTGTTCTCTATGCTCAGGTTGGTTGTTTAACCAATCCGCCAAGGTGCATACCCGTTCAGGATACTTATGGCTTCTTGCAAGAAAACCGGCTCCATGCTGTGGCATCGGGTCCTGATCTGTTGGCTGGTAACGCAGATCCACACTCCAGCGAACACTTTTCGACAAGTTTGGAGTGGACATGTGCAGGCAGCGATCGTTAAACAATATCGCACTCCCTGCTTTTACGGGCAAGATTACAGTTGGTGTAGTTCCTAATTGCTTCTCGCTTAAAGCGGTGTAGCCGGTTCCTGTAGCACTCTCCCGATGCCATTTCAACACCCGCTTTTTATGCGTTCGCGGCTTGATATGCAGACAGCCATTTTCTTCCGTTGCATCAACCAATGAGATCCATACTGTAATGACAGGATTTGCATTCGCATCCGGCCAATACGACTTGTCCTGATGCCACGGTACTGCACCTGCCGCAACAAGAGGAACCTTGGGACGAACATTATAAACCGGGTTAGAAAATATTTCACCGCCAATCAGCGATTCTACTGCATTCAATATTTTGGGATTACTCATTAGGGTAAAGTAGCCTGGAAGGCGGTCTCTCCAACTGCGCCCGTATTTCAGAAATTCCTCTGCGGATAAGTCCTTGAACAAATCCGCCAGTCGATTCGGAAAAGGAGTATCGGCCAAAGTATCCGTAATTAACCCTGCTGCTAACAGCTCATCGGCTATCTGTGTCACCTTTTGTGACATCGCCTGCTTCACCGCTTGCAAATCTTCTTCTGTCAACAATTCGGGAAGAACTAAATAACCTTCATCGTTATAAAAATCCAATTGCTCTTTCGTTAAACTGCCACTTACATACACGTCCATCACTCAAACACCTCCAGATAAAGTTTGGATTGATCTGCAGGATTATTATAGCAATGGACGGTTCATAAGTATTTTAATAAATCATCACTGATTTGTACGATATTCCGGTGATTTGAGTTCGCTCAAATATGTTAAACTAAGGAGGTCAGCTCGTATTCCAATGGTCAGGAGATGAATCGGCTCCGTGAAAAACATTCAAGATATAGCTCCAACACTAAGAATTGCCCACCATTACAAGTTTTATGAAAGCTCCAATGAAGGAAATCGTTATGGTTATTGTTATGCTTTTCATCTATTTGATGGTGGACAAGGCACGGTGACAGTCGGCTCCAAGCGTTATCCTGTACGTCGAGGATCTTTGTTCTATATTCCACCGACACATATACATGGTTTTCAGAGCAGTCATGAAGATCCTTTGTCCAGCTATAATATTTATTGCGAGCTTTGGACAAATCATCCCATGCAGACAAAGCAGCATGTAGCCTACAACACCGCACAAATCGACTCTCAATACCTCACTACCATAATGCCCTGTGATGAACTGGAGCACATTCCTTCGGTGGTACAAATCCAACAGCATCCTCGTCTTGTCGATTTGTTTATTCATATAACTCGTGTGTTCAGTGAAAACAGCCTGTTTAAGAACGAAATTTCAGCAAGTCTGCTTTATGGTTGGATTTTGGAATTTCTTCAAATTTGCCGCTCAGCACAACCCTTCGATCCACGGATTCAACGCATTATCGAAAAGATGGAGAGCCACTCCTGGAACGAGGACGACGAGGACGATTGGCAAATCCAGAGCGGTCTGCAGAAGACCCATTTCTATAATTTATTTAAACAGATGACGGGACTGTCACCTAAAGCCTATCTTTTGAAAATAAAAATGCGTAGAGCTGCAGCCACCCTGCTTGAAAGCAACCGATCCATAACCGATATTTCATTGTATCTGGGCTATGCTTCCATTCATTATTTCACCAAGCAATTTACAGCCTATTTCGGCGTTTCACCGACTCAATTTCGGAACAGACATTAACATAAGCATTCAGATCAGCACATAGACCTGATCACCCTCTGTCTCCACCTCATATCCCCGCAGTCGGACGTTAGGATCTGCCAAATGCTGGCCATTGGTCAGATCGAACTCCCAGCCATGCCAGGGACAGCGAACAATTTCCTGCTCCCTGCCATATTGATACTCATATACCATCGAGGGTAATCGGGTCCCGCATACAACCCCTACACACACCGGAGCCGCAGCGTGCGGGCACACATTTCGCCATGCATGCAGGTTTCCTTTTACAAGAAAGATCCCGATCTCCATGCCTTTAACCACTGCTATGACCCGCCCTTTTTCCTGCAATTCCATGAGTGACGCAGCCTCGTAACGTACTTTGACTTTATTCATTATGGTGTTCCTCCTTCGAATTTATAGAACCAACGGACCTTACCCGTTTAAGCCTTGTTGTAAGGCTCTGAGGAAGTTACGTTCGAAGGAGCCTCAGTCGATTGTGCGATGTTTGCAGCTGGTTTGTCATACAGTCCATACAGATTCATAGCATTTTCGACCAGAATCTTACGTCGTAAATCTTTGCGAATCGGCTGCAGCACCATCTGTGGATTATCAAAGTCCCAGTGCGGATAATCGGATGAGAACATGACCATATGGTCGCCGCCAATCATATCAAAAACCTGGTTAAGATGATCAGGGTTTGTCGGCTCTTCAATCGGCTGTGTCGTTAGCAAAATATGCTCTCGAATATACTCGGAGGGCATCCGCTTCAACCAAGGGACTAAATCCCTCAGCGCTTTGTAATTCTTGTCCATCCGCCACATCAAATGCGGCAGCCATGCAATTCCACCTTCAATGGCAACAAACTTCAGCTTTGGAAACTTTTCAAATACCCCTTCACAGACCAGACTGTTCACATGGGCCATATAGTTCGTCGGCAAAATATTGTGCCATTCCAGATAGGATGTCGGGTAACCGGATGGTGTCGGTGCTCCCGATATGCCCCTGCCTTCCGTTCCGGGATGAACAGCCACCGGCAGTCCGTTACGCTCCGCCGCCTCGTAGATCGGATGATAATAACGCTGACCATACAGCATTCTCGAACCACTGCACATAATCACCTGCACCATATCCGGGTGCTTGGCCATCCGATCGATTTCATTGGCCGCTGCCTGCGGGTCCGAATGATTGATAAGAATAGACCCTTTAAATACCGGACTGGCCTTCAGCCAGGTTTCAACGAGCCAATCATTGTAAGCACTGGCGACGACATTACCATAATCGGGATTCGGATTCAGAGAAATGCCGAGCACCCCGGACCCTGTCAAAATCCCGTAGTCAATTCCGTATTTTTCAAAATGGTGCTTCAGCATGAAGGCAGGGTCGCTGCCTGGAGTTCCTCCACCTTCAGGAACGGAATCCTTACGCATCACGCCTATCGGTGAATACCAGCCTCCACCGTAGCCTGGACCGCTTGCCAGCCAGTTCTCGTGCCATACTCTCGGCAAAAATGGAAGCAGATCCTTGGGCTTGGCAATCGCATTATGCACATCAGCATCAATGATATTAGGTTTATTGTTCATCTTATTCGCTCCTTTAACCGTGGAATCTAATTGCTTATAGGTTCTACTATAAAGGCACATCGGAGGTTCGTACATGAACAAAAGTTTCGGAAAATCTGGAGAAAAGTGTGCAACAAGTGAGGTGAACGAGGGGAGCTGCGCGGTCGAAGAGTTCTTACGATCGCTGTTGTTTGCGGATTTTCCTCATTTGATAAGACATTTATCGGTGAAAATCCGCAAACAAAGGCGAGCGCTCCGCTTCTCCAGAACACCACGACCGCTTCGCTCAGCGTTCACCTCACTTGGCAGGAGGTAGAGAGCAAGGGCAAGAGCAAGAGCAACGGAAAAACCTAAGTGCAAGGGCAAGGGCAAACATTTTTTCAAAAAAAATTTGGGAATATACTTAAAATTTGTATTCTACCTGCCGATATAGAAAAAGTAATTGAAAGATTGCGGATACCGCAACAAAATGAAATCGAGGTGGATTGGAAATGGAATGGTTTTTAAAAGCGTTTAAGAATTACGCTGGGTTTCAAGGGAGAGCAAGACGCAAGGAATACTGGATGTTTTTTCTGTTCAGTACCATCTTTTCTATTGTGGCGGCAATATTGGATTCAATCGTAAATCTGAATTCCGTATTAGCAGGACTGTATTCATTAGCTATTTTGTTACCGTCTTTAGCTGTTGGAGCTCGTCGACTACACGATACGGGAAGAAGCGGATGGTGGCTCTTAATTAGTTTGATTCCGCTGATTGGAAGCATTATCCTCATTGTATTTTTGTGTCAGGATAGTGAAGAGTATGATAATAAATATGGCGCGAATCCTAAAATGTAGTTATAAGTTTTATCAGGAACCTCTCTCATTTATGTGATAGAGGTTTCTCTATCGGCTGCAGCTAAGAGTTCCGATAGTCGCGAGGAGACATACCGGTTTCTTTGACAAACAAACGCGAGAAATAAAAGGAGTCAGGAAATCCGCTCTCTTCAGCGATTTTTTTGATCGGGAGCATTGAACTTTTAAGCAGATGCTTGGCGGAATCCATACGTATTTGGGTTAAATATTGGATAGGACTAATGCCTGTATGCTTTTTAAAGGAAACGGAAAAATAACCATGTGATAAGGACACATGCTCCGCCAGCATATCTCTCGTTAACGGCTCCTGATAGGCAGATTTCATATATTGAATGGCCTTCTGAATCGCTGCCAAGGTCGAGGAATCCTCCTGCTGCATCGTGGATAGCTGATTCATAAGCTGGAGTGTATTCAGAAATTCAAGCTTGACCAGCCATACGTAGCCGCTGTTCTTGTCCCTCCATAGCTGAAAGGCTTTACGGAATGCGGCTGTCAGAGCAGGCTGCTCCTGAACATATTGAACGATTGGAAAAGGCAGCTCTTCAACCCCTTCCGTGATTTTCATGTTGATGCCCTCCCAGTTGGTCAGACAATATTGAAAATGAAAGGAAAAGAAGCATACCGGAGAATCCGGTTGAGTCGTAATTCGCATATGTCGGTTCGGGCGAATTTGAAACAAACTGCCAGATACGAGCAAATGTCTTTCCCCATCAAGCTCAAGCAGGCCTTTACCCGCGTACACATAACAGAGCACATGAAGTCTTGTTCTCTCACGCAGCAGGTTATAATTAAATCGTTCCCAGAACTCCGCTTCCCGCTCCACCACATCGACCATTCGCGGCGTAAACCCTGTCAAAAACTCATAATCCATACGCTTCAGCCCTATCATTAGAAAATAACAACATCCCTGATTACCATAGAACCGGCAACCAGGGACAATCAACTCATTATTTATTTTTATTTTTGTAGGCTTCGTTGGTTTCTTGAATAATTTTCACGAACTGTGGATCGGTTTTCAGCTTAGCCACATAATCATCCCAAGCAGACATGGGCTCTTTACCGAGAATGACTTTGATTTTCATATCCTGAATTTTTTTGTACAGATCGGGTCCTAAGGTCAATGCCGTTTGCGAGATTAACCCCGTACTGATGTCCGGCTTGCTGAAGCTCGAACGATCATCGACGATTTTTTTGTTGCGCTCGTAGAATTCTTTGGGAATACCATTGTAATAGGCCCGTTGGTATTTATCGTATCGCTGAAAAATTTGCAGCAGGTTATTCGTTACATCCGGAATATTATCAATCTTGGCTTGCTCTGTCGCAACCTTGAAGCCGTCTTTGATTGTATAATGCTTATCGGCCAAACCAAATTGGGTCATCGTTGAAATTTCCTCGCTATTGCCTTGATCCACAAAAGCCAAAATTTTCTTCAGCTTCGCTTCCGACACCGTCTTGGGAATGACGAACATCCCGAATACACCCGAATCCTTGCCCGCGAACTTGCCTTCCGGTCCAGTCACGTATGTTAACGGATAGGAGTCGGCTTGCGGATCGATTTTACGAAGCGCATCCGTATACAACCATTGAGGATTAAGCGCAGAGCCAAATATTCCCGCTTTGTTCGCCATATACTGCTCTCTGGCTTGCGTTGATTTCATAACGGCAAAATCGGGAACAAGCACCTTTTCATCATAGGCTTTTTTCAACCATTCCAAGGCCTGCTTCTGTCCCGGCTCATAAATAACAGGAACCAACTGTCCATCCTTCAATTTCCATTTGCCTGACGCCCCGACAAATACATTTTCAACCCAGCCATAAGCACCCATCCCATCGGCATCCACATTTCCGGTAAGTCCAAACGTATCCGCTTTTCCATTGCCATCAGGGTCTTTTTCGGTGAATGCCTTAGCTGCTGCATAAATATCGTCCATCGTTTCAGGAACCTTCAGCCCCAGCTTATCCAGCCAATCTTTACGGACATGAACCCCCCAACCACCCTCAAGCGGACGAGGCCGGGGTACTCCAAAGTTTTTGCCATCGATCTTGGCATTATCCCATATTTCCTTGGGCAGCGCGTTCAGGTTCGGATAATCCTTGATATAAGGAGTCAAATCCCAAAAAGCTCCCGAAGTCGCCATCTGGACGACCTGCGAATCGTAAACATTATCAACAAAGGTCAGGTCAGATAAGTCTCCAGATGCCAGTGCTACCTTTGTTTTTTCTTTGATCGAGTTAAAAGGCACCCAGGTAATACTCAATTTTGTATTTGTTTTTTTCTCGATTTCCTTGAGCAGCTCATTAGAGGAATCTACGGCTTGCGCACCCTGTTGGTTGGCAAAGATCGATATTTCCGTAGGTTTCCCTGTATCCGCATTCGTCGCTCCTCCGGCTTTGGTATCTCCGCCCGTACTTCCGGCACCACCTGAGCAAGCCGTAAGCAAAGCAGGCAGAACGAGTGCCGCAGCACATGTGAATGCGATTTTTTGGTGCATGTTGGAATGATAACGTTTCATCCTTGTAACCTCCCTGAGTATGTTATTAAGCTTACCCCAATATCAGCTTTTTCAGCTGCATTCATCAACCCACCACAGACAAACGGGCTATTCCAAATCTACTCACCCCTTTATCGAGCCAACCATAACCCCTTTGGCAAAATGCTTTTGCAAAAACGGGTATACCAGCAAAATCGGAACGGTCGAGATGACTACAGCAGCCATTTTTAGCGTATCGGTTGGAATCGATATTTCGCTCGACATCTGATTGGCGATTTCTCCCGAGGACGAGCTGGAGGAATCAATCAGCAGCATTTGAAGTACAACCTGCAGAGGTCTTAAATCTGCCTTATTGATATACAAAATCGCCGAGAAGAAGGTATTCCAGTAAGCCACTGCATAAAACAAACCAAAAGCAGCCAGAGAAGGAAGTGACAGCGGTAAAATGATCCGCAGGAAAATCCCAATATCAGATGCACCATCAATTTTCCCTGCTTCTTCAAGTTCCTCTGGAATACTTTCAAAAAAGCCTTTCATTAATATCACATACCAGCCGCTCGTTAGCACAGGTACGATTAATGACCAAATACTGTTGATTAAACCCAATTCCCTAACTACCAGATACGGCGGGATAATGCCCGGATTAAACAGGGTCGTCATCAGAATCAGGATCAGCAGCACCCTTCTCCCCTGCAGTCGTTTTCTGGACAACGTATAGGCTCCCGCTGCTGTAACAACCAAGCTTAGTGCTGTTCCGACTGTCGCGAGAAAGGTGCTCACCGCCGTTGCATTCACAAATACATTATTCGCCAGTAAATATTTGTACGAGGTCAGGGTCCATTCAGTTGGAAACAGCACCAGACCTTTGCGCAAGTATTCAACGGGTGAGGTGAAGGAAACGACGAATACATAATAAAAAGGAAAAAACATCGTTAAAGCAATAACCAATAAAATTAATAAAACTGCCGAGCTGAACAACTTGTCCGAAATACTCCGATCTACCATCGGTTAACCTCCTTGTTAGGCTGATATCAAGCAGCTCATTGAGCTTGTTCCCAAGATCAGGCCGCATCTTTTCTGCTTCCCCTCGGTACCTGCTTTAGTAAATGCCCTCTTCTCCGAATTTTTTGGCTAATCGGTTCGTAACCACAACCAAAATGACACCCACGATCGATTTGAACAAACCGACGGCAGTGCTGTAGCTGAACTGAGCCTGCTGAATCCCGCTGCGGTATACATACGTATCGAATACATCGGCCACATCGGCCACGGCTCCATTCATCATCAGATACACCTGCTCGAAGCCAACATCCATCATATGGCCAATCCGTAGAATGAGTAAAATAATGATCACATTACGAATCGCCGGAAGGGTCACATGCCAGATTTGCCGCAAGCGTCCGGCACCATCAATTTTGGCAGCCTCATACTGTCCCGGATCAATCGCAGCAATCGCAGCGAGGAAAATCACCGTCCCCCACCCAGCTTCCTTCCACATCGATTGAAACGTGAGCAGCAGCCAGAAGAAGTTGGAATCCGTCAAGAAATCATGCTTTTGAAAGCCAAGTGCAAATAGCATCTTGTTAATGACACCATCTGACGTGGACAGCATCAGAAAAGTAATCCCTGCAATCACGACCCACGATAAAAAATGCGGTAAATAAATCACCGATTGTATCGTTCTCTTGATCCATTCTCTACGGACCTCGTTAAGCATCACAGAGATCAGGATCGGCAGCGGAAAAAACAAGACCAAGTTCAGCACATTGATCGCCAACGTGTTGCGAAGCAAGATCGCAAAGTCCGTATTGGAGAAAAACCGTTCGAAATGCTCCAACCCTACCCATGGGCTGTTCATAAACCCTACATAAGGCGTGTAGTTTTTAAAAGCAATCAGTATTCCCCACATCGGTACATATTTGAATATGAGGAAATACGCAAGCATGGGCAAGGCGAGCACATACAAATACTTGTCCCTGATTAACCCTCGCCAGACTGCTCGTCGTTTGGTTGCTTTCTTGTTATGCGTTGTCGTCTTCCATGCGGCAGCATTCATGGAATCCATCTTTGGGCCGCTCATCCCATTCACCATCCTCTTGTTGTTCTTGGACTCAATATATAATGCCGCTTTATTTCCGGCAATTGCATATTCATTCCTATTCCATTTCCTGGAAATGCACTTTCATTCCACTCGATTTCCTGCCATTGGACTTTCATTCCAAGGGCCAAAAACGCTTGGCTTACAGCCCACCTATGTATTAAGATATAACGTATACTGGGGGGTGAGCGCATGTGGAAGCACAAACATTATAGAAATACGTTTCTCATCGCAGCCATCAGCGCCTGTTTACCCGCTGCCATAATCGGACTGTTTGTATATTTCATTGGAACTGCTAATATCGAAGCAGAAGCCAAACGAACCCATCAAAATCAGGTTTCGTTCGCGACTGAACGAATTGACAGTAATCTCGCGCATCTGGAAACCGTCATTGCCCAATGGTCATTCAATTTGAACCTTAGCAATACGTATGGCAATCTGGATGTCGAGCGTGACTTCTATAATATCCAGCAGGTGATCTATCGATCACTGACGTGGATCAAGGCATCAGATCCGCTGATCGATGAGGTCAGCCTTTATCTGGATAAGCAGGAAGTCCTGATCAAGGAAAATAAAGGCATTCAGAAGTTTACCTCCAAGGATTCCTTGCAGGATTATCGAGCCTTGGTTTCCTACCAACGGGACATATATTGGACAGATACGATTACGCGTAATCCCAATGCCGCTCCGTATATGCTGGTCGTCCGGCTTCCTGGTGGATTAGCCACTACAGAGGCTGCATTAATAATCGAAATTAACGCCAAGCAGTTAAACCGGCTGATCGGGGAGCTTGAACCCGGAGGCGAAGGCTCCACAATTCTGATGCAGCAGGATGGCAGAACCATATCCCTGGGCTTGAACCCCATTAACCAGCCTACGGAGCTGGATTTGTTAGTGGCAAGGGTCATCGGAGAAAATGAGCAGGGCTCCTACGTGGAAACCTTGAAAGGTCAATCGTATTCGATTTCATATGCCACTATGAAACGGATCGGCCATATATGGAAGGTCGCCACAGCTGCGCCGCTTGCGCAGTTAACCCAGCCAGTCGAGCTGCTGTCCCGGTTGGTAATCTACTCGGGCTGCTTTGGACTGCTGCTGGCCCTGTTTCTTTCCTGGTTCGCTTCCAGACAATCGTATCGTCCGATTCGCAAGCTTGCTCTGCTCTTTCGTTCTGGCAAGCAGAGCACCGAAGGAACGGATGAGCTTGATTTTATAGCCAGCGAATGGAAGCATATCTCACGAGAAAGCCAGATGATGCAGGAACGTCTGGACACCCAGCTGCCTACGCTTAAGGAAAGCTTTTTGCTGCAGCTTGTACAAGGTCATTTATATTTTCTGAATGAAAAGGAAATCGTCGATCGCATGGAGCAATACGGCTGGGATGTGCAGAATACCATCCATTCGGTAATGATGATTCAAATGCATGGCTTGTCTCATCACGAAGGTAAATTTTCGCCTGGTGACGAGCAGCTGGTAACATTTGCAGCATCCAATATAGTTGGGGAAGCTACAAACGGTAGAGCGATGGCCTGCAGTGTCATTAACTTTCAGGATTTGACGGTCGGACTGCTCATCCGATTTGCTGTGGATATGTCGGAGGCAGATATCAAGGCCACCCTGTATCATCTCGCTGACGAGCTCGCTTCCATGCTGTACAATTTGCTCAAGGTGCATATTACCATTTGTGTAGGCAAAAGCACCCGTTCGCTCAGCAGTCTCGCGGATCTATTCGATGATACCCGCAAAGCGCTGAAATATAAGAAGCTCGATGAACAGCAGCAGATTTTGTATATGGATGAAATGATGCCGGAAGGGTCTCATGCCATTAATTACCCATTCGAAACCGAGAAGGAAATTATACAAGCTCTGCGTATGGGTAGCGATACGGAGCTGTACCAGGGTCTCGATCATTTTCTGGCAGCTCTTCAACAGCAGAGTGATAAGGAAATACAGGTGCGTCAGGGTCTGCTTCAACTGTTCGGCAATATTCAAAACACGATCATGCTTTCCGGTTTCAACCCCTTGCATTTGGATGAAGGTGAGACCCTGTGGGAAAAGCTGTTTCATATGGACCCCAAGACCACGATCCAAACGATCAAGGAAAAATTAATAGCACCTTATTTGCAGGAAATGCATCAAACGCAGGATATTCAGCTCAAACAGCTCGTCGAAAAGGTGCTTCATACGATTCACGAAACTTATATGAAGGATATCTCCCTGGAATATTGCGCGGATTTGCATGGCACATACCCCAAGAAGCTGAGTGTCGGCTTTAAGCAGGTTACAGGCACAACGTTTATTGATTATTTAACCCAATTCCGTATGGACAAGGCCAAACGGCTGTTGATAGAAACGGATGAGAAAATCAATGATATTGCCTCGCAGGTAGGCTATCAGGCCGCTTATTTTAATCGAACCTTCAAGAAGCATGAGGGTATCACACCGGGGCAGTACAGAGAGCGGCAGTCGAAATAACCCTTAATCAGGGCATGTACATGAAGAAAGACCTTCCATTTGCTCCAGAGCAGCATGGAAGGTCTATTGGGAATTGTAAGGATAGTCTGAACCATTCGAAGTGATTATAACCGTTCCAGAAAGCTGACAGCCATCGACGCAATCCGTTCATAGCCTTGTTCGTTCGGATGTAACCGATCCTTACTCAAATAAGACAGCGTATACCGATTGAAGCCACTTTCTGCATACAAATTCAGTACCGGAAGTGCATAACGGTTGCCGACCTCCTGAATGACCTCGACGTAATCGATAAGCCGATGACCGGACTGATTAATAGTATCGATGTCGAAGCCGTCTTTATCGCGCTGAAGAGGCGTCCATAAATTGAGCCTACACGCCGGGTTCTTGTTCAATAAATCCTCGACCAATGTGAGATAAGCACCATAAAAGGTATGGATATTCCGATCATCCTTGTGCCCTATCGGCTTGTCCAGGCGATAATCATTGGTACCCGCGAAGATCGTAACGCAATCGAACATCGGCTCGATGCTGCAACCGATATGCACGGTGGCCCCATAATCCCGGTCACCGCCAGCAGTGAGTGGACAACCGCTTTTCCCTTCATTACGGATCATGGAAAACCCTAGTGCAGCACCAACCAAGGGCTGGTAGCCATTGGCTTCGGTAATGCTATCACCCAGGGTGCACCAGCTTTTCCCTTGCCATTTGCGTTCAAATCGATTATCCATGTGTATTCCCTCCAAGAACAAGATAACTCCAAGACAAACAAAGCGGCAACCTCACACCCCAACAGCAGTGCGAGAATTGCCGCGAATTCAATTTACCTTATTTCTTCGCTGTTGCGTACCAATCGTTCACTTCCTTGTAGCTTGCATCTCCACCGGAGGTTTTGAACTTTTGAATAAAATTGTCTATCCCCGTCATTGGTTCTGCACCATAGATCAGCTTGTTCGTATAATCGCCAACTAATGTATTCAGCTGCTGGAAGCTTTTGGAGAATTCAGGCAAGTATGGAGCAAATCCTAGCGGATCCGCAACCCTTGTGTTGTCCGGCTGGATTTTATTCATATAATTCCATGCGTCGAACAAACGTGGATCCTTGCGAACACGAGCCTGCCAATAGGTCGGATAGTTTTTATCGTCCGTACCCGTCAGGAAATTGTTGGCCTGATTCCGTTCATCGGTAAAGATCGGTAAAATAGGCGTATACGCACCGTCCTTGAATGTATAATGCTTATTCTCCTCACCGATCGCCATCGTTTTGAAGGTATCTTTTTCAAGCTTCGCATTCATCCATTTGATCGCATCCTCTGCATGTTTGGAGGATTTAGGAATATACGTGATACGGTCGAAACCTGCGGTAGCATTAAGTCCGATTTTTCCATCCTTTCCTTTTATCGTAGGAATAAAGGCAGCTTTGGCCGTAGGCACACTTTTGGTTAAGGCATCCGCAATTGTTGGTACATCGGACCAATTCAACATCATCATGCCCGCTCTGCCGCTGGTGAATTTTTCCTTGGCAGTCGCATCCTTGTTCGCACCGAATTCTTTATCAAGCAGGCCCTGTTTGAACAGATCTGCCATAAACGTTACATACTCCTTGTAAGCAGGATCCATGGCGCGAGGCGTCAGCTTGCCGTTCACGTTGTTCCAGAAGCCAGGCATTCCGAATGCACCGACAATATTGTCAATAAAGGAAGCATCCCCTCTTATGGTCAAAGGAATATTTTTATCACCGTTGCCGCCTGGATCCTTGTCTTTAAACGCTTTCAGGACTGCCACGAGCTCATCTAACGTAGTAGGCGCTTTCATTCCGACTTTATCTAACCAATCCTCACGAATGTATAGGCTGGATGCAGCGAAGGGAATCGTTCTGGTAGGAATCGCATACAGCTTGCCATCCACTTTAGCCGCTTCCAGGGCGGCCGGATCAATCGCTGCTTTAATGTTAGGTCCAAACTTGTCGATCAGGGGGCCTAAGTCCGTTAAAGCTCCTTTTTTGGCGTAATCGGCATACAAAGCTTTGAAATCCGTGCCGCCCGTAGTTGTAATCGCGTCGTAAGGCTCGCCGGAGGCAATCAGAATGTTCAGCTTGTCCTGTGGTTTATCCTGCGGCAGCATATCATATTGGACCTTATAGCCTGTAGCTTGCTCTAAATATTTGGCTACCGGATACGTATTGTAGTCATCCTTTTGCCAGATTTGAAGTGATTTTAACTCCGGCTTGGGAGCTGGTGCTGCTGGCGCTGAAGCTGCCGGGGCTGGATTTGGCGCGCTGCCACCGCTGGTGTTGGTTGGGCTGGAGCAGGCCGCAAGAGACGTCACTGACAAGGTGGCTGCCACCGTAAGCAGCATGGTTTTTCTGTTTATCAACATGTGTAAACCTCCCGATTCGATTATGTTTACTATATCATTAAACCCAGGATGCAAGCACCCCGAGCATTAACGCAAATTTATCCTTTGACAGAGCCGATCAATACACCCTTGACAAAATGCTTTTGCAAATAAGGATACACGAGCAGCATCGGGATAATCGAAGCGATAACGGTTGCCGCACGCACACCCTCCGGAGATACGTTCATCATATCGTCTACACTTTTGTTGATGGCGCTGGAGCTGTCCGCATCCATAACGATATCTCGCAAATATAATTGCAACGGCTTCAAGCTGGCGTCGTTGATATAAAGCATGGGGTGGAAATAGTCGTTCCAGAAATAAACAGCATAGAAGAGCGCGATGGTCGCAATAACAGGAACGCTTAACGGTATAATAATTCGGAATAAAATCGTGAAGTTGCGTGCACCATCCATTCTGGCCGACTCCTCCAGCGCTTCCGGTAACGATTCATAATAGCTTTTGATCACAAGCATATTGAACACGCTTATCAAGGCTGGCAGCATAAGCGACCATAGACTGTTAATCAGGTGCAGCTGCTTCATCAGCAGATAATTCGGAATGATGCCGCCATTGAACAGCATGGTGAAAATAAACAGCAGCATGATAAAGGAAATGCCGGGCAGGTGCCTTTTGGATAAGGGATAGGCTGTTATCGCTGTCAAAAGAATCGAAAGTACGGTACCCACCACTGTGATCAGCAGGGAAACACCTATCGAATGAAGGAATTGTGCAGAAGATACAACATGCTTCATCGTGTCGAGCTGAAAGCCTACGGGGAAAATACCGACTCTCCCGGATACCACGGCGGATTCATCGCTGATCGCTTTGGAAAGCACGTTAGCCAGTGGCAGTAAGGTAGCCAAGCCCGACAGCAGCAATACCAGATAAACGGAGATGTCGAGGGACCAATCGCCAATTGTTTTTTTATGCATAATTCTCGCCTCCTACCAGATGCTGCGTTTGATTAGTTTTTTGCTAAGCTCGTTGCCTGCGACAATCAGGATGAAGCCGACTACCGAATTGAATATGCCAACCGCCGTGCTGAAGCTGTAATCCTGCTGCCCAAGCCCTTGACGGTATACGAAGGTTCCAATAACATCGCCGGATTGATAGACAACTGAATTGTACATGGTCAAAATTTGTTCGGTTCCCGCTTCCAGTAAATAGCCCAGGCGCAGTATAAAAATCAGAATGATCGTCGGCACGATACCGGGCAGTGTAATGTGCAGCATTTGTTTAATTCGCCCTGCTCCATCAATGGCAGCCGCTTCATACTGCTCCTGCTCGATACCTGCAATAGCGGCGATGAAGATGATCGCATTCCAGCCCGATTCTTTCCAGCCAGCCGTAAATACGATCACACTGCGGAAGAAGCTATTGTCCAGAAAGAAGGATATCGGTGTGCCGCCAAAGGCTTGAATGACATTATTGACCAGTCCGCCGCTTGGTGACAGGATGTTAATGAACAAGCCCGAAATAATAACCCAGGACAAGAAATGCGGCAGGAAGATGATCGTTTGTACGGTTTTTTTGAACCAGGCCTTGCGCACCTCATTCAGAAAAAGTGCAATCAGGATTGGGATCGGGAACAGCAGCACGATTTTGTACAGCGAAATCAATAACGTGTTGATGAATACCTGATAAAATTCTTCCGAGCGAACAAGCTTTTCGAATTGGGCCAGTCCGACCCATTTACTGCCGGCAAACCCATCAAAAATGTTAAAGTCCTGAAAAGCGATAATAATGCCATACATAGGCGCATACTTAAACAGTAATAGAAACAGCAAGCCAGGGACTAACAATATATAGAGGTCGAGATTGCCTCGAAACAATCTCCAGCGGCCGCTGCTTACTCTTCTCGCTTTGTTTTGAACGATTGGGGATTCTGGTTCTACTAGGGTACGACTCATGTGGTCAGCTCACCTCCGTGTTGGTATATTTGTATTATATAGAGTGAGCTGATCAGTCTGTAGATGGCAATATTTGTGTTTCTGGTACTATCTTAAGGTATTTATACAAAAAACCGCCCCTCTTCTATTTTCGAAGAGTGCGGTTTATGATTTGGACTATAGGATGATGCATTAAGTCTCATTGTGTTGATCTGACTGCAAACAGAGGAAACGAACAACAACCGTCGTACCTTCGCCAAGCCTCGATTCGATGGTCAGCCCGTATTGCTCTCCAGCAAACAATTTAATACGCTCGTTCACATTATATAACCCATAGGAGCTCCCTGATCCATCGGATCGCATGGCAGGCTGTGGCTCAGTCAGCAGAGTGTCCACCAGCTCCTGCTGCATGCCGATTCCGTCATCCGTAACCGACAATACCAGCTCGTCACCTTCCATAGCTGCTCGAATCCATATCGTGCCTGCCTTACCCTTTGATTTGCGAATCCCATGCAGCAACGCATTTTCGACAATCGGCTGGAGGGTCAGCTTAGGCATTTCATACACATCCAGACCCGCTTCCGCTTCAATATGAAATTCAAAGCTTTTCGGAAACCGGGTTTGCTGAATGTCCAGATATACTTTGGCCAAATTCAGTTCATCGCTGACACTGACCCTATCCTTGCCTTTGTTGAGGCTAAGCCGAAAATATTTGGCTAACCCGTCAATCATTTGGCTAATATCGTGAGCTCCCCGTCCGATCGCAATCCAGTTAATCGTATCCAAGGTATTGTACAGAAAATGCGGATTAATCTGTGCCTGGAGTGCCCGCAGCTGCGCTTCCCGTTCCTGAACCCTGGATCGATACGTCTCTTCCATCAAATCATGAACCTTATGAATCAAATGATCGACGCTATTTTCCAAAAGATTGGAATCACCTTCAGACATACCCGAGCGTTCATCCAGGCTTTCGATCCCTTCTCGTTTGATCATCATGATCACGGATTGCATCCTGCGGTTCATGCCTCGTACAATCACGGCTAATAAAATAAATACAAGCAGCAGGAACAGAATCGTGACACTCGATAACGTTGCAATTCCGGAAAACTGATTCAGTGCCGTCGCTCGCGACGTAATCTCCGCCTTCGGAATTTCCGCAACCAGCTTCCAGCCCGTTGATCGAAGCGTCGTATAAACGACATAACGAGAGCTTTCGTCCTTCATTACGGGGATAATGCCTTCCTCACTTTGTCCGAATGCAGCCAGCACCTCAGAGAATTCCATTTTACTGCCCAGCAGCGTCTTATCTTTGTTCGATATCATGGTCCCATCCGGTGCTGCAAGATAGATCGTGCCCTCTTGGGTCAGCTTGATTTTGGTCAAAATATCCTGGATCGTCCTCTCGGCCACATCGATCAAGAGTACGCCTGAAATCTGATCATATACTTCAGGATCTCTCAGCATACGGGCACCGGAGAACACATAGACAGGACCGGGTTCCAGATATGATTCCTGATAAGCGCCCGTCCACACAATGGTGCCGCCTGCATCCATCACCTGCTGGAGCCAAGGCCTGCCCTTCAAGCTATCCAATGTGAAAAAGTTCACCCGTTCCCCAGAGAACATTCGATTGCTGTTCACAAACAAACGAACCCGCATCACATTCGGATTCGTCCCGGCGTTATCAACCAGATACCTCAGCTCCTTGAGCGAGTCGAGCTGCTGTCCAATAGAAGCCGTGCTGCTTAAATATTGGTGAAGCTTCGGATTCATAAAAATAATATTCGACGTATCACGTACCGAATCGAACTGGTAGTCGAGGTTGATGCTTGCTTGTTTAATCGTCTGCAGCATCGTACGGGTCACTTCCTCTTCAATGATCTGAGAGGACTTTTGCGTATACGAATAGAGCAGCAGCGCAGCAGGAATCAGAATGAGAATGACATAAGCCAACAGCCAGCGTCTGGCTGCCATGGCTCCTTTCAAGAGCAGCAAGCCATAGTTCCAGCTTCTTTTCAAGAGTCTTCTCATGTTTCTTATCCCCCTTTAAGGCAATTGGTCGCGAAATGCGCTTGGTGTCAGACCCGTATACTTTTTGAACAGCTTGCTAAAATAGCTCGGGTCCGAATAGCCGACTGTGTAACACACCTCATAAAACTTATTGCGCGGATCGCTTAGCAGCTCCTTGGCCTTTTCGATTCTTACCTTGGTCAAATATTCATTGATCGTTTCTCCCGTTTCCTGCTTGAACAGCAGACACAAGTAGGTCGGTGACAAAAACACTTCCCGGGCGATATCGCCAACCTGAAGGTTTTCGGCAAACCGCTCATCGATCAGGGCATGGACCCGTTCAATCGCATTTTTGGGCTTGGAGCTCCGTTTTTCACGGATCCGTTCGCACACATCCAGCAGATGAGTCTCTACCTTGTGACGCAGATCGAGAATCGTTTCCTGCTTGAATACCTGCTCCCACAGTGCGGCTTCCTTGTCGGCCATCTCCGCCCCCATCATATTAAGCTCCAGCAGCAGTCGGCTTGCCATCAGAATCAACTGCAGACTGACGTTGCGGCAGTTGGTCAAGCCTTCCTTGCGACTTCGCGACAGGGGCTCAAAAATTCCATCCAGCTCGGTTAGCAGCTTTTCCTGATCCGTTGCCTTTAGAACCGACATGATGCGTTCACCCTGAGCCGTATCGAACCGGTAAAGGCTGTCCGTATTTTGCTGTAAATTATCGATCGAGATAATATGATTTTTCCCCAGATACCATCTTTGATCGGCAGCCTCGCGTGCTTGATTATACGATTCAGGCATCGATTGCAATCCCGAAATTCGCTCGCCTACACCGATGGTAACACTAATTTTCAACCAACGCTTCAGGTTATCGCGAATTTGTTCGGTTAAGCTGAACAGTCGTTCCTCCTGACTATCTTCCTCCCCCATTCTCAGAATGACGACGAATTCGCCATTGCGGGTTTCAAAGGCATACCCCTGCATCATCTGCTCCGTCAATTCCTGAACGATGTTGAGAACCGAATAGGAGAGCAACTGCTGATCACGCTCCGTTCGGGTTGCCACCACCTCTGCGCTATCATCGATTTTCAATACGAGTGTCCAATAATCGGCTTCGGCAGGCAAATCGAGTCCGAGAAAGTCCAGTCGGTCTTTGATCCGTGCCGGATTCGTCACGCCATCCCAAATCAATGACATCAGAAACTTCTCCCGCAGTAAAGGCATGCTCTGCGTCAGCTTCACCTGCATGTCTACAATATAGGTGCGCTCCTGCTCCGCATCCTGCAGCTCCTTGACCACCCGCTCCACCACAGCTGCCAGCTCCTGCATATTCACTGGCTTGAATATATAATCGACAGCATTGACCTTAAGCGCAGACTTCAAATAATCCGCATCATCATGCCCGCTGACAAAAACAATTTTGATCCCGGGAAAGCGCAGCTTGATTTCACTGGACAGCTGTATGCCATCCATCTGCGGCATGCGGACATCGGTCAGCACCATATCCGGTTTGATCCGTTCAATGAGTTCGAGAGCGACATCCCCATCGTCTGCTTCACCGACTACCTCAATTCCATACTGACTCCAGTCAAAATAAGTACTCAGCCCGTGCCGCACTGTAGGCTCGTCGTCCACGATAACCAATCGATACATGTGCTGCCTCCCTCCCATCTATTATGTAGTATAACTTGAATGACGCACAGACACACGCAAAAAGACAAAAGATCGCCGCTCCCGTCGCAATCATACAGGAGGCCGATCTTTGATTTAGTTCATTTACTTTGGGTTAAGCTTCATCGTCGAATTCAACCTTACCCGAAGCACCTACACCTACTGCCACAGCATCCGCATGGCCTGGACGTTCACCCAGCCAAGCACCTTGCTCAACAAGCTTCCGCTGGAGCTCAGGTATCGATACCTCACGAAACCCGCCACCGGTTACACTCGCCATGGCTGCTGCTGTTCCTGCCGCCTGCCCCATCGCAAAGCAGTTCGGCATCACGCGGAGCGAGCCCTGCACGGGACGATCGGAGGAAACGGAACGTCCCGCAACGATCAGATTGGACTTGCCCTGCGGCAGCATGCAGCGATAAGGCACTCCATGCGATTGTCCTTTCGGCAGATGCTTGATGACCATCGTACTGGTCGCATTGGCTAAATGAATATCTATAAAATAAGCATTACGGGCTATATCATCCTCGAATGTTCGCATCGAGATAAAATCATCGACAACCAGCGTATAATCACCGGCAATTCGCCGTGTTTCCCGAATCCCGATCTGATCGCCGGAATGTACCAAATGAATGTCCTCAAAGCCCGGTACATATTTACGCAAAAACTGGATTTGCACATCGATCAGCACACGCCCTTCAATCGCGGCACGAGTCAGATCCTCCGCCTTCGTTCCGTCGATACCGAAGATATGACCAAAGTTAAAGCCGACCACCGAATCTGTGATCCAGGCCATACCTGAAATGCGTTTACGACCTTCCGGAAGATCACCGTTAAGCTGGGCTTCTACGACGGTTTTTTCGAGGCTTTTGCCTTGCCCGGACTGCTCGATAAACTGCTCGAAGCGCGCTTTATCCACTCCAGATACCAAATAACACATCGTACCTGGCTGCAGTTCGCCCTGCTCTCCACCCGTTTGAAACGGAACACCGGCTAGCGCCGCCAAATCGGCGTCACCCGACGCATCGATATACAGCTTCGCTTGAACTACAGAACGCCCAGACTTGTTGCTAATGACGATTCCGCTGATCCGGTCGCCATCGAGCAGCACTTGGTCTGCGACCGTATGAAATAAAAGTTGGGCGCCGCTGTCCAGCACCTCCTTGTCGTATACCCGCTTTAGCGTTTCCACGTCAATCGGTACCCAATCCAGCAAATCCTTGTAGCTATTAAGGAATTTGTCACCAGCGGCCTGCTTCATCTTCTCCAGCAGATCCAGTCCGATACCGCGAATAATCGGCTTTTCTCCATCTGTATATGGGCAAAAGGCAGGCACCAAAGCTGCCGTACCCATACCGCCGAGGTATCCGCGCTGCTCAATCAACAATGTATTCGCGCCATTCCGTGCCGCTGCTATGGCAGCAGCAATCCCTGTCGCACCGCCTCCGATAACGACAACATCCGGTGTATGGGACACCTGCAGCTCAGAAGTTATTTTAATCGTTGTTAACGCTTGCTTATTCATATTGTCAGCCTCCTCAATAAGATATCTTCATTATAAGCTGCCGCTGCCGGAGAACTAGTTTCATTTTAGTTTCATCTAAAATCAAAGCATGGTAGGATAGAACATAAGCACAGTGATACCGAAGCCGAAGCATAGCCAATAAAGTCCTAATCTAATTCAAAGGGAGCCCAAGTATGCCCATACGCAAGCAGGTAACGCTGAAAACTATCGCTCAGCAGCTTGGCGTTACGATACAGACCGTTAACAAAGCCTTAAAAGGAAAGCCCGGGATGTCAGAGGCCACAAGACAGCTTATCGTGGAAACGGCGGAGAAGCTCGGGTATTTTACGAAGGAGCAAATTCGCAGCTTAAGAGCGGAACGGATTATTTCTTATCCCATAGAACGCAAAAGATTCCTGCTCGTACAAACCGAGCAATCCGTTGGCTATAATCGTCTGCTGCTGGAGGGGCTGCATGATCGCTTTGCCTCCTTCGGTCACCATATTGAAATCTGCTTACTACCTGCCTTAACTCGGGAGGCTGCTATGGCAGAGTGGCTGGAAGAACAAGCAGTCACATTCACTGACGGCTTGTTCATTGCGCCCAGCATCTTGCCCAAAACCTGGGAGTCTGTGCTGCTGCAAATACCGATGCCGAAGATTCTGCTCAGCTATCCCCCGCTCGGTACCAAGGCGGACAGTGTAATCTGGGATATATACGAAGCCACTTATCAGGCTGTTGCTTATTTAAGGTCCATCGGCCATCATAACATCATGTATATTGGCGACACGCATTCGCAAAGAGGATTTATTGTGCGCTGGCAGGCTTTTATCCATGCGATGAATGAATTCAATGCTGAGGTAGACGCTACAGCGCATTCGATCGGTCAGCGCAGCCTTCAACCTGAATGGCTGAAGGATTTGCGAGACAAGCTTGTTTTACACGCCCCAACTGCCGTAATTTGTGGTGTCCATGGTGAGGTCGCCCCTTTTTATCAGCTATGTCAGGAGCTTAACCTTCATATACCCGAGGATATATCTGTTATCGGCTTTTTAAATGAGCAGTCGGATTCGCTTCCGCTCTTCACCAGACCCCTGCTATCGATCCGCGAAACCGGATATCGGGCTGCCGATCGTATGCTTTGGCGAATTGCCAATCCAACGCTTCCCTACGAGCACATTCGGATTCAGGGAGATTTATGTATCGCTGGAACTACGGCAGTACGCGTAGACAAACAAGAGAAACACTAACTACTTAACCGGCTTCAGTGGGGATCTTCATGATTCTTTAATGAGTTTGCAGCTTGTCTGTATTGACATCGTTTTATTTTCCAAGTAAAATTCAATCTATGAATGTGGTAGCGGTACCACATATTTTTTTACGGATATATGGTACCGCTACCATAAGCCTGCACCAACTCTCATGAAGGAAGTGAACAGCAGTGGCTACGATCCGCGATGTTGCACAATTATCAGGTGTGTCTGTTTCCACTGTGTCCCGTGTTTTGAACAAGAGCGGTTACGTCAATCAGGAAACCGAGCACAAGGTGAATCTGGCCATCCAGACGCTGCAGTATGAACCCAGTGCAGTCGCAAGAGGGCTGGCAAGCAAGCGGAGCCGAACGATCGCTTTGATTCTTTCCAATATGATGAATCCTTTTTTTCCAGAGCTGGCAAGAGCCGTCGAGGAAGTCGCACGTACATTTGGTTATACCGTGTTTTTTGGCAGCTCCGATGATCAAGCCGATAAGGAGCAGGCTTACATTGAGATTTTCAGACAAAGATATGTAGACGGAATTATTTTCTCCTCGCACACGCTGGATATGGACGAGGCTCTTCGCCTGAACAGCAGCCATATCCCCTATATCGTGTTGGATCGAGCACCCTCTGATGAGGTTTGCAGCGTTGTCCGCTCGAATAATCGTGCTGGTGCGAGACTCGCTGTTCAGCATTTGCTGGATAGAGGCTGCAGCAAAATTGCTCATATTTGTGGGCCACAGGGGATTCGGACCGCCCAGGAACGACTTCGAGGATACGAGGATATCGTGAAGCATTTGCCGTGGTATAGTCCGAGTCTGCTCATACCCGGAAATTTCCTTTTGGATGGCGGGATAACGGCTGCTGAACAAATGATGGAGCGCCACCCCGATGTAGACGGTGTCTTCGTTGGAAATGATCTGATGGCTGTCGGGGTATTGAAATCCTTGCTCCGTATGGGAATCCAGGTTCCTGAGCAAGTGGCGATATGCGGATTTGATGGCATACAGCTTACAGAGGCCACAGAACCTGAAATTACAACGGTAGCCCAGCCGATTTATGAGCTTGGGGCTTTAGCGACAAGACTGTTGATTCAAAAGATTAACGGAGAAGCTGTTGCAAACAACCTGCACGAATTAGATGTTACCCTTATACCACGAGCCTCCACAAGAAAGGATTGAAAACCATGAAACCAGCTATCGTAGTTGTAGGAAGTTTGAATATGGATATTGTCATTAATGTCGATCACATGCCTAAGGAGGGCCAGACGCTCATTGGTACCGGATTAACGGAAATCCCAGGAGGAAAAGGCGCCAATCAGGCAGTAGCGATCGGCAAGCTGCAAGCACCGGTCAGCATGATCGGGAAAGTCGGAGCGGATCCGTACGGTACCTCCCTCTTGAATTCTCTAACAGCCTCCAACGTCAATACAGAACATATCGTTACCTCTACCGAGAAATCCGGTGTTGCTGTAGTTACCGTGGATCAGAGTGGCAGTAACCATATCATTGTTATTCCAGGTGCTAACTTTGATATCACAGAGCAGGATATTGAGCTGCAAAGGCAAGCCATTGAGCAATGTGAGATTGTGGTGCTTCAGCTTGAGGTTCCAATGGAGGTTGTCAAATACACCCTTCAATTAGCCAAGCAGCTTGGTAAAACAACGATATTGAATCCAGCTCCTGCCAAACCTCTCGATGATGAGCTCTTGTCCTACGTCGATATTTTGATCCCCAATGAGCATGAGCTGGCGGATATTTGCGGAATTGAGCTTGTCGATGACCTAAGCCTTCAAGCTGCGACTCAGGCGCTGCTGGCCAAAGGCGTCCAATCACTCATTGTGACACTTGGCGAGAAAGGCTGCTGTTATGCAGATCATCAAACGTTCAAAATGTTCCCGGCCCATAAGGTCAAAGCCCTGGATACCACTGCTGCCGGAGACAGCTTTATAGGTGGCTTCGCAGCCAGCTATGTGTCCAATCCGAATATGGACGAAGCGATCCGGCAAGCACAGATTGTAGCCGCTATCACGGTGACGCGCGCTGGAGCCCAAAGCTCACTGCCTACTCTGGCAGAGGTGCAGCAGTTTGGTCGCGAATGAATTAGATAAGAGGAGAGATATTTTTGCAAGAGAGAATTCGAAGTCTAAGAATATGGAAAAAAAGCGCAATACTCAGCACGGCCGTATTTCTTTCAAGTATCACTTGGGCGGTTCATGCGAACGCGGAGGGCAATACGTCGCCTTTGGTTTCGGGTCATAATCCTGAAGAAATCATGTCTAAATGGGAACAGTACCGTCCTAAATTCAACGGAAATCCGTTTATCGAGCAGCCGCTGCTGGTACCGCCTTACACTACGGGCAGGCTGAATGCCGAATTTATTCAAGACGGTGTCAACATGGCCAATTATGCTCGTTATTTGGCAGGCTTGCCAGACAATCTGACAGCCGACCCAGCGCTGAACGATCAGGCACAGCACGGTGCCGTCCTGCTGTCGGTAAGGGACAAGGGATTATCCCATACGCCGGACAAGCCGTCAACGATGGAAGACAGCTTTTATAAGATTGGCTACAAATCAACCAGCAGCAGCAATCTGTACAGTGGGGCTACCCAATTGTACTCAACCGTTATCGGTTATATGAGTGATAGCGATATGAGCAATATCGACCGTCTTGGACATCGACGCTGGATTCTGAATCCACCGCTCCGGTATACAGGGTTTGGCTTAGCCAGCGGCAACACAACCTATTCACCGATGCAGGTATTTGATAAAAGCGGCACGGCAGCATTTTCCATGCCCTACGTCGCTTGGCCTAGTCCAGGAGCATTCCCCACCAACGCCTTTAAACGTGGTGATGCATGGTCCATCACACTGAATCCGGCACAATACAAAACACCGTCCGCCGATCAGGTAAAAGTCGTGCTTAAGCGTAAAGGGGACGGTAAAGTATGGACCTTTGACCAAAAAGATCGGGGTATTCCCTCAGACCCCAAATCATTTGCCAACCGCAATTATTTTAATGTAGAAACATCAAACTTCGGGATTGCCAACTGTATCATTTTCCGTCCTGCATTAGTAGGTACTATCGAGAATAACGACGAGTATGAAGCCCAAATTACGGGTATTCAAGCTATTAATGGCGCACCCGCCACAATTACATATACGGTACGTTTTTTTGATATTCCAGACAAAGCGGATCAAGCCGCCTTCTTAAGCGAATGGTCCAAACCAAGTGATCAGAAGGCCAATTTAAACCCGGTCGCTTTTCAAAGCGTCGATTTTGAGAAAATGATCCGCACCATACTGGAGAAACCCCAGGAACCGGTAACGGATTGGGATTTATCGAGAATTACAGCGTTGGATATCGATTACAGCACCGGAGATATAGCCAAAGACGCTGGTTTGCTGAGAAAATTCACGAGCATGGAAAGACTTCAGATGTTCCATATGAAGGATGCCGATATTTCGTTTTTGTCCGAGTTGAGGTTGCTTCGCGATTTGACGGTACGAAATCAGAATTTGAAAATCAACGGTGTTGATGCTCTGAAGCAGCTACCAAATTTGAAAATTTTGTACCTCCAAGGCGATGTAGCCACAAGCCAGCTAACCGCTCTGCTCGACCCTATGAAATCACTGCAAAAGCTCGACATTTGGAACGATTCGGTTACCGATTTAAATTTCGTTCCCCATATAGCCAACCTGCAGCGCCTGTCTGTCGGCGGCAATGCATTACGTGATATTTCTCGTTTGGATAAGGCTACACAGCTGCGAGAGCTCGGTTTGCACAGTAAAGCCATTACCGATTATTCGAGTGTTAACCGTCTCGGCCAATTGGAAACGCTGGAGTTAAATTCATCAGGCCTATCCGATTTAACCTGGGTGTCCACACTTACCCGTCTCAAATCGATGGATATTACGGACAATGCTGTAAGCAATTTATTGCCGCTGTCCCCTCTGACCAGCCTGGAGACACTGTATGCCAGTAATAATCGGATTCAGAACGTAGGTCCGCTTGCCAGTCTGCCGAACTTATCGACCCTTTATTTATCATCAAACGGGATCAAGGATATATCTCCGTTTATGACAGTGAACACGAAATGGAAGTACCTGAATTTGAACTACAATTTCCTAGATGTCGCACCAGGCAGTCCATCACACAAATGGCTGGAATCCCAGTCAAAAAAAATAGTTTCTTATGACAAGCAGCAGCAGTTGAAACTAAAAAGCCTTCGTCTTGCGGATAAGCCAAATGCCTCTGCCTCCAATTCGTACATGCTTGTAAATGAAGCCATTGCAAAAAAAGTGATTGCCGTATACAACGATTACAGTGAAAAGACACTGAGCGAGGGCGTGAATTGGGAATCCTCCAGGCCGGATACGATAGACGTGGAGGGCGACACACTTGTGGCCAAAAAGAAGGGTTATGCTCAGATCAAAATCAAAGCAGATGGATTGGACCAGTCGATCAGCGTCACGGTGCTAGACAAGCATAACATCGATAGCTATAAGGCCAATGTCCTTTCTGACGCATCCCTGATCAAGATGAACACAATGATCCTCCTCGCTGTCAACAGCTCAAGCGCATACGTTCAAGGGGAGAAAAAAACACTGCAAGCCAAGCCGCTAATCGACAATGACAGTACCCTGCTGCCCGTTCGGTTCGTCTCGGAAAATCTGGGCGTGCAGGTAACCTGGGATGCTGATACGCAAACAGCCACCTTGACCGGTTCAGGTGGCAGCAAGATTACGATTCCCGTTGACTCTATGCAAATGAAAGTGAATGAAGCCACTGTCGACTTGCCCGTTTCGGCAAAAATTATCAATGGCAGTACCTATTTGCCGCTGCGCGTGCTTTGCGAAGCACTAGGCAAAAAAGTCTCCTTTTCGGATGGAGTCATCATCATAGGTGAACGCGATTATGAGCAGGACCACGCGCTGTATGACGAGCTTATTGCGTTATATGGTACAGAGCTCAGGTAAAACCAGATCAAACAAATCAGAGGCTGTCCTTCGAGTAGATTTCTCTACTAAGGGATAGCCTCTCTGCATGAGATCCAGCTCATACAACTACCAATCGGTATAGGTATCGGGCACCTACCTACTCCCAGTTAACGGTCTCCCATGTTCCCGACCGCGCACTCCGTACAATGGCATCATTAATTACCATGATCTCGTAGCCCTCTTTAAAGGTCGCCACAGAACCAGATATCGGCACTTGATTCACGATGGCCTGATAATAGTTATGCATCATATTCTTCAAGCTATCGGTCCAGCCTTCCTCATGTCCGCTTGGATAATGCATGAAGGGGAGCGCTTCCTTCTTGAGCTGACTCGGGTCTCTCAGAACGGTTTCTCCCGGTTTGTCGCGATAGCCCATCATTAATCGAAAAGGCTCTTCCTGTTTCCATGAGCCGGAAGCCTGCGAACCGTCCAGATTAATTTCAAGGGCATTCTTTTTGCCGGCCGATACTTGAGATACGGTAAACACGCCGCGAGCACCATTATCAAACTTCACAAGTACAGAACAGTAATCCTCAGTCTTAATATCTACCAGTTGTCGATCAGCTGTCGAGCTCGGTTGAAAGGATTCTCCTTGCGCAGCGTTCATATACCGTTTCGGTATCACAACCGCCAGATCGGCGAATACCTCAACGATTCTTAAATCCGTTACATACTGAATAAGGTCAAACAAATGCGACCCGATGTCACTGATGGCTCTCGTCTGTCCCCCATACTCAGGCTCCATTCGCCAATTATAATCCGTATCATATAGCAGCCAGTCCTGCAAATAGCTGCCTCTAATAATATTAATCTCCCCTAAATCCTTGTCCTTGACCATCGACTTCAGATGCTGAACCATCGGAAACTGCCGATAATTAAAATTGATACCGGTCACCAGCGACGTGTGACTGGCCAGCTCGTATAGCTCCTTGGCTTCCTCTCGGGTTAACGTCAACGGCTTTTCCGATAGTAGATGCTTGCCATGGAGAAGCACCTGCTTGTTAATTTCAAAATGAAGATGGTTAGGCGTACAGTTATGAATCACTTCAATTTCAGGATCATTCAATAAATCCATATAATTGCCATAAGCTTTGGGGATCTTGAGCGCTTCCGCATAAGCATCCGCCTTGTCTTGCCCATTCTGACCTATCGCCACAATATCCACGTATCCCAACCTTCGAACTGCCTCCAGATGGGCTTTTCCGATAAACCCCGCCCCGATGATAGCCGCTTTGATCCTGCGCATGAACATCCACTCCCTTGGTTTTGACTATAGCAGATATACTTTTAACTTTCAATATTAAAAGTATATTTTTAAAAGATAAAAGATCATATGCGCATAGATCATTCGCCAGCACTTTTGGCAAACAACAAAAAAACTGAACAGGTAAATGCCCCATTCAGCCATTTCTACTTATTTATATGTCTCTATACTTGGCATCACATTCAGAAAATACTCTGGGTCATCATTCGTTGCCTGAAGGATCAATTGATCTATCGTCATATAAGCGCCACCGATCAGTCCAGCCTTGCTGCCTAATAACGATTTATTCATCATCAATTTACGGGTAGCCAGCGGCATTGATCTTTGATATACACTTTGGCGAATCGCTGCAAGAAATATGTCGCCAAATTCGGACAGCTTGCCGCCAATTGAAATTAATGACGGATTCGAGAAATTTACGATAGAAGCAATCACTTTTCCAATCGCAGCTCCGCTCTCGCGGATTAACTCCACAGAGGCCGGGTCCAGCTTAAGCAAGCCTTCCCCCAAGTCATCGAGTGTCAGTCTTCCGTTGCGCTCCAGCAGCTGTAACAAATGCTCACTTTTCCCGGATAAAGCAAGCTGCTTCGCCTTTTCGACGATTGCCTTGCCTCCTGCGTTCGCTTCGAGGCATCCGCGATTCCCGCACCAGCACATCACATCATTGCCAATATCAAAATGCCCGATATCACCGGCACTTCCCGTAGAGCCGCGATACAGCTTGCCATCGTAAATCACACCGGAGCCGATACCCGTACCGACCTTGATGTGAATTAAATTATCGACTTCAAAATTCAAGCCCTTGGCATATTCGCCAAGCACCATATTGTTAACATCATTATCTACATAACAGGGACACGCATAATGCTGGAACCAGAATTCACGGATTGGATACTGATCCCAGCCTGGCATGATAGGGGGTGCGATAGGGGTTCCCAAGGAAAAATCGACAGGGCCCGGCACTCCGATTCCGATCCCTTTAATCAGGCTCTTATCGAGATTATATTCCTGAAGCAAATGGTCCACCAGCTGCTGAACCTCAGGTAGAACGGCATCAGGACCTTGATTAATATCACTTGGCGAGTTCGTCGTCACTATAATCTCACAATCAAAATCCGCAATCGCAACCTGAACGTAGGAAATACCCAGCTCAATGGAAACGATGATACCGTAATTTTTATGAATCGCGTATTGCTTAGGCTTTCTACCACCGCTGGAAGCACCTACATGGGAAACCATGATCAGCTTTTCCTGCATTAATCGATCGACATGAACAGAAACTGCCGATAAAGAAATCCCAGTCTCATTGGCAATTTCCGCCTTGGACAGTGGCTGCCTTGCTCTCCTTATTAGTTGGAGAACGCGTGCTGTTAGGAGTAGCACCGTAATTTCACCACTTTCGAACTTGATCAGCTTTCACCTTGTTGACACAGGAGCTTAGTGCCTCCTACGAGATACTCAGTCATAATCCTTATGTACCCATTCATCCTCGGGAATCGGCAGAGGCTCACCTGAAAAGCGCTGCTCCTCAAAAGCATCCGCCGTATTGTGGAAGCCATTACGCTCCCAGAAGCCTTCCCTGTCTTCCTTCATAAACTCGATACCTTGAACCCACTTGGCGCTTTTCCAAAAATAAAGATGCGGTACCAGTAATCGCAACGGCCAGCCGTGCTTTTTCGTAAGCGGTAAGCCATCGTATTTGATCGCAAGCAGGATTTGATCACCCATTAAATCCTCCAGCGGAACATTCGTTTCGTAGTCATTATCCGCATGAAGCATAACATATTTCCCTTGTGGCTGTATGTTCAGCAAGCTCAGAAAATCACGGAAGCGTACGCCCTCCCATACCGTGTCCAGCTTGGTCCAGCGGGTAACGCAATGAATATCGCAGACAACCTCGGTTTGTGGCAGTGCTAACAGATCCTCGTAGCTGAACTCCCGTTCCTCTGCAACCTCACCAAATACACGTAAGGTCCAATTGGACATATCGTATTCAGGCACTTCACCCTCGTGTAAAATAGGGAAGCGCTCCGTCACCACTTGTCCAGCCGGAACTCTGCCTGCAAGCTGTGAGTCCACTTGTGGAACCTGCATCCGTTTAATACGATCAGCCTTCGTAACTTTATTCATCTATACAATCTCCTATCGGGTAATAAATTCAGCTCTTGCCATTCAGCTCTTGCCTTGTATCCTTACCCATCATATCATAGATCGTCCTACAATCGGAACCCGCGCGGATCTATTCAAAGGTTTGAAATGTCCTTGCTTTTCTTGAACGACACTTCTTCTAGCTGACTTTATTTATACGGGCACAGCAACCTTTTCAGTAAATGGACCGTCTAAGGATTAACTGCAGGAGAGTGAGTAACTATAATTAAGAAAGGTGGAACATCATGATGAAAAAGATAACGGCGATAGTATCAACAGCCCTTTTGTTGTGCACAATGTCGGCTGGCTCCGTATTTGCCTTTACGGATTTGGATGCAGCGGAGAAAGAGCCTATTATGATGCTTAAAGATAAAGGGATCGTAACCGGCGTGGATAGCGAGCATTTTGCCCCACGCAGTCCGATCAGCTATGCTCAAAGTGTGAGTCTGCTCGTCAAAGGCCTGAACCTGAATCTTGATACGATACGTTTTATTAAAAAACCGGAGGCTTCCGATTACTTCACCAAGGTACCTAACGATGCTTGGTATGCAGAAGCGTTTATTATCGCCCAGTTGAACGGACTTAACATTCCCAAGGATGTAGACCCGGGTGCTACGATTACTCGTGAACAGTATGCCGATTTGCTCATTCATGCGCTGGACAAAAAAGGGACATTTCCTGTGATTCTGGTGTATATCGGCTTTGCTGATGAAGACCAGATCGACAAAGCGTATACGAATAGCATGCAGCTTCTGTATCTGCACAAGCTGGCCAAGACAGAGGAGAACCATATGGCCTACCCTAAACGGGAAATGACCCGTGGGGAAGCCGCTGTCTGGGTTAGCAATACGATCCGGTTTCTCGAAGCCCACTCCGTTAAACTGACGAATCCGCAGCAGGATGAAGTAACCGTAGCGGTTGAGCCAGTGAACGCAGATTTGAACCGAATTACGCTGTCACGGGGCATCACACCCAATCCAGGCTACGGCATCAAGATTGAGGGCATTCGTTTTCTTACTGATGGAACTGCACAGATCCAGTACAGCCTGACCGAGCCTCAGCCGGATATAATGAATCCGCAGGTCATTGTAGAAGCTAAAGCAGACACCTACCTGTCCTCGAAGTATAAGCCCATTGCCGTCGAATTGCAGCCAACCAAATAAAAGACAAAGAAGCCAACTCTAGACTATAAAGTTGGCTTCTTTATTGTAGACATAATCTATTTACAGCCTTACGACAATATTCTAATCGGCGAGCCCGACAAAAACGCTTCTATATTTTCCACAGTATCGCTGTAAAAAGTTTGATAATTCCCTTGGGACACGTACCCGAGATGCGGTGTGGTTAATACATTGGGAAGCCGGCGAAAGACATCATCCTTCGGCAAAGGCTCCACCTCGAATACATCCAGCCCCGCCCCTGCTATCCGCTGGTTCTGGAGAGCTTCGACAAGAGCTGCCTGATCCACAATCGGTGCGCGCGAGGTGTTGATCAGATACGCCGTCGGGCGCATTAGCTTGAGCTCCTTCTCGCCAAGCAGCCCTCTCGTCCGTTCGCTGAGTACGAGATGGATCGAGACAATATCACTGCTTTCGAGCAGTTCCTCTTTGGAGGCTGCATAACTCACCCCTACTTCATCAGCACGTGCTTTGGTTAAATTCTGGCTCCATGCCGTCACGTCCATCCCAAAGGCCTGCCCAATCCGTGCCACCCGACTGCCAAGTTTGCCAAGCCCCAGCAAGCCGAGCTTTTTTCCTTGAAGATCCATGCCAATCGTGCTCTGCCAAGGACCATTCGACTGAATCGCATTATGTTCCGGTACAATATGGCGGGCAAGTCCGAGAATCAATGCCCAAGTAAGCTCTGTAGTAGGATCGCCGCTGCCCGAAGTGCCGCTAACGACAACACCGTGAGATGCAGCTGCTGCCAGATCTATGGAAGCATTACGCATGCCCGTCGTGATGAGCAGCTTCAAGCGCGGCAGCCGCGCAAATAATGGCGCCTTAAAAGGAGTGCGTTCACGCATAGCTACAATGATGTCATAATCCTGGATCGCGCTGACCAGCTCATCCTCCTGATCAAAGTGCTGCTGAAAAACCTGGACCTCTACCTGCTCCGAAATAGTCGACCAATCCGCACTATGCAAGGCAGCATTCTGATAATCATCAAGAATCGCACATCGTAGTTTCATTGTTACCTCCCAAGAGTTGATGAAGAAAACGGCTTACAGCTAATTATAAGCTAATCATCCGCCCGCAGCCAGCCTCAGAATATCCTTAGGCTCCAAAATGGATCGCTCATCGTCCGTATTCACGGTATGAATCATGGCTATCCCCAGTTCCCTCAGTGTGATCAAATGATTGGGGAAAAGGCGTTTAAGTGGAGGATACAACCAGGACAGCAGGGAATACAACCGATGAGCATTCCGTAGTCCCTTGGTTGGATGTATATAGCCGGGTCTGAACATAAATGCTCTCTTGAACGGAAGCTGCAGCAGATGATTTTCCGTTTTCCCCTTCACTCTGGCCCACATGCTTCTTCCCTGCTCAGAGCTGTCAGTCCCCGTTCCGGTTATATAACAAAAGGTCATATCGGGATTGAGTCGGGATAACAGTTCAGCCACATGCATCGTAAGTTGATACGTCACTCTCTCGTAATCCGCTTCTTTCATCCCGGCCGAGGAAACGCCCAGGCAAAAAAAGCAGGCGTTGTAAGGCGCTAATTGAGCTGTGATAGGCGTCAGGTCATAAAAATCATGATGCAGGATTTCAATAAGCTTGGGGTGTGTTACACCACACGGCTTCCGATTAATTACTAATACCTGCTCGACATCCGGATGCATAAGGCATTCGTGGAGTACACCTTCCCCTACCATCCCGGTAACCCCCGTAATAATCGCCCGTATTTTCTGATGCGGTGTATTTGCGGTCCTTGTGTTATTAAGTGACGAGTTAACTTTCGATGACATATGGCTTCCTGCTTTCTGCTGGCTTTGTTTTAAATCAGATCTTTGAGTGCTACATTCAATGAAGAATCGGAATAATCCGTGGAAATACTGAGTTTTTCCCACCGTTCCGTTTCGGCGAGCTTGCCTTGATCGATCAGCTTGGCCATATATACAGCGTCGCTGCCGAGCAGAAGTCTAAGTGGCGGATTCTCCTCATTGACAACTGCAATGATCGCTTGTGCCCCTTTGGCCGGATCTCCCGGCTCTGTACCTGTTTTCTCACGAATGTATTCCTGTAATTTGCCTACTGTACCTTGATAATCCTCTCCAGGTTCAACGTGACTCATAGAGGAGCCTGCCCAGTCTGTGCGGAAGCCGCCTGGTTCAATAATCGTGACTTTTAAACCAAGTGGAGTCACTTCCTTGGACAGAACTTCGGAAAAGCCCTCGACTGCCCACTTGGCTGTCTGATAGGCACCCAGTCCCGGTGCGCCACTGCGGCCGCCTATAGAGGAAATCTGCACGATATGACCTGATTTTTGCTTGCGCAGAACAGGCAATGCCGCTTTTGTTACGTTAATAACGCCCCACAGGTTCGTGTCGATTTGAGCATGGAAGTCCTCGAATGATGTTTCTTCGATTGAAGACATATTCCCATATCCGGCATTGTTGACTACAACATCAAGCCGTCCAAATGCTTCGACAGCGGCTTGTACAGCGGCTTCGGCTTGCTCGGGGCTTGTAACGTCCAGCGTTACAGCGCGCACCTGATCTCCATATTGCGCTACAAGATCGGCTAGTTGTTCGGTCTTACGGGCCGTTGCTATCAATTGATCTCCATGCGCCAAAACAGCTTCAGCAATACTGCGTCCAAGTCCTCGCGAGCTTCCTGTTATCAACCATACTTTAGACATATGAATAATTCCTGCTTTCATAATAGGATTTTGTTTTAAATATTTTTAAATTAAACGATCATTCGTTCTTTATTATATAAAAAAAAGAAATAACTACGCTTGGATGGCGTCCCAACTCATTTGAGTTATTTCCTTGAGTTTTTCCTGATTGAACACTACAGCCCCTTTAAAATGCTCCTTGGCCATTTGTGTGACGGGGTAGTAACAATACATGAGCAGCAGATTGGCATCCACTTGTTTTAATAGTTGCTGCTGCTGTCCTTTTTCAACGAATTCATGAAGCGTTCTAAAGAACCCAATACTCTCATCCAGACACATTCTTGCAATCAGCGGCGAGTTTGTGAACTGTTCCAGAAACAGAAAATAATCCTTATTATCAAGCACAAAGTCCTTCAGATTGCTCATAATCAATTCAAAGCCTGCTTGAATCGGGGTCGTTTCGTTAATTCCATGAAGCATTTTCAAGCTCATTTTTTCTTTAACATTCAAATAGAGCTTTTTCAGCATGTCCTCCTTATTTTCAAAATATACATAAATCGTGGATGGAGATACATTTGCCCGTTTGGCAATCTTGGACATCGAAATGTCTGAAAAACCAATTTCGTTCAAAAGCTGGATCGTCGCCTGGAAGATCGCTTCGCTTTTATTATCATCTTTATGTCTCATGTTTGTATAATAAACGATCGTTCGGTTATTGTCAAACCTTAAAAAGCCCGATCATCGGAATGAAACCCCGAATCCCGCGGCTGATAGCTAATTACCTCTGATCATTATGACTTCCCAATAATCAACGAAAGAATACCTGCTGCAATAAGTGGTCCCACAGGAACCCCCTTCAGAAAAGCTACTCCAATAATGGTGCCAATGATTAAAGCAGTCACTATCGAGGGCTGTGCCGACATCAACTGAACGCCGCGGCCTCCCAGGTAGGCAACACCAACACCTACAAGTATGGCTGCGATCGACTTCCAGTTCAGAAAAGACTTATACAAAGACTCCAGACTCATACTTCCACTCGCTAGCGGTGCCAGAATCCCGATCATCAGAATGATGATGCCTATGGACAATCCATGCTTTTCGATCCATGGAAAGGCTTGCTGCAGATTCAGAACTCGGAGCAGCAGCAGGAAAACAGCCGCGATGGTAATGGAGCTGTTGCTGCTCATTATGCCGAGAAAAGCTAACAGGACAAGCAATATAGAAGGCATATCCACCTGTGACATCATGTGCCATCCCTCCCCTAGTACCAGCTCGTAAACACAGAAGATGATCCATAGGCTAGCGGTACAGCAGCTCCGAGCATCAGCAGGGGTCCCCACCAGGTGAACATGGAAATACCTGCACATAAGCTGATAAGCAGCAGAGCTGGCAGCACCAGAATGGGAGTTACGGCTTGAAGCGCTTGATGCTTGGCTGCATCCTGAATGTCAAACAGCTTCAAAAACGATGCGTTCATCTCTTCTTTACAGAACCGTTTTCTCCAATAGGCCAACATACACGCAGCCACGACCCAGATCACGATCTTGAGTGTTCCCGGTAAAAAAAACAAGGCCGCTCCCATCACCACCGCAAACTGTACAGTAAATCTCCACTGCGTCCCGCTGCGAAAATACGATTTGGCCAAAAAATCAGACAGTCCGCTGGCCGCGCCTGCACCACGGAACAATCGCTGCGATCTTCCAAACAGTAATGGATACTTGCGTGTCGGTCTGATCCTCCGTTTAACGACCCGAATCAGCATCAGTGATACAATCCTCATCCGGGAATCGCTCTCTCTGGCAATATCGGCAAAAAATGCGCCCTTCTGGGCCAATCGTACTCGGCTAAGAACAACAAACAGCACTAATAGCACCAGCATCCCGCACCAGCTGAACACAGGCTGCTCAATAATGTGAGCAACGATATCCTCATATATGAAGAAAGCGCCCGTAAATAATATAATCCGCAATAACCACAGAACGATTCCGTACAGATGGAGAGCAAGCAGCTGACGGGCTAATCCCAAAGTTACTTTTAACAAATAGGTCAGAACAAACAAGTTCGCAACCGCAGCAGCTGTAAAGGAGAAGTTCTGGTATAACAAGGGCAGCAGCAAAGCTACCAGCAGTAAGGTTGTGACGCCCTGCAGAACCAGAGAATATCTATAGCCAAGAACCATCAGATGGCGGAACCAGCTTTGATTTTGCCTGAGAAAGAGCTGATCCCCCTCCTCAACAAAATAACGTATCGTCCCCATCCAGGTAAATACATACAATACCGCTGCAACCATCGGTAACGTAAACAAATGAAACCACGCAGGAGGCGTGTGGAGCCATGTTATATAGTGATAACCTGCCACAAGCATCAAGGGAATGACGACATACAATGCTACAATCCAGTCCACGGCAAGCCGCAGCGCTTTATATTGATAGCTCCAATCAGAACCTACTCTTCGAACAAATAACCGCCAGCTGCTCGTCAATGTGCCCCGTCCCCCCATCATAGCAAGGAGTGAAAGCAATCGAATAAGGGGGCACCTGGTAAGCCGGACTGCTGTTGAATATCATGCAGCGTTCCGTTCGCTACCAGTCTGCCACCCGATAAAAGCACAAAAGAAGTACAAATCCGTTCAGCCGTATCCAGCACATGCGTACTCATCAGGATACCCGCTCCCCGCTGCCGTTCATCATCGAGCATACCGAGAAAGTCCTTGATCGCCTTGGGATCCAATCCAATAAAAGGCTCGTCCACAATGTAGACATCCGGCTTATTCAGGAATCCCAGGATGAGCATGATTTTTTGCTGCATGCCCTTGGAGAATTTGCCTGGCAGATGATGCTTTTCATCCAGCAGCCTGAAGCGGCGCAGCAAATCATCCGCTCTTTCCAGAAATACGTCCCGATCCAGTTCATACACAGCAGCTGCAAACTCCATATGCTCCCAAAGTGTCAGCTCGTCATAAAGAATCGGATGCTCGGGGATATACGCATAGCTTTTCTTCTCACCCATAAAGGTGATCTCTCCTTTAAAATCCTTGAGCAAGCCCAGTATACTCTTGATCGTAGTACTTTTGCCTGCTCCGTTCGGGCCCAGCAAACCGACGAGTTCACCTTGCCGTACATCAAATTGAATTTGCTTGATCACGTCGGATTGACCTTCGTAGCCCGCTTGCTCAATATGCACTTTCAACACTGCCAATCGTTCTTTGACCACTTGCTTTCACTGTCCCTTCCTGCATCTTCTCAAAGTATAATGCACAATTCCAAATAAATCATCTTTTGCGTTATGAGTTCGAATTTATATTGTGCACAATTAAATTGACAACAATTATTATTCGTTTTATAATCGGGTTATAGCATTTCCAGCCTGATGATGTGCAACTATAACCTGAGAGAGGGATGAGCGAGATGTCGATTTATGATTATACCGTGAAAACAACCAAAGGCGAGATGAAATCCATTGGAGATTATAAAGGAAAGGTTATGCTGATTGTGAACACGGCAAGCAAATGCGGCTTCACTCCACAGTACAAGGAGCTTCAAGCGTTATATCTGCAATATAAGGACAGCGGACTGGAAATTCTCGGATTCCCCTGCAACCAATTTGGCAGAGGCGAGCAAGGCTCCAATGAGGATATCCAGAGCTTTTGCGAAATTAATTTTGGTGTTACTTTTCCCTTATTTGATAAAATAGATGTGAATGGAGCTAACGCGGCCCCACTGTACAAGTATCTCAAGAAAGAAGCCACAGGTATTCTCGGCTCAGAATCGATCAAGTGGAATTTCACCAAGTTTCTCGTAGACAGTGAAGGCCATGTATTGAAAAGATACGGATCTGCTGATAAACCTTCAGCTGTAGAGAAGGATCTGGAGGGTCTACTAACGGGACTGATATAATTCCTCCCCGGCAAGCAAAGAAAGTTGAATATTTGGGACTCGTAGAGTTGAGTTAAAGGTATATTTGAAAATGGAAATACGAGCGTGGGAGTTAAAGGCGGATAGCATTTGTTTGGAGCACAAAGCGTTGTTTGATTCCAGAAAGTTTCGGAACGAACCGATTTACACAATTCTCATGGTCCAAGTGCCTGGAGCCCACAAGGACCTGTGGGCTCTTTGGCAAGTAATAGCTTCTACATTTTCATCCAATCGATCAATCTTCCTATCCATTCATTCGGATTGAGTTTTTGTTGAAAAAAAATACCCATCCAAACTACAAAACCAAGCAACGAAAGAGCTGCAAATAGGCTCATTTCCTTAACCGATTTTCTCTTTCGTAACATCATGATAAAACTCCCAACAAACCCGACCATAAAACATACAATAAACCAGATCACAATAAGCCTTCCTTACTTTTGCTGCGACTTTTCCGGAACCAGGTCATCAAGAGGAGCAAAACAGGGATTCCAATTCCATAAAAACAGGAATATAAAAAAATGTATCGTTTATCCCACTCTATATTTTCCACTACGTTATCGTTAAATGAAATCGCGAGCCCGGAGACAAGCAGGATAAGGGGCACTGCGATCCATGTCCTGTCGTTGAGTCGAAATAATTGACAGATGCCCAGCACAGCACAGTAGTAGGCCGTACAGAGCTTGAGGAAAATCCAGATCAGCCAGACAATCACAATTGTCGATTCCACATGGTCGATGAATTCGGCAATTTTGAGCTCCTGAACAATGATATACAGTGGGTACGTAGAATGAGATGCACGAGTCACTCCAAGAACACCTATGGTCACAAAAACAATCCCGCTTAACAGAATCGTCCCCATAGCTATACCATATAACAAACCTGACTTGACCCCATTTTTCACATAAGGAGCCAGCATCATAAGACAAACAGATTCCATGTAAGGAAATCCGATAACAGTGGTTGAATTGATTATCATCTGCCAGGCATCCGTCTGAAACATGGGCCATAAGCGATCCGTCCGCCATTCGGATAAGGTTAATAAATAGATAATCACTACAACAATTAAGACAAATGGGGTCAAGAATTCACTAACTCTTGCTATAGTCTCAATTCCTTTGATAGCAGCATAACAAACGATTAATAGTAGCATGAGATGAAATACAGAGATTGGCGTACGCGGCATAACAAGAGTCTTCATGAAATCACCAAGATTTCGAGTGACCCAGCCAGCCGTCTGCACAAAATACCAGATATAAAGCAGCGCAAAGAATCCTCCCACGGGTTTCCCGAGCACCTTTATGCAAATTTGCACGATACTTAACCCAAGATTGGCTTTTGCCAGTGTCAACCACAAACAGACGATCAATAAAGCAATGGTTCCCGCTAATAACGGAATGATCCAGCCATCTTGCTTGGTTGAGGCAATAATACCTCCTGGTCTAATAAAGAAAGAGGTGCCAATTGTATAATTCAATGTCAATAGAAAAAACTGCCACCTGCTGATGCGTGCTTCCTCCATCGTCATCACCTTTTCTTGTTAAACGGATCTATAGTATCACCGACAGTTTGTATGATGCAATTTACGGTAATTTCTAGACGTGTTTCGTCCAATATATTTTTATCTTTTGAGGTGACTTCTCCGACTTTTATTTGATTTCGTTTGATTTGTTCCTCGACTCCAAGAATGTCCCAACCCTTTTGTTTAGTTTTCTCATAAAAACGGTGAGCTTCCTCTGAGACTTGTTCGTTGAACTTTTTTTTGATTTCATCCAGATTTTGAACAGTCAACTTCGCAGTTTGAGAATTTTCTAGAATATCAAGTTTCGCCTTGATATCGATCTTCAAAACCGGTTGGCCGGCTTGTATTATTATTTTCTTGCGTACCTTAATAGCCATAGCCCGGACATTGACATGCCCCCCGTCTAAGCTTAATAATTGGTGAAAAGTCGTAATTTGCCCATTCAACAAATTGACCAAGGGCATCTCCGACATTTTTAATTTCCCAATCATCTGGCCCGCTTTGAATACGGCGCCTCCGTCCAGTGCAATGTTTCCCTTATTTGCATCAATTTGTTCATAACGATTAGTGGTGGGTTTGGGTTGTGAGCTCGATAGTGTAATAAGGGGAAGTATGGTAAGCGAAGAGCTTTCCATATTCTCAACCAGATCTTTGACTCGCGATTGCTTGCTTGCCCGACCCGATTGCTTGGACTGATTTTCAACGATAGTGTGTATGACCCTGCCTGGCATCCTCTCCAGGGTGGTATATGTATCCATAATGTCAGAGAGTCGAGAAGTGGTTACGAACATGTGGATAGTGGACCGGTTGTCCGAATGCTTGACCAAATAATTAATAAGCTCCTCTACTCCTTCTTTAGCAGTCCTTTCGGTCACAACCAATGACTGATAATGGTCGAAAAAAGGCCGCCTTGGAATCTTGTCGAGCATTTTATCATAAATCTCTCCAATGGTCTTTGATTCGATACGATACGAATATATAGGAGAATTGATCCCCGACGTTTTTTGTGTAGCTATCCCTGAAGGATTAATAATATGATAATAAACGGTATATAATCCGGTATCTGGATTTTTGTCCAATCCGATAAAGTTTACAATAGCAAGCTGATTCACTTCCACCATATCCCAGCAACCTGTCAAACAAAGGCAAGAAATGATCATCAAGTAACCTTTACAGTACCTGAGAAAACGTTTGAAGTTCATGAGTTTCACCTTTTTTTGCGTTTTGTATGATTCATGCGAGGATAGGTTTTCATCCGTGATCTTGGCACGCGAATTAGCGTGTCCTTCCAATCCGAAAGAAACGTTGGTGCTACAGGAGCCATAAATGGAACACCGAACGATTTCAGTGAAACGAGGTGTACAATAGTAAACAGGACACCGCATAAGATACCGTATAATCCCATAAATCCGGCCAATATCATGTAAGCATACATGAGAAATCGCTGCGATAAGCCGAAGTTATAATATGGGGCTACAAAGCTCGTGATAGCGGTAACAGCTACAACAATAACCATCGCGGCCGATACAAAACCAGCCTGTACAGCGGCTTCCCCTAATACAAGTGCTCCCACAATCGAGATCGCTTGACCCGCTATTCGTGGCATTCGCAAACCGGCTTCACGCAGTACCTCAAATATACCCGTCATCAAAAACGCTTCCACATATGAAGGAAACGGAACTCCTTCCCTTTGTGCAGATAGGCTTACAAGAAGCATAGGTGGAATCAATGCTTGTTGGTATAAGGTAACAGCTATATAAAGTGCTGGGACGAATATGGCCATCAAGTAAGCCAAAAACCTGATCCAGAGCATAAAAGTTGCGACATCCGCTCTTTGGAAATAATCTTCAGGCGACTTAAAATATTGAAAAAAAGTAACAGGTCCGATCAGCGCTATTGGACTCCCATCGACCAGAATAGCTACCCTGCCTTCCAATATATGTGAAACCGTGACATCGGGCCGTTCCGTTTTCATGATCAAAGGAAAGGGAATGAATGTTTTGTCAGCAATCCATTCCACAATATAGGTACTGTCCAGGATGCTATCTGTTTCAATAGCCCGAATGCGGTTACGACATTCATTTACTACTTCAGTCGGTGCGAGATCCTGCATGTAACTCAGCAAAACTCTCGATTCAGTGGACGTGCCCAGCTTCATTTGTTCGACTCGGAAATTTGAGGATTGAATTCTTTTTCGCAGCAAGCCCAGATTGGTCGTCAGGTGCTCATTAAAAGCCTCATTTGGTCCCTGAACAGTCGTCTCTGTTTTAGCTTCCGCTACGGCACGATGAGGAAAATGAGCCACATCGAATAAAAGCACTTCGTCAGCTCCAGGGATAGAAAACAAACATTTCCCTTCCAAAAGGCCTTGTACGCAAGAGTCCAAATCATAAGTTGTCGTCGTTGCAACAATAGGAATGGTGTTCTTTAAGGTTTCCACGAGATTCAAGCCGTTCTCCAAACCGTCAAACATTTGAGCCTCCGAAAAAAACCGCAGAACATTATTATCAATTTTATTCTTGTCCACCAAGGTTTCGATAAATAAATAGCACCCCTGAACGTCCGCGCTTAGTGCAAAAGTTTGATATATTAAGTCCGGTGGATTTCCTATGACATTAATCAGTTGATCAAAAAAAGCATCGGACTCATTTTTATCATACATAGTTGTCATATTGGAAATGGTTAACGCCAACCCTCCGAATTTTTTTGTATTCGCTTTTAATATCTCCCTCTCTTTGTGAAAATAAACGTAAACCGCCGGTTGATATATGGATTAATAGTATGTAAAGACAATAAAAAACCGGAAATTTTTTGTGAAAAACCAAAAAACTCCGGTTATATTCAAGTATCCCCTGTATTTATGTCAATCGACACGTGTGGCTTCACGGACATCGGCTAATAGCTCTTTCAACTGTCCAAGCATTTCCACATAATTAGCTTCGGTTTTGCAAATATCCGCAAATATGGTTTCCGGCGCACGCTGCAGCTGCGGTTTCAACGACTCACCCTTGGCGGTTAAGCTGACTTCGACTTTACGCTCATCCTCTAGGGAACGCTTGCGAAGCACTAAATCAGCTTCCTGCATACGCTTCAGAAGCGGCGTTAATGTCCCCGAATCGAGCAGCAGCTTTTCTCCAAGCTCCGTTACGGTACAATGACCAACCTCCCACAGAACGACCAAAACCAGATACTGTGGATAAGTAAGGCCAAATTTGTCCAGAACCGGCCTATACAAGCGAGTGATTTCACGTGAGGATGCATAAATCGTAAAACAAAGTAAATTTTCCAGCTTGATCATTTCTTCATTCTCTGACATTATGAATCACTCCTTCTCGCAGATCACAGCTATTATTTATCGTTATTATACTCCATAGTATAGCTCAACTTAACAATCTTTCAAAATTTAATTGCACACAACTTAATTAAGGATTGGAAATTGCTATTATCCGCTATTTCACCCTTGGGAAGACGCAGCTATCAGGCGCTTAAATTCCTCAATCGTACGTGGAGGGGTAACATCCTTACGGATGGATTCGGGCAAAGCCTGCCACAGCTCCAGAAGCAGCGGCAGTTCGAGACTGAGCGACTCAATCCGCTCCTCATGCTGAAATAGCTCATGCGGCGTGCCTTGCATTACACATTGTCCATGATCCATAACCAGAATCCAATCCGCCCATGAATAGGCCAGATTCATATCATGTGTGGCCATCACGATCGTAATGCCGTTCTCATGAATCCGATCCAATTCCTCGACCAGCTGCTGCTCGGACAAACGATCCAGATACGCTGTGGGTTCATCCAACATCAGCAGCTCAGGCTCAAGCACAAGTACTCCGGCAAGCGCTACCCGTTTCTTCTGGCCCAAGCTTAAATGGTGAATCGGCTTGTCCGCCAGATGCTCCAGACCCATAGCTGTCAGCATACGACGGGTTCGCAGCGCGATCTCCTGCTCAGCCATCCCGGCGTTGCGCAAACCATAGGATATATCTTCAAACGGCGTGTTCAGAATCAACTGCTGCTCGGGGTCCTGAAACACAAGACCGATCTGCTGGCGAAGTTTTTTGAGAGCCTCCGGACGATACGATAGCGGAGTATCATGCCACCGCATTTCTCCGACCGCAGGACGGTGTATACCAATCGCCTGAAGGAAAAAAGTCGATTTACCGGAGCCATTATGGCCGCAAATGGCAGTTTTCTTATGCTTGGGTATACTCATCTTCAGTCCCTGAAGAGCTTCCGTATCCGTACCGGGATACCTGTAATGTACATCTCTTGCTTCTAAGATCGATTTCATTACTGTTACCTCCATCGAATCCAACACTCCAGCCCTAATAAGAGGCTTACTCCGATCCAGCTTTCCAACCAGTAACGGGGCGCAACGGGCTTAGCCGCATAAGGAGCCATCCGAATCTCATCCGTAAAACCCCGGGCTATCAGGCCATGGGACAATGCTCTATACCTCTGCATCGTTTTGCCAAACAAGCGAACGATTAAAATCGCCGTGTCGTTCAGCCTGCCGCGGAACCCGGACTGACCGCCTCTCGCTTTTTGGGCTGTATACATGTGCTGCGCCGTTTCTGACAGCAGGAAAAGAAAACGGTACATAATCAGCATAATTTCCAATACCAATGTGGGCATTCGCAGCTTGTTCATCACCTGAAACAGCTCGGACATCGGCGTTGTCAGCATCACAAAGGTAAGACAGGAAAGACAAGCAACGACTCTTGCAAATAAATAGCCCGCTTGATGCAAGCCTGCTTCCGTCATATAACATGTCCAATTCATAAATGTAAAAAGCACTTGATTCGTGCTTACTGCCGCTATCGAATCCCTGGACTGCGTTCCGATCTCGATCACAATGGCAGGCAGGCTGGTCACATAAAATAAACAAGGAAGCCCTATCAGCAGGATATAGGATTTAAAAGGGATTCGGGCATAAAAAACAGTCCATACGAGCATCCAGCCTGCAAGGCAGAGCTGTACAACGGGATGCGACAAGTATGCTACTACGAACAGAACGGCCGCAAAACCGCATTTCCACGCAGGAGATACGGACCGCAGCCGATTCTTATAGGATAGTGTATCGATCAGCTTGATCATTGTTTATTCGGCTTAACCGATTTACCCTTGAACCAGCCAATCGCATACCCGATGAAGCCTGCACCGATCGCCGCCTGAAGTGCAAAGAGCATGCTTTCCGTTTCGGGAGGAGGTTCGACAAGCGATGAGAACCACGGCTTATAGCCAGGGTGAAGCTCTGCGATGATCTGTTCGGCAGCATCGTCCGCTCCGCCAAATTCACCATTGACCAGAATCAGCGGAAGAACCGCCAACAGCACTACAGCTGTCAGCATAAGTATATTTTTAGTACGACTTGTCATGGCTGCTTAACTCCTTTCATTTTGCGTTGAAGAATGGACAGCTCCTCAGAGCTGTAGGCCTGCAGCCAGTTCCAAATCAATACCGTGAGCAAACCTTCACTGATAGCCAGAGGAATTTGGGTGATCGCAAACACACCGCCGAACTTGATGAACGAAGCCAGGAAGCCGCCATTTTCCGCAGGAAAAGCCAACGCCAATTGAATCGAGGTTACCACATAAGTGGACAGATCGGCACATGCAGCTGCCGAGAATATGGCCAGCTTTTGCTTGCCTGTTGTGTTCATCAGCCATTTATAAATGACATATCCTACCATTGGTCCTGCAACCGCCATGGAGAAGGCATTCGCTCCAAGTGTCGTCAAACCACCGTGTGCCAGCAGCAGCGCTTGAAACAACAGTACGATAGATCCGAGCACGCTCATCGGCAGAGGTCCGAACATCACGGCACCCAAGCCTGTCCCCGTGGGATGTGAGCTGCTTCCCGTTACCGAAGGGATCTTAAGAGCTGACAGCACGAAAGTAAAAGCGCCCGCCAGACCCAGCATAATCTTCAACTCCGGTGTTTCCTTGTTGATTTTGACCAAGGCACGTAATCCGAGTATGAAAAAGGGAATAAACACAACCCACCAGAACACAGCCCAGCCCAGTGGCAGGAACCCCTCCATAATGTGCATCGCATAGGCAGATTGAGGCTCGTTAATAACAAAATACAGGGTAAAGGCCACAACCACTAATAGTGCTCGAAACATCTTTTTTGCTTTCATTCTCTAAATCCTCTCTTTCCCATAATAGACGAAACAAAAAAACCAATCCTTTAGAATTGGTCATGGGTACATCACAATATAAAACAGGATCCTGCGGGATCGCCGTTTCATCGTTTGTACACCACTCCTTTCCGCGAAGGCTGTCGGGTGATTAAATTAGGTAGGTCTCCTGGCTTTCGGATCTTCGTTTTCTTCCGTCTTCCCCGATTCATTATCGAGTGACCTGCATGAAAAAAAACTCCCCGAATACAGTGGCGGGACCGCTCGGGAGTTGCACCCGATTCCCTGTTACCCCTTATTGTCTAATGGGCACCTAATTCATGTATGCTTTTGATTTGCTGTTGAGTACCTTATATTCGATATCGACAACGATTTTCCTGTTCCGTAGCATAAATTTATAAAAACATGACACAATCAGACCGTACAAAAGCATCTGTAGTCGTGTCATTAAATGATTGACATCGAGTGTAACCATTTGTAAAATTAAAAATGCCTAGTCAAGAGATCGGTTTAATCCGTTTCATGAGAAAGGAAGTTAGCAATTCATGTTTTTTTTGCGTTCGCTTATCATTTGCTGCTATCTTATGACCGCTTATTGGGCATCCATCCATTTTCCTTCATTAAAGATGGTATTTTATCCAACGCTCGGCGCATTCAGCTTCTTGTTCATACACCGAATAGGCCAGCTCAAAGATGTTGTACGCATCATTATCGGAGCTATCATTGCAGTATCGCTCGGAAGCTTCTTTTATACAATTAATACCGGGGCCGTCTCATTTTTTGCAACTGCAATTGTAACGATATCGTTGATCCAAGTGTTCAAATGGAATGCAGCTCCCATATTAGCGGTTTCGTTCATTCCTTACTTCGCCCATCCTGACAGTCTATGGGCACTGCCCATAGCTGTGTTGGCTTCGCTGGCAGGTCTGCTCATCCCGCTCTGGCTGATTAGCAGATTGGAGCAGTTCACATGGCTTATCCGCTTTAATGAGGCTGCAGAGCAGCTGCGTCTTAAAGCTTTAACTGTAACCCGAATCCTTAAGGAACCACCTGCCACGGAGATCATCCAGAAATCGAGAAACTAAAGCAGTACCATTTTCCAACAAATACTTACATCCTGTCCTGCTCAGATAAGCGGGATGGGATGTTTGTGATTTACTGCCCAACTGAGTCCTGAGCATCCCATCCAAGGCTGTGATTGAAGTACAAAAAGACCGACGGGTTACCCGCCGATCCCAATTCTTCTATTTTATCTATTTTATTATTGCTCGCCCGCTGCAATTGCAGCAAGTCGCTCCTGAATCCGTTCTGTGCAAACACCACCATGATACGTAATGACGGTCTCAATATCATAATCGAGCAGCTTGGCGACCGAGCTGAGTGCCTGCTCCATATCGGGTGTAAATGCTTTGTTAGGCGGCATCAGCACACCATCCTGTGAGGTCAAGGCGTCGCCGGATATCAAGGTTTTACTTGGCTTGTGATAAAGGCTGATATGATCCGGTGTATGACCCGGGGTGAAAATCACTTGAATCCCCCCGCAATAAGGAAGCTCATCACCATCCTGAAGCGTCACATCAACCTTGGAAGGCGGCACAAGGACACCTCTTTTTATGATGGGTACTTCCCCTAATAGGTAAGGCTTGGTCAATTCATGTGCGAAAACCTCAATCTGTCCCTCTGAAGCCGAGATTAGCTCAGGCAGACTACCGATATGATCCAAATCCTGATGAGTAATAATGATTTTTGTAAGCTTGTCAAAGGGAACCGCTTCCTGAGCAAGTGAAGCCCGAATCACCTCCAGCTGACCGGGGATTCCTGTATCCACAAGAATACCATCGTTCTCATCCCATAGTAATGCAGCATGAACGGCAAACGTATGTTCACCTGCTTGCATCGACCACTCTACAGCTGTAATTCCTGAGCCTGCTGCCATGTCCTGCACCTCCATCATCGTATTGATTTGAACAGCTTCTCCAATGGAGCACCATCGGTTGTTGTCTACCTTGTCCCATGGCTTCCGCGTGAGTACTGATTATTTAATGTTAACCTAGAGCGGATGCGGAGGCAAATGTGCTGATTTCTCGAATTAATCAGAGCTGTCTATCAATCACAGCCAACCTGCTATTTCATAGCATTCATAGGTTTTGCAACCATAATATATATGTCAGTAGATTGGCCGTTACATATTCTATTTAACTTTCATCTACTGTTAATAGAACTGAAGATTTCTTTCGGTTTCAATGCAGAGTAAAGGAGGTGAGAATATGGCAATTATTAAACCCGTCTATACGGCAACCTCCACGGCTCCGATATCGAGCGGTGGCGCCATCGATACAACTGTCAATCCCGTTGTCTCCCGTTTCTTTGCGGCAATTGATGCCGGAATGATAGGTGCTACAGATATTACAATTCCCGCAGCCAGCTTTGTTGATGATGCTGATGGTCCGGTTGTGGCTTTACCAGCTGTCACTGTAAATGATTACTATAATGTTTATATTAATGGTGTTCTTCAGCAGAGCGCATTGTCTACGCTGACAACAGCTAGCCTTGTACTGGCAACAATCGATATCTCAGTAGGGGTACCTATCCTATTGGAGATAGCAAACTTCGGCACCGTAACTTCTACAATTGCTACTCAACCAACCATTTCAGCTCCCACTATCACAATCATCACGTAATTAGAATTACAGCCTATAACCTGGCCGCTGGCCAGGTTTTTTTGAGTTCACACCGACTCTTCCATAATAAGGTTCATCTTAAATGTGCGATAAATTCACCCTTTCTTCGCACGATTGCCGAATATAGTGTAATATGTAAGAAGATCATCGGATCTGAAATTGGATAGTCTAGGGGATGCAGATATGGCTAAGGATGAAATATTTTTAACACCAGAGGGACTTCGTAATTTGGAGCTTGAGCTGGAGGATTTAAAAACGGTTAAGCGCAAGGAATTAGCCGAGCGTATTAAATTAGCAATCAGCTATGGCGATCTCAAGGAAAATAGTGAATATCATTCTGCGAAAAACGACCAGTCGTTCATGGAAACCAGAATAATAACCATTGAAAGAATGCTAAAAAAAGCCAAAGTAGCTACCAATGTGGACATATCAACCGTTCATGTAGGTTCCATCGTTATCCTGAATGACGTTGAGTTTTCGGAAAAAGTTGAGTATAAAATCGTAGGTCCTTCAGAGGCTGATGTAGCCGAGAATAAAATATCTTACGAAAGTCCTCTCGGTGGTTCTCTCATGGGTAAATCGGTTGGCGATATCGTTAGTGTCAATGCACCTGTGGGCGTCATTAAATACGAGCTGCTTGAAATCAAAGCTAATTAATTCCCTTCTATTATCTATACAATTAAATAGCAATAACTAAAAGGGCAGCGATTCATTAGCTGTCTGTTTGGTTTTTATTCCCCATTATTGTATAGCAAAGGAGCGACCAATGAAGCTGTTTCAAATGAAATCAAACCCTCATGGAATGGATCGAATGGCACTTTTTCTTAAAGACCATTTTGTATGTATAGGCTGGCCGGGCATCGGGGATTTGGACAACATCAGCACATCCGAGCTGGAGCGACGGCTTGTCCTGGCTTATGATATGACGGATACAGATATAACCGATCCATTAGACGAAATCAACTGCTTTGTGCACATGATGCAGGATGGCGATTATGTGCTTGTAGCCCATGAACAAGAGGTCTACCTCGGGGATATAGGCGATTATTATTATGTTGAACAGCATGATAATAACGATGAGGGCATGTGCCATAGAAGAGGCGTTACCTGGTTGCACCGGATACCTCGAAGTGAGCTGAATAAAGAAGTTCAAAGCTTATTAAATCATCGTGAAGCCATTACACCGTATGAGCTAGCTATGGAAACAGCTGGATTGGACCGGTGGCTGCCGAATCATTTGAGAGTCGCTGCACATACAGGCGCTGAGCCAAATATCCTTGTACAAAGTGTACCCAAGGTCATCATAGACAATGACACCCTTGAGCAAGCTATGAGTGTGTTGAAGGAAGCGCTCAACAGCGACGATCCCGTACGCAGGGAAAGAGCTGCTATAGCCATTTTGCAATACGCAGCACAAACCGGGAGCGGACTGTAAACCAAGAGAACCTACTGTGCACTGCCTACAATATATAAACAGATAAGGCAGACGCTGAATAACTTACGGATAGGAAGAGATACACATCATGAGTTCAGCAATAAACCAAGCCCCATCGTCACACAAGAAGGGACGTTTTCCTTTACCCCTTTTATGTCTGACTGCGGGTGCCTTTGCCATCGGCATGACCGAATTTATCATTATGGGTCTGCTCCCTAATGTCGCCAATGATCTGGGAGTCACGATCCCGCAGGCAGGCCAGCTCATTACGAGCTACGCTCTCGGAGTCGCTTTTGGCGCACCTTTGCTCACTATATTTACCCATAAGGTTCCCCAAAAGAAATTGCTCATTCTGCTTATGTGCATTTTTATAGTGGGTAACGCCTTGTCTGTAGTGGCCCCTTCATACTATCTGCTGATTGCCGCACGGGTGATGACGGCCTTCGCTCACGGCACATTTCTTGGTGTCGGATCCATTATCGCTGCTCGACTTGTAGCGCCAGAAAAGCGGGCTGGAGCGGTATCTATGGTACTGGCCGGATTGACCATTGCCAATATTATTGGTGTGCCGTTCGGAACCTTCATTGGTCAGCAATTGGGTTGGAGAGCTTCATTCGGTGCCATTACCATCATGGGAATTATCTCCCTGATCGGCATTATCAAATTTATTCCTGTTATTCGCCAAGAACATGTACCGAGTCTTGCCAAAGAATTCCGCGGTCTGATTAATCCCCAGGTACTGCTGGTGCTGCTGACGGGCGCACTCGGATGCGCGAGCCTGTTCTCCGTATTCACCTATATTACACCTATGCTGGAATCGATCAGCGGCTTTGCCGAGCATAGTGTAACCTGGATTTTGGTATTATTCGGATTTGGAGTCACCATTGGCAATATGCTTGGCGGTCGACTTGCCGACTGGAAGCTAAAGCCTGCTTTAATAATCAACTTTGCTGTGCTGGCCGTCATTCTATCGCTGTTGACCGTTACACTATCGAATCCGGTGCTGGCTGTCATTACTATCTTCCTCTGGGGAATCTCAGCTTTCGGTATTATGCCCGGTATCCAGATCCGTATTATGAATTTGGCTCATGAAGCCCCTCTGCTTGCAACAACCTCAAGCCATTCAGCATTGAATTTAGGTAATGCGAGCGGAGCCTACCTGGGCGGCGTGACTATAACCTATATGGGACTGTCCTCTGTTCCCTGGTTGGCAGCCTGCCTTGCCGTTCTCGCTCTGGGCGGCGTTATTCTAAGCTTTGGTCTGGAAAAGCGGCGTAGCCAGTTAGTCGCAGTTCAATAATAACTCTGCTCATCTCATTACGAAGACCCTACGATGCATACATCGTAGGGTCCTTATATAACGTGGGAAGCGATTGCGTCCGATAACGTCCGTTCAATTAGTACATCAAGACATTATAAATTTTCAGTTAGCCGCAGAATATTGAAGTTTCCAGCTGCTAGGGAATTTGACCTGAAAACAATCGAAACCATCTCGATCGTTTCATCCTTTTTAGAGATCTCATGGTAAATCAACTACCTTTCGGATTGACATAGGTTCATGCTTCTTCCGTACGACGTTTGATTCATTATTACCACTTCCCACTACTTTTCATTACCCTGTTCAGTAAGAAGTGAAACATAGCGAATCCATTTCACTTATACTTATGCCTTTTCCTCATAACCAGCTTGATTAACGATTTGAGTGACCTGTTCTGTTGTCGATTTTATGAGAGCGGTCGCTTCGTCAGAGGTGATCTTGCCACTATTTAAACTGTTGTTAATTGGTGCTTCCACGAGACTTAACAGTTGACTTGTAAAGCTCGCGGATTCGTTCATTTGCTGTGTTGCCAAGTCCGCTAGCGACCGCCCATCATGAAGATCCTCTTGCAAATCACTATAGTCGACATCCAATATAGAAGATGCCAATATAAGGATTTGATTGAGCTTTAAGTCAGCCCGGGTTGCAGCGGGAATCGACATATCGATCGGTGAAGAGATGGATGAATCCTCGCTGTCATCATCTGCAAACACTTGCTGTGTGAATGAACCTCCAAATCCTCCGACCAATAATGCCGCTGCTACCGTTCCTGCCATCATACTTTGCTTCCATTTACTCATGGCTCTCTCCACCTTGTCTATATAGTGTCAACCGAGAAAGGAATTGCTTATTCCTTATGTACTAAGAATAAAATTCCAACCTGAAGCGTAAATGAAATTCAGCTGATTTCCTGCTATATTTTTCCTTAAATTAACATGAAAATTCATTCTGTAAAGGGACAACCGTCTAACTTTTATCAATTCCGCTCGATGGATTCAATGCAAACCGCAGCGCGCGGCTGATCAATGATTTCCGGTAAATCAAAAAAATGACAGGCGGGAACATGAATCATGTTCTCAACTGTCATTATGTAAAGGTGTATAAAGGTTTCGGGACGCTCGGCTCTACTATTTGTTTAGTTCCTGCTCAACCTCAAGCGTATCTCCAGGAGCCATAACCTTCCCCTTCAGTCCGCGTGTTTCCAGCAACGATACGAACGCATCGGCATCCTGCCTGATAGCGGGGAATGAATTGTAATGAACAGGAACAACCAGCTTCGCCTTGTACCATTCTGCAGCCTGCAAGGCATCCTCAGGCCCCATCGTATAATGGTCACCAATCGGAACCAAAGCGACATCAATACGATTGCGATCGCCTATCAACTTCATATCGCCGAACAATGCGGTATCTCCGGTATGCAATATCGTTAAACCTTCCGCATAGATCAAATATCCGCCAGGTGTACCCCCATACAGAATCTGCTTGTTTTCTTCATCGACGATACCCGACGTATGAAACGCCTGGATCATTTTCGCCTTGGCAAAGCCCAGATCGACGGTCCCGCCCATGTTCATGCCTATCGTTTTTACACCCTTCCAGGACATATAGGCTGCCAGCTCCACATTCGCCACAACCGAACAATCATTGGCTTTGGCTATCGGCTCCGCATCCAATATATGGTCTATGTGGGAGTGCGTCAGAAGAACGGCATCCACCTTGATATCCTCAGGCTTGGCAGTAGCGAGTGGATTGCCGCTGAGAAAAGGATCGATAATTAACGACTTTCCGTTGGTGATGATCTGAATGGCAGAATGACCATGGTAAATGATTTGCATCGAACTTCGACTCCTTATGATTTCGATTTGACTGGGAGAATGCTTCCAACAATCCATCTTAATTGTGACACAAAAAAGCAGCCATTTGCAAGATCGCTGCTTTTTTTGTATCGTATCCGTTTGGAAATCCCTCTTATTCCTTACTGCTAGTCTGATATTGTGCCTTGTTCAGCCATTCCTGGCTGAATGTAACACCCCATCCCGGTCCGTCAGGAATGGCGACCTTACCGTCCCTGGCCACCGGGAACGTTTCATAAAAGCCTTGTGCCCAGCCCGGTTCCTCAATACTGAATTCCAAATACGGTCCAGCGTTGGGCAGTGCTCCCATCAGATGCAGCGTGAAAATCGTTACCATCGACAAATTGGCGGCATGAGGCGTGCAGGGAATTCCGGCTGCCTCGGCCATTTTGGCTACCTGAAGCGTACGGCTGATGCCCCCTGCGTAGCAAATATCCGGCTGTACAATATCAACAGCTTTCATCGCGATCATCCGTCTGAATTGTGCCAGATCGGTGTCCTGTTCTCCGCCGGACACAGGGATCGTTAAAGCGTCGGCAACCTCCGCGGTCCATTCCAATTCGGGATATGGGCACGGCTCTTCGAAGTGCCCGTAGTTATATTGCTCCAGCATACGTCCGACCTCGATTGCCCGTTTTGGCGTGAACCCGCTGTTGGCATCGGCGTGTATGATCGTTTGGTCACCCAAAGCTTTCCGGATGGTCGGGATCATGGCTTCGGTGCGTCCCGGCCAATGGTCAACATCGTTGCCGAAGTTTTCCCCGATCCGGATTTTGAATGCTTCGTATCCATGCTTATCCTGAAGCCTCAGAAGCCGCTCCGCCTCCGCCTCAGGCGTTATATTACGCTTCATGCTGGAACCGTATACAGGCAGCAGCCGCGGCTTGCCTCCCAACAGCTCGCAGACGCTTTTCCCTTCCCGTTTGCCGCGCAGATCCCATAACGCCGTATCCAGGCCTCCGACTGCCCGGCAAATATAAGAACCCGGAAATTTGTGCTCGCCTGTCACAACGCGGTCGACCAGTCCATCGATATCGTCAGCATCGGCTCCGAGCGCATAAGGAGCGACCTGCCGATGCAGCACCATAGCCGAGATATCGGCTTGATATGGAGCAACTTGTCCGTAACCTTCCAATCCGTCCTCAGTCCGTACACGGACAATCCCGATATGCTGTGTGCAAAAGCTTTCTATACTTTTGATTTTCAAAGTGTTTGCCCTCCTATTTGGGGATAGCTTACGTTCTTATAATTTCAATCGCTATAGGCTCTATATATTCCTGAAACCGCTCCTTCACTTGACCGCTATTCACATCGCCTTCATGCACGTAAATCCGCTGCCGTATGTTCAAACTATCGCCACCCTGCAGCGTCTTTCCTCCCGAGAAATGAAAGTTCGCCGATGTAAAGGCTCCGGAATCCCGCACAAACCATTGCGATGCATACGTTTCATTGTCCGGGTGTACAAACATCGCGATTCCTGCATCGATGTGCGTTTTGTGGGGGAATGCCGTTATCCCAATCCACATTAACCAGCTTGCCGCTGTAATCGACCCATTCAGTTACCGTTCCAAAAATTCCCTTTTCCTTGGTATTTCCGCTGGCAGCCGTTAGCAATCCGGTATGGAAGCCGTTAATTTGCTCGTTGACCCGAATGAACGGGAAACCGCCTTCTTTGGTGCTGCCAAAAACCACCTCGCCGTTTACCGCATGAAGCGATGTGTGAAGATCCAGATATCTGGCCTCTCTCGGCATATTATAAATCCGGACACTGCGAGTCTCCTGCAAAAGAAGGCCGCCGTCCTCATCCAGCCAATCCACAAGCGATGTAATTTGTCCAAAAACAGGTCCTCCAAACAGCGCCAGGAACTTGCGATGGGTCTGCCGCCCTTCTCGACGAAATTCATGGTATGCCTTATGCCCGTTGACGTCATCATGTCCCCACCACAAGCCGTGGTGATGCAGATGATCATCCGGTGCATCCTGAATCAGCGTATGCCCCTTCGGTCCAATCAATGGGTAATAATAAGGCTTGGGTACAAAAGGAGAGTACATATAACGTGTAGTCAAGCTGCCTTCTATGCTCACGATAACTCTTGCATTCTCTTCTTGATGATCGAGGAACACCCCATAAGTGTTCCGCCATGGATTATATTTTCGGTCCTCAGGCACAGAAACTTGTTTGACTTTCTGCGTAAAGACCAAGCTTAATTCGGTAGCACTGCTATCGGCAGGCCATTCCTTGATCAACACATACAGCGCGTGCTCCGTATTCGTGCCCTCCGGTGTTGCGGACATCGACTGACTATTTAATTGACATGCGAATTCCAGCCCCGAAGCCTCGTCCTGCAACCAAATATCCATATCACCAGACTCTTGTACAAGCTGTTGATACGTTGATGTGTCCAGTTCCAACCGGGTTACTATGGGGAGCAGCATACTGGTACTCGGGATCAGCCTTACCTTGAAATCAATCGTCATTGTGATCATCCACCTCCGCTTACTTGTATAGGCCTTGCTGTGGACAGCCCAGCCATTCCCTGATTATTTGTCTTAGTTAACCGCCGTTACTTGATTCCCGCCAACAAATGCAATATCTGCAGCGACTTGCGGACGAAACAGCTCCCAGCTGAACAAAGTTTCCCCCAAATGCATCAAAGGCTGCTTCTTATAACGGGACTTCGTCACATCGATCAGATCCTCCCAATACTTCGCTGCGTAGGGCTCTTCCAGCCAATGCTGTGCATTTCTGCGATCATCCTCTTCGCCGGTTTTCTCATACAGCGCATAGCAGACTCCGGCCCGGAGCTTGGCAGCCAAATAAAGGCTCAGATACGCCCATGCCTCAACATCTGCTGTCTCAGAGCTGAGTGCAGGCGTGGAATCGACTATGGTGGACAGTGCCTTAAGCCCCTCATGGGCATCCGCCTCCAACGTATCCGCTAATTGCAGCGGTGTGATGAAGCCCTCCATCGATTCGCCGTTTACCCAACGGTCCGCATAATCACGAAGCGATAAATACGCGGGATCAAAGGTTGTGCTTTCCAGCAGGTCCTTCAAGGAAATAAACGCCTCTCCCGAATTGTACTCAGTCCGATTGGTCGCAATAAAACCTTCGGCATATAAAGTAAAATCCCACGTAAATGAGAAAAAGGAACCGAGAGCCATCGGCATTTTACAAACGGATGAAAAGGCTCGAAGCAAGTGCTTACCTGCCGATTCCCCATAACGTTGACTGATTTCATTTTGAAATACCGTGTCAGGTGTCGAAGGATCGTATAATAATCGGCCCCACAGCATGTAATGCAGCCAGTGCTTCTCAAATGCGTAGGTCCAGCTCATTTGCGGGCTGTCCTCAACATGGGAATAATCCTTTGCGGGTATGAAGCACTCGGAACCCACGTAATAACCACCTACATAGTCATGAATATTTTCTGCCAGATGCTCTCTGATAAAGTCAGGCTGTGCCCAGCGAAGCGTGAAAAAGTCTTCATTGCGGATCATCCACGTAATTTTGTAGTTGGTCGGAGGTGGGTTCCAGTAGCCCTCCATGCCTTTGGAGCCCCCATGCGTCAGCAGCAGCTTCGAGGACGAATAGGCGTGGGACCAGTTGAATTTGACCTCAACCCAGACCGGCTCAGGCATAAAGCCGTTTTTTTCGATAGAGGTTCTTGTAATAAGCGGGTCTACGGAAAAAGGCGCACGATGAATAAATTTGACAGATCTGCCGGCGTTCTTCATGCCTTCATAATAAACCTCCTCGATCCACGTTTGCCTCGCCTCGGGAGCCATATCGTCCATTCGTTCTCCGAGAGAAATGCCAAGTCCGGCCAAATCGGGATACTCATCAATCATCTGGGTAACGCTTTCGCGAGTATACTGTTTAATCTGTTCGGTTGAATAAGCATCGCCGTAATAAAATTGCAGATCATCCACGGCCTGCGCATCATAATGCTCTTTAAACGCCTCCGATACGAAAATATTCCAGTTGATCACATACGTTTCGATACCACGATCTTTAGCCATCCGAAACAGCGAGGTCCAATACTGCTTCCACTCCGTCAATTCCTCATCGGAAAAAGGAGTTGCTTTGGGGAAATGAACCGATCTGACCATATAAGGAAAAGGGTGAAGATTCCAAAGCGTCAGCACATTGTAGCGGTTGACCGCCATCATATCGAGAAAGCTTTGCCAAAAGCTGAGATCACGAACGGTTTCATGCTGCAAATCAAAGCATTCATTCATCCGATAGCTGGACCAGGGCAGATTAAACTTGAGTGCCCGAAACGCCAATCTGGCATTGGTTATACATTCAGGGATAAGGGACAGCTCCAGGTGATCGCGGAGCTGCTCGGCAAGCTCCAATACGCCATACATCGCTCCCGACTCGTCACGAGCGAGAATTGCAAGAGCTGGCTTTCCTTGATGCAGAAATCGGCGTATTTCGAAGCCTTCGGCAAGCACAGAGGTATCCACTGCCAAACCGAGCATAGCAGCTTCTTCCTCCGAGCTGGTGATGGCGATATGTACATGTCCCGGACGATTCAGCTCTCCGGTTTCATAGGTCTCCCCTACTGCCAGAATCGCTTCCTTTAACTTATCGACAGCAAAGCATACTTGAGGCGAGGCTGTCCGAAACGCTACGGCGATAGCCATTTGATGATAACTCCCTTCAATCCTGTTGTGGTTATACAGCTTAAGTTTCAAAGATTTCACAAGTATATTCGGTGGCATATGACTGATCAGGCTGCAGTTCGCGATAAGTACCGTGCTCCAGGGAATGATCAAAATTGGCAAATGCATCATTGCTCGGCTCAATGCCGATTGTATACATATCCTCGACATTATTGCTCCAGTAGCGGATAAATGGAAAAGCATCCAGCTCCCAACGGAGTTGAACGCCTACTTTCTTATCCCGGTTGATCAGCTTCACCCAAGGCTCCTGGATATGCGTCAGCACCGTAAATATTTGCTCATTGGCTAACCTCGGCAGCACTTCCTGAAGATTTCTGATGGTACCGTCGGGTAACGTGATCCGGTTAATCGGTTCCTCAAAACGGCTCAAGTCTTTTGCAAATGCACTGTCATATTGCCTTGCATGAAAAGCGATACAATCTGGAAATTCGATGTACACGCGTTCATTTAGGAACTGACCACCAAACGCCGCATGCTGCGTCCATGTAAATTGTACGGCTGCCGTTCCCTTATTACGAATTCGCTGCTCTACATACAGACGCGAATCCCCCTGCTTAAGCTTATATGTTTTTTCGATGAACAGCGGAACATCCGGCAATTGGACGAAGCAGCGGATGCTGGCACATTCAGCCGTATCTTGTTCAACTTCATACGCCCAAGGAACTGTTGCTGCGATGCCGCCGGTGTCCTGCGTGATATCCAAATCCAAATATCTGGCTCGATGGGGAAGGCAATCCTGCCAGCCGCCCGTGAACAGCTCCGAATAATTGCTCAATCTGTGCTCAGCCAGATTTCTATGCTCAAACCGATCAAGCCCGTTGTTCGTTTTCAGAAGAATGTCCATATCTAATGGCTTGTATATGAACTCAAATATATCGGCCCCCTTACTGATTAGAATACGGACCCGCAGCAGTTCGTTTTCCAAGGTGACTGTCTTTATTGTAGAAATAACCGATTCACGAATTGTGCACCGGGAGCTAATCGACATGTTCAAGCCCCTCCTCATTAACATACCACATTTTGGGTGCAGTGGGTCACGTTTGTTTAAACATCGACAGCTCCCGAGACGCCGGAAAAATCTCGTCGAGCCGTTTCATCGTCGTAACGTCCAGCTCGATTTCAACAGAACGCCGCGTTTCCTCCAGCTCCTGTACACTGCTTGGACCGATCACAGGAGCGGTTACAGCCGGATTGGCCAACAACCACGCCAAGGAAATATTGGCTTCGTGCTCTCCGAGCTCCCTGCACAGTGCTGAGAATTGCTCCATCTGCGAACGATGATTTTCCAGTAGCATCTGGGCATCGACAGTGAGCGGTCGGATTGATGGCTTACTGACATCCACTGCCAGCAGCCCTCTAGCCAGTGGGCTCCATATCGTAATCCCAATACCAAGCTCCCTCGCAGTTGGCAGTGTATCTGTTTCCGGAAATCGGTTCAGCAGGTTGTACCCGTGCTGCTCGGAAACAAGGCCCATATAATGCCGCTCCTGCGCGGCGGATTGGGCACGCGTCAAGTCTCTTCCCGCAAAATTGGAGGAGCCAATATAGTCCACCTTGCCTGACCGGACAAGGCCTTCGAAAGCCTCCCACAATTCTTCCCACTGCACATGCCTGTCAACATGATGCATTTGGTACAGCTCAATATGATCGGTTTGCAATCTTTTCAGCGATGCTTCGATATGGCGGCGGATTTTGTACAAGGACAAGCCCTGTTCCTTATTCGGGCCGTCAAGCTCATCCTGCTCGAAAACACGACCAACCTTCGTGCCAAGCACAACCCGTTCACGGCGATTGCCGCCCTGCGCGAACCAGCGGCCAATGATTTCCTCGGCTCTGCCGCGGTGGCCGATTCCGCCATATACGTTGGCAGTATCAAAAAAATTAATGCCTGCATCCAGAGCTGCATCCATAATTTTAAACGCTTCCTGCTCTGGAATGCTCCCATATTCCCCTTCTTTTGTTGGCAAGGAACCAAAGGCTGCTGTACCGAGACACAACCGGCTTACCCTTAACCCCGACTTTCCCAAATAACCGTATTTCACTGCTCATACCTCCCCACCTTTAAGTTTGTTTAAACATGGACAGCTCACTGGAAGCCGGAAAAATTTCGTCCAGCCGTTTCATCGTTGACGCATCCAGTTCGATTTCGACAGAGCGCAGTAAATCCTCCAGCTCCTCCACCGTACTTGGACCGATTACCGGGGCGGCTACAGCCGGATTGGCCAGCAGCCACGCCAGGGAAACGTTGGCTTCCTTCTCACCCAGCTCTCTGCACAGGTCAGAGAACTGCTCCATTTGCGAACGATGGGTTTCCAGCAGCATCAGCGCATCATCTGTAAGTGTCCGGGTGATCGGCTTGCTCACATCCGTGGCCAGCAGCCCCCTTGCTAGCGGACTCCATATCGTAATGCCGATACCAAGCTCCTTAGCGGTCGGCAGCGTATCCGTTTCCGGAAATCGGTTCAGCAGGTTGTACCCGTGCTGTTCGGAAATAAGGCCCATAAAATGCCGCTCCTTGGCGACCGATTGGGCACGTGCCAAATCTCTTCCGGCAAAATTGGAGGAGCCGATATAATCGACCTTTCCTGACCGTACAAGGCCTTCGAATGCCTCCCACAGCTCCTCCCATTGCACATTCCGATCCACGTGATGCATTTGATACAGCTCGATGTGATCGGTTTGCAGCCTTTTTAGTGATGCTTCAAAATGCCGACGGATTTTGTACAACGACAAGCCCTGCGCCTTGTTCGGGCCGTCAAGCTCATCCTCCTCGAACACCCGGCCCACCTTCGTCCCGAGTACCACCCGTTCCCGACGGTTGCCTCCCTGGGCAAACCAGCGTCCGATAATCTCCTCCGTAATCCCGCGATGACCGATGGTTTCCCCACGAAGTCTTACCCCACCATAGACGTTAGCGGTATCAAAGAAATTAATCCCCGCGTCCAAAGCAGCATCCATAATTCGAAATGCTTCCTGTTCACTGATACTCCCATACTCTCCTTCTTTCCCTACCTTGCCACCAAAGGCTGCCGTACCCAGACATAACCGGCTTACCCTTAATCCCGACTTACCCAAGTAACCGTATTTCATCGCAATCCCTCCACGAATACATTTCATTTTAATAATATGTGCTACAACCGTACTTTAGCTTCAATCGTACTTTCATCCAGCTCAATGCCCAGCCCAGCTTGCTCAGGAAGAGCAAGAAATCCGTTCACCGGGATCAGCTTGTTGAGGTGAAAATGGTTTTGCTGCTGCTGGTAGAGTACCAAATATTCAAGATAAGGACACACCGAAGGGGCAAGCGATGCGATCACATGCAGATTAGGCAGCACTGTGCAGCCATGAGGAATGAATTTCACATCAAAGGTTTCGGCAAGGATCGCGATTTTACGCAGCTCTGTAATGCCTCCGGTCCAATCGGGATCAGGCTGGGCATAAGCTAACAGCCCCTCGTCAAAAAACGGTTTAAAATCTTTACGGGTATACAAATGCTCACCGGCGGCCAGCAGCAGCGATCCCCGTTCTTTTAACAGCCTGTAGCCGTCAATCTGATTGGGAAGCAGTGGTTCCTCCAGCCATAACGGCCGTAATTCGCGCAGCCTGTCCATCATATCGATCGCGTAAGGCACGTCCCAGCCCATCCAGCAATCGAGCATGAAATCAGCCTCGCTGCCAATGGCTTCCCGTACCTCCTGCGCCATACGAAGATTGCTTGCCCTCCCTTCCCCGCCAGCAGAGGGGCCATGGCGAAAAAACCATTTTTGCGCCTTAAAACCGGCGTCCACAAAGGCTTTTGCTTGCTCGCCTGCCTTGCCTGCATCAATCGGATAGCCCAGTGTGCTGGCATATACGGGAATTTGCGAACGCGTAGGTCCGCCAAGCAGCCGATAAACGGGCGTATTATAAAATTTACCGCGTAAATCCCATAGCGCACAATCGATTGCACTGGCAGCCATCATATAATAACCGCTGCGGCCGTGCCGGTCGAAACGCATTTGATCCCATAAACGTTCGATATCCAGCGGGTTCTGATCTAGCAGCAGCGGCCTCAGCTTCTTGATTATTATATCCGCCTGCTCTTCATACACCATCGGCCCGTATAACCCGTCAAGACCCTCGTCGGTAACAATGCTCACATAATAACGAACCAACGGTATGGGCTCTGTCGTGCTATCAAGCGACGGTGACGGGTCACGGAGCGCATATTCCGGGTAAATGTCCAAGGGAGCAGCCGAGCGTGCGCGGTGCTCCCACGCCTTATTCATCATTCCGCTCAATTTAAAAACCTGTACATCAATAATTTTCATTATACCGCTCCGCGAACCTGAAGCTTGAGGCTGTACAAGGAAGAGCTCGCTGTTATGAACAGTGTATGACCGAGCGCCGATTCCGGCGTTGAGCCGAAGCATAGGTTGGCAGCAACCTCCGGGAATTCCAGTCTGCCCAACCGCTCCCCTGACGGGGCAAATATCCACACACCGCCCGGTCCGGTCACATACACATTGCCATGCTCGTCTACTTTCATCCCGTCTGCGGCGCCAGGGCCTGCCTCCGTGTCCAGCTCCGCAAAGACCCGTCCATTGCTGATGCTTCCATCCGGGTTTACCTCGAACACTCTGACATGCTGCTCAGTCGTATCGTCAATGTATAAAAGTGATTCATCCGGAGAAAAGGCAAGTCCGTTAGGTCTCGGGAAATCTTCTACAAGCAAATCCAAAGCTCCTGATTGCGGATCATACCGGAATACCCCGTTAACGTCCAAATCCTTCGTATCTCCCAATGCTGTACTGTAAGGGTCGGAGAAATAAATCGTTCCGTCCTTTTTGACAATGACATCGTTGGTGTTATTGATTCTGCTTCCTTGATAATGGGTGACGAGCGCTGTAATGGAGCCATCCAGCTCCGTTCGGGAAATTCTGCGGGTTAGCGTTTCGCACGATAACAGCCGCCCCTCCGCGTCCAAGGTAAGACCAACCGCTCTGTCGCTATGATCACTATAAAGCTGCAAGCCGTTCGTCTCGTTCCAGGTATAAATACGATGATTCGGGAAATCCGTAAAATATAATTGGTTTGTGCGAGGGCACCAGACAGGACCTTCCGAAAAGGAGAAGCCGGAGGCCAATTTCTGTGCAGTCTGCTCGGGAGAAATAATATGATCCAGCTTTTCTGAATAACGGATGATATTCACCGGGTAAAGCCTCCTTCAGTTGTAAATGGAGAGTAATAAGCTTTTGCTGTAATCGTTCCCTTCGTGTGCCTGCCCAATATGTTGACCTGCTTGACCTCTCCCGGCAGCAGATCAAAGTAGTTATCCTCAAACAGCCAGCCGAACTCATCACCCTCATGATTGCCGGAGAGCTCAATGCATCGTGCAAACTGATCCGTTGACAGCGTGAGTTGATCACCGTTGATTTCCATCGCAATTCTGGCCTCGGGGAATCGCATATGCCTTTCGATATCTACGAAATCATGCGTTCTCGCGATTAGCTCACCCTGAGCATCCACCAAATAGGCATATAAGATATAGGTTCTGGAAAACTGCTTGAACTCGTTGAGATTCGTAATGAGGTTCGACTCACCTGAACGAACCTGCACGCATTTCTCGAGCTCTTGTACAAAAACATTGGATAAAGGATCGAACAGCTTCACATATAAGGTGCCTTCAACATCGTTGGCACTGTCATTCACAGCCCACAAATAAATAAAGTTTTGCACATCAAACGACAGCAGCAGAGGCTGGTAAGCTCGCTTGACCGCATAATAAGGCATATACGGCTCCATATAATAATCGATCATGCTACCATAAATAACAGGCCATGAATCGTTCCATCTGCACACGAAATGCCCTTTACATATTCGTTCACCATCAGGGCTTTCAGACGGCTTGCCTCTGCGGTTATTCTCCAGCACCTTACGCAAATAATGCCCATGGGCAGCACCAAATTTGTATACTGCCGATGGAAGATCGTCTGCATCATAGAACAGCTCAATTGGCGGTATTTTCCTCCAGCCGAAGGCTGACGTCCGCTCAGTCCAGGTATCAGGCCAAGGATATTTCGAATTTCGGGTTATTTGACCTGAATAATCCGCCGGCCATGCCCGCTCTTCGCCCATATATCTCACAAAGCTTTTCAACGATGGCGGGGACGTTCTGATTTCCTCGGCAATCATGATCGGATAATCAGCTCCCGGAACATACCATGTATTCGTATAGCTGTGGGTGTCCCCTGCCAACGGATCATTGCAATAAGCGCCCCCGTATGGCGAGTTGATGTGGTAGTATCGGTCAGGATCCAGCGTCTCACATACGCTCTTATAATCCTCCAGAAAGATTTCGCCGCCTATATAGGGCTCTCCGGGCAGCTCAAACTCCGCTCCCATGAAGCATTCATTGCCACCGCACCAAAACAGCAGCGAAGGGTGATGCTTGAGCCGCTTCACCTGATATTCTGCTTCCTTCCTGCACAATTCACGATAGGGCAGCGTATCGGGATACATCCCATAATCATGGAAAAACTCCTGCCAGATCAGAATGCCCCGTTGGTCAGCCTCATCATAAAATGCATCATCGTATCGATCGGCACCACCCCATACCCGCTGCGAGTTCATATTCGCGTTCTCCAGCAGGTCCAGCAACTGGTTGGATTTCTCGTTATTCCAGCAGTGCGTAATTCCCTGAAGCTGCGCCGATTGAGCCCCCCATAATTTAATCTGCTTTTGATTAATGACAAAATCAAGCGGCTGCACCATCTTTACATCGCGGAAGCCGATGCGTTTCACGTTCAGGTCTTTGGCTTCGCCGTTAACAAGCACAGACACGGAAACCTCATATAACGGCTGCTCGCCATATCCCCGTGGCCACCACAGCAGCGGATCAGGAACTACCAGTTCGCAGGTATAAGTCCAACTTTCTGCGCCTTCACTGGAGATCGGGGTGTTATGCTGAGCAACGACCTGCTGATCCGGGCTTTTGATAGTCAATTGTAAAGTACTACCTGCTGCGAACCCGGCTCCACTCACTTTGGCAGTAACTAACCCTTGCTCATACCCTTCCAGCAATCGGAATGAAAGATCGTTGTCCACAATCTCCAGCTCATCTACAACCTCTAGAGAAACCGTGTCATAAATGCCCATCCGGGTCAGGTAAGGCTTGGCACCCAAGTAATCGTTAAAATCCTGATCACTTTTTCTGATTAAACGACTAGGCCGTATTTTGCCTGTCCAATCCTTCGGGTAATCGGCCTGCTGCATGTAGGCATAGGGCGAATGGATATGTACTACGAGTATATTTTCTTCCTCCAACAGCCCTGATACTTCCAGTCTGGCTGGCACATACATATTATTGTGGTAGGCCACATGCTTGCCATTAAGGTAGATATCGACCAGCGTATCCAATCCCTTGAAATGAAGGTATGCCTTCTGATCCTGCAGCTCAGCGGCGCTAAAGGTTCGTTTATAGATCCAGTCGTGCTCGGCCACCCACAAGCATTCCTTTCCTTTGCCAAGCAGTGACGGTTCCTCGATCAGCCCTTCCCTGAGTAAAACTTCATGAACCTGAGCGGGAACGCTGGTCGGTATCCATCCATTTTCCCCTTCAGACCCTTCAGCATCCGTATTTAACGTATCCGCATCAACCTGATCAAATGGAGCGAATTTTTTGATTTCCCACGAATCGTTTAACTGAATAATGAGCTTCATGTTAACTCTCCCTTTGTATCTTAATGATGTAGGGCATGCATGTCATTCGACCTTTAGCCTTTGATGCTTCCTCCCACAAGTCCACGAATCAGATGCTTCGAGCCGAAGCCGAACAAAATCAGGATCGGAATCGTTGACAGGGCAAGCGCCAAAATTCTGGCGGCATAATCCGTACGGTATTCACTGCTCAACAAGGAGACTGCAAGCGGTATCGTATACAAGCTTTCCTTATTAATCAATACCAGAGGTGTCAAATAGTTGTTCCAAGACCATAGGAAAAACAGCAGGGACAAGGTGATCAGAGCCGGGCGAATAACAGGCAGCACGATTCTCGCAAATATACCGAATTCGCTGCATCCGTCCAGCCTGCCGCTTTCTATAATTTCACCAGGGACCGCACTGCTGATATACTGCGTCATCCAGAATACACCGAACGCATTGGCTATACCACCTATAATCAACGGAACCAAAGTATTAACGAGTCCCAAATAACGCATTTCCACGACAAATCCAACCAAACCTAACTGTGGAGGGATCATCAATGTGCCAATAATAAAGAAATAGAGCAGCTTTTTGCCTTTAAACTGGTATTTGGCGAAGGCAAAGCCTGTCAGCGCACTGACCAGTACTGCTGCCGTCGTGTTAATGACAGCAACAACCAGACTGTTCAAATAAAACCGGAAAAAGTTTTGCGCCAGCACTGATTTTAGATTTTCCAGCAAATAAGTGCCTGGAAGCAGCTTGAGTCCTGTATACAAATCTTCGCTGACATAGGTGCCCATAATAATCATCGTATAAAACGGAACTAACGCAAACAGGGATACAATCGTAACCAGGATATATACCGGTAATTTTCCTATATGTCTCAAAGCTGCGATTCCTCCTTGCGGTTCATAATTTTCATGGAGAAAATGGAGAAAATCGAAATTACAATAAACAGACTATAAGCAATAGCAGAGCCATAGCCGAATTCAAAATTGTGAAAGGCCACATCATAATATCTCATGACTACGGTCAAAACAGCATGGTCAGGACCACCAATCGGCTGTGATGCGGATTGAAACAGCAGCTGCGGTTCATCAAACAAGCGGAAGCCGTTAATAATACTGGTAATCACGACGAACAGCATGATCGGTCTTAACATAGGAATCGTAATATGAATAAAGCTGTCCCACCACCGGGCGCCATCGATTTTGGCTGATTCATACAGCTCTTCGGGAATTGTGGATAACCCTGACAAAAACAGCACCATTTTATATCCGTAAGCAGTCCAGCTCATCATAATGATCACAACAAGCCGGGCTGCCCATGGAACACCCAACCAATAAACAGTGTCAATGCCCATCATGCTAAGTACTGCATTCACCGAACCATTCTTCCAGTCAAACAAAATTTGAAAGATGATTCCGATCGCAACCGGCGTTGTAATATACGGTAAAAAGTTAATCAGCTGAAGGGCATTTCTTGATTTACGGAAGAAATCCTTCAGAAATACCGCCAGCAGAAGCCCTAATATGATTTCTACCGGTATGGTGATCACAATGATCAGAATCGTGTTATACAGGGATTCATAGAACAGGCTGTCATTCGTAAATATTCGGATATAGTTAGCTAAACCAACAAATACCATATCGGTGATTCCGTCCCATTTGGTAAAGCTGATCACCAGTGAGAACAGGATCGGAAACAAACCGAATGCGATATACATAACAAAATACGGGGCTACCATCAAATAAGGTGTTGCCTTTTTCCCAACTCTTAGCAAGCATCTCACCTTCTACCTTATCATTATGAATCAAAAGGGAGCTTGCGCCTGAACCCAAACCCCCTTTTGACCTTCTTGCTATTTAACAAGCTTGATCTTGTTTATTGAACCTTGAGATCTGGCTGCTTGCTCTTCAAGTCATCTTCCATCTTCTTGATCAGCTGATCCACAGCCACATTGCCATCCTTGGACGCATTGATCGTTTTCATCGCTACGTTAACGGAATCATCAATATCCTGATCATATTTGCTTGGCAGGCGTACCGATTTAATTTTGGGGAATACATCCTGGGCAATAGCCTTCTGAACGTCCTGCCCAGCAAAATGCTCTTCTTTCTTCGAGTAGAAGTCGGCTTTCTGGTAAATCGGTTTGAATGGCGAGAAATTGCCCTTATAATCGCGTGCTACCTCAGAGCCTTTTTCGGTCAGGAACAGCCATTTCACAAACTCGGCTCCCCCTACTTTGTTCTTGGCTTTTTGTGGAACCCCTTGCAGTGTTCCGCCAAGCGGGAAAGGCCCTCCCGGTGGAATCATGAAGCCCCAACGGCCTACGCCATTTTTATCGTTAGCTTTGATTGTGAACTCAACCGACCAGTTGGCACATGGGTAAAAAATGTGTAAATCATCGGTATAGGACGCATTAGCAGCAGGGGAGTTCGTATCCAATACATCGATAATGCCTGCTTTTTTCATTTGCACCAGCTTGTCAAGCAAAGGCCCAACACCCTGCTTCAAATTCAGTGTAGTCCCTTGAATAAACGGTGTGTTCGTTTGCCCTTTGAGGAATGCATAAGCATCGCCAAGGCTTGCAAACATAAACACCTTGCCATTGGACTTCTCCTTGACCTCGATGCCCTTCTGAATAAAGGTATCCCAATCGGTAAAGATTTTTTCCAATTCCGCACGATCCTCTGTACCAAAGTACTGTTTGGCTAAAGCGCGTTTATAGGCCATACCCGCGACAGAAGGGGCTTCAGGACCGACGTAAACTCCGCTCTCGGTAGTTTCCAGAGGAACCAAATAGTCGAGCACCTGAGATTTGTCAAGATTGTAAGGGGCTTTAGACAGATCCTCCCAGATATTCAGGGACAGCAGCTTGCCACGATAGGTCTGTTCCAGCCATGCCACATCAGGCAGATCCGCCCCGGAGGCCAGCGCCGTTTGCAGCTTTTGAGCCATATCCTTACTCTCAACCGCTGTCATGACAATGTTATACTGGGGATACAGCTTGGTGAACTCCTCATACATCTTGGCCCGGGAATCCGTCTTGTCCCACAACCAAATATTAATGTCCGTCTTCGCTGGACTGCCTGCCGCTTCCGGCTTTTTGTCTGTACCGGCAGCATTTTGTTGACCCCCGCCACTGCATCCTGCCAACCCGAGCATTGCTGTGAGAAGAACCACGGGTAACGCTTTCATCCATCTCTTGCGCATACATCATCCTCCTGATTCAATATGATCTTGCTTACATCGATTAATATAACAGCAGCATCCAGAGCTGAATACATGTCAAAATTATTATATGTTACACATTTTTATGATCGGCGGCATATGGAAGCCAGTCTGGTATGGAAAAGCGGATTCGCGTACCCTCGTTCTCTACACTTTCGATTTGTAATATCGCCGTTTCACCGTACAATAATTGAAGCCGGTTATTCACGTTCAGCATGCCAATGTGGTCCAGATCCTCCTGTAGAAAAGGCGAGCCCATCAACGAACGAAGACGTTCCAGCTTCTCAAGGCTCATCCCAACTCCGTTATCCTCCACACTTACCACGAGGCTGCCGCTCTCAGCCATTACACGGATTCGAATCCAGCCTTTGCGTTGAGAAGGGAGAATACCGTGAAAGATGCTGTTTTCCACTAACGGATATAAAATCATTTTGGGTATTCTTTTCTCCCTGCAAGCTTCTTCAACATCCCATACCAGCTCCATTCTATCGATATACCTGTATTGCAGAATCATTATATAATCATCCATGTAGATCATCTCTTCTTGAATGGAGGCGAGCATCTCGGGTTTATTCTTGATCGTTCGCTGCAGGAAAGAAATAAATGCCTTCGTAAGAGCCGCCACATCAGGGGCATTCGCCTTTCTCGCCAAATAAATTACGGAATTTAAAGTGTTGTAGATAAAATGCGGATTGATTTGGTACATGAACATTTTCAGCTCAAGCTCCCGTTTCTGTTTCTCCATCAGAACCGATTCTTCCACCAGATTTTTAATATCCTTGACCATTTTATTAAATACCTTGGCTACCTCTTCGATTTCATCGCCACTTGTCACCGATATATGGGTATGCAGCTCGCCCTTGGAAACCTGGCGCATCCCTCTGATCAGCTTCATGAGCGGCTTGGTCACGTTGGCAACCACCGGATAGATCGACAATGACATGATCAACAAACAGATCAGCATAATGGACACCAGCACATAATTGGTATATGTCATGTTGGCGTTGATTTTATTTTCCGAAATCACCCCGATTAATTCCCACTGAGAGGAGGGTATCGATACAGGTATGTAATAATTCCCATTTTTCAACACGGTCTCTTTCGGAAGATCAGAATCGCCAAACACTTCCTGCGGAGCCGATAAAGCAGCAGCGTTCGGGGCATACACCGTTTCCTTATCCTTGTTCAAGGTCCATATGTGAATCCCGAGCGAAGGATCCGTCAGCATCGGTTTTACCAATACCTCATAATTCATGTGAATGAGAAGCTTGCCCAAATATACATAAGGATTTTGCTTGTCATAAATATTCATCACATAGGTGACAACCTTCAATTCCGTAGGGCGGTTCAAATTATTCGTAACAATATGCGGCTTCGACGTTCCGTTATATTGTCTGTTGGATCTAAAGTCATCGTACCAATCCTCCGTTATGGAGCTCGAGTAAACATCTTTCATTTCCAATACCTTGTTATCACGATCCACGATAAACATATCGACAATGATATGATCCCTGAGCAAGCTATACTCCTTTAATACCGTTTCCAATTGTAGATTGCTCACAAAATAGTCGTAGTCCTGCGTGGTAGACATTTTTTTTAACAACAGCTGCAGCTGATCGTTAACGACAATCCCTTTGGCATAATTCACAATATCCTCGGATAGATAAGAAACCTGCTGGGCTATTTTTTCAACGATCGTTTGGTTATCTCTAACGATCTGCCTACTCAAAATCGGATTGACGTACAAATAAATCGAAAAGCTGCTCAGGCCGACTGAAAGTAAAATAGAAATAAATGCGACGGCAGTAATTTTCACCTTAATATTCATTGATTTTAAAAAATGAGGCATACATCGACCCTCCTTCATGATTAGTACACAATCCTAATTCGATTTGGGAATCGTTCGTGAATCCTTTTACAAATCACCAGGGCTGAGTCCGGTTACTTTCTTAAATGTTTTGGAAAAATATTGCACCGTTTGATATCCGACCATCGAGCTCACCTCGTACACTTTATAATGACCGGAAGCCAGGAGCTCCCTTGCCTTTTCAATCCGGTATTGGGTCAGATACGTGATGAAGGAAACGCCCACCTCCTTCTTAAACAATTGGCTCGTATAAATCAAACTGAATCCCATCCGATCCGCAATTTCATTTAACGTAATATCCTTAGCGTAATTGGCATGAATATATTGCAGCAGTTCCCTGATTTTTTTGCTGTATTTGGCATTCGATTCTTCTTCCAGCTTCATCACCATATGTTGGAACCATTCTGCAATCTGGTACACACTGCCCAGCTGCTGTATTTCAGACAGAGCATCAAAAGGCTCGATCATTGGCGTTCCGTGCTTGGGAATTGCTTTCAGATTGATCAAACGAATCAGCTCCAGAATTCCGCTTTTAAGTGCAGCTATATCCTCCAAGGCTACAAGCAGCTGGGTAAACAACTCATCAATGCCTTCATTAGCCAATCCATACTGCTCATGCTTCAAATGCTCCTGAATTTCCTTAAGCTTGTGATCTATCGAAGACAACAATACCTGCTTGTCGAGCTGCTTGTGAGTCTGCACTAATAGGGAGCTGCCCTTTCTAAATATTCTTAAGGCATACAACTCCCTTGTTTTTTTAAGGCTCTCTCGGATATCTCGCTGGTTTTCAAAAACAGGTCCGATGGCTACGGAAATCTTCCTGGAAAACGCATTGTTTATAAGGGATTGCAGATGATTCGCCAAATGGCTGCTGTATTCAAAAATGCTGAGTTCACTACTGCGTTCCGGAATTCGATAAAAAATAATATATTCATTATCGTACATATCAACGACTTCCGATTCGACTTCATCCGATGAACGCGCGTACATAAAATCGATAAATGTTTTCCTATCTATTTCGGTAGATCTGTTCTGTGTATATTCCTGACCTGGATGAAGAGAATCAAAGCCCATAATTAGAATTCCTGTTCTGCCCTTCCAACGGAACAAATCGTCGGTGACGATCATGCCAGCATCATCGATCATCGACTCCATCCGCTTGAGGTACATACGAAGCTGCTCTCTGCGGGCCAAATAACCAACACTTTCTTCCTCCTGCATCTGCTGCTTTAATTTGTTTAGCTCCTGAATTAATAACGAACCGTCCAGTTCATGCTTCAGTACATAGGAATGGATACCCAATTGAATAGCCTGCCGCGCAAAATCAAAGTCACCATAGGACGTTAGCAGAATGATTTTTTTGCTTTTGCGAATTTGTAGAATGGTATCAATCATTTCCAATCCACCCATGACAGGCATCTTGATATCCGTTATAATCACATCCGGATTTTGTTCCATACAAATTCGTAAGCCCTCTCCGCCATTCCTTGCTTCGGCGATGATCTCAAAACCATGCTGCTCCCAATCGATTAAATGTTTGATGTCCTCTCTCACAATATCCTCATCCTCGACAATCATGACCTTCAGCAATTTCCATCCCCCCTATTTGAATCCGCTTACACTCATTGTGAAGTAAAGTGAAAATATAATCAATATTACCATATCCGAATTAAATTATGTTTATTAATGTTAGTAAGTGTGATTTCAATCGTATTCATATTGATTTATCCTGAATATTGTCAGGGTTTCTTTTGATACAATATCTTAAATAAAGCAATCCCGATCCCGATGCCCAGAAAAGCAAATAACATCGGCATCCATACAGGACCTAATAAAATGCCGAAAATGGTCAGGTGAGCTGAATACATCAACCCTACTGTACCGAGAAATGCGCCGCTAACATAAGGCAGATAAGCGTAATCTGCCGTTTCACCGCTATCTTTATAAGCGTCCCACATTCCAAACATATAGACGCAAGGATAAAACATTAGCCAATGATAATCGGTACTTTCAATCGAGTTCTTGATTTCGCCATTAAAGCTGAGGATTATGATTTGATTCAAATGTGCATTCGAGTTTATAACAAACTCCAGAACAATCAAAGTGAAACCTTTTATATATTTTTTATTTAACATTTGTCCAAAACCAGGAAACGCGATGCTCCACAATAGTCTTTCGATTTTATTGGAACGGTTCATCGGCATCCAGGGATAGTGAATTATTCAGAATGAATGGAGTATCCAACTCTAAGTAGCTACCTATTTTTAATAATGGATACAATAACCTGTCACACAACACTATTGGCGCCAATTCAATTCCTCCCCGTGTCATTTCGTTCTTGTAGTATGGGAACTATTTAACAATTTTATGTGACATGCCCGCATAAAATAATAAAATAATCGCACTCCATCAGACCCGAGGTCTGAAGAGTGCGATTATCATAACTTGATCATTATTTAAAAAGGGCATCCAATGAATAGGCGCCAGCTCCGGTTAAGGCGATTCCGACTACAACGGCAATAAGAACTAATGGATACTCATAGCCATTGGCTGCAGCCCAAATTCCGTTCTTCGCGTGAACCTTGAAGGCTCCAAGCATTGTCGCAGCAATCAGAATAGCGGCAACAGGGGTCAGCCAGCCTATAGCGAACAGCAATCCTCCCAGCAGTTCCATCAACCCGGCGATAACCGCCATAGCAACTCCCGGCTTAATACCAACTGACTCCATCCAGCCACCCGTTCCTTTGGGGCCATAGCCACCAAACCAGCCAAACAATTTTTGAGCTCCATGACCAACAAACAACAAACCAACTACCAAACGAATTAATAATAATCCCCATGCTACCATAACAACCAGCCTCCAATTAGTTTTAATTTAATATTCTTAATTTTAAGATATATGACAAAGAAATAACAAATATGCTTGCTAACTGATAACAGAAGCTCCTTTTCTGCATACTAAGCGATCGGTTTTGATCTCCTGTTTCAATGTCGCGTTCTCCGCCGTTTTCCAGTGCATGATCATTGAGCTTTACCTCCTTTTATCTCACTATTAAGTATCTTTAATTAAAGATAAATGATTTATGAATCTTTGTCAACAACAATTTTTAATCTTACATGGCTTGATCTATTAGGCACAGCGCTTAGCTTGCTGAGATGCCTTCAGCTCTGTTCCGTGCAGATCAAGCCCATCTGGTTCCTACTTAAGCATAATTAAGTTTATCCATATTTATTTCTGAATCCCGTAATTATTATCGGCGCTCCACTTGTTCTCCTCCTTCTTTTGCTTCACTCCCTCCTGCATCACCTTTTTCAGATCATTCAAATATTGTTCCAAGGGTAATGAGCCTTCGAGATACAGCTGGCCCAGCTTCTGATTGTTCTCCGTAACATTTTTGTCGACCTCGCCGCCATAAATGTTCAGCTTCATCGGATCACCTACGAAGGCAAAGCCTTTCAGGTTATCCGGAAGATCCGCAGTCGAGGTGGCTGGAGTCCGGTATAGCTTCTGTGCATGCAGGCCCTGAATTTGGGATGAGGTTACAAAAGCCATAAAATCAATGGCTGCATTGAGCTTCTCCGGCTTGATCGATTTGGGAATGGCCATATTGCCCGCGGGCACACCACCGATTTCCATGAGCTTGCCTATGGCATCAGGATGGTTTTCTTTGGTCAAATACGGCAGCGGAAAGGCAGCCATCTCAAACTTGCGCGCGCTGGATTCATACAGCACCTTGCTCTGTCCGGAGGTTCTCATAATCATCGCAACTTCCCCACGCAAAAACATGTCCGTCGACGTATTAAAATCGATGCCATTATAGCCCTTCGACCAATATTGACTCCAATTTTTAATAATAGGGAACACATCCTTGTAAGGAGAGCGGGTTATATCGACGATTCCTTGATCCACAGCGCGCGTATACTCATTCACCTCGATAAAGCCGTTATGGCTGACATCCATCTGTTCATATTGTCCTGCAATCAGTTCCTCTGTCAGGATGCGAGTGGTCCAGCTGTAGTTGTAATCCCCAGGCTTTGTGTTTGGAAAACCGAATGGGGTTACCCCTGTTTTTTTCAATTTATCCTGAATGTCGAGAAACTCGTTCCAGGTTGCAGGTATGTTCTGAATACCCGCTTTGGCAAACAGCTCCTTATTGTAAAGAATACGTACAGAATCGATGCTGGCCGGCACGCTTGCATAGGTTTTATTATCTCCGATCAAACGCTGCAATACAGATTTGGGAAATACTTCGTCCCAGGACTTGCCACCAAGATAATCATTTTTTTTACTGTAAAAAGGCGTCAGATCCATAAGAAGACCTTTCTTCAGATCTTCCTGATCCCATATATATCGGGTTGTGAACAAATCCGGTGCCGTACCGCCGATCAGCTGTGTCGTCACCCATGCCCGATGCTGCTCCACACCACCGAAATTTTGCAGCTGTAAATTGATTTTCACGTTCGGGTTTTTCTGCACATACATCTTCACCGTTTCTTCCCAAATTTGCTGCTCGGTCTGATCTCCGTTCGCCTCTGTCGTAAACATGACGTTAAGCTCGGTTTTGGCTCCTGTACTCGTCGTAGAGCCCCCCGCTGGATTACTGGAGCCAGCATCGCCCGACGGAGTCCCAGTACACCCGGCAGCCATAAACGTAAATGCTAATCCAAACGTTAGAAGCTTGTAAGACGTTCTCTCCTTGCGTATTACTGCAAACATGGTTCAACACCCTTCCTTTGTCTACATCGTAAGCCTACCTACATTCGTTTATTCGCACCATCACTTCTTTTCAGTTCCTGTACTACCCCTTCATCGCACCGGACGTGATCCCGCTGATGAAGGATCGAGTGGCGAACACAAACAAGATCAGCATAGGCACCGAGGCGATAACGTATCCTGCAAATTGCATTCCCTGCACCTGATCGAGCGGTCCCTTGATATTGCTCAGCGCCAAAATGATCGGGCGAGCCCGATCCCCCGAGGTCACGACCAGAGGCCAAATGTAGTTGTTCCAGCCGGTTAGTGCATTCATGATAGCCACCGTCGCAATGATGGGCTGAGACAGCGGCAGCACCATTTGCCAAAAAATTCTCAGATCACCTGCACCCTCCAGCTCGGCGGCTTCCAATAGGCTGCTGGAGATCCCCTCAAAAAAAGTCCTCATCAGCATCGTTGCCAGAGCGGAAGCCCCAGCCATCGGTCCAAAAATTTGAGCCCAGTGCGTGTTGAGCAATCCGAGATTTTTGAACAAAATAAATTGAGGAATCAGCAGCAAAAATCCGGGCACCATCAATAGCATGAGGATAAGCGCATACAATATTTTTTTGCCTGGGAAGCTGAATCTCGCAAATGCATAACCCGCAAGTGTCGAATTGATGAGCACGCAGACGATAATGCCCGATGTAATCAGAATCGAGTTCATAATAAACGGCCATGTTTGTTTGAAGGCACTGCTATAATTGTCAACGTGCAGCGGGAATGCCGGAGTCCAAAAGCTGTGAATAATCTGATCCTGAAACTTCACAGAGCTCATCAACAGCATATAAAAAGGAAACAAGGTTAATGCGACCAGCAGCCATAAAATCAGCTGGTTGGCAGCAGCTCCATAAGTTAATTTACGCATGCTCATTTCCCCTTAATCCAGCTTTTCCGTTTGTTTCATTGCTTTGTTCGCGACAAAGGTAAATAGAATAAGAATGAGGAAAATCATCACGCCGATAGCAGATGCGTATCCCAGCTCGTTATACTCAAAGCCTTTTTTATATAAATACAGGGCAGGAGTCAGCGTCGTAAACCCAGGACCTCCGTTGGTCAGGACCAGCACATTTTCGAAGCTTTGATATTGATGAATGAAGGCCAGAATGACAACAAGCCTGATTTGATTACGGAGTAAAGGCAGCTCGATATACCAAAAGCGCTGCCAGCCGTTCATGCCGTCCAGCTTCCCCACCTCATACAGCTCGGGAGAAATGGTAAGGAGTCCCGCCAAATAGATGAGAAAGTAAATACCACCAATCCAGGGGAAATTGACGAATACAATGGACGCCAGCGCTGTCGTACTATCACCCAACCATGCGTGGGTCCAGGAGTCCAGACCTAGCTGTCTTAGCAGTGTATTCAGAACGCCATTACTTAAATAGATCCATCGCCACAACAAAAAGATAATGATGTAAGGAACAACCATCGGAACGAGGAATAAGAAGCGATACGCATGCTGAAGCTTTTTATGGGAATGAAAGACGCCAACAGCGGCATACAACGGTAAAGTCAGCTGAATGATAACAAAGCTGATCGTGAGCAATGTGACATTTTTAAGAGAAGCATAGAAGGTCGGATCGCTAACGAGCTTGACGAAGTTATCCAAGCCAACAAACGTGTTCAAATTTGCCCCGTTCCATTGATAAAGCGACTTGATTATAGCCGTAAAAAATGGATAATACTTGAACAAACCCATCGAAACAAAAATGGGCACCAGGAAGGAGTAGGCGATGATGTATCTTGTCAGCTTCCTCCTCTGTTTCAATGCCAAATCTGTCGCAGATCGGTTGATAGCTGTACCCGAATGGGGCTCTGTCATTGTGCCTTCTCCTTTCTCAGGTACACCTGAATTGAAATGAATGACTCACCGCTCCCCATACGTGAGCAGCTACAGCTTCTTATTGTCCAGCAGTTGAGTCCGCATCCATTCACTCTGCACCAAACCATCGCCTTCGGCACATAGCCGTTGATATAAGAGGCTTCTAAGTGTCTGGATCAGCTCCTTGCAGCCAGGGTCATAAATACGATTGATCAATTCGTCAGGGTCGTGCGCCAAATCGTATAATTCATCGATATCGGTTGTGTTCCAGATATATTTCCAGTTCGCAGTGCGGAGCATTCTTTGCGTATACAATCCAAACTGCTGCCCGTTGTAGGTAGAAACGATCTCCTTTCTCCAGTCGGGAACAGACTCATCCTTCAATAATGGAATGAGCGATCTGCCATGGAACCATGAGGGTACAGGCAATTCCAGCCCTTCCAGCAATGTTGGTGGCAAATCGAGCATATTATAAACAAACTGGTCGCATACACGTCCCTGCCCCGCTGTCCCGGGGTATTTGATTATGAGCGGAACCTTGACCACATCGTCATAGAGCACATAATGCTTGTCGATCATTCGGTGCGAGCCGCACATATCGCCATGATCGGAGGTAAAGATGACAAGGGTATTGTCGTAGGCGCTCGTTTGCTTCAGCTCTTGAAGCACTTTGCCTATCGCATCATCCGCTTGACTGATGACACCATAATAGCGGGCCACGATAGGTGCCCATTCCTCCCATGTGAAGTCTTCAATCCGCCAGCTGTGAAGCTGCTGCTTCTGAATATACGGTTTATTGGTAAAGGTTTCGTCAAAGCTGCTCCAAATCGGAATATCCTCAGGTCGGTACATGTCTGCAAAGCTGCCTGACGGTCTGCACGGGAGATGAGGCTCGGTAAAATTCAGCTGAATGTACCAAGGATGATCCCCAGATGTCAGCTCACGGATCGATTCGCATGCCCGATCCGCCAGCCAGTGCGTCTTGGAGCACTCTACAGGAACGGGGTCACGCTCTCCGAAAAACCCTGCTTCATAGCGGATATCAGGGTATGCTTGCGCCAGCATTTCCTTATACCCCTCAAATCCGATATAGGTGTCATAACCGTACTCCAAGGGAGACAGCTCGGGATGTACATCCCATTTACCAAGAAATACATTGGTATAATCGCGTTTGTGAAGCTCTCTTGGCCAAGCATATTCAGTAGGCTCAAGTGCCGGAATGCGGAGTCCGTTTTTGAAATTCCACAGTGCTCCGAAGGTTTCTGGCCTTCGACCATTAATCAAGGCTTGCCTGGATGGGCAGCAAATAGGTATGGGTGTAAAAGCGTTCGAGAACCAAACCCCTTCCGCAGCCAAACGGTCGATATTCGGGGTATGGACCGGATAGGCTCCACTATAACCGATGCAATCGTAACGCAGCTGGTCGAGCATAATAAACAAAATGTTTGGAGATTCCATCGTGTCTCCGCTCCTTCCTTTGCAAAGGACCCTTTATGGGCAGCTCGGCACCTCAATCGCATGGCCGCCGGATTGTTGGGATAGGATTGCGGCTTCAATGACCTCCTGGGCTGCCAATGCTTCCAAGCCTGATCCCTCAATCTGTTCTGGAGCAGCTTTCTGTTTAATTTGTTCGATAAATCGTTCGATCCGGTTGCGGAACGTATCGTTGAAGCCCTGCATGCCTCTCATAATCGAATTGTGCACCACAATGGTTTCACTACTCTCGCGTGGATACAGGGTAATGCTTTCGTATACATTTTCGATGACGAATCGGCCTTCTGTTCCAGCCACCTCGCACCATTCGATGGGATGGAGCATGGACATGTCATAACTGCCAGTCAAATGACCGATAGCCCCACTCGCAAACTCCAGATTGATGCTCGCATTGGACCAGGTGGTTCGGCCCGGAGCTTTATTCATAAATGCCTGCACCCGCTTGATATCACCGAAAAAGTAACGCATAACATCTATAGAATGAGGATGAAGCGCCCGCATATGAAACCATTCCGTAAAATCGGCCTTATTATCAATCGACAGTCTCATATTGATAAATAGCGGGGTGCCCAGCAGATTTTGTTTCATCCAAGCTTTGCCCTTCTCGGCGGCCGGAGTAAAGCGGTGGTTCAAATTACAGCCAAAACGAACGCCCTTGGCTGCGGCCGCTTTCACCATGGCCCTTGCTTCTTCAATCCGGTTGGAGATCGGCTTCTCGACCAGCACATCCTTCCCGGCCTCGATAGCCAGCATCACGGGTTCATAATGATGGCTGCCCTTTTCCTCACCACCTGTCGCTACGCAAACCATGTCAATCTCCTCGTTGTCCAGCATGCTTCTGAGGTCTGTATAAGCTTTGACTCCAAAGGCTGTAGAAGCCGCTTTGGCTCGATCCTCCATTAAGTCACAAACAGCAACAAGCTCCGTATCCGGATGCTGTGCGTAGTATCGGCAATGTATATTCCCGATGTTATTGACGCCAACCACTGCTACACGAATCATATAGATGAACCCTCCCTGAACATGCGTGATTGTGAAAATATACAGCTGTCATCTCTTTAGCCGACTTCTTACCGTGCTGCTAAAATTGATCACTGCTGCTCATAAACAATAGCCGCACCGCAATATTGCGGGCGGCATGGTCCACTCGTTATTTGCTCTTATTAAGCTCTTTGGCCTGAAGAGCCCGGGCATTGCGGGAATCACCGATGTATAAGGTATCATACGCCTGCTGCGAGGATGTAAAAGGAGCGTCCCCCTTGCCATGCCAGCCAAGATTTGTATACATCGGATTGGTTCTCCCTGTCTGCTCCTCACGCTTGCTGATATAAGCTTCCATTCTTGCCGTGAGCAGCTCCACAATTTCCGGCTCCTGCTCGGCTACATTGTTATTTTCCTGCGGGTCCTCAATCAGATTGTACAGCTCAACCTCCGGTTTAAAATGGAAATCGGGCTCCAGCGCACGAATCAGCTTCCAATGCGGCGTTCGCCATCCGTGCTTGCGCATCCAGGTGCACTCCGTAATATACAATTCACTAACTCTGCGTCCCGGATCATCATGTATGAAAGGTACAAGGCTTTGACCGTCCGGCTCCAGCTGCTCATCAATTCCCATCAATTCCAGAATCGTTGGCATAATATCACTGATAACCGTGACATCTGTCACTCTTTTACCTGAGGGTACTTTACCCGGATATTTGATAATTAGTGGTACAACCAATGTGCAGTCATACAAGCCATGATGATCAAAAAAACAATCGTGCTCATACAGCGTTTCACCATGGTCGGACGTCACCACGATCAGCGTATCCTCGGTAAGTCCCAAAGAATCTACGGTTTGGAGCAAATTTTGAATGCAGGCATCCATATAGGCAACGGCTCCATCGTATTGGGCATTCACATACGCTTCATCGGTCACGCCCTCCGGAATCCACGATTTGAGAAAATCGGCGAATGGCTTGAAGCTGTAGACCGGCTCCATGGAAGGGTTGGATGGGTCCATCTCATCGCCCCCATAAAAAATACGCTCATAGGGCTTCGGCGGCAAATAGGGAGAATGCGGGTCCATATGGCGAAGAAACAGGAAAAATGGTTTGTCATCCTCAGCCAAGCGATTCAGCTCGGGAATGGCCACCTCGTTCAGGTTTTCAGCCTTCGGACACCTTCCTGACTCGCCTGGCAGCCAGGCTTCGTAATCCAGATAAGTATCAAAGCCTCGCGACGATGGATTCCCTGTAAATCCGACGCATGTCGTGTTATAACCGAGTTCGCCTAGCAACTCCGGCAGCGTCTTTGCCCCTACTGCTCCTTTGTGCCGCAATGCGACTACATCGGTACCAAAGCAATCCTTGCCAGTCAGCATACTGGCATAAGCAGGGGTGGTGGGGATGCTGGGGCTAAAGTGCTGTTCAAACAGCACCCCTTCGCCAGCCAGCTTATCCAGATGCGGAGTTGTCAGCTTGCCATAGCCATAAGAGCTCATTCGATCACGACGCAGGCTGTCAATTCCGAACAGAATCAGATTAGGCTTCTTTGTAGAACCGGGCATTCCGTTCACTCTCCTATACTTATGATAAATTTATTAAATATGATGATCATTCGGCTGCAATTAACGTGCGCCAAGCTGTCGGAGGCAAGCGTTCAAATACCCGTAGGTTTCTGCAGCGACTATGGACACTTGGGCAAGTGAATGCTCCGGCTTGGCACCGATAACCTCAAGTACAACAGGTCCGTTATAGCTGCTGTCTGCCATCGCTTTGCAGTAAGCAAACAGATTGATGTCGCCGCGCCCGCAAGCCTGCAGCTCAATCGGTCCCGGGCCCTGCTCACGGCCTTTGCAATCACGGATATGAACATGCTTGACTCTGCTGATAACAGCAGGCAGCGCTTCCTCTGGATTTTCGTTGGCTCGGAAAATATGACTGGGGTCCATATCGATGCCAAATGCGGCAGACGATACCTCAGACATCGCCCTGAGCGTTGTCGGAGTGTCATGGATGGCATTGCCAATATGCGCCTTCACACATAAAGTCACTCCAAAGGAGGCCGCCTGTTCCGACATCCGCTGCAGCATATCGATCGAGCGCTGCACATCCTCTTCTACACCGGATTTACCACCCGGTCCGATATTAATGATCGGAATCCCAATTTCTGCTGCTGCCTCAAAAGCGCTCAACAGTCTCTGTTCATCTTTGACGCTTCCAAACTCCATCGAAAGAAAACTTAAACCGTTCTCTTGAACAATCGATCTCAGCTCAGCCGCTTGCTCCTTCCAGCGCGTAAGCTCCAAATGCTCACACATGCCTTCGATGGCTGAAATCTCCACCCCGTCGTAGCCACTAAGCGCGATGTGACGCACAGCCGTCGCGAAATCAAATTCCTTAAACAATACCGAATTGACACCGAGCTTTATCATATTCCTACACTCTCCCTTTTTCGGCTTTTACTGCCGTATAATAACTCTAATCACTCAATCATTTAAAAGTTCGGTGAAACATGAGCGGAGCGACCGTGGTGTTCTGGAGATAGCGAAGCGGTGCCTTTGTTTCCGAATTTTCACCAATAAATGTCTTATACAATAAGAAAAATCGGGAAACAACAGCAATCGTAAGAATACTTCGGTCGCGCAGCGAGCTGTTCACCATTTTTTAAATTACATCACCAAAGGATCACCATGAAACGCCGGCAGCGGGTGAGGTCTAACCACGGCACCACCCTGCTCATACGATTCAATCACGGCAAAGGTGTATTCCAGCACAGCCAGCGCATCTCTGCCGGAAGCGCGAATATGCTCTCTCGGCACGCCATTGGTAATATCCTCAAGAAACGCATGCAGCCTGTTGTTAAAGGTCGAATTAAATTCCGTAACACCTGATTCCGTGACCTCAGGCTCTGGATGCGCACCAATGACAGGAACACCCGGCTGAGCCCTCCAATAGGACACTTTTTCCACACAATTTTCAATGCAGAAGGTTCCCTTCGTTCCACCAACCTCCATGCTCCACCAGCCACCCAAGCCATAGGTTGCATCACCACGTTGGCTTAATAGATAACCCGCAGCACCGCTTGCAAATTTCACGTGAATACTGTTAATCGAGACCATAATATCGCTGGCGCTTTTACGAAAACCGGCCTGATTGGAAAACGTTTGGATGTGCGTAATATCACCGCAAAAATAGCGCATAACACTGAATGGATGGGTCAGAAAAGCTTTCATGTGAAAATAGGGCTGCCCTTTATCCTTTGGAGATTTGGGTGGATTGTACATAGCCTCCCCACCATTGAAGCCCATTTTGTGCAGGCAATATACGGTTTCCCCGATATCTCCTGAATCGATGTATTGCCGCGCTTTCTCCGCCGGAGCTGTAAAATAGTGGTTCAGATTGCTTCCCAAATATACATTTTTCTCGGCTGCGAACCGAACCAGCTCTCTGCCTTCATGGATATCGTTCGCTAATGGCTTTTCAATCAATACATGCTTGCCTGCTGCAATTGCCTGCATAGCGGGCTCAAAATGCCAGCTCCCATTATCGATGCCGCCCGTCGTGATATCGACAATTTGCAAATCAGGCTCCTGCTGCAGCATGTCCTGCAAACTGTAATAGGCGGTGACACCGTATTTGTCTGCCGCTTTGTCAGCTCGTTCCTTAACGACGTCACAAACAGCGATTACATTCGCTATGGGGTCACTTGAATAACATTCGGCATGACGCATGCCGATCCCGTTCATACCTACGATTCCAATTTTCAAAGCCATTTTACGCATCCCGTCACCTACCCCAAGCTGCTTGTAATGAGGGCAAGCAGGGACTGCACCACCTTTCATAGTGAATTTCATTTTAGAATTTTATTTTCTCAGGACATGGGCTTTCTCTAATTCGTCATAGCGCTCTTGCTGCGGGTTCGCGATCCACGACTCCCATGTTAATCCGACCGCTCCCAGGATCGTCTCGATTCGCCGCCGAAATGGTAGCTGAGCTTCTTCGATTTGCCGCATCATCGGATCGGGCTTACCCTGCAGCTTTAGGGCAACAAAATCATCAAGCTGCTGCTCCAGGGCCGCTGCCACTTCAGGATGCTTATCAATCACATTACATTGTTCCTCGGGATCCTCCTGAAGATCATACAACTCTCTTGGAGGTCGCTGAAAAGGGCCTGAATCATAATAACGGATGAACTTATAACGCTCGGTTCGGACAGCCCGCGCTGCCTGCCAGGCACATTCGCTTAAATATACCTCACGCATCGTCCCTTCAGCCTCGCTGTGAATGGATGTCCATAGGCTGTGCCCATCCAATCCATCAGGCGGATGCAGTACGGATAAATCAATACCCGTCGGAGCTGCCCGCGCTGCGGCCTCCAATATCGTAGGCAGCAAATCAGCATGCTGAACGAAGCCCTTCACCCGCTTTGCTTCCGGAATATGTCCTGGCCATCTCATTATAAGAGGCACATGTACCGTTTGCTCATACAATCCGCAATGATCCCAATAGATGTCATGCTCCGTAAGACTCTCTCCATGGTCACCAAAAAGGATCAATAGCGTATCCTCACGGATGCCCAAATTCAGCAAATGTGCGTCCAGCTCACCCAGCAGATCATCCAAATAACGAATTTCTGCGTCATAGAGAGCGTTTACATATTCGGCATCCGTTACAGGGCCAAGCTTATTGTAATGGTGATGCTTGAAAAAAGGATAAGCAGCGTGCGCATACGCCTGGTTCATACTCGTGTTGTCCTTCTGGTAAGGGTCTCTATCTTTCCCATAAAAATCTTGAAGGTAGTCATCCGGCGGCAGGTACGGTGTATGCGCATCCCAGTAATGCAGGAATAAGAAAAAATGCTCCTCCTTATGCTCCTCAATCCAGGGCAGCGCCAAATCATTAATCGTTCTGCCGTCGATCCACCGTTTCTTACCCGAGCTGTTGATATAGTACCGATAGCCGCGTGCGAACCATTCCTTCATGTTGTACAGATTATCAACGGCTCCAGTTACAAAACCCGAGGCTTTCAGCATCGAAGGCAGCCACTCTACGGTCTTGGGCAGGTAAGCCAGATCGGAGCCGTGGGAAATGATTCCTGACGTCAGACCGATTTTCCCTGTAAATATGGCGGAATGTGCAACCTCGGTAGGAATATCGGCCGCATAGGCACGCTCCATGAGTACGCCTTCCGAAGCGATTCGGTCGATATGCGGACTTGTCGGTTTACCATACCCATAGCAGCCCAGCCTGTCAGCGCGAAGCGTATCCAGCGAGATCATGATGATCTTCATCCGTGATCCCCTTTCGATTTATGATGAGCTGCCTCCAAGCCCAGCTGCTCGCCTAGCTCTTGACCTGCTGCAACACAGCTGAGACTTTGCATCGACTCAGTTTCCCATACGTGACCATCCAGCCATTCGATAATTTGAATTACATTGGAAGCTAACGAATGCTGCTGCGTGTCAATAATAAGGTCCGCCTGTTCCGGCTCCTCGTAGCTGTCAGAAATCCCTGTAAACATGGTGATTTCCTGACGTCTTGCTTTGGCGTACAGCCCTTTGACATCTCTTTGCTCACAGACCTCAAGGGAGCATTTTACATAAATTTCTACATATCCTGCAACATGAGCTCTAAGGTATTCCCTCATCTCGTGATAGGGTGTAATGGCGGAAACGAGCACCGTAATACCATGTCGAGCCAACAGATCAGCCACATAGGCAATTCGGCGAATATTTTCCAAGCGGTCCTCCCTGCTGAATCCAAGACCTTTGCAAATCATCGAACGAATCATATCCCCATCCAGCAGCTCAACCTTTCTCCCCGCTGCAATGAGCCGCTCATAAACATGCTGTGCGGTTGTTGTCTTACCGGAACCTGACAGGCCCGTGAACCAAAGCACAGGACCGCAAGAGCTGTCCATCTACGCTCCCCCTTTATCCATTCCTTTTACAATCTCTATTGTAAAGGGGTTCCGCCGTCATATCATTGTCCATTCAGCCATTCAAGTGGTCGAATCGGTCATTATCCTTTCACCGAGCCTGCAGTCATGCCCGCGACAATCTGCTTGTTAAAGAAGAGAAACAATATGAGCGGGGGTAGCGAGATCAGCACGACATCCGCAAACAGTAAATTCCACGAGGTCAGGTACATGCTCATAAAATTGTAGAGCGTCAGCTGCACGGTTGCATTGTCAGAACCGGGCAAGAAATACAACGGATTTACAAAATCATTGAACACACTGACCGCCTGAATGATAACAATCGTTGAAGAGACAGGCTTCAGCAAAGGGAAAATAATATGCGTAAACAGCTTGAAGCCACCGCATCCATCAATGAACGCACTTTCGTCCAGATCACGCGGGATCGTTGCTGTAAAGGCTTTATACAAAATCGCACAAAACGGAAAATGCAGCGCAATTTCTACCAGCGTAAGCCCTGGCAAGGTTTTGAATAAGCCAATGGAATTCAATACCCAAATCGTCGGTACGACCGCAGGTGGAATCATCAACCCCGCCAGCACCAGGAAATTGAAGGTCGAGGCCGCTTTTCCTTTCTCCCTTCGCTGCAACACAAAGCCTGCCAATGAACTGACGCAGACCAAGCCTGTAACCGACAACAGCGTAAGCAGCGTACTGTTGCCGAAAGCACGAACCAGCATATGATCGGTAGCTGTCAATACGGCTGTATAATTGTCAATAATATGAAAGCTTGTGGGCCAGGACATATTCATATCAGCCGCTGCTGTAGGAGATTTAAACGAATTGATAATGACAAAATAAAAGGGAATCCAGAATATCACCGTTGAAAGCAGCAGCATCACGATACTGATCGTCGTTTTTTGTGCTATCCTGTTCATAAATCTACCTCTCTTCTATTCAGGAACATATACAATGGGAAGGCCAAGAGCATGATAGCGATGAATAGAATGACATTCCCTGCTGTAGCAAGACCGTAAAATCCAGCCTGATACTGTTTATAAATAATAGAGGCGATTAAATCCGTGGAAAATCCAGGCCCGCCTTTGGTCATCGCCCAAATCAGGTCAAAGGTACGCAAACCCCCGATGAAGGCCAAAATAATGACAGAATTCATGGCCGGCCTGCTGAGAGGCAGTGTGATATGCCAAAACCCCCTGATCGCGTTGCCCCCATCCATTTTCAAGGCTTCATAATAGTGCTGGGGAATCGACATGATGCCAGCAATATAAATAACCGTGGCGATGCCGACGCCTTTCCATACATCCACAAAAGCAACCGATAACAGGGCAAGCTTCGTATTCCCAAGCCAATCAGGACCGTTGATCCCTATCGCTGTGAGACCTGCATTGATGACACCCTGCGTAGGATGCATCATCGTACTGAAGGCGATCCCCACCGCAATCGTACTGAGCAGCGTCGGGAAAAACACCATCGAGCGAAAATAATCCTTGAACCAGATCTTCGAGGTCAGCAGTGTGGCAAGCAAGAGAGCAAGTACCACTTTTAATCCACAAGTTACAACGGCAAAGATTAGTGTATTTTTAAACCCGATTTTCAAAGAGGATTCCTCAAAGAACATCACATAGTTATCAAATCCGATAAATTGCCATTTGGTCAGCGTCCATCTCGTCAAGCTGAAAAAGAACGACATGATCGTTGGCAGCAAATAAAATACAAAATAAATAATGCCTGCGGGCAATAAAAATAAATACGAATACATCCGGTTCTGCACCAATTTCATTATGATCGCTCCCTTACACAATCGGCCCTGCAAAGTTCTTGCAGGGCCGCTCCATTTAATCAAATCATATACAATAGGGCTTAACTGGCTTACGCTTACCAGCCTGGAAGATTAAGCTGCTGGGCTTGCTTCTTGACGTCCTTGTCGTAATCGGCTGCACCATCCGCAGGAGACTTTTGGCCTGTACCGACCTCAATCAGGATGCTTTCCAGATTCGGTCCTTTGACGGGGGATACAAACTCCAATGCCGGTGCGGTTTTGCCGTTATCAAAATAAGGCTGCATGTCTTTGATGCCGTCAAAGGCATCGTCAGGAACCTTGCTTCCTTTGATAACATAGGGACCATTCGCTTTGCTCTTGGTCATATAAGCCTTCTGTCCATCCGCCGACATGATGAAATCCAAAAACTTCTTGGCCGCTTCCACATTTTTACTCTTCTTATTGATGTAGTAGGAGCTCGGCATCCAAACCGTAAAGCCGTTGATGCTGGCGTTATCGCTTGGTGTTGGAAATACGCCTATATCCTTTACCTTATCCGGATAATTTTGAGCCAAGGCATCGATCGCACTAGTCAGCATCGGGTACTGTACGCCTGTACCCTCAGCCAGCATCTTCAGTCCATTATCGTAGGTTGTCGCGAGAAAATCCTTGTTCATGTATCCCTTACTGAACACTTCACTTGTCATTTCAAAGCCGCGAAGCGCTGTGGGTGTAGTTGCATATTTCATTTTATTGGCTGTGTAATCCGCCACAAAATTAGGTACTTGAGCCTGAATATTATATTGGTTGCCAAGCACGAAGAGCTGTGAGGTCCAGGTCGTTTTGTAAGAACCGATGACTGCCGTTTTGCCGGCAGCTTTGATTTTATCGCTATTTGCGATGAATTCCGCCCATGATTTCGGTACGGTGAGGCCAAGCTCGCTGTACACTTTTTTATTGTACAGAATGCCGCCGACATTCGATGAGCCGCCCGGGACGCCAAAAACCTTGCCATTGGAGGAAACGGTTTCTTTATAGGAATCGAGTAGGTTAGCCATAAATGGCTCCTTCGTCAGGTCCACGAAGTTTTCTTCAGGATTCAACGCCTTCAGCAGGGAACCCGAATTATAGTAAAGAATATCCGCCATATCCCCTGTAGCCAGACGTGTCTTGACCAGATTGTCGCCTTCCGTACCGTCCGGCTTAATGTCAAATTTGATCTTGATGTTCAGCTTCTTCTCCGCTTCTGCTGCTACGGCCTGCGTAGCTGGGTACGGTGTTCCGGTCGATCCGATTAACAGGGTAAGGGTAACCGGTTCAGCAGGTTTGGCTGCGGCCGGTTGAGTACCTGTGGCCGGGGCCGGGGCTGAACCGCCAGCCGGTTGTGCTTGGGGTTGTGTACTGCAGCCTGCAATTACGGTTGTTATCAGTGCTGCGTAAGAACAGACGGTTAAGAACCTGACTCGACTCATTTTTTTGACCTCCCTAGAGTTTTGGTACAAAACTTACTTCGTAAGCATCTACCAAGTTTTCGAAGAAAACTGACTTCGTAAGCGTTACCAGTTTCGGATGACAAACTTCGTAATCGAAGCGTCTCCCTTGGCCTTGATTTCATTGTACGTTCGATGCTTTTTGCAGCATACCTACGATTTGCACTCTTTTATGGGGGGGATTTTTCCTTTTTTTATTTCTTGCCTGCATGTCGCTTCGCATAGGTAATCGGAGTTTCACCTACTATTTTTTTGAACAGCGCGCTAAAGTGTCGGGAATCCTCGTAACCGACCAGACTGCTGATTTCCTGCAGCCGCTCGACTCCGCTTGTCAGCAGCTCCTTGGCTTTGCCTATCCGATAATTCGTTATGTATTCCGAGAACGTATGCCCGGTCTGGCTTTTAAAAATTCGTGATAAATAACCCAGACTGACATGATGCTCGGCTGCAAACTGCTGTAAGGAAATGCTTCCCTGAAAATGGTTGTGGATGAGCTGAAGCAGAACAGGTACAAGCCCCTTCGGATTGAAGTCCTTGATTTCCTGTTCACAATAAATACTAACAATACTTTCATTTAACCAATTGAACAGCTCTGTGTAGCTTGCCAATTGATTCAGCAGCCGAACGTCCTCTTGCAGATCATGAACACTCACCATCCCCACTTTGGAGGCAAGCACATTATATTTCAGAGAATACAGAAGATCATGAATAAACAATTGAAGCTGACGTCGGGTCACCAACTTCAAGCGCAGTTCCTCCATAATAAGCTGTAAAACTGCACTTCCTTTTAACATATCGCCCTTTTTATAATGAAGCTCCATGACTCTAACCTTTTCCCATACCGTACCGAGCTCGGCATCCTGCCTTTTCAATTCCGGCGGCAGCCATGTGGACATACCAAAGGTCATCTGCTTATCCAGCCGCTGCTGCAGCTCCAAGCATACCTGATAAAGGCTGCTTCGCTCCGGTTTAACAGCAAATCCCATATGGACTGGAGATGGAAGCGTACGTAATTGTTCATATAAAAAGGATAGCTTCTCTTGGATATCGCTCATTTGCCTGACATGAGGTAATGGGATTAGAACGATCCTATGTCGGCAATCCAGATCAACACAGTAATAATCACTCTCTGGAGCATATTTACCGCCGAGCTGCTGCCTCAGCTCATTCCAGCTTACAGCCGTATCCTTCCATCCTTTTACCGCCGAGCCCTTATCCAATACGAGCAGCACCATACAATAGGCACGACCATTCATCGACTGCAAAATATCATACACAGGAATTTCCTCGGCAAGCAGCATTTGCGTAATCGATCCGTTCAGCCATTCCTCTCTCCGCTTGCTTTCCTTCTCGATATGTACTATCGCTTGATCCACAGCCTTGTACAGGATATCCCTTTTTACCGGCTTCAGAAGATAATCAATAACACCGAACCTCATCCCGACACGGGCATATTCGAATTCGTCATGGACGCTGACAATCATACTCATGATGTTCGGGTCCAATTGATTCAGCTTCTCAATCAGCTCCAAACCGTCAATGCCCGGCATATTAATATCTGTCAGCACCAAATGCGGCCGAACGGTGTCCAGAGTTGTCAGCACATCATCGCCATTTTCAAAAGCATAAATATGATGATCAGGCTCGTAGCTTTTGAACAGCTCTACCATCTCAGCCAATGCCCAATGCTCGTCCTCTACCACAAAAATATTCATTGCGCGATTTCTCCCTTCACAGGTTGGACCCGACTGAACGGAATTATCAGGGTTACTGTAGTGCCAACACCCGACTTGCTGCTTACCTGCAATCCATACGGTTTTCCGTAAAAAAGCTGAACCCGTTGGTGGATATTCAAGAGTCCGATCCCATGGTGGATATCCTGAAATTGATGGAGTGAGCTTGAGCTATCCAGAGTGTTGTCTATCTGAATCCTCTGTGCTTCGTTCATTCCGGCTCCGTTATCGGTTACCGTTATCGTCAGAACGGACTCATGACAGGCTGCCCGTATAAGAATAGATCCACCCGTCTTTACCTTACGAAGACCATGATTTACAGCATTTTCGATAAGCGGTTGAATCGTCAGCTTAAGAATAGAAGCCTGCAGCACAGCTCCCGAAATATCGCATTGCAGCTCCAGACGGCTGCCAAATCGATGCTGCTGAATCTTGATATAATTGTTGATGTGCTCGATTTCTTCAGCCAGTGCCACGGGTCGATGAAGATTTTTCATACTGTACTGAAATAACCCCGCTAGTGATTCCGAGATCTCCGCCACCTCCTCAATTCCCCGCAAACGGCTGATCGACTTCATAATATTGAGGGTGTTGTATAAAAAATGCGGATTAATTTGAGCGTGCAGCGCCGATAGTTGAGCATTTTTCTCTGCCAGCTTTAATTCGTACACTTCACGGATCAAGCGGGAGATACTGTCAAGCATATGATTGTACATCCGGCTTAGCTTTCCGATTTCATTGGCTCCTGCATAATCCATTCTCTGACTCAAATCGCCGATTTCGACTCGGGACATTTTGCGCGCCATGTTGCTGAGGGGTAGGGTAATTTGATGGGACAAAATATAAGAGACGGTAGCGATCAGCAGCATACTGATGAGTCCGATAATGATGACGATATCCTGAATGCGCTTTTGCTTTAAGATAATAACGTCCTTGGGGATGAGAATGATGGTCGACCATCCCGTATAACTCGATTTTTCAAAAGTATACAGATAAATCTTGTCATTCCAGCGTAATTCGCCTTCAGGGAGGGGCTTACTGAATATCGTGGTGTCAAAGCGTGCCTGGGAATTTCCCATGAGACGACTCCCATTTTCAAAAACAACTTCACCTTCGTCATTGACGATCAATACGTGCATCGTGCTGTCATTTTCTTTCTCTTCGGTGTTGGTCAGCACCATCTTGAATGCGTTCAGATTGATTTTGATATCCACGAATCCCATGATCGTTTGGGTAGGGATTTTCGTGATTTTGCGAATAAAGGAAACGACGGTTTCCGGATTATCTCCAAGCTTTTGCTCCTCAGGAGCCGGCACCAAAATAAACGGCTTGCTGCCCAGCACCTCCGCATAATTGTGCAATTGTTCGCTCGATAAGGTAACTACCGGTTCCGGTTTGACATACTTCGTGTAGTGATACAAATGTCCGTCCAAGGTGTAAATGGAGATGCTCTGTACGTAGGATTTGGGATAGGAGAAATTAAATAATATCGGGTTCAATCTGTAGCCTATCGTTTCCTTTTCAATAGGATTGGATGCTTTATAAAAATCAAACAGATTGCTTTGAATAGCAGGATCGATTGAAATGGAAAGGGTTAGCTCTTCAATATTTTGCATATATAAATCCAGCATTTCAGAAAATTGCTTTGCTATGATTTTGGACAAGGAAAAGGTTTGGCTCTTGATATCGCTCGTATTTTTGTAATAAAAAATACCACAGGTAATGCCGACGATGACCAAGGCAACAATTGAAAAGGAAATAAACATCTTGGTTTTGAGCATCCGGTCATTCCATCGCCACACAGGAAACCCTCCTTTCCATTCATAGGTTTCAGGAGGATTCCCGATATTTGCCTGGGGAGCAGCCAACCCGACGATGAAACAGCCTGCTAAAAAAAGCCGGGTCCTCATAGCCGACTCTTCCCGCCACGGTAATGACCTTCTCGTCCGTTTCCTTCAGCAGATGTTTGGCTCGTTCAATACGAATTTGATGAAGCATATCCACGACGGTCATGCCCATCGATTGTTTAAAAATCCGGTTCAATTGTCTGGAGCTGATCGTAAACAGCTCGCACAAAACGGGTATCGATACTTTTTTATCATAATTCCGCTCCAAATAACCATATATTCGGCGGATCAGCATATGCTTGGATTGGTTGCGTACCGGTTCTTTGCCGCATTGCCCTTGTGCCTGCTGGTAAGAGCGTGAAAGCATAATAAGCAGTTCCACCATTTGCAGTCGAATTAAGGTTTCAGAGCCGGATTGCCGGTTGTCAAATTCGCCTATCATCGTTTCCAGCAGACTTAAGGCGCGAGCCCCATCCGGTCCCGACATGTTCAGACAGCGGTGAAAACGTTCTCTTTTGTCCATAAAAGGATGCACATAAAAATAATCCATGGACTGCGAAATCCCGAGATCGAGCAGCCAATTGCCTTGAATCAGATCCGACAAAAACAGGCAATTGATAATTTCAAGCTCCTTGCCCGGCTGAATGCTGTACGTATGGACCTCACCCGGATTAATAATAAATACGTCGCCAGTGCGAATTTCATAATAATGGCCCTCGAACACATGCTGGCCTTCGCCGCGGATCACGTATACGAGTTCAACAAAATCGTGACCGTGCAATAACGGAACATGCTCGTGATCGTGATAAAACCTTTTGATCCAAAAGGGAAAAGATTGCTCTTTAATAAACTGGCTGCTGTGCAGCTGTCTCTCCATTCAAATAACCTCCCTGAGCAAATCATAGATAACTCCTTGTGTAAGGTGGCTTTCAATATCGGTTGCGGAGGGCTGGACGTTTGATTCATCTTATGCTTGCATTTACCTTTATAATACGGCAGGAATAAACTTCCATCATGGTCAATATAGACATTATTATAGCGTATTTGTACATTTTGCTGAACTCAAATAAATAAGCCTATGGATTCCCATAAGCTTATTCGGTATACAGTTAATTGTGGGGTCAATCGCTTGCTTGTACCGTACACGATTACTTTTTCATCTCCTGGAACGCTTTCTTCTGCTCCTCCAGCACTTCATTGCCGCCAGTTTTCATGTATTCCGCGACCATATCATCGTAGAGCTTGTCAAAATCGGCTGGCTTGGCGGTAACGGTTTTCACATAAATTTCGATCGCTTTATCGCCCAGTGTCTGATTGTATTTGATTTGCGCCTCAATAGGTCGGTTAAACCGCGCAGGCAGCTGACCATCCTGCTCGCCTACCTTGATGCTGCTCATCGTAAAATCCTTATACTTCGGATCTGCAGCATTAGCCTTTAAGGTTTTCTCGGGGTCTCCCATATCCTTGCCGTTGATCAGCATACTATAATCGAGATAATTGTAAAGCACCTTCTTGGCTTCATCCGAGTCAATTATTACTGGAATCCCATCTTCGCCCTTCTTATAGGTGACACCCTCCGTGCCATTTTGAAGATCAAAGATTACTTTATAATCGGACATCCAGTTTAAGAACTTGATAACCTCAACAGCTCTTTTGCTAGACTTGGGAATCGCGATATGGGCGGACAATGGATGATAAATCGATTTGACATGCTTGCCCTCAAAGTTGGTAAACGGATCCACCGCCATCAGGGTCGCTGTTGGCACATTCTTTTGCAGTGTGGAGTAATAGGCAAAATAAACCGGTTCATTCGTATTCGTAATCGAAAAGCCGATAAGACCATTAACCAGATCCGCTTGGAACTTCTTTCCATCCTTATCCAGAGCAAAGTCCGGGCTGATTAATCCTTCATTGTACAGCTTGTTCAGGAATTTGTACCCGTCCTTATTACCCGGCTTAACCAGATCAGGCAGGGAGCTGTACTCCTCCTCGGTCATCTTCTTCCAGAATGATCTCACCAATGGATCAATATTGTTGTTATACTTAATTCCGTAAGGAATGACTTTGCCTCCCGTGCCGCCGGGATCTTTTTCTTTAAACGCTTTCAAAACTGCATAGAACTCATCCGTTGTCTTAGGCGGCTGCATGCCAAGCTTATCAAGCCAATCCTTTCTGATATTCGGCGTCTGGGATGCCAAAATAATTCTTTTAGCCGGAATCGTGTACTGCTTGCCACTAAAATTCCCGTAGCTGAGCAATTGATCTCCGAGATATTTTTTCAAATTAGGTCCGTATTGATTCAGCAATTCCCCAAGCTCGGTTAATCCACCCTGCTTCACCCAGTTCTGAACGGCAGGGTCGCTGTAGGTAAATATCATATCGGGCGCTTCATTGGCCGACATTAACACGTTAAGCTTCGGTACTTCCTCTGTCCGTGGAACCGTTACGAACTCCAGCTTGATATTGTTGGGATCGCCAAACTTTTCCTGCATATATTTGACAAAGTAGCTTTCTGTGAGCGGTGGAGCACCTGGAGGCGTATTGCCGCGGTCGAACAGCTCAATTTTTAATGTAACAGGAGCACCCTTCTTGCCATTGTCCGTCGCTCCGCCACTTGCGCTTTCCCCGCCCGAGCAGGCAGCAAGCGTCCCACCCAGCAGCGTGATTGCGAGCGTACTACCCAGTACCCGATATGCGGATTTCTTTTTCAGTTTCATCGCAGTCCACTCTCCATTCGGATTTTTACCCTCAACCTTTTACCGCACCAATCATCATTCCGGAAATAAAATAGCGCTGCAGCCACGGATAAACCAACAAGATAGGAACGGTTGCAAACATAATGCTCGCCGCCTTCAGGCTTTCGGGAATAGGAGCCGTTGCGCTCATCCCCTCTGTGGCCATCGAGTCGCTCATCTGATTGCTGATCACGAGCTGATACAGCTTGAGCTGGATCGGATACAGATCCTGATTCGTAATATAGAACAGAGCATCCATAAATGCGTTCCATCTGCCTACGGCATAAAATAAGCTGAGCGTCGCAAGCACAGGCATCGACAGTGGAAGCACGATCCGAATCAGAGTTCCAAAATGAGAGCTTCCATCCATGCGCGCCGACTCTTCAAGCTCCTCGGGAATTGAGGAGAAAAAGGACTTCAGAATAATTAAATAAAAAGCGTTGACCATCCCAGGGAGCACCAGCGCCCAGATTGTATTGGTCAGCTTTAGCGATTTAACAAGCAAATACTCAGGGATCAGCCCTCCGCTAAAAAACATCGTAAACAAAATCATCAACAGAAAAAAATCTCTACCCTTCAGCCTTTTCTTCGTCAGCGGATATGCGGCGCAAATCGTCATCACCATACAAATCGAAGTAAACAGAACGACCAGCAGGATCGTAAACAACAGTGATTTAAACATCTTCACATCCTTGAGCACGGTCTGATAGGCCAAAGTGCTCCATTCCACCGGAAACAGCGTGACTTGATTCGATAATATAGCTGCATTGGAGCTAAGCGAAATGGAAACCAAATGCAGGATCGGCACAAGGCACAGGAAAGATGCAAAGGTTACTACGGTAATGATGCACGCATTGATAATTTTATCATTCACGCTGGTTGTCACTCAGCTTCCCCCTTTACCATATGCCTTGGTCGGTTACTTTTTTGGAAATATAGTTGGATGAGAGCAGGAAAATTAAACCGACCACAGCTTGAAACAAACCGATAGCCGTTGCGATGGAGAAGCGGGCAGATTGCACACCTACCTTGTACACATAGGTACTGATAACATCGGATACATCACTAACTAAGGGATTCGCCAGCACATATGGCCGCTCAAATCCGATACTCGCCATATGGCCAATGTTAATGATAAGCAGGATCATAATCGTTGGTTTGATGCCTGGCAGCGTAATATTCCATATTTTCCGCAGTCGTCCAGCCCCGTCCACTTCTGCCGCTTCATACAGCTCCTTATTAATACCGGTCAGTGCGGCCAAATAAATAATCGTGCCCCATCCCGCATTTTGCCAAACCCCTGAGCCTACATAAGTAATGGTCCAATATACCGGATCCGTCAGGAATGGAATAACACCAAGCCCCGACGCTTTCAATAAATGATTCACCAACCCTGTATTGGTGGATAACAGCTGGTAAACCATCCCGCCTATAATGACCCAGGAAATGAAATGCGGCAAATACAAAATCGTTTGCGAGCCTTTTTTAAACCATTTGATTTGAATTTCATTTAACAATAGCGCCAATACAATGGGAGCCGGAAATGAAACAATCAGATCCAGCAGGTTGAGCAGAAGCGTGTTGCGCAGCACCTTGTAGAAATCCCTCATCAGAAAAATTTCACGAAAGGTATCCAACCCCGCCCACGGGCTGCTCCAGACGCCCTGAAACATATTAAATTCCTTAAATGCAATTGTTACGCCGTACATCGGTATATATTTGAATACCAAAAAATACAGCATCGGCACGAACAGCAAGGCATACAGCTGCCAATCCTGGCCAATGGAAAACCTTCTCTTCAGCTTTACTGACGCTTGCGGTAAAGATTCCGAGCTAACGACGGTACCTCCTGCTGCAGATTTCTTGCCCGGCATAGGCTACCTCCTTTTCTGTGTAATGTAAGGTAAACTTTAAAGCAGCGGCGGGAGAGGATCAATTTACATGAATCGCCGCTTAACGATTTGTTAGAAAACGCTTCCAAATACTCACTTAACCTTTTGTGTTCACTTAACAATTCCGAACAATATTAGCCTTCGCCCCAGGCAGGAATGGAGTTTATCGCCCCTCGGCACGTTTCCGATAATCCCCCGGAGGTAATCCGAACATATTCTTGAAGGCTCTGTGAAACGAAATTACATGGACGTAACCAACCTGCTCTGCGATATCCTGTACGGGCAGTGACGTATTCAACAGGAGCTGTTGAGCTACCTCCAACCGTTTTCTAAGCATATAATCAATAAATTTTTCACCGAATTCTTCCTTGAACAGCTTACTCAAGTAACGTGGATTCATCCCGAAACGATCACTAATCTGGTTCAAGGACAAATTCGGATCGGCATAATGAAGCTCAATATACTCTTTCACCCGCCCAATGAGCACATAATTATTTTTGACCGACCGCAGAGAGCATATTTTATTTTCCAACACGGAGAGCAGCGTTCCCAACCGGTCTCGCCATTCATCCAGGGTTTCCGACCCATTGGCTATCGCTTCAAATTCCGAATCATATTCATTGTGAAGCAGATGGTTCACTTCATCCGCCATCTCCAGCAATTCTTTATGCAAATGATACATCATATAATTCGTAATGGTTTCCATGTCTGTTTGTGAAAATCGCCCTTTTTTCAACTCCTGATACAACCCAGCTAAATGGAACTGCCATTGTCCGTCACTCATCCGAAAAGACTTCGCTATCGTCCGGGCTAATTGCAGATGCGGGATAATACGACCTTCTGCCTTGGATTGCAGGTCCCAGCTCCCTATCATGGCACCTAAGCCAAATACCGGCTTATACGATACGTGTTCCTTTGCCACCGAATAAGACTCGGTGATCTCACCCGGATACTGAATCTCCGAGCCGATCCCTACAGAAACCGTAAAGCCCAGGTTGCTTAAGGTCCACGCCTGCACTTTTTTCATCACTTCACATACCGCACCCTGATTCTGCTCCTGATCACTGTTGAGGTACAGGACAACCGCCATCTGTTGTGGTTCAAACCATTCATTCCAAACAAATAATTGATCATTGTGGGCAATTTCCTGAAGTACATTGCTAAGCACAAATTTAAGCAAATATTGGTCTCTGGTATTATAGGTCTTGGTAAACTGTGAAAACCGGTCAATCTCCACAATGACAGCTGTAAGTCGATGAAACTGGGTAGGCAGCTGGAGATTCTCCATCTCCTGCTTCCACGACTTGTCAGACCATACCTTGTGGCCCTCCAGCCAATCAAAGAGCACCTGTCTTTTGCGAATGAGCAGATCATCCTTATGCAGCTGCTCGTATTGACCAGCCCTTTCCAATAAATCGTCAATAGCGTACTCGATATATTTTAATTCATCCTTCTCTAAGCGCTTGACCAGCTCTCCGCTTTTACGTTTGGAATAGTTCTGGATGCGACCTGCAATGGCTTGAATCGGTTTATAATTGCGGTGTGTAATATAGGTTAACCCGACAAGTCCCGATAGGATTGCTATGAACCCGACAACGATCCAAAAATCATTTAGCAAGGATAACAGCGAAAATCGTTTGTCACTTTGTGCCGATACGTACCCCCAGCCCGTGTACTCCGATTTGGTAAACAACCGTTTATTATCATCAAGAGCCGCACTTGGGTCCTGTAGTGTACGTTTGGGATTAAACGGCTCCAGCTTCGAGGTCAACAGCTCGATCGGGCCGGTATCTGATCGGACCAAATCTTTAATGAATCCGTTCAAAGCCTGTACATGGATATTAACGACAATAGCACCCTGCTTTTCACCAATATAGGGATAATATTTGATTAGTGATACGACGCGTTCTTCACCTATGGATTCATGAACAAACTCATTATACATTCGGGGATCGCTCCAGGTATTGGGATTCACAGCCGAATTATAGGCCGAAAGCAGAAAATCCCGGTCACCAAACTGATCCAGGTTTGATAGCCCACTTCTTGATAAAACCTTGCCGGAATTGGCATTGTACACATAAATGGAATTAGAAAAAGGGAGGATGGACGAGAGTTCGTCCATTTTTTGTGAGATGCGAAAATAGTCATACAGCACTTTAGATTCCGAGGTTGAAAAAAAATCTTTCATCGTCTGGTTGGCCACGATTTCTTTGATCACCGTGCGTTCCGCCGATTTGAGATTCGCGTCGATAGCCTGAACAACCTTCGTTGTTATCGCTTCGTTCGTCATCACGATCTGCTTCTGGACCGAATTGTTCAATACAGCGAAGAAAGAAAAAATCAGGATCGAAATGACCACAAAGAAAATAGGCGTGTAAGACAGCAGCATACGATAATACAAATTCATCTTCATCACATTCAGCCCCCTGTACTTGTTTGAACATTGAGACACATGCACGTAAATATTCCCCTATTTTACCATCTCCACTTATTTCCTACAATTAATCCTTCATGTTTGTAAGGCTGTGGATCAAAAAATAACCTGCTCATCCATGAGCAGGTTATTGGCCGTTCACCAATTATTTATCAGCAGGATAGGTTAAATTCCACTGTTTTCTGATCGTATCTATAGTAGTCATGATAGCGAGTGTCTCATCCAGAGGCATAATCTTGCTTTCGGTCCGCCCTTCGCGCAGGCAGGCCATGGCCTCCTCTGCCTCAAATACAAATCCGTGTGCCTTGCGATCATCCTCGTAGGTTACCGGTTCTTCACCCGTCACCTTCAGCGTGGCTGAGCGGGCTGCTAGAAATAATGGGACATGAATATGGCCTTTAGTCCCGAATATGTAAGCATCATTAACCATAGCCAGCTGAACGGATCCATTCAGTGATGCCGTCCGCTTTCCCTCATATTCGAATAACAGTGAAAACTGCTCGTCTACCCCGGTTTCTCCCATTCTCGCACTGCTCATGATGTTAACAGGCTGAGTACCATACACCATCGATATAAAGGAAATAGGATAAATACCGGCATCCAGCAGCGTTCCACCACCTAATGCGTGATTCAGTAAACGGCTTTCCGGCTTCCAACCGATATTAAAACCAAAATCTGCTTTAACCAGTCTAACCTCACCGATCTTCCCTTCTTCCAACCATTGTCTTACCTTGTGAATCGCAGGCAAATGGCGTGTCCACATAGCTTCCATCAGGAAAACACGATTTTCCTTGGCATAAGTGATCATTTCCTCGGCTTCCGCCGCATTCATAGTAAAAGGCTTTTCGCACAGTACCGCTTTTCCGGCTCGTAGAAATGTAAGTGTATTGTCCTTATGTGCGGGATGCAGCGTACCCACGTAGACGATATCCACCTGCGAGTCCTCAGCCAGCTGCTCCAGACTTCCATAAGCTTGCGGGATATTGAATTCCTTGGCAAAGCTCTCTGCCTTCTCCAGACTCCTTCCCGCAACGGCAACCACCTCTGCCCCTTTAGCAAAAGCCAAATCCTTAACAAATTGTCTGGATATATTGCCCGGTCCGGCAATGCCCCATTTGATCGTTGGCGTTGACATCAGTACGCTCACTCCTTACGTTCTCAAATTATTCATTTCAATCTTCTCATAAAAAAACGTTTTCTTCAAATAAGTAGGAAAACGCTGGATAATAATAACCCATACTGCCTGCACGTTATTTAGGTTAAATCTTCTTGTATCAGCTCAAACAGCCCTGCACCCGATAGAAAACCGGGTAGGGCTGCCGAGTACCGCTAATATGTTCTCATAAGGGGTTGCCGACCTCAATTCAGCAGATCGTCTGCTTGCTTATGTCTCTACTCACAAGCCGCTAATAATGTACAAGTTGTAACCGACAGCGTACAGCTTCTGGCAAGCTTTGTAGTAAGGATGATTATAGCGAGCTATCGCCTCTGGTGTATCCTCGGCGTTCCGGTCAGCCCAGATGCTGATCGTACCGTCAGCGCTGAATGCAAGGATCTGCTCGCCCGGCATATCCAGAAATTTGGTCGCCATGGCAACTGTACCGCCAACACTGCCGAGGGAGACACCATTACGGTCGATGACCTCCCCGTCTCCCCCTGGCATCCCACGAACAAGCTCGTGAAAGCCATCGCCATTCAAGTCCACCGGCATCGTACGGTACACACTGAACGGCAGCTCGTAGGGCTTGCCGGTCCCCGCATCATAGGTGAATTCATCCATATCTTGATGGAATCGTCCGTCCGGTCCGCACGTTTTGGCACCAATCCGAATCGCCATCGTCACATGACTGCGATCATCCTTTAATCTAGCCGCCCAGCCAATGTCCATATGCCCCTGTTCGACATCTCCCCACTTGCGATTTCCCTGATCATCAAACATGACAACTCGTGGTGTTGCTGCGGGATCGGATTCGCGAACGGTGAACAACGACCAGGTTTGGCTGCTGCTGTCCAATATAGGCTGAACGACATCTGAATGCCCCTCATAGACGTCACGATCTGCGCAGAACAGCTCCTTGCCCGTATTAAGCTCAATGCAGCGCTCTCCCCACATCAGCTCGTCAATTCCATCTCCATTGAGATCAATCACAGGGGTGACATGGCTGCCGCGAGCACCTGGGTCCTCCCTCTTGATAAGGGTTTCCCAACGATTCGTCATATCAGCCTTCCAGCCCTGCAGCCGCATATCCATATACGTTCCCTGAGCCGTTACAAGAACGGGCTCCCCATGGACGTAACCGCCGACAATGAAATTACGGAATGTGCAGCTCAGCGGTTCTACCTTACCGCCTTCATGAGGCCATGGCCAATGGCCTACCGTCTCCCCGGTCGCCGCATCCAGTTGCTCCAACCGGTAAAATGGCAGTGAAAACGGATGCTGTTCATTCGTATTGTTAACAAACCAGATTTCATCCGCACCGTCTCCGTTCAAATCGAACGCATATACCGGACAAAACCAGATGCCAGGAACCAACCCTCTGCCAAATTCACGCTTCCAGAGGACTTCTCCTGATTCGGTAAACAGCGTCATCTTGAGGTTATCCGTCGGATAGAAAAACATGTTCACGGACGGATCTACATCAAAGTCCGCTGCATAAATCGCCAGAAATGCCTTTTGTCCGCCACCCAGCTGTACAGGTATAGCACGAAGCTGCCCCAAATTTTGCCCGAGCGATAACTCCAGCACCTTTTCCAATTTAACCTGAACTGTAGAATTTGCCATGTGTTGTTGCCTCCTAAAAGTTTTTTGAAAAAAAACTGACTTCGTAAGCATTTACTTTAAAGTTTTTTGAATCAGGGTTTGACCACATTTTTACCTTCGGTGTTGTACCAATTCGTCCAAAATTCGATTGCCTTGTCCCCGCCTGCGGATTTATAACGACTGACATAATCATCCCACGTTTTATCCACATCAGCATTGCCGAGAATCGCTTTGGTCGTATATTCACTGCTGATTTTAGCCAGATTAAATCCTGTCAGCTCGGGGTAAAAAGGAAGCGCAGCGCGCAGCACATCCGCTTTACCTATCTTCGTTGCCATCTCCAGATTATCTACCGCTTCCTTCGGATACACGACACCGATGTATTTCTTCACATCCTCCGTCAGCTGTCCGGTACGGACCAGCGAGAATGCCCAATGGATCGGGGCTAATTGATTGGCAGTCAACTCAATCTTTCCGCCAGCTTCCTTGTAATTGAAATCCGGAACACCGATGAACGAATATTTCATACCTTCCGGTGATACCGCCCAATCCATAAATTTCATCAATTGATCGATATTTTTGGTCGTTTTGGGAATCGCCACATAATGCCGGTTCAAGCTCGGATATACGAAGCTCGAGGCTTTACCGTCAAGCTGCATCGGTGCGGGAACCGCAATGTATTTGCTCATGACCTCCTTCGGAATTTCCAGACCGGACGGATAGTGCCAGAAACCAGAGATGATGCCATACTTGAGCGTTTTAAACTTTTGCTGGAAAATTGGTGTTGTGATGGTCGGAAATTCCGGGTCAAGAATTTTTTCATTGACCAGCTTGTTCATAAATCTCAAAAATTCTTTGTACTCCGGCGTGATTTCCGATGGCGTTACTTTCCCATCACGAATGGAGTAAGCCTCCGCGTTAAAGGCAGCTTTGAACGCACGAGCTCCGTTATCGACAGTATTATTCGTTAATAAGCCGAACGTATCGTTCTTCCCGTTACCGTCAGGATCACCGGTTGTAAACGCCTTCATCACGTTGTAAAAATCATCAATGGTTTTGGGTATCGGAAGCTTCAGCTTATCCAGCCATTCTTTATTGATATACACAACCTGACTCAAGCCGTCGGGCCTGCTGTAAGGAATGGCGAACACCTTGCCCTTTTCGGTAACCGGCAGCCATGCATCAGGGGGCATAACCTTCTTCAAATTCGGGTACTTGGCCGTATCATTAATATAAGGAGACAGATCAGCCAACAAATCGTCTTTGGCATATTTCATAACCAGATCACGATCGCCTACAGCAAACGCATCCGGGTAGCTGCCCGATGCCATAAGTACATTCAGCTTATCTACATAGCCGGCCGTACCCGGTGAATCCAGCACTACCTCCACCCCTGTTTTCTCCTTCAGAAACTTGATGTACTCGTTATCCGAGAGCGACATTCCTTTGGGATCGACGTTGTAGTCAAACATCACTTTAAATTTATACGGTCCCGCATCCTTTGGTGCCGCTGCCGTATTTCCCCCTGACCCTGTGCTGCTGCAGCCGACCATAGCTGCTAACGCTGCAGCCAATAATGCTGGTAAAGCTGTTCTGTTCCAGGCAACCCTTCTCATCCGGACTTCCTCCTTTTATAGATTCATATCGTCTCCGCCGACTGAAGCTGCTCCCCCTTTTAAATGGCAATCGGTGATATCGGCCGGTAATTCCATTGTTAAATCATTCGACCTCGCTTGGCAATTTACATTATTTCAACTTGTGTAAAATAGTTGCAAAACGAGATGTTTATTTTTTTATACATTCCTTTTGGATAGCGATTTATTACGGTATTCACTTGGTGTGAGCAGATGTACCTTCTTGAAATTGCGGATAAAGGAGTGCACCGTTTCATAACCGCAAATTTCCGAAATGTGCTTGATCGTCAGATTCGGGTCCTGCAGCAGATTCTGCGCTTTATTGATTCGCAGCTGATTCATATAATCGACGAACCCTTGACCCACCTCCTGCTTGATTAAAGTGCTGATGTAGGACGAATTAATTCCGAGGGAATCGGATATGGTCGTCAGCGAAATCGATTGATCGTAATGATCGTGAATATAATCGAGGATGAGCTGAACCGTTTTATTATTGGAATTTTTACGCGCCTGAATGGCTGCCGATACTGTACGGGCTACATGAATCACGTAATCGGTTTTATCCTGAAGAAATTCATAGCTGTATATTTTCATAAAAATATCCTCTTTCACGATGTCTGCAAAATCAAACCGCTGCTCCAGCGTCAACTTCACAATCCCATACAGGACATTGGAAAATAGTGCATTCAAGCGGTCGAGCGAAAATTTCTCTTCATTCAGCATTCCATTTTGCATACGGCGGAACAAGCTTTCGAATTCATCAAGTCGGTCTTCTTTAATCAGATTGCACATTTTGTTAATATCGGTAACGAGATACACATGCTCATCAGAATGTTTGGCTGAAATGTCCTGGTATCGTATAATGCTGTGCTTGCCATAGATAGTTTTGAAGCCAACAGCCTGCAGGGCTTGATAATAACAGGTGTGCGCATCCTTCAAGTTTTCCTGCAAACGGCTAATACCTGCGCAAATCGTCAGATTGCAGTTATCCCTGATCTCATTTTGCAAATAACGGATGGTGCCTTCCACCTTATGCAGCATAGCTGATTCGTCCATATCGCTCGGTATCGAGAGCAGAATCGCGATTTTCTCCAGCTCCGCCTTCACCGCATAAGCCGCATAAGAGGTCATGAAGGTCCACTTGATCGCATTGTATATCGTTTTATCCATAAAAAAACGGTCATCCTGCTTCATATTTAATAGGTAATCATAAAAATCATCGATTTGAAACACAATGACCATGATCCGCTCGGAAGGAAACTGCACGCCCATTTCCGTCATTTTCTCGCGAATATCCGCTTCCTTGAGCTTGCCCGTCAGTACATTCAGCACCAAATTATGCTTCAAGTCATCGAGATTCCTACTATAATTATGCTCAAGCCGCTCTATCGGCTGAAAATACGACTTTTTGGCATATCTATAGATAAGTGCTCCGAGCACAATGAGAAACAGACTTAACACCACGATCATGATCTTACGATACTGCCATGCAGGCGAGGACTCGATAGGTGTAGCGATGGAAATCATCTCCCACTCCCCACTCGCATGACCAGTCTGAAATACCTTGTATCCTTCAAGCGAAAATGGCTGATCCAGTAAAGTCGGCTTTTGGGGCAATCGTTCTACAGGAAGCTCCGCGATCTTGACTTCCTTGCCGTCTTGAAACGTAAGGATGTTCCGTTCCTTGCCAACGAGCAGGGTCCCGTACAAATCGGCCGATTGACTCAGCAGCTTACGTTCGTCGATATTGATCGCTACGAGTCCGTTATTACCGATTGCGCCTATAAAGGAAATAATGCTTTTGGCATTGCCGTAACCGGCCTTTTCCAGCCGTTTGCCAACCCAATGTCCGTTTTTCTCATTGAATTCCGTAAAAATTTCCTTATCGGGAAATTGGTCAAGCTTGGTGAACTCATGGTTGGTCGATAAAACCGTATCCGTTGTTTTTCCATAAATATATACAGAGACGACAAGCGGATTGCTGCTAATTATCTTCAAGGAATTGTCCTGAAGAAGACCCAGTAAATACATATTGGATATGGTAGGCTCCCGCTGCTGCATCCACTCCCCCAGCGTTTGGTCGAGAGTGAGCCGATAATAAATTGAGCTGATCTGGTCTTCCAGTAAAAAGGCCAGCGATGCCTGACTTTCATGCGTGGTTCGAAAGGATTCAATGGAACGCTCAGACGCCTCAACCTGTGCTTTAATCAAATAAAACTCATAAGCAAAAGTCTGAATCAATACAAGAATCATGAGCAGAAGAAGCCATTTTTTCATGTTTTTTAATTTTTTCAGCATACTTCATCCCCCCGCCAAAGCTTCATCTAAATCATTGAAAGCGTCATCATTAAGTATATCACCAACCTTTTTTAGCGATAAGGTCTATTTCTTTGGAAGGAAAAATAGCAAGCCAAAAGTCAAAAATATGTACATGATCCGGCATAATAACAATATCAGCGCTGGAATAACCCCCCTATAATAAAGACCATATCGAACAGGAAGGGGAATTTACATGGCGACACCATTAGAAATGCAGGCAGTCGTTAGCCGATCATTGAAACGAAGTCGAGTTGCAGCTATCCGACTGGCCATAAGCAAATATAAATATTTGTATTTGCTCATGCTCCCAGGAGTGATCTGGTATTTTATTTATCGCTACTTACCGATGTATGGGGTGATTATTGCCTTCAAGGACTATAATTTCTCCAAAGGCATTATCGGCAGCCCTTGGGTCGGCTTGAAGCACTTTGAGTTTCTGCTGCACAATCAGGATTTCTTCATGATCGTCCGCAATACGTTATTGATCAATTTGTACGAGCTGATATTTGCTTTTCCGGTTCCGATTATTTTGGCTTTGCTGTTGAACGAAATGAAAAGCGTATTGTTCAAAAGGACGATCCAAACCGTCGTATATTTCCCGCATTTTATGTCATGGGTCGTATTTGGCGGTATCGTGATCCAGCTTTTGGCTCCCAACGAAGGGCTGGTCAACAGCATACTGCGTTATTTGGGTATGGAGCCGGTTTTTTTTATGAGTAAATCCGAATACTTCCGTCCTGTTGTCATCGCTTCCTCGATACTGAAGGAATCGGGATGGGGCGCGATCATTTATTTGGCAGCACTCAGCTCCATTGACACCGAGCAGTATGAAGCGGCGACGATTGACGGGGCGAATCGTTGGCACAAGCTGATTTCCATTACGCTGCCAGGTATCCGCAACACGATTATTATTATGATGATTTTGAAAATCGGTTATTTACTTGAGGTTGGTTTTGAACAAATCTATATTCTCTACAATCCTTCCGTATACGATGTCGGAGATGTGCTCAGCACGTATATTTACAGGGTTGGGCTGCAGAGCGCCCAGTTCAGCACGACAGCGGCTATTGGCTTATTCCAGTCGGCTATCGGTTTCTTCCTGATCTGGAGCACGAACCGGCTAGCCCGCAAATTCAGCGATGTTTCGTTATGGTAAAAGAAAGGGGTGTTGTGCATGTCTTATAAATGGTCTGCTTCCACAGCGATCGGTGCCGTTCTGGTACTGTTCGCGATCATGACTTTTTTTCCTTTTTATTATGTGATTCTGGCCTCGGTCAGCAATTCGGATTTGATTACGGAGGGCGAGCTGCTGCTGATTCCAAGAGGCTTTAATCTGGAAGCCTACTCGTTAATCTTATCCAACAATCAATTTATACAATCGTTTCTGGTGACGATCACCCGAACAGTGCTTGGACTCGCCGTCAATTTGTGCCTGCAGCTAACCATTGCATACGCGCTTTCCAAATCGTACCTGCCGGGCAGAAAGTGGTTCATGATCTATATCATCATTACGATGATGTTTAACGGCGGCATCGTGCCCAGCTTCCTGATCGTGAAGGCGACTGGTCTGATGGATACAATATGGGCGCTTGTGATCCCGACCGCAATCAGCACGTGGAACGTGATTTTGCTGCGCACCTTTTTCGAGAATGTCCCGGACAGTCTGGAGGAATCGGCCAAAATTGACGGCGCTAACGATTTCACTATTTTCCTGAAAATCTATTTGCCCTTATCGCTCCCTTCTATTATGACTATCGGGCTGTTTATCGCCGTCCATCACTGGAATTCCTTTATGGATGCAGTCATTTATACAAGCTCCAGCGACTTGAAGGTCATGCAGCTGTTTTTAAGAGATATGGTTATTCAAAACGAAATGGCCGCTCTATTAGGAGATATGTCTGCGATGAGCCACGTTTCCTCCCTATCGCTGCGGACAGCCGCTATCTTCTTATCCGCGCTGCCGATTCTGATTGTGTATCCGTTTATTCAGCGATTTTTTGTTAAAGGGGTCATGGTTGGGGCGGTTAAAGGCTGAAGCAGTTATACCATTCACAATATTATAGGAGGTTAGAAGTATGAAGATGGAAGCGATGGATCGTAAGGAGATTGAATTGAAGCAGGTGTTGGAGCTGTCACTCGGCTCCCCCATCGGCATGCTGCGGGCATTTCCTGTAAGGATTAAAGAAGGCAAAAAAGCGATCGCCGTCGTCTACAGCGCCGATTTTGATATTGATCCTTATGCGGAGATGTTCTTTTTTCCGACGGACAATTTGAAATTGGTGCTATTCACGCCAGAGGGCGAGATCTTATGGAAACGCGACTTTGGTTCTTCCGTTATTCCAGGAATCTGGTTTTGCCCGGTTTTCCCATTTGATCTGGATGGGGATGGTACGGATGAAATCTGGTTCGTCAACAATCTGAATATGCAGCATCAGCTTAGTCTGCAAAGCAGCTGCCTGGAACGTATTGACAGCAGCACAGGAGAAACCATCGGGCAGTATCCGTGGGTGTACAGAGACACACAGCAGCCTATGTCCACACAGTACCGTAATTTCATTGCCGGAGGTATGGTTAATGGCGAGCCAGTATTGGTTACGGCACAAGGTACCTATGGCAACATGTATTTGCAAGGATGGAATTCGGATATGAGTCCGCGTTGGGAATTTCAGGTAGGCAAGGATGACCTGGGTGCCAGAGGCAGCCATTTATGTCCAGTCGTTGATTTCAATCAGGATGGTGTGGATGAAATTTTTTGGGGGGAGCGATGCATTGAGCTGAATACCGGAACCGAATTATTTTGTGCCGATCGTGAAAGCTATAAGGGACATTCCGATATCGTTCAACCGATATGGGATGCCAAAGAGGAGTCGTGGGGCTTGTATACGATACGCGAGACCGACCCTTCAGCTTCGCCGCGCGTCATTGTATACGATACGGAGGGACGTCGTGTGTGGGGAGAAGTCGACCATGGCCATATGGATATGGGCTGGACCGCACGCCTGAAGGATGAGGGCGAGCATGTGGCGATGGCGATCCGTATCGGAACCAAAACATGCGGTCCCGATGGCCGCTTCCATCAGGACCGCGATGAATTTACCTTCGACGCGTCGAGCGGGCAGCCCTATGAGCTGCCATTCAGCGTCTACCGGATGGTGCCCGTCGACCTGAACGGCGACGGGTACCACGAGCTCGTCCGCGGCATTCCCGGCGGGGACGGGGAAGTGCTGGACCGCAGCGGGCGCTCGTACGGCAAGGTTGGCGGGTCGGTTGCGATGGCCTCGCATTTTCTCGATATGCCGGGCGAGCAGCTGCTCTGCTTTTATCCGGACGGCATGATCCGGATCTGGGTGGACGCTAACGCCAAGGACAGCGAGCAGGCGCTCGCGCGCTACAGCCATCCGTATTATATAAACAGCCAAAGACTGACGGCTGTCGGCTATAACTTGTGTTTGATGAGCGGAATATAAGACCGCGAATCGACAACTAATCGACAATGGCTGATAGCAGTATCACCCTTTAACGGCACCAGCGGTAACACCCTTCGTAATTTGCTCATTAAACATCGCATAAATAATAATCGCAGGAATCGAGGTCAGTACCATTACCGCGAACTGTGAGCCGTAATCGGAGGAATACTGGCCTGCAAAATTCATCACGGAGAAAGGCAGCGTCTTTAAAGAATCCTTGCTCAGAAAGGTTGCAGCCATAATAAACTCGTTCCAGCATGTTAAAAATGTAGTTACGGCTATCGTTACCAATGCTGGCATCGTGAGCGGCATAATGATTTGAAAAACAATCCGATAAATGCTGCAGCCATCCATAACAGCCGATTCTTCGATAGCTGAGGGAATGCTGCGCAGAAAACCGGATAAGATGAAGGTTCCGAGCGGAACCGAAACGGCTGTGTAAGGAATGATTAATCCGAGATAGGAATTGGTCAAGCCAATGGCTTTGAAAATGGCAAAGTTCGGGAGCAGCGTGGCGTGAATCGGAATCATGATCCCTAACAAAATCACGGTAAAAAAGAACGAACGCATTTTCCACTGCATCCGTGTGAAGGCGTAAGCCAGTGATAAGGACAAAAATACGGTTAAAAGTATCGTTACCGTTGATACCAACACGCTGTTGAATAAATATTCGGGAAATTTGCCGTCTACCCATGCGTTCACATAGTTTTGCCATTCCGGCTGGCTTGGCCATTTCAAAATACTGGAGGAGAAAAAGTCGCTGCTGTTAAGTAACGAATAATTGAACAACCAGATTAACGGGAATAACTGCCCGAAGGCTACCAGTATAAACAGGATCCAAAGAATCGTTGTATGTTTGCTTTTCATATCTGCCACCGCCTAATATTCAGCTATGTCGCTGCGAATCATTTTGTTGCTTACATAGGTCGCGATTAAACAAACGAGAATAAACAGGATCGATATCGCGTTGGCATAGCCATACTGGCTCGCCGAGAAAGCTTTGTTATACAAGTAAACAGCCAGAAACTGTGTGGAATCACCGGGACCGCCATTCGTTGTCAGAAACACGGTTTCCATTTGCTTGAGTGCTGTAACTATCGCGAGAGTTACCTGAACAGCAATGACCGGCGAAAGCAGCGGAAGTGTAATTTTCAAATGCAGCTTCAGTCCTGAAGCCCCATCCAGATGAGCGGCTTCATAAAGCTCCTCGGGAATCCCTTTGATTCCGGCATAATAGAATAGGAGTCCCCAGCCAAACCCTGCCCAAATTAAAATAAACAGCAAAGAACCAAGTGCAGTACTCGTATCGCCTAACCAGGCATGCTGCAAAAATCCAAGCCCGATCGTATCCAGAATTTTATTGAAAATCCCGAAATCAGGGTCCAGGATGCTCAACCACATTCTGGAGATGACCACCACAGAAATGACACAAGGAATGAAAAAGATCGTACGAAACACCTTCTCGGCTTTGCCGCCGATACGATCCAGCAAAATAGCGAAGGCTATACAGATCGGATGCTGCAGGACAATACAGCCAATACCAAGCAGGAGCGCATTCATTAATGATCTCCAGAACCGCGAATCCTCAAACAGCAATTCCTGATAGTTTTGAAGTCCAACCATTTTAACGTCCGTACCTGGGCCCAGCGTATCGGTGAACGAATAATACCCACTAAGCACAATCGGTGCCAGAAACGTAACCATAAATAACAAAATACCTGGAAAAACAAACAGGAAAATAGCCATCTTGTTGCCAAGCACCTTTTGCATGGTACCTCACTCCTTCCACTTGGATCCGTCAAGGACAGGCAGCACGGCCTGCCCTCGAACAATCCCTCTATCTCTCATTCCGAGCTTATTTCTTTTGTTTTTCCGCTGATGCCTGCAATTCAGCAGTCAGTTGTTCCGGTGTAAATGTGCCTGCAAAAAACTTGCCGAATGCATTTTGAACATCATCTTTAAATGCCGGTGAGCCGTAATCGATAAATGAAGCTCCAGCAGTCGAAGAAGCCTTAACCAGGATATCAGTGAGCTGCTTTTGAACCTCACTTTCTTTTCCGGTTAAATTGTATTTTTGTGCAGGTACAGCGGCGCCGGTTTCCCAAGCATATTTGGCCCATTGATTCGCACTCATTAAATAATCAAAAAACTTTTTAGCTTCATCCGGATTTTTGGAGGAAGTTGTAACTGAATACCCGCCGCCGTTCCAGGCCAGCAAATCGGATTCTTTACCCTTGCCGCCTTCGACTACAGGGAACTTGGCAACCCCAAGATTACTGCGGAACGCTTCCGGCAATTTATCATTGGTCGCCATCCCCGCTTCCCATGAGCCCATAAACCACATAGCTGCTTTGCCTTGTGTAAACAGATTTTGTGAAGCGCCGTAATCAGCAGTCATGAACGAATCCTGGAACATCTTGACGTCCCGCAGCTGACTCATGAGCTGGGCAGTCTTTAGAAAGCTGGCATCCTGTGCAAAAGTTTTCTTTTGATCGACAGCGTCCAGGATCAGGCTTTGATCACCGCTCACACGCTGCAGTATATTTTGGTACAGCAAACCGAAGCTCCATAAATCTTTACCATTGATCGACATCGGAGTAATGCCTTTGGCCCTGAACGCTTTGGCCACGTCCAACAGCTCATTGTAGGTTGCTGGAACCTTAATTCCGTTATCAGCGAACATTTTTTTGTTATAATAAATCACTTCGTAATCGCTGTTTCTCGGAAGTCCGTAAATTTTCCCGTCAAATTCAAACGATTTGTAGACGCCGGGAAAAAAGTTGTATTTGTCACCTTCATACTCCTTGGCATTCAGCTCTTTCACATATTTGGCTTTAACGAGCGTACTGAGCTCAGCACCGCCATGAACCATGGTGACATCAATCGGTTCGTTGGATGCCATGTAAGCCTTCAGCTTGTTTTTGAATGGCTCCTCGGCTAGTGCTTCCACATCAATCTTGATATTGGGATTGTCTTTGATATAGCTGTCAATAGCCATCTGCTCGGCAAGTCCTTGTCCGGATTTGCGATCCGGCAGGTTGGAAAATAAACGCAGTGTAATTTCTTTTTTTGTACCGGCAGCTGCCGGGCTTGGTGTACTTGAAGCTGGACTTGGCGTTGTTTTCGTATCAGTGCTGGCTCCGCAAGCTGCTAATGTCCCCACCATAGCCACAGCCGTTGTGAGCAAAGCAGCCTTAACCATTGGATTCGTTTTCTTCATAAGTGAGCTCCCCCTGAATAATAAATTTGAATGTTTCGCATGTAAGATTCGTTTGTTACTTGGATCATAGCAAAGTGTTCGCTAAGAAACAGTAGAGAAAAAACGGGTAAAGTTTAATTTTATCGAATGTTGGAGTACATACGTTGTGAAAACTGCTGCGGGGATATACAATACAACCAGAATCAGTATCATACATGGAGATGATCAATATAGGAAAGCTTTATTTAAACCTGAGCATTAAATATAAAATCTTCATTCTCTTTTACTTGCTAATTGTAGTCCTTTGTCTAACACTGGGCTATTATTCCTATCAAACCTCCAGTAAAGAAATTATTAATAAGGTCAGTACCACCAATCTCGGGATTATTAAAGAAGTGGACAACAATATTGTCATGCTGCAAAAAAACATTGCGGATTGGGTAACGGTATTCAGTCTCGCATCCGAGGTACAAAGCCAGCTTCAGAGCAATCTCGGTACGTCCAACGAGCTTGAAACCACCCTGTACTCGGGCTCGTCCGCGTCAATGATGAACCAAATGCTGCTCACTCGGAACTTTGATTATTTGGCTCTGTACGGAAAGGGTCCTGCCCCTCTGTTTCAGGTATCTACCGATGATAGCAGCGGTGCCAACCAGTTTATTCACATTCAGGAAAGTCCGATATACCGTAAAACCGAGGAGCTGAACGGTGCCTCATACTGGTTTCCGCTAACGGACGATAACAACGTGTTCATTCAGAATAACCGGAATGAGAAAATCGGAATGAGCCGGATTGTCCGCAATGTTAGCGATGGCAGCACGATCGGGTTCATTTTTGTGGGGATTAACCAAAATACGATCCGTAACCTGTATTTAAAAAATTTACATGACCAAGACCATGGCATTGTCATTCTCGATCAAACCGGCTACCCGTTGTTAAAGGCGGGCAAAGACTTTTTTAGCAGCAACAACCCGGATTTGTCTTTTACAGCGACAAGGCAGCAAAGTGAGTCCGGTTCCATGATCATCAACAGCAACGGGGAGAAGCTGCTGCTTTCATACAGCGGTATCAATGAAAACGGTTGGAGTATTCTGTATGCGGTACCTCTGGCTTCACTGACACATGAGCTGGACTCGATCAAGGTGTTTGTTATCGTATTAATTTTGGCATGTCTGCTTCTCAGTATTCCTTTTATGTTTATCCTGACTTCGATTTTGACTGCACCCCTGCGTCAATTGCTGCTGTCGATGAAACGATTTCAGAATGGCCATTTTGACGAACGGGTAGATATTAAATATAGAGATGAGATCGGGGAATTAAGCCGCGGGTACAACAGCATGGTAGCTAACATTAAAGCCTTGATCGACGATGCCTATGTGCTTCAGCTCAAAGAAAAAGAAGCCGAGCTCAAGGCGCTTCAATCACAAATCAACCCTCACTTTTTGTATAACATGCTGGATACGATATTTTGGGAAGCTGAAGCAGCCGGTCAAAGCCGGATCAGTGAGATGATTGTTAACCTGTCCCGATTGTTCCGTTTAAGCCTGAATCGCGGCAAAAGCTTTACCAATGTCAAAAAAGAAAAAGAATTGATTGAATTGTATTTATCTCTGCAGCAAATGCGATTCAAGGATCTTTTGGAATATCGGGTTGATATCGCGGATGAAATCGAGCCTTATGTTATTTTAAAGCTCATTCTTCAGCCTTTTATCGAAAATGCGTTAATTCACGGCATTGAGCGTAAGCGCGGCGGCGGAATTGTATCGGTTAGCGGCTCTCTGCAGGGCGATACCTTGCGATTTGTCATTGAAGATAACGGACCTGGCATGGATGCGGCAACGATTCAACGGATACTGGCAGAGCCTGCCGACAGTGACGTGTACACGGGACAAGAAACCAGTGGCTATGCGATCCAGAATGTGAATGCCAGACTGAGGCATTATTACAAGGAAGGTTATCAACTGAATTATGAAAGTGAACTGGGTCAAGGAACCCGAGTAGAAATTATAGTCCCTGCCATACCCGATACCCAGGAGGAACCACGCGTATGATCCATTTAATGATTGTCGATGATGAGGAAAGAGCCCGCACAGGCATACGTTCCCTGATTGATTGGACGAAGCACGATATTGCAATCGTTTGTGAAGCCAGAGACGGGGCTGAGGCCCTCGAGCTGTTGAACAATGTTCATGTCGATATCCTGCTCACCGATATACGTATGCCGGAGATGGACGGGCTTTCCCTGATTGAACATGTAACGAATGATTATCCCCATATCAAATGTGTGATTATGAGCGGATACGATGAATTCGCCTATGCACAGAAAGCGCTGACGATCGGCGCCAGTGATTATTTGCTTAAGCCAAGCCGAACACAGGAAATATTGGATACGGTTCTTAAGCTTAAAGCGATCATTGAGGAGGCACGCCACCAGGAGAATACGTTGGAAAAGCTCAAAGTCGGCTTTCGCGAAAGCTTTCCGCTTTTAAAGGAGAAGACTTTAAGTCGACTGGTGATGACAGATAATCCACCGTTCGAGCGTCTGCTGGCCAATCTGCATATCAATGGAGAGGCGTTCCCCCATCTGTTTTTTGGAATCATTGTCTTACAAATTGATAATCTGCATATGCTGCAGCGAAAGTATGATCAAGAGGATATCGAGCTGTTCAAATATGGTGTCAAGAATATAGCTGAGGAAACGTTCTCTGCTTTATTTCGATGTGCTGCATTTGAACATCAGGATGATATCATCGTTATTTTAAATACAGAGGATTGGACAGGCAGCGATGAATTGAACCAACACGTCGCAGAAGTACAGCAGCATATTCGTCAATATTTGAAATTCACGGTTTCAATCGGTATAGGCAGCTTTGATTCGGGGATTAACCATCTGAGAATTTCGTATCAGGAATCGATCCGGGCGTTGGATATGAAATATTTTATCGGCATCGAAAAGATTGTTGATTACAAGGAAACTGTCGATGATGATCCCGTTCACACCTCCTACCCTTTATCCCAGGAGAAAGCAATAATTCAGGCTGTAGCCACAGGTGATCAGAACGCCATTGCGGACAGGCTGAACGCATTTAACGAAGCGCTTAAGCCAGCCAGCACCTCGAAAGAGCATATTCAAAAGTCCATGCTTGCGCTTGTGTTTGCCTTGTACCGTTATTGTATCGAAAAAAATATTAATACGAATGACGTATTCGGTGAAAGCCTTACAGAGCTTACCCATATTATCGAGCATTCCAGTATGGATTACATCGTACAGACATTAACAGACGTATTATTAAAAGCCAGTGAGCAATTACATGTGAAAAAAAACAGTAATAAAATGTTCCAATCCGTACTTGATTATATGGAGCATAACTATCACAAAGACATCAATAGGGAAACCGTAGCCCGTGAAGTTTTCATTACTCCCGGTTATTTAAGCTTTCTGTTCAAGCAAGAGCTCAAAACCAATTTTCTCGACCATCTACACAAAATTCGTATCGATCACGCCTGCAGACTGCTCCACGATCGAAGTATGAAGCTAAGTGATATTGCCCATGCCGCTGGCTATAACGATGAAAAATACTTTTTTCAAATCTTCAAAAAGTATATCGGCATGACACCTACCCAATACAGAAACAATCTGGGCGCGGACTCCTTGTAACATAGAGTCACTAAGCAGACAAATAAGGGATAACCAATGGTTATCCCTTATTCCATACGCCTATTCATCTGCAGCTGCTTATTATATACGAAACAGTATGCTATTGCAGCAGCTCAATGTCACTCCAGGTTTTTGACCGATTCTGTGTCCAATTCGTCACCGTATTGCTATACAATTGAATGGTGTAGATATCACCTTCGTTGTCTCGGTAAAAGGAAAGTCCATCGTCAGGGGCCTTCGACAATTTCCGCAGCTCCAGTGTAGGCAATACCTCGTACAAGCCGTCTTTCTGAGGGTCAATGAGCTCACTGGTGAGAGAGTTTAACCCTGTAGAAGGGTCGATTCCCAGCTCGTTCGTGTAAGACTTGCCGTACAGCCTTACAATCAACCTTCCATCGGGTTCAACTGGATTTCTTGTAGGACTGTTAAATCCGAGCGGGCTGATATCCTGCTCATTCCAGACTTCGTTGGCAAGGCGTATATTACCATTTATGTCCATAAGCGCCAGCAAACCGGAGCCGCGGAAATAAAAATCCCTGAAAGGCATGCGATCTCGTGCTATCCAAACCGAGCCGTCGGTATTTTTGACAACATGCTGTGGCTTGTAAAGATAATTGGTGACTGGACGCAATTGTCCATCTATAATCGCGAACAACTGATAGCGGCTGCTTGGCGGTGGACCTATTACGGCTATCGGGAAATAGGTGTACACGGCAAGCAGCTTTCGCTTGCTATCGATCTCATACAACGTACCTTCAATCTGCAGCTTGGTATCGCCGAGAATCCCTTGTTCCTCTTTACGCAGCTCTCCAAGCTGGAAGCCTTCATAGGTGAGGCTGTTGCCCACACGTTCAATTGCAACCTTCTTCCCCTCATAGGCTCCAGCCTGTGCATCCTGAGCGGCCTTGTCACGAATATTTTGTGCCTGCTCCTTCTCGATCCATTCCGGTTTCGTTTGCAGCTTTTTATCGATTTTCATCATGGCGTAGGTTTTATAGTCTTTACCCATGGCATCCACATACAAGGCTTCGGCATCATCATATACAATTTGCTGGAGCACTTGGTCCTGACCGCTCCATATCGAAAGTCCTTCTTCAAGGCTAAATTGCAAATCCATCATAAGTCGTGTATGAGCAAACGTCCATGTCAGCGGCATGTAGGTGACATCCCTGAACTCCAGGAACGGATATTCTTCCTTATCGTTAACAATTTGTGCACCCCATAATTGAATGGGAGCGGTGGCAACCTTGGCCGAATAGGTACGGGTCAACAAGTTTGCTGCCTTGCCACTCTGTATGTACTTTGTTTTATCAAGAGCCGGGTACATCCAGTAAGGACTCGTGCAGCAGCTTCTGTAAATCTTCAATCCTTCGGCTGCGGTCCAATCGATATTCAGCTCAAGCTCTTGCATCAAATCCCAGTTTAACGGTATATAGGTCACGTCCTTGTACACCACGAATGGATAATCCAACTGCTTGTTGTTCATCATTTGACCGTTAACCTTCACGGGGAATTTCGCTATGCTAACTTGAACAGAGCTCGATTCCGCCATAGCTATACCTGACCACAGGCACCATACTAGCAGCGCTCCGAGCCAGGTCAACATCGTTTTCTTTAACATGTGCGCTCGCCTCATTTATACATATATTTTTCCAGCTATGCGTTAGACGCAAGATGTGTCAGAAAAGTTCTTGAGGACGAGTTAAGAAGCCTCCAGCTCACACTTGTCAGCGTGGAAACTGGAGGCTTCAGAATGGATACATTCAATTCGCCGAGAGTAAATCTCTCATGCCTTCGCTTGCAGCGGCACGGTATAATGAGCTGAATCGATCCAGCTGCGGTCCGAAAATTCGCGCCCACGGACCACAACCTTATCCTCATAGATCTGCACATACATGCCCTGAGCAACATTATCATTCCCGGAGCTGCGGGTTTTGCCAACCGAGGCATTATTGAACCAATGAAACGAGTTGTCCTGGTTATAATGATTCTCCGTGGCAAAATTACGGTGCGTATGACCGGACAAAACAAATACGTTACGGTACGGCTTAAGAACCTCACGGAATTCCTTGGCCCGGACCAGCTGATGCGAGCCTCCATCCATACCCGGTGCTGGCAGCGGCTGATGAATGAACACAAAAGCGGGTTTCCCGTCCTCATGCTGCTTCATCTGGTTGCTCAGCCAAGCCAGCTGTGCATCCGAATACCAGGCCCCTTCGCCATATTCCGGTTTATCGCCAACATAAGCTTCCTGAGACACCAATATGAAATGAAAGCCACCCATCCAGAAATCGGTATATGGTTGATCCTTATATCCGAAAAATTTCATAAATCGCTCTTTGGCCATAGCATCGCTTTTGCCGTTGGGCATGGTTTCCTTGGCAAACTCGCCTTTCTTATCTAACCATATATCATAGTAGTCATGATTTCCCATATTGGCATAGATCGGAGGCAGCTTGTAACCGTTTAATATTTTGCGCAGCAGCTTATAGTCCGTCTCACGCCCCATATCCGTCAGATCTCCACCTAACACAATACATTCCACCGGAGATTCAAAACTGCTGACGTCTTTCAATGCGGCATGCAGTTTATCTGTCATTATCGAGATCCCATCGGAAATATGCAGATCACTTAACAGGAAGAAGGACAGCAGCAGCTTATTCGACGTCGGATTGGCTGTTTGCTCGGCAGGGATAGGTGTAGTTGCAGCTGTGGAATCAGATTCGGCATGCAGCGGTTTTTCATGATCAAGTACATACTTCCATATCGTACCGCCTCCCGCGAAAACCGCCAGGATGGCTAGCATTCTTTTGACAAATTGCCTTCGGGACATCATATGCATCCACCACCTGTTCTATCTATAAATCAGACGATAGCAGAATTATAGCATACAAAGATTAATCATTTCTCAATAAATCTAAGATTGCCTGAATTTAAACATTCCATCCCTTAATGAGCTATGGGAAGAATGACCTCAACCGTTGTCCCCTCGTTTTCTATGCTGAATACCTCTATCGCTCCTTGATGATTTTCAATAATCTTTTTACTCACCATAAAGCCTAGTCCGGTGCCTTTTTCTTTGGTTGTGTAAAAAGGTTCCCCGAGTCTGGACAGAATATGTTCAGGAATACCAAACCCTTGATCAATGAACCGGAGCAGCAGGTTTTCTTTATCTTTACTTTTCAATTGAATCACGATCGTGCCGCCTTTGGGCATAGCTTCAATAGCATTTTTGATGAAGTTGATACAGACTTGCTTCAATTGATTTTCATCGCATAAAATATGAGTCGTCTCCAGCTCGAACTCGGTAACAATTTGCACATTGTTCATGATCGCTTGTGTCCCCAATAAGGTGGTCACTTGACCGATGAGCATGCGAATATCCTTACGCTCATACTGGACCGATTGCGGCTTGGCGAGAATTAACAGTTCACTCAAAATCATTTCGATCCTTTCGATTTCAGACGAGATGATATCAAAATAGATTTGCTTCTGAAGCGATCCCGATTGCATGAACTGTACAAAGCCTTTGATAGCCGTAATTGGATTACGGATCTCATGCGCAATTCCTGCTGCCAATTGACCGGCTATCGATAATTTTTTGGAATTGATCACAAGCTCTTCTGCTTGCTTTTGCGCAGTGATGTCTCTCAGGATAACAGCCCAGCCATGAATATGATCGTGCTCATCTCGCATACCGAAGCTGGACAGCATGATAGGAATGACCGTGCCATCCTTTCTGCATCTGACGGTTTCATACCCTGTGAGCGGCTCATCTGATTTTGATATCTTCTGCCTCATATCCATCTGGGGCGACAAATCAGGGAGCATAATCGGCAGCTTCTGAATGGAGAGGCCTATAATTTCGGCGGCTGACCATCCAAAAACCTTTTCAAATGCATGATTGACTCTGGACACCTTTTCTTCAAGGTTTACAATTAGAATCGGGTCAACATTATGATCAATAAAAGATTCCAGCTGGTCCTTAGCTGCATTCAGCTCCTGAACCACTCTTTTTCTTTCACTGATATCGCGGTACATTCCCATGATCCCAACAATTACGCCTTGTTCATCACGTACAGGAGATAAGGTTCCGCTTACTTCGATGAGACTTCCATCTTTACGCAGTCGGATCGTTTCGAAGCCTATAACCGAATTACCGGATTTCACTTGATTCAAGTTGAGTTTTACAGATTCCTTGAGATGATCGGGCACGATCAAGAATACCGAGTCAGCACAAATAATTTCATCCAGACTCCATTGAAACATGCTCTCAAAGGCGGCATTGGCTTCTATAACCCGATCCTCAAGGTCAACCACCCATATCGCATCAGCATTATTTTGAATCAACGATTCCAGTCTGTCCTTGGTTTTCCTCAGCTCATCCTCAGCTTGCTTGCGCTCTGAGATATCCCTTCCAACGCTAAATAATTTGGTGATTTTCCCATCACGATTTCGGATTAACTTCAAGGTGGTCTCGATCCAAATATAGTGTCCATTTTTATGGCGGGCTCTGCAGGTAAAGATATCGACCTCCGAAATGGGAAACAGTCCGTTATAGATCAAGAATGCTCGATCTTCAGGATGCCAATAATCGGTCGTAACGGTGCCAATCACTTCCTCAGGTTCATAGCCCAGTATAGTTTTGATAGCGGGTGACACATAACGGGTAATTCCATCCGGCGTGCTGTATGAAATGATTTCCTGAGCATTATCTGAAATAATCTGGTACAGCTCCTGACTTTCCTTCAGCTGTAACCATAATTCTTTTTGTTGGGTAATATCCTTGGCAATTCCGTAAACCCCCATCACCTGATGGTTCACGATGATAGGAATATGTGTCACATCGAAGCTGATACAATTCCCGTTCTTATCTAACGCCTCAGTCTCATACCGTTGAGTAAGTCCCTTTGCTGCCAGTGCAAAATGGTATTCTACCTTCTTGTTGTCTTTAGGATGCATAAATGTGCGATAGTTGACCGAATTGTGCTGAATCTGCTGATCTGTATATCCGATAAGTCTCTCCACCGAATGGTTGATTGAAGTAAACGTACCCTCCAAATCCATTGAGAAGATCAGATCGGGATGATGCTCGAATAACGATCTGTACCGTTGTTCACTGTATAATAGTTGGCGTTCTTTCTCCCGCAATCCTTCTTCAGCCAACTTATGAGTGGATACATTAATAAACTGGGATATAAAAAATAAGGGTTTGCCTTCCTCATCCCTAACTAAGGAAACTGTTAATTGAAGCCATGTAATAGAACCTTGCTTATGAAAAAATCGTTTTTCCGTCTGGTACGATTCCCGCTTGTCTTCGATTAATTGGTTCATAAGCTCATGATTAAGCACTACATCATCTGGATGTGCAATTTCTTGAAAAGCGATTCGGGTTAGTTCGTCTTCCGAATATCCTAACATGGAGCATGCGGAAGCATTCGCCTTAAGAACCGCTCCATTTGTTGCTAAGAGAACCATCCCAATCGGTGCGTGCTGAAATGCCTGAATGAATAATTCATCCGCAAAACGATAGTCGTTGATCATAGGTCCCTCCCCGTGTCACAAATCGAAATAAGCTTTTAGATAGCTTTCTAGCAGGGTTACCTTCTTTCCTGCATCGACGATATTTATTTGTGAATTTGTATTTGGAGGCAAATGCTTGAAGTTTGCCTACACGAGCAACTACAAATAAACCCTTCATAGATGAAAGGGTTATTTGCACCTTTTAAATTCCAAATTATGTAAATTATCACCGTAATTTGGAATCGGTTATACTTTGCTCAACCTATTTGAGCCATCTCGGTGACCACCAGTTCCAACTGCCGAACAATTTCATTAAGGAGGGAACGACAAGCATTCTAATTATGGTCGCATCAATCAGAATAGCTGCTGCGATACCGATCCCAAGCTGTTTAACCCCGACAACGTCGGCAAATGCAAATGGTCCTGTCACCACAATCATAATTGCGGCTGCTGAGGTTATGGTTCTGCTCGTTGACGACAACCCGATGAGAACGGCGCGATCATTGTCTTGTGTATTTCGGTATACTTCAAAGATTCGCGATACCAGGAACACCCCATAATCCATACTGATACCGAAGGTCAGTCCAAATATAAATACGGGAATCATGATGGCGATACTGCCCGGTTCCATTCCCATATTCCCCTCTTCAAAGATCCATACCAGAATGCCGAATGCGGCTCCCAGACTCAGGAGATTCATCACAATGGCTTTAAGCGGAATAAGCAGGGATCGGAAAGCAAAGAATAATACCAAATAATTGGAAATCACAATAAATAAGAGCACGTAACCAAGATTGTGAAATATAGCATCAAAGACTTCCTGCTGGTACTTGGCCTCTCCACCCAGCACATACGGTAAATTTGCAGATGCTCCGGTCTGCTCCCGTTGTCTGAGCCAGTCCATTACTTGTTCCGAAGACGGGCTTCCTCTTAATGTCACATGGATCAGCATGTGGTTTTTATTCACAAATCGCTGCAGCACCGATCCATATGGGTCCTGTGGCAGCGGCTGCTGCTGAAACGATGCATCCAGCTTTTCAGGAAGCATGCCCAAGGTGGAAAAAACAGAATCAACACGTACAACACCGGGATCCTTTTCCAACATTTGAACAAAGGCATAGGCCTCCATCCAATCTTGTTTGTTCAGGTTATCGAATTTCCCTTGCATGACCATAACTATAGAAGAGGTCGAAGGAGTAACGAAATGGGCTTGATAAACCTCGGCAGCCTGACGAGAACTATAGACAGCAGGTAAAGATGACGCGTCTGGTATGGCAAGCTTCATCCTGCTTACAGGCAGCAAACAGCCGATTAGCAATAATGAAGCCAATACAAGCATACGGACCGGTTTGTCCATTACAAAAAGCGATAGAGAATACCAGATATTCTTTCTTCTGTTTGCTGATTTATTGGACAGCGGCTTACTTTCCGCTTGAATGGCGGGCCATAAGAATGACAGCATCGCGGGCAATAAGGTAAAGGTCAAACAAACCGAAACGACTAATACGGTCATCGCTCCTACAGCAACCGAAGTGAAAATAGGAAGTGGAATGAACAGGGTTCCCATTAAACCTAATAAAACACTGAACGCCGAGAATAAGACAGCCCTTCCAGCTGTCTTCATGGCTGTAACCATCGCCGGCTCAGCTGCTTGTCTCTCTAATTCTTCTCGAAATCGACTGACCAGAATTAAGGAGAAATCAATACTCAGAGCCAGTCCGACCATAGGGATGACATTAAACACAAAGTTGGAAAGCTCAAGTTGGGTACCTATCCCATACATCATCCCCATAGTGCTGGCTACCCCTATCATACCTATAACAACAGGGATCATTGCAGAAACGATTCCTCGAAAAGCAAACCACAGGATAATAAAGGCGACCGGTATGCCGATCAGCTCAGCTTTGCGCAAATCACGTTCGCTTGCCCGGTTCACATCGTCCTGAACGACAGATTTCCCTGTCATGGTTACCATCATATCCTGCTGATTCAGCAAACGGCTATGCATATTTGCCAGTACGGGCTTCAGCTGATAAGGCTTATAGGAAAAGGAAAGAAGTGCATAAGCGTAATTACCTTCAAGCATCCCCTGCGTCTGGAGTGGCGATATCACTTCAGTTAGACCGTCAATTCCACGCAATTGATCTAAGGATTGTTCGATATAATGATGAAACCTCTCCAGCGATACGAATTCTTTTTTTTCAAAAACAAGCATGATCGGGTCCTCGGGTATATGAAAATCAGCAGACAATAGCTGCTGAACCTGAACGTAGGCTCCATTCGGGAGCAAACCGTGATCCTTGAGGACCGTAGGCAGCTTGCTTGCGTAACTACCAAAAAAGAGCAAAAACAAGGCCCAGAACGATATAACAACATTGGGATAGCGGTAAGAGATCAGCGCAAGCCTGTGAACTCCCATATTTACTCTGTTCCTTGTAATCGGGTTGCCCGAACCAATTCAATAGCTAGTCCTGGTGCCAGATTCGCTAATCCAGGCAAAATTCGGGGCACAAGCGGTAAGCCAAACAACCATTGCAGAAAGCGCCCCCATCGCATAGGACGCTTGAATTCTCGATGTATAGACTGTGTATATTCATACCGCCAGCTTCCAAGCGTTAGATCCCCGCGTAAATAGCGGTCGGCTAATGCACCACACAATCGCGCCGAACGCAAAGCTATTGACATGCCGTCTCCACATAATGGCGGTATCATGAGCGCAGCATCCCCCACATGCGGAATCACATCCCATGCCAAGGGCTTGCGCTTTAAATCAATCGGGGAAACTGCCGACTGCGTACCTGGCACCGGAGTCGCTTGAGCCAGTTTTCGATATAGCTTCGGGCTTCTACGAGCTGCAGCTTCTATCATGCCAAGGATCGTTTTTTCTGTTTTTCCAATAGCGCTCTGTTTCAAAAGCGCCGCAACATTCACAAGTCCACCATCAATAGGTGAAATGCCCAGATAACCACCAGGGAACACATACAGTTCAACAACAGGCTCCATCTCTATTCCAGAGTAATGGGATTTCACCCCGATGTGCATAGAATGAACGGAACCCTTAGAAGTAGAACCCGGAAGTCCTGAACGACGATGAGCCCCCCAAGCAGCGATTACCATACGTGCCTGAACCTGTTTGTTCAACCCATCCTGCTTCGTCTCAATCGTATATCCATTCTCATTGGGATACACGGATGTGACCGTTGTTGCCGTCTGCAGCTGTGCACCGGACCTTAGCACCTCGTTATGGAAGGTGGAATCCAATAAATAACGACTCACTCCCAGAGCATGTCCAGGCAAAGGAATCTCCAAAGTAGCACCGTGACTAAAGATCAGCCTTATCCGGGTAATCATGCTTGGTTGCAGCGACTCAACAGCTTTCATTAAACCTAATGCTTTCAGTGTATGTTGGGATTCCGGGGAAAGGAATTCTCCGCAAACTTTGTGCCGGGGGAACAACTGACGATCGATCAGAACGGTATCCCAGCCCTGATCCGCGAGCTTTTTGGCCAGACTGCTGCCTGCAATGCCAGCACCAAGAATGGCTGCATCGTAAGTAGGACTCATCCCTGCTCAACTCCGTTGTTGGAATTAGATCTGGTCTTGTTTAAGACGACGACATACCGGAATAACGGTCTCCATGCATAAAACATCTCCGGGGTATCCAACGTTTTCCTCAGATGCTGCCAATCCGCCGATCGAAAGCCTTTGGCTACGGACAATGGCCCGTCGTGTAAAATGTAACGATTATTGGAAAGCATTCGCGTTACAAGCCACACCGCAGCCCATGGAATCCAATGCCGATGGATATCATTGATCACAACGCCTAATCGCGAAGCCTTCAGCATCTTATCTACAACTCCGGGAAGCTCGTCCGCTGCAAAATGATGTACAAATTGCGTTCCCGTAATGATATCCGCACAAGCTTCCGGCAGTGAAAACAAATCATCTTTCCTCACCTGTACACGCGGTTCATTCTGAAAGTACAGCCTTGCCTCTTCACAAGCTTCTTCCGTAATATCAATCAAAACAAGTTGGAGCTCGATGCGATTCCTGTCCGCCCATTTCAGGAGATGCGCATTCACATCCCCCGATCCACACCCAATATCCAGAATAGTTAACTTTCTCGGCTTGCCGGCATCCAGCCACAATCGTTTGACTCCATAAAGTGTTGGTGCAGAGGCACCGAATATCCGATTCAGCAGCCGGAGATGATGCAAGGCTTCCCGGAGCGCAGCTCCCCCTATAGTAAAGTCGTCCATCAATTCGGGCTCTTCGGCCCTCCGCTGTATGCTTCTAAGCACGGACATGGCCTATGAGCTGTTCCTGACTAATGACCGCAGGGAGATATGTTATTGGGATCAATTCTGCGGTAAGACCTGGACCGAATGCCAAGGCAATCCCATTAGCTGGTCCGGAGCCTTTGCTTTTCAGCTCCTGTTTCATCTCGTTCAGGACAAATAACAGGGTTGCTGAGGATACATTACCATAATCACGAAGTACGGTTCGGCTGGGACGGGTCTGCTCATCTGTAAGCTTGAACAGGCTTTGTATGGAATCAACAATCCCTCGACCTCCGGGATGTATGGCCCATAGCTCTGGATTCGGCTTACCGTCTAACAAATGTTCAACCTCGGCAGGTATCAAGCTTGCGATCAGCTTAGGAATATTCGGAGATAAATAAAGATCAAAGCCGTAGTTGCCAACTTCCCATACCATCTCATCGGCACAATCAGGCAGCAGAACAGAACGCCCATTGTCGAGCTGAAACACATCCTTATGGTCAGGGCCAGGTGCCCCTATGATGCAAGCCGATGCCCCGTCACCAAAAAAAGAAGCTGCAAATAAGGCTTCACGCTGACTCGAAGGCTGAATATGCAGTGTGCATAGCTCAACGCATACAATTAACACCTTGGCAGACGGATTACCCAAGAGCACTTGCCGTGACAAAGAAATAGCCTTCAATCCGGCAGCGCAGCCCAAAAAGTTAAGCGGCGTTCGATTGACATCGGCGGCTAGTCCCAATTTGTTAGCCAGGACCGTATCCAAGCCGGGCAGAAATTGCCCTGTGCAGCTGACCGTGAACAGATGGGTAATATCCGAGGTCTTGATGTTCCCATCCAGTAAAGCTTTATGAGCAGCATCCAGACTTAAGGGAACCGACTCCCTTTTGTAGGTTTGCATCCTGTCCCTGGTTGAAGGGGCATCCTGTGATGTGCTCCTTGGAAAATAACGGCAGCTTTCAGCGGATTCGAGCAGATTCGGTTCGCAGGTGTAGCGAGTTTCTACCCCACACTGCTTAAATATTCGTTTTGCCCAACGTGCGGAATCGGGACTATCTCTTAACGCTTCAGCTAATCGGTGTGCTGTATCCGCTTGATCGATCCGAAATTCCGGTACAGCCGTACCTATGCCCAGGATCGCAATGATTGGATCTGCGTGTTCCATATGTTACATCCATCCCCTCGCGCAATCTTCAAACATTTATCTTCATGTTGGACATGTATCTGACTTTAACCACATGTATATGCCAATCGGACCCGTAATATGACATGGCGTTCACCCCACGGATCGAGGTATCCAGATGACAGGTTACCTTCTTCTTGCAAACGTTTCCGGTAACGTTTGTATTTTAACAACGACATTTTTGTTCAAAAATATATGTAACTTTAAAATTATTATTAAGATTTGATCGAAAAAACGGCTCATTTCTTGAGATTATGTAAATTTGGGCAAAACGGATTGAAAGTGAAAACATCGTATTGTAACATAGGGAACGTTTCCGGAAACGTTTGTGAATGAGGTGTGCATGTGGCAAATATTAAAGACGTGGCTAAGCATTTAGGAATTTCAGTATCTACAGTTTCAAGGGCAATGAATAATCATCCCGATGTGCGCGAAGAGACGAAGCTGCAAGTGATGGAGGCGATCCGAGCTCTAAATTACAGGCCCAATGCGATAGCGAGAGGATTAATTAACAAAAAAACGTATACGATCGGTTTAATGATCCCGGAAATATCGGATCCGTTTTTTGCCGGTCTAGCCAATGCAGTTGAGGATACTTTATCCAAAAAAGGGTATCAGGTTGTGTACGGAAATACGAACCGCGACCCTGAGAAGGAAAAACAGTTTCTTTCCAATGCCATTGAGCGACAGTTTGACGGGCTTATTATTACTCCCGATTTCTTGGACGATTCATTCAAGGAACTCATTTCCAGTCTGGATATGCCTGTCGTATTTTTACGTAGAAGAACGCCCCCGGGATTATCGGCTCCTTATGTTGATGTTGATCATTATGAGGCAGCAACAGAAGCGGTCAATTATTTAATCGGTATGGGCCACAGGCAGATCGGATTTATCGGGATGCCGGAAAGCTCATTTACCGGGATTCAAAGATTACTTGGCTATAAAGATACCATGTGGAAGCACGGCCTTCTCTCTGATGACAGCAACATCGTTATGAGTGGTGGAAGAAACATAGACAGCGGCCGAAAGGCCATGAGCAAGCTGTATGAGAAAAATCCGAACATAACTGCTGTATTCGCCGGGAATGATTTGCTTGGTATAGGGGCTCTCGAATGGCTGGCTCAGCACAAAATTGCGGTACCGGATCAGATTTCCGTCATAGGCTTCGATAATTTGGAATACACGGAGCTGCACTGGATCCAATTAACTACAATGGAGCAGCCCCGTACGGAAATGGGTGCCAAAGCGGCCGAGCTGCTGCTGCAAATGGTTTCTGATAAAGAAATGACCCCTAAATCCGAGTTGATCAAGGCCAAGTTGATCGTAAGGCAAACCTGCAAGGTGCTGCAAATATAACAATCAATCTAAGATCATGCTATCCTGCTTCTTCAACCCCATGCCCATTGGGCAACAAAACAAGGAGGAACAAACGTGTTAAAAAAATGGATTGGTGTATTAACTGCCTTTACGCTCGTCAGTGTTGTAACGTTAACCGGATGCGGAACCAACAGTGCAGGTCCAACAACGGCTTCTGCTCCGAAACCGGCTGAAACCAAAGAAGCACCCAAAGACACCCCTGCAGCATCCAAAAAACTGACCGTATATGCCGCCCTCAATGAAGATGATATTGTGCAAATTCAAAAAAAGTTTAAAGAAGATACGGGTATAGAAATCGAATATTTACGTTTAAGCGGAGCTGGAGAGGCAAGCACACGAATTCAGGCTGAAAAAGCTTCCCCCAAAGCAGATATATTTGTCGGCGGCTCAGTTGAATTTTACGAGCCCCTCGCATCCCAAGGATTACTTGAGAAATATTCCTCCCCTAACGCCAAGGAGCTCGATGCCCAGTTCAATGATCCTAAAGGCTTCTGGCAAGGATGGTACATGGGCGTACTTGGCATCGTGCTGAATAAGGACAGATTCAAAAAAGAGCTTGAACCCAAAGGCATTAAAGAACCGAAAACGTGGGATGATCTGCTTGACCCTGCCTACAAAGGCTTATTCATAACGTCCAACCCGGCTACAGCTGGTGGAGGATACATTTTTGTAGCAGACCAGTTGTTCAGATTGGGCGAAGAAAAAGGCTGGGACTATTTGAAAAAGCTCAATGACAACGTTCATCACTACACCCCTGCTGCTGGTGACGGCATTAATCTTACGGCTACAGGTGAATTTGTCGCCGGGATGTCCTGGGCCCATGATATCGTTAAATCAGCCAAGCAAGGCTATCCAATTCAGGTTATCGTTCCGGAGCAAACCGCGTTTGAAATCGGCGGCGTCGGTGTTGTGAAAGGCGGAGCCAATACAGATAATGCGAAGAAGTTCGTTGACTGGCTGTTAACCAAGCCGGTTGGGGAAATGAACACGAAATTATCGAACCGTTATTCAGTGAGAAAAGACGTGGCTCCACCGGAAGGTATGATTAAAATCGAGGATGTTAAGCTTGTGAAATATGATCGTGAGAAAGCTTCCCAGATGAAGGCTGATGTTGTGAAGAAGTTCACTGAAATGACCGGAAAGAAATAACAATCGCAACCGCCATATAAAGCAAACCGCTGACTTGCCTGTGCGGGGAATGTTTCACTCTTACCACATAGGCAAGTTTAGCAATCGAAAGGTGTGACCTGCCTTGACCTCACGTGCTGTTAAAGACGCATGGGCCGATTTGAAACGATTGAAGCAAGAGCCGATTCTGGCTGCACTTATAGTCATGATCATATTGATCACTGTTTATTTTGTATGCTGGCCGATCCTAAAAGTCATTAGCTTTCCGCAATTAAGCGATTATCTACAACTGTTCAGCAATTCACGTTGGTTTCAGGCAGCGTTAAACAGCTTATTCATGACGGTTATTTCAACGATTTCCTGCACCGTCGTCGCTTTTATTTTTGCTTATTCCATTACAAGGCTAAATATTCCGCTCAAAGGACTTTTCCGTTTTATTACCCTTTTACCGATTGTCTCCCCTCCTTTTATCGTCGCGCTGTCGTACATTTTACTGTTTGGCAGACAGGGGATCATTTCCAAGCATGTGCTGCACCTTAACTTTGATATTTACGGCTGGCATGGGTTATGGCTGATTCAGACGATTACATTTTTCCCGTATGCCTATGCTGTTATTAACGGAGTCCTTAAGGCTGGTCCGACGAACCTGGAATATGCTGCGTATAACCTGGGAGCAACTCGCTGGCAAGTATTTAAGGATGTACTATTCCCGCTATGCAGACCGGGGGTTGCGGGAGGTGCACTCATCACCGCCATGAATGTGCTGGCTGATTTCGGCAATCCGATGATTATCGGAGGCAACTATACGCTTCTTCCAACTGAGGCTTACATGCAGATGGCCGGATTGTTCGACCTGCCTTCGGCAGCCATGCTGTCTACGGCACTGCTCATTCCAGCGCTCGGACTGTTTGTACTGAACAGGAATTGGGTCGGGAAACGCTCCTATGTAACCGTCACTGGCAAAGAAACCTCCTTGGCGCCGTATCCTGTCCCTTTTTATGTAAAATGGGGTTTGTTCTCTTTCTGTTTGTTCGTTACGGCAGTTATATTAGCGGTCTATGGGGTGCTGTTCTACGGAGCTTTCACGAAGACATGGGGATATGACTGGTCCTTTACTTTGAATAATATGAGCTATGTGTTTGCCAAGGGTAAGGAAATGTTCAACAGCATCAAGTTTGCACTCATTTCCTCGATTGCAGCAGCATTATTTTCACTGCCGCTTGCTTATATCGTGCAAAGAAAGCAGATTGGGATCAACCGTTTTCTGGATTTTCTGGCCATTTTACCTGGAGCTGTTCCAGGGGTATTTCTCGGACTCGGGTTTGCCATTGCTTTTAACGAAGGGCCGCTTGTACTGACGGGAACCTCGGCTATTATGATTATCGCATTGATGTTCTGGAATTTACCCACCTGTTACAGCGCCAGTCTTGCAGGCCTGCAGCAGATTGGAACCTCTCTGGAGGAAGCGTCGCTCAATATGGGCGCTGGCAATTTCAGAACGTTCAAGAACATCCTGCTTCCCCTGCTCAGAGGGCCTTTTCTATCTGGACTTGTACTTTCCTTCCTACGTTCGGTGACCTGCCTAAGCGTAATCATATTTATTTATTCAGCAGGAACGTCGGTCGGTACGATTTCAATTCTGGGCCTTGTACAGAACGGTGCCTGGGGCAGCGCATCAGCATTTACGGTCGTGCTTATTTCCATCGCCTTCGCCGTACTCGGCATAGCTCGACTTTTTATTAAAGAACAGGGTAAATCCATTGGGTTATAACGGAGGCATATGATGAGTGCAGACAACTCGATTATCAAAATTGAAAATGTGACGAAGCAGTTCGGAGCTTTCAAGGCCATCAATAATGTATCACTGGACATACAAAGAGGCAGCTTTACCACGCTTCTCGGGCCAAGCGGCTGTGGAAAAACGACGCTGATGAGGTTGATCGCCGGTTTCCATGAGCCTGACTCCGGAACTATTTATATAGAAGGAAAGCAAGTAAACGGCACGCCGGTGTACAAAAGAAACACCCCGCTCGTTTTTCAAGAATATGCGCTATTCCCCCATATGACTGTTTTCGAGAATATTGCCTACGGCTTAAAGCTGAAAAAGGTGCCCGCCAATGTGCTAAAGGAAAAAGTCGAAGCCATGCTCGATATGTTCGGACTACAGGGGTTGGAGCACAGGTATCCAAAGCAGATGAGCGGAGGCCAGCAGCAGAGAGTCGCATTCGCGAGGGCATTGATCATAGGACAAAATATTTTGTTGATGGATGAGCCTTTAAGCAATCTGGATGCCAAAATGCGTGTGGAAGTGAGAAACGATATAAGAGATATGCAGCAGCGCGCCGGAATCACGGCAATCTTCGTAACCCATGACCAGGACGAAGCACTTTCGTTGTCGGACCGGATTGCCGTGTTCAACAAAGGGACCATCTATCAGGTCGGAACGCCATGGGAAGTTTATTTTAAACCGATCAACAGGTTTGTAGCCGACTTCGTAGGTGTAGCCAACTTCCTGAGCGGTGAAGTGGTCGGTGTGGAAGCGGAGGATTATATCGTCAAATGTGCGGATATGGCAATCAGGGTCGATAAAACCGGTTATACTGCAAAACTGGGAGATCAGGTGACGTTAGTTATAAGGCCGGAATGCATATCTGTTTTAACCGAAGATACCAGCCATGGAAATTACGATAATGTATGGAGCGGGGTCATTACAAGAAGCAGCTTTCTGGGTCGAATGATCAGATATTGGGCAGAAGCCGGTTCTACGCAGTGGATCGTTGATGATACCAGTCCAAGTGTTCGTGGATATTTGGAAGGTAACATCCGTATTGCCTTGGACAAAAAGAAGATCCATATATTAATTGGAGATGAAGCATGAGACCCATTGTATATGCATTGAATGTGGGTCGGGGTGACGCCTTTTTTCTCGAAATCCCCACGGAAAGCGGAGTCTTTGTCGTGCTTATCGACGGAGGGGATCAATTCTTTCAAGAGTCCGTTATTCCGTTTCGTTTCATACAGGAACGAGGCTGGAAACAGATCGACCTGATGATTCTAACCCATCTGCATCCTGATCATCTGACAGGCTTGCTTGAAGTAGCAGAGCATATTCCTGTCATCGAGGCGGTTCTGCCTTACCCTCGGTTCTCGCTGGCTTTAAGTGATATTCGCCACCCAAAAGCGTTGCAAACAGCCCGGATGTTCCATGCTTACAATCAATTAAGGGAGCTGCTGCTCCAACAAAATACAATCATATCCTTGCGTCCACCTTTCAGTGAAGATGCTGCCTCTGCATCATGGAGTTTCGGACCTTTTGTATTGCGGCATCTGGACCCACTAAATGTCAATGATTTACCAGCTTACGAGAACATTGTGCAGCTGTGTTCTTCACCTCTCGAACCGGTCATACAAGAGAAGCTTTTGATTAATTTCGATTCCTTATCCAATCAGGACAGCAGCGTCTGGCTATTCGAGCAGGCGGATGGTCTTCAACTATTACTATTCGGTGGTGATGCGCTGCTCTCGAACTGGGATCGGATTATGCAGCATGAGAAGCTGCAGCCATGCGGCTTTAAGGTTGGCCATCACGGTATGGCTGATGGATGGAACGAACAGCTGCTCAGAAAGCTGTCTCCAGACTGGATATTAATTACGAACAATGACACCGAATATGAACAATTTCAGGATGAATGGGAACGGTTAGCGCAAACGTCTGGAGCTGAGTTATATGTTACAGGCTCGCAGTCGGGAACCCTTTACCTTTCATCTATGCTACCGCTGGCTCCAGAAAGGATTGTGAACAAATAATGCCGTCAGTGCATCGCTACCGCATGATCGTCACCGATATTGATGGGACACTGGTGGATCTGCAGCAAATGATCAGTAAGCGCAACAAGGAAATGATTTATGCTTTTCAACAGCAGGGCGGAATCGTTACACTCGCCACTGGGCGGGTCGAAGAAGCCGCGCTGCCATACGCACAGGAGTTACATATCCGTCATCCGGTTATCTTATACAACGGGGGTAAAATTGTCGATTTCAACACGGATCACTGTTATTTTGAAGCAAGGCTTACGCTGAATGTCATTGAAAGATGCCTTCAACTGCTGCAAGACCAACCGCTGGATATGATTTTTTATGCCGACAAACAAATATGGGTCAAAGAAAATACGGAACCTATCGAGGCATATATGAAAAAGGATAGGGTGCAGTGTCACAACTGGGATACTCCGGATTTTTTGAAGCAAAGCAATGTCAACAAAATACTAATCATTAAAGAAGATCAGGATTTTTCCGGAGTATCGGAAGCACTGGAATCTATGGTGGGGGTTAACTGTGAATTAGTGCGATCGGAACCTACGTACCTGGAAGTGCTGCCTCAGTCGGTGTCCAAAGGGCAGGCTTTAATAACGCTTGCGAACCATCTTGGAATCGAGATGCAGGAAGTGATTGCGATCGGTGACAATTTAAACGATTTGGAAATGATACAGACTGCCGGACTGGGAGTTGCTGTCGGGAATGCGCATCCAGAGCTCAAAGCGCATGCACAGTATGTTGCGAAATCTCATCTCGAGCATGCCGTCGCGGAAGTCATACACAAATATGGTCTGCATCCCATATCACATTCATCATGAATCGAATTATTATTGCCACAATAAAATGATTATTTTCATACAACGGCAGAAATGCCGTTTGTATTTGGTCATGTGCATGTCCAAAATTAATCCGACTTCTTCTTGCGCACCGGGTACAGCATGGTGAAATCGAATGTCTCGATGGCTGCATAAGGAATGGTTAAAGCGTTCAACGGTTCAAGTGGTACCGTCTCCATCCCCAACACGCCTTGTCGCTTATCCAGCTCATAATCTGGTGACTGCTCCAGCCAAGCAAACATGGCTTCATACACACGCCACATGTGTGCTTCATCTCCGTGCACGCGCGCGCTCGCACACAGCCCTCCGCTCACTTCCAATGCTTCTATGCCATCGGGTACATCACCGAATTCGGCAACCGCCAGTCCAACCCAGAGCGTATCGACCTTCCCGCCCCACTGCTCCTGTGGAATGAACACATACGCGGACGGTCCAAGCGTCAGTCGTGTATCGTCCAACGGAACCTGCGCTGTTAGCTTGCTCCAAGCCACCCGTGTACCACTCTTGTCCGGCAGCATTGCCGTCCGTACCGCAAGTGCTTTGAAAGGCGCTACTTCTACACATTCAACCGCTATCGTCTCCTGCATCATTCAATCTCTCCTTTTTACCTAAATTTCCACATTTTTATTAAACGTTCGTAATTTTGTTCTTATTCGCTATTCCCTCTTGTAATCCTCCTAAACTTCTCTAAATTACCATAATTTATTCATATTCATGTACTTCGACAATAAAAGCTATGGGTTGACAGTAGCTTTCGAGCACATTTTTATCGACTATTTGGTAAGCTTTGAAAAAAGATTCATAGGAGGAATACGATGATTCAAGAGATGACCGTTTATGCTATCGTGTTTTTTGTTACAATCGGTATCATGCTTATTCTATGTATAGATGTAATCTCAAGGAGTCGCCCCGTGAAGCTATCAACCAAAAAAGAGATGGAAATACAAATGGATGGGGCTCAGACTTCCACAGATCATTATGAAAAAAATCTTGCTTTCCCCTTCTATGTCGACTGTACTCAAAGCTCCGATCAAGAACGTATAGAACATTAGTCCATTATGCGGAACAGATAACAAGGATAGTCCCGCTGCTTCTCCAGCAGCAGAGCTATCCTTGTTTTCATGTGTACACATCTTATATTCAAAAGTCTTCCTGATCTTCCGTAATGTCACCTATGACTCCGTTTTCCATTAAATATTCTCGAATCGCCTTGGTGCTGTTCGGTCTGGGCCATCCATCCTCCAGCAGTCGTTTTTCCGCCCAGAATAATACAATCCCTCTGATTTCCCGTTTGAGTGCATCATCTGATACATGAATAATACTATCCTTCAATATGGTTTTCATATTTACCTTCATGTCGGTTTGCAATCTGATCTTCATGCCATCACACCCTGTTTGTATGCCTATACTACAGGATATGTCCTTGCACCCGAATAGGTTTCACATTTTTAACAGATGTAAACAGGTACTCATTTGAAATACAAGTCGTTCGGATCGGTCTTCGATCTTAAATTCGTGACATACCGACAATAATGCTGGTAATGTGCTTTATACAGCTGGCCGTTTTTGGCAGGGGAATAAGTCAGATACAGCTGGCGGCGGCTGACGTTGGCTGTATTCGGACCGCTTTGATGCGGCGTGAACGAATGGAAAATAATAATGTCTCCAGGTTCTGTCTCTACGATTTGTCCCTTGGCCGAATCGATTTCAGCGATTTCCTCCGCATTCATATTACGCAGCTCGCCCAGCGTTGAGCGGAATTTAGAGTGATAGCCCGGAAATAGCTCCAAGCCCCCGTTTATCTTCGAGGCGCCATCAATAGCGACCATGACCGAAATCAATCCTTCTATCGGAAAGCCCTGCCACCATGCGGCATCCTGATGCATCGTATACCCTGTCACACCAGGAAGCTTATAAATAAGCTTGTCTTTGAACAACGTCGGTTCATCCTGATAAATATCACGAAGCGGTGATAAAATGCGTTCATCGTTTACCAGACCGTGGAATACGGCCGAAAGATCCTGCACAGGGTCGATCTTCTCGATAATGGAACGCTCTTCGATCTTACGGTAACCAACACGCAGGTTGTTCGGATCGAGATATTCGTTCAAGCTGAGCAGTCTTTCGCTATCTTGACGCCATACGGCAGCCTCTTGTTCGGAGAATACTTTTCGCAGCACGAGATACCCATTGTCGTTGTAGCTCTTCAATTGATCGTTCGTTAAATAAGCAACCTTCTTCATGCCAACACATCCTTTTCTTTTTGACTATATAGTTTTTGCTCAATTCCTGATATCATCTTACTACGTACAAACCGAGACTTACATGCAGGAACTTCTTAACATCCATATCTTTTTTTGTGCGTAACCGAGAGGAGGACAAACGATGTTGGACACAACCTTCCAAGCATCTCTGGTGCGCTGGTACAATACTTCGATTAAAAGGTCATTTATGCTGGCAGAGGATACTTACGAGAATTGGGTGTTATTGGCGGCTGATGAAGGCAGCTTTTTGTATCGGATGGGTAATGAGGAAGGACGTGCCAAATTTGGTGAGCTCCTACTGTGTCCTCCCGGTGTGACACTGTACCGCCAGGCGCTGGAGCCAATCTCTTTCCTATTCATCGAATTCAGGTGGACAGATGCGGAAGGTTGTCCTATTGTGCCTGGACCCGACGTCTCTTCCGGCAAAGTTGCCTTTCATAGAATCGATCACTACTCAGCGACGTTTTCGCGCATTCGCGAGTTTGCTGATTCGAGCATTCAGGGGCGGTTCGCTTATAAGCAGCATTTGTTGACCGATGTGTTGTACTTATGTGCCGCAGAGCAGATGGACAAGACGACTCAAATCACTGCCGCGGATCCGGTCATCCGTACCGCGGTTCGACATATCCACAATCACGCATACGAGCCGCTTTCCTTGAAGCTTTTGTCTGATCAAGCAGCCTTGAGTCAGTCGCAATTTTCCAGACGTTTCCAGACCGCTATGGGCGTCTCACCTATCGTGTATTTGACAGCTATCCGAATGCGCAAGGCGCAGAACCTGCTGTTGAATACCGAGCTTACTTTGGAAGCGGTTGCCCAGCAATGCGGCTATCAGAACGGATTTTATTTAAGCCGGGTATTTTCCAATACCTACAACATGAGTCCTTCTGCTTTTCGCAAAGCTTACCGGATTTAAGAAAATCAGTAAAACAAAACAATAAATAACCAAACTTATTTCTATTACAATACTTTTGTTTGTGTTTGAATTTGATATATTCAAACACAAACAAATATGATAAGATGTAAACAAAATCAAATAAACATTCATACGGAGGTATAAGCATGGTACAAAGTTTGTGGGAAGCGTCTAAAGCATCAGAGCAAGTCACCGGTCTGGATCAACTCGTCTATCGTTCCAATCTGATAGGTACGGATCGTCGCGTATGCAATTATGGTGGAGGAAATACGTCCAGCAAAACCATCGTCAAGGATTTCCGTGGTCGTGACGTAGAGGTCATGTATGTCAAAGGCAGCGGTTCTGACCTGGCTTCCATGAAAGCGTCTAATTTTACAGGCTTGCGTATGGAGGATATTCGTCCTTTATTTGAGAAATCGGAAATGCCCGATGAAGAAATGGTCGCTTATTTGGCAAATTGCATGATTGACGCCAAACATCCACGCGCATCGATCGAAACGCTGCTGCACGCTTTTCTTCCATTTAAACACGTTGACCATACCCATCCTGATTCCATCATCAGTCTCTGCTGCGCCGATAATGGCAAGGAGCTGGCAAGAGAAATTTTCGGAGACCGTTTCGTGTGGGTCCCTTATATTCGTCCCGGCTTCACGCTCTCCAAAATGATCGCAGAAGGCGTGCTGAACAACCCTAAGGCTGAGCTTGTCCTTATGGAAAAACACGGCCTGGTCACTTGGGGCGAAACGTCTGAAGCGGCTTACGCCCAAACGATCAAAATCATTACCGAAGCGGAAAACTTCATCGAAGCACGCATTAAAGAAGAGCAGGTTTTTGGTGGTGTGAAGCATGCAGCACTTGCTGCAGATGTACGCAGAACCGTGGCTGCACAAGTGATGCCGACGATTCGCGGCGCAGTGAGCGATGCCAAGAAGATGATTCTTTCGTTCGACGATGCCGACGATGTTCTGCAATTTGTAGGCGGACACAACTCCGCAGCATTGTCCCAGGTTGGTGCGGCTTGCCCGGATCATCTCGTCCACACAAAGGTTGTTCCCCTGTTCATAGACTGGACGCCCAATGCAGACGATATCGAAGGTTTGAAAGCGAAGCTAAAAGAAGGCGTCGCTGCATATAAAGAAATGTACAAAGCTTACTTCGATCGTAACAAAAATGAAGGCGATGTAATGTTTGAAGCTGCGCCGCGTGTCATTCTGATTCCGGGTGTAGGTATGATCAACACGGGTAAAAGCTGGGCGATGTCACAGGTTAGCGGCGCTTTGTATCACCGTGCAATAGCTGTCATGAGAGGCGCTACCGCTCTGGGTCAATTCGTATCGCTAAGTGAAAACGAATCCTATAATGTTGAATATTGGCCATTAGAGCTTTACAAATTGTCACTCGCTCCTGCAGAAGCGGAATTTTCCCGCAAAATTGCATTTATTACCGGCGGAGCTGGCGGGATTGGCAGTGAAACGGCTCGTCGTCTTGTATCTGAAGGTGCGCATGTCGTACTGGCCGACCTTAACCTGGAGGGTGCCGAGAAGGTAGCGGCAGAAATCAATGCCAAGTATGGAGAGAACCGCGCGATTGCCGTCAAGATGGATGTAACGAGCGAAGAAATGATTCAAGCTGCTTATGCTGAGACTTCCATCACCTACGGTGGTGTCGATATTATCGTCAATAATGCCGGTCTTGCCACCTCGAGCCCCTTTGATCAGACATCGTTGAAGGAATGGAATCTGAATATGAACGTGCTCGGAACGGGATATTTCCTTGTGGCCCGTGAAGCCTTCATCCTGATGAAGGAACAAGCCATCGGCGGTAACATGGTATTCATTGGCTCCAAAAATTCCATATATGCCGGAAAAAGCGCATCCGCATACAGCTCTGTCAAAGCACTGGAAGCTCATCTCGCACGTTGTATCGCTACAGAGGGCGGAGAATTCGGTATTCGCGTCAATACGATCCTGCCGGATGCGATCCTGCAAGGCTCTGCGATCTGGAACGGAAGCTGGCGCAATGAACGTGCCGCTGCCTACGGCATTGAACCCGATCAACTGGAAGAGCATTATCGTAAACGTACCACCCTGCTCGTTAATATTTATCCGCGTGATATTGCTGAAGGAATTGCCTTCTTTGCATCTTCCAAATCCGATAAAACAACCGGCTGCATGCTAACAATTGACGGCGGCGTTCCTGCTGCATTCACTCGTTAATCATTGTCTGTGCAAGTATGTTTTTAAGTGTACTCCGATGTATACAAACCAATACAATGAAGGCATGTTTACCCCTTTGTATACATCGGATAACTCATAGATTTACTATTAAAAGGAGGCTATGACATGCCGTCTGCTACAGGGGAAAAGCTTTGGATTATTCCTGATGGTTACATTCCGGAGTTCAGCTCCGGAACGTTAACCAGCCACGAATCAATCTGCGTATTGAACACCTCTTCGGAGGATGCACACATTACCATTACGATTTTTTTCGAGGACCGTCCTCCTCTTGAGGACATTCAGGAAACGGTTGCCGGTCGCCGGACCAAGCATATCCGCACGAGCTCCCTGGCTACCAAGGAAGGAACGTCTATTCCACTTGGTGTTCCCTATGCGATTGAAGTACAAAGCCATATTCCGATTATTGTACAATACAGCCGTCTGGATACGACTCAGGCCGAGAATGCTCTGATGTCAGTCATCGCTTATCCCATCAAATCCTAAGGTAGAGGAGCTTAACCAATGGACAAAAATGTTCAAGCCAATTATGAATTAGCGAAAGAACTGTATGCAGCTCATGGCATCAACGTCGATCAAGTGCTCGAACAGCTGGAAAAAGTCAAAATTTCGATGCATTGCTGGCAAGGCGATGATGTAAAAGGATTCCTTAATCGTGATCAAGATTTGACCGGTGGTATTTCCGTAACCGGTAATTATCCTGGAGCGGCACAATCCCCTGCACAGCTTCGAGCAGACTTGGAGAAAGCGTTCTCTTTGATTCCTGGCAAGCACAAAGTAAATCTCCATGCGATCTATGCGGATACAGATGAAAAGGTCGAGCTGAATGAGCTGGAACCCAAGCATTTTCAAAAATGGGTAGACTGGTGCAAGGAGCAAGGCTTGGGTCTGGACTTCAATCCGACTTGTTTTTCCCATGAAAAATCCAAGGATGGATTTACTTTAAGCCACTCCGACCCGGAAATTCGTCAATTCTGGATCGATCACTGCAAAACCTCAAGAAAAATCGGCGCCTTTTTCGGTGAGCAATTGGGTCAAACTTGCGTCACAAATGTATGGGTTCCAGATGGCTACAAGGATGTTCCGGCAGACCGTATGGCACCAAGACAGCGCCTGAAATCAGCATTGGACGAAGTATTCGCTGAAGAGCTCAATCCAGCCTATAACCTGGACGCCGTTGAAAGCAAGCTGTTTGGACTCGGCTCAGAAGCGTACGTGGTCGGCTCCCATGAGTTCTATATGGGCTATGGCATCCAAAATAACAAGCTGATCTGCCTGGATGCAGGTCACTTCCACCCGACAGAGGTTATCTCCAACAAGCTGTCATCCCTTGCCCTCTTCACCGATGGCATTCTGCTGCACGTCAGCCGCCCGATGAGATGGGATAGCGATCACGTGGTAACGCTGGACGATGAGCTGATCGAGATCGGCAGAGAATTAGTGCGCGGCAATCTGCTTGAAAAAACACATATTGGCCTCGATTTCTTCGACGCGAGCATTAACCGTGTAGCGGCTTGGGTAATCGGCACACGCAACACGATCAAAGCACTGATGCGTGCGATGCTTGATCCTGTGGAAGCCCTGAAGAAAGCGGAGCTTGAAGGCGACTACACTACACGTCTGGCATTGACGGAAGAGTTCAAGTCCTATCCTTTCGGCGCCATCTGGGATTACTATTGCGCGTCCAAAGGCGTGCCGGTGCGTGAAGAGTGGCTGGCAGAAGTAAAAACCTATGAGCAGGAAGTATTGCTTAAACGCGGAAACTAATTAACGAATAAGGGTGATATCCTTTGGGGAACATTGTCGCTTTTGATCTGGGGGCGAGCAGCGGCAGAGCGCTGCTTGGTCGCCTTACAGATGGCAAGATCGAAATCACGGAGCTTCATCGGTTTTCCAATGATCCGGTGCAGGTGGGCGACCGCTTGCATTGGGATATTTTACGGCTGTATCATGAAATTAAGCAAGGACTGCTAATCGCCAAAAACCAGGGAATTGAAGTAAACAGCATCGGCATTGATTCATGGGCCGTTGATTTTGGCTTTATCGGCAAAAATGGTGAGCTGGTTGGGAACCCTTATCATTACCGGGATCGACATACGGAAGATATGATGGAAACCTTGTTTGCACAGATCCCGGCGTCGGTTATTTTTGGGAGAACAGGCATTCAGTTTTTGCAGTTTAATACAATATTTCAGTTGTTTGCGCTCAAACAGGCTAACTCCCCTTGGCTGCAGGCAGATAATCGGTTTTTGATGATTCCGGATTTGCTGAGGTATTTCTTGACGGGCGAGATGCACAATGAGTTTTCGAATGCTACAACGACCCAACTGTTCAATCCCGTTAAAGGTGATTGGGATGCTGAGCTCCTCCGACTGCTGGATTTCCCTGCATCGTGGTTTGGCGATGTGCTGCAGCCTGGAAGTCAAGCCGGTATGCTGCAAGCATCCGTCTGTGAAGAGCTGGGCATACCTTCGATTCCCGTTTATGCGGTTGCCGAACACGATACAGGATCTGCCGTCGCAGCGGTTCCGGCTACGGATCGATCCTTTGCTTACTTGAGCTGTGGCACCTGGTCGCTGATGGGAACCGAGGTTCACAAGCCCGTCATTAATGAAATGGCGCAGAAGCTCAATTTTACCAATGAAGGTGGCGTCGAGGGTACTTATCGCCTGCTCAAAAATATTATGGGCCTGTGGATTTTGCAGGAAAGCCGCCGCGTGTGGGAGAAAGCAGGAAAATCGTATGCTTTTCCCGAATTAGTACAATTGGCCGGAGCTGCTCAGCCATTCAAGGCGTTCATAGATCCTGATGATGCCCTGTTTCTGGCTCCTGGAGATATGCCTTCAAGAATAGCCCAATATTGCCGTCAAACTGGACAGCAAGCCCCTGAAACGGTCGGTGAAATCGTTCGCTGCATTCTCGAAAGCCTTGCTCTCAAATACCGCTACGTGTTTGAAATGACGGAACGCTTGTCCGGGCAGCGGTTTAACGGTTTGCATATGGTTGGCGGAGGCATTCAAAATACGCTGCTCTGCCAATGGTCAGCTAATGCGATTGGCAAGCCGGTATGGGCGGGTCCATCTGAAGGCAGCGCTATCGGCAATATGGCCGTTCAATGGATTGCCCAAGGGGTGTTTCAGGACATATGGGAAGCGCGTCAGGTGATCCGGGATTCCTTTAGCATTATCACTTATGAACCTGAAGCACAAGATCTGTGGGCCGACGCCTATGATCAATTTCTGAAGCTGACAGGAATGACTGAATAACATTGTTTGTGAAAAGAGGGTAAGCATGCTGGTTGCGGAGCGTTATGAAAAGATTGTAGGTTTGGTCAACGAAAGAGGCGGTATCCGAGTTTCTGAGCTGAGCGAGCTATGTCAGGTTACGGAGGAGACGATTCGCCGTGATCTGGACCGCTTGGAGCAAGCCGGACGACTGCGCCGCTCGCATGGCGGAGCGGTCAGTGTCAAGGACAATCAGCAGCCGGAAATTCCATATGCTGAACGGGAAATCACCTATGCCGATGAGAAGAAACGAATAGCTCAGGAAGCGATCAAGCGGATCGACCTGAAGGATCGTATCTTGCTGGATGCCAGTTCGACGGCTTGGTATATGGCTGCCGATCTGCCTGATCTGTCTCTCACCGTATTGACCAATGCAATCAAGGTCGCAACGGAGCTGAGCAGTAAGGAAAAGATCGAAGTCATCTCAACAGGCGGCATATTAGCGCAGCGTTCCTTGTCCTTCGTAGGGCCACTGGCCGAGCGTTCCCTGGACGCCTACCATGTCAATAAAGTGTTCCTATCGTGCAAGGGCGTTCATCTTGACCGCGGCATCAGCGAATCCAACGAGCTGCAGGCCCGTATTAAGCAAAAGATGATCGGCATGGCGGATGAGGTCATTCTATTGGCCGATTCCAGTAAATTCGGCGTGCAGGCATTCACGCATGTTGCCGATTTGTCCGAGGTCGATGTCATTATTACGGACCGTCGCATAGGCAAGGAAACGCTAGAACGACTGCAGGAGCTCGGGATTAGCGTGATTACGGTGTGAGAATAGGGTTGTTCTAAAAAATCCATAGTATCCAGCCTTTTCCGAAATGTGAAAAAAGAAGCCTACGTTTTTCCACAGTAAATGTGTGAAAAACGTAGGCTCTTGTTCTTGCATATAAACCTGCTGTTTCTTAGTTCATCTATTCATTCATAGGTTGTACTGCCGGTATCGAATTGGTCTTACAGAGTTTTACTAAAAACCTGTACTTCCTGACGATGGAAAATATAGGGCGCAATTCGTTTGTTGACAAAGCGTTGGAACTGTTGATGATAGGCATTCACATCAAAGCAACCGTAAGGTATCCCCAACGCGACCTGACGTCTGATCATCCTTTGTATGAAAGGAATACCAACATGCTTGCGGTAAACATCCTCTCTGATGAACATTGAGCTCCAGTACAAAAACTGCTCATTGGAACGCTTTGCCACGATCCATCCGACAATATCTTCACCTTGGCGAAGCCACAAGCTGGCTTGCTGATCAATAGTACCGAAGCTGTAGCTTTCGAATGGAGAAAGGGCATATGGATACCAGTCCGCCCTCTTCAGTTCCTCCCATCCCCTGACAGTGATGTCCTGCCAGTCGTGTACTGAATAGCTCTTGGGCAGCGGTATATCCCGACTCCATTTGGAATGACTATTAAGTAGCAGGCAATCAAAGTGATAATGCGTCACCTCCCCTTCATCCTTCTGCCAGTCACATGCTGTCAGGGAGCTTGGGAAACTAATACTATGCCCCGGCTGCAGGGTAATCTGTAAGCTGCGGATGCCAAGCTCCTTAAACTGCTTTACAGTAAAACGGAGCAACTCCTGCTCTAAAGCTTCACTCTGATAAGGAGGCGCGATTCCAAATGAATGCAAGATCCCCAAATCGTCGATTGTCCTGATCTCAGCCAAAACTAGAGCTGCCGGAACCCCATTGATGCTTGCTCCTATCCTGATCCGGGTAGGTAGATCATCATTCTGCATGAAATAATGAATATAATCCTGTAGTGCCAGATGTTCGTAGGGCTGAATCTCCAAAGGCTGTAGGACGTATATGTCGGTCAATGGATTCACCACTTTCATCGTGTATCTGTGTATTAGACATTAAGTTGAAAAGTGACGTTGTAGAATGGATTTCTCTTTACCAACTGCATTTTATGGACTTTTGGTTCCTGTGATACCACTAATTGTTTGTTCTCTGCCGTTATCAGTATCACGCTGTGTTACTGTAAGGGTAATAGGGCCGTTTATTAATGAGTAAACTTTGGTAGAAAAATAGATAGAATACTTGTTATCTATCTCATTTATTCCAACTGTAACTTCCTCACCAGAATTATCTATAGAATTAATTCCATCGGTAATTGTTACCTTCATTTTAAACCCGGGTTCTCCAGTTCCAGTTACTGTTTTATTTCCATTATTGAGACTGACAGGAGTATTAATCGTTGGTGATTGTAATTTATGTATTTTGAATGAAGCCGATCCTACTGCAATGCTTCCACCGTTGTAAACACTATAGGTGACGCTTTGCTCCGTATACAGTTTTTGAAGAGCTGGAACGGTATAGGTAACCGAATTATTCACAGAATCCAGCACAGAAGCTGTTGGAGTTACATTAGTAGGTGTCATTTCGTCAATCGACTGTTTGAACTTAAGATTTTGGTAAATAGCTTCACTTACTGTTTCGACTGTTGTAAATTTGACGGTCACGCTACCGTTAACCGCACTAACAATAATCTTGGTTACGGTAAAGCTCGCCGTATTGTAGGCAGTTTGATTCTGATAGGACAAGCTGTACACCACACTTTGATCTGCATCTGTAAATTGCACTTCGTTCACCTTGAAGGTAACGGTGCTACCAGATGCTTCAATCGATAAAGGTACCTCAGTCGAGACTTGCCCACCATTTATGGACCGGTTAATCTTCATGCCCTTGGTCGCTTCGGCGACAGATACAGCCTTATCGAAATTAACCGTAATGGTTCCGTTCACCGCGCTAGCTGAGTTGATAACTGCATCAGGAATCTTGGCTACGGTAAAGCCCACCGTATTGTAGGCGGTTTGATTCAAATAGGACAAGCTGTACACGACGTTTTGATCTGCATCTGTAAATTGCACTTCGTTCACCTTGAAGGTAACGGTGTTACCAGATACTTCAATCGGTAAAGGTGCCTCGGTCGAGACTTGTCCACCATTTATGGACCGAATAATCATCATGCCCTTGGTCGCTTCGGCGATAGATACAGCCTTATCGAAAATAACCGTGATGGTTCCGTTCACCGCGCTAGCTGAGTTGATAACCGCATCAGGAATCTTGGCTACGGTAAAGCCCACCGTATTGATGGTAGTTCCATTCATATAGGATAGACTGTATACCACACTTTGTTTAGCAGCCGTCTGTCCCACCTCAGCCACCTTAAAGGTAACGGTATTACCGGATGCTTGAACCAGGGAAGGTACCTCAGTTGAGCCTGTTCCACCATCTATGGACCGACTAATCTTCATACCATAGGTTGCTTCGGCGACAGATACGGGTTTATTGAAGTTCACTGTGATGGTTCCGTTCACCGCGCTTACGGTACTTATCGCTGCCTGCTCTACCGGCTGTCCCGTCGTTGGGTTGGCGGCCAATGTAAAACCTGCTGATACCGTACTGGAGAGCTTGTAAGCCACTGTGTATACAATACTTTGAGCAATATCCGTTGCAGCTATTGTGGGTACACTCAGCGATACCATGGTACCGTCTGAATTCAGCTGGAGACCCGAAGGAACGATAACCTGAGGATTACTGCCTCCATACACCGATTGTGTAACAACGAAGTCTTTAATAGTAGGTGTGACCGAAGGCGCACTACTAAAGCTAATGGTAATGAGTCCATTCTGCACACTTATTCCAGGCAGCGGTGAGTCAGGATCGCGTTCTTCTCTTCCATCAGGGCGTATGATAACGGCGTCAGCCGGAATGACTGCAGGATGCGCAGCAGCGAATGTTTTAAAAGCAGACAGATTAAGCTTACCAGGATTCGCAGCCATGAATTGGGCATAATTGAGTCGGCCCTCAGGTAAATCCGCAATAAAACTGGAAAGCCCCTTCGTATTCAAGTTATTGTTCAATTGTACGAGCAGGCTTGGGTTTGCTGCTATATCGCTAAGCAGATATTTTTGATTGCCTACATAGTAGCCCGGATTGGACGGAGCTGCGAAGGTAGGTGCGGCAGTTGCTGCCATTAGAAATACAGAGGCAGATGCAGTAATAAGCAGCTTCTTGGTTGCTTTGGACATGGGTTCTCACCTTTCATTATGCAATTTAATAACGAGCTACAAACTATGCATTTACTGAACATTCACATAAAAGGATTTGAGCAATATCGAACCGTTGTAAGCCGTCAACGTCAACGTATCCCCGCTTTGTGCTCCAATTAAATTGACCGATATACTTCCATTGACAGGAATCGCATCGTTCAATTTCACAGTATTCTTCATAATTTCAACTTTGGTTACTTGAGTATTGACAGCAGCCTCGATCTTTGTCAGTAACAGCCCATCAAATATAGCTGATGTATTCGATATCCATAAAACATTGTTAGACGAGCTTTGGCTTGAACTTGAACCAGATCCTGATCCGCCGCCTCCAGCAGCGATTGTAAAAGCTGGAGCAGCTGCAGCTGCCAATCCTTGATAGGATACACTAAATACGACAGAGCCTTGACTCACTGTAGGGACAACCAGCTTAACGGTTTTGGCAGATGCATCTACAGACAAGCTGGTTGGAGTCACAATTGTTTCTGTCTCGCCATTTACAGATTGTGTGACTTTGAAATCGGCTAGGGTTGGTTCCGTAGTCCATGCCTGGTTAAATAGGACGGTAACCAAACCGTTAGCACCATTTACATTTGAAATGTTAAACTTCCCATCCGTTGGAACCGTTACAGACAGCTGGTTCAATTCCCAAGAACGTTGAAATGCAGTTGCTGCTTCAGCACGTGAAATAGGAGCAAACGGTTTAAAGGACCCATCCTCGTAGCCATTGAATATTTGCTTGCTCAGAAGAGCTGAGACGCTACCTTTAGCCCAGCTATCGATTACTTCCGCATCTTTGACTGTGAGGGTGCTTGGAGTGCTTGTATCCAGTTTTAGAAGCCTCGCCAAAACAGCCGCTGCCTCTTCTCTTGAAATCGATTGATTCGGTTTGAAGGTTCCGTCAGGATAACCTTGGATATAACCAACAGATTGTGCAGCTGATACCTGTGGATAGAACCAATCTGCAGACTTTACATCATTAAAGTTAGTGTTTGCAGCTGTTCCAGATAAACCGAAGGTTTGGTTGGCCATATTGACGAACTCTGCTCGACTGACCTGACGATCCGGTTTAAAGGTCCCATCGGGATAACCGTTAATTCGTTTGGAAGCAGCCATCTGTTCGATACTGCTGTTGGCCCAATGATTCCCTGTATCCGAGAAGCTGGCGGCAAGTGCCGTACTACCATTAGCAAGCATCATCAAAGCAAGGACATAAGTAGTAAATTGTTTTAGCTTCATGCTGTCGTTAATCCTTCTTTCTATGCAGAATATAGTTCGACATAACTCTACAAAACCTTAATAAAAATCACATCTAACTAAAGTTATAGAAAGAAGAATATCAATTCATAATAGGACAATCTGTTCACGCTTTGTTCAATTTATGAGATCTATCATGTTTTTTTATGGAAAATAAAGGGATTATCAATATTTAAATTTTTATTAAATAATGCTCCCAAATTATTTATCTTTTAAAAATTAGTATCTATTAAATCAAGTACCTATTAGGAAAAGTATCAACAGCAGCAAAGCCAGATCAGACAAAGGTGATTATTCAGCCTGTGAATAACTTTTCAGACAAGCTATCCACTTATGTGTATAAATTCAGACTCGATGATAATTGAGTTATAGATTCAGAGATTTACGATATATCCACCTGTTAATATCTAATTCCCCCTAAGAAGGCAACATACTTATCCCCTGTCTCCCAACAATCCACAAAAGCTGTCTAATTAATTAACTATAGGTACAGCGTTATTTCTAATAAACTAACCATGACTTTTACCTATTGTCTGAATTCATAACTTTTAGTTAACAACAAAGGGCAACCAGCCGCTGATACAGCGAATCCTGTTGCCCTTTGTTGTTCAAATATGTGAGAATCCTCGATAGTTCTGTGTGGATTCTGCTTTTGGGAAAGATCGTCATTTGATTTTGGGTAAGACAAACAGCCTCCTGAAATTACAGGAAGCTACGCAGTCACTTTTCCATTCATAGATGATTTAAGCTCAAGCAGGAGATCCTCCAGGTAAAAAACCTCATGATGAAGAGCACTATCTCTGAACCTGTGCTCGTCCGCGGAAGAGATAGGTGTCTTCATCGGGTTGCTATACCGCTCTCCAAGCTCAGCGACTGCCCTGCTGCAGACCTTGGCAAATTCGCGAAGCGAGAACTTGTCCTTAATCGCGCGGAAGAACTGGAGCGGCCTTGCTTCAGCATACACGCCCTCATTTTCGAAGGCCTCTATATACCGATAAGCTCCGGTTTCCTTCATAACCTCCATATAGGCAGCGAAGGAACGGTCCTCTAGCTCAACAGTAAGCATACTGACTAAGTCCATACCATGAAAACCGTAGCGCATTACGATGTCCCGAATCCGGGCTGCTGCATAACGGAGTATGGTCATGCTTGCATGATGTAACAGTTGAGCCAAACCGAGGAACACATTGCCATTGCCAAGCTGCTCTACCTCAGAAATCCGATAGAAGCTGAACAGCTGACGCAGACGAGAGACCGTTTGCGAGTAGGGGATTTTTGCCTTCGGAACCATACGGTAATGCGCACCAGGCACATGCTGAACAACGAAGGCCGGGTTGAGCACCCAATGAACAGCCCAACGGCCCAGCGAATCCTTTTCCACCGAGCATTCGAGAAATAGCCGCTGCCCATTGATCTCCAACTCAGAAAGTGAATGTAATAATTCCCGAATCTGCGCGGGGCGTGATTTATGAGTGAGAGTATACAACCACGAATGGCGTCCGAGCAGCTCTTTATCTTTATGCTTCAGCTTTTCACCATTTTTGTTCACCATATACAAATACAGCTTTTGAGCGGCAATCGGCAAATCTGTAAACGCGGCGGTGAACACCAGAGGGTGAAACAAGACAAAACGGCCTGTCTCCCGTTTAAAGGACTCCAGCTTCCACTCATTAATAATCCCGCTGCGTGAAACGGACAGGATGCCAAGGGCAATAAGCTTGTGAGCCTCCGCGTAAAATTGCTCCTTCGTGCAGCTTTCCTCATACTCCTCGGCCATCAATTGATACAGACGGTGCAGCGGACAGCCTGCCAGCGTCCCCTCTGTATTAAAACGGCGCGAGATCGTCATCATGAAACGGATAGTCGTTCCTGTGACGTGAAATTTACGCAGTGGATGGCTGTTCTTACGAAACATGACCACCGAATCGCTGGCATAGGATTTCTCCAGATTGAATAGATCGGTGAGGAAGGTATGATCTACCGAGACGGGATAAGTGCTGCCCAGATTCTTATTATCCAGCAGCAAATAGCTCTCGCTGCGGTTTACGTCTGACTTTCGCTTGGCTTCTCCCATGGGTCGATCATACCTCCTTCCGAAGACTAACTGGTTAATTTGAAAAAAAACTTTACAGGACAAGTTCAATTCATTACAATATACGGACAATCCCTTAAAAGACAAAATTTAAGCAGACCTTCAATCGCGCCGTTTTTTTGCGGATTAAGGTTGGGTGAGGTTGCTGACTGCTGGTAACAGCTGCAACCGGTATGGATTTATCGACAATATGAGTATCCAGTGCAATCTGGTGCTCGGAGAGTAAGGTTTGGCGACCTTACTTCCCAGAGAAGCCTCCGCTGACAGCGGAGGTTTTTTGTGTGATCCCCAACACTCAGGATCGTTAAACAGGATTCCAGTATTTTCGACAATACCATTTAAGATTAAGATTGGTCAATCATAGTACAGAGGTGGTTTACTTCGTAGTGCAGAGGTGTTATTTTTCGTAGTAGAGAGGTGGTTCGTAGTGCAGAGGTGGTTACTTCGTAGTACAGAGTGGTTCGTTTTCGTAGTAGAGAGGTGGTTCGTAGTGCAGAGTGGTTTCATTTCGTAGTAGAGAGGTGTTTGTTTTGTAGTAGAGAGGTCTTTCGTAGTAGAGAGGTGTTTACTTCGTAGTACAGAGGTGGGAAAAAGATCGAGAAAAAGTTACTTTTTTTCATTTTTTCGTAGTGCAGAGGTGTTTTATTTCGTAGTAGAGAGGTGTTTGACATGGACATATTAAAAAACCTCTTCGGATGAAGAGGCTTCTCGGGTTAAATAAGCAATCGTTCCTCGATCGTATCCGTCGCTTTTTGCAGCCATTCGCTCGGTTCAAATATAACCTTAACCGGCACCCGGCCCTTCTTGACGATTTCATAATTACGGATAACATCAAAATTTTGCAGCTCATCAAACGAGTTTTTCAGCATTACATAGGCTTTGTAATTATCATTCGTGTTCAGACCCAAATGATTAATCAAGGCTTCGACCTCAAGAACAAATTCGCGATCCTTTGTTTTGTTAACGACAATCAAATACAAGTTCTTTGAGGTAGGTGTGGCAAGGTCATTAAACAGCGAAATACTGATCGACACCACGTTGCCGGCCAGAAGGTTTTTATACAAATCATCGCTTAGCCTCATAAAGACCGTATTCGTGTCTCGATCGATATCGACATCCTGAAAAGGATTATGAATTTTCGTTCTTCTGCGTTTCTTAGCTTCCGCATCATAAAACTCTTCCATTACAATCGACGTTTTACCGAGGTTATCCAGGCTCGTATGCAGGGTATCGTATTCGCCGCCGTTAATATCAGCATTCACATTATGCAGCAGCTCTTTAAAAGCGAATTCAAATTCCTTGGTCTTCCCCTTTTGCTCCCACATCTTAAAAACACCGAATAAATTACGCGCGTCATAAGGCAGCAGCAGAGTTCCATTGCTATTTTGATAAAAAAGGTTTCTGAACCCGGACTTATTCAATTCGAGAATTCCCTTTTGGTTACGTCTCAGCTTTAGCGTGGACTCATTGGGAGTCGTTGAAGAAATAAATGGATGGTCAATAAAATTCCGCTCTACGCTATGGCTGAATTGGCGGTTCTGTTCCTGCTTTCTCTGAATAGCTTTTTCCAGAATCAAAATCTGCATTTCCAAATATTCCTGCTGCTCAAACAGCTCTTCATTGGGGGTGCTATGATTTTCAAGATTCATCAGGATTTTTTGGGAAATATCATTTCGAGTCTCAACTATTTTTCCTGAGATCCGCTTGAGTTCATATATCTTCTTATTAATAAGGGATGAGCTGTATCCGTTAATCTCTTCATCAAGCTGACCCATGATCATTTTTTCGTCAGATGATACCGACTTTAGCTGTTTTTTCAGGTCAATCAGCTTTGGAGCATATTTCTCAAGCACGTTAATAATCGCTTTACTCAATTCCAATTCACCAACCTTTTATATTGCTCATCTTATTGTAGTACGAGTTCGGTAATTTAACAATAAAAAAGCTGCAAGTAAAAAGGTTCCAGCCAACTTATTGCGTCAGCGGAACCCGTCATTAACATTCGTATTTCTTGATAAGTCCCTTCAAGTGATAACGCATCAACAGAGTCTGTTCGACCGGATTCATGCCAGCTGCCTCTTCCTCGGGTCCATTCCAAAATTCCATCGCAATAATGCCCTGCCATCGAAGCCCTCTTAGCCTTTTAATAATGGCATCAAAATCAATTTCCCCATGCTCGAATGGACACTTCGGCCAACCGACTGCTGCTTGTCTTGCATGCATGTGCCCCGTATAATTCAAGAGCTCCATCGTTTCCTTCTGATCATAACCGTTCACCTGAAAATGCAGAAAGTCCAGTGTATATTTTAAGCCTTCTACGGTTTGCGCCATTAGCATAGCTTGGGAGGGTACGTTCAGCAGCGAGGCTCGGCTGGGCTCGACGTGAAAGGAAATGCTACGCTCGGCTGCTATGGCCACCATTTGGCGGAGTGTATTAGCCGCGTTGTCGAATGATCGCTCATAACCCACTTCCTTGTGTAACGCTCCGGCTGACCCCATGATGCTTCGAAAACCGGCCATTTGGGCATAAGCGCAGATCCGGGCAAAGTTATCCAGCATTTTACCCCTGAGCACAGTGTCCGGTTGACTGTTATTCACACTAATTCCATCAACAGCGACAGTTCCCAGAAAATATTCGGCCAGCTTGAGATCGTATTTGGCGGTAAGCTCTTGGACAAGCTGCGCTTGTTTCTTCGGATTCTCGATAACATCGCCCTGTCTGATCGTACCGACCGAATCAACATCAATATATTCATAGCCGAGTCTCTTAATAAATGCAAAAATTTCATCCGGTGTACCGGGACCGTAATTTCGTGAGTGGCAGCTGAGCCCTATCATCCTAATTCCCTCCGAAACCGGAGTTTGCATCCAGCCTGATCTGCAGCCCCTTATTGCGCATCGACAATTGCAGTGCGTCCAATATCTCCATCACTCTTACGCTTCTCTCTCCGCTGCTGATAGGAGATTGCTTCCCTTGACGTATGCAATCCCAAAAATGCGCGTACATCGCAGCATGGGTTCTTCCGCAGGAGATCAGCGGTGAGGATTCCATAAGCTGCCCATCCTTATGCTGGGTATAAATACGTATACAGTCATCGGATTTCTCTTTATAGCACTGGTTGACATCATAGCGGATCAAGCCTGTATCTCCTTGAATGTTAACCTCATATTCGGCAGGAGCTACGGCCGATCTCATTGCCTTATACATAAAGCTGCTCCCATTATCAAAATGAACTAGCGCCAGGGAGCAATCATCCACTTCGCCAGCTTCTCTCAGCTCAAGAGGTATCGATAGATTATCATATTTGTAATAGCCGAGACCTGTTACGGATATCGGTTTTGGATCATTCAAGAAATAGAGCGCCCACTCCACATTGTGGGATGCACTCTCCATACTGATGCCATCACCGCCGATTGTTTTGCGTTTATGGTTGCCGCTGCTTCTAGAGGATGCACGTGTAATGCTAACATTGAAAACCTCGCCCAGCTCCTTATTGTCGATCATCTGTTTAAACATGAACATCTGATTTTGCAGCATGCCATTGGAGCCAACGATAAACACCTTACCACTTTGCTTGGCAGCATCCAGCACCTGACGCATTTCCTGTTCATTCAGGGTTGCTGGCTTTTCGAGATACACGTGTTTCCCGGCCCTTAAGGCATCAATGGCAATTGCTGCGTGAGTAAACGTAGGTGTACAGATGGAAACGGCATTGATCTCTTTCATCGCAAGCAGCTCTTTATAATCCTCAAAGCTATGCGGAATATTGAATTGGCTCGCAGCTTTGTCAGCCAGTCCCGGCATGGCGTCTGCAGCGGCATAGATCTGTACATCGGGATCATTCAAGGAGTGGATGGATGGAATATGCCTCTCCACGGAAACCTTGCCCATTCCGATCATTCCGAGACGGATTTGCTGTTCTTTATGCATGGTATACCCTCCTTGACATTATATGGGTGAAGCAATGGGACTTCCTTCAGAATGGTTACAATGCAGACAAATGCCGTTGAAGCCAGTCATAAGCTATGGCACCCGATACCTCGTGTTTGCCCGGATGGATGTCTTCCTCCAGCTGATCTTCTGCATGGAGTACGTGATAAATCGATTTTAAATGGTGAAGCGCTTTAATTGCGCCTGCAATCGGGAATCCGAGATCGGCTTGACCGGATTCAATAAGCAAAGGCCGAGGAGCGATAAGACCCCATATATCGGGCATTTCAGCAATATTCAGCAGATCCGGTATGTAATTATCCGAGCAGTGGGGCTTGGCCAATATACTATCCCTGTAGGTATTGGTAAACCCGCTAATGACAGCAGCGCGAATTCGTTCATCAATAGCCGCTGTTAATGCCATAACGTTCCCGCCCCCGGAGAAGCCCATACACCCGATCCTCTCAGGAGCTACCTCACGAAGGGATAATAAATAATCGACACAGCACATCATCTCATGAACACGGTAACCGGCTAACGTTTTACCAGCCATAAGCAGATTCGTGGACAATCTGAAACAGGAGTTGGCATTCGGCTCCTTGTCCTGATCCTGCATCAATCTTCGATCACCCAAGCCCAATAATTCAGGCACGATGACGATAAACCCACGCTTTACCAGCTCAATGGGATAATCCTTGTAAATACCTGGCTCGTCCTCCCTCACACTTCCGTCTGGCATCAGCCCTATAAGCTGTTTGTACCCATACCCATGACCTGGGCAAGCGACGATCGCGGGAGTAGTACCCTCCGAACTTTCTCCAGCTTGAGGTGTTACCTGTTTAGGCAGAAGTACATAACAGGGCATTTTCAAAAAATGATCCGTCGTCAGCTCGATATGCTCGCGAATATAATCGCCGCAGTCCACTCGTTCCAGGCACACAGGGTTCAGCGGAACCACGTCTCTTTGTGGCAGCACCAGCGCTTGGATCAGCCTTTCTTGTAATGCTGTTCTCCATTCACTCCACTCGGCCTGGGTGTTCGCTTTAAAGGCGTGAACATACGTCTGACGGTCGTACAGCTGTTCAAGAAATTCATCGGGATTCCACATCACAATCAGCCTCCATTTTCGCTTAGCGATACTTCCCGGTACTGTCCGGGTGTCATGCCAGTCGTTTTCTTGAAATAACGGATAAAATTTTGTGGATTGTTATACTGCAGCTTGCGAGCCATATCGGTGATTTTCATCTCCGTTTCGGTCAGCCATTTCTTGGCAATATCCATCCGGTAGGCAAGCAGGTAATCACTAAAATTGATATTCATGCTTTTCTTGAGTGCACGCCGGATATAGCTGGAATGGTAATTGAGCCGCGAAGCGCATTCCTCCAGCGTCAGCTCACGGTCATACTCGCTCTGAATGATTCTTACCACTTCATTGGATATTTTGTGGTAAGGTGCTTCTTTACTTTGATCCATCGTTTGAATAATCGGTTCAATAATTTGCTGCATCAGCCACTGCTCGATTTCCTGAACGGTATTCAGGCGTTTTAGCTGCAGGTATAACGGAATTGCATTCGTATCCAGGGAAGAAATAGCGGCATCCTGCTGCTCTGGAATATACAGCAGATCCATCAGCAGCTTCATGAGCCAGTTCTGCATCTGATTATGGGTGAGTTCACGGTTGGACAAAATTTGCAGAAACTCCATCAACAGCACATGTGCGCGTTTATCATCGGCGAATTTGACCGCTTCGACCAGTTGCTTCTCCAGATGCTCCGGGAAAAACACCATTTGGGTTTCCGGTTCCTCATTCTCGATAAACAGAATCGTTTCGGTATCCTTCGTAATCCGGTATTTTAATGCATCAAGACCCTCCGCATATGCTTTGGACGTCAGGTCGTAGGTGATAAAAGGCCGACTGATACCCGCACTGACAGGAAGATCGAGAAATTTCAATACATTTTCCTGGACCTGCTTAATCGTTGCATACATAAAATCCTTGAAAGCATCCGGTGAATCGTGATTGCTGCTAATGACGGTCACCTGTGATTGATCGATGACGACGGGATTCAGACGATGCTCCGCTGCAACCGTTTCCTCCACAATATTGCTGATCGCAAATAATAGCAGATCACGGTCGTGCTCACTATAGCGCGTTGTCTCCAGTGTATCGATTTGTATGGCTACGACTGCCAACCAGCGAAATTGCTGCGAGTAGCCGAATAGCTGCAGCTGCTCCTCAATCTCTTTACCTGTTAGCTGACCTTGAACCAGCTTGTAGATCATAAATGGCTTTAGTTGATGTCTCAGCATTTGAACATGGCTGGTCATATGCATATTATTCTGCGACATGGTCTCCATCCGACGTTCGATCACCTTGAATTCGTCCTGCGGCACCTGAGTATCCCCGGGCTCTCCAGCGACAGCCGTCTTCTGATACAGACTGCGCAGTGGGGAATACATCTTATTGGCTCCCTGCAGGGAAAGTATAATAATCAGGATGAGAATGATCAGGCAAGCCCATATAGTTGCCCATCCGATAGCTTGTGATTCCCGTGTGATACTGTCAAGCGATACAATAGATAAATAGGTCCAGCCATTATACGACGATTTGCGGAAGGTGAAGCCATACTCCTCCTTGCCGATTTGTCCGATCCGGTAGCCGTTCAGTTCGGGGGTCTGCAGTATATTTTGCAGCAGCAGCGAATCACGAAGACCTTTATCCACTTCGGGCAACAGATCGGTCGCGAGTATATTCCCCTGCTCATCTACAACCATCAATGAACCAAGCTCACTGCTTTTGGGCAGTACCTTGAACAGCTCCTGATTGGACATTTGGGTCACCAACAGGGCGGCAGGCTTGGCCGAATAGCTCGGAAAGCGTTTCACCAAATATATATTCGTTTGCGCCTGGGCTTCGTCCTTGCTTGCTGTGGTTTCAGTCATCCATTTGAAAGGTCGATCGATACCCGTGAATAAGGCAAGCCTACCTGTGTCCGTAAATTCATCCAGCTTGGCGTAGCCCTTATTGCTGATGATCCAGTTCTGATCGATGCTGATGAGTTGAATATCGCGGATACCGAGTTCATAGATCTGAATACGCTGCAAGGTTTCCAGAACCTTATCGACAAGCGGAAAATCTCTGGCCTGAATGGGCATCTGGAGTACATCACTGACCGGCTGTGCATTGACCAGCTGAAAGATCGAGAAGTCAATAATTTTCAACGTGTTTTCCAGCTGAATTTGGGTTTGATGCAATAATTGGTCATTACCCTGCAGCACCTTGTTTTCAATAATGTTGGAGGATTTCATATACGAAAAAATACCTAATACCATAACGGGAATGGCACCAAGCAGCAAACATAACATAAATAACTTTACGTGATAGCGGGATAACTTCAGCTTCATGACGATCTCACTTTCCTAAGTCAATTCAAACGTTCAATCTGCATCCATTATCGCATTATCCTTGATGAAATCCTATAATCATTAGCGCTACAATTGATGGAAAGAAGAGGAACCTATCGGCTCCTCCCCGGAAAATCATTTATTTTTTGAGTGATTTGTCATATTCTGCCTTGTATTCAGCCATAACCTGGTCGCCGCCAATTTTTTGCCAGTTGGCAACAGCTTGCTCAAAGCCCTTTTCATCGAGCTCGCCAATAATGAATTTGGTTCTTGCGTCGGACATCACCTGATCCAGCTGCTTGCCTTTTTCCATATAGGTTTTGGAAAGAAGTGGCAATGCAGGATTCGGAACCGCAAATTTCTCATTGTCGGCAATAAGCTTGTTAAACTTGGTAACGGCCGGATCGACATTGCCCGGAAGTGCCTTGCTGCCATCAAATACCATTAATTGGAACAGCGTATTATATACTTCATCCGTATACACCTTCTCGTCGATACGAATGGCTTTACCGTTATCTACCTTGTAATGCTTGCCTTCGATCCCCCAGTTCATCAAGGTTTGAACCTTCTCGTCACCTAATTTGTCAATAAACGCCAGAACCTGCTTCAGCTCTGCTTCTGTTTTTACACTTGTTTTCGGGATCATAAATACGCTGTTATAGCCGCTTCCTGCCTGCACCTTAACACCGCCCGGACCGGTTACATTAGCAACTGTATCCAGCTTGGCGTTCGGATTGGCTTTGAACAAATCGGTAAACCGGGCATTCAAATCATCATAGGCTCCGATGTAGACGCCTGCTTTTCCTTGATTCACCAGCACGGTGCGGTCCTTCACAACAGGAAAATCACTGTTCATCACTTTGTCCTTGAACATTTGCTGAATCATTTTCAGACCATCCATATACGGCTTCGTCATAAAATCAGGTGTCATCTTACCATCCTGATAGGCCCACAAATTCGGTGTTCCCATAGCTGCCAGCAGATGAAGAATTAATGAGCTGTTGGAGTCAAAAGAGATCCCGAACGTGTCATTCTTGCCATTCTTATCGGGGTCATTATACGTGAACGCTTTGAACACATTGAGCAACTCATCGATCGTTTTGGGCTCCTGCAGTCCCAGATTGTCCAGCCAGTCCTTGCGGATAATAATCCCGTTTCGCGCAATAGCCCGCCAGCGATAAATACCGTACACTTTGCCTTCTATAGAAATATTGGATAAGCGGGCCTCATCCAGCGTTTTCAGATTGGCATAATCCTTCAGATAAGGACCCACCTCCCAGAACAGACCTGCCTTGGCCGCTTCAATAATTGCCGGATTGCGGTCGTCCTTCACAAGCAGCAGCTTCGGTAAATCACCAGCCACAGCAATGGAGGCGGTTACCTTCTCACTATAGCTGGCACTCGGGACCCAGGTTACGTTCAGCTTGGTGTTGGTATATTCCTGAAGCAGCTTCATCGGCTCGCTGTCCATTTTGGGCGGCTCTGCTGTTAAATACTGGTTCATCATCGTAATTTCAACCGGACCGGTCGCTGCCGCTCCTCCTGACTTGGACTCTCCGCCATTTGCACATGCAGAAGTAATAGCTAAGGATAAAGCTCCGGCAGCCATCAGACCTTGTTTGATGATACGTTTGGTTTGCATGAATAAATTCGCCTCCTGAAATGGTCAAGCTCATAATAGAGTTTCATTAAATAATTAACGGAAAACGTCAAGCGTCGACTCCATAAGCTCCTCGTCCAGCTCAATGCCGAGGCCTGGTCCTTGCGGCACAAGTATATAACCATCCTGTACCTCGAAAGGCTGCTTCAAGTAGCGCTCTCGTGTGCTGTTCGTTTCTATGTTGTATTCATAATAGCTGCTGCATTCCGGTGAGCTGGCAGCCAAATGGATCGCTGCAGCAAAACCGATGCCCTTGGTTGTATTATGCGGCACATAATGAATGCCGAATGCACGGCACAAGGCGGCAGCGCGTTTCGCACTGGACAGCCCTCCGCATTTGACCGGATCGGCAGCGTACAAGTGGCAGGCTCCCTTGCTTATAAAATCACGGAACGTAAAGATGCTCCAATCCTGCTCCCCGACATGAATCGGTACGGGCAGCGTGTTAGCCAGCTTGATATAGGTGTCCACATCATAATAAGGACAAGGCTCCTCAAAATGATAAATGTTATATTGCTTAATTCTGTCAAACAGCTGAACCGCCTGAATATACGTATACGAGCTGTTGCCATCGATCATCAGCTTGCAATCCGGGCCTATCGCTTCCCGTGCGGCCTTAACCTTGCGTACATCATCGTCCAGATCGACGGGCAGTCCTGTACCGTAACGCGGCCCCACCTTGATTTTGACGGCTTTTACCTGAAGACGGTCTATCGCATCACGAATCTTGACGGCTTCTTCCTCATGCGTCAGGTCGCGGCTCATACTGGACGCATAGAGAGGGATACGTTCACGATATAGACCCCCAAGCAAATTATACACGGGTTGCTTCAAATAGCGACCTTTCAGATCCCATAACGCAATTTCCAGACCACTATAAGCGGCTGCCAGCAGCTGGCCGGATATTTTGTAATTTCTCCTAAGCACAATCTCCTCAATCAGTTCTCCCTGAAAGGGGTCCATTCCAATCACATAGGGCTTGATGACGGTGTTCATAATTTGCAGCAGCACATCAGGCCGCATCGGACTGGACTCACCGAAACCGTAGACGCCTTCATCGGTATCCACTTTAACATAGAACAATCCCATCGGTTTTGTATAGCAGGTAATATTGGTGATTTTCATGATGCCCTCCCGTTGTATTGGATGATTCCCTAGCCTTTAACAGAGCCGAGCAGGACCCCTTTGGCAAAATGCTTTTGCAGAAAAGGGTACACAATCAAAATCGGAACCGTTGAGACGACGATAACCGCCATCTTGATGACCTCACCAGGGGGTGCTACGTAATCACTGCCCATCTCTTGTGAATCCCCGATCCCGCCCTGTGACAAAATAACGATTTGGCGGAGCCACACTTGAATGGGCCATTTGGAACTGTCATTGATATACAAAATCGCACTGAAAAATGTATTCCAATGGCCAACCGCATAAAATAACGAGAAGGTAGCCATAGCGGGAAGCGAAAGTGGCAGCACGATGCGCACCAATATTTGAAAATCGTTGCAGCCATCAATCTTGGCGGCCTCTTCCAGCCCATCCGGCAGCTGCTGAAAGAAGTTTCTTAATATAATCAGGTTGAAGGCACTGATCGCCCCGGGAATTAACAAGGACCAGTAGCTGTTCAGCAGGCCAAACGATTTGACGACCAGAAAGGTTGGAATCATGCCCCCACTGAACAGCATTGTGAACAACACGAGCAGCATAATTGGACCGCGACCCATAAATTCGTTTCTCGCCAACGGATAAGCCGTTAATGTCGTGAACAGCAAATTGATCAAGGTGCCTGCGACCGTTATAAAAACCGTTACGCCAAGGCTCCACATAATGGTATTCGTTGAAAAAATATAGCGATAGCCATCCAGCGAGAACTTCGTTGGAAATAACACAATCCCGCGCTGCATCAGCTCCTCTGAAGCTGTTAATGAACCTGACAATACAAACAGGAAGGGCACGATGGCAAACAATGCGAAACCAATCAGAATCACGGAATTGACAATATCAAATACGCGTGAGCTCATTGAAGGATGAATCATGACAGCAGCCTCCTTTCCGAGTTAATATACACCTTGCTCGCCTATTTTCTTGGCTGCTTTATTAGCGGCAAGCACCAGGCACAAGCCGACAAGTGATTTAAACAGACCGACAGCGGTGCTGAAGCTGAACTGCCCTTGCTGAACACCATTGACGTACACATAAGTATCGAACACTTCGCCAACTTCACGGTTCGTCGAATTGAGCATCAGGAAAACCTGCTCGAACCCGGTATCCAGAAAGCTGCCGAGCCGCAAAATGAACAAGATCACAATGGTACTGCGAATCGCTGGAAGCGTAATGTGCCACAGTTGTCTCATTCGGCCCGCGCCATCCATTTTGGCGGCTTCATAGAGCGTAGGATCGACCCCTGACAGCGCAGCTAGAAAAATAATCGTTCCCCATCCAGATTCCTTCCAGATGACCTCCAGAATGATCATAGGTCTGAACCAGTCGTTGGACATTAAAAAATTAATTTTGCCGAAGCCCGCATTGACGAGCATATTCGTAAATATCCCACCCTCGGATGAGAAAAAGGTGTACACCATGCCGACAACGACGACCCACGATACAAAATGGGGAATATAGACGGCGGTCTGAATGTATCGCTTGAACCATTCCACGCGCAGCTCGTTCAGCATCAATGCGATTAATATTGGGATTGGAAAGAAAAAGACAATATTATAAATCGCAAGCACAAACGTATTTTTTAGCAGCAGCCAAAATACCGGATCATGGAAGAAACGATCAAAATGCTTAAAGCCGACCCAAGGACTGTTCCAAAACCCCCGATAAGGCAAATAATCCTTAAAGGAAATCATGACCCCCCACATCGGTAAATATTTAAATATGGCAAAATACAGCAGGCCCGGTGTGACCATCATGTATAAATAACGACCTTTGATAAGCCGACTCCAGAACAAGCTTGCCTTATGGCTCAAGCTGTTTGCTGTACCGTTCGCCACTTGTGTTTTCAAATCCAACGCCTCCTTTCTGATACGTACAATTTAAGTTGAGGCCAATACATCCTCGATCCGAATTGGACGATTCTCCTTAACGGATCTCCATACCGCTTCTCCCGTTCCAACCGAATAGGCGCCATCTATCGAGCCTGACAAAATATCATACGGACGCTTCGGATCGGGACCGAGAAAGATATCCTCCAGGAGCGTCGGGTCCCCGCCTCCATGCCCACCCTGTCTGTGAACGACATGAATGGTTTCCTTAGAGCCAAACAATGGAAAGTAATCGATCATCTGCACAGGGACTGGGAATGGTACTCTGCCGGAGGAATGGTATTCCATCGATTCAATACGGCCTTTAGTTCCGTTAATCGCCAGCCGGTAGCCTTCATAAGGCAGTGAAAAGTTGACTGAATAGGTGAGCAGCGCTCCGCCATTATATTTGACGTTAACCGAATAGGTATCCTCGATATCAATTTGTGAATCGTAGATGCAGGCATCAGAGCGGTATTCGCTGTAAGGAGCTTGAGCATCTACGGTGCCGACAGCACCGATATGATCGTCTGCTACATGAACCTCCTTGCTACGTGAGGACCAGCGCATATAATAATTGCAATCGGGCTTCACCTCACAGGTCGCGCAATGGCGTCCATCTTCTTTTTTCGGATTAAGCTCGCCATCAGGGCCGTAATAATTAAGAGCGCCGAAGGCAAATACTTCTACCGGCTGCTGCCCTGTCCACCAATTGACCAAATCGAAGTGATGCGAGCTTTTGTGAATCGATAATCCTCCTGAATGCTCCCTGACCCGATTCCACCGTTTGAAATAGCTGGCTCCATGGTACGTATCGATGTACCAATTCAGATCGACGGATGTTACCCGCCCTACCTTTCCTTCCAGCACCAGTTCCTTGATCCGGCTGTGAATAGGAGCATACCGGTAATTGAAAGCCACCGTTACCTTCCCCTTGCTCTTGGACTCTGCATCCATAATACGCCTACAATCAGCCCCAGTGGTTGCCATCGGCTTCTCGGAAAGCACATCGAGATCGTGCTGCAGCGCCTTCAAAATATAAGTGACATGCGTATCGTCACGCCCCGTTACAATAATGACATCAGGCTTCGTTTGTGCGACCATTTTATCGAAAGCATCGGCTCCGTATTCCGGCACACCGGCAAGCTCCGGGTATTTGCTCTTACATACTTCAAACCTTCTGGAGTCAATATCGAGCAGCCCAACGATCTCTGCTTGATTGGAAAATGTCGAAAGCATCGGTCCGATGAACATTTTCAGGCTTCGATTGCTTACGCCGCAAATTGCATACTTTTTTTTCATTCAGCACCTCATTCTTGATATTGGGTTGGATGATACCGACGCCCTGTCGGTGAAGCTGACTTCTGAATTCATTATTTCGAATAACCGGATAAATAGATACAATCCCGACAGCGACAATTGTGGTGAATCCTTATAAACCGTATGGTTGTTGGTTATTTGAGCGCTTATAATCTTTAATGCCCACTTTTATAATCTTTATAGAACACGACAAAAAGAGCAGCCTTCAACGGCTGCTCCAGAAATATTGATGGATTATTCCATTATGTATTTAATATGTATACAACTGTCTAACTATCCAATTAAACTATTTAACTGATCAGAGCAGCTATAATAAGTGAGCATCCCAGACTGAGACGTGACCCGAGAATCGCGACGGATACGTTACCCATTTGTATTTCCTTGGCGACCTTAAAAGGGGTAATCCATCCAAACAAGTAATAAGTCACAATCTGGGCAACAATAGCGACCAATCCCCAGAGGATCAGCTCCATAAGATTAGCAGAATGATAAATAGCTGAGGCCAGCACGACGCACAGTCCGATCATTTTCCCACCGAGATCGTGAGCGGATGCTTGCGCTGCATTCACCTTCGTTACATCTGTACTAGTCCCTTCCTTGATCAGCTTCATTTCCTTGTATGGAGTAATAATTAGAAAAATACCCAGTCCTGCGCCAATAAGTCCCAAGGTCGTTACCAAATATAATAAAAAATTAGATACTTGCTCCCACGTGATAATCAAACTCAGATCCATATCCATGTTCCTTTCCTGTTTCAGCATCATAGCCGTTAATCCTTGAGGCCGACTGGCAAATAAAACGACTCATTCCCCGTTATTTTATTTCCTAATCGTAATAGTACAGCGGAAGGAGTCCCTCCGATAATAAAAGAACGCCATAGCGCACTTCCTGTGTAAGGGCCGTTTAACGTTTGAACTGTGATTTGGGGAAGCTCTACCCGTTTCTGATAAACCATCGGCTGATCACAGTATTCATCACTGTCGTTGTGTTCTGCGATGGTTCCGTCTGCGTCATAGAGCGTAACCGACCCGCCTTCCCTGCCGTAGATCGGCTTTTCTACATAAGCATGCTCACCGATAAAGCGATTCTCAAAATACGTCGGCAGCATATAGCGGGCAACCCATTCATGCTCTTCCTCGCTAAAAAAAACACCAGTTTCGTGAAGACTCCAGATGAGCGCCAGGAGAGCCTTCGTCTGACACAAAAATGCGCTCGGCGGGTTAATAATACCGACCTTCCCTCGTGCAATCAAATCGAGGGTATGCGCTCCTGTCGGATAACCGTCCTCATCGGTCTCAATAGCCAGCTTTTCCAAGGCATGATGGCGCAGCATCATAGGTACAGGTGTTAAATAATCGCCATCTACAAAATACAGATTATCCTCATACACCCTGAGATCGGAGAGCGGAACGAATCGGCCGTTTAGTCCTGATTGCTGCAATAAGTAGCGGGTCGTAGCCGCATCCTCTTCATGCCAGTCGAGCGAGCAAAAAGCGATAGGCTCCGTGCTGTAAGCCAACTCACCGTAGCCCTCCAGCATACGTTGAAATGCTAGTGGGAAATGCTGCTCACAGCCTTCATTCGGATTAATCACGCCGTGGTGGCGGCATACGTGCCCATTGACATAATAGGCTTCTACAATTAAAGACGGAGTGTCGGCATTAAACTCGATCAGCTTGATGCCGTCCGTTGTCCATGCCAGATCCAAAGCTCCGTAAACCGTTGCAAAAGCAGCTGGAAGCTTGATACGAACCGTCTGCAAAGCCTCAGCGGGAATTCCCATGGCCAGCAAAAAGTCATCCTCTGCCTCCTGCAGCACGGGATAACATTTGTGGAAAATACGCGCAAGGCGATCTGTCGCCTCCTGTAGCTGTTCATGTTCAACCGAGGTGATAAGATGAATGTCAGCCAGCGCGTATTCCGATTCATACATAAAGTCCCACGTAAATATGCCCTCTTCACGCAGCGGATTATAAATCGAATTTCTGAGTTCTTCGTAATTCATGCAGGCTACGCCCCACCCTTCATCTAGCTCTTAGCTGCTTGACCCTTTGGATCCTGAACTGCTGGAGGAGCTGCCAATTCCACCCTTGGCGCCGGAGGATCCGCTGGATATCCCGTTGGATGAACCGGATGACGCTTTAGGTGCTGATACTGACTTGCTTCCCGATGAAGAGCTGGAAGAAGGAGCAGTAGACGCAGAAGAGGTGAACGAGCCGGAGCGCTCAGTTGTCGTAGGCGCTGGCTTGCTGGTCGTTGCAGGTGCAGTTGTAGTCTTTGATTTGCTGTCAGCGACAGGTGTTGTGCTTTTGGCATTACTGTTGGCTGCCGTATTATTATTGGGCGACGGAGCTGCCTTGTTGGATTGCAAAGCTTTCCCGGCTTTAGCGGCTCCGATTGCTGCAGCTGCGGCACCTACGGCAAGCCCCGCCAAGGCTCCGGTAATTAATCCTGAGGATACGGCCGATTCCCGGCCATAATAAGTACTTCCATTGTAATTGTACACATAGTTTCTATCCACGCTGGCTCCTGAGTCATCGCATTGGTTATCGCCATTATCGTCCTGGCAATAATCCTCTGCGGTGCCGCCATATGGAATATCATCTGTGCTTGCTAGCTCCGGTATCTCTTGTATCTCTTCCTCGCCGGATACCACGGCCTCCTGAGCGGTCTTGTTGGCTAATGCAGCGGTGTTGGCGTTTGGGGGAGTCTGTCCACACCCCACCAAGGCCGTAACCATGAATACGGAAACCATTAGCGCCGTTTTATTCATGGGAGGAGTCTTTTCTGTGTGTGTTATCGTTTCTTTTTTTGGCTGCATCGTTGGTCACCTCAATCGTTGGTTCTCGCATAATAAACGAACATTTTTCGATCCTCATCAAGCTCGAAGGATGTTTTATTCCACTTGCGTCCATTCAGCTTGATCGTTTCCGTTTGCAGCAGCAGCAGAACCTCAAGCAAGCTGCTGTAATGCTTTACATGAAGGAGCGGATAATCAGCAGCTTCATCTGCAAATTGTCGTATTTCTACAACGAATTCTTCTTCCTGCATGCTTTCCGGTTCGGACTGCTCTACCGCTGTATCCGTTGGAATCACATAGATCAGATGAACACCGTCTTCCTCTTCCGTACGATGCCGTTCATATATCGTTCCACCGCGAATAAACCAATCGGAATCGTTGCGTACTAACAATTCATCGATTGAAATAGGATCATAATGACATATCATTTCTGCAGGATTATGTAGTAAACGATATTCCAGTCGGGCCATGCCCCGTTCCCCCTCTAATATCCTTTTCTGTAAAAAAATTAACTCGGATTTATTCTACTATAAATATCCAAAATAATCTTGAAATTATTTTAAAATGACAAGCATGAACTCACTTTTTGTCGATAGCTCATTATACGATGAAGACACCTTTCAGTTTCCAAAAAAAAGACTGTCCCAAAGTCATCATTCTGACCTTGGAAACAGCCTGTCCTTACCCAATCGATTATTTAAATACGTCACTGACATCTACGGTATAAATATGACGATTCCCTTCATGCGTGGAGTCAAACGATAGCGCGGTTCCGGCCCTGTTCCACCTTGGATGCAAATCGCAGCGGAAATCTCCGTTAATATGGGGGTAGGAATAGAACGAACCGAGCGTCACACCCTTCCTGTTGATCAAATCATATACATACAGATGACGATAGCTGTCCTCATCGGGGTAGCTATCATACAGCATAATAGTCCTGTCCGGCGAATAGGTGCAGTGGCCATCCCTCAAAAAGTACTGCTGATCCAGCAGCGTAACCTCGTGTGTTTGATCCTTCAATTCATACAATTGAACACCCGCTGTCGAGCCTTCCAAGCCGCTCGAATAAATCACGAGATGCTGTGGATCACGCCAATGATAATGGGATGCATAAGCATAATCGGACAACAGGAATAGATCAGAGCCATCATGCTTGGCTGTCAATATCGCCGTTTTCCAACTTTTACCATTTGCAGGAAAATTCCTTACCAAACAAACAAATCGGGTTCCATCTGTATTCAAATTGATGTGATTAATCATAATCTTCTGATCTTCGCCTGCAAAATAGCCCTTGGTAAAGTCCCAAATCTCCTGTAAGGACAGCACCAGCTTGCTAATGCCTGTATCCAGCTCAATCCGGAATATTCCGTCCTCCACAGGATGCGGCATATCTACGAACGGATCGGGAGTCCCCTCATAGCCATAGCCCGGGCGAAAATCATACATCCGGAAGAAATTAACGCTCAGCGCATATTTTCCCGTTGGATCGACATTCACTACAGGTCGCTCCAGAAATCTTGACTCCTTGGTGTGGACATTCATTACCACGCCTTTAATGCCGTCATCCGTCTGCTGATTGAAAATAATTTCATCATTCGGGGCCAGCGGATGCCACTGCAGCATCGTTCCCTGCTGAAAATTCCAGGCTGTCGTTTCCGCAAGCGGGATTTCCTGACCGGTCTCCACGTCAATCATGCCCAATTCAGCAATATCCTCGCTTGTCTGCAGGCGATCCCAAAATTTCACTTTTGTATACAAGTGATAACGGTCATTCCCGCTCCACGACGGATTATCATAATAACCGTAAAAGTAATGCCCTTCACCATTCGTTAATCTGTGTACATCCACCGACAAGTTTTTGATTTTCTCTATCTCCATTTGTAAAGCCTCCGTCTCCTCATGGTTCAGCATGAAACGCTGTCTATTCTTTCAAAGCTCCAATCAATACACCCTTTACAAAAAAGCGCTGCACGAACGGAAATACAAGCAATAACGGCGCTATAGCAGCCACCATAACGGCGAATTTCAGCGTAAGTGCCACCAGCACACGACCATCACTGACGTCCCCCATCATATCGGTGTTCTGATCAAGAATAAGAATTTCTCTTAAATACACCTGAAGCGGGAACAAATCACGCTGACGCAAATAAATAAGTGCGTTAAAATAGGCGTTCCAGTGCCCTGAGCCATAAAATAAAGCGATAACGGCAATAATCGGCTTCGACAGGGGCAAAGCAACCTTTTGGAAAAAAGTAAATTCGGTTGCGCCATCTACCTCGGCAGCATCGCGCAGCTCCTGGGGAATGTTCATTTCAAAAAAGGTTTTGGTAATCAGCAGATTCCAGGTCGTCACAGCACCCGTGACAATCAGCGCGAGACGTGTATCGAGCAGTCCCAGTGACTTGACGATCAAATAAGTCGGAATCATGCCGCCGTTGAAAAATAAAGTAATCACGATAAAAAACATGATCACCTTTCTTCCCGTCAACTCCTGGCGCGATAAGGCATAAGCAGCCAGCAGGGTTACCGTTACGTTCAAAGCCGTACCACAGACGGTATAAATGATGCTGTTGTAATAGCCCAGCCAAATCGTACCCGTGGACAGCAGCAGCTTGTAGGCCCCCAGCGTAAAACCGACCGGAATGATCAGCATCGGATTCGCTATGACCTGAGCCGGATCACTGAAGGAGGCTGAAATAATATACAGGAACGGATATATGAACAAGACTGCGGTCAATACCAGCAGCACATAAATGGCCACGTCCGTCCCGTTTGTTTTTTTTGATATACGACTCATCTTACATCCACCCGCTTTCAAGAGATTCGGTTACCATAGAGAATAGCCGCTGAGTCGCCGGGCCAACCGATTGCACACAATAATAAAGACGAACGTCAGGAACGAATTGAACAAACCTACGGAGGAAGCAAAGCTGTACTGCTGCTGCTCCAGACCGGCTCTATATACATAGGTGCTCAGCACATCTGCCGTTTCATAGGTAGCAGTGTTGTAGAGCAGGTATACCTTCTCGAAGCCTACATCCATCACGCGCCCCAAATCGAGCAGTAGGATCGTAATAATCGTCGGCTTGATGCCTGGAAGCGAGATATGCCAGATTTTATCCCACCTACTTGCTCCATCCATTTCTGCGGCTTCATACAGGCTCGGACTGATCCCGGTCAACGAGGCAAAATAAATGATTGAGCTCCAGCCAACCGTCTGCCATACGCCTGAAGATACATAAATCGTTCGAAACCAGCCTGGATCACGTAAAAAGTCAATTCGTGTGCCGCCCAACAGCTCAATAATTCCGTTAACAAATCCTGTCGAAGGCGACAAGAAGTTAACAATCAAGCCCGCTACAACGACCGTCGAAATAAAATGGGGCAAATAGCTGACGGATTGGATCACATTGCGAAATTTCGAATTTTTCACCTCATGCAGCAGGATTGCAAACACAATGGGAATCGTAAACCCGAACACAATCGTATATAAACCGATTAGCAGTGTATTTCGAACCAAACGGAAAAAGTAGATGGAATCGAAAAAGGCCTGAAAATGCTTGAAACCAACCCACGGACTGCTCGTCATTCCTTTAAAAGGATTATAGTCCTGAAAAGCAATTAGCGTGCCGTACATCGGCGCGTAATGAAATAATAAATAATAGATAGCAGCTGGAGCGATAAACAGATACAAGACCAGGTTCCGCTTCATTTTATTTCGCATCCACATACCGGATTTGCGCTGCACTGCGGTATTTTCCAAGATTCATGCACCTCCCAGGCTCACAGGCGTGCAGGAAGGAACGATCCGTCCTGCACTTGGCCTGATTTCACCCTATTTACGTTCGTATGGTTGCTGCATTACTTAAGCGCAGCGATGAATCGGGCATAAGCCTTGCCATACAACTCAGCCAGCTTATCCGAGCCGATCTTTTTAAGTCCCGCCTGGAAGGCGTCATATTCACTGAATGGTTTCTTCCCGCGAATAAAGGCATTCATATTTTCATCGATATACGTGTTAATATCTCTTTGAAGCGTTTGCACCTCGTTCAGCTCCTCCTGGGTAAAGTGAAGTGCAGGAACCTTCTTCTTGCCTGCGTACTGCACGGCCAGTGCGTTGCCTTTCTTTCCTTCGTCGCTGAGCGTAGCCAAATAATGCTCAGGAATTTGTGCGGAAGGCCAGCCGCTGACATACCCGACATACGTATTCAGATATCCGAGAATATCAAGCTTCGGATCGTTCGCCACCTTATCTGTATAGGTGGGTACACCGTCCTTCATCGTGTACGTATCGCCTTCTGTACCGAAGTACAGCAGCGTAGCTCCTTCCTTGGAATAGAAGTAATCCATCAGCTTCGTTAGCTCTACCGCATTTTTGGTTGTGCTGGAAATGGACACGCCACGACCAGGATCGATTTCATTATGTCTACCGAGAATATTGCGTTCCCCTGTTGGTCCTTTGGGAGCCGCTAGTGCGTTAAAGCCAGGAGTTTTGCCCGCACCCTGCAGCATTTTGTTATATTTGGTCAGGTAACCTGCATTCGAGCCGTAGATGAAGCCGGACTGCTCATTCATAATTCTGCCGTCACGCACATCACCTTTCATTTTTTCGTATTCAGGGTCCAGCAATCCCTCACTGTACAGCTTGTTCAAATATTGCAAGGCATCCTTGTAGCGCGGATCGGTCGGACCGTATTTGATTTTGCTGTCCTCTACGAAGAAATCATCGGTGCTGTTCGGACCTCGGCTGCCTACGCCAAACGCCCAGATAATCGGGTTCGGATTGTCGGTGAAGGGGATCTCATCCGCCTTGCCATTTCCGTTCGGATCCTTTTCTTTAAACGCTTTCAAAACCTGATACAATTCATCCGTCGTTTCCGGAGCCTTCATCCCAACCTTTTGCAGCCAATCCCCGCGGATCATATATCCTGCAAACGCTTGCGTACGAGGGTCCAGCAGCAGCCTCGGGAAGAAATAAATATGCCCATCAGGTGAGGTGATTTGACCTTTTACCGCTGGGGTGCTATCCAGAATCTTTTGGAGATTAGGCGCATTTTTCTTAATCAAATCCTCCAACGGCTGTAGTGCGCCTTGACGGCCGTACTGATCAGCCAGCAGTGGATCGATATGTCCGATAATATCTGGAATTTTACCTGAAGCCATGATCAGACCCAACTGCTGCTTAAATTCATCTGCTGCCGGGGCGGCTGTCGTTTCCCACTTCACGGAAATATTCGTTTTCTTCGCAATTTCCTTCCACAGGATCTGATCGCTATAGCTGCTGACTCCCGTTGAGCCCGGTGCAGGTATAAAATCAGTCCAGCCTGTAACTGTTAACGGTTTATCGGTAATCATCGTACCCGTGCCTGCTTGAGGTGCAGCAGTGTCCCCAGGCTTCGCAGCAGGCGGATTGCTGCTTGTGCATCCAGCTAACACAGTTGTAGTTGAAAATACTAGTGTCACGACTAACAGAGCAAACTTTTTAGTAGACATGTTCATCCTCCTCATAATGATTAAGCAATTCCCAATTGACCCCTGATTGTGGTTTGATTAAGATAGCGTTTACATGAAAAACTCTGTATCACTTCCCTTTGCACATTTAGACGCGTTTGAAAAAAGGTTGTATAATCACGCTGTTTCACATTGGATGTGGCGTGTCTTGATAGTTAGATTATATATGGTTTCAATCAATCCCACTATTGACAATCAGATCAATTATTTGTATATTTCGCTCATATCATTTTTTCGGGGGAGGCTGCTCAGATATATGGAAAATAATGAGAGCTTTATGGTGTATAACGTTGCGGAGCCTTATCAGGAGGTGAATTTTTACAACCGTGCCCAGAATTGGTTTATGCCCGAACACCATCACACCTACTACCAGTTTATTTGGGTAATTGATGGGACTTTATTGTTTACGATAGGTGGAGAGGAATATACCTTAACACGTGGAAAGATTTGTATTACACCTCCGCTGCAGCCGCATTCATTAAGATCGACCACCGGTTATTGTCAGTTCGGTATCAATTTGCAAACACCCAAGGATACCAAGGGTATGATTGGCCTGCTGGATGCCTACATTCCGGATTTTATCATTATCGATTACTCGCATAATCTCGATCTTCTGCCTGTACTTGAGAAGGAATCCAGAGGGTTCACCAAGCTCTCGAAAATCAAAATAGCGAATATTTTGGACGGCCTTATTGTTTCCTGCGTGGAAATGATCATGAATGGCAACGAAGTTAATTTCAAAAATCATTTGTTAACGTTTCTGAATAAAAATTTGAACCAGAAAATCACACTGAGCGATGTGTCCAAGGAGCTTGCGATTAGCCAATCCCATTTGGAGCGGCTTGTGCGGAAGGAATTTGGCTGCGGCGTGATCGATCTCTATAATCAGCTTAGAATTAATAAGGCTTGCTCTTATCTGAGTGCTTCCTACTATACGATCGAGAATATTTCTGAGCTGCTCGGCTTTTATGACACCTCCCACTTTTCCCATTTTTTCAAGCAAAAAATAAAAATGACGCCAACCGAATATCGCAAGCATAAAAACTGGACCAAATAGCTAGAGGCGTTTCAATCGAAAAAAGAGCCGATGCCATGAACGATGCATCAGCTTGTGCTGGTATAGATTCAACTAATTTAAAATCGTTTGTGTCACATATTGATTGAACTTTCGATACTGCTCCACTTCGCGCTCATGCGTGACTTTAAAATCTGAAGCTTTTTTCGTACGAGCCTTCAAGGTAATATCAAGTCCCTCCAGCTGTAAATAATAGCGGGTTGCAATATGATAATGTCTGCCCTCAAACAAGCACGAGGCACCCAGATAGTTTTGGATCAATTCGGCCTTCTCAGGCTCCTTGTCCCAATGATCTGTCAGCCATGAATACAGATTAGGCTGGAACGTCGCCAGCATACCGCTGTATCCTGCACCACCTGCTTGCATCGTTTCAAGCACATGCGGATTATTGGCGACAAACACTTTAAGAGGCGTGCCCTCTACGGCTTTAATCTTCGCTTTGATTTGTTCAATATTGTTGCTGCATTCCTTCATGAAGCCGAATCGGCCCGTTTCACCGCACCATTTCATTAATTCCGGAGACATCAGTCTATGGTAGGGATTAGGACATTCATATAAACCAAAATCCACATCTGGGAATTGCGCCAATATCTTCTCGGCATTGGCCTTCCATACTTCGTCGTCCTCATGCTCTTGAGCGAGGCGGTTCGTTACCAGCACAAAAGCGTCCACACCGGTTGCCGATATTTGTTTAATTTCCTCCAGCTGCTGCTGGAACGATTCGGATACATGCCCTGATGCCACAACAGGCACTCTTCCAGCCGCCTTCTCTTTGACAAAACGTGCAACCTCTACCCGCTCTGCCAATGAAAGCTGAACCATGTCACTGGATTGGCATACCGCAAACAATCCATGGACGCCATTTTTGATATACCAATCTATTAATTGCTCAAGTGCGATATAATCAACCTCATTGTCTTTCGTATACGGGGTTAGCATTACCGGCCAAACGCCATTAGGTACTTCCTTCGCTTTTACACTCACTTTAACTCCGCCTCTCATCTCAATTTTAATTAACCTTTAATTCCTGTTGTTGAAATACCCTCCACAAAATATTTTTGCAGCGAGAAGAAAATAATCAGGCTGGGCACAAGTGCAAGCACCGACATCGCAAACAGTGGTCCCCAAGCCGATTCTCCTGATGAATCCATGAACAGTCTTAAACCGAGTGGAACCGTGAACAGCTTGGCCGAGTTCAGATATAGCAGCTGCGTAAAAAAGTCGTCCCATGTCCAGACAAAGGTGAACAGGGCGGTCGTAATCAGCGCTGGCGTGCATAGCGGCATAATAATGCGCCAATAAATCTGGAACGGCCCACAGCCATCGATTCTTGCCGATTCATCCAGCTCCTTGGGAAGTCCACGTATGAACTGGATCATCAAAAAGATGAAAAACGCTTCGGTTCCGAGCCACTTGGGAACAAACAACGGGAAATACGTATCGATCCAATCCAGATTGCGGAACAGCACATACTGTGGAATGATCGTCACATGGTGCGGCAGCATAATCGTCATCAACATCAGACCGAACCAAAACTTTTTCAGGATGAAGCCCATTCTGCCAAAAGCAAACGCCGTCAGGGATGTTGACACCAGATTGCCGATTACACACAAGGCACATACGATAAAGGAGTTAATAAAAAAGGTGCTGAATTTGTTTTTGGCAAATCCCGCCCAACCGGTCGTGTAATTGGTTAATGTAAACTCGGTTGGCCACAGACCCGGATCAGAGAAAATCAGATTACTGGGCTTAAATGAGCTGGCAATCAGCCAGGCGATCGGATACAGCATGATGACACCGAGCGAAACAATCGCAAAATGAAGCAGCCAAGCCCGATTTCCGAGACGATCAGTCATTGTCAATTACCTCCATCCCCGTAATTTACCCAGTATTTGGATGAGAGGAAAATCAGTGCGGTGAAGATCGAAATGATAACCAGCAGCACCCACGCCATTGCAGAAGCATATCCCATTTGAAAAGAAGTAAAACCTTTCATATACAAATACAGGGTATAAAATAACGTCGAATCGATCGGTCCGCCCGTGCCTCCGCTAATGATGAACGCCTGCGTAAATGATTGAAATGCTCCGATGATCTGGATCACAATATTAAACAGCAGCACTGGTGTAAGCAGCGGGATCGTAATATTGAAGAACTGGCGAATTTTCCCTGCTCCATCCACTTTGGATGCCTCGTAATACTCATAAGGAATTTGCTTCAGCCCGGCCAGAAAAATAATCATTGAAGAGCCAAACTGCCAGGCAGCCAGCATCGAAACCGAATACAGTGCATATTTGGGATTAGCTACCCAATCCGGCCCCTGATAACCGAACAGACTGAGCATAACCTGGTTGACGGCACCGTCTGCACTGAACATCTTGCGCCACAGCACGGAGATTGCTACGCTCCCCCCAAGCAGGGTCGGGATATAATAAAGCGTACGGTATATCCCGAGTCCTCTTAGACCCATATTGAGCAGCATGGCAATCGCCAGCGCAAAAGCAAGCTTGAGTGGTACCGATGTAAATACAAAGGTGAACGTTACCTTTAAAGCATTCATATAATGGACATCATTCGTGAACATAGTCCTGTAATTGTCCATTCCGATCCATTCCGAGGGCTTCAGCATGTCATATTTGGTAAAGGATAAATACAGCGAGCTGAGCATCGGCCCGAGCGTAAGCAGGAAGATTCCAATCAACCATGGCAGGAGAAAAAGGTAAGCAGCACTATTTTCCTTCCAAAGCCTCCGCAGTTTGTGCCCTCGCCCCTTATTCGTAGCAACAATCGAATTCAACACGGTTCCTCCTCATACAGTTTTGATCATCACGCTATCGCTTATTTCTTGACCGATTTTTCAAAGGCATCTACAACTTCCTGCGCAGCCTGATCAATGGTCGCTTTTTTGAAGTAAACCTTTTGCGAGGAGCTGACAACGGCATTGCCAAACTCGGTACCGTTAGGGAGATCCTGATCCTTAGGTCCAGCTTTGGAGATATAATTTTCAAAATACGCGTAGAATTTTTTCTCTGTCGGATTCAGTGTCTGCTTCATCATGTCACGAACGGCCGATGAGTTGGGAATACCACGTTCACTGCCCAGAACCTTGGTTGCTTCCTCATCATTAATGAAGAAATTAATGAACATGGCGGCTTCCTTCGGATGCTTGGATGTTTTATTAATCGTCCAGAATTGGCTGGGGTGAACCCACAATCCATTTTTGGCTCCTGGTCCTCCGGACGGCAGTGTTGTAATCTGCAGCTCATCCTTCATCCCATTTTGAAATGCCGTTAATTGATTCAGCCAGCTCATCAGAAATACGGTTTTGCCTTTCGGGAATATGGAGGTGTCTACGGACAGATCGGTAAAAGTCGCCGATTCTTCCGGCGTTGGAAGCAATCCTTCACTGCGCATCCGGTCCCACATCGTGTACCATCTGACCACATCCGCTTTATCGAAGCCTGCCTTGCCGTCCTTGTAAATGGTTTTGCCGGTTTGGCGCAGGAAATAATTCATATAAAGCGAATATCTCGATTGATCGGCAAATGCATAATAGCCGGGTCCCAGTGCTTTAACTACTTCCTTCCCATAAGCTTCATACTCTTCCCATGACAATGTATCCTTAGGAGGCTCCATACCTGCTTTCTTAATCAGATCCGCATTGTAAAACAATCCGATTCCATTTGTACCCAAACTGATGCCATAGAACTTTCCATTGTCTTTGCCCGGCTCCAATAAAGCAGGATCGAATTTATCGAGATTGATTTCTTTGTTGGTCACATAGGGTGTAATATCCAAGGCTGCGCCACGGGCCACCAAATCGGTAATGCCCCCGACATTAATTAAATCAGGAGCGTTCCCTCCGGCAATCTGGGTATTCAGCTTGTCGGAAAACCCGTCAGTGCCTGAGTATTCCGCGTTAATTTTAATGTTCGGATATTTTTTCTCGAACAGCTCAATGACTTTCAATGTGCGCTCGTGGCGTCCTGCTGTTCCTGACCACGTTGCGCGCAGCTCCACCTTTTCATTTTTATTATCCTTGACAGGGGCAGTACCTTGACCCTCCGTCTGTGGATTCGAGCAGGCGGATAACGCAACCAACACAATGGACAACAATCCAAATACAAGCTTTTTCCCTTTCTTCACAGCTAATCCCCCTTGTCATATCGTTATTATCGATCTACGGACTTTTGTATTTCCTTCGTAATCGTCTCACCGCCCAGTTGGTTCCACTGCTGGACGAAGCTATCGAAGCTATCTAGTGGCGCACTGCCGATTATAATTCGGAGAAAGGTTTCCTTCTCCAGCTTTTCGAGCGCTGCCCACTTGGTTTCCATCGTTGTCGTCAAGCCGTAAAATTCGCTGTACACTTTATCCATCGGCGTGTCCACGATAGCCTTGGCACCGTATGCTCTCGCATGGGCGCTGACCCAAGCATCCAGGTTTTTCTTGGGGTGCTCACGGTCAATGATCATGTTTTTGTAGCTGCTCTGATATTGAGGCGCAAGCTTATCCAACTGATTCCTGCCCTCCATAACCTCCAGCACAGCCTTGTAGGAACGCTGCACGGAATCGGTATAATCCAGCAGCAAATCAAAGGGATAATAATGCCTGGGCTGTACATGGTTAGCTTCCTTGTAGGTTTTCAAGGCTTGCAGAGCAGGATCCATATCACTGCCATAATTGGCTATATAGCTGTCTACCCGCTCGTACTGCGTGAATTGATTCAGTAAGCGTACGACAGCTTCCGGATTCGGATACCCCTTCCTGACCACAAGATAACGGTCCGTAATCGGAGCCATATGGGTGACGAATTTTCCACTATTATCAAGCGGAGCGGCAAAAGCTTTCCATTCTGCTGCCATATCCTTTTTCACGGATTCCCGTAGAGGGCCGCTCGGCGCATACCAGGGGCCAAAGAAAATACCGGCCTTATTATCGGCAATCGGTTCGTTAGGGTCCTGACGCAGTACAAATTCAGGATCGATAATGCCGGCCTTATACCACCCTGCCAGCATTCCTAGTGCCTGCTTCGTTTCCGGGGCGACCGAGCCGTAATAGATGTTCCCTTTACGATCCTTTAACCAGTTTTTTGGAAATGATCGGTAGGCGCCAAATACGGAATCCAAGCCATTCATATTCGGTCTTGCACCCCATACGATCACTTTATCTACCGGAATCCCTACCGTATCCGATTTGCCATTGCCATCCGGGTCTTGTTCTATAAAAGCCTTCGCGATGGCGGCAATATCGTTTAACGTTGTGGGAGCGGGCAGCTTCAGCTTATCCAGCCAATCCTGACGTACCCAGACGAGTGACGGGCTATCCGCTTCAACCGCAATGTTGGGTAGAGCCATTAGCCTTCCACCGAATGTAGCATCTCTTGTCGCAAGTCCTTGGGATGAATCATACATTGCTTTTACAAGCGGTGATGCGTATTTGGGAAACACCTCCGTCATATCAGCCAGCATATCGCGATCAACCAGAGCACGCAGCTGTTGACGATCCACGACCATCGCATCCGGCAGATCGTTCTCGGCAATCGATACGTCCAGCTTGTACCTGTAAGCATCGCCTTCATTCCTGACCTGCCAGCTGTGCACAACCTGTATACCAGTCTTGCTCTGGAAGTAACGGGACCAGGGATTGTCATCATAGTTATCGCCCTGAGCCAGCCTTCCAGCTTCATTAGGAATCGAAAAACCGATCCTCAGCGTGATGGGTACCTTGTATTTGCCAAAGGCCAGGTCTTCTCCTTTCATTTCACCGTCTTGGCTTACCTTGTCGCTCAGTTCCGCACGGCTTGGTGTATGATCGGGGCTGCATGCCGACAAAGCCAGCATCGTCGCCAATATTAAGGAAAACGGCTTCACTTTCATATAGGTCCCCTATCTACTGTGCTGATCCTTGCTTGCTTTATCATCATACTAGATCCAACCCCAGCAGCGGGATAGAAAGCGGTATCATAACATGGATTTCTCGTCCACACTTTGTGAACGAAATTCAACCCTCATCGAACCATTTTCCCTTTCGGGCCATTCGATACTCGGTTGGCAGCAGACCTGTTTTGTCACGAAACACCCGGCTAAAATATTTATCGTCGCTAAAGCCAACAGCTGCTGCGATTTCGTAAACGGCCTTGTCACTGGATTCCAGCAGCCTTTTGGCCTGGTCTACCCGCAGGGCTCGTAAATAATCGCCAAACGATTCTCCTACCAGCTTCTTGAAGCATTGACTGAAATAGCTGCGGCTCATATTCACTTCCTTGGCAACTGCCTCCTGAGTCAGATCGCTTCCCAGATTATCGCGCATCAATTGAATAGAACGGATCAGGCTTGTCATCACTTCCGCCGTTACAGACAGCTCGTAGGTTTTCAGCTGTGCATAAGCAGACAGCTCTGCCGTCCAGCTTCTCCACTCATACCAGTACTGATTTTTCTTTATCGCCGCGATGAGCTGTGGAGCGTTCTTGTGCCAGTGAAAAAGCGGTTCCCAATCGGTTAATAACCGCTGCATGGACAGACGCAGCTGATAGAAGTCAGGGTGGACAGCTTCAGTTTCCTCCAGCAACCGCTCCCATTCGGATTTATTCAAAGCCCATCTCAGATGCACCCAGTTCGTTAAGCAGGACGCTACAGCATGAGTCCGATTACTTCCATACCGCCGCTCCAGATCGGCCAAGGTTGTTCGCATCAAGCCGGTTCCGGGTCTTACCGTATAGAAGACTCTGTTATGCAATGCCTGCGCGAGTAATCCGGACACGTTCTCAATCGATCGTCCTTCCAGGCCTGTTATGTACATCCCCTGCCATCGACGCAGCGCCATGCCTTCCACCGTTTTCACTAACTCATCATAGGAATACGACTGGCGAAGTGGCAGCGACCACAAATCCGGTGCAATCTCGATAATCCGGTTCTTACGGATAAAGGGCTGCTGAAGCAGCTCGGAACCAGGGGGTACCTCATCCAATGAGCAAAATACAATGGCGGCATGCTCAGTATAAATTTGGGGATGAACCTCTGCCTGCCGATCCAGATGGTATTTCTCCTCGGTATGAATACGCTCTACGATCCGGTCGATGGTTTGCTCCAAATTTTCCATGTCCAGCAACGTTTTGACCAAATAATCGATAGCTCCAAGCCGCAGCGCATCCTGAATGAAATTAAATTCGTGGTGGCACGTAAGGACGACCGTCCATATTCGGCGGGGCAGCAGATTCACCTGCTGAATCAGCTCGAAGCCCGACATGCCTGGCATCGTAATATCGGTAATCAGCAAATCGATATCCTGAGTTTTCAGCATGTCCAAAGCCGTCTTGCCGTCCGCCGCTTCCCCTATAATGTCAATCCCGCGGGATGACCAATCCAGCATCGAAATAAAGCCTTTGCGCACCAGTCTCTCATCATCTACGACTATCGCTTTAATCATCAAAATCCTCCTTAGACTTAATCGGAATGTCGATCCGGATAACCGTGCCTTTATCGACTACACTGTCGATCGACATCCTGCTCGCATCGCCGTAATATCGTTTAATGAGACGGCTCACATACTGCAAACCGATCCCCAAACCTCTTTTTAAATTTTCATTGCTTTCAGCCAGCAGCTTGCTGAGCGTCGCATCGTCCATGCCCTGACCGTTATCTGTTACTTTCAATATGAGCCCGTCCGTATCATTCTTATGAATCGAAACTTCAATATAATTATTTCTTTCACCATTGCCATGATAGATTGCATTTTCCACCAACGGCTGGAGCAGGAACCTTGGCATGGCTACATGATTGACATCTGAATCCACCTGCAGCCGCAAATCAAATTCATAATCATAACGAATACGCTGCAGCTCTATATAGTTGTTCAACGCATCGACCTCCTCCTGCACCGTGACAATCATACTTTGCTTACCGAGATTGTAATGCAGCACCTTGACCAAGAGCGTGACCAATCGATCAATCTCTTTTTGACCATTCATTCTGGCCAGCCATTGGACCGTGTTCAGTGTATTATGCAAAAAATGCGGGTTGATCTGGGTTAACAGCTTCTCGACCTCCAGGCGGCTTTTTTCCCTGCCACTCTCCTCAATTTCGGCGATCAGCACATTGATCTTCTGCTTCATTTCCTGAAAATTAATTAAGAGGTGGTCGAATTCCTCAACTCTGGTAAATTGGACGGGAGCATTGCGGTTCTCTGCCATATAAATAATTTCCTTATTCAGCTTTTTCATCGGCTTGTATACCGTTCTCCAAATAATGAGCGCAAGCAGCAGCGCAAACAGGGTCGTCGCTACGACAAGCAGCGCAATCTTGGTCAGCCACGCATAAATCTCATTATTGAAGGCCGTTTTCTTGACGGCAATAACGAGCTGCCAGCCCTGCTCACTCATCGTATGAAACAAAATATAGCCTTTGTATTCGCTCTCGTTATCTATCGCCTGTAGAATAGGCACACTGTCTGCTTCCGTGAACCCTTTTTCATTTTCCATGTAGGTAACCTCCCCCCGTGCATTGATCAAAAGGTGGGAAACCTCGATACCATAAGTTTCATTATTTAAAATTTTGCGAAATAAATTATAATTAGTTTCCAGATACACATATAATTCGAGGTTCTCCTTCGTTTCCAGCCTGCGGAGCGAGGAAAAAACAATATTATCGCTGCTCTTGTACATCGTTTTGTGCGGACCGTAATATACGGCACCCTGGTATTCGGTAAAATGCGGCAGCGTTGTGATGGATCGGCTCGAATCCACCTGTAAATTCTCAAATTTGTACGGCTGATCGGAACGAGGATCATAATAGAACATCATTCCCAGATTCAGATTCGTATAGCTGATCATATTGATCTTGTCTTTAATGCTTGCCCCCATGTTTGCTTTGTCATAAAAATCGCCTTGAGTAGAATACAGTTGTACATCATTTACTATTTTTCCATCTATTGCAAGCTGCTTGGAGGCAAAATCCAGATTATTCAGGACATTCTCGAGACCGATTCGTTCCTGCTTGAGGGTGGAATAAATCCCATTTTTGATTTTATTTTCAAGAATCGAATAAATACTTCCATAAGTAATAACCGTCAGCAGCAGCATAGGCATCAGGCAGGCTATAAGTAAATAAATGACCAGGCTTCGTTTGAGTGATTTTGAGGTTAAACGTGCCAGTACATGTCCTGCCTTTATCATCATATCCTTCCCTCCTATCATCTTTAATCTTATTGGACAAAGGTTCCCTTTCTATAATGGTTATCGTAGTGGTAGTTTTTTTAAATGTCAACGATAAAACCATTTCATCCTGAAACCCGTGTACATAAACAAAAAACAGCTATCATCGGATAAGAATCCGTTATGACAGCTGTCTACAATTGGTGAATCGGGTAACCGATGCTATGATCTACAATAATCCATATATCAATGGTGCCAATGCTGGCCGAGCAGCTTAAGCGCACCCAGAAGCGATGCTGTATACGGATGTTGGCTGGAATTCAGCAAAGCTGATTGTATAAGCTCCACCATCCGCCCATCCTTCATGACCAACACATCCTCACACAAGCTTGGAACCAGAGAAAGATCATGGGTAATAAATAGAAGTGATAATCGCTGCTCCGCTTGCAAGGACTGCAATAATTCGATGATGGTATGCTGATGAATCACATCCAGATTGGATACGATTTCATCACACACGAGCAGCTTTGGCCTCACGATTAATGCTTTGGCGATACAAGCCCGTTGATATTGTCCACCGCTTAAATGACTCGGAACCGAGCTTAACAAAGGTTGCGGTAGCCCGACCTTGGCTGCGTATTCGTGCACAAGCACCTTTCTATCGTTTTTCCTGAGCTTGGTCAAATGGCACAAAGGCTCCTCTATGCTTTGGAAAATGGTCATCCGTGGGTCAAGTGAGGCCGCTGTGTTTTGGAATACAAACTGGATTTGCTGATACCAGCTCTTAAATTCAGCTGTCTTTCTCTCCGGTGCTGGCACCCCATTGAAAAGAATCCGGCCGGATGTCGGACGCTCCAATCCCATAATGATTCGGGCCAGTGTGGACTTTCCGCTCCCGCTCTCGCCGACAACCGCCAGAGAACGACCTGTTTGCAAGGTGAAATGAATATCTTCAAGAATCGACTTAAACGCGATCCGCTTGCTTATATGCTGGATGTCTAGCATGACTTATAAGACCTTCTCCTTTGGTTCCTCTTATACAGCCTTAGGTTATCAAGAATTTCGAACGGTATTCCCACAGGGTTCGGGTGTACGCTTGCTGGGGGTGCTTCATTACATCCTGTGCGTTTCCTTGTTCGATAATAGTCCCTTGAACCATCACCGCAATGGTATCTGCGATATAGTTGGCGACTAGCAGATCATGCGTAACGAGAAGCAGGCTCATCTCACTCTCGGCAGCCAACCCTCGCAGCAGAGTGAGAATGTCCGCTTGTGTGGTCACATCAAGAGCACTTGTCGGTTCATCAGCGATCAACAGCTCCGGTCCAAGCAGCAGGGCCATCGCAATCATCACCCGTTGATTCATGCCTCCGCTTAATTGATGAGGATAACGCTTCATCAGTACATCCGCTGGCTTTAAACCAACCTTGTCCAGCATCCGGCAGGCTTGTCGTTCGGCCTCAAGCTTTGTAATCGAAATATGGCTTCTCAGCAGATCAACCAGCTGCCTGCCGATAGGAATAGCGGGATGTAGTGCTTGTTCCGGATGTTGAAAGATAATCCCGATATGCTTGCCTCGAATCCGCTGCCACTCCCTGCGGGTAAAGGGAACGGTATTCGTACCTTTAAATAATAGCTCTCCTGTGAGATGAAGTTGATTCGGGAGCATGCCCAACATCGCTTTGAGCGTTAATGTTTTCCCGCTGCCGCTTTCGCCAATCAGACAAAACGTCTTGCCTGTATGTAAAGAAAAGCTAATGTCCGACACCAGCGTTTGATGATCCTGACTTGTAATCGACAGCTTTTTCACTTCAGCTATAACCGCCACCTGCAGCCTCCTTTGACGTTTACTTCAGTTTAAACCGCCTGCGCAGCATTTCACCGCATAGTTGGAAGGCACAGGCTGTCAGAAAAATAACGAAGCCTGGGAAAAATCCCATCCAGGGTGCAATTTGCAAATAATTTTTCCCATCCAGCAGCATTGCTCCCCACTCGGGTGAAGGAGGCTGAGCCCCGATACCAAGAAAGGACAGACCGGATAAGGTCAGAATGACCCGGCTTACATCCAGAATTAACATCGTCAGCACTTGCGGACCGATATTGGGCAGGACATGGACGATGATGGTCACAAGACCAAAGGAGCCGCTTACCCGGCTGGACAGGATGTAGGCTTCTTTTTTCACATCGTGAACCAAACCGCGGATCAGCCGTACATATTTCGCCCACCAGGACAAAATAATAGCCAAATATACGTTCTCGATGCCAAAACCCAAAAAGCCGACAATTACAATCGTGAGCAGCAGATTCGGTAAAGCGACAAAAATGTCCGTAATACTCATCAACAGCATATCCAGCCGGTTTCCGAAATAGCCGCTTAGCGTCCCCATCAATAAGCTAATCACGATAACGATGCCTAATATGACAAACACCGGAAACACAGATTGACTAATACCCGCAAGCAATCGGCTGTATATATCCCGTCCCAAATAATCGGTTCCAAACAAGTGCTCAAGGCTCGGTGCTTGCAGCTTAGCGCTATAATTAGTTGCATAGGGATCATACGGGTACAGCCACGGTGCCCATATGCCAACGGCTATTAACAGAAAGATAAATAGGATAGCTGCTGAACCTATTTTATGATGCGTGATAAATAAGCTCAGTTTTCCCACCTCTGCTTTTCTAATTGAATTCGCGGGTCAGCCCAATAATAGCAAAGGTCGGTAAAAAAATTCAAAATAAAGATGGCAGTCGCCAGCAGCAGGGTACAGCCTTGAATGGCCGGGAAATCCCGGCGGTATATCATATCCAGCATATAGGTGCCGATTCCCGGAAAGCTGAACATATTTTCTATGATGATCGCCGCACCAAAAAAACTGGGAAAGCTGCTCCCTATTATCGTAATAATCGGCACCAGCATCGAGCGAAATAAATAGGATGGATACAAAATCCGCCTTTTCAAGCCACGGGCAGCAGCAGCTTCCATATAAAAGGCCCGTTTATATTCCAGCGTCAAGGACCGAATCATGCGGATAAAATAGACGCTTTCGATAATGCTGATTGCCGTCACAGGAAGCACATAATGGCGTAACGACCCGCTGCCCACAATGGGAAACAGCTTCCACATGACACCAAAGCCAAACATCAGCAGAATGGCCAGCCAGTACAACGGAATCGACAATCCCAGAACAGTGCCTGCGTAAGTTACCCGATCCAGCAGCGACTGTTCGCGGAGTCCGATATGAATGCCAAGCGGAACCGAAATGAACAGGGTAACAACGAAGGAGCTGAGCATTAGACGAATTGTCGGTGCAAGACGCGTAACGATCTCCTCTGTAACCGGGATACTTGATATATAGGAATTGCCAAGGTTGCCCTGTACAAGCTCATACAGCCACCTGAAATATTGAACGGCAAAGGATTGATCCAGCCCCCACTTTTGCTGTAAGGCTGCGATTAATGCCCTATCAGGGGCAGCCCCAAGGTCCTGCAGGAACAGTGCGGCCGGATCTCCTGGAGCCATATGCATGAGCGTAAATACAAACAGGGTAAACAAAAGCAGGGTGAGAATCAGCACAACGAACCGATTCAACAGATAGCAGGTCATTTATTTTCCCTCAATTTGCAGCTTATGCCATTGGACAGGATCATCTTCAATCGTACCAAAGGAGAAACCGGTGATTTTGCTGCTATGTATAAAGGTTTGCTTCATGTAAAATAGCGGGACGGTCATCGCTTCTTCGTGAATACGGGCAAAGATTTGATCAAACACAGGCTGCTGCTTCGCTTTCACATGGGTTTTGGCTATGCTGTCCAGATAACCGTTTAAGAGATCATCCTGATAAGCAACGGCTGGCACCTTGTCTGTTTTATAAAATAGCGATGACAGGAATCGATAAGGTAATTGGGCATCCGTATAAGTTCGATAAATCATCAGATCGTATTCTTTGGTTTTCCAGAGCGTGTTATAGTAAGCAGCTCTCTCCTGGTTGAGAATATCTACCTGTATGCCGATTTGTTTCATATTGTCCTGAAAAATTTCGGCCATCTCTTTCCATTCCGGGTATTCGGTCGTTTGAATGACCAGCTTAAGCTGAATCGGTCTGCCATTTTTCTCATACAGCTTCTTGCCAGCGTTCCATATATAACCTGATGCCTCGAGCAGCTGCTTGGCTTTAACGGGATTATATCCATATGCGGGCTGATTGCTGTCCGTGACAAAGGCGACATTTTTCTGAAATAAGCCTCTGACCTCAGCGCCCTTTCCATTCATCATTTTGCTTGTATCGGTTCCATAATTGATCGCTTGGCGAATGTTTTTATCTGCGAGAAACTCATTTTTTTGATTGATGACAAGAAAATAAGACATCGTACTGCTGTTGGTTTCGATTTTGAAGTTCTTGTTGTTCTCGAACAACGGGATGTTTTCAAGCGGCAGGTTGCCCATCTCACCACCAGCCAGATCAACTTCACCATTTTGCAGCGCCAGCACCCGAGCCTGCGGGTCTGTAATGACCTTCAGAACTAGCGAGTATGGCGACGGCTTATCCTTCCAGTAATGCGGATTGGCTACCAAGACAGTTTCGGTTCCTTTTTTGTAGCTGCCTACTTGCCATGGACCTGTGCCAATGGCCTTCTTGAACTCACCCTCTACAGACCCACGTGGACTAACAGCATCCAGACTCATGATCCGGAAGGGACGCGCTTGGCTCAGCTCCAGCAAGGTTTGAGGAGCGGTCTCCTTAAAGGTGAGTATGGCCGTGTACTTGTCCGGTGTTTCGATCTTAGCCAGTTTCTGTGAAATTTCTAATGGCGCATTCGCCTCCTGCTTGACGGCACGCTCTAAGGAGAATTTGACTGCTTCGGAAGTCAATTCATTACCATCCGAAAATTTCACATTTTTCCTCAAATGAAAGCTGTACGTCAAACCATCCTCAGCTATATCCCAGGATTCCGCAAGACTTGGCGATAGCTCACCCTTCCCCTGATAATCCAGTAGTGCATCATATACAGAGGCATGTGCGTGTCTGGTGCCATTATAGGTGGCCGCATCCAGCTTGTCTCCCATGGAATCCTGCGTAGTGGCGATAGTGATCGTTGTGGGGCTTTCAGCTTGTGCGCCTGCTGCCTTGGGATCAGCTATCTGGGAATTCGAGTTATCCGAGCAGCCTGATAACGCCATAAAAACCATAATTGTGAATAGCATGATGTTAAATCGTGTATACATGTGTACGCCTCCTATTATTTCTTGCCTTTATTATTAATCGTAAATAATACAATTAGCAAGTTATTTTTTAGAGAGCGATTACAAGCCATGATTCGTTATGAGCCAAATCGAAGGTGACCGCCATTCATAATATTAACGTTTGACAGTAATTATTACAATTAGTATAATGATCACCATTCGCAAGCATTTATGAACAAAGCTCATTCAATCATCGCAAAGGGGGCGAATATGTATGACTACAGCCAGTGAACAACAGTTAGCTAAAGAACACCGTGCCTATTGGGATAAGGGGGCGGATATTTATGACGGTATTATACATAACGAGTTTACGAACGGGGCCTACGAAAAGTGGGAGCTCATCATTAGCCGACTGCTTAAGGATAAAAAGGGGCTGAAGGTGCTTGATGTGGGTACCGGACCGTGCTTTTTCGGTATACTCCTATCGCGATTAGGCCATCATGTGACAGCCATCGATTCTTCACCGGAAATGATTGCAAAAGCAAAGAAAAATGCGGCACACTTTGGATGTCCTATCCAGATTATTGAAACGGATATTTTTGAATTTAATCCTGTTGAGCCGTTCGATCTGATTATCTCCCGTAATGTGACATGGTTTTTGACGAATCCAGTTAGAGCTTATCGGAATTGGCATTCCTGGCTGAATGAAGGTGGAGATGTGATCATTTTTGACGGGAATTGGAATTTGTTTTTGACCGATCCCAAAGAAGCTTACCTTCAAAAACTGGCTCAGCAGGAGGCTGTTGAACAGGGTTATATTCCTTATCGTACGGAGGATGAAATTGCCGAAGGTCACGAATTCGCCTTGGCTCTGCCGCTCAGCTATGTAAAAAGGCCAGTGTGGGATGTGGATATGCTGAAGCATATCGGCTTTAAGCAGGTTCAGGTTTGGCAGGGCTTCGATGCAGACATTCAGAGTCATGCCGAGCAGGTGCTGAATCAGCATAAGCCTATGTTTGCTATCACCGCAACCAAGTAATACAGATTTCCAAGATGACAAAAAGATCGCCAGCCTTCTATAAGGGGATGGCGATCTATGGAGTTAGGCCGCGGAAGGGAAATCGAGCGTGAACACGGCCCCGCCCTCTTTACGATTACGAGCCTTGATAAGACCGCCGCAGCGCTCAACGATGGCGCGGGAGATTGCCAAGCCTAGTCCATTCTCCCCTCCCTTGCCTTTCACAAAGCGATGAAACAGATACGGAAGCAGGTCCTCCGGTATTCCTGATCCATCATCGATAATGGAAATTTCAACTCTGTCCTGATAGATCCCGGCATGAATGCAGATATGTTTGCTTGCATACCTCGTCGCGTTCGCAACCACATTCAACAAAGCCTGCAGCAGCTTATCCCGATCAGCCGCAATCGCCATTGTATCCTGCTTACCTTCACCGTACACGATTTCCAAACTTAATCCTTTTTGCACCAGCAGCGGCGTGATCCGTTCAATCGTTTCCGTCAGCATATCCTGCACGTTAACCATTGACGTCTGGAAAATATTTTCCTCGCTATCCAGCTTCGCCAGCAGCGTCATTTCGGTGATAATGTTTTTTAACCGGCCGCTCTCACTGAGGATAATGTCGAGTCCTTTTTGAACGCTTTCCCCTTCAAATATACCGTCACGGATACCTTCCGCATATCCAGATATGGACATTAGTGGAGTTTTGAGCTCATGTGATGCATTCTGGAAAAATTGCTTCTGTACCCGGTTGTATCTATCCAGTTCTTCAGCCAGATCATATACAGTATGGGCAACGACACCGATCTCCCCACCGGCATGGATCAACTGAACCTCAGAAAATCGGCGTTCCTTCACTTTTTTTAATTCCTCTCGTAATCTCATCAACGGTTTAATCAGCTTCTTGGTAATAAATAAGCTAAGCAGGAACATCAATATGCCTCCAACCCCTAATACGATGAGCAGCCTTCCAAACAGCGCCTGTTCAATAGCTGTAATTTTACTAACCGGTGTAATGAGGGTCAATGTACCTTGGGGAATAGCGTTTACTGTGGCTATAAAGCGGGCGTCTCTCCCTTCCCATATATTTTGCAGGCTTGGGACGTTCGTAGTTTCCTGCAGGGTAGTATCAACTGTAGTGGCAGCTCTCGTTAAGCTCAACGGGCTAACCGCAGTGACTGCATTAACTGCTTTGAACCCTGTAATCGAGGTAGACGAAGCAGCTGGGAGTGTGCCGGACACTATATTTCCCATATTATCTGTGATGATAGCATCAACGCCTACTATAGGGACAGCGGCTATGGCAGCAGTGCTGCTCGATAATAGCCGAGGAGTCACGTTAACTGCTGACACACCTTCGGTCAACTGATATGCTTCTTGCTCCAGTGTCTCTTGCATTTTCCAACCCACTGCATGCATATCATCTTTTTGTGCGCCTATAAAATGGTCCAGCAGTACAAAATGAATACTGATCGCAGTAACAGTTAGCACAAGAACAAGCAATATCCCGAAAGCGAGATTAATTTGATGAACCAGCTTCATATTTCAACTCTCCTCCATCCGTTCTCAGGCGATAGCCATGTCCCCATACCGACTCGACTGGCAATTGACCGATTTTTTTGCGTAGTCGTTTGATCAAATGATCTACAGCTCGCTCGCTTCCAAAATAATCGTCTCCCCACACCATGGTCAGCAGCTCGTCTCGTGTAAAAGCGCGATTCGGATGCTCGACTAATGCTTTAAGCAGCTCAAATTCCTTCAGCGTCATTTCCACTTCTTCCCCCTGCCAAAACGCGCGTCTTTCTTCCAGCATCAGCTGCAGCTGGCCGACTATGATCTGTGGCAGCTCTGCGGCATTTTTATTTGCTTCATTCGTGTTTTTCTGTTTATGTCCTCTTTGAAGCTGCCTTTTGACGCGGGCTACCAGTTCACGTGGACTAAAGGGCTTGACCAAATAATCATCACTTCCCAGCTCCAAACCGAGAATGATATCGACTTCAGTGTCACGAGCGGAAATCATAATGATTGGCACCTCGGCTTCATTACGAATCTTTCTGCAAAATTCGTAGCCGTTCATCCCGGGAAGCATAATATCCAGCACCCACATATCCGGAGGGTTTGTTCTCCATAGCTCCCACGCCGCCTCCGCCGTTTCCAATCCAATAGTTTGGTAGTTTTCCTTTTGCAAATAGGCCTCCACAAGATTACGTATATGATGATCATCGTCTACAACGGCAATCAGATAGTTGTTCAATGATATAACCTCCTATCAAGTCTCTTCTACTATTATAACCAAGACATCGATGGATAGGGGAGAATGCCATTGTTTTTCCACAATTTAACCAATCTTCTGCCACACCTGAACACTAGAATAGAACTTGTAAGACAAAACAAACCAAGGAGTGTTGAATCTTGAATCACAAACTGATCGTTAAAAAAATTGCCCTGTCCACCCTACTGCTGTCCGTTGCTGCCAGTTCTGCCTATGCGAGTGAATCCAGTCAGACCACGACAAGCCCTTCCCAAACATTGACATCATCAACCCAATTTCAGGCTGTTACTGCTACTACTGCCGTTAAGCGCACTGATCCTGTGGAGCTGGCTGCAACTTATGCGCCGGATACGGTGAATGATTGGAAAAACACTTTAACTCAATACCATGAAGCTATTCAGAAAAAATTCGGAGCCGTACTCAGACAGGCTACCCCTCTGGATAGCACAGGGACAAACTTAAATATCAGTTCTGTTCGAGTAATTGACCCGACCGATACGAAGGAGATCGCAGATGGCCAGTTCACGGAAGTTCTGACTCTAGGCGAGCTTACGGATCCAACAGCCAGCACTGATATCAAGGCCGGGGTAGCCTTAGCTGTTGCTGCTATTCCTGCTCTTCCAACTCTTCCAGCTGATGCAGAGACATCAACTTTCTCCTCTACCGAAGCCAAGAACACTGTAAGTGTCGCTGCTATTTCTTTAGATAACCCTTTGTTTAAAGGTGAGATGGAACTGCAAAAGGCTGCTGAATCCAAGGATGCTGAAGCGATCAAAAAATCACTAGGCAAGCTTTTGGGTCTTTACAAGGAAGAAATTGTGAAATTGGGAGCTAATAAATAATAATTAAATAGAGGATTTGCACGTAATCAAGAAATGATACACATCATATGGAATACAAAGAACCATCATCTCCACTCTGAAGTAGGGATGATGGTTCTTTGACATGTAGATCAGAAATGACTTCTCATAAAATTAATAGTATCTATTTCCCAGCTCAGTCGCCTTTTGCAAATAACGATAGAACGCTACAGCAGCTTGGGCGCGAGTAACTTCCTGTTTTGGATTGAAGCTTCCATCCGAAAGCGTCATAATCCCGAGTCCAATCACAATGGCTGCTTCACCACGGTTCTTGAGCAAGCCCGCGTCACTGAATTTGTCACTGAAAATATTGGCATAGTCTGTCAGTTTTTTATAACCAAGCGCACCTACGATCAATTCAGCCATATCTTCCCTATTCATAATCTCCTGCGGATTGAAATCCTTGCCGCGCTGAATGATGCCGCGGTCAACAGCGTTCTCCACGTAGGCAAAGAGTGGTGATTCATTTTTCACATCTTTGAAGGATGCTGCGCGCTCCGCACCATAATAAATACCGGAGCGTCCCCCGTTCATGGCGATAACGAGCATTTTGACCAATTCACCGCGCGTTATGGAAGCGTTCGGACTTACTTTTCCGTCTACGACATCCAGCGCCTGGTAATCCAGCATGATTTGCAGCTCTGTTTGTGCATAATGACCTTCGATATCCGTGACATGTACCTTTTCCAAGCTCATGGCTTCACCGTTTGAGCTATTTCTCCATTGACCGGTTACGGCATCGAGAAAATAACTTTCGCCACTATATTTAGATTGCAGTACATAAACGAGCTTGGCCTCTTTATCGGTTGTATCAGAGCCTTGCGGCAGCTCTCCAGCAGCCATCATAACACGAATTTTCTCGATAGGCATAATCCCAAACCCTTGATTCGATAGCACATAATTAAGCTTGATCGTATAGGGAGACAGCAGCAGCTCCTTCGCCTTATTAAGATCAATAACACTTGGCTTCTGCTTCGGATAAGCAACGTTAGAGAAATTGAACTGATAATTCGTGATGTCTCCCGTCACTTTATCCACAGCCAGATGCACGTTTTCATAATTCACATACACACCGTCTATCATTCTCTTGAAAGGTATGTCCCAGGCGGTCATCATTTTTCTTTGCTCAGCTGGCATATTCACCAAATTGGCCATTGCTGCTGTGTCCAGCACTAACTGGTCGGTGTGCGCGGGCAGCTGCTTTTTAACGAATTCGATAGCCTTCGCCTTCGCCTCGTCCACGGTTACCTTCGGTTCAACCGGCTTTTGATCTCCATAAGGTGTATAAGTATTACGGCTAAAGTTTGTAATTTCTCCGGTTTTGCTGTTGACTGTAGCCCAAACATTGATTCCCGCTCTAATGTTGGAGTCTGCACTCTTCTCCTCATTCCAGCGAAGGTTCCAAATGGACTGCACCTCACCCGTTACCGGATTGGTCGATTCGTTATAAGAAGCGTCCTCGAGCTTGACGCCATCCGGCAGCTTAAACGTGGAGGTGACTTTTTCCAACGCCTGTTCCTTGGTCAGGTTGAGATTGCTCGCAGGCGGCGCGCTTAAAGGTGCATCCGTCAAAGGCTTTTCAGGCTCTTGGCTGACGCTGGCAGCGGGTCCTTGCTTCCATACTTCTCCTGTAGCTGCATTCAGAATTGGGAGCTCCATCGTATACGCAACGGCTGGCTTTCTCTCGCCCTTCGCTTCGTTCAGCATCAGATAATTCAGCTTGGGAGCGAGCTTGTCTCTGAAGGCTTTGGCGGCTGCTTCTTCACTGATCGGTGTTGCCTTCTCGAAGGTCGAGCTCTCATCCCAGTTAAAGCTGTATTGGGTGACAACGCCGTCCCCATTCACCTGAATATTAATACCGTTCTGCGGGAAGGGAACACCATTATGCGTGCGGTCATATCGGATTGAATATTGGTAAGAGCCATTCAGCGGCGCCTTAAGCGACTGCTCCAGAATGTCGTTATACAGCAGCTGCTCACGCTCATCCGGGTTCAGCTTGGCAATCCACTCCGCGGCAATGCCCTTCGCTTTCTGAAGGTCTACTTTAGGAGGATAACTCGGTTTATAATCGGGATCATTGCTGTACGAATAATATTCCATCAGCTTGCCGTTCAATCCGTTAATGGTAATGTTCATATTGCCGATATTTTTGTTATCAACAAGCTTGCGAAAGCTTATGTTCCAGTTAACTATTCGATTCCCGTTGAAGCTGTTGGAATTTAGATTTACCGATTCGACCGTATAGCCTTCTGGTATCGTTACATACGATTTAGCCAGCTCGATCGCCCGTTCTTTGGAGATTTTTGCATCTCCTGGACTAGCCTCGGAGCCGCCTGGCGGGATTAACATTGGTTTGGAGCTCATGGCTGCAGGCACCGCTTCATCTGCCAGTGCCAGTGGGACATTGGAAAGTAATAACATCGATACAAGTGCTGCCGTGCTTGCGTTTTTGCGTATCCTCATCATTCATTCCTCCTCAAAGTGCATTACCAATAAATGCTTAATTTTTAAGACGGATCATGGACGTAAAAGGTTGCTGCAAAAACAAGGAATTTTTTACTGCTGAAATAAAAAAAGCTCTTTCGCAAATGCTGCGAGCAGAGCCGTTTGTTTACGCGAGTTCCAAGGAAGCCCAATCGACCGTCGCGGCTGGCTTCCGTCGAATACATGCTTGCAGGATTAACGCGGTCTTTTCGTGAAAATTTGAAAGGTGACACCGAACTTGTCCGTAACCATCCCGTAAGCCGGACTAAAATAGGTCTCTTGCAGTGGCATAATGACTTGACCATCCTGCAGCAAGGCATCATAGATGGGTTTGGATTGCTCCCTCTCGTTAGCCGTAATGCAAATCGTAACCTGATTACCCAACTGACAGGCTTGATCTGGACTAAGATCAGCCACATACATTTCTGTTGTGCCGACTTGTAAGACGGAGTGTGCCACACGTTGCTTTTCTTCGATGGTCAGTGGAAATTCGGGGTTATCCGGACCTTCTCCGATTGTTTGTTTAAAAAGGACTTTGGCATCCAATGCTTTTACATAGAATTCAATAGCCTCGCTTGCTTGTCCATCCAACATAATATATGGGATTATTTGCAGCGTCATCATGAAACAGCTCCTTCGTTTCTCATTTTTTTAGCCCCGCCTGTTCAACTGGGCTTGATTTCAATGATAATCGATAATAGTGACAACTATTGTCATAATTAATTAAATAATGGAGCTTGCGTAACATAGAGACGGCTTGTTTCTTCCCATATTTGGCCCGGTGCCAATCCATAGAGGCCGATATCATGCTCTGGCAGCTTGACGTTTGGTGCATTGACGAGGTTAATCTGCGGCTCTGGGCAAAAGAAGCCTTCCTTGGCAAAGTTATTCCACACCATCCATTGCTTGTAGGAGGTTCCGACATCATAAATCAACTTAATACCCTGCTTGGCATCCGTCAGTTCCATCCGATTGCGTCCGTCCTGAGCTTCCGCTGTGTAATGATTATCCATGACCTCATTGAATGGGTAAACACCCTCATCACGCATGTGCTCTTCTTCCTGGCTGAGTGATTGGAAACGCCCTGTCGGAAGCATACGATCGTTTAGCTCCCACCGACGGCCAATCGTCAGTTTGACACAACAATCCGTGGAGGCTCCTTCCGATGTGAAAGGCGCGTTGATCGTGGTATGAAACGCAAGCAGGCAAGGCATCGCTCTATGACCATCGTTACGTATGATAACGTGTTGGAGAAGACCGTGCACGCTTAATACATAACGAAGTGTGAAAGTGAAGGTATAAGGAAAATGAGAATAGGCGGGATGGGTCTCATCCACACGAACCGAGACGACCACGTAGCTTTCATTGGCAGTACACCCATAATCGTCTACGGTCCAAGGTGTATCATACAGAAACCCATGGAGATGATTATTTCTGGATTGCTCGTTGATCGGCAGCTGAAGTGTCGAGCCTTCCCACGGAAATCGGCCATTTTCATAGCGGTTAGGCGGAAATAACACGGGGACACCGTGATTAAGCGGACGCGCTTTAAACGCAGGCATCTCCTCCTCGGAGGGCTCACGCAAAAAACGGAAGTCCCTTTTCGTATCGCGAAAAGCAACCAGGTTGCCGCCTATGTTCGGCAGCATGATCGCTGCATATTTCCCGAATTTCAGCCATATAGCGGGTTCTCCATGAAAAGTGCCTTCCCAAGCAGCGCTATCAGACATGATTATCCTCCTTTTGCTGTAAGCAAGCTGTGACAAAAATGCCACTGGTTCCGTAATCATACTATTAAGAGCTCTGCTTTCTTTCAATAGACAGAGCTTTTACGGTAGTCGCGGGGTGAAACCGCAAATTTTTGCTTGAAGGCCCGCTCAAAGTAAGGCAGCGTATTAAAGCCGGAGGCAAAACAAATATCGGTAATCGGAAGAGTTGTCGTACCAAGCAGCGATTTGGCAAATTGAAGCCGTGCTTCCTTAACATAGACTTGAAAGGGCATCCCTATCATCCTGCTGAAGCACTCACTGAAATAGTTGGTCGATAGGCCGCAATAAGAAGCAACTTCCTCCAGGGAAAGGGTTGTACGAAAATGATGCTGTATATAAATTAACGATTTGCGGACTCCCTCATGCACCGCCGTATTGCCCGCCCATTGTGGCGTATCGATAGCCTGTCGGCATTTGCGTGAGAGATCGATCAGCAAGCGCTCAATACTGCCTTGCACAATGAACTCACTATCTGATCGCCAATTGTGGGCTTCTTCCCAAATTCGTTTGTAGGCCTGCTCAATAAATTCACACTCTTCAGCTTGAAATAGACAGGAATGAACAGAAATTCCCTCGAAAATGTGGGGCATCAGCTCATCTCGAATAAACCTGTTCGTAAAAATCAAATTATAAATTTGCAGCGGTTGACTTGAGTCCGGTACGATTTCGTGAAAATCCGCCGGGGTTAACAAAAAGGAATGACCTCTTGAAATCGGAATCGGATTCCCGTTAAGTATATGTGTTCCTGCTCCGGAACGTACAAATGCCATTTCAAAAAATTCGTGCCAATGCGTCCTCACTCTATGCTCAATCAACGTTTGATAAATACGAAAGGGGGACGGCAGAATCATAAATTTTTCATTCGTCAATCGCTCTGGTCCAATGAAATCCTCATCCATCCCTATATCCCCCATTTCCAATAATTATGCTTGCTGCTTATACTGCTGCTCGAAGTAAACACGTATCCATTCATTCACGTTCCATAAATCGATGATCGGCTGTCTTGTGTAAGGCAGTGTTGGCATGTAGCCGGGAGGGCCGAATTCGGGTGTGAATGTCATAAACGAATTGCCCTCGGCCAGTCGTTGTCGGTAAATCTCCAGCCACCACCCCATGTGCGCATTAAGTTCGGCGGCATATTCGGGAGCTGCCGGGTCCGATACCTGTGGTCCATGACGATGGCCAACCCGGCCATGAATATGGATGGCTCTGGACATCGCCAACTCCAGATTGTCCAACTGATCACCCAACAGGCTTTCACAGGTACAGCACCAATGGCTGAAATCAGCATTGATTTTTAAATCAGGGAAAGCCTGAAGCAGCTCGGCCGTCGTCCAGGGTGTAAACATCGCCCGACCTCGATGGGTTTCATGCGCGAAGGAAATGCCAGCTTGCTTCTCGATGGCAAGCGCCTGCTCGAAGAAGCGGACATTTTCTGCGAATTTCAAGCCATGTACGGAGCTGTGGCAATTTATGAGAATAGGCTTAAACTCGATCGCTCTTGCCGACAGCTCGGCAAACTCGTGATAATGGTCTCCACTATAAGTGGCAACCTGGGCAATATATTCGAAGTTGTACTGCTCCAGCAGCTCGCGGAATTCCGTTTCATGGTCACGGTCAGGCGGCGGACACTCGATGCCGGCATAGCCGGCATCAGCTGATTTTGCGAATAAACTGGCTAGAGGTTCCTTATTTCCCCAAGTCGCTTTGAACATTTTAAGCAGCATGGCAATCTCCACTTCTTTTAGGCATTCTCGTAACGGTTGCCGGCCAGGTCTATTCCGCGTGCCAGCCAAATTTTGAAATCAGGTGAGTTCTTCTCTTCAATATATTTAGCATCTGTGGCAAAATAACGCATCGTGTAACCGCAACGTCGGTAAGGACTCGTGTTGGGCTTGGCGCCGTGCATAATCCGAGAATCGTGAAGCGAGCATTCACCAGCCTCCAGCTCGAAGTATATGGCATTCGAGTCATCGACTTTTTTGATCTCTGTAGCAAAGATGTTCTCGTCCTTATCCACAGCTTCATATTCCGAAAAACCATTGTTGTGTGTGCCCGGAATAACCCGCATGCAGCCATTCTCTTCCGAGCTGCGATCAATCGCCAGCCATACGGTCACCAGTTTGTCGAATCGGCTTAACCGGCCGTTCCAATAGGCGGAATCTTCATGCCATGGCGTCTGTTTGCCGATGAAAGGCTCTTTGCAAATAAAATGGCTGGACCATAGCGCGATATTGGGCCCAAGAAGCGGCTCAACCAAATCCAGCACCTCATCGCTCAGCAAAAATTTAAGCAGCCTTTCATCCCGAAAATGAGGTGTATCCAGCTCACTGTTCAATTTGCGGCCAACCAGCTCCCATTGCTCTTCAAAGATTTGTTTCAGTTCTTGCTGCTTTTCCTGACTGAATAATGGCTTCTTGTATAAATAATAGCCATTTTCTTCGTAAAAAGTAACCTCTTCTTTGGAAAGCAATGGATTCGTTTGTGCTGACATGGTTGTGATCCTCCCTAAATGTGTTGTAGTTAAGCATGACAGACCGTGAATTTCACTAGTCAGCAGTGCTTGTAGGTACAACTTTAGTATAGGTGATTGGGGGCCACAGCTTCTATTCTTATCTACGGAAAAACTATGCTTAATTTCGGCATCTGCATCAGCTCTTACTTGACGCTGCCACCTGTGAGGCCCTGCAGGAAATATTTTTGTACAAACATAAAGATGACCAGCAGCGGAACACTCGCCATCAGCGATAATGCCATCAATTGATTCCATTGTGTCGTAAACTCGCCGATCAGCATACCGATCCCCAATGTTAAAGGCCGGGAAGAAATATTTTGGGTCAGAACTACAGCGAATAAATACTCATTCCAGGCCAAAATAAACGTATACACACCCGTAGCGATCAAGCCCGGCAGGCAGGGCGGTAATATAATCTGAAAAAAAGTTCGGTAAGCACCGCAGCCATCCATCGTTGCAGCTTCATCCAGTTCACGCGGAATGCTGTTCACAAAGTCTCTCATCATCAACATCGAGAAAGGCAGTGCAAAGGAAGTATAAGCAAGAATCAACGCTGTATACGTATTGTATAGGCCCATCCGAGAAATAATAAGGAAATAAGGAATACATAACAAAACCATAGGGAACATCTGGGTCAACAAAACATATAAAATAATAAAACGTTTCCCTTTATATTGGTAGCGTGACAAACCGTATCCCGATAAAGCAGACAGGAATATGCACAGCAGCGTAACGGCAAAAGCAACAATATAGCTGTTCAGAAACAAACGGATCATGTCCGGTTTGGCAAATATTTGCTTGTAAGCATCCAGGTCGGGTGATGGCGGCAGCAAATTGAGCGGAATCGAGAACACCTGCACATTCGTTCGCAGAGAAACCGAGAGCATCCAGAGCAGCGGTACCATCACGAGGAAAGTCAGTAATGAAATTAGTGCATACAAACCAACCCTGCGCATATTCATCTTATTTGCCCTCCTTGGTTAACGAGGCTCTCAAGTAGAGACTGGAGATAGCTATCATCGCAATAAGCATGAAGATGGCAGTTGCAGAGGCATGCCCAAAATCCAGGGAACGGAAAGCGTCGGTATATACATACGTCGATAATACTTCAGTTGCATTCACCGGACCTCCGCCCGTCATCAGGAACACAAGATCAAAGGACCGGAAATGCCAAATAATTTCGAGCGTAATGATCGTAAACAGCAGATCCTTGATTTGGGGAATGACAATAAATACAAAACGTCTGAACCGATTTGCACCGTCCACTTGTGCCGCTTCTATAATATCATCAGGAACGGTTTGAAAAGCCGCCAATATCATCAGCATGGCGAAAGGGAAGCTTTTCCATGTATTAGCCAGTATTAATCCAATCATCGCGAATCTTTCGTCGCTTAACCACGCCAGACTTTCGTTAATGAGCCCTACTTTCAATAGAAACCAGTTCAGTAAACCAAATGGTGATAACAGCAGCATCCATACCGAACCGACGACAGCGCTGGATAACAGCCATGGGAACATCAGAACCGAGCGAAAAGCGCCCCGTATCTTGACATTAATTTTCTGATTGAGTAATGCAGCGAATATTAATCCGGATAACATAACCAATACTACGGTTCCAAAGGTATACACCAATGTATTTTTTAAAGAATGCCAGAATAGAGGGTCCATCAGCACATACTTGTAATTGGACATGCCTGCGTACACCGGCAGTGCCGGATTCCGATAATCAAACAAGCTCATGGTAACAACATCATATAAGGGGTATCCCGTAAGCAGAATTAAAAGGATCATCGCCGGAAAAATAAACGAGAGCCTTCGTACATAACGAATGATCGGTTGTTCTCTCATAAGGGAAACTCCTTTGTGAAAAGATAAGGGGCCATCAGGCCCCATTTATTTATACTTGTCAAATACTGCATTCCAACCCGTCGCTGCATCGTCCAACGCTTGCTGGGCTGTCTTTTTATCAGTCAGATAGTTTTGAATCTCATTGATCATGATTTTTCTCATTACCGTACTTTCCGGCAGTTGAAGATCGGGATTAATCGGCTTGAGACTCTCATTCTGATCCGCAAACACTTTAAGCAGCGGATTTTTTTGAATATAATCGTCCTTCAGGGCAGTTTTATTGTGCGGGAAGTTGTTGGTAGCTTTCGCCCACGCGATTTGTGTAGACGGTTCCATCATGTAGGTCAGTACTTTCCAGGCGGCGTCCTTGTTCTTGCTCTTGGACATCATGCCGATTGCGCCTCCACCAGCAATCGTGGCGCCAACCGCGCCTTTAGGCATCGGTACAACGCCAAAATCCAGATTCGGATTAGCGGTTTTCTGAATCGCAATTCCCCACGGCCCATCAAACATAAAGGCTGTATTCTCGGCACTGAAATTCGATCTTTTCTCTTTTTCTCCGGCCGACAGCTCACCTGGGGTAGCCACCTTGTCCGTCTTGATCAACCCTTTGTAATACTCCAGCGCTTTGACACCTTCTGGAGAGTTAAACACCGCTTTATTGTTCTCCGTCAGCTTGCCGCCAGCTTGCAGGATGAACGGCCACAGCTCGGTGTTAATCGTGGATGGCGGCTCGGATGCCATGTTGCCTGTAAAGGCAAATTTGTTTTTGCTGGCATCAGCCAGTTTGATGCTGGCACTGCGGTATTCGTCCCAGGTCGTAGGAGGCGTCAGATTGGCCTCCGCAAGCTTCTTTTTGTTGTAGAAAAGTGCCGTATTTCCTGTGATAAAACCCATACCATAATGCTTGCCCTTCCACGGACTCCAGTAAGGACCTTCATTGCTTGTCTGAAATTCCTTGGGCATCGCATTGTAGTAAGTATCGAGAGGCTCGGTAATGCCAGATGCGGCAAATTCAGCTACCCATGGGGAGGTTAGCAGAATGAGATCGGGGACATTGCCTGCGGCATGCAGCGTTACGAGTTTGTCATGCATCTGGGAGAAGGGCATGTCCTGAATATCCAATTCAATATCCGGATTCTTGGCTTCAAACCCTGCTTTTAAATCATTGAGCGGCTTTTCACCAACCTCGCTTTTCCAATACTGCAGCCAGGTGACCTTTGTTTTGGCTTTGCTGACACCAGCTGCTCCGGTGGATGGGGCTGGATTATTGTTGTTAACAACCCCGCTTGGGGCTGAACAAGCAGAAAGAATAAAAGTAGTGCAGGCAAGCATGGCAATAAGACGGCGTTGATTCTTTATAAATGTCATAGATAAAAGCTCCTCTCGTTTCTAAAGTTCCCCTTGTCATAAAACCTCATGCCATAAGTCTGAACGCGCTGCCAAAACCGAGCCGCTCACCCCCCTTCAAAATTAACGTGAGCCTAACCCGCTCCACATTGACCCTCAATTCAAGCTGAATACCAGCCCCGGCTCCTCCTGATCAATCAGTGGCAGCAGGTAATCGACAAAAGCAGGTGTCGGCATATGTCTGCTAGCATCCCAGTATGACGTTGGGAACGTTTTCTCTTTGCCTGCGAAATCGTCCAGTTGTGCCCATTGAACTCGGCTTACGTAAGGCGAGCTTGATTGCCGCTCCAGAGTGACCATCCCGCCGGAATAACCCGCCAGTGCATAATCAATGGCCTTGTCGCCAAGCAGCAGCGATTCTTGGTAATCGACTCTGGAGACAAAACCCGAAGCGATTCGAAATAATGAATTCGGTACGGTGACTCTTGTCGGAATTTTCAGCTGACGATTGATGTACTGCGACAGCCTGAAGCCGATACCTGCATTATGTCCGCGAATGGGGTCCTCTGTGGCATATGGGTCTTTGGCCAGATGGTTCACCTTCATGTGATCCGGTACAATGACGATAATGCTCCGTCCTTTACTGCTGAAGGTGTTGTCCACATCGGCTAGAAAGGCATCGGCATCAATCGGATCGTCAGGCAAATAGACCAGATCCGGGTAGTCGGTTTCCTGCTTCTTGAACAATGCACTCGCCGCAGGCAGCCATCCCCGATTCCCACCCATAACCTCGATAATTTCCACCTTGGATACTGTTTGCAGGGACAGCATATCGGCTGCAAACAGCTGCACCGTATGGGATAGGAATTTGGATGCGCTTCCATAACCGGGGCAATGATCCGTTCCGTCCAGATCATTATCGATAGTTTTCGGAACATGAACAAATCGGATATCCTTGCCCATAGCGCTCGCATACCGATGCAGCGCCAATACCGTTCTGGAGGACCCATTGCCGCCAATATAGCAGAAAATCTTGGCATTCACTCGCTCCAGCTCATCAATGATTTTGGCGTATTCTTCTTCAGCCAGCGGATGCCTTGATGTGCCCAATATGGCCCCCGGCTGCTCCGATGCCTTACAAATCTCAGGCAATTTCTCATTTAAGCGGATCAGCTTATGATTCAGAATCCCTTGCAATCCGTTAGGCGTTCCATAAACGGAGCCCACCTGATCATGCTTTAATGCCTTCTCCACTGCTCCTCGCAGCGATGCGTTGATAACAGGTGTAGGTCCCCCTGATTGACCGATAACCACATTCATTTTATTCATCTGCAGATTCCCTTTCCCGAGCTGCAATTAATAACTGGCACTGCTTTTCCAGCTGTTCTTTCGAACTAGGCTGAATACCATCATCGACAATAATAAAGTGCTCCTTGATAAATGGTGATATATGAATCGTACTAATTGAATTGACCTTGGTAGAATCTACCAGCCAATAAATCTGCTTACCGGAATTCAACAGCTGCCTCTTGACCTCTGATTCCAGAAAATCGTTTCCGGAAAAGCCTTTGGTTAGTGAAACCGCTGTTACCCCGATGAAAACCTTGTCAGCATGAATCTGCATCAGCATCCGGTCCATAATCGGATTGACGAGCGTAGTGGTTTTAGAACGAAAAATGCCGCCCGACAAAATGGTCGTAACACCTTCCCTTCCCTCCAACTCCTCTGCAATATTAACGGTTGTCACGATTGCCGTGACTCCTCTTTTTCCATGCAGGTGCTTGGCGAGCGACAGGGTTGTCGATCCGGCGTCAATCAATATCGTTTCGTCATCCTTAACAAGCGAAGCAGCCAGCTTGCCGATGGCTCTTTTCTCCTGCTTTTGAATGGCTGCCTGATTATAAAACCTCCGGTTCAGAAAATTCGTATCCTTCTCAACCTTCTCGTTCTCCAATAATTTGGCGCCCCCGCGAATGCGGATGATTTGGTTGTTATTGTCCAGAAGCTCCAAATCTCTTCTCACCGTTATTTCTGATACCTGAAGCTCAGCAGCAAAATCAGTAATACTGATCGTATTCTTCTGTTTTAGCAGCTCCAGAATTTCCTGATGCCTTTCGTTTGGAAGCATATCGATTTCACCCTCGCTCTTCAACTAATAAATGAAACAATATTGATCATTAATTTTCATGATAATAATGATAATTTATGATATCAATATTTCATGAACGTTTGTGATATGGATGATAATTTTGTAACATTTGTCTTTAAAATCGATTATATAGCCATTTACCTCAATTGTAAACGCTTTTTTAATAATTAATCTTCTTCATTTCCTTTTTTATATGGTTCAATTCAATAAATTACTGATATTATATGATAATTAATTTCGTATAAATGACTATATTTATCACGATATTATCACAACAAGAGCGATTAAATTGTAAGGCTGTGAACAACAAAACCTCCAGATTCCACTTTCAAAGTGGGTCTGGAGGTTCGCGGTCAAGAGTAGATAAATATTTTTGTCGGGCACCTCTCTCTATTGGACAAACCTTACATGAATCGCTGCAGTCACGCCCTTTCAGCGACGAGTATGCGACATAGCTTACCCAAATCCTCTTTCATTTGAGGTGAAATTCCCTGATCCGTTATCAGTGTATGGTTAGGTAAAATTTTGGATATATGAAAGGAGGCAATAAATCCGAGCTTGGAGGAATCTACAAGCCAATAGATTTCTCTCCCTGAGTTGACCAATATTTTTTTGACATCGGTTTCCAGAAGATCATTGTCCGTAAAGCCGTGCGACAACGAAACTCCGGCCACTCCGATAAACACTTTGTCAGCATATATACTTGTCAGACTTTGCTCAATGAAAGGGCTGATTAATGTCGTTGTGCTTGAACGGAACACCCCCCCGGTGATAACCGTCACTACACCTTCCTTACCCTCCAGTTCCTCGGCAACGTTGATAGCCGTCACTACTGCTGTGATCCGTTTTCTTCCATCAATATGCTTGGCCAGTTGAATCGCTGATGAACCGGCATCAATAATGATCGTTTCATCCTCCTTGATCAGCGACGCGGCCAATTTGCCAATCGCTATTTTTTCCTGCTGATTTTTGGCAAATCGGTCGGAGTAGCGATCATTCAGATAGGCTGTATTCGGCTCAGGCTGTTCTTCAACCCACTGAGCGCCACCGCGGATTCTTACTAGCAGGTTCGTATTGTTATCGAGAAATTCCAGATCTCGGCGAGCCGTAATTTCCGATATTTGCAGTTTCTCGGCGATTTCGGCAATACTCAAGGTTTTGTGTATTTTCATCATTTCAAGTATTTGATTATGTCTTTTCTTAATAATCATTACCATTCAACCTCTTCTTTGCCATTGTATTGGTATTTCTTTATTAGACATGATCACTTCACTTATCATTGTTCAATTGTAAACGATACAAACATGATATGTAAATGCTCTTATTTTGATAACTTTTGATATTTTAAACGCTATTTTTTCATTATTTTGTTGCTAAATTTGAACTGTTGAATTATTATTGAGTTGAAATTGCACATTTAGTCAAATTTTCGATCAGGATGTGATATTTTTGGTAGACAAATGATCATCATATTACCATTTTATCAAAGCAACTGTTTTTTCGAACATAAGTTATATCGAGCTGATATTAAATCAACGGAGGAATCATCCTATGACTAATCTTGTACCTATGACTCACTTCTTACCGAAAGCTAAAGAACAAAAGTTTGCCGTCGGACAATTTAACCTGATTACCTTGGAATTCGCGCATACGATAGCGGAAGTAGCCGAAGAAGAACAATCACCGGTTATATTTGGTGTGGGTGAACTGGGTATTCGCTATATGGGTCTTGAAAATGTAGTATCTATTGCGCAAAATGCAGCCCGTCAGGTAAGTGTTCCCGTGGCTCTGCATCTGGATCACGGCAGCAGCTTTGAAGTCGCGATGAAATGTATCCATGCTGGTTTTAGCTCTGTGATGTTTGATGGGTCCAAATACGATTTGGAGGAAAACATCCGCATGACCCAAAAGGTCGTAGAGGCGGCACATGCGGTTGGCGTATCTGTCGAAGCTGAATTGGGCTCTATCGGTGGTACGGAAGACGATCATACGGTATCTGAGGAGGATGCCCTGCTGGCCAAGCCCGATGAAGCGATCTATTTCTGGAAAGAAACCCGAGTCGATGCCATGGCAATGGCCGTAGGCTCTGCACATGGGATGTATAAAAAAGAGCCAAGGATTCGCTGTGATAATATTCGCACCGTTGCGGAAGCTATTGATGTATCGGTTGTGCTTCACGGAGGATCAGGTATTCCAGATCAACAGATTGTTGATGCTATTCGTTCCGGTATTGGTAAAATCAATGTCAATACAGAGAATCTGGTTGCCTACACCGCGGCAGTACGTGAATTTCTTCAATCGGACAGCGAAATCACGGATCCAAGAAAATATCAGGGGTCGGCGCGTGATGCAATGAAAAATATCGTCAGAAATAAAATCAGGCTTTTTGGCAGTAACGGTAAAGCTTAGGACGCTCCAATTCTCGATTAGCCTCCCGTGGATGCTTAGCATATCTGGAATACGTTGTGATGACATAGCGGCTCCTCAGTAAAATTTTTACGATTTATTACGAACCGATTATGACATTTGCCCATACAATAGGGACAAATGACTATATTATCATAAGCGGAGGTTAACATTATGGATGATCGTGCTTTTGGATTGGGAGGTTTCGGTGGATTGGAAAGTCTTGGTGGTTTTCGAGGAGGGTTAATTGGGCAGCCATCCTATAACCGACCAGATCCTCGTGTTCGATTGTTCCCTTTTTTCTCTCTTTCATCTTTTTCCTTTCCCTTTTTCAGAGGAGAAGATGACCGGGACGGCAACTATTATGCTCAGCATCTTAGCCAAGAAGGAGAAAGCATGGAGCAAATTGCGCAGATGTATAATGTCCCCCAGCCTATTCTTGAAGCCATGAACCCACATATTCAAAATCCTAATGATATTGCTCCAGGAAGCACTGCCTATATCCCTCGTCTGGATAAAATGCATTGCACAACCATGTATGTGCAGGAAGTAGTGCCTGTGAATGCGGCACAACCAGCCTCATTCCGGGAACCAGAGCAGCAAACCATGCCCTATCCGGGAATTCCCCATATGTACGCGCAGGGACAATATCCGAATTTGAATTATCCCCCAGCCTTCTCACAGCAGTTCTACGGGGTACACCCTCAAGCTGGAGGCTATTATGGCCCGCATGGCGTGGGTTTTCAAGCGGGTGGTCATTTGGGCGGTCATGGCGTCGGTGTGCATGCCGGTAGTAATTTTGGCAGCCATGGCCTTGGTGTGCATGCCGGTGGGCATCTCGCTGGTTATGGTACGGGTGTTCATGCTGGCACTCATTTTGGCAGCCAAGGTGTTGGCGTTCAAGCAGGTGGTCACCTGGGTAACCTTGGTGCCGGTGTTCATGCTGGCACTCATTTGGGTCATGGTACTAACGGTCATGGAGTAGGTGTGCATGCCGGTGGTCATCTGGGCGGTCATGGTGCTGGTATCCATGCTGGCAGTCATTTTGGTGGTCATGGAGTGGGTGTCCATGCTGGCGGTCATTGGGGAAACCATGAGGCAGGCGTTCATGCAGACAGCCAATTTGGCAGTCATGGCGTAGGCGGTCATGTGGGAGGCCATATGGGTGAGCACTCCAGCGGTCATCATCATGGCCATGAAGGCGGTAATCAATAATCATATACATTAAAGGCGCAGGGCAGACCGAATAGCTATTATTCGTCTGCTCTTTCGTCGATGCCTACTAATGGTTGAAAAGTCGCAGATATCCACGACTGAATCTACTCGTTATCAAAATCACCGTTAACCATTTTTTCTTTTATTAATTCTAGCGTTCTCAAGCTGCCTAACAGGTAATGCTGCTTTTCCTTCGTTTCGAGCAGGCTAACCGGTGTATCGTTAATTCGTTGGATTTTTTCCTCAAGCCAAGCTACAAATGTTTCCTTGTTCATTCTGTGTGCCTCCAGATTTGATGGGATTTATTTTATAATAATATATCACGACTGTTTTCAAATGAATAGAAAAGGCAAAAACTGCCCTCTGCGGTTGCAGGCAGGACAGTTGGTTAAGGCTTGCATGGACGCTCTTATCCTTGAGCGACTGCGTTGGCATCCATATGAAAAACTTCCCACAGATGACCGTCGATATCCTGGAAGCTCCATCCATACATAAAGCCTTGGTCCATCGGTTCCTTGGAAGGTTGTCCTCCAGAATTTAGAGCTCTGTTGACAATTTCATCCACTTGTTCCTTACTGTCAACAGATAACGCTACAATAACCTCTGTGCTTTTTGCTGTATCAGAAATTTCTTTATTCGTAAAGGTTTTAAAAAAATCTTCAACCAACAGCATGACGAATATGTGCTCACTGACGACCATACACGTTGCATTTTCATCGGTAAATTGGGCGTCGAATTCAAATCCCACTTTAGTAAAAAAATCGACGGATTTATTCAGATCTTTAACAGGTAAATTAACAAAAATTTTATCTGCCTTAACTCCCATAATGGCTCACCCCAAAGTTAAATTTTTCTGCATGTGTAAAGCCCAAGCCCGAGCATGCAGGTTATACTCGCATTCACATTATAGCATTGTAAACGGGATCTTATTTCTTATGGATTGCTATTTTGGGGTTTGCTAGAGCACTGACATACTGTCCCCCTATGGACCGTACTTCTGCTGAAGACGTCGAATTTCATCAATTAATTCCCGTCCTATTACAGCTTCATATTGTGAATAGATCGGTTCCCAGGCGTGCCTCCATTCAGTCCGTTCCGTAGGATTCAGTGTATAAATCTGGATATTCGATTCTTTCCTTATATCCTCAAGCTGCTTTTCATTGAGTTGATAAGCCATTTTATTTCCCCATAATGTCGCTTCCGTCATGGCCTCGCGAAGCGCCGCTTGCAGATCGGGCGATAGCTTGTGCCAGAAGGATTTATTCATCAATACAGCGTAGCCAAGGTAGCCATGGTCACTTATCGTCATGTACTGCTGAACCTGGAAAAATCGCTTGGAATATATATTGGAAATTGAGTTTTCTCCCCCGTCTATAGTTCCATTTTCCATCGCTTTGTAGACGTCGTTAAACGGCATTTGGGTTGTTTTGACATCAAACAGACGAAATTCGGCATCGAGCAATTTGCTTCGCATCGTTCGGAAATGCAGTCCTTTAAAATCGGATGGATGCACAAGAGGTCCCTGATTGCTCGTAATCTGCTTAAAACCATTATCCCAATAGGCCATACCAACCATATTAACCTGCTCTAGCTGGTCGAATAGCACACGTCCAATTTTACCGTTAAAAGCTTCTTGCACGGCTTCATGGGTCATAAAAGCATAGGGCAAATCAAGCGCCATCCATCCGGGCTGAAGCACGGATAAATTCGGGAAGGACGGTGCGATCATTTGGACATGACCCTCCTGTAAAGCTTTAATCTCATCAATCTCCGTATATAAGACGCTATTCGGGTATACTTCGATCTTGACCCGATTATGCGTCTTTTCTTTGACCAGCCGGGCAAACTCCTGCGCAGCCAGTCCTTTAGGCGTATTCTCCGCTACGACATGACTGAATTTAATCACGATCTGCCGGTCAAATCCGACCTGCTCGTCATCATAGACAGAAGGCCCCGCAAATAAGGTCGGGTAAAAACCGATCAGCCATGCAGCCGTCAGGCCCAATACAACAATAACTACGATTCCTGTTACCGATCTCATGCCTGTACCTGCTTTCCGGGCTGCTTGTCTTCCTCTCTATTGTATTCATTGGTATACAAAAATCAAATCATTCGTTATGTACAAGAGATCATCCAGCATTATTCTTGCTATAGCGTTTAAAAACATTTATTGTATGGGGGTAGTTGATACGAAATTGTAGGGGTGCCGGACGATGCTGCAGCGTTTGAAAATTAACTGGAAAATCGCCTTTCTTTCGTTCGGCATCGTGGTCTTCTCCCTGCTGATCGGCGGGACCATTCTCGTTGGCTCGATCATCAGTCTTAAAGAAGACGAGCTCGGACGGCGCCTGCTCGTCACAGCCCGTACCGTCGCGCAAATGCCCGAGGTAGCGGGCAGTCTATCGACTCCCCAACAGAAGGATACGTCGATGCAGGCAGCGGCCGAGCGGATCCGGATCATTAACGATGTGACCTACATCGTGGTGATGGACATGAACCGAATGCGGCTGACGCATCCGGTTGAGAGCAATATCGGGACCTATTCCAGAGGCACCGATGAAGGACCTGCCTTTGCCGAGCATACGTACATAGCGAGAGCCAAAGGAGAGCTGGGCACCGCGCTGAGGGCATTCGTGCCGGTTATGAATGCCGATGAGCATACACAGGTCGGCGTTGTGCTCGTCGGACAGCTGCTGCCCAGTGTGGGTCAGGTGCTGCTGGAGCTGAGCGGTCAGGCTTATCTGATTCTGCTCATCTCTCTGGTGTTTGGTATTTGGGGCTCCTGGCTGCTGGCGCAGCATATCAAAAAGCAAATGTTCGAGCTGGAGCCTCATGAAATCGCTCAGCTTTTAACCGAACGAACCGCAACCTTTCACGCCATGCATGAAGGGGTTATTGCTATCGATAAACATGAACGCATTACCATTTGCAATGATCCGGCCAAACAAATGCTGAACATTCAAGGCGAAGTTATCGGACGGATGATCCGCGAGGTCGTCCCCGACACAAGACTTCCGGAAATTCTGGTGCTGAATCAGCCTATATATAATAAAGAACTTCAGATCGGTCATGCAGTCATTATGAGCAACCGTGTCCCCATTACGGTCAAAGGACAAACCGTCGGAGCAGTTGCCATATTCCGAGATCGGACCGAGGTTGCGCAGATGGCGGAGGAGTTGACAGGCGTCCGGACTTTTGTCGATGCGCTGCGTGTCCAAAATCACGAATACATGAATAAGCTGCACACCATAGGTGGTTTAATCCAGCTTGGCAGTACGGATAGAGCCTTGGATTATATTTTCGAGATTACAGAGCAGCAGGTCGAACTGACTCAATATTTGACTCAGCGGATCAAGAACGATAGCTTGACAGGCTTGCTGCTAGGCAAAATCAGCCGCGGTAAAGAGCTGGGCATTACGCTTGAAATAGATCGGCAGAGCCATCTGGAGCATTTGCCGGAACGAATCGATGATCATGATTTCGTGATCCTGATCGGCAATTTGGTAGAAAACGCCTTTGATGCGCTGGGAGGCATCCGAGCGGACAAACGGATTTTCCTCAGTATTGAGCAGGATGAAGAGGTGCTGTCGATTTTAGTTGAGGATAACGGCTGCGGCATCGATAGCGCTATTCAGGAGAAGATTTTTGAACAGGGCTTTACGACCAAAGGGTCGGGCGGCAGAGGAATCGGCCTTTATTTAATTGCAAGCATCGTTCGTAAAGGGGACGGCAGCATCGTAGTCGACTCAAAACCGGCTGAGGGCACCTCGATCTTTATCTCTTTTCCTATGCGATTGTCTCAGGAAACCACCGTGCCAGGCGTTAACTAGGAAGTGCTTACAAGCCAAATAAGTAAAGGAGGCGTCATACACGATGAGTCAAAGGATCATGAAGGTGCTGCTTATTGAGGACGACCTGATGGTGCAGGAGGTCAATCGGCAGTTTGTGGAACGAGTCGATGGTTTCCGGGTTACAGGTGTTGCAGGCTCAGGATTGGAAGGGATTGAACAGCTTCGTGCGCTGCAGCCGGACCTTGTGATCCTTGATATTTTCATGCCTCTGCAGGATGGCATCGAGACACTGGCGCAAATTCGCAAGGAGCAGCTGTCCGTAGACGTCATTGTCATCAGCGCGGCCAACGATCAGCGGACGATTCAACGCATGCTGCAAAATGGAGCTGTGGACTACATCATCAAACCGTTTAAATTTGATAGGGTCAAGCAAGCGTTGGAGCATTACCGCGTGATGAAGGAACAATTCGAGGCCGAAACGACCGTATCTCAGAGTGAGCTCGATCGGCTGCTGTTCGGAACCTATAGACGAGGTAGTACGGCCAGTGACCCTGTACAGCACCAAGACGCCACCTCCGCTCTGCTTCCGAAGGGACTGCAAGCTGTTACGCTGCGCCAGATTGTTCTATTTTTGAATGAACGGTCTCGGCCCTTGTCCGCTGAAGAAGTCGCTGAAGGTGTAGGTATCGCCCGGGTTACTGCTCGACGATATCTCGAATATTTGGAAAAGAGCGGCAAGGTTCATCTTGATCTTCAGTATGGACTCGGCCGTCCGGTCAACAAATATATTTTATCCGGTTTGAAGCGTTAAGCCCTCCGATCCATAAACCGTTAGACGAAGAGCAGCAGGATGCCCATCCGCTGCTCTTTTTCGTGACCAAAAAGACCAAAACCACCAATATGGTCAAATGATTCACAAAACATTTTGTAAGCGATATCATAAAGCCACAACAACAACAGAGGATGTGATCGAATCTAATGTCTATACCTTCAGGAGCAACCACAAGCATTATTTTACGGCTGGAAATGAATAAGGAAACAACGTCTTTCGGCCAGATTGCAACAGCTATCAGCGATGCTGGAGGCGATATTATCGCCATCGACGTCAATCGCTCGGATAAAACAACGACCATTCGTGATATTACCGTCAATGTGTACGATCACAAACATACAGAGCTCATCGTGCAAGCGGTTGGCGCCGTTACAGGCGTTAAAGTTGTTCATGTATCCGATCAAACCTTTCTGCTGCACATCGGTGGCAAGATCGAAATGACTCCGAAGACACCGATTAAAAACCGCGATGATTTGTCCCGGGTCTACACGCCTGGTGTAGCCAAAATTTGTATGGCCATACACGAGAAAAAATCCCGCGCCCATTCTCTGACGATCAAGCGCAATATGATCGCGGTCGTATCTGACGGATCTGCAGTGCTCGGCTTGGGCAACATCGGACCCGAAGCAGCGATGCCGGTTATGGAAGGTAAAGCCGTGCTGTTCAAACAATTTGCCGGCGTCGACGCGTTCCCTATCTGTCTGGATACTCAAGACACGGAAGAAATTATCCAGATCGTGAAAGCGATTGCACCATCGTTTGGTGGCATTAATTTAGAGGATATCTCATCCCCGCGCTGTTTTGAAATCGAGCGTCGACTTATTGAGGAGCTCGACATTCCCGTATTTCACGACGATCAGCATGGCACCGCAGTCGTTCTGTTGGCAGGACTGCTCAATGCCGTCAAGCTGATAGGCAAACGGCTGGAGGATTGCAAGGTTGTCATCTGCGGTATCGGCGCTGCTGGAACCGCCTGCTCCAAAATGCTGCTGGCCGCCGGTGTTCGCAATCTGATCGGTGTAGATCGTGCCGGAGCTATTGTCAAGGGCGAGGTTTACGAGAATGAAGCGTGGCAGTGGTATGCAGAGCATACGAACCCCGAAAGGCTTAGCGGCTCACTGTCAGAAGTAATTCGCGGTGCGGATGTATTCATCGGCGTATCCGGGCCAGGGGTTCTCAAGGTCGAGGATATACAGCGCATGGCAGCTGATCCCATCATCTTCGCGATGGCGAATCCAACACCGGAAATTTTACCGGAGGAGGCAGAGCCTTACGTCAGAATTATGGCAACCGGTCGCTCCGACTATCCGAATCAAATCAATAACGTGCTGTGCTTTCCTGGTATATTCCGTGGAGTACTGGACTGTCGGGCTTCCCGGGTTACGGAGGAAATGAAGCTTGCTGCTGCGAAAGCGATTGCCTCGGTCGTCACGGACGAGGAATTGAACGAATATTACATCATTCCAAGTGTATTCAATCATACCGTCGTCGAACGCGTTCGTGATGCCGTCATTCAAGCCGCATATGAAAGCGGTGTAGCCCGCAAAACGGTCCGTCCTGACTCTTCAACAACAACAGCAAAACCTTACCAATAACCCTTTTAGAGAAAAGAGGCGTAATTCCATGCGAATTAATTTTAAAAACCTTACGGTCCAGGTCTTATGTGCCATCGTAATTGGTATACTAATCGGGCAATTTTTCCCCGCCACAGGCGTCGAATTGAAGGTGCTTGGAGATATTTTTGTCAAAATGATAAAAATGGTCATTGCCCCCATCGTATTCTTCACGATTGTCATCGGCTTCGCCAATATGGGCGATATGAAGAAAATAGGCCGCATTGGAGGCAAGGCATTACTTTACTTTGAGATTATTACAACCTTCGCAATGGCCATCGGCATCGCAGTGATGTATATGGTCAGCCCAGGATCAGGGATGGATATTAGTAAAGTCGGTAAAAGCGCTGCAGAAGTCGCCAAGTATACGAAGCAGGCTGCAGAAACTCCGCATGGGTTTATGGATTTTCTCGTTAGTGTCATTCCGGACAGCGCAGTTGGTGCATTAGCTAGAGGTGAGATGCTTCCTGTCTTGTTCTTCGCGGTTCTGTTCGGGTTGTCCATGGCCGGATTAGGCGAGAAAGCGAAGCCGGTAACTGTATTTTTTGAAAAAATGAATGAAATCTTTTTCCGGCTTGTCAGCTTGATCATGCGCTTCTCCCCTATTGCTGCTGGTGGCGCTATGGCTTATACAATCGGTAAATTCGGTCTCGGTTCCTTGTTCTCGTTAGGCAAAATGATGGGTTCGGTTTACATCACCATGTTTCTGTTTATCGTAGTCGTTCTAGGAACGATTGCACGAATTTATGGCTTTAGCTTATTCAATTTATTAAAATTTATTAAAGAGGAAATTTTGCTCGTACTTGGTACTTCCTCTTCCGAATCAGCACTCCCGCGTTTGATGCAGCGTCTGGAGCAATATGGCTGCTCCAAATCGGTAGTAGGTCTTGTTGTTCCTACCGGCTACTCTTTCAATCTGGATGGAACATCGATTTATCTGTCTATGGCTGCATTGTTTATCGCTCAGGCTTATGGAATCGAATTAACCTGGGTTCAAATTTTAACCGTGCTTGGCGTCCTGATGCTGACCTCCAAAGGCGCAGCAGGTGTTACCGGATCAGGCTTCATTACTTTGGCCGCTACTTTGGCCGCTGTACCGGGTAATGTGATTCCAATCGAAGGTATGGCTCTGCTGCTCGGCGTTGACCGCTTCATGTCTGAGGCCCGTGCAATCACGAATCTGATCGGTAATAGTGTAGCAACGGTCGTTATTGCCAAAAGCGAGAATCAGTTTACAAGTCCGCAAGCAGCAGCCCCTTCTCTATCCACAGATCAAACAACTTCAATGGGAATAAAAACGGAGCCTCTTTCTCATCTTAATTAAATGTATGAAACTAACTGAGCTGATACCTGTAAGTAGAGAGCTTCCATGTGGAAAGCTCTTTTTATTTCTCTGTGATATTTATCATACCTGCTTACATGTCAACATGGTAAGATATACAAATCAACTACATAAGGAGTGATTTCGATGATCTATTCAAAAATTGTTGTTGCCTATGACGGCTCTGAAATTTCCGAAAAAGCACTGGATTCCGCGATAAAGCTGGCCAAGCTTAATCATTTTTCCCACCTAGAAATCATACATGTCATCAATATTCCCAAATATGTTGTAGGTGAAGCGGTTTACATTCCACCCGTGGAAATCAATAGCGATTACTCTGAACAAATCACGACCCAAATTCAACAATTGCTGCTAAACCCCGATAATACGCATATTGAATCGGCAAGGCAGTCCAGCCCAAACCATTCTTGAATATGCCGAAGAAGTGAATGCTGATCTGATTGTTATCGGCAGCAGAGGCCTTAATGCGATTAGTGAGTTTATTCTGGGCAGCGTGAGTCACAATGTCGTGCAGCATGCCAAAATTCCAGTATTAGTTGTTAAATAAGAAGCACCGCGAGGTGCTTCTTTTTACTTATTGCTTTGAACGAGATGTAAATCCTCTTATGGTTCGCTTTACTTTGGCAATTGATCGGTGTTATCGAATTTGTTTTAATAAATCTTCTATCTCTTTTCGCGACATGGTTTGCGCACCGGCCATAGTAACCACCGCATCCAACAGCAATTCGGACCTGCGGGGATCAATTTCCTGATCATAATAGCCAAAATAATTACTCGGATCTTTTTGGATAAATTGGACATAATCATAGATCGAGGGCTTCATATGGCTAGGCGAAAGCGGCAGCTCTTTAAGTGTAGAGAGTTGGCCGCTGGCCTCGACGAACTTCTTCCTTTCCTCCATACTCAGCATATAGGAGAGTACCTCAAAGGCAGCTTGTTGATTACTGTTTTTGGAAATCGCCCAGCCGGAGGAGCCGCCATAATAAACAGTACGATCACCTTTACCGTGAACCGTCGGAAAGCGAAAATAACCGATATCAGGGTTGCTCAGCATCTCTTCGGCAGCCCAATCACCTTGCAAATACATCGCCGTTTCGCCGTTCAAAAGCATGTTCTCCGCCGTCTTCCTATCCACCCCCAGAAAACCCGGTTCAAACATTTTTTTCTTCACCAATTCTCGAAATAGCAGGGCTGCTTCAATAAAGCTGGGGTCGGTAAAATCTCCCGTACCCTTAATCGTGTGCTGATAGGAAGTAGTTCCTCCCAGCCTGTTGGACAGATAAGCGTACCAATTAAGCAGGGGCCACCTTTCCTTACCGGAGACGCTAAATGGCGAAATCCCTTTACTTAACAGATTCTCGGCAGCGAGTATCAGCTCATCCCACGTTTCCGGAGGCGTGATCCCGAATTGGGCAAACAGGCGCTTGTTATACCAAAACATGACGTGACTGGTAGTGTGAGGAAGCCCGTAAAGCCTTTCATAATAACTGGAATTCTGCAGCGCTTCCGGATAAAATTGCTTCTTATACGCGGGCTTCTCCTGTATCAAGTCAGTTAAATCGGCGACAATCTGGGAGTCGACCATATACTTAAAGGATTCCCCTGTCCAATAATAAAACAAATCCGGCATTTTCCCTGAAATGGCTGCCACTCTAAGCTTGGCTTTATAGGTTTCCCCCTCGTAAAAATACGGTACGATCTGAATATGAGGATGTGTCTGATTAAAGCTCTGAATGCTTTCCTTGACAACTTTCTGCCGCAGGTCATTGGTTTCCTGGTTCCAAAACGTAATTTTAACGGGTACTGTAGGAGCGGGAAACTCAGCTTGAGGTGTCTGGGACGCAGACGAAAGACAGCCTTTGCTCATGATGGTCAGCAGCAAGGAGACCAGTAGTACGGCTAGTACCAATAACTTAGGCTTACGCGTTCTCATCACGGTCGCTCCCGCTCTTCTCTTGAATTTTTTTTCTGTCGTTGCGATATTCCTTCGGAGTCAAGGCCTCCGCTTCACGGAATACTTTCACAAAGTATTTGGACGAACTGAATCCTGTACGCTCGGCAATTTCGTATATTCTCATATCCGTCCCAAGCAGAAGCTCTTTAGCCTTCGCTAGCCTCTGACTGGTGAGGTAGTCGCTGAAGGTTTGTCCGGTTTCTTCTTTGAAAAGTACGGATACATAGCTCGAATTCAAATGAATATGCTCGGCAACGTCCCGGATACCCAGAGAAGGATTCGACAGCTCGGAAGAAATAAAGATTAACGCTTTGCGGATTGAATCATTGTGCACCTGCGGCATGGCAAGTGCAGAATCCGTATGCGATTGTTTCCACAGCTTTCTGGTTTCAAATGCTTCTTCCACCGCTGCAATCAGGCTTTGGTATTCAACGGGCTTCAGGATGTAGTTCACGGCTCCCAGTGCCATTGCTTTGCGGGCATACTCAAACTCCGCATAACCGGTTAGCAGTATGGACGTCGTCTCCAGTCCCTCCTTTTTGAGTCTTTCGAGCAGTTGAATACCATTAAGACCCGGCATCCGTATATCCGTAATCAGTAAATCCACGGGATGAATTCTTCGGTATTGAAAAGCCTCCAGACCGTTTTCCACTGTGTGTAAATTCACTTTTCCTTGTGACCAGGTTTGTAATGCTTTTAATACACCATTTCGGGTAGGCAGCTCGTCCTCAGCAATGAGAATGCAAGGATATTCAGACATTGCGCTCAACTCCATAGGGAAGATAAAGATCTAAGATTGTACCTCGATCGGGACTGCTTTGAAATTGAATTCCGTATTCTTGACCATAATACAGCTTGATTCGTCGTTGTACGTTTAACAAGCCCATACCTGAGGAAGAGGACGATGAGTGGGGGTCTGGCTGATTATGGACCTCCAACTTTTGGGTCAAGGCTGCAAGAGTTTCTGTGTCCATGCCAACTCCATCATCCTTTACCTGAATGCCTAACAAAGACTTACCGTCCCTTTCCACATTTCGGATTGATACCAGTAGGGAGGATGCACCAACCTTTGGTTCAATACCATGCTGGATAGCGTTTTCAACGAGTGGTTGTATCAACAGCTTGGGCAGCTTGATATCGTAGGGAAGCGGATCGATATGGAATTGCCAATGCAGGCGGTGACCTATCCGGTATTTCATAATTTCCATGTAGCGTTGGCAATGTTCGATTTCGGCATTGAGGCTAACCCAATCATCATTGCTTCCTGCATTAATGGTATATCGGAACAGCTTGGATAAGGCAATAACGGTTTGAGCCCCTTCTTCCTCCTGCTTCTCTATCAACGTCCAGTATAACGATTCCAGCGTATTAAACAAAAAATGCGGATGAATTTGGGCCTGCAGCATTTTGATTTCTGCCTGATTGTTCAGACGTTCCTTTTCGTAAACCGTTTGCACAAGCTGATGCAGCTCTCTGACCAGATTGTTGTACGAGATGTTAAGCTCATTCATTTCAAAGTTAAAATAGACCTCGTCATTTTGCTGCGGCAGAGCAAATACAGGGATACGCATTTTATTTCTGAGCCTGCGGATCGGCTTCGTTATGATGCTGGACAGAATCCACAGAAGCAGGAGACACAGTACCGCACCGATAACAAGCGCCCACAGTAAAGCCTGCTTTAAAACCAAAAGGCCTTCGGTTATCGTATCAAGTGGTACGAGCATCAGAATAGACCAGTTGGTCTCTGTTGATTGACGAACGATTTTCAAATAGTCCGTACCTTGTATTTGAATAATCGAATGCGCTCCTTGCGCAGCCGTGCTTGTCAGAATCGCCGGATCGACCGAATCCAACAGTGAAGGGGCACTTGAGGCCACAAGCTGTGCATGCCGATCGAACAAATGCATCGTGCTTCCCTTGACTGTAGGAAATTCCGTATTGAAAAAGTCAAGCAGCGAATCCGTAACCCGGAATACTGCGTAACCTCCCCTTCCCAAGTAATCATCCTCCAGGCGGATCTGTCTCACGGCAAAAAGATGCCCGCTTTCCTTGCGCTGCATTTCCGCCCATATCAATTGGCCTTCTTTGATATTTGCGAAAGTAGCCGTTTCCAATCCGATCCGTTCCGAAATATTTTGGTTTTCCAGCGGATATAAGGGTTCATCCCCTGCATACAGCTCAATGCCTTGAATCAGCCACGATAAAGCCATCAAATTATTCAAAATCGGGCGGACCGACAACTTCTGATCGATCGTGAGCACCTCTCCTGTCTTCGCTTTATATAATAGCTGCTGGATTCGGGCATCCGTCACCAGCTGCAGGCTAAGCGAATCGACCTGAGCCAGAACTGCATCAAGCCGTGCACTCGCTTGCTTCGCCGTTTCCCCCACATAGGATTCGGCATTACGGATCAGCAGATCCGATATGGAGCGATATACAAGCCCCCCTGCAACGGAAAGCACGACGACCATAACCAGCAGGAAGCCAAGTAAAATTTGCACTCGGGTCCTGTTCAATTGAAGATTTGCTATCATCCTGTACATGTCCAACACATCCTTTAAACACAAAGAACCATTTCCTATATTACACTATAGGGATGGTCCGCATGCAACATATTGAATTTAACAGGTTTGTTTCTCGCAGGATCAGCCCTTTACGGCGCCGGCGGATAACCCTTTGACTACCTTTTCCTGAGCAACAAAATAAGCGATCAGCAGCGGCAAGGAGCCGAGTGTGAGTGCAGCCATAATTCCCGGAATATTGACCGAAAATTCACCGTAAAAGGCGCGTAGTCCAAGCGGCAGCGTCATCTTGGCCGGTGTTGTTATAAGAATCAGACCGAACACGAACTCATTCCATATATGAATAAAATTATAAATTCCTATCGTTGCCAGAGCCGGAGACAGCAACGGGAGAATGATTTTCCAAAATAATTGGGGCTGGGTCGTTCCATCCATAATGGCCGCTTCATCGAGCTCTCGGGGAATCTCCCGAATAAACTGTGCCAGGATGATAATGGAGATCGGTAGACTAAAGGAGATATAGGGACCTGCCAGCGCCCATAACGAATCGTACAAGCCGATTTCTTTGGTAAGAATATACACCGGAATTAGCGTTGTGTGAACCGGGATCATCATGCCAGCAAGAAACAAATAATAAATCGGACGGTTGAGCTTGAATCTCATACGAGAGAGTGGAAAGCTGACCATCGCTGACAACAGAATAACGGCGGCTACGCAAAAAATCGAAATCATCAGGCTGTTCACAAAATAACGGTCGATCCCCAGTTTAAAAACAAGTCCATAGTTTTCAAGCACAAAGTTGGTCCATAAGGACGCGGGATTCTGAAAAAAATAAGTCTGTGTTTTCAATGAGGTCGCTATCATGTATACAAACGGATATCCGGTAAAGACCAGTAATACGAGTGCAATAAGATAAAGCCCTGCACGCTTTATCATGGAAAGCATTGTGATCATCCCCTTCTTTATGCTGTATTGTCCCCGATTATCAGGCTGTCTTATCGCGGGATCTGTCGGCCGCCAGGATGATGAGTGCAACCACAAATGCGATGGCGAACATCGTAAACGAAATGGAACTGGCATAACCCATGTTAAATTTGGAAAAGGCCTGCTTGTACATATAAGTTGCCATGAGCTCCGTACTACTGGAAGGGCCGCCCGCAGTCATAACAAAAATCAGGTCGAAATATTTTAACGATCCAATTACAGATAACACCGAGGATGTGATAATTGTCGGTTTAATCAAGGGAAGCGTAATGCTCCAAAACTTTTTCCAACCGCTGCATCCATCGATTTCTGCTGCTTCGTAAATTTCATCGGGAATTCCCGAAATCGCTGCACGAAATAAGATCATATAAAACGGCGTATATTGCCAACAAATCGTCACGATTACCGCAATAAAAGCAGTCTTCGGGTCGCCCAGCCAGCCATTTTGCCACGAGCTAAGCCCGATAACCTCCAGCAGCTTGTTGACAATACCGAACATCGGATCATAGATGAATGTCCACAAAATTCCGACTGCCACGGTAGACATGAGCAGCGGCAGGAAGTATACGGTACGAAATATACGCATGCCTCGAAGTGGGGCAAATAAAATGAGCGCCATGATGAGCCCAAGTGGAATCTGCGTTACCACAGAAGCGATAACCAGCAGCATATTATTAGAAATCGTCATCCAAAATACTTTATCCGACAACAATGTACTGTAATTATGGAGAGCTATAAACGTTTTTTCAGCCTGAATGCCGTTCCAGTTAAATAGACTGTAATAAAACGTCGCAAAGATAGGATAGATTACGTAGACCAGATAAATAAGCAGCGTCGGGCCGATAAACCTTAGTAAAAACAGGTTGGTTCGAAGCTTGTTCTGTCTGCGGATCTGCTCGGTCGAAGTCGTGCCGCTCCCTGTCGGAGCAGAAGTCGCTGTAGGATTACTGCTGTTCATGGGAAGCTCCTTTCTCTTCTGGTGTGTTACCGGGAAGGGGAGGCATCCCTCCCCCTGATCAGTATTAATCACCCGATTTATTTTTTCAGGACTTCTTTGGCTTTCGTTTCCATCTCTTTGGCTGCAGCAGCCGGTGTCATCGAATTACCAAATAAATTCTGGGTTGTATCTTTGTGCAGCTCGGCAAGCTCAGCAGGCAAGGTTTGGTCATAGAAGGTCTGCATGGAGGTTGCTTTGCTCAGCATATCATTGAGTTCTTTGGCAAAAGGATCGGAATAAGTAACTCCTTTAACTGCCGAGATTGTGCTCGCCTGATCCGCCATTTGCTGTGCAAGCTCCTTGGAGGTCAAAGCTTTAACCAGCTCAATCGCTTCGGCAGGATATTTACTCTTGGCAGCTACTGAGAATACAGGAGATACGCCCCCTACCAGATCGGTAACTTTACCTTTGCCGCCAGGTATTGCAGGGAATGGGAACATGCCTACTTTTTTCTCGAAATCAGGTGATTCCGCACGAATGTTATTAATGTAGGAAGACGTTTGCATTTCCATAGCCGCTTTACCTGTGTACATCAGCTGACGGGAATTTCCAGTGTCGTACTGAATACCGTTAAATCCGGGATTGAAAGCGCCGCGTTTAACCAAATCCTGAATCATCTCTCCGGCCTTCACATAAGTTTCGTCATCAAAGGTACGTCCCTTTCTTTCGAAGGCTTCGTTGAAGATTTCCGAGCCACCTAAACGGTTAGCAAAATACATCAGGTAGAATGCCGCAGGCCATTTGGTTTGGTTGGCTAGTGCGATAGGAATGATGTTCTCTTTCTTCAGCTTATCGATGATCGTAAGCAGTTCATCATAGGTTTGTGGCGGTTGTATGTTGTATTTGGCGAAAATTTCTTTATTGTAATAAAAGGGAACGACGGACATGGCAAGTGGTGCACCATATACCTTTTTATCAAAGGTAGCTACATCCAGGCCAGCAGTCAAAAACGCATCGCTGCTGATTTTGCCAGTCAGGTCCAGCACTTGGTTAGCGCTTACAAATTGCTTCAACCAGCCGCCGCCCCAGGAGTGAAATACATCCGGTGGATTTCCGCCGCCCATTGCTACGGACAGCTTCGTCTTGTAAGGGTCGTTAGGAATTTGAACCGCTTCCACGTCTACGTCAGGATGATCCTTCATAAATTTTTGGACGGCCGCTTCAATAAGCTCCTTCCGTTTGCCTGTGTCAATATACCAGAACGATAGCTTCTTTTTCTCACCAGCTTTAGCTGCAGGAGCAGGCTGGGTCGGTTTGGCATCTGGTGCTGCCGGTGTCGCAGGTGTTGTCCCACTCCCACTGCAGGCCGAGATGACAAACAATACACACACGCAAAGCATCGCAATCCACTTTTTCATTTGTATACCCCTTTCAAACTTGTAATTTGTTTACGCTTTCATAATATCATCGATCCTGATCATTAAATAAGGCACTCTGATATGCTAAAATGCCAATTTGATTGGAAATGTAAGCGTTATTAATTAAAAAGCAAAAAATCCCCTTCGTCGACAACTACCTTCGTTATCAATCGTAAGGGGATCCTATTTACTTGAGTGCCATCCGCTTGCTGTACTCGAGATTGATTTCATCGGTAATCCGGGTATAGGTCGGATCTTTCCTAAGCGTATCTACAAAGGTATCCCATTCCTGCATGGAAATTTTCCCGATGATGGCTTGTACCTTCGTATCGGCAATTTTCTTGTTGTAGTCGGCTCCTACTTTAAGCTCAGTTTGGGAAACCAGACCAATCGCAGGGTCACCCGTAGATAACTTTGCTTTTTGTTCAGCAATTTTCATGTTGCGCTGGTATATTTCCTTGGGCATCCCTGCCGCGAACTGCCACAAATCCAGCACGGGCGTACTGAACATTTTACCCCATGTAGCCGTTCCTATGCTGTCTGCAAATGCTCTATCGTTAGCGATTTTCAGACCGTCAACCACCGTATAATGCACACCCTTGATCCCGTAAAGCGTTAAATCCAATCCTTCACCACCGGAGCCATAATCAATAAACTTGAGAATGGCTTTCATCTTCTCCTCAGGTACGGTCTTGGGAATAGCCAATACACCGTTAAAGCCGGTAGTCTGCGTTACGAATGCTTTACCTCCTGCTTTGGGTGCCAAGGAAAGCATCGGGGTCCACTCGACCGACGGGTCCTTCTTCCATTGCTCCATCGTATATCTGAACAACGCTTCCGGTGTTTCCGAGGTCAATCCGGCTCTACCGCTTGTAGCGAGCTCCCAAAACTGATTTTCCTTCAGCACAGGGAAATCGTATGGAATCAGACCCTCGACATACAACTTGTTCAGGTAAACGAGTGTCTCTCTCATTTCCGGCTCCAGTATCATATTGATCAGCTTGCCGTCTTGTTCCTTCCATTTACCAACGGTTCCCGTAAATACTTCTTCAATAACACGCCAATCCCGCATCGTATAACCAACCGTATTTTCTTTGCCGTCCGGTGCCTGGTCTTTAAAAGCCTTGAGCACGGTGTACAGCTCATCCATATGAGTTGGCATCTTGAGACCTAATTTATCCAGCCAATCCTTTCGGATCGAGGCAAAACCACCCCCATTCAAGGGACGTCCAGCCGGAACTGCAAAGGATTTTCCATCAATCTGCGTATGGTTCCAAATCTTCGGGTCCAGTGCCATCAGGTTCGGATAATTTTTGATATAAGGCGTCAAGTCCCAGAACTCACCCTGCTTCACCAATTGAAGGAACAGAGGTGTCGTGATATTCGGGATTTTGATCAAATCGGCAATATCACCGGTAGCCAAAGCCACATTGACCCGATCCGCGTAATCGCCGCTAGGCACCCAGACTACTGTAAGCTTCGTATGGGTTCTTTTCTCAAATTCCTTCAGTACCGGATTATCCGGAGATGGAGGCTGAGCTATCGTGTAGTCCGCCATGATTTTGATATCGGTCGGCTTGCCAGAGGCTTGGGACTCTTCACTGACATGGACTGCAGGAGCTTCTGACGACGGAATGGAGCAAGCAGCAAAGAAAGACAAGGCAACCCATGTGGATACTAGAAACAGGGGCCGTTTATGGAGTATCGTCGTTTCACTGAATTTCATTGTGAATTCCTCCCATAAGATGAACGCAGAACTTATAAACGGGTGACCTGCTGCCAGATTGAAGGCTCCACCGGGATTCCATGCTCCAAATTATACTGCCGTCTGACAAGTGTATCCTCACCGGGGTATCGAACCGTACTGTCCTCTTCAAGTGGCGCAGCTCCTTGTAAATCAAGAATCGCCTCATGAATCCGTTCGTTAATGTAGTCAAGGTTAGGAAATGCACCGATATCAAAAGCCATAAAGACTTGCGATACGCTATGCTCAACGGGCAGCTTGCCAATCTCATGAGTGGATTGACCATCGGCAAGCATTGCAGCCATCAGATCAAGCACAAGCGCTAAGCCCGATCCTTTCCAAAAGCCGATAGGCAGTGGCCTTCCCGACTCCAGGATAGCGGATGGATCTTTGGTCAGGTTACCAGCCGTGTCATACCCGCCATCAACAGGAAGCTGCGATCCAAGCAGCTTCTTCGTATTCAGCTGTCCATAGGAGAATTGGGAAATCGCCATGTCCAATACGATAGCTCCTTCTGCCCGTGGCACTGCAAATACAATCGGATTGTTGCCAAGCTTTCTTTCGGTGGAGCCCCACGGGGGCAGATTGGGCATCGTGTTGGTCCAGCAAATCCCTGCACAGCCTGCTTCTACAGTCTGCCAGCCATAGCTTCCGCCACGCATCCAATGATTTGTATTCCTGAGAGCCACACAACCAATGCCATGCTGCTTGGCCAGAGCAATCGCCCTGTCCATGCACAAGCTGGCATTGAGATTGCCCGGTCCAAGATGTCCATCCCACCTCTCCATAGCCCCGAAGCTATGGATGCATTCCGGTACAGCATCGATATCGATATAACCCTTATCCATATATTCGATGAAAGATGGAAATCGATTCAGCCCATGTGAGTACACCCCATCGAGACTGGCCTCGGCAAACAGCGCTGCACACTGTTGTGCCCGTTCTTCAGTGAAGCCCTTGCCAAGCAGCACGCGTACAAATTGATCCATCATCTCGGAAAAAGGAACTCTCAGCATGATCCAAAAACCACCTTTTCATCTGTATATAGGTTTCCGCTTATTTTCCTTCATTAATTTGTTTTATAAGTTCCAATGCTACCTTCGGTTTACGATCATAGGTCAGTAATCCGTTAATTTCCTGCTCGACATCGGTCAGCTGCGTGTAACAAAAACCTTGTACGACCGGCGATTGCAGCAAGGGCTCCGTAACCGATTTATAGCGTTCGATAAAATCCTCATCGCTTTTGGCTGCTGAATAGCCCCAGCCTTCCCAATCGCTTTTCTTGAATGATATGCCGCCATATTCCGACACATGGATCGGAGCGCCCTCATAAGGATAGTCAGGCACATGAATCCAACGGTTGGCTGGCTTTGCCTGAACTGCATTTTCGACGGTACGGTATCTTTCTACGAGCACTTCCCGGCTGCTTTCGTAATCATGTATCGTGCAAATATCGGATTTAATATGCTCCCAGCCATCGTTAGAAATAACAAGTCGGGTGTCATCCAAGGATTTGGTTAAATGATACAAACCAAGCGCGTGCTGCTGCTGGAACTTGTCCACCAAAATATTCGGTACGCCCCAGCTTTCATTCAATGGCACCCAAGCCACAATGCAGGGATGATTATAATCACGTTCGATAGCCTCTTGCCATTCCGAGGTGATGCGACGCACATAATTTTCCGAATATGCCGCGGCATTCGCCATCTCTCCCCACACGAGCAGTCCCAAACGGTCACACCAATACAAGTAACGCGGGTCTTCGATCTTCTGATGCTTGCGTGCTCCGTTGAAGCCCATTGCTTTAGTCAATTCAACATCCTGTTTGATCGCATCATCCGTTGGTGGTGTCATAATACCGTCCGGGAAATAACCTTGATCGAGCACAAGCTTCATATAATAAAAACGGTTATTCAGGCATACCTTGCCGTCCTCGATAGCTATTTTGCGCATTCCAAAGTAGCTGTTTACGTGATCAATAACTTGATCGCCATCTAGCAAGAGGAATTGGATATCATATAAATTCGGTTTCTCTGGCGACCACCAGCGACCTCTTCCATGATCGTTAAAATCGTGCAATCCAACACGCCGCATCAGCTCCGACTCTGTGACTTTAACGATCTCTTCAGCTACCGGAGCTCCCTTAAAGGATATAATTGTCTTCAACCAAAGATTATCGCTTAGTCGTCCTTCAATAAATGCCCTGATTTTAATCTCGTTCGAATCGATGTAAGGGGTAAGCTTTACCTTGTTCAGATACGTCTCGGCCACAGGCTCTAACCAAACAGTTTGCCAAATGCCTGTAGTTCGGGTATACCAAATACTTGCCGATTTCTCCTCCCAATATTGTTTGCCTTTGGGAAGAGTCTGATCCTGGCTGTAGTCTTGAGCCTTCACGACGATTGTGTTCTCATTACCCTGCAGATGTTCGGTAATATCTACTGAAAAAGGGGTATGCCCACCTTCATGAACCTTCACCAACTGGCCGTTTACCCAGATCCATGACATATAATCAACAGCACCAAAATGCAATACGATCCTTTTGCCGACAAAGGCGGCGGGTACAGTGAAGGCTTTACGGTACCAGACCGTATCATGAAAACCCGTATCTCCAATGCCGCTCAAGCTGCTTTGAAAGCAAAAAGGAACTTGAATTTTTTGACTAAAATCGTGCGATATATTCCATTTTTCAAGGTTCCCTACCTGATGGTCATCAAATTCAAATTCCCATTCCCCATTTAAATTAAGCCACTCAGACCGCTCAAATTGTGGACGTGGATAGTCTTGTCTATACGGCTGCACCGTCATATTTATCACCCTTATCTCATATTGTTAATACACAATGTACATTGCAATACTACAATATAAGTGTGGAAATGTAAACCATTGGACAACATCCTTTTTTTCAACCTTCCCTCTTCATAGCTGAACAGGTCTCACGGCTACCCCTGCGCATGCTTTTCCCGATACTGTCTTGGTGTCAAACCTTCGCTTTTTTTGAACATACGAATGAGGTAAGAGGGCTGATAATGCAGCAGCTCTGCGATTTCATTGATTTTCATATCGGTCTTGCACAGCAGCTCCTTACACTTTTCAATACGCAAACGAATAATCGTGTCGATAAAGTTCGTGCCGTGGATTTGTCTGAAGGCTTTACTCAGCTTGGAGGAGCTCATCTGCAATTGGTCTGCATACATCTCCAGAGAGACATCCATCAGGATTTCCTCTTTAATCTGCACGAGCAGCTTATCGATCATCTCCCGCAAATTACCGTCATAGGTCATGGACAATGTTTTGATAAAAGGGTGGATCAGCTTGTACTGGAACCAGTCTACGATCTGATCCGGCTCGGATAACAGCATCAGCTGCTCATACAGATGAACCCCCTCATACAAAGCATACATATTCACATCATGCTTGATAATCGTGTCATGCAGGGTGCCCAGCAGCTTCATCATCCCTTGATGAACCATCAATTCGGTACTGTTATCCCCTTGCAGCTCCTGTATAAACAGTCGAATTAAACGTACTGCTTCCTCCTCCAGACCGAGGCTGACCGCATGTACGATTTCTCTTTCCAGCTCGGAGGGGAAGTGCTTCGCACTGTTAGGCTCTATCATAAATTGATTCATATCGAGCATTTGATTGGACGTATGAAGATCCCGGAAGCGCAGCGCTTTACGCGTCTGCTCCAGTACATTCGGCATATCCACCAGCGAATCGGATATTTTACTCGTGACAATCGTCACCTTCATTCGCAGCACATTATTAACCGCCGCGATATAATCATGGGCAAGCTTGTTGAGTACAGCCTTGATTTCCTCATTCGTAATGCTGCGATTCAGAACAAAAAACACACCGACAGATAGATCCTGAAAATTAATCACATGTACCATATTCAGCTGCTCAGAGCACAGCTCCAATATAATGTTGGAGGCGGCGAACGTAATCAGCTGCGAATCCCGTTCCGAGAATTTGTCACCGAGCTCGGATATCCCATGCAGCTGCGCCACCATAACCGCAAATCTTTTATCCTCTGCATCCCAATCCAGCTGCTTCATCTTGTCAATGAGCTCCGATTCTGTATGCGTATACAAATTACCCTGCAAAAATTGCAGCAGGAAGCTCTCTCTTAAGGTTGGTATGGATTCCTTGATCTGCATCGCAAGGGTCTGCTGTTCCACCAGCTGCTGATTCCATTGATTCTCAATGTAGGTGACCTCATCCTTTTCATCCGATCTGGTAGGCTTGGACGATTCGAACAAGCTTTTCAAGCGATAAATCGGATCGTAAATTTTGTTGGAGGCGAACCACGATAGCAGCAAGCCGACCGTCAGGCCGAATAGGCTAATCCAGAGAATTAATCTCGACAGCGAAGTGACCGGAGCAATGATTTGCGACATCGGGGTTGCCGAGACAAACGTCCATTTGCCGCCGAGCTTGGATATTTTCCCGTAGGATACGGTGTAGCTTTGACCTTGCCAGTCAAATTTAAAGGTATGATCGCGAAGATCCTCCTGGGCGATCCGGCTTCTTACCGCATCCTCAAGCGTGAGTTCTTCCTTGGAAAGTTCATTAGTGTGGGGAGTAGTTAAATAATCACCGTTCTCATTAATTAGGAAAGCAACACCTTCTCCGGAAGCCAATTTTTGCACCATCGTATTTAATTTAGCTTGATCCAAATAAAGGATGAATGCCCCGTAGGAATCATACATTTGACCACCAGGAAGTTTGACCACAATAGCCTTGTACAGGGTATCGGAATAACCCGGTTTTCTTAACGAATAGTTCCAGTAGATAGTACGCTCTTTTTCCAATAAGGATCTTAATAGCTTCCTGTCATCCTCCGACTGAACGGATTGAAATCCAAACTCATCTCCAATAAGCTTATTGGCATCGCGTAAATATAAGCTCACTCCACCAATCAAGGAATTCGATTCCCTCATCAATGTAAACGATCTCATTAATTCATTCGTCTTTTGAAATTCCATAATAAAATCCATCTGCTTAAGCGACTCATCCATGCTTCGATCAAAAGCAAGTCGCACCACCGTATGCTCCAGGTTGGATAAATAATCCTCCATGTGCTGAATCGACTGGCTCAGCTGATTCTGATGGGCCTTATTCACTTCCATTCCAATACGATCCGTTCCGATATAGTAAAGAATAACACTGATTAATGCAATAGGGATGCATGTGATCAGCAGGACAATACTTAAATTTTTCCAATAGATTGACCCTTTATGTTTGCCCTTTGGCCTGCTCATCGGGACATTTCACATCCTTTAGTTGATGGGGCCCAATCGCCGCGCACCGATCACTGCTTCTGCAATTAATTGCGTATGTATAATATACATTGTATATTTTGTATATGAAATAATCAACAAAAGGTTATACGAATTCAAGATCGCTGACAACGCAAAAAAACTGCTGCATCCGATCAGATACAGCAGCTTCCATTAAGCGTCCCCATCCATTCCAATTGCACATTGACCACTCACCGTTGCTGCTACCAACTAAGAGGCAAGGGGTCACCCTTACCTCTGAACAAATGAACTCGTACTCAGCTTATTTTTGAGCCAACCGATTTTTGTACTCTGCATTGATTTCTTCCGTAATTTTGGTGTAGTTGGGATCTTTCTTAAGACTATCTACGTATTTATCCCAGTCATCCAATGAAATTTTGCCAATAATCGTTTGTGTCTTCATATCAGCAATTTTTTTCGTATAGTCTGCCCCCATTTTAAGCTCTGTGTCGGAAACTAAACCAATAGCCGGGTCAGGCGTGGAAATTTTCGCTTTTTCTTCAGCCAGCTTCATGTTGCGTTGATATACCTCTTTGGGCATTCCGGCTGCATACTGCCACAGATCAAGAACAGGTGTACTGAACATTTTACCCCAGGAAGCGGTTCCCACACTATCGGCTACAGCCTTATCATTCGCAATCTTTTGGCCGTCAACAATGGAATAGTGAACATCCTTGATGCCATAAAGGGTCAAATCCAGGCCCTCGCCGCCCGAGCCGTAATCCACGAATTTCAAAATCGCCTTCATTTTGTCTTCAGGTACGGTTTTGGGAATCGCCAGCACGCCATTAAAGCCTGTTGCTTGCGGTACGTAAGCTTTGCCTCCGGCTTTTGGAGCCAGTGAAAGCATCGGTGTCCATTCGACCTTCGGGTCCTTCTTCCATTGATCCATCGTGTATCTGAATAAGGCTTCCGGTGTTTCCGATGTCAGTCCCGCTCTGCCGCTTGTAGCCAGCTCCCAATACTGATTTTCCTTCAGCACAGGGAAGTCCTGCGGAATTAAACCTTCCTTGTACAATTTACTCACATAAATCAGAGCTTCCTTCATCTCCGGCTCCAGCGTCATATTGACGAGCTTGCCGTCCTTTTCCTTCCATTTGCCAACAGTTCCGGTGAATACCTCTTCAAATACACCGGAGCCGCCGCGCATAGTAAAGCCGGTTGTATCCTTTTTACCGTCAGGTGCGTTGTCCTTAAAGGCCTTCAAAACGGTATACAGCTCATCCAGATTTGTCGGCATTTTCAAGCCCAATTTGTCCAGCCAATCCTTACGAATCGAGAAGAATCCGCCGCCGTTCAAAGGGCGTCCTGCAGGAACTGCAAACGATTTTCCATCGATCTTGGTGTTATTCCATATTTTCGGATCTATGGCCATCAGGTTTGGATAGTTTTTGATATAAGGTGTCAAATCCCAGAATGCTCCTTGTTTGACCATTTGTCGGAACAACGGGGTTGTAATATTCGGAATTTTAATCAGATCGGCAATATCGCCAGCAGCCAGCGCCACGTTCACGCGATCCGCATAATCTCCACCCGGTACCCAGGTAACCGTCAGCTTCGTATTCGTTCTTTTTTCAAATTCCTTTTGTACCTGATTGTCTGGCGATGGAGGCTGCGCTATCGTGTAATCCGCCATCACTTTGATTTCCGTAGGCTTGGCTGGAGCTTTGGGTTCTTCCTTACCGGCTGCTGCTGGCGCAGACGCAGGTCCAGGTGAAGGTGCTGGTGACGAGCAAGCTGCGGCAAATGAAGAACATACGACCATCATGGATACAAATAACAGAGTCCGTTTTTTAAGTAACTGGGTTGTTGTTAATTTCACTGCAAATCATCCCCTTAAAATTAGTTTAGCTTCCTGGTTTTATCTGATGTGGATAACTCACTTGCTCTAATTCGGGAGCTTGAGTTTACACTGCCCAACCGCCGTCACGTAGCTTGCTTTCATAAAGGTCCGTATCGATGTGCAAACCGAAGCCCGGTGTAGAAGGCACAGAGATTTTGCCGTCTTGAATGGTGTAGCCGGACGTATCGATACCCTGAATTTGCGCTTCATCCCATTCCACGAACATAAAGCCTTCGATGGCTGGATATACTTGTGCCGAAGCAAAGTTTCCATAGAAGCCACCATAGTTGTGCGGGGCCGCTTTCACACCACTGGCAGCCAATCGCTTCGCCAGCTTCAACCAATTGACAATGCCGTAATCCTTCAAATCGTATTGGATGGCATCGATCAGGCCTTGCTCCGCCCATTCTACAATCGGTCCTGCCGCCAAGCCTTCACCGTCGGTGATCATCACATCGATCTCCTCCTTAGCCAACCATGCCTTCAAATCACGGTACAGCCGATCATCTTCGTGGAACGCTTCCTCCATCCACAGCAGGTTGGCATGTGCCGTTTCTTTCAGAACATGCTTCGTCAAATTCAGGTTATAGCCGTTATTCGCATCGATTGAAATGTTGCATGCCGGGCCGACAACCTCGCGGATGCCGTTTACAATCGCGATATCCCGCTTCGTGCCTTCCATCAAGTCCATGTGCATCGCACCACGGCCAACCTTGATTTTAAAGCCGCGAAATCCTTCGTTATAGCCCTGCATCGCTTCCTCCTGCAGCAGCTTCACCGCATCTGCTTCAGAGCTCAGGTGCAGATCATCAAAATACAAGGAAGTATCATAGCAAGCAACGCTCAAAGGTGTCGATTGGCCGCTCAGCAGCTGATACACCGGAATGCCTCTTACGTTCGCTAACCAGTCAAACAGCGGGAATTGGATGCTTTGAAAACGGTCCTTGATCCATTGATCCTCACAAAAGATTTCGCCTATCGGAGTCCCGATAAACGCTGCTGCCGCCTCGCGGGAAACACGGGACCAGCTATACCCCGCGATGCCGCCAATCGTAATACGTACCAAGGGAAAGCTGACCTCTTTACCATGTACCCCCAGTCTTGCATTGCAGCCCGCCGTTCTGCGGCGTTCACCTTTCATGAGTACCTGCTCAATTTTCTCAATACGCCATGTGCTGTCCAAATCCGAAAATTTTTTCATTTTCATTTGCTCCTCTGCCATTTGTATTTATATGATTGTTGGTGTGCCGGATCGAGGTGAGCCCTGCTGCCGATGCGGGATTAAGCAACGACAAGCCAGCTGCACTTAACCTTTGACAGAACCTAACATAACACCCTTCGTAAAATGCTTTTGCAAAAACGGATACACCATCAGAATCGGCAAGGTTGAGATGACGACAGCAGCCATTTTGATCGTTTGCGTAGGCAGCTGCTTGTCTGATGACATTTCCACGGCTGACGCCCCACCCATCGCGGTATCGGAATCGATCAGCATGTTGCGCAGTACAATTTGCAGCGGTACCTTCGTAAAATCATTAATGTACAACACCGCACTAAAGAAGGTGTTCCAATAAGCAACTGCGTAAAATAAACCAAATGCAGCAAGCGATGCAGCAGAAAGCGGCAAAATGATTTTGAAGAAAATGCTCAGGTCGTTACAGCCATCAATCATGGCAGCTTCCTCCAGCTCTACCGGAATACTGTCGAAGAAGCTCTTCATCAAGATGACATACCAGCCGCTGGTCAATACCGGAATAATGAGCGCCCATACACTGTTGATCAGACCCAAATCACGCACCAGCAAATATAGCGGGATAATCCCGGGATTAAACAGGATCGTGAACATGACCATGAACATCATCAGCTTTCGGCCTCTCAGCCTTTTGCGGGAAAGTCCGAATGAAAAGGCCGAGGTTACCATCAGGCTGAGCAGCGTACCCACCGTTGCCAGAAAAGCACTGACACCCGTTGCCCGAATAAAGGCGGATGTGGACATCAAATATTCATAGGAGCCCAGGCTCCACTTGCTCGGGAATAACACAAAACCGTATTTATCGATATACTCCCGTGGCTCTGTGAAGGAAACCACGAAAACGTAATACAAGGGGAACAACGTAATGATGCCGATGATGACCAGCAGCACAAGGTTTGCCATACTGAACAGGCGGTCGCCTAAGCTTTCTCTCATAAGGGGTGGCTCCTTTTTAAAATAAGATGGGATTGCGAGATGCTGGACAAAGAACAAAGGGATAAAATGCGGTGAATCGGTTGTCGCTGTGCGTCCGAAGTGTTCCTCCGATTGCTGTTGTTCCCGGATTTTATTATTGTATAAGGGATCTATCGGTGAAAATCCGGGAACAAAGGCACCGCTCCGCTATCTCCAGAACACCACGGACGCTCCGCTGCGTATTCACCGCATTTTGCGGCCCTCTAGGCCGCAGGGCGCGAGGCGCAGCTTATTTTATAAATATCGCTGAAGTTAAAGGGCATTTATTCAATGGGTTAGCATTGAATATTGATTAGAGCAATGCCGTTATGCGTTATTTGCATCATATCCGCATTAGAAGAGCACTCTTCTGCTGCATTTTCTAAGCGCGCGCTCTTGTAACGATGAAGAACATCGTTACAATTTGCGGTTTATACTCCTTATAACGATGTTTTTCATCGTTATGGAGCCGACCGGAGGTAGCAAGCAAGAGAAGCCGAATGTGATATTGAGCGATAGGGGCTGAAAAGGTGTACATCATCATCAGTTTTTTACAAATGACAGCTTCACAACTAGTAAGCTGTCATACGCTGATTATGATTCTGCGCCCTTTTTGTTCTTACCAAGATACATTACGCTTGGCGAATGTATCTCTCCCTCTACCCTCTCCTTATTTGGAGCGTGTTCAAAATGAACAGCGGAGGAGAAGGGGTGTGCTGTAGGAGCGTAGCGTTCGCCTTTGAAATCGTGAATATACCGCTGAATATAATAACCATTCACGATTTCAACAGCGACCGGAGGCATACCCCTTCTCCATAGCGATCAACATTTTGAACATACTCTTTTTGAACACGCTCCAATGTTTCAATATACACCTTCTTCTCCAAACCGCTTGGCGAGCCAGTTGGCACAAACAACAAGCGTCAAGCCAATTACCGATTTGAATAGTCCAACAGCTGTGGTATAGCTGAATTGACCCTGCTGAATACCGTTACGGTACACATAGGTTTCAAAAACATCGGCGACATTCGCTACCGCTCCATTGGCCATCAGGAACACCTGCTCAAAGCCAACATCCATAATATGACCTAAGCGGAGAATCAACAAAATTATAATGACGTTGCGAATGCCCGGCAGGGTCACATGCCACATTTGCCGAATCCGGTTGGCCCCGTCGATCTTGGCTGCTTCATACAGCTGCGAATCGATGCCTGTGATCGCTGCGAGAAAAATGATCGTCCCCCAGCCGGTATCCTTCCATATATTTTGTCCGGTCAATAGTCCCCAGAACAAGTTCTCACTGGTCAAGAAAGCAATTTTTGGAAGCCCCATGTATTCCAGCATCAGATTGATAATGCCGTTCGTCTGCGATAAGAGCAGGAACGTAATCCCCGCAATGATGACCCAGGAGAGAAAGTGCGGCAGGTACACCACAGACTGAATCACCCGCTTAAAATATTTGTTGCTCACTTCGTTCATGCAAAGGGATAGCACAATGGGCAAGGGAAAGAAGAAGACCAGACTCAGGAGACTTATCATCATCGTGTTGCGAAAGAGCAAGTAGAAGCTTGGGTTCGTGAAAAAGCGGATGAAATGCTCGACACCGACCCAAGCGCTTTTGAATATTCCCATATAAGGGGAATAATCCTGAAAGGCGATGATGATCCCCCACATGGGGTAGTATTTGAAAACAAGAAAATACAGTACGCCTGGCAGAACCAGCAGATATAAGTACTTATCTCTTTTCAGTTCGGCCCACAGCGAGGCTTTGCTTTTACTTTTGGAAAGCGATTGCGAGATTGATTTTGTCGCTTGCATATCCATGAAGCCTTCCTCCTTAAAGTGTTCTTTGGTGTGAATCGATTAGCTTATGCCCTTACTTTAGGATAGAGCTTGCCGAACGTGCAATAATAACAAATTATTACTATGCCTCTGAAAAATTTCCGGCTATAGTCTTTTTTTGAAATCACGCAGAGACTGGAGATAAAGCTGTTAAATTGAGCACTCTGCGCAATTATCTTTTTTACAAATATCAATTACAGATACAAAATATTAGTTGCAAGCATTTTGTTTTATCCCCCTGTACCTTACACTTGGAGTATAACAAAACGGAAATCGCAGCCCTTTCAGGAGAGGCGATTCGGTTTTGAACTTTAAAGGAGGGCATTACTTATGACTGTTCAAGTTCAATTCGAAAGGACCACTCCACTTACCGAAGAGCAAATTGCACAATACAAGGAGGATGGATTTATTATCATCAAAGGGGGCTGCTCCGACGATTTGATCCACACCTTCAATGCTCATATACATGCTATCCGCTCATCTGATGAGATGCCGGATTGGGCCAAGCCCAAAAAGGGCAAAGAGTTCATCGATGATAAAGACCGCTTCTCCGTTCGGTTATTTAACCCACACCTCCATGATGGATTTTCACTTCAGATGATGAAGCTGCCCATCGTTCGCGGGTCACTGGCGCAGCTGCTCGGAGACGAGGCCACAGGCGTTCAAAGTATGTATTTTTATAAGGAACCGAACTCCCCCGGGCAAGCGGCACATCAGGATTATTATTATATTCGCAATGAGCCGAATACTTTGACAGCAACGTGGATCGCGATGGAACAGGTCAATGAAGAAAATGGATGTCTATGGGTCATACCAGGATCACATAAGCTGGGGGTTCTCTCCCATGGAGCTGTCAAAAATTTGCAGGAGCACGAGGCGTGGACTGACGAGGTTGAGGACGTTGATTTAAGTAAAGAAATTCCGATCATCATGGATCAGGGGGATATCCTTATTTTTGACAGTTTGCTTATCCACTCTTCTACCCGCAATCGCTCGAATCGTTGGAGGCGTTCTTACGTGTGCCACTATATCCGGCATGATTCCAAGATTGAAAGAGAGGATTTAAAACGTAAAATATCTCTTGTATAATAGGAGGTAAATACGCTTTTACGAGGGCAGGGATCGGGATGATCGAACAATCAGGGACGGAAGCGACTCCGTCCTTTACTGTTATTAAAACATACGGAGGCAGTGTAGTTTACGGTCCCGGTGGGGCGTATGGTCCACGTATTCAGCAGGATTTGCAGCTCGTGCTGCTGCATTCAGGCGCCATGACCGTGGAAATCGACAAAGTCAAACATCAGGTGCCCCCTGGACATGTGGTGCTTCTTAAACCCGGACATATGGAAAATTTCGTGTTCGCGGAAAAACGGGAAACCTGGCATCGCTGGATCGCTGTTTCAGTTGAGCCTCTGGATGGGATGGCGATCAGCTTCATGGATTCCCTCCCTCTCTTCATTCCCTTATCCGAAAAGATGAATCAGCTAACAGACATTATACGATCCCTGCAAAGCGATGGGGTGCAGCAAGACGAGGAAGTAATCCGAACATTGGGACGACCTGCGATATTATTATATTTGGCAGAATGCAGCCAAGGGAACATCAATGACAGAAAGCATCCTTCCGTACTGATTGCCAAGGAGGAAATTCATAAGCGATATGCTGAGGATCTGACGCTAAGCAGCCTATCGAAGGTTACTAAACACACCCCAGAGCATCTGATTCGTTTATTCCGACGTGATGAAGATATGACGCCCATCCAATATTTATGGAACTACCGTGTCAAGCAGGGAATTGACTTGCTGCGCAGCACAGGCCTACAGATTGGAGCCGTTGCTGAACAGGTAGGCTTCAAAACCTCCTACCATTTTGCCCGAACGATCAAACGACACTCTGGAAAAACACCAAGTGAAATTCGAAGAGAAAGCTATAATCATGTGATCCCACCTGGTTAACCTTTTATAGCCCCGGTAGCAAGCCCACTGACAAAATATTTTCGACCCACGACACTTAACAGAATGAGCACGGGAATGGCCATCAGGCAAGCTCCTGTAATAGGTGTGGCATAGTCCTCTTTATAAGGGTTATTCATGGTCGTTATTCCTACAGCCAGAGTCATCTTTTTCTCTGATATCAAAAAGATGAGCGGACTTAAATAATCATTCCACGACCCCATAAACTGTAGTAGACCGACAATACCGATCCCACTCATCGATAGTGGAACTGCTATACGCACGAAGGTGCCCCATTCCGAGCTTCCGTCTACACGCGCACTCTCGTACAGCTCCTTAGGAATTGCATTCATAATTTGCCGAATCAGAAAAATATTTATCGCCGATATAGCACCTGGGATGATCAAAGGGTAAAAGGTATCCAGCCATCCCCAGTTACGAAACATAATAAAGGTCGGTACAAGCGTCATCTGGGATGGAATCAATATCGTGGCAATAACGATCATGAATAGAACCTGTTTACCTCTAAACTCATATCGCGAAAATCCGTATGCCACCACAGCATTAAATATCATGGCTAATACAGCCACACTGACTGCAATAAAGGCCCCATTCAAAAACTGCGTCCAGAAAGGGAGCTTCTGAAAAAGAAGAGCGAAATTATCCAGTGTAGGATTCAGTGGTATGGGATTAAGTGGACTGTTGACGATGTCATCATACGTTTTGAACGAGGTTCCCACCATGAAAAGAAAAGGTACACTAAATAGAAAACTCAGGATGATAAGCGTGGCATATATGGTTATACGATTCATTTTGGTGGTCAGCATACTATCATCCTCTTCGTGTTCACGTTGTAAATTGGCTTCATAAGCATCTGCCTTACTTCCTTTCCTGAAACATTCGTAACTGAAGCATCCCTATAGCTAACAAAATAAAGGTGAACACATATCCAATGGCTGAAGAATAACCGAAATTTTGCGAGCGGAATGCCTGTTCATACAAATACATCGTTGGAAACAGCAGTGAATTATCAGGTCCTGAGCCTCCACCGGCCAATAAATAAGCTTCAGCAAACATGTTGAACGAACCGATAATCGCTTGAAATACAATAAATGTCAGGATCGGACGAAGAAGCGGAAGCGTGATACGCCAAAATCGTTGAAATAAATTGGCCCCATCCATCTTGGCTGCCTCAATTAATTCGCTCGGGATATTTTGCAAGCCAGCCAAGAAATACAAAATATTAATACCCAAATATCTCCATGTTGAGAGAAGGATGAGGGCTGGTATCGTCCATCTCGGATTTTCAAGCCAGGCTATCGAACTCATCCCTACAAAGGAGAGGATCACATTCAAACTGCCAAACTGCTTATTGAAAATAAGGCCAAATACAATGGCAACCGCTACAGCGGACGTCATATTAGGTGTGAAGAAAAAGGTGGCAAACAGTCCCTTTCGCTTCTCGACAAACGGTTGGTTAATGAGAAGCGCTACGCCGAGTGCAATCGGAAGAATAATAAACACGCTGCCACCGGTTAGCTGAAGACCATTCCACATCGATTTCCAGAACTTTTCGTCCTGAAGGACAAAGCCATAATTTCTGAATCCCACAAAAGTCAGCTTACTGACTCCGGCATACAAGCTAACCCAGAAGCCGTACACAGTCGGATAAAGGTTGAATACCGCAAAGTGTATGAAAAATGGGCTAATAAACAAAAACGGTGCCAGCTTTAACCAATGCGATGGTTTTATAAACAACCGTTATTCCTCCTTTAAGCAGAAGCAGAAAAGGGGAGCATGGTCCCCTTTCCCAGCTTTATGTTATCAGCCGCTTGCTTCCTGTTTCTTGATTTGCTGCTTCAGCTCTTCCTCGACTTTTTGCAGGAACTGCTCTGGTGTCAATTTCCCTTCAGCATAATCGAACTTGAATTTATCCCAGGCCTGTGTGAATAAGGCTCGCCACCAGGCCTGATTTTGATTAGGTGCTACGGCAACAAGCTTTCCGTACAGCTCACCTAAATCCTGCCCATTAAAATATTTCGTATATTTACTTTGCTCATGAAGTCCTTTTTCATTAACAGAGGTGAGGAGAGCCGGAAATAAATTAACGATTTGAAAGCGTTTTACCGACATTTCAGGCGTTAATTGGGCGGTTTTCATAAACTCCCAGGCCAAATCCTTGTTTTTGGCAAATTTAGAAACCATTAGTCCCGTTCCACCCCATACGGATGTAGGGACCGACTTGGCACCACCCAATGGAATCGGGACAGCAGCCCACTTGCCGCTCAGATCAGGAACGTTATCCGCCAGCTGGTTTACCCACCAATCGGGGCCAAAGGCCGCAATGTAATTCCCCTTTTTGTATTGATCCCAGAAGGCTGGACCATCATAAAAGTTTTTATCCATGATACCGTCTTTCTCCCAGTTGTTCATGCGCTTAAGCGCGGTGACTCCTTCAGGCGAGTTAAATCCGATCTCTCCCTTGGTAGTAACAATGTCGCCGCCCTCCTGCTTAATCAGCAGCTCAAAATAGGTTTGCTCACTGTTCGTTTTCGTTGCCGGGGACGGTGGAAATATGTACTTTTTATCACCTACCAGCTTTTTTGCTTGTTCTGTAAACTGATCCCAGGTTTTCAGCTCCGCAACGTTAATACCTGCCTGGTCGAATACATCCTTGCGGTAATATAAAGCAGAAGCTGTTGCAGCATGCTCAATACCATACTGCTTGTCATTGACCGTGTATAAAGCTTGGCGGCCCTTGGACATCACTTCTGACAAATTGTCACGTTTAAGGTAAGGATCAAGCGGTTCAAATGGAATATCTCCGCGAATGAATTTGGGGAACTGCCCCTGCTCGATATCGATCAGATCGGGAGAACCTTCTCCACCGGATTTGGCAATGATGGTATACTTATCTACCAGAGCATTCCCGTCCATCAAATTAATGTCAACCTCAACATTAGGCTGTTTTTTCTTAAATTCTTCTTTTACCGCTTCATAAAAACGTTTGTGTGCCTCAGCGAAAACCCATAACGTCAACTTTTTGCTGCCTTTGTCGTCGGTCTTGGCATCTGCTTGATTACCTGCTGGTTTAACGTCGTTAGCCTCCGGGGCTCCAACATTTGGCGTACAGGCACTCAGGAATACGAGCAATCCCACTAGTACAATGAAACCTGATTTTTTCATGATTCACCCTCCATATCGTTTGCTCAAGCTGCAGCCATCCTGCGAAGTATAGGTCTACCCTCATTTTATTGTATTCGCTTCCATTTTAAAATGGACGGACTTCATCACTTTTGTATCTATAATTGATATATGACAGCCTCAGCTTGAATTCCTTACCGTACAACAAAAAGAGCAGGCGAATGATAATATTCGACCTGCCCTGACGGCTTTCCCTACATGTAACAGAATCAAGGCCGTTCACAGCCACAATGGACTGGAGAACGGCCTTGGTTCGTTTGTTAGTTCTTATCGATTTCCTTAAACTCGATCGTTGCCCCTAATTTGGCAACGGAATCAAAGTAAGCGTAACGCTCCTTACCTTTTTCCTGCTTATGGAAGGCAGGCATTCCCTTGCTCTCCATCAGCTCAATATGCTCGTCGAAGCCATCAATATGAAATGTCATAAAATGGATGCCGGGACCGTGCTTTTCTCTAAATTCCGTCCATGGGCTAAGCTCATCGTAAGGCTCGATCAATTCCAGATAAATCGGTTCCAATGGAATAATAGCCGTCCGGCATCGTGCATTCCGATATTCCCCCCTGTACCATACAAAAGGGGTATTGCCGCCCTCTGGTGCAGCAGCAGCTGCTGGTGCCTGAGATAACTCTGAATCGGTTGGTTTGGGCTTGGGTGCTCTCATCTTGGTCGGGTCAAGCTTGAACAATTCCACATAATACTGGAACGCTTCCTCCAGATTGTCCACGACAACACCCAGCTTGATGATTCGGTTATTCGATATTTGTTCCAAGTCAGACACTCCCTTTGATTAGGATTTGGCTTGCGGTGATTCAGGATCAAGCTGCATAAACTCAATACGGTTTCCATCGGGGTCTCTAACCCAACACTGCCAGTTCAAATCCGCCCCCATCTTGGGTTCCACATCCAAAGTCAATCCTTTGCTCTTCAAATGGTTGGCGATTTCGTGAATGTCGTTGACCTCCAGGCACAGATGGTTATAGCCTTTCGTAACTTTGGTGTCGTTGTCGACGCCCTGTTTGCCGTTATAAAACAGCTCGATGAATTGTAAATTAAGGACCTTTAGATAAACGATCCACGGCTCGTTTTTGTCATTTTTTAATTCGAAGCATTTTTGAAACCCAAGCACGTCACAATAAAATTGCAATGATTTTTCCATATCGATTACGTTGTAGGCTGTATGGCCGATTCCTTTAAACATGTGAATAACCTCCGCTTTTTTGAGTTTGATTTTGTGATTACAGGGTAAAGCTATGGATGGTGCTCTGTTATTTGATAACAAAGAATTCCCTTGGACGACTTATACGGCACTCACCTCCAGCAATAATAAACAGATGACTCAGCCTTTTACCGAGCCGTCGGAAAGTCCTTGTACAAAGTACTTGCTGCACAACAGGAAAATGATCAGCACAGGTACCGAAACCAACACGGAAGCCCCCATCATAGCCCCCCAATCCACTACGAATTCTCCGCTAAAATGAGTGATGCCTATTGGCAGGGTTCGCACGGTATCGGAATTCGATAAGTTTAATGCGAACAGGAACTCCTCCCATATATGCAAGAAAGCATACACGCTCACAGCGATAAGTCCGGGTGATGAGACTGGCAGAATGATCCGAAATAAGGCGCCAATCGTGGTGGTGCCATCGATTTTGGCTGCTTCCTCCAGCTCCCTCGGTACGGTCTTGAAAAACGAAGTGAGCATGATCACCGACATCGGGATCGTCAAGGCAACATTGGCAATGATGAGGCCTAGATAGGAGTCAATTATTCCGATTTTGGAGAAAGTCATATAGATCGGCATAATAATGACAACACCTGGCATCATTTGACCATAAAGCAATCCGGAAGAAAGCTTCTTCGACCCTCTGAACCTGAATCTGCTGAATCCGTAGCCCGCCAGAATGGCAATAACTAACGTGATTAGGGTTGCGCTGCAGGTTACCACGATACTGTTCAGGAATGCTCTTGGAATTCCGCTTTCAAACAACACCTTGTGATAGTTCGTTAAAGTAGGATGCTGTACCGTAATCCGTGGCGGGATCGTGAAATTTTCGTTCATCGGCTTGATGGATGTGATAAACATCCATATGGCCGGGAACAAGCCGAACATCATAAGCCCAATCAGGAACAGGTAACTTAGGATGGCTCTTCCCAATGGTCGGGGTTCACGCTTCATGATCAGCCATCCTCCCCCTTCATAAAGAGCTTCATATACACAAAGCTTAAAACGGCTGTAATGATAAATAAAATTGTACTGGCTGCTGCAGCAACACCAAAATTGTAATTTTGAAAGCCTGCTTTATAAATAAACAGGGAAAGAATTTCTGTTTGATGAGCCGGGCCGCCCTCTGTCAGCACGTATACAAAGGTAAACGCATTCATCGTCCAAATGGTGAGCAGCAGGATGACGGACATACATGTGGAGGAAATATGCGGGATCGTCACCGTTGTGAATTCCCTCCATCCGGTTGCCCCATCGACTCTGGCTGCATTCTTCAATTCCTTTGGAACCGATTGCAAAGCGGCCTCAACCATAATCATGACCAGCGGATACATCTTCCACACATTGACCAGAATTGCGGAAAACAATGCAGTATGCTCATCGGATACCCAGTTGATGCTGGTAGACAGGATACCAAGCGATTTCAATATATAATTGATAATGCCAAAATCCGCATGGTACAACCATTTCCAGACATTCACGCTAATAATGCTCGGGATCACCCATGGGACCATCAGCACGATGCGAATCACCGTTTTCCATCTGATAAAATCTTGATTAATCACAACGGCTGCAGCAAACCCAATTAAAAACTGAAAGACTACACTGCCAATCGTCCATAAAAACGTAACATAGAGCGATAGAAGAAACTCCGGATTTTTAAACAGCTCCACATACTGCGCAATACCGACGAATGTCCAGCTGTCCGTGTAGATATCACTTTTATTAAAGCTTAATACGATCGTATACAGCAGAGGAAAGATCATGATAAGAGCAATAATCAGTATGGCAGGAAAAACGAACATCGGACCCGGACTACGAATATTTTTCAAAGCTTGCACATGGTTTACCTCCTAACATCCAGCGCGTCTGCATGAATCGACCGAAGCGGAACAGTTACAATTCGATAACTATTATTTCTTTGCCAACAGATCATCGATTTCTTTGGATGCATTTTTCATCGCTTCCTCTGGTGTGATTTTACCGGAAAGGGAGCTCTGGATTTGATTAAATACACTTTGTTTAATTTGGGTCAACTCTGGAATTTGCGGTAAAGGCTGAGCAAAGGCGAGTGCGTCAACAAACGCTTTTGTTTGTGGATCCTGATACTTGGGGTCCTTGGCAGCCGATTTTCTTGCCGAGAAGGTAATGCTGTACTTAGTAGATATTTCAGGCGTTGCCAGAAAATTAATGAATTTCCACGCAGCCTCAGGATTTTTGCTCGAATTGGTAATAGACGTACCCCAACCGCTAAGAATTGTTTTACGGGTTTGATTGGCCGGAACCATCCCAATTCCGAGATCAATGTTCGCATTGGCTTGTTTAATTGGCGCTACATCATAAGCTCCCGACATGTACATACCGATTTTGCTACTGGAGAACAAGTTGCGGTTTGCGATATTATCGTTTTGCAAAATGCTGTTCGGTGTTACCTTATGTTTGGTGGACAGCTCCACATAGAGCTTAGCCATCTCAACGGCAGCAGGCTCATTCAGCATCGATTTGGTGTTGTCGGCGTTAAGAATACTGCCACCATTGGATTGGATCATGTTAAATAATTGAGTTGTTAAATTTCCGAAATTAGTCCCGACCAGGCCAATGCCAAATACGTCTCCTTTCGTTATTTTCTGTGCATCCTCAAGCACCTGTTTCCAGTTTTCCGGTGCCTTGGCGGCATCTATGCCTGCATCTGCAAATAATTTTTTGTTATACAAAAGACCATGTGTTTCGGCACGATAGGGAAGCGTATAAATTTTATCCTTCACTTTGGCCGATTGGATCGAGCCGTCAAAAAAGTCGGTTAAATCCACTTTATCGGTTTGAATATAACCATCCAACGCTTGAAGTCCGCCTATCGTCGCAAACGGAGTGACCCAATCCAGGTTAATATTAATGACATCCGGTCCGTTTTTCTGTTTGAGAGCAATCAAATATTTATCAGACATGCCGTTATCGGGGTTATACTGGGCATTGATTTTGATGTTCGGATTTTTGCTTTCAAATTCTTTGATGACACCGGGAGTAATGGCTTCATTCCAGGCTGCATCCCAGAAAGTCAATTCTACCTTCTTGTCAGCGCTTACACCATTGGCAGCATTATTATCTCCGCATCCGGCCAGAAGCGATCCTAACATACCGATGGCAGCCCCCGTCACACTTAGCTTCTTCAGATTCAACATTGTGGTTTCCCCCTTAGTTTGGTACATAAGTTTTCAAGCAGTACCTGTGGTACTTTTCAAAAATAGACTCCTATTTGATGCCAACCCTTATGCAAATCACTCCTTCCCATGCTTGCCACCTAATTAAAGCGGCATTGGTTTGCCCAGATGATTAATGAAAGCTATTTTACTTGTAACCGTAATCTTTTTTTCGATGATATTATAAATTCCTTCGGCTGCAGCTGCCGGTTCGCTGGGTGCCTCTTCTCCACCCATATCTGTCTTCATCCAACCCGGATGCACGGCATACACGGTTATTCCTTGATCCTGAACGTAATGCCGCAGCCTCTCCGTGAACATGTTCAATGCAGTCTTGGACATACTGTAAGGATAGTTCGTACTGAATGCATTAATAATGGTGCCTGCTTCCGAGGAAATATTCATTATTACTGGTTGGGTGCCTGCACCGATGAGTGGCAGCAAATGTTTGACCACCCGCATAGGCCCGAATGTGTTGATTTCAAAGCTGTGGCGAACGAGATCAAAGTCCAGCTCTTCGATAGTTTTTTCTCTTTCCAGCATAACGGCCGCATTATTGATGATGGCATCCAGAGAGTCAGTCGTTTTGCGGATCTCACTGCTTGCCTTTCTTACTGAATCTTCATCCGCGACATCGATTTCAATCAAATGAACCCGATTGGGATATTGATTATGCAACGAATCCAGCATGGCAAAGGAGTCCGCTGATCTTACGCCTGCGTAAATCGCATATCCTCTATGCAGTCCCTCCACCGCCAAGCAATACCCTAATCCCCGATTGGCTCCTGTAATAAAAATAGTTTTCATGGCTCGCTCCCGACACTTTATTTTAGATTTGGACGCGCGTTTATTTATGGACAAGAAAAACTATTACTATCGGTGCTGTCCCCTGTCTCTATGATGCGCAAATGTTCTTTGTAAACGGATATTTTCAGGATTCATCCCTTTCATTACCTAAACCTTGTGAAAGCGCGTTTATAAATGGGTGTAAAAGAATGAAGCTGTTTACTTACTCTTCTACTCTTTTACAGGATTCTCTTTCGACCAGTTCCAAATCGAGCGTTACTTTTATCGACTCGTTGGCAACACCATTTTCTACAGCCTCAATCACACTTGTAGTAATCCCAGATATAAACTCCTTAAAGTTAGAACGAAACGTAGTTAACGCAGGTTTGTAATAAGCGCTCAGCTTCTGATCATTGATTCCAATAATGGAAATATCGTCGGGAACCTTTAATTGATGATCATTAGCGGCACGAATCGCACCAAAGGCAATGCTGTCATTTGCTGCAAATATCGCTGTCGGTAAATCGGTTGAATTTCTAATCAAATTGTCCATCGCCTCATAGCCGCCGGATTCGTATTGACCATGCATGATCCAATGCTTCTTAACCTCCAAGCCGTGATGCTGCATGCGATTCATAAAACCTTTGAACTTGAAGCTAGCGGAGGCTCTGCTCATTGTACTATTGATAATCCCGATTTTGGTATGGTTTAAACGGACCAAATAATCCACAGCTTGCATAGCGGCCCCTTCATTATCGAGGTTATATACAATTCGGTTAGGCTCACTGCGTCCGGGTAGAACCTGATCTAATATCCCTACGATAAACCCTCCGGCGATCAGCTCCTCAACGATAGGCTCATGATTTTCCGCTCCAATAAATATTCCACCGGCAATACGCTCCTGATAAAACACTTCTTTGACATTTTTTATGTTCTCAGCTGTACTCAAGTCCCGAATTATATAGGCCAGTACATTATATCCAAGAATGGAAGCGTTCTCGATTATGCCTGTAATCAACAAATTGGCGGAAGAATCTTCGCTAAAGTGAGATTGATCGATAAAAAATAAACCTAAAGTTTTGGTCTTTTTGCCAGCCAGAATTTGCGCCGATATATTCGGAAAGTAATTATATTGCTCGATGACCCTCATGACCTTTTCCCTTGTTTTGGCCGGGACATTAGGGTAATTATTGATAACTCTGCTTACTGTACTTCTGGACACACCTGCAATTTCAGCGATTTCCTTGCTTTTAATATCCAAGTTTCTCAAAATGCCATCAGCCATTCCTGTTTTTTGTGGACGCGCGTTTATTCTTGGATTCAACTTATCATATCGATTCATCTCTGTCAATGGGGAACCGCTTTCGTATTTGCGGATTTGGGTGCAGCCCATTTACAGCAAAAAGGGCAGTCGAATAATCGTATTCGACCTGCCCTCGTATTCAATTGATGAGACGGCGTGCGCCCCAATAGTGCTCATCATAATAAGGTGTACCAAAAAAAGTGCTGATTTTCACTTCACGGGTGCCCATAGTTCCCGCCTGAAGAACCTGATTATTGCCAAGATAAATTGCAACGTGGGAAACGCCGCTCGTATAGGTGCCCTGCAAAAATACAAGATCGCCTTTACGAAGATCACCTTTATCTACAGGTGTTCCCATTTGACTCAGCAATGAAGAAGAATGAAGAAGGTCAAAACCGTTTTGATTAAACGCATATTGAACAAAACCGGAGCAATCAAATGCCACATACGGGGTGTCGCCGCCAAACACATAGGGGGTTCCAAGCTGCTTCATCCCTGTCGCAATGATAGCATCCGCTTGGGCTTCCCAGCCCTTTGCTTGCGATCCTGGTAGATTGATAGAAACACCGGCATGCACATTTTGTGGATCGATCTGCGGATTAGCAGCGATAAGGTCCGATACATTCATATTTAACTTCTGTGAAATGCTCCAGAATGTGTCGGAATCTGTGGCAAGGTACGGATTTGTTGATGCCGCGGAAGCTGAAGCTATACCGCCAAATAAAAGACTCCCGGCCAGTACAGTTGAAATGACAAACCTTTTCATGCAATTCCTCCTAAAATTTATTCCTGTCACATACAAAGTCTATCAAAATATAGTAATAGAAAGTATGTGTAAATTATGGAAACCAAACCATGCACAACAAAATGCCGCCAACACACCACGACCGCTGCTCCCCTATTGTGTTTAAAAATGGTATTTATTGACGATATTATTAGTTATTCTCGATGAACATACAACTCTAAGGACTGCTTGTCCGTCTATATTAAATAATGTCTACAAATCGAGTCTGAGAGCCTTTACATATGAACATAGTTTGGTATGATCGGATAAAGGGAGTGTCTATTTGCTATGAAGCTTATGAATAACAAATTTACTTTTCTGCTGGTGCTAGTAAACATGGTATGGTTGGGTGGTTGTTTCTACCATTCGTCAGAACCCTCCATCGCGTCCCTTCCTTCCATACCTTCCCTCCCAACCAAATCTTCCGAGGTGGCCGCGCCTATCATTGCTTCTGCTGTCTTGAGCATACCTGCAGCTGAAACTGCTTTACCCGTACCTGAAGAAGCCCCGGCTCGACCCGAGCCTGAACCTCCAGAGTATATGCTTGAAATTAAAGGGAAGTCCAACCAGCTAACTCCCAAAGCTTTAAAAAGCATGACAGAGTGGCGTGAGAACATAATTACTTTTGCCCGGAAACATCGTGACAGCGTCTACATCAATGGGCCTGACCGAAATAGGGTCGCTCTGACCTTTGATGATGGTCCTGATAACGTCAATACGCCTGCTATTATCGATTCATTGAAGAAATATGGGGTTAAAGGAAGCTTCTTTTTTGTAGGCGAAATGGCCAAAATCTACCCGGGGGTTGTGCGCCATGCATTCGATAATGGAAACCTGGTGTTAAACCACAGCTACAAGCATGACAATTTAACCCAAAAAACCAATCATCAAATTCAAGCGGATCTCAATCAAACTGACAAAATCATTGAGGATATAATCGGCAAGAAGCCTGCTCTGATGCGTTCCCCGTATGGGGATACCGATGAGAAAGTAGTCGCCGCTGCAACCGAAACAGGTCATAAGATCGTTCTATGGTCGATAGATACATTGGATTGGTCTCAGCGAGAAAGTGATAATATTGTTCATAATGTCATCGATAATATTCGAAATGGCGACATTATTCTCATGCATTCCACTTCAAGAACAAACGAAACCGCCAAGGCCGTGCCGATTATGATTGAAGAGCTGCAAAAACGAAATTACGATATCGTTGATCTCGAAACCTTGCTAAATGTGCAAGCATACCAATAATCATCTGGTTATGCATACAGATACAATAAAAACGAGCCTGCTGAAAGACTGCGAGGCTCGTTTCGTATGCAATGGATTCAGCCGCTCCGGTTTCACCCGTACTTATAGGTAATGCCATAGCCGCCTTTTGGATATACCCAAGCGATATTATCGGATGGACAAGCAATCCGACAGGTGCCGCATTCAATACAGTTCTCAAAGGCTACTGTCGTAATCTTTAGCTTTTTCTCCCACTCATAGACGTCAGACGGACAAAAATAATTACAGTCCTTGGTCTTGCAGCTCAAACAGGTTTCCGTTTCTTTAATGACCAAATGGGACTCCGTATCGCATTTATAACGGATCGTAAATAGCTTTTCAGAAACATTACAGCTCATCCGTTCATCGCCCTCCAACCTTTATAGCCTAATTTCATCAGATTCATGGTGCCGCCGGCTGCATCTTTAATTAAATTAACAGCCATTTTCTGTTTATCCGCTTTAGGGATGCCGTCAACTAAAAACATATTATATGCCGCTTCATTTAATGCCCGGGGCAGCTTATCGAATAACAGCTCGGGATTTTGTTCTTTGAGAAATTGGTGCATGCCTTTGTACTTTTTCAAATCCTTGTGTACAAAAGAGCTGCGGATTTTCTGGTCATAAGCGTTCAACGAAGCTGCCGAGAAATCACCTCTGCCTTTAGCTTCAATAATAGCCTCGCCTGCCAGGCGACCCGAAGTCATCGCCAGATTCGTGCCTTCCCGATTTACAAAGTTGACAAGTTGAGCCGCGTCTCCACATACACACCAGCCATTTCCAGAAAGTGGAGGTATCGAATGAAAGCCTCCTTCGGGGATCAGGTGACCCGAATACTCCTTGGTTTCCCCGCCCTGAATTAATTTGCGGATCATCGGATGCTGCTTCACGGCATCCAGGATGGCATAAGGCTTAACCTTTTTGTCCCGCAGATGATTGACCATGACCCCAACGCCTAACGAAATGGTTTCCTTGTTCGTGTACAAGAATCCCATCCCCGCCATGCCAAGCGAGGTTTCACCCATAAATTCAATGGTGACGCCTTCGTCTCCTTCAAGACCGAAGCGATCCTCGATCTTTTCCTTGGGCAAGGAGATGATTTCTTTAACCGCCAGAGAAACCTCATCGGGCTTCCATTCCTTGTGAATGCCCATCGCCTTACCGAGCAGCGAATTTACACCATCCGCTATGACTACGACATCCGCATACAAATTGCCGTCATCCCGATCGGTCTTAACTCCCACTACCCGGTCGCCCTCGCGAATGACATCCAGTGCAACTGTTTCATAGACGGGCAGAGCCCCCGCAGCAACCGCTTTGTCCGCAAACCACTGGTCGAATTTGACTCGCAAGCCGGTAAAACAATTATAGGGCTCCGAATATTTTTCATTCCGATGTCCAAAGGTTACCATCGATTCCTTGCCCATCATCCAGATTCGCTGTTCTACAATATACCGCTCCATCGGGAAATTACGTTCCTTCCAAAACTCCGGGACGAGTTCCTCGATTTGCTTACGATATAATACACCACCAAACAGATTTTTGGCACCGGGAAATTCACCACGCTCAAGCAATACAACAGACAAGCCGGCCCGGGACATCGTTAATGCGGCGGCGGCACCTGCTGGTCCACCCCCAACAATGATAGCATCAAATTTTTCGTTCAAAGCAATCCGCTCCTCACAATAATAGTTCCACTCCTGCATGACGACGAAAAATGATGGCTTCTATACAGATTGTTCCAGATTCTGCTGCCGCGAAAGCTCTTGTGATGCTGCTTCTGTATTCGGTAGTTGAACGCCGAACAGGCTTTTACGTTTTTTGACTTCTTCCGTTATCGCTGGCACGATCTTGAACAAATCTCCCACAATCCCATAATGGGCAAACTGAAAAATCGTGGCTTTCTCATCCCTGTTGATCGCGATAACGATGTCCGAATTGCCCATACCTACTGTATGCTGAACAGCGCCCGAGATGCCGATGGCAAAATACAGCTTCGGCCGGACGGTTGAGCCTGTCTGTCCGACTTGGTGCTCATGCTTGATCCACCCGGCATCTACAGCTGCACGAGAAGCGCCAACGACCCCGCCCAATGCATCGGCCAATTCCTTGAGCATCGCAAAAGGCTCAGGCCCTCCCAAACCGCGACCTCCAGATACGATGATATCGGCTTCCTCCAGATTCAGATTACCTGTATCCCGTATAAAGTCGATTACTTGCGCAGCAATTTCCTCTTCAGGCATCAAGCTCTCGATCCTGATGATCTCAGATTCACGTGTCTCATCCCGTGGCAATGCCTGGAATACGCCGGCACGCGCCGTCGCCATCTGCGGGCGATACTGCTTGCATAAAATCGTTGCCATCATCTTCTCGGAAAAGGCCGGTCGGCTGGCCAGCAGCAGCCGCGAGGGGTGTGGCTCCACGTCCAGCTCCGTTGTATCCGCGGTAAGCCCTGTCGGCAGGTGTGTCGCGATCGCTCCAGCCAAGTCCCGTCCTGTTCCCGTCGCGCCGAACAGCACAATCTCAGGCTTCACCTGATCGATCAGCTTCAGGCAGATACGGCTGTAAGGCCGTGTCCGATATACACCAAGCTCAGGCGCTTCACACACATAAACCTTGTCAGCACCATAATAAGCAGCCTCCTTCGCAAGAGGCTCAACTCCATTGCCGATGACTAGAGCCAGTAAGGGAACCTCCAGCTTGGCTGCAAGCTTCTTACCTTCACCCAGTAGCTGCCAGGACACCTTCTTGGCTTCCCCATCCCTTTGCTCAATGACAATTAATACCCCACGATACGCCGACCAATCTGGCATAGCCCCCGCATCCTGTGTGTCCTTTTTTGGTTCATTGGACATGTTGTCGCCTCCTAAGTCCAGCCTAATCGGCTTGGTAAGTCCCGCTCCCACAGCTGGTCAAGCAGCTGTACGGCAGTTGCCTCCGGTGAATCGCCTGTGATCATTTTCGAGTTGACGGCTTTGACCTCGGGTACCCAGGTTTTGGACACTATCGTTGGCGAGCCTTTCAATCCAATCATCGATCGTTCCAAATCCGGAAAATCGGCCGTCGTCCATACCACCGGCTTGTACCTGGCGGCCCGAATCATCCCTGGCATAGCGGCTCTGCGTACCTTATTCAATTCCTTCAAGGCCGTAATCAGCACCGGCATGCTGGTCTGTACCACTTCAATGCCATCCTCAAGTAAGCGGTGCGCTGTCAGTCTGCGCCTTTCCGTATCGACCTCCACCACCTTACTGACATAGGTCAGCTGCTCCAAGTCAAGTCTGCAGGCTACGCCCGGCCCGACCTGTCCGGTATCCCCATCCAGTGTCTGTTTTCCACAAAATACCAAATCTATGGCACCCCATGTTTCCGCTACCTTTTGAAGTGTCTTGGCTATCACGTAAGAGGTAGCGAGTGTATCCGCACCTGCAAATCCTCGATCCGTTACCAACACGGCCTCATCCGCACCCAACGAGATGCACTGCTTCAAGCTTTTTTCCGCAGGGGGAGGCCCCATAGTGACAACAGTTACCCTTGCACCCAACTCATCCTTAATCCGCAGTGCTTCCTCCAAGCCATGCAAATCATAAAAATTAACAATACTCGGTACCCCTTGGCGTATTAAAGTATTGTTCTTCGGGTCAATTCGAATCTCTCGGCTGTCGGGAACCTGCTTGATACAGACAACAATATGCAGCATACGGCGATCCTCCTAACATGGGTCGGCTTCTAGGCCAATGAGTCGTCAAACCTTTCTCCATTTGTGAAACATCTCACTTACTCAACCGAATGAAACCGATTGCAATAACTAGTACTCTTTTACAGTTTATGCAGACATGGCGTATGAATGATACTAAATTTAACCCCACTCTTTTAAAATTATCTGAATATTATGATAATTAATAATAACGAAAAGGCCCGCGATATACGCGGACCTGCATTTCATAAAGCTATTGTCTATTTAATAAGTCTCTTCTTACACAAACTTCGGCAGCCAATCGCCATGAGCTTCAATAAGATCATCGCACATAGCTACGATATCATCGATAGAAAGCTCGGCTGCCGTATGAGGGTCAAGCAGCGCTGCGTGATAAATATGCTCTTTTTTCCCGGTGGCAGCTGCTTCCAGGGTTAATAACTGCGTATTGATATTCGTGCGATTCAATGCAGCCAGCTGCGGAGGCAGATCCCCTACATACGTTGGCGTCACACCGCTTGCATCAACCAGGCATGGTACTTCGACTATGGTTTCCTTAGGCAGATTCGTAATTAATCCGGTATTCATCACATTACCGCCGATTTTGAACGGATTGTTGGTCTCCATCGCCTCAAACATAAAGGATGCATATTCATGAGAACGGGTATGTCTGAGATTTTTGTTATTGACCAGTTCATCGCGCATGGTTGCCCATCTCTTGATTTGGCGTTCACAACGGCGTGGATACTCATCCAATGGAATATTGAAACGCTCAATCAATTCAGGATAATTTTTCTTAATAAAGTACGGGTGGTATTCGGCATTATGCTCAGAGGATTCGGTCACGTAATAGCCAAAGCGGAACATCATTTCATAACGTACCATGTCTTCGTGCTGCTCTTGTTGTTTCTCACGGGCACGACGCTTGATTTCTGGATACAAATCCACTCCGTCTTTGGTGACTTCCAGCAACCAGGCCATATGATTAATACCGGCTATCTTAGTATGAACGCCTTCGGTATCGATGTCCAAGTCCTTAAATAAGTACGGTATGCACCGTTGAACACTGTGGCACAAGCCGACTGTCTGTACACCACCATAGGTGATCATGGCATTCGTCAGTACAGCCATCGGGTTCGTATAGTTCAGGAACAGGGCATTCGGGCACACTTCATTCATATCCTTGGCAAAATCGAGCATGACCGGAATCGTGCGGAGATTACGAAAGATGCCTCCAATTCCCAAGGTGTCACCGATCGTTTGGCGCAAGCCGTATTTCTTTGGTATTTCAAAATCTGTAATCGTACACGGATCATAACCGCCCACCTGTATCGCATTAACTACATATTTGGCCCCACGAAGCGCATCTTTGCGGTTGGTGTACGCTCGTACCGTGCAGGTGCTTCCAAGTGTCAGCTTTAAATTATTTAACATATTTTCAGAATCTTTGAGACGTTCTTCATTGATATCGAACAATGCTAATTCAAAGCCTTGCAGAGCTGGGGTCATCATGCAGTCACCCAACACATTTTTGGCAAATACCGAGCTGCCAGCACCTAGAAAAGTAATCTTTGACATAAACCTTGCCTCCCAATTGTATGATTTTATTAGAATCCTGCTAATCTTACAGCGAGCTTCATCGCCTGCTCTGTAGCGCCAGGGTCAGAGATCCCTTGCCCTGCAATATCAAATGCCGTACCGTGTGCAGGCGTGGTGATGACAACGGGAAGTCCTCCGCTGACCGTAATGCCTTTATTAAAGCCCAACAGCTTCATACCGGTCTGTGCCTGATCATGATACATACTAACCAGACAATCAAAAGGTTTGGTTTTTAACCGTAAAAAGATAGTATCCGCCGGATAAGGGCCTTCTACGTTAATCCCTTGCTCCTGAGCGCTCACAATGGCAGGTCGAATTTCGTCGATTTCTTCAGTGCCTAACAGACCTCCATCGCCGGCATGCGGATTAAGGGCGGCTACGACAATCTTGGGATTATCGAAGCCTACGCTGGTTAAAGTATCCTGAGCAAAACGGATAATACGGGCAACGCGTTCTTTTGTTACAAGGCTGCTGACTTGTTTTAACGGCACATGGGAAGTTATTCGCGTAAACCAAAGGTCGCCCATCACGTTAATTTCACTAAAGCCTTCCTTGCAATCCAGAAGTGATGCAAAAAAATGCAGCTCATCCTGAAAATGAAATCCACCTCGATGCAAAGCTTCTTTATTGATCGGCGCATAAACAACACCATCCAGCTTTTTTTGCTGTGCAAGCTTCAATACGTACGTTAACGTCTCACCGGTTGCTTGGCCGGAATCTTCCGATAATTGGCCCAGAGAATAAGTATCCGGAGACAGATTGTGTAAATCAATGAAATAAACCTTGTCCTCGCTATCGATTTCTTCGATGTTAGCGATTTTTACATAAGGGACTGATAATCCTGCTACGGATTGGCCTTGCTGAAAAACACGTTCATCACCTACTACAACCCATGTCGCCAATTGACGAATTTCTGCAGATTGGAGCGTTTTTGCAACTAACTCCGATCCGATTCCTGTTGCATCTCCCAAGGTTAAGCCCATTACCGGTTTCTTCTTCATGCTGCCATTCCTCTTCTCTATGAATGTTGTATCCTCTAATTCTATGTTTATTATCCTTTGATAGCCCCCGAGGTCATGCCTGAGATGAAATATCTTTGCAAAAACAGGTAGACTGAAATGCTGGGAATTGCAGCTAATAAGGAACCAGCAGCTACCCAACCGATGTTGGAATTGTTCTCACCGAAAAATGTCGATAAAGCCACAGTGATCGTTCTGTATTCTAATTTCTGCAAGAAAAATACAGAGAATTGATAGTCATTCCAGATCGAAACGCCATTCATGATGATAACAGTAGCCGTAATTGGCATAAGTACCGGCAATAAAATCCGAAAAAACAGTCCAATCCTAGAAGCGCCATCAATCATAGCAGCTTCGTCCAGCTCTTTTGGAATCGTACTAATGAAGCCTGTGAACAAAAAGATAGCCATCGATAGATGAAAGGTAACATGGAGAATCACGATTCCTATATACGTATTCATGGCCCCGATTTCAACAAACATTTTATACAAAGGAACGAGGATCGTAAGCGGTGGCACGATAAGCGCACTTACAAAAAATCCGTACATCCATTTATTGAGCTTGCTTTGATTACGGGCAAGTGGAAATGCCGCTGATGAACCGAGAATCAAGATCAGTGCAATGGATAATAACGTAATGATCGCTGTGTTGACAAAAGCTCTGTCCAAACCTGCAATCTCCCACGCATGAATAAAATTATCCCAATATGCATAACCCGGCATGATCCATTTGGAGCTGGTGTCCAAGGTATCTTTAAATGAGGTAGTAATGAGCACATAAAAAGGAACGATATGCATGAGACCTATTAACGCACCTATGAGGGTATACAGAACGCCTGCACGCTTCATGAGGAAACCTCCTTTTTACGTAATAAATACAAAGAGGTCAAACCAATGACAGATATAAGCAGAAACATAAAATTACCTAATGCGGCTGCGTAGCCAGCGTCCTGATGAGCAAAATATAATTGATAAATCATCGTGGATAATGAAGCGGATGCATAGCCGGGTCCCCCATTAGTTAAAGCGGTTATAACATCAAACAGCTTCAAGCCGCCGATCAGGTTAAGTACAATATTAATCGTAATGGCAGGTGCAAGAAGTGGGAGCGTAATATTGCGGAATTTAGATAACCCCGAAGCGCCATCCATCTCCGCCGCCTCATAATAATCCTTGGAAATGGACTGAAGGCCGGCCAGGAAAATAATCATCGCAACACCCAGGAATTGATAGGTGTTCACCAGTGTAATGATCCATACGTTAAGTTGGGTGTCAGCAAGTAAATTGATCGGCTTATCGCGAAACAATAGAATGATATCGTTAAGTGCCCCGCCGTTAAACTGAAAGAAGAAATACCATATATAACCCATAACCAGAGGACTGACGATAACGGGAAGATAGACAATCGTACGAATAAGGGTCTTTCCACGGATATGGTAGTTGAGCAAGAGCGCATAGGCTAACCCAATGGCATTTTGTAAAACCGTACTGCCAATTCCATAAATCAGCGTATTGACAATTACGGTACCGATTCGATGATCCGAAAGCATTCTTTTATAGTTATCCAAACCGATATACTTGTACAGCTGCGAGTAACCGTCCCAATTCGTGAAAGAGATCATAATCCCTTGAAAAAATGGATAATAAATGAATAACACAAACAGCAGAAGCGCAGGTAAGTACATCAGGTTTATTGAGGATGGGGAATTTATCCAGCGACGTAAACGACTTTTAGTAGTTCCTCTCTCACCTGTTTTACGATACACGGTCTCCACGTTTAATCCTCCTTCATTAAAATAAGACACGAATGTGAAACAGCCTTAATATTCTCGCACCACGCCCGTTGACCCTCATGCTAGACCGCAATCGCCCATGCAGGATATAGAATCAAAAGGCGTGATACGAGCTGAGCATAGTTAGTTTTTGCGTAAACGTTCGACTTCCTGCTTCATATTCGCTGTGTATTCTTTTGGTGTAATTCGTCCCGCAAGCAGCTCAGTTCCTGATTTGGACATAACGCTCCACATTCCATTAGGCAAGTAAACGCGGTCAAAATAAGGGAACACTCGAATATCGGCATATCTTTCATAATACTCGGTCAGGTCATGCTTCGACTCAATACCCTTCAAGCCGGGCTGCAGCTTCGTTACATTGGCAATTTTGGTCATATTGGCTGGTTTAGCAAAGAACTGGAGCAGCTTCTTGGAGTCAGCCATATTCTTGGAGTCTTTCCATATCCCCATTGTAGCCCGTTCTCCACCAGAAAAATTCGGTTTGTCATTCGTCGACATCGATGGAATTGGCATCAATCCGACTTTCATGTCCGGCTTTATTTTATTAACCGCATCGACGAAGGATGGAGCCAGTAATACAAAGGCTACCTTCTCTGCAGCAAATGCAGCCGGAATCTCGCTCCGTTTCGCTGTCAAGAAATCTTCGTTAATCAGTCCACGATTTTTAATATCCAGCAATTTTTCCGGAAGCACGTTCCACTTGTTCCAATCGAAGGTGTTTTTCAACAAGTCTGCTGCCGAATTACTCTCTGGACTGATCAATAAGGAGTTGGCAAAATAGTCAAAGTAGGTGCCAATGGTACTTTCATCGATACCTGATAAGAAAAACGGTGTCGTCTTTCCGCCACTCTCTTTTTTAATTTTCTCAGCTGCAGCTATTAATTCATCCAGGGTTTTAGGCGGCTCCAAATTATATTTTTTGAGCATTTCGACGTTATACATAATGCCGTCCTTGGCTTCACTAAGCGGTAGGACGTATACCTTGCCAGCTTTGTCGGTTACGACATTTTTGATCGTATCGGTCAATTGCTTGGCCCACGGCTCATCTTTCAGATCGGCCAGGTATTCTCCGTAGCGGACTTGCGCCCAGCCATGCGTATCAAATACATCTGGAAGATCATTAGCCGCCATCTTTACCTTCATGTTATTTTCATAAGCCGAGCCCGGGAACTGAATATTCACAGCGATATCCGGGTTCTCCTTGGAGAAATCATTAAGAATTTGGCGATACACCTCTTGTACCGGCTGATCAGCAACATTGCTCATCATAGATAATGTTTTTTTGGCCATACTATTGCTATTACTGCTTTCCTTTCCACTCGTAGGTGCTGGTGCTGGCGAAGCTGATTCAGGACGCTGGGAACAACCGCTTATAGCTACTGCGGATACCAGGGTTAACGCCAAAGATAATTTCCATTTTTTCAACATGTGCCCACCTCTTTAAATTTATTATTTCCTTCACACAAAAATCCTATCACAGTTGTAAGGGTTTACATATACGCTAAATCTACGATTTCAGGCGCTCATAATTAATCTTGCAACCCTATTCATTTTCAAGTATAATCGACCTCAAATTAATGCAGGGGGAGTCTCTCTTGAATAAGCCAAAAATCTCGATTCGAGTGAAACTGATTCTGCTCTACTCGTTAACGATACTGATTCCTGTTATTATAATTGCTTTTGTGATGCCTGCCTATTATGTGAAAATTATCACGAAAGAAACGGAAAAGCTTACCGATGCTACCTTGATCGGCTTGACCGAAAACATTCAAACGTATCTGGACGATTTGGAACGAGTCACAATCTCTCCTTACACGAATAATGATGTGATGAATTCTCTCAAGCAAAAAGCCCGGGGCGTCAACAGTCCTCTTGATCCGTATTCAAAGTTTAAAGCCGACTATACCTTGTACCATACACTTCCGAGCTTGCTAGTCAATTTACGTAAGGATATATTAGGCACACTGCTTGTGGCTATTGATGGTTCTGTCTACTATAATGATAGCAGCTCGCAGCTGACTGAAACTCGCAACGCTTATCCTTATACAGAGCAAAACTGGTATCGTGAAGCCGTTGTAGCTAACGGAAGAGTAGCCTTTGTTAATGTCCATCCCCAGGATTATTTAAAGCTGACTGCTGTCCCAGAGGTATTCTCGGTAGCACGATTAATTAAGGATCCAGACTCCAAACAACCGCTTGCCGTCATTATGGCTGATGCCGATACGATCATTTTGGATCGAATCGTAAGACAAATTTCCGTTAACGCAGATTCTTTCGTTACCATTACGGACAAGGATCAAAGGTTGATTTATTCGAATACGAACTTATCTCATGAGGCTTTGAACCAATTTCTGAAAAACCCGACCAATAACGATTTTAATCAGCATTCCTATGTAGCTGTATCCAGGGAAATTTCGACCAGCTCCTGGAAAATTACAGTTTGGTTATCCAAAGCAGAGCTTGCCTCCAAAACCCATTGGATGCGCTTAACGGGAGCGATATTTGCAGCAGGTGGCGTGGTGCTTACCTTCTTCTTGTTTTTGGCCTATTCCAGAACCTTACTGACACCATTCAAAGAAATGATCGGCGTCATGCGCCAGGTTCAGCTCGGCAATATGAACAAACGCTTTTCCGTTCGAGGGCAGGATGAGATCGCTCAATTGGGAACTGTTTTGAACAAAATGATCAGTCAGTTGGATGAATTAATTACGAATGAGTATCTGAACAAGCTGAAGCTAAGAAATGCCGAATTTCGCGCATTGCAGTCACAAATTCACCCTCATTTTCTGTATAATACATTAAATGCGTTCGTGAGTCTAAACCGAAAAGGAGAACATGCGCTGCTGGAGCGTGCTATATTATCGTTAAGCGGGATGCTCCGTTACTTCTTAACCTCTCATGATTCCTGTAGTCTGGAGGAGGAATTCTCCAGTATTCACAAATACGGCGAGCTGATGAGCATACGTTTTAGTGACCGCTTACAAATAAACATCACATTGGCACCCGAGCTGGCACCTATTTATATTCCCAAGCTGCTGATTCAGCCGTTAGTCGAAAACGCTATCATTCACGGCGTTGAGCCTTGTGAGCATCCTTGTATAGTTGAAGTAAGAGCTCAAATGGCTCCCGATAGCGATAACGGAGAAAGCTTTGTCATTCGCATTTCAGATAACGGATTAGGATTTGATACTTCCGTGCACATAGATGATCAGCATATCGGTTTAAGCAATGTTAAGGAACGATTAGCGCTCGCTTTTCCGGATAAACACGAATTTCTACTGGTTAGCAGCCCAGGACAGGGTACTACCATAACGATCACTATATCTCTTAACAAAGAGGAGCTGGCACCATGAATATTGTGATTACTGATGATGAACAATTGGCAAGGGAAGCATTATCGATTATGTTGTTGGAAATTTGCCCGGATTTGCATATCTATGAAGCACGCAACGGTAAGGAGCTGATCCAACTAGCTGAACGGATCAAGCCTGAGGCTGCTTTTGTGGACATTAGAATGCCTGGCAAATCAGGTCTCGAAGCGATTCAAGAAGCAGCCCCGTTATCACCGGATACCCAATGGATTATAGTAACCGGTTTCGCTGATTTTGAATATGCCAAAGAAGCCCTCCGACTGAGAGCGATGGAGTATTTGCTGAAACCGGTCGATATTCAGGATATACGTGTACTACTGACCAAAATACAGCAAACGGCATTTCTGCAAATGATTGAGAAGAACAAGTTTTTTGAGTCGGACATGTTATCCTTATTTCACGGTCTCATTCGCGACTGGGAAGAAATTGAACAGTCCCCTAAGCCTTACAGCGGGATTCGATGTCAGATTATTTATATGGACAGCTGCTACTCGGAAACGGAAAAATCTGCAGCCATCAAGCTGTTGATCAGTGCCATTCGCTCAGCAATGTCGCAGTATTCCCACAAGGATTTGGAGTTGGCTACTTTAATTCTGCCCAGTGGGGATTGGGCTGTAGTCGGGAAGTACCAGACATCACAGGGCGCAGAGCAATTGGATCAGCTATTCTCTGCTCACGCCGAGCTGGTACAGCAGGCTGAGGAGCCGGGTCAGGCATTTACACTGGTACAATCTGGTGAATGCGATTCTTATATCTCCCTGCTAGCTGAGGTAAATATGCTTCATAAGCTTTCTTATCTCCGCTGCTCATTGGGAATCTCACACAGTTGGACTCAAGCAGATTTACTTGCAGTTGAATCACAGCCAATGATTTCTCAGCTATGCCACCTCTTAAATAAAGCAGTAGATGAATACCACAGAGCACAATATGTAGGCTATATGGATACGATTGAGCAATTTGTTAAATACTATTCAGAGCAGTGCAATTCGGTATCTCTAGAAACGTCATTGGCTTTTTCACGGTTTCTCAACTGCTCCATCCAAGCGCCCGTGCTCATTCCAACTGGGGAAGCGGAATGGCTGCAGTCACTCAAAAGTCTTGGCGTACATCTTCTGGATAAAAAGATTCGACAAGTCGATACTAAGCCTGATTTGGTAGGCAAGACCATTGCTTATATAGAAAAGCACTATGCAGGAGATTTAACATTAGGTCGTACTGCAGAAGAGTTCAGTGTGACTCCCAATCACTTAAGCAGTCAGTTCCATAAGCGAACAGGAACGACCTTTATGCAGTATGTGACCAAACTCAGGATGTTGAAAGCGCAGGAGCTGCTGTCTGATCCAATGGTACAGGTACAGCAAGCCGCCGAGCAGGTTGGCTATTTCAGTACAAGACATTTTACAAAGCTATTTAAAGAATTTGTTGGGTGTTATCCGTCTGAATACAAGAAAAATTACAAGAAGGTGGAGTCGGAGAGCTCATCGAAATTGTAATAGAGGTGAACAATAGTCACGAGTGATTATTGTGAATATAAGCCTGATAGGCTCTCCTTATGACCTAATGGAGATAAAAAAGATGGTTCCGCTACAAGGAAACCATCTTTTTATATTGGTGACGTCTAAGCGTGCCAAATGCGCGGCATCGGCAGCGGTTCTTTTCCAAGCTCCGCCCATACATATTTCAACAGCAGCTCTGTCTTCAATGCTGCACTCTTGCTGTCATCCCACAGGTTATTCAGCTCGCCCGGGTCTTCCTGCAGGTCGAAGATTTCGCCATAGGTCTGATTGTAGTAGACTGTTATTTTATATCGTTGATCTACATACGTTTTTTGGTGAATTGTAGTCGCTTCGTGGCGGAATTCACAGATGGCATGGTCCCGCGCCTGATCGGACTTCCCTAACCATACTTCGCTCTGATCGACACCCGTCATGCTGTGAGGGACTGCAATTCCGGCCATACTCAAAAATGTCGGCGCGAGATCAACAAGCGATTGAATAGCCGGAGATTGCACATCTGCTGGCACATGGTCCGGATAACGGACGATAAAAGGAATTTTGATCAGATCCTCATAGTGAAAGCCGCCCTTATATTGCAAACCATGCTGACCAAAGAAGTGGCCGTGGTCTGTTGTAAACACGACAATGGTGTTATCCGTTAGCCCCAGTTCATCGAGCTTATCCAAAATCCGGCCGATATACTTATCCATACAGCTGATCATTCCGTAATAAGTGGCAACAAGCTGTTTGCGTTCACTCTCCGAGTGCCGATTATGGGAATGGTAGCCATGGATACCAAAGCCGCTTTCCAGTAAATGTGAGAAATCTGGATTCGGCTCCTGAGTCATTCCAAAATGCGGCGGATTCTGATCGTGCTCACCAGGTGTTACGGTTGGAATGGTTAGCTGCTCCGGATCGTACATCGTATCCCAAGGCTCCGGTACGAGATAGTCAGGGTGCGGATCAAAAAAGCTTGCCCATAGAAAAAAGCTGTCCTCATTTTGACTATAATCTTCAAGTAGCTGATTGGTTCGTTCGGCTATCCAGGTGTTGTAATGATATTGCTCAGGAATAGGCCATTTATGCAGCACGGACGGATCCATCGTTCCGGTCGGTGGGAGGAAATAATCACGCCAGTTGGTACAGCCCTTTTGCTCCATCCAGATTGCATAATGTTGTCCCACATGGGCTTCATTCGTATGATTACGTGCGAGCTCCACATGATCAAACCCGTAAAAGGGCCCGTTAAAGCTTTTCCAATATTCCAGATCCTGCATGATAGGGTACGACTCCACGGAAGGATATGTCTCCGTACTCTTTAGAGGTTGAAAATGCGCCTTCCCGATCAGTCCTGTTCGGTAACCAGCCTGTTTAAAATCTTCACCAACGGTATGTCGGTCCTCCAAAAGCTTCGTGCCCAAGGTCCAGGCTCCGTGTTGGCTCGGATACATGCCAGTAACAATAGAAGCTCTCGTAGGTGTACAAGTCGGATTCGGGCAATAAGCCTTCGTATAGGTTGTTCCCTGCTTCACCAATCTGTCCAGGTTCGGAGTGGAAATCTCACCATTAAAAGCGCCAAGGGTATTCCAATGCTGTTGGTCACTTGTAATTAGCAATATGTTGGGCTTACTCATTATACAATCCTCCTGTTAGGAATCGATTTCTTTATCTTATAGTATAAATCGGTTTCCTTTCCGTGAAAATGCAAATATGTTGTACTTGTCATTATGTTGTCTGTTGATTTATCCTGAAGGTAGGACAGGTTATCAGGGAGTTGACGATGGATATGCAGGAATACGCCCATGAGTTTGCTGAGCATTGGTACTCGCTTCCCACACCTATGCAAGCGGCAGGCGGCAGTTGGATCGTCCGGGCCGGACATAATAAAGCGAAACCCCATTATGTTGTCGGACCGAAAAGCATTCAGCAATATGGATTTCATTTGATTCAATCAGGGAAAGTTCAGGTGACAAGCGGAGGCGTATCGGTAGAGCTGGCGGAGAGCGATGCCTTCTGTCTATTTCCTGGGAAATCGTATATTTATCAAGCGATACCGGATTGTTCTGAGGAATTGCACATGGTATGGCTGGCGCTTGATGGCCCACAGGTCCCTTTCTTACTGTTAGAGGTGGGTTTGACGGATACATCGTTTTATCTCAGGCAGGCGCTGGACCATCGCGTATGGGCGACAATCAGGCAATTCATTCAATATTTTCAAAAAGGCAAACTTGATCCAATGCGCGAGCAAAGTCTGCTATTTGAGCTGCTGTGGCGAATCAAACAAAACACCGACATTCAACAAGCCATGCCAAAGCGCCATTGGGTTGCCGAGGTCAAACCTTATATGGAGCTGCATTGCACGGAAAATATCAAAATAGACGATATTGCGCGGTATATGGGTGTGCACCGGTCCCATCTGTATACTGCTTTTATGAAAGAGTTTGACTGCTCCCCGATGCAGTATTTACAAAGGCTTCGTTTGGAAAAGGGCAGCCAGCTGCTCAAGAAAACCGATCTTTCAGTAACTGAAATCGCCCTTTCTCTTGGGTATCCGGATTTGTTCTCTTTCACCCGTGCTTTTACGAAGCTGTACGGAATATCACCCAAAGGATATCGGGGGTAAGCAGAGCAGAGATCGAATAATCGATGCACACAAAAAACGGCTCCCTCCCGAAAATATTCGAGTGAAGAGCCGGTTTGAATTCAATTATGACCATACTATTCCCAGGTCTGGTCTACCTTATCGAGCAACACCTTTAATGCACGGATTGCCGCAACAACACGCTCCGAATCGTTTGCTTCAGGCAAATAATGCTTTAAATGAGGCTCTACCGATAGAAAACCGTCATACTGACGTTCCTTTAATGTAACGAGCAATTCCTCAATGTGACCCTCTCCTACACCAGCTGGTACAAATTGACGGGGCACCTGTGTAGCATCCTTGATATGGACATAGTCGATGTAGGGAGCAATCTTGGGATAAGCGTCGTGCATGGGCTGAACGTTATTCATTACATAATTCCCAGGGTCAAACGCTGCACGCATATGCTTGGAATCGCAATGGGCAAGAATGTCCAGGCAGCAGTCGTCAGTTGCACCGTACAAATTGCTGTCATTTTCCAGGATCAAAATGACTCCATGACGGCTGGCAGTCTCTGTGAGCTGCTTCAGTCTGGACAGCACCTCTGCACGATGGGCTTCAACGGATTCACCTTCAGGCAGCCGATAAGAAAAAATGCGAATATACGGAGTTTCAAACAAATGCGCCGCGTGTACCGCCTTATCAAGCGCCTCAAGCTGTGGTTCAAGGGGGTCCGTTATTAAGTATTTGCCGATCGGTGAAGCAATAGATGAAATACGAAAACCTCGTTGTTGTAATGCTGCTTGTATTTGATTCAGCTCTTCTTCATTCAGATCAAGCACATTTTTGCCCCATACTCCACGTAATTCCAAATATTTGATACCTTCCTGCTCAAGAACATCCAGCTGTTCATTTAAATCGGAAGCTATTTCATCGGCAAAACAAGTAAGCTTAACATGACTCACAGCGAGGTCCCCTCTCCATTCATTACTTGCCAAAAGATTTGGACATATCTTCTTGCGACAAGCTTGCTGCCGCTTTCTTAACGAATTTTGAACCGGCAATCAGTTCCTTCAGCTTAGCTTCAAAAGCATCAGCATCAATCGGAACAGTTACCGTCTGTTTTTGGAACGAGGACAGCATAATACCGTTTGCCAAAGTCAGTGCGCCTACACCTTCAACGCCGTGAGCGATAAGCTCTCCGGTACCGTTCAGCAGCCGTTCAACAAATTTGGTAGTCACCACTTGATGTCCGGAAGGCTCATTAATATCGACTTCAATCTCGATCTTTTCGAATTCCATTTTACTGAACTTTTGTTCGGTTTCATTGGAGTATTTCAGCATGGACATCGGATTTTTATAAAGAACCAGCTTGCCATCCTCCAGTACAAGCTTGCCGTGTTCACCGATAATTTCCATTCGATTCGTTCCCGGCGACTCAGCTGTCGTCACCATCAAATGCCCGATCATGCCGTTAGCATGTTCAAAGTATGCGGTTACCTCGTCCTCGACTTCGATATTGTGATATTTGCCGATATGTGCATGTCCGGTAATGCTGGTAGGTACACCGAACAACCATTGATACATGTCAAGTGTGTGCGGACACTGATTTGTCAAAATACCGCCGCCCTCGCCTGCCCAGGTTGCACGCCAGTCTCCACTGTCATAATAAGCCTGGGAACGGAACCATGCCGTATTGATCCAGGTAGCACGCGTAAGCTTACCGAGCTGGCCGCTGTCTACAACACTTTTCACTTTACGGTAAAAAGGTAGGGTGCGCTCTTGGAACATGATGGCGAATTCCAAATTCGGGTGCTGCTTTTTAGCTTCCTCGTAAGCATCGATCATACGCTTGGCATCGTTAAGATGAACAGCAATCGGCTTTTCACACATAACATGGATTCCACGTGCAAAGGCTTCCAAAGCAACGGTAGGGTGATCATAATGCGGCACGGCAATAATAACTGCATCCAGCCCGGACTGCTCCAGCAAATCTTTGTAATTGGTATAAGCTTGCGTATTCAGTTCCTTGGCATAGGAATCCGCTTTTTCCTGAACAACATCACATACACCAGCTATGTGAACATTGCTCATTTCCTTCAATATTTTGGCATGTGTGGAGCCAATGTTCCCGAGTCCTACTAGTCCTATACTTATTTTCCGTTCACTCATATCATCCGTCTCCCTCAATTATTTGTGATATTAGGTTCTTCCTTATTCTAAAGGGTACCAAATGCAACTTCCTTGTAATTTTTGATGAAAAAGTAGGAATTATTGACTAATCACATGATTCATTTACGTTGTCCACAGTTAAACTTCCGCTAATTTTCCTTCATAATTATAATTTCTGAATAAAGGATTGATACCATGAAGCATCATCCCCTGTCCCCAATTTACATGTTTATCATTCGTCGGCAAATCCTCGGGATCACGAACCTGTACAAGTATATTCCTACGAGTCCGGTCGCTGCGGTTAATCGGCGATCCATGAATCGTTAAATAGTTAAAAAATAATACGTCACCCGCTTCAGCTATACAGGGAGTTCCCCTTTCAATAGGATATTCTTTATGGTTCAAATAGTAGCTTCCTACGTGGGGCAAAGGTCCTTGTTTATGGGAGCCAGGTATGACATGCAAACATCCGTTTTCCTCATTCGTTCGATCTAAATGGATGCTTGCTAGCATCATACTATGCTTGGTGTGCGGAAAATACGGATAATCCTGATGCATCGGGAAGGCAGCGCCCTTTTCCGGAGGTTTGACCATCATTTTGGTATGATGCAGTTGGACATTGTCACCGATCAGCTTGGCGAATATACCGACCAGCTTCAATTGTGTGATCATTTGAGTAAATTGGGCGTCATGGTACTGTACGTCATGAAAACCTTTCAGCACAAGCTTCTTCAATTGTTCCGGAGGCAAATAATCTCCCTGCCAAGCGTGACTCCGGTCAAATTTAGAGGCGGCTGCACGCTTCAGGAAGGTTTCCACTGATTCCTGGAACCTCCTAACTTCTTCAGTGTTATATACACCCTTTACCAGTAAGTAACCGTTATCATGATAAAATTGCACTTGGTCCTCAGTTATCAAGGTTAATTCCCCTTTTCCATAATCATTTGGTGTATCCATCCCGAGCCATAGTCCTTACCCTCACCATGGGCTGATACTTATCCCTTCACTGCTCCTATCATAACCCCTTTAGTAAAGTATTTTTGCATAAAAGGATAAACGGCAATGATCGGTAAAGTGGCTATAATGATAGTGCAATATTTAACAATCTCGCTGACTGCCTCTTTGTCATTTCCGTTGGAGCCTGTGATCATACTGTCGGTACTGCTGTTTATTAAAATCTCACGTAAAAACAGCTGCAAAGGATACGCATCTCTATTGCGCAAATAAATCATTGCACTAAACCACGAATTCCAATGCGCCACAGCATAAAACAAAATCATAACCGATATCACGGCTTGCGATAACGGCAGAACGATTTTAAACAAGATCGTGATATCGTTGGCTCCATCAATTCTCGCGGATTCCTCCAGACTATCCGGGATTGCTGCGAAAGAGGTTCTCATAATAATCAAATTATAGGTACTGATCGCTCCCGGCAGAATGAGTGCCCACATGGTGTCAAACATGCCAAGGCTTCTCACTAATAAATAGTTGGGAATCAGACCTCCGCTAAAAAATAAGGTGAACACAATGATCATCATCATCGGATCTCGAAGCATGACACCTTTTCTGGATAATACATAGGCTCCGAGAGCGGTCATAAAAACATTGATGATAGTTCCCACGACCACATAAATGATTGTATTCGTATAACCCGTTATAATATTGGGATTTTTAAAAACATTGATATAACCGTCAACATTGAATCCCAACGGCCAGAGCAGCAGACCGGAATGACTGGCCAACGAAGATGGATTACTTAATGATGCAAAAGCAACATACAGAAATGGATACAACGTGATTAATGTAAGGAACAATAAAAAGCTAATATTAAAGAATCCGAATATGATTTCTGCTTTACTTCTCTTTACATTCAATTTGTCCACTCCCTACCAAAGACTGGTCTCGTTCACTTTTTTACTGATTTTGTTGGTAACTACCAGAAGCACGAAATTGATAACTGAGTTAAATAAACCTACTGCCGCACTGAAGCTGTAGTTCGCTTCCAGAATCCCTTTTCTGTATACATAGGTTGAAATAACATCCGACGTCTCATAGGTAATCGGATTGTATAAGAGAAATATTTTATCAAACCCAACATTCATCATACTTCCCATTCTCAAAATAAAAAGAATAATAATCGTCGGCATAATTCCAGGCAGCGTAACATGGAGCATTTGCTTAAATCTTCCCGCCCCGTCAATCGTTGCTGCTTCGTACAGATCTTGATCAATTCCGGCTAACGCAGCCAAATATATGATAGATCCCCATCCTACCTCCTGCCAAATATTGGAGCTCACATAAATCGTTCTAAATAATTCAGGTTTAAGCAGCATGGTTATTCTTTCCATTCCCATGAAAGCCAGCAAATCATTAACGATACCGTTTCTTGCAGTAAAGTCGACTATCAGACCGCATAAAACCAGGACAGAAATAAAATGCGGCAAATACGTAACTGATTGTACAAACCTCTTAAGCACATTTTTTCTCACTTCATTCAATAGGAGCGCTAAAATGATGGGTGCCGGGAATCCAAATATAATGTTATATAAGCTGATTAAGAGAGTATTGCTTAGTATTCTTCCAAAGTATACATCCTTAAAAAAATCGTTAAAATGCTGCATGCCCACCCAAGAGCTTCCCAAGATTCCCTTCATTGGGGAGAAATCTTTAAAAGCGATGGAAGCACCGTACATAGGGAGATATTGGAAAATAATATAGTAAGCCATAACCGGCAATGCCATCCAATAAATCATTCGGTTTTTATATAAATCTCTTTTAAGTCTATGCACAAAACCGGTTTGTTTCTTCGTCTGATAAACATTTCCAGAAAGTGCCGCGTCACCAACCTTAATCTGATCCATAGTTCCCTCCCATTGGTAACAGTCCTTCTACAGATACACTAGCCTATTTTCTTGCCATATATCTGTCGTATGCAGCTTGCTGAATTTTGATGGCATCTTCGATTCCCATACCCTTCAATGTCTTCATATAATTATCATAATCACTAATAGAAGACTGTCCCATAACGATCTTCAGGAATTGCTCATCCTTATAAGTGTTAACCGCAGACATAACAGATGCCATTTTGGTCGATTCCTCAATGGTTGGCGTTACTGGCGGCATGATTCTATCGTATGAACCTGCTTTCCATAATCCGATAATTTGCTGTTGTTCGGGTAATGACATGCGTTGGTGCCATATCTCAGGTGTCATTACATAAGCTAAGCCGCCAGATCCTCTGGAATATTTGGATAATGCCTCATCAATAGACAGACCCTTTGGATTATTGGTGATCTCAGGGAGTAATTGAGGAGAACCATTCACCATCTTGTAGCTTTCGCCTTCTATACCAAACGTATTGAGCAATGCTCCTTCTGGGCTATAGCCATAGTCCAACCACATCGCAGCCTCCTTGGCATACTTACTTTTGGCGGATATGGCTACACCAATGCCATTAGCAACCTTGATTTCATCTGCATTAAAATTATATGATTTTGTCCCTTTAACGTATGGCGGAACCGTTCCCAATAATTTTACGGTTGGATCCTTTGCTTTCATCAATTGAACAAATCTTCCGAAGGTTCCTGATGTAGATCCCGTCCAGGCACCTGCACGGTTACCTACTACCTTGGTATCGAATTGTTTGGCATCCGTTAATCCAAAATCAGGGTCTATCAATCCTTCTTTATACCACTTGGCTAACGTCGTAAGCGCTTCCTTATATTCAGATGTATAAGGTCCAAATTTAACGGTATCCCCATCATGATAAAAACCGTAATTGATCCCCCAAGCCCTTACCCAGTTCTGTAAATCCCCTGCTCCTTTAGGCGCCAGAGGGATCTCATCATTTTTTCCGCTGCCGCTAGGATTTTTTGTTTTAAAAGCGGTTAACACTTCATACCAATCATCAATCGTTTCAGGTGACTTTAAATTCAGTTTTTCCAGCCAATCCTGACGTATTTGCCAGCCAAATGTCTGAAAAGCGGGATTGGGATTCGGGTTTACCTTGGCGTACTGATCCGGTGATTGTGCCTCAGGGAATACATAAAGCGTACCATCATCTGTGCGGATTTGTTTATTTGCTTTTGGGTCAGAATTCATAAATTTTTTGAGATTGGGAGAATATTTATCTACCAAATCATTGAGTGGAAGGATGATGCCATCCTTGATAGCCTTATTAGGTCCACCGTTAAAATCATTAATCCAGTTATAATATATCAGATCAGGTAAGTCGCCTGACGCTATCATAAGATTGAACTGTTCTTTGATTGCCGCCGCATCCATGGATGCCGGATGAATGAAATCGATATGTATACCGGTTCTTTTTTCCAATTCTTTGAATTGTGCTATTTCATTATAATTTTTCATTGTTGCCGCAACCTTGGGGTCCATGGACACAAACATTTTCAATGTAATAGGTTTACTTACGATGGGCAGTTGGATTGACGATATAGCTTCCTCGGTCTTTTGCGGTGAATTTGTTGGCTGCGTTGCATTGGAAGTACAGCCTGATAATAGGCCTGTGATTAAAGTAAAAGACATGACATAAGCTGAAGTCTTGCCGAGTTTACGATTCATTGATTAAGTCCCCCTGACATTTTTTTGTTTAGAGTTTTGATAAGTTCTTCAAGCTTTTTTGCATAAAGAAACGAAAGCGCATACAAAAAAAGGTGTTATTAGATATAAAAGGATAAACAATCATACTCTGCTATTCTAAAATATTCCAAAGGATATATCATTGTTTTTTGTGATTAAAATATTGTTTTTTGTGCACTTTGAGGCCGCATTAAAAAATGCAGCAGTCTCCTTATGAGACTTACTGCATCTTGTTGATTAGCTTCATTACAGATTCCACAGCAAGCTGCTTATCCCAAATAATTCTTTTGATAATCCCGAGGCAATATCCCTACTTTTTTCTTGAACATACGCAAAAAACTGGTGTAATCGTTAAATCCGCTGACCATACAAGCCTCAGTCACACTGCTGCCCTCTGCGAGTAATTTTTTAGCCAGAGATATACGTTTATAGATAATGTATTCATGAATTGTATTTCCGGTATACTTTTTAAAAAGCTTGATTAGGTAATATTTATTTATAAAAAACTGTTTTTCCAATTGGTCAAGACTCAGATCCTCTCCCAAATGCATTTCAATATAGTCCAGAACGGGAGACAGTTTATGATGCAAATCAAGCCCTTGATCTGTAATCTTCTGCTCTTGGAATAGACGGTTGATATGAACCATGATTTCCATAAAACAACCCATTTTCATAACGGCGTTTCCTAAAGAAGGATGGTTTTTTAAAGCATCATATTTCATAAATAAACTAAGTAAGGCTGCTGAATCATTACTGGTTAGAGAGAGCTTGTTTCTTGTACCGATGGGTCTGTCATAGAAGCAGGATAAAGGATTGAAATCCTCAGTCTGATATTGCGCAGCAATTAGGGGGTCAAATTCAATAGTAATTCGCTCATACACAACATCTGACGAAAAGGACGGTTTATGAATTTCGTGTTGATTCGTAATAATCAAATCGCCGAATTGCAATGGATAGACCGTTTTTTCCACAAAATATTTAACATCACCTTGAAGGAGAAAGTAAATTTCACAGCCTTGATGCAGATGAAAATCGATACTATGGCTTTTCCGCTGCACATGCAAAAATTGAATATAATGATCGATTTGGTCTAAATAAGTAATAGGCAGTGCAATCCCCCCATGAAACATCAATTTAGTCCATATTTTCATCAAAAATTACAATGAAATTGCATATCTTATATAATACTCTATTCTTATCATGAATGTCACACGTACCGCAACTACAAATCAGAAAGGTGATGAGAACAGTTACAGCCCAGAAAAGCCAATAGTTTATTTCAGCCTGAAACATTTGTGTAGGATAAAGTGAGGTCATATGGATGAATTTAGCTTATGGAAATATCGATGATTGCATTCGTTATGAGCATAAACTCTTAAATCCTAACCTATATAACGTTAACTTTCATTTGCATGAAGAGTTTGAAATTTACTTTTTAATATCAGGTGATGTGAACTACTTTGTTGAAAAAAGTATATATCCTTTAAAATACGGCGATTTAATGATTACCAATAATCAGGAAATTCATAAGCCGGCTTTTCGAAATGATAGGTTATACGAAAGAATAACACTACAGTTTGCACCACACATCGTCCGTCCTTTCAATTCTCCACGGCTCGATCTTCTGAATTGTTTTATTAACAAACCGAAGGGCCAACAAAATAAGATTTCTCTTAAACCGAGTCAGACTATTGAAATACTGCGGCTTTTTAATCAAATGGAGAATCTTAAAAACGATGCTGGCTATGAAATTTTAAAGCTCAATTATCTCGTTGAAATGTTGGTTCTGATTAATATTGTATTTATGGACGTTAATCGCTCAGAAAGTCTTTCTACAATGCCTGATTTATTAATTTCATTACTGGACTATATTGACATGAATTTGGAAAAAGATCTTACCCTTGTATCACTCTCCAAAAAGTTTTATGTGGATCGATTTTATATGGGGAGAATTTTCAAAAAAAATATCGGTAGTAACATCCATGAATATATTTTATTTAAACGAATTTCCAAAGCAAAAGAAATTCTTTCTGAAGGCTATAACGTCACAGATACGTGCGAAAGATGTGGATTTAATGATTACTCCAATTTTTTAAAAATGTTTAAACGAACCGTTGGTATTTCTCCTGGAAAATACAAGGGTAATTAGTGTACGATACGATAATTTGTAGTTGAGGAGAGAACCTGATGAAGATAGCATTTCAAACATTGGCAAGCCCGAATTGGAGCTGGGAGCAAACCCTGAATGCAGCCGCGCAGCTTGGCTACGACGGTATTGAGTTAAGAGGCGTGGAAGGCGAGATGTACTTACCTCGGGCGCGACCGTTTTTACCCGAAAATATAGAGCAAACTTTGTTGGATTTACAACAAAAGGGTTTGGAAATCTGTTGTCTGGACACATCCTGCGCTTTTCACAATGAGGAGAAATACCGTGCCTCCATTCTGGAAGGTAAGGATGCGATAGATCTTGCAGTGAAGCTCCAAGCACCTTACATCCGAGTATTTGGAGACATCATTCCTGAAGGCGCTTCGGAAGCGGAAATCGCAGGCACAATCGCATCAGGGCTGACTGAATTAGGGCTTTATGCAGAAGGAACAGGCGTTACTGTACTGCTGGAAACCCATGGAGATATTAATAATCACCGCATCATCAAGCATATATTGGATCAAACCGACAGCAGCAGTGTTGGCGTCCTATGGGATTTTGAGCATCCGTATTTGCATGGGGAAGAGCCTGAACTTACCTACAGGGAGCTTGCTCCTTACATCAAGCATACCCATGTCAAGGACGCGATTAAAGGCGAAGACGGTAAAAAGCTTTGTCTGATCGGAGATGGCGATGTGCCTGTCCCCCAGATTGTCAGTATTCTCAAGGAAAATGGCTATAACGGCTGGCTCTCGCTGGAATATGAGAAGAAGTGGGCTCCTTATCTGGAGGAACCTGAGGTTTCACTGCCCGCTTACATGTCCTATATCAAAAAACTCGTTTAGCTATAAACCAAAGTCCGGTTACTTCCCAGATGGGAGAACCGGACTTTTTTTGAAGCATGATTGTCGACTCTTCAACTCTAGCTATGGACCGCCTGCTGCTGCAAGGTCAGCTGCCAAAAGGCGATTCGTTCCCGCTTCCAGGTATACGTTACATACAGCTCATTGTTTTTGGCAACAATGGCTGGGTATGAATATTCACCAGGCTCGGTTTCCAGCTTGATTTCATCCGTCCATGTACTGCCATTGTCCGAAGAAAAACGAATGACTATCGGTGTACGTGGACTACTTGTGGAATAACCAGTCACCGGGTTGAAAATAAGCGCCAGCAGCCCGTTGTCCATCTGCACGACATCAATTCCACTGTTGTTGTTGGGCAGCTCTATCGGATAGGCCAGGCGCCAGGTTTCTCCGTTGTCCTCCGAATCGCTGCGATAAATAAGGCCTTCGGTGCTGCGCAGCAGCATATGGACATGCGTCCCGCCTGACGTCCACAATGTCGGCTGAATAAACCCTTTGGCATGTGAATGCACCGCCCCTACCAGCTTAGAGACCTCCATGGGCACAAGGCTGCTCTGCCTCCAGGTATGTCCGTAATCGTCGGATATATCGACGAATGCTTCCCAAATTTGCTTGCCCGGCGCATCCGGGTCCTTCCTCTCGATAGAAGCAGGCGCCAATATGATGCAATTGCTTAAGGAAATCGGCTTATTGCGTACCGGTCCTCGTCCGCCGATATCGCCTTCAACAAGCTCCTTCGGCTCCGTCCATGTCTGTCCGCCATCCACAGAATGAATTACCCGTGTAAACCAATCTGTGATTTCATGGCCGACCTTATAATAAAGCGTTAGCTTGCGGCCATCGTCAAAAAGCACCGGATTCCAATGGGCAATGCCCTCTTCATCTGCAGCTAGATAAGGTGCTGACCAGCTCTCTCCGGTACGCCGCGACATCCAGATCGCCACATCACTAGCCTTCTCATGCAGACCGCCGAACCATGCAGCCAGGATGTCGCCATTCGACAAAACGACCAGCGTAGAAGCATGGCAGCTTGGAAAAGGTCGGTCGTCTTCAAATATAAATTGTTTTTGGGATTGAATATTCATGGTTAAGTTCTCCTTTGTTTTGTAATGAATACTATCAGCCTTTAACCGAGCCAACCATCACCCCCTGCACAAAATATTTTTGAACAAACGGGTACACGGCCAGGATAGGAAGCAGCAAGCATAAGAAGTACATCAGAATTTTGAAAAACAGTTTATTTTTTCGCATCACCTTAATCCAATTATTCATACTCATGGTGCCCTCCTTGCCGACCCTAAGTGGATATTTGAAACAACCGCTCTGATTGTATTGTAATCGATTTCATGCTGAAGATGATTAACCATTTCCATTAGGCCGTTTCATTTGTCTACAATTATGAGAAAGAACATGATTCATTTCTCCTACTGTGTTTCAACTGTCTACTTTAGGGAGTTTCAACGATCTACTTGTTATTCAAATGTGTCCGGTAAAAAGCACGACGGAATTCAGTAGGCGTCATCTGCTGATGCTTGCGGAACACTTTCATAAAATATTTTTCATCCTCAAATCCCAACCGATGGGCGATTTCTTTAATCGAAAGATCGGTGCGGCCCAGCTCTTCCTTTGCGCGGTCGATTTTGACTTTTTGAATATATTCCTGCATGCTCATGCCCATTTCCTTTTTAAATAAACGGGTCAAGTAGTCGGGATTGTAATTGAATTCACGTGCAGCATCATCAACCGATATAGGCTTGACAGCATGGATGCGAATCCACTCCAGCACACTCATCATCCTCTGGTGCCTCGAAGTCATTCCCCCTTGAGGGCTTGTATAAGCAGTCATCGATTGCTGCGTCAGCTCAATTAATAAAGAAGTCAGCATGTAGTCGGCCCCCTGCCGGGTGTAATAGCGTGATTCCACAATGTGCAGCAGCTGACGAAACAAAATCCCCGCTTTGTCCACCTCAGGTGGTTTAAAAAACGCCGGCAGCAGGACAAATGGCATACCTTGATCCAAATAAGGATTATGCTTGTAACGCCCAAGCTCGGCCTCGGCCTGCTTCTCATCCATGAACTCCATACTGCTCTCAGGACATTGAAAATGCAGCCAGTAAAAAGAAACCTGCGGGTCCGAATACGCATAACCCCAATGGGTCTGTTCCGGCAATAGCAGCAGTACACTGCCTGGAGTCACCTCAAACTGTTCATCCTCCTGCTGAATATAGGCAGTGTCGCGCAATCCGAGGATAATCTCAAAGCTGTTTATCGAACGTTTACCGTGAATCCACGGATAACCGGCGGTAAAGTGCCCTGCAGATACGAATTCGATCGGCTTTTCGATCTGTGCTTTCCAATAATACATAGTCGGTTTTTTCCACCTGTTCTAATAAATGATTCCCTGACAGCAGGATTCTTCCATGATTATCCTTAGTATAAAGCTGTTGATCATGCACGACAACCCATCAAATCCGTATCCGTAAAATTACACCTGCAGGTTTAGAATGAGTGGGATGTTATCCAGGATGAAAAAAAGATCAGCTTGGATAACCAACTGATCTTTAGGAGTCCGGTGAATAAAGAGCGAAGCGGCCAAATGATCCCGGAGAAGCGTCATCGATCGGAGGGATATTTGGCCGCGCAGTGCGACTTATTCGCCGCACTTTTAGGAAGATGTAATTCGAAGAAATCAGGGTGAGCCTGTACTTGTGATGCAGGGAATGATGCTAGCCTAGCTACGATGGCTGACTCCGGCTTTACCCCAGTCTTCATAGCATTTAACAATCGCACTCATATCTTCATCGCCATACCCATCGTTGCAAGCGACCTGAAACAGCTCCTTGACAGCCGATAGTGCAGGCACCGGGAGCTCGAACGATTCCGCCAATCCGCGGGCCAGCTTCAAATCCTTCAGCATTAGCCGTGTCATAAATTGCGGCGAAAAGTCTCCACTCAGCATTTTGGGTCCTTTCATCTCCGCCATGCCGCTGCGCGCTCCGCCACCCGCTACAACCTCTAGAAATAAGGCGGGGTCAATGCCAGCTTGACGAACAAGTGAGATACTCTCGGAAAGTCCTGCCAGCGTAATAGCAACCAAAGCGTTATTGGCAAGCTTCGTTTGCGAACCTGTACCCTGCGCTCCCATATGTACCGCTTTTTTTCCCATGGCATTAAATAAAGGCAGGCAGCTCTCGAATAATTCCCGATCTCCACCAACGATAAAAGTCAACTGCGCTTCTTTAGCTTGAGGCTCGCTGCCTGTAACCGGTGCATCCAGCATCTGTACGCCAATTGCTGATAAGTGAGCAGCCAGCTCCAGACTTGTATCCGGAGAGATTGTACTGCAATCGATAAGTGTGCGGGCACCCGGCTGCTGCTGTAGCGCAGGAACAATTCCGCCTTCACCCAAATAAACTTCCTTGACAGCACGGTCATCTGAGATCATCGTAATCACGATGTCTGCTCCTTGGGCAGCTTCGCCGGGAGAGTCTACAACATGGACGGAAGAGCCGAGACCCTCAGTCTTGCGCCGATCTCTATTGTAAACGCTTAATTTATATCCAGCCTTTAATAAGTTGACTGCCATGTGCCGCCCCATAGTCCCCAAACCAACAAAAGCAATATTCACTTGATTACCTCCTAAATGGAATGATGATACCTCTCCTATTATAACCTAAGTAAATGAAAAAAGCCTGCAATCACGCAGGCCTCATGCTAGCTATATACGGAAATTCATCGAATTAAAGCAGACGACGTATCGAATTTTTCATTTTTTGATGACATTGAAGTTATCCTCGATAAGCAGCCAGTTCTGAGGAAAGCTTAATCCGAGCTTCCAATAGCTGATTCCCCGAAGGTTTAATTCCTTTAATAAATCAAATTTGGCTTGAATCGATCTTGCGTCCTCAAACCATACGATGTGGGTTTTACCATTATCGTCCCAGTAGGTGAAATGTGGAGCCTGCGCCACGTAATCGTATTGAATCGCAGCCTGCCGCTCACGGGCCAAATTAATAGCCTCCTGAGGACTTAAAGCTCTGGCATACGCTCCTCCGGCCACAAAGGGCAAGGTCCAGTCGTATCCGTAGAGGTTTTGTCCCATCATGATCTTGGAGGCGGGAATTTCCGTCAGCGCATATTCCAATACTTGCCGAACCGGACCTATCGGGGATACAGCCATAGCAGGCCCACCGCTATACCCCCATTCATAGGTCATGATGATGACAAAGTCAGCAATCTCACCATGGGCACGATAATCGTGTGCCGAGTACCATGCACCCACTTGGGTTGCGCTGGTCTTGGGTACGAGCGCCGTTGACATCAAGAATCCCTCATTATGGATAATGTCCGCTGCTTTACGTAAGAAACGGTTGTAGGCTTCTCTATCCTGTGGACGCAGATGCTCAATATCAAAGTGAATATCCTTGAAATCAAGCCGCTTGGCTGTTTGAATAATCGTATCCAATAAGGTATCCTGCAGCTGCTCGTCATTTAATAGGACTGCGCCAAGCTCTGCGCTGAATTGTTGCTCCAGATTGGTTATAACCATCATCAGCGTCACATTGTTATTACTGGCTATGGTCTGGAGACCAGCGAGAGGAGGAGCCTTCAATGTGCCATCGCGTTGGATGCGGAAGCTAAAAGGAGCAAGATAAGTAAGATGGGGGGCCGCTTGCCGGGCTGCCTGGAGAAGTGGAGGTGAGACCGTATCACCACGAGGCTCGATATAAGCATTAACCTCGATATTCCTGCGAGGCCTTGGTGGAATATATAACCTGAGGCCCACGTTGAGTGGCTGGTTTGGTGCTAAACCGTTGACCGATGCCAGCTGCTGCGGTGATATTCTGAATTTATTGGCAATCGTATACAGGCTGTCCCCGCTCTCTACCCAATAGTATTGACCCGTGATCGGGATTACTAATGCCTGTCCCACGACCAACGACTTATCCGGTGATAGCTCATTTGCATCTGTAATGCTTTGAATACTTACACCATAAGCTTGTGAAAGCTGATAGAGCGTCTGGCCTGGCCGGACAACCTGGATCTGCATGACGTCCCCCCCTTAAACATTCCTTATTAAACATATATTCAATTACATCGAATAATTGTTCGTTTAGTAAAAAAATGTTTAGCGTTAGTGACCAAGCCACTCCTGAGATAATCGGATATCGTTCATATTGCTCATTTCCAGCACCCAAGCACCTGAATAACTATACTCGTTGGCCATGGCTAGCACCGATTTCAGAGGAACGGTTCCTGCTCCCAGCCGAAGATGATCGTCATGCTGCCCCTGGTTATCACTAAGATGAATACTCGTTATAAACGGCAGCAGGCTTTGAAACGACTGTTCACATTGCCCTTCACCCATCAAATGCATATGACCCACATCATAAACAATTTTCACACGTCGGGATTGTACGAGATGGATCACTTTTTTCAAAAACACGCTATCTGTGCCCAACAATCCAGGATAAGGAGGCACATTTTCCAAAGCAAGGATAACTTGTGATCCTTCGGTTTCGTTCACAATCTCCTGCAAAAAGGCAGCTATTCTCAGCGCTGCTTCATGACTCGCGCCATCCCGATCCACCTTGTCCCTGCTCAGCTCTCCGGGGTGAAGCACCACATAAGCACATTCCAGCAGCTCCGCAATCTGCAAGGTCCGAAGCAGCAGCTCCGTGTTAGACTGAATTAACTCCTCTTCCTCCGCTGCCAGATTCAGATTCGCTATGGGAGCGTGAATCGTCCAGATGATTTGATTCTCATCTCCAAGCTGTTTCAGCACATTCAGTCGTTCCTGCGGCCAATCCAACAATTCTCCATGACGCCCTTCACACATAATTTCAATCGCTTTACAGCCTTTATTTATTAAATGATTAACCGCCTCATCCAAGGGAATATCTGCCAAAGCATACGTCGAGATCAAGCATTCATTGCCTTTCAGCATATTCATCATCCTTTCTTGGTTATTATTTCATTCCTGAATGAATGAAGCTGTTCATAAACTGTCGTTGAAATAACAGGAATCCGATCATCAGCGGTGCGATGACGAGCAGTGTAGCAGCGCTGACTTCAGTCCATTGAGCACCTATCTCGAACGACTGTGCGAATATAGCCAGACCTACCGTCAAGGGACGGTTCTCTACGGAGTTGGTAACAATTAAAGGCCATAGGAAATTGTTCCAATGATAGCTGACGGATACGAGCCCAAAGGCCACATAAGTTGGACGGGAAAGCGGGAAATAGATTTTCCACAAAATCTGCCATTTCGAGTAGCCTTCCATTACAGCAGCCTCGTCGAGCTCTGGAGGGATCGTCTTGAACATCTGCCGCAGCAGAAAGATGCCAAAAGCCGATGCAAAATACGGCAGCATCACACCGAGCTTGGTATCGAGCAGTGACAATTCCTTGAGTACGCTGTAATTCGGAAAAATCAACACATCGGCAGGCACCATAATTTGGATAAGAAACAGCAGGAACACGATATTTTTCGCGCGAAACTCCACTCTTGCAAAGGCGAAGGCAGCCATCGAAGCCGTAATCATCTGTACGAGGAATACGCCCACCACGATCAGGATCGTATTCAAATAGTATTGCGCGAAGGGTGCAGCCGACCAGACCCGGGCAAAATTATCAAGTGTGAACTCCAGTGAAAATGAAGGTGACAAAGCAATTTGCCTGGGGCGGAATGCGGTTACCGTCATCCAAAGCAGCGGCACTAGCCAGAAGGCGGCACCTATATATAAGAGCCATTGGCTTATATTCAATTTTTTAAGCAGCATAGGGATCGCCTTTCTCCCCCTCACGGGAGCTTACTTGGGCCTTGAGAGGCATCAATGATAATGAATTTTTTTGTCCAGTCCGAGGAAATTTAACGCTGCAAACAATAGAAGAACCCCAATCATTACAACCGTCAAGGTTGAAGCCATTCCCTGATCCCAGAAGCTGAACGCAGATTCGTAAATATAATAGAGCAGCAAATTACTGGCGTTGTTCGGTCCACCCTTGGTCATAATCAGCAAGTGATCCACCAGCTTAAACGAATTGGTCAAGGCCACAATGGAAACGAATAATGTTGTCGGCATCAGCAGTGGAAAGGTAATTTTACGAAATACCGTCCAGCGTCCCACACCATCCATCTGTGCAGCTTCATACAAATCCGGAGAAATATTTTGCAGACCGGCTAAGTAAAAAATCATAAAATATCCGGCCTCCTTCCAAATTACCATAATCACCATTGCCCACATTACATACTGCGGTGATCCCAGCCAGTTCACATCGGTTTGCATAAAGCCTTTCATGACTCTGCTGAGCAATCCATACTGCGGCGTGTAAATAAACAACCAAATATTAGCTACTGCAATCATCGGAATTAACGTTGGATAAAAAAATGCGGTCCGTGCCAGGCTTGTGCCCCGCATTACTTTATTGGTGAATACCGCCATAAGGATCGCTAACAGAATCGAGGTCGGGACCGTGCCAATCGCAAACCACATATTGTTGGACATGACCTGCCAAAAAACCATATCGTCCAGCAAATGCTTATAATTATCCAAACCGTTGAAAATAGGTACCGGTGTCGCCAAATCGGCTTGATAAAAGCTGAGTCGAATCGTTTTGGCAATCGGATAGAACGTAAATAGAAACAAAAAGACAAGCGATGGCGCTAGAAGCATCCAGGCAAACGCATTGGTTTTCCAGCTAAAGACTGATTTTTTGCTGCCCAATTGGGGGCCTCCTCGCATTAATATCTGAGTAAGTCCGTACATCATGAAGTTAAGTAAGGGGAAGCAGTCTGCTATGCGTCCTGTTCAGTGCCGCAGCATTGCCTCCCCGCTTTCAACAATTACTTATTAAAGGGTGCAAGCGCCTTGTCTGCTTCCTCCTGTGCCTTTTGCAGAGCTTCAGCAGGTGCCATACTGCCTGTCAACACGGCCTGTATCGGATCGTTTAATGCTTTCATAACCTTGCCGTTGTTATGTGTGGATAACTCCGCAGCGGCATATTGCAGCTGATCACGGGCAATTAGAGCTGCGGGGAATTCTGCCGCATATTTCTTCATTCGTTCTGTATCATAGGCCGATTTTTTAACAGCGACATAACCGGTATCGATGCTCCATTGTGCAGCAAGCTCCGTTTCGGTCATAAATTTCACGAATTTCCAGGCTGCTTCCTGCTTTTTCTTTTCGATATCTTTGAAGATATAGAAGTTTCCGCCACCTGTTGGACTTCCAAAGCTTTTATTTTTAGGCAGGAAGCTCACACCAAAATTGAATTTGGCATTTTTCTTCACGTTGGATAAGTTGCCGGTTGTATGGTACATCATCGCCGTCTTGCCTTCCAGGAAGTCAGAGGGTACAGTTCCCCATTCGGTGACGCCTTCCGGCATTACTTTGTCTTTCTTCGCCAAATCGCTCCAATATTGCAGTCCTTGCACGTTCTCAGGTGTATTAAACATGACCTTTTTACCGTCCTCGGACATCAAATTTTTACCATTTTGCAACGCAAAGGTTTGCATCATCCAGTAAGCATATCCCGTCACCGGAATTTCCAAGCCCCATACCCCGTTTTTGGTTAGCTTGCTCGCATAATCCTTCATCTCGTCCCAGGTTTGAGGAGCCTTCTCTGGATCAAGCCCTGCCGCTTTAAACAAATCCTTGTTGTAATAAAGCACAATGGTGCTGCGTTGAAACGGAATGCTGTATGTCTTCCCGCCGGTTTGGGAGTTTGACATAAATGCCGGATAGAAATCGGACAAATATTTATCGCCGCCTTCTTTGGCAATGAAATCATCCAACGGAACGATCGCGTTCATGTCCAGCAGACTGAACAGCTCGGTAGACTGAAGCACGGCCACATCGGGTGGATTCTTGCTCTGTACGCCTGCTTGGGTTTTGACTGCGGTATCCGCATAGCTGCCTGTGTATATCGGCTTAACGGTTATGTTCGGATTAAGCTTGGTAAACTCCTGAGCCATGCTTTCAATCGTAGCCGTCAGAGGACCACCCACAGCAATCGGATAATAGAAGCTAAGCTCGACCTTCTCTGCTTTCGTATCGGTCGGTGCCCCTGCAGGTGCTGCCGCAGATGGCTCGGTTGTCGTTTTGGCGCAGGCGGCCAGCATGGAGACGCATAAAGTAAGACCTATCATTTTTGTTGTGAGGGAACGCATAAGTAAATCTCTCCTTTTTCCTATGATCTTATTTGTGAAGAACTGCCCACTTCCGCCGCTTCCTCATTCACTGTAACAAACCATTGTGATCCCATGATTACAGCAGTGTGAAGCAGGTGTAAACTCTAATGCTCTGTGCTTTGCTGCAGTGGTTCGTCTGAGCCTGACTGCTTACACCTGTTCCTTATGCATGGTCAGGATCGATAGTAAATCATCCAATGAATCCCATACATAATCAGGTTGTATCAGAGATTGTTCGATATCTCCCTTCGCCGTGACCCCCGTCAATACAAGCGCCGTGTAAAAGCCATGATTTGACCCGAATAAAATATCCGTTTCCAGCCGGTCACCCACCATTAGACAACGTTCGGCACTCAGACCGCTCCATTCCTGCACTTTAGCTGCATAATGCTCGGACGGCTTGCCGATAACAGCATGCGGTGCTATACAGCTTGCCGCTTCTATGGCCTTCACCATCGACCACGTATCAGGGATGACGTCGCCGACGACCGGACAATTCGGATCGGGGTTCGCAGCGATCAGGGCAGCTCCATTGCGTACAGCCGTCATAGCTTGATGAAGCTTATCGTAATCAAAATGCATATCCATACCTACAAGCACATGTGTAGCGGCAAGCGGGTCCATCGTATGCTTGACCCCCTGCTCATCCAGCTCACTGAACAGTGCCGGCTCCCCGACTGCAAATACCAGCGGCTCCTGCGTGCCTTCACGCAGATATATAGCTGCTGTGAAAGCTGCCGTCACGATTTCCTCCAGGTGCGCCTCAAGGCCAAGCTTGCGCAGCCGATTCACGCAATCCATACGGGTTCGCGTCGTAGTATTGCTCAAGAACAAAATCCTTTTTCCTGTTTGCCTTAACACGGCCAAAGTTTCCGAGACACCCGGGAGCAGCTGTTCTCCAAGTAAAATCGTTCCATCCAAATCAAAAAAGTAACCATCCCAATCCATCACATCCGGCAATCTGTGAGCATCTCCTTTCTTGGAACAACACAAAAAACCCTCTATCCATCAAACGGAATCGGCGCGCCCAAATAAAGGCGGTTCCACTTGCTGCATAAAAGGGTTTTCTCTTCGGCTCGTACCCTTGTATATTCGATTAGTTATTACATCTCTACTTTACCAAGCTTCTGTTATCGGAGCATCAAGCGGAAGTTAAGATTTTGTAAACCTGTGACATTATTAAATCCATAGCCGCTTGCTGCCCATCGATACAGCACTGGCACCAGCCTGTAAAGCCATTGTAATCTCACTATGATCGTGAATTAATCCACCAGCGATAATAGGTATGGAAATCGTATCACAGAGTTTGGTAATCACACGAGGGATCAACCCAGGCATAATTTCAACAGCATCGGGCCCACTCTGCTCAATGTTGTGGATGCCATGCTCCAAAGCCGACGTATCGATCAAAAAAATCCGTTGGATCGCCATCAGCCCATTTTTTTTGGCATGCTTTACAAAATGGCTCTTTGTGGATATGATGCCTGTCGGCCGCAATCGCTCGGCTACAAACTTCATTACAATCGGGTCGCCACCCAATCCCGTAATAAAATCGACATGCAGAAAAATCTTTTTACCTGCTTGTTGCACTTGTTTAATATAATCCTCCACGGTGAGCAGATCGCCGATCAGTAGGAAAACTACCGGACTGTCGCTTCGGCAGGCTGCTTGCAAATCCTCAACCTTGCGAACCGCAGGTATGATCCGTTTGGGGCCCCAATAATCATGTTCAATATTACTCATTAGCCAACATCCTTTCCAACTCTTACACCTATTCCAATTTACCAGACTATTGTTTGCGCAATATTAACTTAAATCAACAAAAAGTTTACTTGGACTGTTAGGCACAGCCCAAGCAAACTTTTGTATGCAACCATTTTGTTCATACAGCTTCGCTCACCAAACCCGAATCAAGAAACGAAGCGCATCAAACCTAGTTAATAAAATTGACTTTGCTTAAGAAACGTTTCAATATAACAGCGGATTGGGCACGTGTTGCATAGCTTGCCAAATCGAGCGTGTCTGGTGTCATTCCATTCATCAGACCCGCATGCACAGCGGTAGCTACCTCGGATTTAGCCCAAGCGATCTTATTGGCATCCTTGAATGGCGCCAAGGTTTCGCTTTGCTGTGCTGCCGAAATCGCCGTATCCACGCTTACGAAGGACATGGCACGGATGACCATAGCAGCCTGCTCCTCACGCGTAATTTCCCTATCAGGACGGAATGTACCATCCTCGTAGCCGCTGATCAGACCTACTTTCGCCGCAGCAGCCACCTCAGGAGCATACCAGGCATCGGAGGCTACATCGCGGAAATCACTCTTGGCAGCAGTTGGGCTTATACCCAGGGCACGAACAAGCAGTGCCGCAAATTCCGAGCGAGAGATATTGCGATCACCCTCGAAACGGCTATCGCTAACCCCATCAACCACCAGCTTGTTAGCCAGCAACTCCACGTCCGCTTTTGCCCAATGGTTGGCCAGATCGGTGAAGCTTTTGTTATTCTCCATTACGGTATACATACTGTTGCCATTTCGTTTAAGTGTAGCTGTTGTCTGACCATCCTTCGTTTCGAATACGGTCGGAACGAACCGGAGCATTTTCGTTTCCGGGATAAACTGTACACCCGTCGCTTTCTTGAAATCGACTTCCTTGCCAAGCTTTAACTCGCGAGCCACATAGGTGGAGCCAAAGGATATAGGAAGTGATTGGCCACTCTTATTGACTGCCTGAACATCAAAATCTACGGCAGTGGCGATTTGTTGTCCGCCTGCTTTCACCACAGCTGCTGCAACTGCTGCCGCCATGCTGTCGTCAAGCTTCTTGATCGTCACCTGGATCGTCAGGTCATTCACACTTACACCCAGCTGCTGTGCCAATCCCGTTAGATTTAAAGTGGATACTGGCAAATAATAAGCAGCATTGCTATCGCCTGTAATGACCAGTGTGCTTCCGTTTATTTGTGATGCATCCAACAGCCCAGCCGCGCTGAGCTCCAGCTTCTCGCCTGTCATATGCACCTCAACTCTGGTGCCAGCAGCAAATGCATTTCTGAGTTGACCCGCATCCAGCTTGCCATCGACGGCTTCAAGCTTAACGGACTGTTTGCCATCACCGTTATTGCCTGTGCCAGATGTTCCAGTTCCAGTTCCGGATGTATCCGGGGTTGTGGAGGAGCCGCCCGAACTCGAATTGGACGGTTTGAGCACCACCGTAACGTCAATGGAAGCGGTCGTGTTGCGGTAAACAACATCAATCACTGTAGAACCGGTTAGGAGCGCCCGCATCTTACCGTTCTCTACAGATACAATGGTATTGTCACGAGGTGTGTAGGCTGCATAAGGAGTTACAATTTGGCTATCCTTTGCAGACAAATAGGTTACATTGTCGATGTTCTGTTCTCTGCCCACAATAATCGTATATTGCTTCGGATCCACACTGAGTGTATAGGTTACTGGCTCAGGATTCGGGTTACCACCACCCGGGTTTTCTCCTGGGTTACCACCGGGATTCTCTCCTGGGTTTCCACCGGGATTTCCGCCCGGATTACCTCCTGGGTTTTCTCCTGGATTACCTCCTGGGTTCTCCGGCTCCTGCCCTTTGACCTCAATAGTGATCGGTTTCGTATACAAATCATATTTCCGGCTGGCGTCCATGGCGGCTGTATATCTGAGCAGCACATGCGCGGTTCCTGACTTCTTGGCTGTTACCTTGCCTTGATCCACCCCAATGAAATCTTGACCGTCCAGCAGCACGACTTCCGGGGTTACGGTCGATTTGGTGCCTTTGTAGGTTTCGACGGTTGCATGTAAGGACAAGCCTTCATCCTTCAGCAACACATAGTTGTCTTTCTCCGGTTTAACCGAAGCGGCCCAATCCGCAGCCCACAGCGCATAATCGGTCGTTAACCCAAAGGCTCCTAGCGCGAACAAGTTTTTAAGATCATCCTGGTTATTAATGGTCCACGGCGATACGATTAATCCACGGTGCTTGGTTGCCTCCAGGAAGTTCTTGCCAATCCCATAATAGCCTACGTTGAACGTGGCATTAAGACCTTGAACCGTTCTCAGCGCATCACGCAGTGATTTATTGGCGTTCGTCTCATTAGAGCTGATGCTGTTCACCAGCAAGCCCGAAGGCATCTCCGGCATCTGATCAGCCAGCAGCTTTAATTGATTCGAGCTAAAGGACATCGAGTCGACAAGCCCCTCTGCCTTCATCTCTTTAAGCAGCTTGACGTAGGCAGCAACAGCAGCTGGCGTGCTCGTCTTGATTTCAGCCATGACCATTTTCCCTCTACTTGCAGCCAGTTCAATCTGCTCATCCAGTGTCGGAATTTGAACATACGGAAAGCCTGTTGGGAACGGCTTATTGGCATTCAGTTTCTTTAATTGCTCCAGTGTAAAGTCCTCAACATTTCCTGCGCCATCCGTTGTATGCGACAATTCAGCATCATGGATAATGACTAGACGATTGTCCTTGGTTACATAAATATCATTTTCAATAAAGTCTGCTCCGTTATCCAACCCAAGCTTGTCACTTTCGATCGTGTTCTCGGGAGCGCTCGTCGGCATGCCTCTATGACCGATAATATAAGGCTTACGGATCAATGTTGTATTATTCGAATACAGTTGAAAAGCAGTGAAAGCTTCATTTGGTGAATCCGTGACAATTCCGTTCACTCCAGCTGTAATCAAGCTGTGCATCGACAGGCTGTGACCAGTTGCACTAGCAGCTTCCTTCGACCACACTACGATCAGCCGCTGCTGAAGGTACGCAACATTATCCATGGAGGCTGCACTCTGTGGCAGCAGTGCGATCTTGGCAAGGCTGCGTGTGGTTTGTCTACGAATGTCCAACAAGCCCTCTTGCGTTACATCTTTAATATTACTGAAATCTACAATACCACGGATAATTGGATAGGCCGTTCTTGCCCTCTTAACCAAATCCCCCTTGTCAGAGATGACAAATGCATCTTCCATACCCTTGTTCTTCAGAGCATCCATCAGCTTATCTACAGTCTGCTCATCCTTAATGTAAAAAGCAGGAATCATCCGGTTTCCGATCGTGTCCAAAATAGTGTCAAGACTTGCAATTTCCGTCTGGCCTGTTGGATCTGTAACCTTTAAATCACTGTTCACATGGACCATTACAGTCGCAGGCAGAACAGGTCCGGTTAATGCTGTCAAATCCTTCATCGTCTTCAGCTCGGTGATCACAGACGGGGCCATGGAAATTCGGCTTTCCGGCTCTGTAACCTGGACGAATCGTTCACTCGGCATCGGCGGCAGCGCCTCTTGCTGCAAAGTGATTCGAATATTATCCACCTTCATTTTACTTCCGTTGGACTGAAGCCCAATTCTTCCTTTCGTATATGCTGTTGCCGCGTTGCTGTCTACAATTACCCGGTCATTAATCAACTCCTGCACCCGACTTCCATGGGCTTTGACCGTATAATGATATAATTTAGCTACATCAATAGCTTCGGAATTCGAACCTGTCTCCATTACGTTCCATCCATTGGCAGCTGTTCGCTCGGCAAACTCAATCCCATTGGATGCAGTTGCATCCTTCCTAACAGCCATTTGGTAGTAGGGATAGTCGTTGTTTTGTATTCTGTACATGATCGAGTGCCATCTGGCCGCGTCGTTGGCAGCCAAATGCGTAACATCAGCTTCAATCCTGTAATTGCCGAACAGTCCCAAATAATCGGGCAGCAGCACTCGGGAAGGATTATCGGGAGCAGCACTCGCATTCAGCTCAAATGCTCCGGATTTCACCACAGCTGCACCAACTGTAGTCCCCTCTTTTCTCGTCCATCCTTGAGGCAGTGAGCCCTCTGCGGCATTATCAAAGTTCTCTTCGTATAACGTGTATTCACTATCACCAGCGTTTTTAACGACTAGAGCCATATTCGCTGTAGCACCATTTGCTGCAGCAGTAAGCATGTAAACGCCTTTTGTTTGCGCCGTTATTTTGCCATTCGCTACAACGACGTCAGGACTGCTGGGAGTCCAGGTTAATTCATCGCCCTTGATAGTTCCCGTTGAAAAGTCATTAAATTCCGCTTTAAATATAACCGAATTCAGCAGCACATCCTGACCAGCAGTAGCCAAAATATAACCGTCATCATGCTTGATGGATGTCGCCTTAATCCCTGTCAGAGACGGTGTAACCGTAATTTCTTTTGATACTTCCTGGTTATAATAAACAGCTTTAACCATTGCTTTACCCGGCTTGATAGGATAGATCTTGTTGTCAATAATTCTAATAATGCTTTCATCCAATGAATATAGCTTCACCCGTCCATCAGAAGGGGAATCTGTTACACCATCCGAATAATACACACTGGCTGTGACGCTAGCCGGTCCTGTCAGGGCCTCAAGTGTGCCAGGCATCGTCATATCGAGCCGATCAGCCGTAATACGGGTCACTTTCAGATTATCGAAGGAAACCTTGCTCTGATCACCTTGAAAACCGATTGCTCCTCTTTCTGGCAGCATATCCGGAGTCAAGAACTTATCCCCTTTGAGATCAAAGGCGGGCGCACTCTTATCTTTAAAATAATCCTGAACATGATTATCGAAGACTCTTACTTTCATCGTATAATCTTTGTTCAGCGCTAGTCCCGCTCCCGTAAGGGTGATTGGTGAGACCCAGCTGCCATCAGGCTTTCTATAGGCGACCTCAATAATACCATTCGGCTTAATAGCCATTTGCGAATAGGGAGGTTTGCCAGTGGAGGGTGCCCGGAACATAATTGAACCCCATCTTCCCGTATCCTTCCATGCATCGAACCGAACATCCGCTTCAATGACAAAATTGTCCCATTGGACCGGCGCTATAATGCGACTTTGTTGACCGGAAGTAATCCCATTAAAGGTCATTCTTCCATTGCCATATGTATCTTTCACTACGGAGAATGGGGGGCTTCCGGCATTAATATCCGAAATCCATCCGTCTGGAATTTGACCTGTAGCATAATTGTCGAAATTTTCCTGAAGAATTACATTGTTCAAGCTGCCTGAAACCGGACTGCTGTCCACAAGCGTAATGTTTCCAAAACCGGAAGTATCATTCCAGAAGGAAAACGAGTTATAAGCACTCCAGAAGCTGGTTCTATTCTTGGCGGGGTCCGTATCATAACGGTCTGTAGCACCAATTTCTAAACCCAATTGTTTTTTCAACACCGGGTCAAAATTGATCATATCCCACGGCAATGCGACTTCAAGAGACCAACCTGTAGCGGTTTTACTGATGGCCCTCAATATTTTCTTATCATCCTTGGCTGCCTGACCATTAGCTGCAGCACCATAATGAAACTCAGGTACCGTCGTATTCGGTTTATATACAAAACCAAGCTGCATGTCATCGGCCACATAAGGTGTGGATTGATGAAGCTTGGGATCCAGGAACACATTAATATTGTCCTGTTCAAACCAATTCCCCGTTCCCCCGTTCACAAGCGTGTCGTCATCAGCCTGAATTCCCAAATATAAATATTTATTATCCCACAGTAAGCCAAATTTGCTGTCTTTAAAGGTGCCTTCGCCTACACGCGCATTCAGAGGCTGATCAATTTTCCAGACCGAATCATCCAGCTTGCCGTCAATTACGGGTGATGTTATCGTCTTATTCACATCCAGCGATTTTCTCCCTGCATCCGCAGCATGAACCTTGGATGGAAGCATAGGCACTTGAAACATACTGCTTATTAAACTTATTATCATGATTACAACTACATATTTAGCATGCTTTTTCATGGAGTACCTCTTCATCAATTTTCAACCCTTTCATGAGTTCATTTACAAACCATCGACATGTGAACATCTGCTGTTAAGCCCGCGGTCTCCTTCCCTTGAACAACACAAAAAACCCTTTATCCATCAAACGGAAGCGGCGCGCCAAAACAAAGGCTCTTCCATTTGTTGCATAAAGGGTATTCTCCTCGACTCGTACCCTTACCTATTCGTTTGTTTGCTACATTTCCTAGTTTATCAGCTCTTTGTTATCAGAATATCAAACGCAAGTGAAGAATTTGTAAAACCAGTGGATCCGATCGTGCCTCGACCGATGCTGATGCTGATAGGTCGTCGGTATCGATTATCCTTTGACAGATCCTTCAGTCAATCCGGAAATCAGCTGCTTTTGAAAAACGAGCACGACAATAAGCAGCGGTATGACGCTAATAACCGAAGCAGCCATGATCAAGTGATACGGTGTATAATTGCTGTCTTCAAGTGCTTTGATCGCTACGGCAAGTGTTAAGTTCTCTTTGGACCTTAGAATAACAACCGGCCACAAAAAATTGTTCCACTGCTTAACGAACAAAATAATGCCCAAAGCTGCAAAAGCCGACTTCAAATTGGGCAGCACTACTTTTCGGAACAGTGTAAATTCCGAGCATCCATCAATCCGTGCCGCTTCCAGCATCTCATCTGGCAGCGACCGACAGTATTGTCTCATAAAGAAAATACCAAAGGCATTGGCAAGGTCTGGAAGGATAACCCCCCAAATATTATCAATTAAATGAAGCTGCTTATAGATGACAAACAGCGGTACCATTGTCGCTTCGTGAGGAATCATTAACGAAGCTAATACAAATACGAATAAAATTTGTTTTCCGCGGAATTCGTATTTGGCAAAGGCATAACCGCCCAAGCTGCATAGAAACAGTGTTACAACAGTAAAGGTTGTGGATAGTAAAACACTATTCCACGTAATGATACCAAAGCTTCTTTTCAAAAACAGTTCCCCGAAATTTTCCCAATGCAAGGTTTCAGGAATCCATATCGGAGGGTTGACGAATATTTCACTTACCGCTTTTAATGAAGAGCTTAGCAGCCAAAAAAACGGAAATAACATCACTGCGGAAACAACAGCCATTACGATAAACATGAGGATAGCGTTAAATTCATTTTTGCGATTCCAGCTGTAATTCTGTTTAGCCGAGGTCTGCATGCCTTCTCCCCCCTTTATCCATTTTTATCATCAAACAAGCGTAATTGAACTAACGAAACCAGCATCATGAGAATAAAAAAACATACGGCGATCGAAGAAGCATAACCAAAGTTAAAGTTTTGAAAGCTCTCGTTATACAGCATCAAAACAGGAGTTAACGTAGAGTTCAAAGGGCCTCCCTTGGTTAAGATGAAGGGTTCGGTAAACAATGAAAATGTCCCAATCGTGGACAAAATCGTACAGAATAGTAATATCTTTTTCACCAGAGGGATCGTAATCAGAAAGAAACTTTGGGTTTTGGTGGCGCCATCGACATATGCGGCCTCATACAAATCTTTGGGGATGCTTTGCAGTCCTGTCATAAGCAGCAGCATATTGTAGCCGAGCCAGCGATACAAAACCATCATTGCCACAGTAAACCGAGCCCAGCCCGGTGATTCCAGCCACGGAATACGGTTATCCAACCATCCCAAATTCATAAGCAGAGAATTCAAAAGTCCATCCTGCGTGTTGAATATCAAAACAAATACGAATGATACGGCAACAACAGATACAAAGTTCGGGACGAACAACGCCATACGGAAAAAGCCTTTGCCGACCATCCAGTTCGCATTAAGCAGGCTGGCAAAAATAAGCGCCAGAAAAAGCATGATAGGCACATAAATCACATAGATCACAGCGCTGTTCCATAAAGACAACCAGAATTGGTTATCATGCATTAAAGTCGTATAATTTTGTAATCCGATAAACGACTTTACTTTAGAACCGTTCCAATCCGTGAGACTTATATAAAATGAATAAATAATAGGATATAAAGAGAACAGGATAAACAACAAAAAGTATGGCGATATGTAAAAATAAGGAGCGAGTCGAAACTGCCATTTCCAGCTTGTGGTTCTCATAGCTTTCCTCCTATGAGTTTCGCTTTAGCGAAACTGACTTCGTAAGCATTTGCTAAGTTTGGCGAAGCAAAACTGACTTCGTAAGCTTAGCAAAAAACAAAGGGGGCATCATTCCCATCGAACTCATGCTGATTCACATTCGCTCGAATGAACATGACACTCCCTCAGTTATTCCTGTCGAGATTGAATAGGTATTTTGTGCTTACTTTCTTTTCGTCTTTTGCCTAAGCTCGTCAGCCATGCTTTTTAAAGCTTTGTCCGAAGGCGTATTGTTTAAAAAGATTTGCGCCCATACGTCCGTCATCATTTTATTGGCTAATGGAAAGTCGGAAGTGTAAGCAAGCGGGAAAGTTTGTTTTAACGACTCGGCATACATTTTCAGGACCGGCTGGTTGTTGAAGTATGCAGATGGCGCGTCCATATCCGGACTGCTATATACGGTGTTCAGTGCCGGGAACAATCCTGCTTTTGTCATCATTTTCGCTTGAGAACTGTCCTTACCCAACATAAATTCAATGAATTTCCATGCTTCTTCAGGATTCTTGGAATTTTTATTGATAGCCATGTTAGAGCCGCCTTGGTTGGCACTGACATATTTATCATCCTTGGACCATTTTGGCATCATGGCAACCGACCATTTCCCCTTATCTCCAGGGGCATACTGCTGTTCGATGGTCGCGTCATGCCATGAGCCTCCTACAACGGTAGCGAATTTACCCTCTTTGATAGCATTACCCCAAGGATCGGTATTAGCACGGGCATCAAATACGAGTCCTTCTTTTTGCATCTTGACCAGAAAATCAGCTACTTCTTTCACCTGAGGCGAATCGACGGATACGTTACCCTGCTTATCGAAGTACCACAAGCCGCGCTGCCACATCATGGACTCGAATACACGGTTGCTTGAATTTGTTTTTGAGTCTCCATACATCAGAACGCCGGTTTTTTCTTTAATTAGTTTCGCTGCTTCATAGTAATCGTTCCAAGTCTGGATTTTTTGTGAAACTTCCTTCGGATCGGTAGGAAGACCGGCTTTTGCGAACACATCATTTCTATAAAACATCACAACCGGACCACTGTCCCATGGCATCGCGTAGATTTTATTATCCTTTGTGGCGTCTTCCCATTTGTACGCATTCATTTTGTCTTTATAGGGCTGGACACGAGAAGTAATATCCAGTAAGGAATCAATTTGCACCATTTGGGAAAGATTGGTAGATTCCAATGAGACAATATCCGGCACTGCATCTCCCGTATTGGAAGCGATCAAATACTTTTGATACAAGTCTGTCGATTTCATCAATTGAAATTCAACCTCGATATTCGGGTATTGCTTCTTAAATTCTTCCATGTTCAAATCTACACCCGTTTTTGCCGATTCCCAAATCCAAACTACCAGCTTCGTCTTTTTACCGGCATCTGCAGGCTTGACGGCTTCTCCGGGCTTTGCCGATTCTGCAGGTTTGCTGCTTGGATTGGAACATGCACTGGCCATGATAGAGAAAAACATGCAGAGGACCAGTAATAGCGACCAACTTTTCTTTTTCATTGTTCAATACCCTCCTTATTTTGTTCTTCTTTATCTTAGTTTTTTTGAAAGTGCTTTCAAACTGACATTCGTTTGATAATAGTGTACTATTTTAGAAAAATAAAAAAACACTCCTGACGTTCAGGAGGTTGTCGTAATCTTGTTCCATCATTTCGTTATTTTGTTTGATGTCGGTATAGACTGGGGGTTTGAGCCACACATTTTTTAAACCATTTGGAAAAATATTTGACGTCCTGAATGCCCACCTGCTCGGCTACTTCATCCGTTCGAAGGTCGGTCAGACGCAGCAAATCCTTGGCCCGTTTCAATTTACGATCAGAAATAAAAGTGATCAAGCTGCAGCCAACCTCTTCTTTGAATATCGTGCTAAAATAGCTTCTGCTAACCCCTATTCGGTTAGCCAGATCGGCAGCCCGTATATCTAGATGCAAATGCTGATCGATAAAATCAATTGCCCTAAGCACATCATCCTTATGAATTCCGCTGCGCAATTCGATTTGCAGCTCGATTTGCCGAAGTCGGTGCATCTTTTCCATGGCCTTCATCCAGCCCGAAGCATCTTGTATAGCTCCCTCGCTTCTCCAATGCAGCCAAGGCTTGTTCAATTTCATGGCGAGCAATTCAGTTTTACATGCATGCATAAGATCCGAGCCGCAACATAAAAACAAAGAGTCCTGCCCATTATTCAGAAAAAGGATTCCCTCAGCGCACACAAGTGGAAAGGTTTGACTTACTTCCTCCAGTAAGTCCAAACCCTTCTCACCCGTATCACCAGCTTTGTTCATAAACAGATGGAATAGATGACTCCCGGAAACCATCCATTTCCAATCAGTGTCCAAATACTGCTTCAATTGAGCAGCGGCCGATTGTTTCTTTTCCATAAGCCATGTTTGCAGAAGGTTATCTGTGCGATCTTGATCTTTTGGCGTCGTGGCGGAGGCTTTCTCCGGTTTGTGAAGAAGTAATTCCTGGCGTATTTTTGCCAAGCTGTCATCCATTTGTGCATCATCAAAGTTGGTTTTTACAATGTAATCGGATATACCGAGCTGAATCCCTTGCTTGGCAAAGCTAAAATCGCGGTGACAGCTTAAAAATAATATCTTAGTCTCCGGATAATCCCCCAAGATTCGCTTGGCCAACTCGATTCCGTCCATTTCCGGCATCACAATATCGGTAATGACGATGTGCGGCCGATGTTTCAGGAACGATTCCCAACCGAGTAAACCGTTCGCAGAGTCCGCAACGACCTTCATTTGATGTTTTTCCCAATCAACGGTCATGCGCAGACCTTGTCTGACCAACTGTTCATCATCAACAATCATCACTTTTAAAACAGTATCTACAGTAATTTCGGCCATATGAACATCATCCTCGTTCCTTTCATTCTCTCTGATTCAATGTTCATCCTGTACTGCAAGTCAAAATGCAGCTTAAATCGTTCGTCGACATTCCGTAAACCCAGCCCGCCCTGCTTATCAGGAATTTTGTGGCCGCTTCGGATATATTCCAGATGCTGTGGTTTGATACCCAAACCGTCATCGGTAAGCTCCATGCAAATGTTTTGCCGTAAGGAAGTAATCGTAAGCATCAATTGCCCCCTACCATCGGTAAAAGCGTGAAAAAAGATGTTCTCTAACAAGGGTTGAAGCACCATTCGTGGTATAAGACAGTTCTCCAGCTCGGGCTCCACATGCAATACAACGTTGAATACATCTCCGTATCTGTATCTTTGAATTTCCAGAAAATGCTGTGCCACTTCAAGCTCCGTTTTAAGCGGTACTAGCGATTGTTTAAAATTAAAACTTGCCTCCAGCACAGCGACTAAATGCACGAGCATATTTTGTATATCCGGCTGGTGGGCTAATCTCGCCTTCCACTGAATGCTGTTTAATGTATTGAATAGCAGATGAGGATTAATTTGATAATGGAGAGCTCTCAGTTCAGCCTCGCTTTTGAGCTTTTCTTTAAGGCTGATTTCATGTACCGACTGTTTGATTTGCTCCGTCATCCTGTTGAAGGCATCGCCCAGATATCCCAGCTCATCCGACGTTGTAATCCGCGTCTGAACGGAAAGATCACCTTGACCGAATCTCTTGATCGATTTAGCTAATTCTTTAATGGGCCTTGTAAACCGCGAAGAAAAAATACCTGCCATAATAACCACCAGGACAAGGGCTAATAAAGAAACAAACAGTGAATATTTTAAAATGACACTGGAGGATTCATAAAATTGCTTATAAGGCAATCTGGCCTCAATAATCCACCCATTCGTATCTAACCGATCCGACCATATAATATCATTATCAGCAAAAGAATAATCTGCTGAGGTTTGCAGCAACACCCCTCTGTTTTGATCAAGAATTTGCAGATGCGCTTTCAAATCATGTTCAAAGGTACGAAATAAGCCTAATATTGAATCCGCTTTCATTTCAATTAAAATATGACTTCCTTCCGGCAATCTGAACTGTTTTTGTATAGGTACGACTAAACTTATCACATAATTCACCGATGTGGACGAGTAATAATCCGGATGATGAATCATAATTTTATTGCGTATTATAGGACGCTCTGAAACGTTCTTCCAAAAGTCGGAAAGCATAAGCTTCTGAGCATTAATCATATCGTTCCCATAGATTTTTCCCGATTTGGTAACAATATTTACGCTTATGATATCCGAATTTGTATAAGAGGCGAGCAGTCTTTTCAGATCTCTTTCATCTGTATATTGGCTGTAGGTCTGAAGATCCTCATCCTCGATTACAATAGGTGTGGACGTCAAATAAGCTAATATATTCCCCGTGATATTTTCCATTTGTTTCAAGTTGGTATCCAGATGAAGCCTCAGCTGCTGCACGGCATACAGGCCGTAGTTTCCGAATTGAGAATTGACAACCTGGGATGACTTATAATAAGAAAAGTAACCCAGTGTTATTAAAGGCAAAATAGCCACGATCAATAAAAAAATGATCAGTCTTGCTTGAACACTTTTGGACAATTGAAACCGGTAGGGCAGCTTTTCAGAGGGAAATCGGTATTTCATGCTTCACCTGCTTTGAGATGATAAATAGATATGATAAATAGATATAATGTAGTATAACGATTTATGTTTGCTGATTCCACCCTCAGTTTATTCCATAGCATACATTTTCTAAAAAATAGGGGTGGTTTCCCCCAAGCTAGTTACTTAGGGAACACCACCACGCCGTTGTTTATTCATCCTCTTTAAAAATAGGCTTGATTCTAAGTTCAAATTTGAACTCCTTTTCATCCAACCGGTAAGGTACCAAAAGCTCAGGTCCGCAGGAATTGGAGCCTACTCCGCTTATCTTATAATCGAGGTGAACAATCGTTTCTTTTCGTCTGACAAGCTCATAATCGTGAGCGGCCTTAGTTAGATCCTCTGGTGTATAATGCGCTGCATTCAAGGAGAAATCGTCCGAACCCGAAAATTTCAACCCCATTCCCTGCTCGTTGGATACGATCGCCCACTCGGTTCCATATCGCGAACCATTCTCCTGAGGCATAATATAGTTTTCGAACATCTCGTCAACCGTCAGTAGATACTTTCCTCTTTTTACACTATGACGTTTGTCTATATAACTCTCATGCGGGCCAAGACCAAAATATTCTACCTCCTCCGTTCCTTGAGGCATAGTAAGCTGCAGCCCGAAGCGTGGAAGAAATACAAGACCATCTCTTACAGTGATGTCTACTTGCAGTGAAATTTCACCAGTACCATCTACTTTCCAGAGGGCAACACCATGAAGAATCGGGATTTTAATATATCCGCCTAAAGAAAATTGTACAGTGATCTCCACCGATGCTTCCGTTTGATTCGTGATCTCACAACCGTACACATGCATATTTGCTCTGTCATAGCCCTCTTCCATCCAGCTGTGCTTGATCTTACGATCGTTATCGGTAGGGGCACGCCATATGTTAAATTTAGTCGGCGCATCAATCATATCCATTCCATGCTTGGTTATCTGTATAAATGCACCCTCATACATGTCGAACACATGCTTGAAATCAAATCCCTCAATATTCAACTGATGTCCACTTTTATTCAAATGAATGGCCGGTATCTGTTGAACCTCATGCTCCTGCCTCCTAAAGACCGGGAGCTCGAACTGATTAAAGCAGATTTCGTGACCGGCTTCAGCCCATCGGGTCTCCCGCTTGGACCTGCACGAAACTGTAAGGAAATAACGGCTGTGGGACTCAGCAGGTAATTCATAGGGTATACGCACCCGTTGGACAGCATGAGGTGAAGCTTCGAGCTGGATCGGCTCCCCTTGATCAATCAGCTGCCCGTCCTTTTCAATCCTCCAGGTCAATTCAATATGGGATAAATCGATAAAATCGAACAAATTCGTTACGATTATCGTGCCTTTTGTCAAGTCCTCCGCTTCCATACGAATCGGTGCAATAACCTGCTTCAATTCCAGCAGCCCTGTATGCGGTTTCCGGTCTGGACCCACAAGGCCATCTATGCAAAAGTTGCCATCGTTAGGCTGATCTCCGAAATCTCCCCCGTAAGCAAAATATTCCTTTCCATCGGCTGAATGGGTCTTGATCCCATGATCAGACCACTCCCACACACAGCCGCCCATCAGCTTCGGATATTTGTAAATGATATCCCAATAATCCTTCAGATCTCCGGGCCCATTGCCCATAGCATGGCTGTATTCGCATAAAAACATCGGCTTCGTGCTGTTCTCATCTTTAGCATAATTCTCAATGTATGCAGGTGAAGAGTACATTCGGCTTTCTACATCGATGACCTCTGTATTAGAGCTTCCTTGATGTCGCGGATCTACACCTTCATAGTGAATAGGTCGTGACGCGTCTCGACCTTTGATCCATCTTGCCATCGCCATATGATTAACATCGTAACCGGACTCATTACCCAGGGACCACATAATGATTGAAGGATGGTTTTTGTCCCTTTCGACCATTCGGATGGCCCGCTCCAGAAAAGCATCCTCCCAATCCGGATTTCGAGTTAGCATATGATAATCTCCCGCATGCAGCACACCGTGGCATTCCAGGTCTGCTTCATCAATCAGGTAAAAACCGTATTCATTGCATAAATCCAGAAAACGCGGATCATTAGGATAATGGGAGGTTCGAATGGTGTTCACGTTGTGACGCTTCATAAGCACAAGGTCTTTGATCATATGGTTGATCGGAATCGTTTGCCCAAGCTCAGAATGTGAATCATGACGGTTGACACCTTTGAGCTTCACCGCAGTTCCATTGATCATAAACACGCCGTCATTAATTTCAACTTTTCTGAAGCCTACCTGAAACAGGAGCACCTCGTTCCCGCTATAAATATACAGACTATATAAATAAGGATTTTCCGCATTCCAAAGAACAGGCTCCAGAACTTCAAATTCCAAGCATCCCTTACGATCAATCATTGCTATGCCTTCGTGTATCACTTCACCCCTGGCATTTCTTAACTGTGCCCTAATCTCCAAAGAGCTCGTAGTCTGTAATTCACACTTTACAACAGCCTTTTGGTAATCATCTGATATCTCCTGCTTGTTGAATACATCCACGATATGATTGTGATCCCGAGCAAGTAAATAAACGTCTCTGAAAATTCCGGAAAATCTCCAAAGATCTTGATCCTCTATATAAGTGCCGTCGCACCACTTTAATACCATCACAGCCATTCGGTTCTTACCGCTTTGGATATAGGGGGAAATATTAAACTCCGCTGGCACCCTGCTGCCTTGGCTGTAGCCTACAAATTCGCCATTGATCCAGAGATAGAAACAGGAGTTGACCCCCTCAAACACAACATATTTTTCTTTTTCGTTCCAATTGTCAGAAATGTTGAACTCCCTGACATACAAACCCGTCGGATTCTCATTAGGTACATACGGAGGATCACAAGGAAATGGATAATTCACGTTTGTATATTGCAGTTGATCGTACCCTTTAACTTGCCAGCAGGATGGAACCGTCAAATCGTCCCAAGCGCTTACATTTGTTGAAACGTCATAAAAACCGTCCTCAACATCTTTGATACTGGGATGATACTGGAACTTCCATCGTCCATTCAAGGTTTGATAAAAAGGGGAACGTCCACGTTTTCCGCTTGAAGCCGCTTCCACATCACCATAAGGAATGTAGTAGGCTCTCGGAGCTTCCCTGTTGATTTGCAAAACTTTAAGATCTTCCCAGTAACGGGTCACATTAATCAAATGAATCGCTCCTAATGTCAATTAAGCTGCAAACAGTAGCAAGCTTTCGGTTCATGCATGATCATTTTAAATGGATGCTGGGGGGATTGGAACCGACAGATGTTTGGAATAAGTGTATTTTTTAACAAACATAGCTGCGTTCAAACACAAAGAACCCTTTTTTTGTAAAAAGGGTCCCGGTCATTTCGTTTCTGTAAATGAATTACAGCAGCGCTTCAATCTCAGAGGTCATGTCCGCAGGCGAAACCGTTGGTTCAAAACGTTGGATTGGATTGCCATCAGCATCAATAAGAAATTTGGTGAAATTCCATTTGATATCGTTGCCCTCAATCGTACCCGCTTTAGTCAGCATATTGTGCATCATTTTACCTGTTCCGTCGTTCAGGTCAAAGCCTTCGAATGGCAGAGCTTCTGTCAAATAGCCGAATAACGGATGCTTGTTGTCACCCAGCACCTCGATTTTGTAAAAGAGCGGAAAGGTAACGCCATAATTAATTTGGCAGAAGGTGTCGATCTCTTCATTCGTGCCAGGTTCTTGACCGCCGAATTGATCGCAGGGAAAGCCAAGAATCACAAGTCCTCGATCACTGTAGCTTTCATGCAGCTTTTGCAGCTCGGAGTATTGCGGTGTAAATCCGCATTTACTTGCTGTATTCACAACGAGCAGCACCTTGCCTTTATATTGATCCAAATGCACTTCTTGACCTCGAATGTTGGTAGCGGAAAACGAATGAACTCCCATAGTTTATTCCTCCTGTGTAAGTTGATGAACTTGCTCGAGCAGCTCGGTAAGACGCTTCCTCATTGTGAAAGCTTCTTCTTGAGTTATGTCGATCTGGCAAAATACGCGTTCAGGCACCTCTTGTGCTTGTTCCTTAAGAGAATGCCCCCGATCAGTCAGCCGGATAATGACGTTGCGCTCATCCTGAGGGTCACGGTTCCGTCGAAGCAATTCCATGCCTTCCAATTTCTTCAGCAACGGCGTAAGGGTACCCGAATCCAGATACAATCGGCTGCCCAACTCCTTAACTGTGATGACATCCTGCTCCCAAAGCACCAATAGCACAATGTATTGGGTGTATGTAAGTCCCAGCTTGTCCAGAACCGGCCTGTATAGCCTTGTCATCTCCCTTGAGAACGCATAGACCGCAAAGCATAATTGATTATCCAGCTTCAATATTTCGTCTCTGTTCATAAGCATCTCTTTCCACTCAATTAAATTGTATACAATTTAATTTCATAAAATTAATTTACCTCATTTTTATTGAAATGTCAAGAAGACTGAAATTCAATTTTGTAACTCCTATCCTATTTTAAGATAATTTTCTCAAAAAAATCCCCCATCTGGGGGATTCACCTTCTCAGTTATCGTTCAAAACCATAAATCTGCAGCTCATGAATGGACCAGTAATTTCCACTCGTTCCGGTTTGCACAATTTTTACATATCTGGCCTGCTGCGGGGTGAATTTTATTTCCGTTACCTTATTTCCGTTACCGAATGCGATCGGCCCCGTCCATGTTAAGCCATTGTTCGACACATAAACTTCATATTTACGTGGGTAATCGTTAGGCGATCCCTCCGTCTGAAGCTCTATTCGATTGATCGTAAAAGGATTCTTCATATCTACTTGATAATATTGTCCCGACGTTTGCGCGGCGCTAGTATCCCACCTTGTATTACTGTTGTCATCAATCGCGCCTTGTGGCTTCCCGCCGGAACTGCCTGAGACTATCCAATCCTTACGTTCCAAAGGTACATAATCCGTCGCGGCTGTCTCAACAGTTTGGGAAGTCCCACTTACTCCTGGCAATCTTATTTGATACTTGTATGTCGTTCCAGCCAAAGTGCTGCTGTCGATGAAACGGGTTTTCTGTACGTTAGCAGCGATTAATTCGTAACTCACACTCGAATCTGAACTACGCCAAATATCGTAGCCCTTGGCTCCCTCCGATTCCATCCAGTAGAGTTCTATTGAATGCTGCTGTATAGGCGCTGCCTTCACCCACGTCGGAGGTTTTGGTTTAACATCTTCAGATCGTGTTAGGATATATTGAACCGCTTCACCAGGACCGAGCGTTTCCCTTAACTCCAGATCGGGGGAAGCCTGTAATCCCGATATATACGTCCGTGCTTCCTCATAGGTGCTGCCTGGCCCGAATCTTTCCCCTTCATAAATAGTCTGTTCAGGCATCGTCACTTTGACAGCTATCGTCTGTGCGCTTTTCTCAAAATTAACGAAGTTCAGCAATATTTTGTTAGAGGTTCCCTGCGATCCGGGTAAAGGCCTCAGCGAAGACGTGTCTACCCCACGGAAGTATACCAGCTTATCATACAAGACATTGGTATTCGTTATTTGGTAAACTAACGGTTTGCCATGGGTCGCATAGGCCAGATTAAGCCGTCTCATAACCCCTGCTCGGGAATCTGTTTCTGAAGTATTCCCGTATATTCGTGTTGTAGCAGGATTATGGTTATTCAAATTAAAGCCTGTTTCAAACAAAGAGTAGTTGGGATAAAAGGCAGCATGATGGGTGAACATGTCTGCATAACCAATATGAGCGCGCATAATCCGGTCAAAGACCGCCGATTTCGGTTCTACCGCCCCGAATTGCTTAGCATCCATATGAGTATCCGAGGTACCATATTCGGTATTCAGCATCAGCTTCGGCAAACCGTCTTCGGCTCCACCAAACGTCTTCAAATTTTCTACAAAGCTTCCGCCCACACGATCCGCAAATGAGGATCCATAGGAATGACCATTGGTTAGATTAGTCACATTTTCCAGCTCCCTGCGCTGGGACGGATCGCTTTCCCACCCGTCAGGATCCCCACATTGGCGTTTTCCATCGGGCAATTGATTTTTGCAAGCTTTCATCTCATACGGGAGAGCATAGGCCCAGCCTGGGGCAACGGTCTTCAAATGGGGTGCCAATATAGGGATGTTGGCATTTAACCAATTCGCTATGGCCAGATTTACTACTTTGGAACGATTAAATAATCCAGGCTCGTTATCGATCTCATAATATTGAAAAAGAGAACCGTAATTTTTTACGTAATTATACAATTTATCCTTGGCATCATCGGGAAGTGTCCCATCCATTTTCAGCTTGATATTGCCTGTGTGCAAATGAAACGATACAGCTTGAGTATTATAGTCCCGTAACGTCTCGTAATAAGTCCCAATAGCTGAACAAGCGTTCTTCACATCGGTAGCGCAGCCGGTACGCATCACATTACCGCTATAAGCGATGCCCATCCATTTCAAGACATAAGGGAGATGCCGAACGGCCCCTTCGTCGTAGTAGAAGGACATATTGTTAAGGCTTGTACCTGATGCGATATAGCTGCCGTGAATCGGTTCCTCCACAGGTGCAGACAAAGCTTTTAACCCGATATAATCCCACTTCCACCAAAGATACTCATTCTCGGAAGCCGAGCAATATAAGCAGCCTGCAGCCTGCAGCTCCAATACGTTGTTACCAAGCTGCAATTGCTCCTTTGGGATGTAAAGCACGTACGTTTTTTTGAATGGGTATTCGCTTGTCGTACCACCGACGCCAGCGATCTGAACAATGCCCGATAACATGCGGTTAGTGAAGACAGCCATTTGAGGGACCGATTTATAAGCATCGAGCACTTTGAACTGTAAATGAACGCCGTATTCCGGGATTGCTTCCAACGAATAGTTAATGCTAAATGACGGATTCACCGATTTATTAAGTCCACTCGGCACACTTTTCCAATCCGCACTCTTAATGGAATCGGTAGGAAAGCTATAACTTTGTCTCCCGGTATCCGAATTACCGAATTCATTCAAGGAATCATCCTGTTTCCCAAGCAGCCATATCCAGTTGTCCTGGTTTAACAAAGCTGACGCTGGCTCAGCACGCGTTAATTGATCGGCTGCCTTGCATGGGTCGCAGGAAACTAAAGATAAAATGAACAAGCATAGCAGAACTGCTGGCAAGACAAACAACAAAACCAGTTTTCTTTTCATGGTGTGTCTCCATTCCTTTTTTTGAACCGCGTCCTTCATTTAGGAATAAATAACGCACTCTCCGGAATGATTTCTTTGGCTTGGGAAAGGCTTGCCCACATGACTTTGGCTGCCGCTCCTGCTTTGTCATTGTAAAACTCTACTTTAAAGTCGACGGGCTTTCCGGCGGTAAGTGCAATCGTACCGGATCGTTCAACCCAACTTTGGTTGAACCAGCTGTCTATAACTAAATCCCCATTCACCCAAACTCTTATTCCGTCATCGCTCAAGGTGGATATCGTATAAGTTTCCGTAAAGCTGGGCCAAAGCCTGCCCGTCCATCTCACCGAGAATGTGTCTGCCTGTACAGCGGTAGTTGGAGCCAATTGCCGCCAATTGAAGTCGATATTAGGATCTTCACGAACTTCCTTAAGGTCTGTAAAGTCCTTGTTATCATAATATTCGGCTACCAATCCATTCTTACCGGCAGCCTTGCCGGGCATTCGGAGAGTAAGCGGAACCGTCCCCCTCTTGATGGATCTTGAGCTGGCATAAAAGGAGTGGATACGCTCTGCGGTGTTATTTTCGGTCAGCATTTTGCCCCAAACCATCATATAAGCCCATTTAGGCTGATTCTCAAGGACAGCAGGGTCCGGGATCTCGCCGGTTTCTCCAATAGCCACCGGTTTGCCTCCCGCAAGCTCAACAATCTTGTCATAGTATTCCTGTCGGAATTCATTACCATAGATGTCAACAGCCAGGATATCCACCTTGTCAGCGCCAGGATAAGTCAGCGTATAAGGATCAGCCCATTCCGTAGGGGCATTCGGACTCCATACCCACAGAAGATTGTTCAACTTATGCACGTTTACGTATCGGTCATACATGATATTCCATAGAGCAGAGAAGTTATTCTTCTTGCCCCACCAAAACCATCCTCCGTTCATTTCATGATACGGACGCCATAATACAGGAACTCCAGCATCCTTAAGCTTAATCAGGGATACAGCCACCTCATCCAGGTCCGCAATCAATTTGTCATATTCCACAGTTCCCGGCGTCACATATTTATCGAACTCAGATTGACTCATTTCCTTTTGTACATTGGACCAGCAGCGGCAAGTATCGGGAATGCTTTCATGATAAGTCATCGTAACAAGACCACCTGCCTTATTCCATGCAATCGCGCTGTTCACCACCTTCTGCCTTTGCGAGGCTACCTCCGAAGGGGATTGATTCATAATGGCTCCAAGCTCATAGCCGTGGATTCCCGCGTTCTTGCCAGTCTGTTTCTTTAACTTGTTGTTCAGCTCATCCGGGCTTTCCAAATAATCATGCTGTCCACTTATGATTTTCGTCCCTGATATCTCATAGAGATTTTGCAATACTGCTTTTGCTTCCGTTGATGCTATCGGATTTACCGGGGCAGATAAAGCTAACGAAATATCTGAATCAACAGGAAAATGAGGGGCAACCAACGTAAGTAACAGTAAAATAGAAATCACTTTTCTAACCACACCCACCCTTCTGCTATGCTGCAGCAAAATCATATGGTATAATTTTTGCAAAACTTATGCTTGTTAAAGGAGCTGCTAGTGAGTGAATCATAATTCTAAGCTGTCCATGCCAAGAGGCTGTATTTGGGCTATTGTCATAACCTTGCCGATCTGGTTCATTATTTTATACTTAGTGGTCAAATAAACAATCGCCTTCCATCCCCACAAAGAGAATAAAAGGCGGTTGCTCATTCCGAATATCCGCATTCATATGAACTGATGAAGCGGTATGTCCTTCCATTCCATGCAAATTCGAACGATATCCTCCTCGACCAATTCCGAACCGGTCTGTACCTCGATAAGCTCCATATCAGTTATAGCCAGAATGCTGTGTTTGGTCCCTTCCGGAATACGGACTACATCACCCGCCTTCACTTGAAACGGCTTATCGTTGATCACAATGTTAGCAATGCCGCTAATGATGGTCCATACTTCACTTCGTTTATAGTGAAGCTGGTAGCTAATATTTTTACCTGCACAGACCATGATGCGTTTGGTCAATACTTCATTACCTTCTTTATATTTGATGTAGTCAACGACGCGGTACCGTCCCCATCTCCGTTCCTCGTACATCGGCCGCTGCTCAATATGATTCATAACTTCCTTAATTCTTGGACTTTCCACTTTGGAAGTGACCAATATGCCGTCTGGACTTGCAGCTACTACCACATCGTGCATGCCGATCACGGTAACTGGGATGTCCAGCTCATTGATCAGGTGTGTATTTACGGAGTCCTCCGTAATAATTCCAGTCCCGATCTGGGAGCAGCTCATTTCCTCTGTCAACGTATTCCAGGTGCCCAGATCCTTCCAGAATCCGCTATAGGGCAGCACGACTACATTGTCTTCCTTTTCTACGACCTCGTAATCAAAGCTGATTTTGGGCAGGTCTTTATACTGCTTGAGCATCTCCTCATACTGAATTGGAAGTCCTTTCTCAATCAGCACATTAATCAAGTAATCGAGACGGAATCCAAATACGCCGCAATTCCATAGAGCATGACGCTGGATTAAAGCTTCGGCCTGCGCACGGTCAGGTTTTTCCCTGAAATGACTGACCTGAAGTATATTCGGATCTGCAGCATGAGGCTCGGAGGGCACGATATAGCCATATTTCTCTGAAGGGACGCTTGGAACCACACCGATTAACGCCAGGTTGGCATCCGTCTGTTGAAGAACCTGCTCCAGTTGCTTGATAGCTTCGAAGAAAGCTTCATCTACATAAGGATCGACTGGCATGACGGTTATAACGGTATTAAGCGGAACGTTGCCCATCGAATACATGTATGTAGCCGTGAGCGCAATAGCAGCGAAGGTATCTCTCCTTTCGGGCTCGATAATGATCGGGACCTCGTTCCCAAGTTGGCTGGTCATCATATCCATTTGAGATCGGTTTGTAGCTACATAAGCGGAATCTGTCAAACCTGCGTTATTTAGCTGCCTCCATACTCTCTGTACCATAGATTCCATCTCATGGTTCGGACTTTCGAGTATTTTCAAAAACTGCTTGGATCTTGAATCGTTGGACAATGGCCAAAGCCGCTTACCCGAGCCTCCAGATAGAAGAACAAGTTTCATGAATGTCACTCTCCCTATGGTTATGATTAGTTAAGCCTATCCGACATGGACCTGAGAACGGAAAGCTGGTATAGGTTCAGGCCTTCCTATTGAATAATAATGAAGCCCTGCTCCTTCGATCTGCTCTTTACTGTACACATTTCTTCCATCAATAAGAATCGGTTGCTCCATCACATAGATTAACTGTGACAATGAAATCTCCTTGAATTCCTGCCAATCTGTCAGCAAGCACACGGCATCCGCATTTGCTGCAGCATCCAGCGCATTAGCGCACCACGTGATGGAAGGGTGGTCGAAGCTATCCTTGAATTTACCCATGGCGACAGGATCATAGAGCTTAAGCCGTGCACCCAAGCCGATCAAAGCTTCAATAATTTCAATCGAAGGCGCTTCGCGGATGTCATCTGTGTTCGGTTTGAAAGATAAGCCCCATATCCCTATCACGGTGTTATTCAGTTGTCCGAGCGACTGCTTCAACTTCTCAATCATTTTGTATCTTTGCGCCTTATTGACTTCTACCACCGACTTCAAAAGCTGGAATTCATAATTAACATTACCCGCAATTTGGATTAATGCCTTGGTATCTTTAGGAAAGCATGATCCTCCGTAGCCGATTCCGGCATTCAAGAACGACGGGCCAATTCTGGGATCTTTCCCCATTCCTAGAGCGACCTCCGTTACATTAGCCCCCACCTTTTCACAAATATTTGATATTTCATTGATAAATGATATTTTCGTTGCCAGAAATGCATTGGAAGCATATTTGATCATTTCCGCGCTGCGAATATCCGTGACGAAGATCTGGTCCGTGAAGCTGCTGTGCAACTCCACCATGGTTGCTTCTAACTCCCGGTTATCCAGCCCGATCACAATCCGGTCAGGATGAAGCGTGTCCTGTATAGCCGAGCCTTCCCGTAAAAACTCTGGTATGGAGACAATATCAAACGGTTGGTCCGTTTGCCCCGCTATGATCTGGCGTATTTTCTCATTCGTTCCAACGGGGACGGTGCTTTTCGTAGCGACGATTTTCCGGCCGTTCATGGCTCTACCTATTTCGCCTGCTGCTTGTTCAATATACTGCAAATTGGCTTCACCGCTTGGCAGGGAGGGAGTGCCTACCGCTATAATAATAAGCTCGGATTGCCGTACCGCTTCGATCAAGTTGGATGAAAACTTCAAACGTTCGGCTTGTACATTGCGCTCCATAAATGTTTCGATTCCTGGCTCGTAGATGGGGGAAGCTAGATTTCGTAAAGCCTCAATTTTATTTATATCCTGATCGACACAAGTAACGTGATTGCCCATTTCTGCAAAGCATATTCCCGAAACAAGTCCGACATAACCGGTTCCAATTACAGCGATATCCATTCTGTCACCGTCCCTCTCTGAATTTTTCATAAGCTTTACCTATATAATTTTTGAAATTCACCATGAATGCCTTCTCATCGAACTTCCGAGCGTGGTTGACGATTTGCTGTACATCCCAAGCGTGATTTTCGACTTCATTTATAGCAGCATCCAGATCATCGATTTCTTGACGTTTGAAGAAAATCCCGTTCAGCTTCGGCATGATGGTATCAAGTGCGCCTCCAGACTGATAAGCGATAACCGGCCTTCCTGCAGCATTGGCTTCAAGCGGCGTAATGCCAAAATCCTCCTCACCGGGAAAGATCAATGCTCTGCACTCGGCCATCAGCTTCGTAACGTCCCCATCCTCCAGCCTGCCGAGAAATTTCACATTACTTTTAGCCAGCTGACGCAGCCGCCCAAGATCGGGCCCTTCTCCGACGATATACAAAGGAAGTCCATTGCGGCTGAACGTCTCCACGGCCAGATCAATCCGTTTATAGGACACAAGCCGGGAAACAATCAAATAATAGTTCCCGATTGTCGCAGAGCTGTGAAACCTCGATGTATTGATCGGAGGAAAAATAACGTCCGAGTCCCGGTTATAATAATTTTGAATCCTGTTTTTCACAACAGATGAATTGGCAACGAATTGATTTACGTTCTTTGACGTCCTTTGATCCCAAGTTTTAAGCTGCTGCATGTAGATCTTCAAAAGCTGCTTCAGCACATTGGATTTGGACTGTCTTTGCATGTAAGTGTCATAGTCCCATGCAAACCGCATTGGCGTATGGCAGTAACAAAGATGGAAAGTCTCCTTCGGCACTTGAATACTTTTCATGAATGCGCTGCTGGAGCTGAGCACCATATCAAATTCACGGAAGTCGAAATCCCTAATCGCAAATGGGTAAAGGGGAAGCATTCCCTTGAAGTTATTTGCCCCTCCTGGCATTTTTTGAAGCCAGGAGGCACGTATATCCGCATCCTTAAGTGCGTCAAGCAGCCCATTGCTGCTAAAAACCGTGGTGAAAATAGGCGCCTGCGGATACATATGATGAAAGACCTCTACGACTCTTTCGGCACCGCCCATTTGAATCAAATAATCATGCGCTATTGCTATTTTCATTTGATCCATCCTTTTTCCCCATGGTTTAGTTAAATATTGGAAATTAATCCTTCATAGTAGTTTGTGATTTGGGTAACGGTTCGTTCAATGACAAAATGCTCCTGCACACGTTTCCTGCCATTCTCACTCATTCTGCGTCTTTCTTCCGGATTCCCCAGCAGCTCACGGATCGAGCGGGCAAGCAGAGCGGGATCTCCAGGTGTGATAAGCAGTCCTGTTTCGCCATGTACGACAGTTTCAGTGGGTCCACCCTCATTAGAGGCAATAACCGGCAGCCCTGCTGCCATCCCTTCCACGATCACTTGCCCGAAAGGTTCAGGTGTAATTGAGGTGTGGACGAGAAGGTCAGCCTGCTGCATCAATTCCTGAATATGCTCGACATGCCCGAGCAAGGTTACATTCGTTAGCCCGTATACTTCAATCTGACGAAAAAGCTCCTCCTTATAAGCATCCTCTCCAAAAAGTGCATCGCCAGCGAGCCAGAACTGGACATGCTGGTCAGGCAAGAACGACCTGGCCGCCTCCAGTAAAATATGCTGGCCTTTCCATTCGGCAAGACGCCCAACGAGCAACACAGTGAACTTCGGCTTCAGCACAGTTACGCCCGGTATTGGGTTGATAGCCTTGGCAAAGGAAGAATAGACGACCAATGTTTTCTTTGATTTCGGCAGCTTCAAAGCATTTAGAGTAGAATTGGAATTGGCAATGACACCGTTAGGCAGTATACGTGACAACAACCGGATGGTCTTCGCTACGACGGGCTTCAAATAGGGCTCGCCGATGTGGTCCCTGATGTGCCAGATCAATGGAATTCCAGCTAATTTCGCTGCAACCGCACCATAAAATGCTGATTTCAAGGAATTTGTATGAACGCAGACGACCTGCTCTTCCTTCAGAATCCGGGCAAGCCCTCTTCCGTAGGACAGTAATTGAAAGGCTGCGGAGACAATCTGCATATTGACGGCGTTCCGGTTGCGGTTCCTGACTTTCTCATTCATGGTGATGACACGAACCTGGATTCCCTTTTCCCTCAGTCTGTCGGCCAGGACGCCTTCCTCCGCCAAAATGACCAACGGCTCCACATGGCTGCCCAGATGGGTCAAAATATTATAAAGGGCAACCTCTCCGCCACTCCATCTGGCAGTATGATCAATGTACGCTACTCTTAACATCCGTATCATGCCTCCCTTTCCGTGTGCTCGGTGTCCATAAATTGCGATCCCGGCTGTCGGTGCTTCGATACTTGTCAAGTACTGTTTCAAAAACAGCTTCCACCTGGTTCGTTACATGCTCCCACGTATAGTTGTCCAGAATGTGATTCCTGCATTGTTCAGCGGTAGGCCAATGCTGCTTATGCTTCAGTAAACGAATGATCCCTTCTGCGATATCGCTGCTCTTCTCACTCTTGAACAGCATTTCGGGGCGGAACTTCTCTAATATTTCCCGACTACCCCCAACAGGCGTTGCTGTAACGGGAAGTCCTGAGGCCATGGCTTCGACGGTAATCAATCCGAAGCCTTCCAACGATTGGGTAGGAACTACGAACAAATCAGCGGCCTGATAATATCTGGGAAGATCGCTGTCAGGGATGTAACCAAGCAATCGAACTTTGCCTTCGAGACCGTACTCCGCGATTCGGCTTTCCAATTGCTCCTTTAGCGGCCCCCTCCCTCCTATCAAGAGCACAGTATCAGGAAAGTGCTGGACAACTTCCTTCCATGCATCGAGCAATTGCAGCAAGCCCATTCGATTAACAAGCCTTCTTACCGTCAGCACCGTTGTGCCATCTTCCGCTAAGCCAAGACTTCTCCGGACCTCCCTGCGGTCCTCGGACGGCTGAAACCGTCGTATATCAGCCGCACCGGCAATTATGAATATCTTGTCAAATGGAATCCCATATTGATGGTGCAAAACGTCACGGAAGGTTTCACTCAATACGATGAAAGCATCCGCAAGCCTATAGGCCTTCATTTCCATCGACTTGGCGATCCATGCTTTGATACGGTGCGTTAGGCCCCCCCCTTCAGCACGTATTTCCTCGCTCCATGGACCGTGAAACGCCATAACTACCGGAATATTTCGCTTCCTGGCTTCTTCGGCGGCCCCCACGCCATATGGTGCAAAATGCGAATACAGGATGTCAATCTCCTGCTCATCCATCAGCTTGGCTGCATACGTGCGGAACATGCTCCGCCTCTTCCCGAGTTTCATATCAGGATCAGTAATGCTGGTAACGCGCATTCCCTCTCTAACCTTTGGGTTATCCTTGCTGCATACCAGAGCATGCAGCTTACTCCGGTCTGAAAGATTTTCGCAGATATTCTTAAAGTAGGTATTCAATCCACCCGCCTGGGAAGACGGCCAGCCCATCCCGATAGACAGAATTTGCAGCTTATTGGATGGCATATTTCTTTCCCTCCTTTAGCGGTTCTTCTTCATGTCGATGTTTCACCTTGCTGTGAACAAGAGCACTTTCATAGTGCTTTAAGCAAACCAGAAACTCGTACATCGCCCAGAATATAGCAACGGCAAGACCGGGGACACCTTTTTTGTACAATCCCTGAATCACATATTTTTGTATAAAACGCGCCGGAGGACGGTACAGCAATCGAATCCATCTAAACGGCTTCCCCGCAATAACGGCCTCCTCCGCCTCTAAATCGGTATATTTGTTAAACCTGGCAACATGATCGTTAATGCTGCGGAAACCGTAGTGCCATAATGTCCCTTGTAAATTCATAACCTGTGTATTCGATACATCCGGTATTTCATGAACCAGGCTGTCTTTATATTGAACGTTGTTTCGATTATATAAACGAACCAGACGTTCCCCCTTCCCCATCCAACGACCCAAAAAATCTCCGATTCGAAAGACAGCATAAGCTATTTTCCCATCCGATAAATCTCTCTTTCTCTCCAGAATGGACTTGGCTAAAAGCTCGCTCACCACCTCATCGGTATCGATGACGAATATCCAATCATGTGATGCCCGTTCGCTCCCATAAATACGCTGCTTGGCATAACCAGGCCAAAGATTCTGATATACCTTGCAGCCTAATTGCTCGGAGACTCGAATGGTACCGTCCTTGCTCCCTCCGTCAACCACGACGATCTCATCAGCGAAAGCTTTGCAGGAAGCTATAGCGCCGGCAATCCTTGATTCATCATCCTGGGCAATAATGACCGCAGATATGAGATACTTCCCTGCAGAAGCACAATGGTCGATCATCGGATTTACACCTCCTTTATTCCCTTGATTCAGCAGACTTGTTCGCTTTATACGCAGATAACGCTGATATTAACCAACGCACATCTTCCCTCGTAATCAGAAGCCACGGGATCTTCATCTTCAAGGTAAATCGTACGTTGATTAGAATGAACAGAAAACGGATTAATACGGACGACAGCATCGCAATCCCTGCGCCGGTAAGTCCAAGCTTTGGAACGAGCAGCATCAGCATCGGAATGACGAGCAGCAGTCCAAGCCCCTGAAGAATCGTGACAACCTTCGGTTTACCAAGCGCCATGAAAGCTTGGGCCAGAACCATCGTTCCACCGGATATGGAAACTTCCAGCAGAAGCAGTCTGAACACGCCGAGCGCCTCCCTAAATTCATTACCATACAGCAGGGTCAGGACATAAGGCGCAATGACCATAATGGCTGCCGATACCATGATGGCGATACAGGTACTAATGCGAAATACACGGAAGGTCAACTGTACCACTTCATCCTTCGGTAAGCCGGATGCTTTGGGAAACAGCACCGCGATAATCGAAGTGGAGAAGACGTTGACCACCCGCGAGAGGCTGACTGCAACCGCGTAAAGCCCCAATTGTGCTGGGTTCAATAGCCCAACTATGACAATCTGATCAATATAATAAGAAAGATTACCCATTAAATCGTTACCGTAAGAGCCAATCCCATAACTAATTAACTGCTTGAAGGTTTGAAAAACATCCTTCAAGATGATTTGATAGGCTTGAATTAAACGCAGTGTCGTCCATATATAGAAAGGAACCGCCGGAGCCAAATACGCGACTGCCGATGTATAAGCATGCATAGTTCCCGACAAGATCAGAACACCCAAGCAGGCTAGCGTACTTAATGGAATCAGAAACCGCAGCCGGTTGTACAGCTTGTATTCTCCCCTCACTTGCATCATCGCATTGTTGATTTGAGAGAGAACGATCAAGGGAACAAAGAGCATCGACCATTGTGAGAACAGCACGACATTATGGGAGTAAGAATTGAGCCAATAGGGCAGAAAGATAATTCCCGCAGCCATGGCTATAGTCCCCGCAGCTAGCCCCATCCACAATGCAGTCGTATATAGCTTGGCAGCATCCTGTATGTTCTTTTTGACGTTATAAATTAATGCTGAAGGAATACCAAAAGTAAAGCTGAAGGCGAGAAACTGTGACCATAACACCATGGCCGTCTGTTCGCCTCGTCCAGACGGTCCCAGAAAGCGTGCGGTTAAAATACCCGTAAGCATATTAATTCCTAATATCAAAATACTGAAGAGCATCGTTCTGATTGTATTAGCCATATTACTCTTACTGGACAATAGTGCTTTAAGTAAACCGAATATCGGCCTAATCCGGACTAACTTTAAGTTGATCTGCTGCTGCATCCGGGCTTCGCCTCCTTCCCTGTGTTATGGCTTTATGCGCCACGATCCCTATACCCACCATCTTCCACAGCAGAAAGCCCCTCAAACCCGTATAGCCATTCTCAAACATCAAGCTCGCTATGCTGCCAATTATGGAGGCAACCGCCATACTTCTATATGATAAAAATCCAGCCATTCCCTCACTTCGTGTAATTAGATATTTGACCATCAGTGTCAGCCCTCGGAAGAATAGAAACCCTCCAATAATACCGAATGTAAGAAAGACAGCGACGAACCCATTATCGAATATGCCAAATTCACCAAGCGCGCCCCCATTGTCCAATTTCGTTCCGACTCCTATACTTCCGAGTCCTAATCCTTGCGGTTGGCTGAGCATCATAGGGAAAACCGTATGAAAAAAATCCAATCGTTCGTTGTAGGAATGGTCGTCCTGGATGGCCGTCATCGTTTCCAGCCTGGCGATAAGCACCTGAGCACCTGGCAGCTTCGGGATAATCCAGTACATAGCGGTCACTGCCACCCCTATTTGAGTTAGCAGCTTCCATTTATGCGTTCCCGATGAGAGCATCGTATAAACAGCAATATCGATGAATAGCAGCAGCCATGCCGAGCGAACAAGCGTGATGAGTAAGCCTACGGCTACCAGCAGGATACCTATCCAACCCAAGGCTCCGCGCCATCGTTTCTCCAGAATCATCGGTGCAAGCGCAGTTCCCATAAACATACCGGCAGGTCCCGGTGAATTAAGAGTGGAAAATACACGTATTTCCAGCGGATAGGGCCTGCCTATCGAGCTCATTTCCACATGATTCATCCAAAAAGCATCCCATGGCGGTACAGTCATATACTGGATAATTCCGTAAACCGCAACCAGAATCGCTATATTGGAGAAGGTGATAAGCAATCGGTCCAAATCTTTCTTTTCAAATGGAGCAACGGCAAAGTACGGAATTAACAGCATCGGAATCAGGTAGTTGACCAAATCGTAAAGGGTACCCGTCCCGTTCTTGGTAAGACCGATTACACATCCGTAGAGCAAAGCCAAAGACAGGAATAAAAGCACTTTGCGAATGGGTGAGTCGATTTTGTGTACATTGGCGAGAACCGGAATAATGAGAACAGCGCTTGTAAGAAGCGGTGCCAGACTTAACATCGAAACGGAATGATAGGAGCCTTCAAGCCAATCCTCGATTCTTCTAATCTCAGGGCATATGGCCCAGACAAGCAAAATATAAGGGACAATCTTGCGTGATTCAAGCAATGCCATAACGAAGGCCGGGAACAAAATCACTGACAAGATTGCAATCTCTGTACTGATGGCATGACTCATGTTTGCGCTGGAAAAGCCAATAATGATAGAAACAAGCAATGCAGCACATACCCATAAACCAACGACAGCCGCATTATTCATGAAGGGATATGAATACAGATCTTTTATCGTTCTCATAAGCCCTCCGTCTTGTACGTATTGACAAGTCTTCTCTTCTTCCATAATGCAAGCAAGCCGTATACCAGTATACCGATCAACACACCTGCCGTATCAAGAACAATATCCTGCGGTCTGGGCCCGCGATCGATCGCGTACAACTGGTGAAATTCGTCCGTCACAGCAAAACAGACCGATAGCAAGACTGTAATGATCATGGCATTGGGAAGGCGAAGCTTTGTCGTATACCGGATACCTCTAAGCAAGCTTATGCTCAGCAGGAAATATTCGATGACATGGGCAAGTTTACGGATCATAAACTCAAGTACTCCACCCGGTCCGTCTTTATTGCCATCAATCGTTAGTGAGCCGTATTGGATCTTGATGTTAGATAAATAATCGCTCAAGATGGTACTATGCACCACATACGTTAGCTGCGTCTTGATCGTCTGCTGCTCGTAGGATTGGGAGGAAAGGACGAATATGACAGCCATCACGATAAGGGCAGGAACCCAAATAGTAGTCATCCTCCGGGTATTCCAGCCGAATGATTCATCATTCATTACGCTCCCCTCCGTTTCAGCTTGAATTGCTTCCTGAACTCCTTCCATACCATAACGATAAACATAGAATCATCGACCAAATAACGTTTCCACAGTCTTTTTGGCTCCTGCACGAGTCTCCAAAACCATTCAAATCCTGTTTTTTGCATAATATCGGGAGCTCTTTTGACCGAGCCAGAAATGAAGTCAAAGGTAGCCCCAACTCCAATAGAAACCGGAACCTGATAATTCAAGTAGTGCTGGTATATCCATTTCTCCTGCTTAGGAGCGCCTACGCCAACAAATACAATATCCGGCTTCGCCTCAATCAGCATCTGTACGATATGCCGGTTCTCCTCTTCTTTGTTCTCAAAGCCGTATGAAGGCGAATAACAGCCGACGATATTCATACCCGGAAATAAGGATTTAAGGTTTCTCATCGCTTGTTCTGGAATTCCAGCTGCCGATCCCAGGAAAAACAAGCGGTATTGCCTATCTTCAAAAGCTTCTCCCAGTTTTTCAAACAGATCGGCACCGGATACTTTCTGCTTCAACGGCTTCTTTAGCACCTTCGAGGCCCATATAATCGGCATTCCGTCTGCAACAATCGCTCCGGCATTTGAATATACCTTTTGAAATTCGGTATCCTTTCTAAGCTTGATCAAATGATCGACATTGCAGGTTAAAATGTAGGAATGTTTGTTTTGGCGAATTACTTCATCAATGAATCCCAGCAGATCCATAAAATCATAATTATCAAAATTGACATTAAACATATTCACTCTACTCATGGGATCACATCTTCTTTTTTGGGGATTATCCTGGATAGCAGATACAGGCAGTTCAAGTACCAACAGAACGGAATAATGAATTGAACGGTAGACAATGTATTATCCGAAAAGGAATACAGGAAGAACCCGAATATAAATGCCAAATAATAAACCTTTATGCTGGGAGCTAGAGTCCGGTAAATCAAAGCAAATACGATCAGCAGAGACAGAAATAGTAGTCCGCATCCGATGTAGCCGGAATCGTAGTAGAAGCGAATATATTCATTATGCGGAACGACAAATCCCTTATATAAGCTTCCGTCATTTGCAACCGTAACGGAGCCAAGCCCTCTGCCTGCCATCGGAGAATCTTCCACTCCTTTCAGGAAGAATGCCCAGGCCTCGGTTCTGCCAGATAAGTCAATTCCTGTACCTGTTTGACGTTCAAAGGAACGCTTTGTCATATTGTCCCACTGCACATACACAGCTGCCGCAAGCAAGGCTACGGAACAAACAAGCGGAATAATCAGCATAACCTTGCCTTTGACATATTGTCTGACGATATCAAAGAAGTAATACGCAACCATAGCCAGCATGGCTAGTATCGGACCGCGCGTTCCTGTTGCAATTAGCACTGCAAAATTAGCGGCTAACGTAAAATAAAAAAACGTCGCTTTATCCGGATTGCGTTTCGTTTCAATCAGAGCAATCGTAATTCCCAAAAAAGCCAGCATCGCCAAGTGCGGTGCAATATTCGCTCCCTGCACCCTGACAGCTCCTGTGAACTCGACATCAAGGAAAGAATACAGATGTGCGAGCTGAAGGACGAGTCCTGCTGCAACGCTTACCAGAGGAAGCAGGCAGATGATTTGAATATGCCGCTGCGCCATCTCCTTCTTCCACTGGATCAGCAGAAAGACGAACGGCAGCGCGAGTCCGATAAAAGCTTTCAGCGACAAAGAAGCGCTTAGTCTCGGGTGCCATTCCGAGAAAAAAAAAGTTAGAAACAGCATGGCTGCAAACGTAAGAATGGGATACACAAATTTCAAGCGAATACCGTTTTGAAGCATACAAGGGATAAGCAGCACCAGGATCCCAAGCTTATACAACGAGATAATTTCAATACCGAACACATCTGCATCAATAATATAATTGACTGATATGGCCGTAGACAGCAGTACCGGATAGCTGATTCGTGCCGGGTTATGAACGGTAACAGCCAGCAGGAGAAGGAGAGCTACTCCAAAGATACTTAAGACGGGCTGGTAAACCGCTGCGATTCCAGTTATCCATGCAGTGGATACATAAGCAGTTGTGACATATACCGGCTTTTTCAAATGTAGATGAAGGTCCGTCATAGGCAACCCTCACCTGACCAGCGGCGTATTTCCGCGTCTCCTTAGCATATCGAGCGTACCGCGTATACTTTCCAGCCTGCATTTGATCAGCAACCTGCTACCTTCATTACGGGCGAATAGAGAAGCAGCGATAATGTAGAGCATTTTACCTGCCAACGTACCGAGAAGGCTAACCTTACTCCCAAAGCCACTATGCATACATGCATTTGAAATCCCTTGATAATAGTACCTTTGTTGAATCCATTCCCGGGTCAACCGACTGGCAGGGATAAAATGAACGACAGCCATCCCCGGATGATAAAGGATCGTTTTGCCTTCTTTTTTCATTTTATCGAATATCCAGGATTCCTCGCCTGACAGCAGCATGCTTCCTTTTCGGCCAAGATTCGTTGGGAACGAATGGTTTTTAAAAAAAGAACAGCGGATTGCCATATTGGCTCCATACGGATGACGTTTCGGCGGGTACTCCCTCACTGCGCTGCCCATATCCACAATCGTATACGGTAATTCAAGCGATTTAATCAACCAGTCAGGGCGGTCGCTTTCAAAGTTAGGGCGAATAATGCCTCCAAGCGCATAAACGTCCTGCCTGCTTTCGAATACGGCAATAATCGTGCTGATCCATTCGGAGCAGGGGATAGCGTCATCATCCAGAAATGCGATAATAGGTCCGTTCGCCGCCTGAATCCCTTTATTTCGCGCTGCAGACAGTCCTTGACTGGGCTCGAAGTAATAACCCACCTCCACATTACCCGTATTGCGCTTCATATATGACTCCGCAACGCTGCGTGTATGGTCGGTGGAATTATTGTCCACAATAATCACCTCAGCCCTATCGAGACTGGACAAGCCCTGCAGGGAGTCTAAGGTTACACGCAGCAAATCAGCCCGATTATATGTGCATATAACGATGGAGACATGCGGCTGTTGGTTATTAGGCACCATGGATTTGCTCCCCTCCCCTGTCTTTTACTGATTAAAAGGCATCTTTAGAGCCCAGTAGTACAAATACGGTTTTAAATATAATTTTCAAGTCAAACCCTATACTGCGTTTTTTGATATAGTTCAAATCCAGCTCGACCATTTGCTTGAAGCTTACGCTGCTTCTTCCGCTTACTTGCCAGAGGCCCGTGCAACCTGGCGTTACTGCCAGCCTTTTTTTATCGTAATTCGTGTATTCTTGAACTTCGCTTGGAAGTGCAGGACGCGGTCCGACCAAGCTCATATCGCCTATCAATACATTCCATAATTGGGGAAGCTCATCGATGCTCGTTTTGCGTAAAAACCTGCCTGCACGAGTGACTCTCGGGTCGTTTTTCATCTTGAACATCGCACCGCTGACTTCATTCTGAGCCTTCAATTGCTCCTTTAATTGTTCAGCATTGGACACCATGGATCTGAATTTGTACATTGGAAACTGTACCTCGTCCTTACCGACCCGATTTTGCTTGAAGAAAATTTTTCCCTTCGGGTCCTCTATCTTGATCCATGCAGCTACAAGGACCAATAAGGGGAGTAGGAACATGATTCCGCATAAGGATAAGCTTATATCAAGCATACGTTTTATAAACAGATATGCAGCGTAGCTCTTCTCCTTGTGGGCTACATTGCCATAATATCTCTTGTGCGGTACAGCATAATCATAATCCTCCCGCAGTTCTCGCAAACCCATTGTCCCTACCTCCTTTAAGATCCAGTATGGACGGATACTGTTCTGTGATGAGCATGGAAGCCATGGCATCCAACACCGGGTGACGAAGATCCTTACTTTGCAGAGCAAAGCTTAGTGTAGTGAGAATGTAACCGAGTCGTTCGCCTACGTCAAAACGAATTCCGTCAAATTGATAGGCGAGCACCTGCTCGATTTGATTCAGCTTTTGAATGGCGTCCGTTAATTGAATTTCTCCGCCTGCCCCCTGCTCTTGAAGCTCCAAAAACTCAAAGATTTTGGGGGAAAATACGTAACGGCCCATAATCGCCAAATTGGAGGGAGCCGTTCCAGGCTCAGGCTTTTCCACAAAGTCATTCACCTGATACAACCGATCCTGCTGTCTACCGGGATTAATAATACCGTATCGGTGGGTCATATCTGATGGTACTTTCTGAACACCTATAACTGAATTTTCGGAGCTCTCATATTGGTCAATAAGCTGTTTCAAGCAAGGAACCTTGCTAGTGACGATATCATCACCAAGCAGTACACCGAACGGCTCATTCCCAATGAATCTCCTTGCGCACCAGACTGCATGTCCCAAGCCTTTCGGCTCCTTCTGCCGGATGTAATGGATTTCCACTTTGGCGGAACGCTGTATTTCCCTCAACATTTCCAGCTTGCCGGTTTCGAGTAGCTTGCTCTCCAACTCAAAAGCGTTGTCGAAATGGTCCTCAATCGCTCGTTTCCCTTTACCAGTCACAATAATAATATCTTCGATCCCAGACTCAATTGCTTCTTCCACGATATACTGGATAGTTGGCTTGTTGATGATCGGAAGCATTTCTTTGGGCATTGCCTTCGTAGCTGGCAAGAACCGTGTTCCTAATCCTGCTGCAGGAATAATTGCTTTCTTCACTTTTTTCATCTCTCTTATCCTCCTATCGATTTGTGGAAGCTCACTCTTATTTGTTTATGATCATACCCAGCATCCTGGCTCCTGACTGTTCAAGCCTTTCCTTGGCTTGTTTGGCCCACTCACGTTTAGTCCTGTCTTGTTTGACAACCAGCATGATACCATCGCTGTACTCTGCCAGCAGCCCGGCATCTGTAAAATCCAATACGGACGGCGAGTCCAGAAGAACCACATCGTATTGCTGTTTTAAATGTTCCAACAGCTCCGCCATTCTTGGGGAACCCAGCAGCTCCGAAGGGTTAGGTGGCTGCCCTCCTGACGTAATCAGATGCAGATTGGGAAGGGCGGCCTTGGAGGTGCAGCCTTGAACAGGAGAAGCCGACTTTAGATATTGGGCAAGTCCAGCATCACTCGGCAACCCGTATATCGCGTGTAAAGAAGGCTGGCGTAAATTACAATCGACGACAATGACCTTCTGACCGTCCTGTGCAAAGGTGACGGCAAGATTGGATAAGGTGGTCGTCTTACCTTCCTGTGCTTTAGGAGATGCAATCATGAGGACGATTCCCTCGCCCGACTTTTTAAGTCTCTTGTGCCTAATTGAAGTACGTAAAGACCGATAAGATTCGGCAACGGCAGAGTTTGGATCAGTCTCAGTGACAAGTACATTACTTAACAGTGACATAAGTTTGATCACTCACCTCTTCGCTCATGTTTTTAGATCGTTTTCGTTTGTTGGTTTTCTTTATCGTTCCAATCGTTGCAAGAACCGGCAAACCTACATAATGCTCAGCTTCTTTTTCGGAACGAAGGGTGTCATTTATATTTTCCAGGAAGAATACCACACCGAGAGCCGCCATCGCAGAAAGAATGAAACTGACGGCGAGATTCATCGCGATACTGGCATTTTCCGGAGCAGGCAGTTTACCCAGATTAGCGGGAGAAAGAATCTTGACATTGTTCACATTCATTAAGCTTGGTACTTCGTCTATAAAGGTTTGTGCTATTTCGTTGGCAATCAAAACCGCCTTACCATAATTGCTGTCTTCCACTTCAATTTTGATGAGGTTCGTTTTATCGACGGAGCTTACTTTCAGTTTCTTGTCCAATTGCTCTCTTGTCAGCTGCAGTTCAGGGTGGTTAGCAATTAACGTTTCAGTAATCGTGTTTGATTTAATGATCTCCTTGTAGCTTTCGATCAGATTTAGATTCATGTTGACATCATTAAGGCTGATAGATTCAGAGTCCTTCATGACACTGTTGACCAGCAGTTGGTTAGTTGCAACATACACAGGCTGGACGAACGTCTTACTGACGTAGTAAGTCATTACACAAGAGAGCAGAACAAACAGTGCAATCAACCATAGTTTTTTTCGAACTATGATGAAGTAATCAAGTATCGTTTTCTCCATGTCATCCTCCCGAATCATAACTATCGATTATTTTTGTTCAAAGTCGAGAATTCTGCTTATAGATAAATCTTATAGTAACTCTGAGACTTTGGGTATTACCCGATGTTATGATTTTTGCAAGTATTTTGTGCAGGGTCGCCCCCCTCTATTTAATATCTGAAAAGTATACTTTTGTACCAGATGAGCATCGGCAGCATGGAGGTGCTGCGAAAGCAGACCCTTCTTCCAATTGCTGTTGCAACTGGTGTATAGCAAATAAGAAAACCTCTATCGAGGCCTTTCAAAGATGAGCGACCGCGGTTCAGAGGTAGGTTTTCTTGAAACATAAGAATCCTTCAGCTCCGCTGAAAACTTATAAATTCTTATGTTATCAAAAAACCTCCCAACAGGACTTAGCCTGTAGGAGGTAGAATAGGGTGCACCTGAATCTTATGAGAAATAGTATTACTGGAAGTTTTGATGCATGGAGCCTGCAGTGTCCATAGAAAAGTTAACAAGTCCTCTGGAATGTGCATATAAAGCAGCCTGAGTGCGGTCATTCAAGTTCAACTTACTTAAGATTTGGCTTACGTGTTTTTTAACGGTAAATTCAGTGACTATCAGTTTATCCGCTATGCCGTTGTTAGACAACCCTTCTCCGAGGCCAATGAGAACTTCACGCTCTTTGGGAGTTAGTTTATGCAAGTCATTGTCGTCATCTCTTTTGAACAAAATCTCCATCAGACCTGGGTCATAATATTTCTTGCCTTTGAAAATAAGCTTAATAGCCAATAACAATTCTTCAGGAAGCGCTTCTTTCAGCACATACCCTTCCGCACCAGCAGCCTCGGCCCTTCTAACGTCCACCTCCATCATCGAAGAAGTCAGGATCATGCAACGGCAGGATGAATCCTTTAACTGCTCAACAACCTCAAATCCTGATCGGTTGCCCAGCTTAATATCCACAATAGCCAAGTCAGGCTTGGTTTCTTCGATCAACTCCATCGCTTCTTCAACCATTTCAGATTCTCCCATAATTTCGATATCGTGTTCAAGAGTCAGTACCGCCGACAATCCTCTTCTTACCAACGGATGATCATCTACAATAACAATCTTCATACTCAAGCACCTACTTTCGCATATTGGAAAATCTATTGGTCTTTATACGCAGCCTCTACTTCATTCAATTTCTTTTTTCGTAATAATCGATAGGCATTATGACTAGGATTTGAGTACCCATTCCTTGGTTGCTGCTAATTTCAATAGTTCCGCCTAATGACTGCACAAGAAACTTCATGTTACTGACTCCAAGCCCGTTAAGCTTCGGATCGGATAGTCGCCCGAATACATCAAAGCCATCTCCGTTATCATTCACAACCAGCTTGGCTTCACCCGTCGCTAGAATCAACTCTACTTCAATGGAACTGCTGTATCCGTGCCGAATGGCATTACCGGCCGCTTCGGAAATAATCCTGAATAAGGCCTTCTGATGATTAACAGGCAGACGATGCTCGTCCCCTGTTACCTTCATACGGATTTCTACCGTATGCAGCTTGGACAAGCTATCCAGATGGGATGTGACCGTACTAACCCAAAAGGAACTACCGTTTTTTCTGGAGCTTAGACTATAAATGGACGAGCGAAGTTCTTGTGAAGCGATATTGGATGATTCCAGAATGAGCTGTAGCTGCTCCTTCAATTGCTTTTCCGGGATGTTTGGCCATTGTCGAATTAAAGAATGTGTGGCATACACAATACCGAACATATGCTGTGATACGCTATCATGCATTTCAGCAGCGATCCTGTTCTGTTCCTCAATAATGATCAATTGATTCTCGATGCGCTCAAGCTGATGCCTTTCGAGAACGATGGCACATAGCTCAGATAGGAAATAAAGCTGCTGAACGAACCAGTGTTTTCCTTCCTCCTGAGAATAAGCTTCCATCTTGATACCGAGCACTCCCCAGAATCTTGTCGTAGATTTGACCGGCATAATCAGATATTCACCGTGAAAAAACAGGTTGACTAACGATGGGCTATCCTGGCTTTGAAACTCCTTCAATCTTGATTCCATTGCGAAACCTATCGACGCCTCGATTTCACTGCCTGTGGTTCCGTGGACAATTAATCTCTCATCATCTTCATTGGCGTTTGAATCCCAAAAAAAAGCCATTTTCTGGTCGGTCAACCTTAACGCAAACTCAGTAAAAATCTTTCTTAGGTTGCCTGATTCGCTTTGGGCTGCTGCTTCTACGATTTGATATAGAGACTTGATATGCCATAACGTCTCGTTGGTCCGTGTATTCGCCCTCTCCAGCTTGTTCTTCACATCGGTTAATACATGAATGAAAAATGCCATATGCAGGAGCATCAAGTAAAAGTAGCTGTTGTCCATTAAAAAGGTCCCAATCGATTCATAGTCGCCGCCAGATATGTAATAAAAGAATGATGTAGCAAGCAGCAAGTACCCCAGCAGCAATAAACAGCCGTAAGCAGCAGAGATATAGCTGGCCGCGATTAACGATGGATTCATGACGCACCATAGAAATGGGCTGTCGATTCCGCCTGTGAATAGCAGTTGAAGAAGCATCCCCACCATTTCCAGACATAAAATTGACTTGAACATCCATGAGGATTTCTCGATCCTTCTGTAAATATCAGTAATCCCTTTTGCAAAAATAAACAACGCCACAATCATACTCAACTTAAACATGAATGGCGGATCCCTGTCCCCTAATAAATAAATCAGAGAAGTAAGTAAGAGTGAACAGTACCGAAAGAAATAAATTACGCGGTCCTCTTTGACCGCAATTGCTTTCACCAGCATCACCATCCCTTGTGTCCTGTTTGCTAACATTCAATTATACAAATACTAAGAACATTGGGCGATCTGATGAATTTGTTAAATCTCCCCTTTCTAACTATTCATTGCAACACTTATGTAGAGACTTCAATGATAGTTACCCAAAAACCAGTTTTTGAAACATATAAAATGACAAAAATGAACAACCAGATTTTAACTATAAACTCTTATACAATTCGCATTTTCGATTATTTTTTGTGTCCTTTATCACAAAAATGAGTCTTTTTTGGGTGACTGGCCCTACATTTTCAGAAAATGTGTACCTAATATTTACCATTGGTCATGTACCGTTAACTTTTTTTCAGGATCATTCAGCCTCTTTCCAAAACATGCAGTACTATTTGCTCTCCTACCAAAGTCTGACTTTTTCCTATCTGTTTTCGATAAAAATATTTATAAAAAGACAAAAAAAACTCAAAAGAGTTGTTGACTCTGCCTGGGGATGACACTTTAACTAACATTAAGTATAAGATATTATGCCAATGGGGATCGAGCCAATTCTCTCCAGATCGTAATGAGGCAAGCTTTCTTCGAGAGAGAGTTTGTCTTCTTTTTTTATCCGTGAGGACATCGAAAGTATACCCGAATTCGACTATTTGCTACGTTCGGATAATAGAATGCGCTAAAGCAAGATGGTACCCTTAATGTTATCGTAAATTGTTAATAAATTGTAAATGAAATTTGAAATGGGGGTATCTTCATCTCTAATGTATACGGTGACGCTTAACATGGCTGGTCATGAACATATTCAAAAAATTGGATCGAAAGCGCTGCAGCTTGCAAAATTGACAGGACAAAACGTTAAAGTTCCAGGTGGTTTCGTCATTACTTCGAATGCATTGGAACGTTTTCTGGAAGCAAACGGTCTGCGGACCCCCGAGCTCATAGTGGATTTCGAAAATAGGCTAATCGAGGCACGGCTGCCAGAGGATGTTTATCACGAAGTAGCAGCATCCTTTGAGTCCATGCGTGGCCAGTCTGGGAGTGAAATGATGGCTGTTGCGGTGCGTTCCTCGTCTTCCGCGGAGGATCTGGAGGAGGCCTCGTTTGCGGGGCAGTACGAGACGATTTTGAATGTAACTGACCTGAAGCACTTGCTGAATAGCCTGAAACGTTGCTGGGCCTCTCTCTTTTCCGCAAGGGTGCGGGATTACGCGCAGCAAAAAAATGTGAGTTCCGATATGGGCAGCTTTCCTATGGGCGTATTGGTGCAGCAGATGGTGCAAGCGGACGTATCGGGTGTAATTTTCAGCATGAATCCTGTGACGCACAATGAGGACGAGATTATCATTAATGCAAGCTACGGCTTGGGTGAGGCGATCGTTTCCGGTCTGGTCACACCCGATTCTTATGTCATAGGCAAAACCGACGGGCACATAGAGAAAGAGTTGGGATTGAAGGAAGTTAAAATCGTAGCTGCCGACAAAGGAACGGTAGAGCTCACAACAACGGAAGAGGAGCAAAATCGCTTCTGTCTATCCGACGAACATATCGCCGAGTTGGCGGAGCAGACACATAAAATTGAAGCTTTCTACGGGATGCCAGTTGATATTGAGTTCGCGATAAAAGACAGACATATTTACATTTTACAGGCAAGACCGGTTACTACGTAACTACAGTCTGGCAAAATCACAACTAAATTGGAGGGATAGCAACAGTATGGCTATTACAAAAACGTTTCGAAGTGATCTTATGCTACAGGAGGAAGATATAAAACAGGGGTTTTGGGTCCAGGATGACGTTCACCTGTCGCATGCGCTGACGCCGTTGTTCGCCTCATTTATGGTTCCGGCGGTGACGGAAGGCACAAAGGTGGCTTTCGAAAATCTGAAGATGCCCTTGTCCCAATTTCGTTATAAACTGGCTGACGGTCGAATTTATCAGTATACCGTTCCTTATCCAGGCGACCTGCAGAAGCGATTGGGAGAGCATAAGGAAACCATGGGATCGATCCTTCCGATGTTGAATCAGCACCTGAAAAACTATGTGGATCAAGTATTTTTGCCGTTCTACTGGAGTCTGGACGGAGACAGCAAGCGTGCATTAACAGTGGGGGAAGCGAAGGAGAAACTGCTTGGGTTGTTCGATTTTTACCGCAAGGCCTGGCAGCTGCACTTTGAGATTGTCCTTCCGCGTACCGCCTTTATGGCTTTGGAGCAAATGTACGGCCAACTAACAGGAAGTGCTGATACAGTAGTCGTATACGATATGCTAGCGGGGGTCATGAACAAATCGCTCGAAACCGACAGAGAGCTGTGGAAGCTAGCAGATTGGGCTAAGCAGTCTCCGGTACTGGTGGCCGCTTTTGCCGAGGAAGCAACGGAAGTGGGCTACAAGGTGCGGATCGAACAAACAGAGGAAGGCCTTGCGCTGCTGAAACGCCTTCAGGATGTTTTGGAGATATATGGGCAACGCTCAACCAATTCTCACGAGTTTAACGATGAAACTTGGGCCGAGAACCCGGAATACGCACTGCGCATTATCGCCAGGTATATCAAGAAGGATTATGACTTCGACCGTGAATTTGCGGAGACCGTGCGGCAGAGAGAAGCCAAGGCGGAGGAAGTGATCGCAGGCCTCCCGGAAGTGGAATTGAAGCAGACCTTCGTTAGAATGTATCAATGGGCGTTGGATAGCTGGGGCTTGGATGAGGACCATCATTTCTACATCGATGCCATGCTCCCTGCTAAATCACGGCAATTTCTGTTGAAGGTAGGCAGGTTGCTGGTGGACCAAGGAGTCTTGGAAGACAAAAGTGATATTTTCTTCCTCTATCTCGATGAACTTTTGGCTATGCTGTCCGAACCGACGCCGCTGCATGCTCAGATTGAGCAAAGAAAAATGGAGTTTGAAGTGAACAAACAGAAGCAGCCGGCACCTTTCTACGGGACACCGCCCGAAGTGCCGATGGATCCGGCCCTGGAGCGGATCTTCGGTGGAAAACCACCTGAAATTCAAGAACAGACGTTTACCGGTTATGCTGCTTCCCAGGGAACCTATACAGGTATGGTTAAAGTGGTTCGCAGACCGGAGGACTTTTCCAAGATACAGCAGGGAGATGTACTGGTCTGCAAGACGACGACCCCGCCATGGACAGTGCTGTTTTCTATTGTGGGAGCAATTGTGACCGATGCCGGCGGAATTTTATCCCATGCGGGCACGGTGGCCAGGGAATACAAGCTTCCGGCCGTTGTGGGCTCAAAGGTCGCAACGTCTCTGCTAAAGGATGGCGACATCGTTACGGTGGACGGTACCAAGGGAGTGGTCCATTTTGGACAGCAGTCCTAGTTATCGGCTCAGCCTGCTGTCCATCTTGACGGGAACGTTTCTCGTTCCCGTCAACTCCACAATGATCGCCGTGGGTCTGCCGACGATAGCCGGCATGCTGGGCGTGAGTCTGGCGCAAGCCTCGTGGGTGATTACAATTTACCTCATCGTCATGGCTGCTATTCAGCCTATTGCAGGTAAAATGGGCGATTTGTACGGCAAACGGACCATGTTTCTGCTGGGCATGATGCTCTTTCTGATCGCTTCGGCGGCGTGCATGTTTTCGTTCAGTCTGCTATGGCTTATCATGTTTCGGGCGGTACAGGCACTAGGTGGTGCAATAGCGGCCCCGAACGCAACCGCCTTGATACGCGACGTCGTTCCCAGAGAAAGGCTCGGTAAGACGTTCGGAACATTCGGCCTGTTGATGGGCCTCGGGGCCGCGATCGGTCCGCTGGCCGGTTCTATACTGATCGGTGAAATAGGATGGACCTCGATATTTTGGATCAACATCCCGTTCGCCCTCCTTAGCCTGGTGATGGCTTGGGTTTATCTTCCACGCACACTCCCTCGGAGCGGCGAAGCGACCCTTGATATTTTGGGGGCGCTTTATATGGCAGCTGGCTTTATCTTGCTGACCCTGGTTGTGACACATCGCGAATTTTTCAATGCGTGGACCGCCGTCGCGCTGGCGCTCATCACGATGCTTTTCATTCATCGGGAAAGGCGCTGCAAGGCTCCCTTGATCCAGTTTTCACTGTTCAGGAACCGAATGTTCAGCAGCGCGAATATAGCGATCCTGTTAAGTAACGCGATCATGTACAGCACTATTCTGGTTATGCCCGTACTGCTACAGACGGTCTATCAGTATTCCATGCAGACGGTGGGGATGCTGCTGTTTGTTTTCTCCCTGTCCATGTCGGCCTGTTCCTGGATCGGTGGCTCGCTGACCGATCGGCTCGGGAAAAGACGTCTCGTGCTGCTGTCCTTCGCAGTCTCGGCGGTAGCTCTGCTCGGTTACTTAGGCATTTACCTCTACCCGAATATCCCTTATATAGCGGCCGGTTTACTGGTCGGCGGGATCGGTTCGGGTATGGGGACACCGTCCATGCAGGCCGCTTCACTGCAGTCGGTATCCAAGGAGATGTCCGGCCTTGCCTCGGGCATCTTTTCCACGTCCCGCTATATCGGCGGCATGGCGGCTTCCGTGATGGTCAGCGTGCTGCCGGATTTTCATGTGCTGTTTTACTGCCTGCTTATTTTGGCGGCGGTGGGTCTACCGCTGTCCGGTGGCCTGGCGGAACGGTCCGGCAGCTCGGCGAAAGCCAATTAGATGGGGCCAATTGACGAATGTTTCATCTCCCCGCTGTTTCTTTTCTTTTTAATGATCTCACGCATGACAATGAAGGCATATGCACCTTCACGTAAACGTCTTTGTGTCTAAATTCCATAAATTACCTAATTTTATTACCTCCAGATTCGTACTTTTTAACCCTGAATCGTGCGTATATTACTATGACGATCAACGAGCATAAACGAGATTTTACCTCATGCTCGGTTATGACCGTGAGTAGCGGTTGACGCTTTTCAGAAGGCTTCTTAGGAGTAGACCATTACGGGTCATATCCGAAATATATGTTAGTATTTACCATTAAAGTAAGGAGGTGATTATTGTGTCAAATGAACAAGATAAGCCCATTTATTATGACGGGAGTGATCTCCATAAAGTACCAAAAAGAGACCCTATTCATGATAAAATCGTATTTCTACCCGTTGCTCAATCGGACCTGATTCAGTTCCCAGTATTTCCATATGAAATTGAAAAGTAAAGTGCAACTTTCTCTCATTCATGATATTGCAGGTTAGGAATAGTCATTCTGAGGAGGTACGTCAATGGGAGCTACACTTATTAAAATCGCATCCATTTATTTTGTTGTAGGTGTCTGTTTCGGCATGTTTATGTCGATTACTCACAAATTTGAATTCGCTTCGGTTCATGCTCATATCAATCTTGTTGGTTGGGTTTCACTTGCATTAGCTGGTTTGGTCTATAGTGTTTTTCCAAAAGCAGCGGACTCCCGATTAGGTAAATTTCATTTTTGGCTACATAATATCGGACTTCCAATCATGATGATCAGCTTATTTCTTTTAGTTAGCGGTGTTCCTAATACTGAACCTATAGTTGCCGTTGGGGGAACTGTAACAGCTATTGCTGTCGTATTATTTATGCTTAACGTTTTCCTTAATGTCCATGCAGCTAAAGATCAAACGATTATTCATAATAAAACTACCACTTTGTAAATCATCACAATTTATCGGATACCTCACCTTCACCTTCATCATACTTTTATCTTTCACGGGATAAAAAAGCCGGTTACTCCACCTAAGGGTATGAGTCGTCGGCTTTTTTTGCTGTGATGCTATAGAAGAACATGATTAAAGTCCTTTTACATATAGATGAGAGCCTGCCGTCAAGGCAGGCTCATTAAAGCTTACTATTTTACAACTACCTTTTCACCTTATAAAACTCATGATATAGCTTCATCAATGCACGCTTTTCGATCCGTGATACATACGAACGCGAAATGCCCAGCGACTTGGCAATTTCCCGCTATGTTCGCTCCTCCAAGATGTCCAAATTCCTATGAATTTTTGACTTATCAATCTTCAGCTGCACCAGATCATAGGGAATAACAATAAAAATACGGTTCAATGCTTACTAATGTGTCACTTGTACAATTATCGTATCGCTCGATGTGGCACCCGCATAGTTGACAAGCTCACCGCGATATTCATAGCTGCCTTTTATTTTATTGGTTATCGCTGTCACTGCTGATTGGGCAGAAGGTGTATGGTTCGTCAGCGCTTGTGTATAAATAAGAACACCGTTCTCATATAAATGATAAGTTGTTCCGTTGGTTCCCCACCACAGGTTCATGCTGACCTTGAAGTTTCCATCACCATCCCAGTTATCAGCCGATAATATCGGTTTGTCTGGTGCTGCTTTTGATACAGTGACAACGTGTGTACCGCTCGTCGTTGTACCGTAGGCATTGAAAAGCTCTGCATAGTAGCGATAGGTCCCATTTTTCTTTTCATGAATTCGGGTAGTCACTGCCTGTGCATGGGGTGAGTTGTCTGCAAGAACCTTCGTATCGATTAATGCATCATTCTCATAAAGCTTATAGAGGCTGCCATTCTCTCCATACCACATGTTCATTGTAATCTGGTAGCTGCCGTCTTGAATACCTGTATCGTACCCATTGTCATCTGAAAGGGTGATTACACCCGGTTTGGCCTTGCTATTCGATAAGATATTGTTAACAATTGCCGTTGCCGTACCCTTCATACCATGGGAATCAACAAACTCGAACGTAAAGCTGCCATTATAGTAGAACGTATAGCTGCTTAAACCGCCGTTATTTGTGATGGTTACCGGTTTGTTCGGTGTCAGTGTTGCATACACGGCTTGAGTCGTTGTCGTGGTTGTACTGTAAGCTATGGTTGCCGTTGGAATCACTTTATCAATATTGCTGATCACATAGCTGGTTTCATTGGACAGGTTGCCAGCTGCATCGGTTCCTCTCGCATACACCGTACCATTCTCTGAAACAACAACAGGTGTAAGGTAAGCAGCCCATGTGCCATTGGCACCCACTTTGTATACTTTCTCCATGGCATCTGCCGGATAACTGATTGTTACGGTGACATCGGTGGCGGTCGGTGCTGTCTTATCTGCTGTTAAGGCTGCTTCTGCCGGCGGTGTTTTATCGATCTTAATGATTGTCATGTGCTGGGCTTCGATATTACCTGCATTATCCACGCTCCAAAAGCTAAGCGTATGAACGCCTTCCGATGTCAATGTAACCGTCGTGCCGGTTTGCTGCACACCGCCATCCACTGTGTAATATACAGCTGCAACCCCTGATTCGCTGTCGCTTGCGTTCAAGCTTACGGTTACATCATGGTTTACCCAGCCTGCCGGAGCATTATCTGTTGTCGTTGGTGCTGTCTTATCCACCTGAGTCACTTTCACTTCGGCTTCAGCATAGAGGGACGTCAGCGGGTTCGAGACACGGATCACCGTACTGCCGACAGCCAAGGCACGCAGATGTCCTTGGGCGTCAATGGCTGCCACCTCGCTATTGGAACTGCTCCAAAGTAGAGCTTGTTCCGTTGCATCGTTCGGCGTGATCCCTGCCGTAAACTGATGCGTATCTCCTATGAGCACATTAAGCGTCTGGGTATCCAGGCTGATACCTGTAGCAGGGATGAACTCGAACTTGGCTGCATCTGCGCGAAGGGGCCTGTCATGGGCTGAATTTGCATCCTCGACAGTGATGTAGCTGGTAGAGCCGCGCGGCATATCATAGATGCCCAGCAGTTGCCATGAGCCCTGGAGTGTATAAGAATCAACGATCTTCGAATCTGTCTTCACACCATTGATATATATGGAGTACTCGGCTGCTTTGGTGGTATACACGGGAGCCGCGGGTGTTCCCGGTAAATAAACCGATGCCCGGTAACGTCCGGGCTGGACGATAGTCGGCGTCCATTTGGCGGAAGCGCCTGTTGGATTCGTGATCGCTCTTGATATGCCGCCGCTATAGCCTTGGAGAACCGTTGAAGTCACCCACTTATTTGTAGCGGTTCCAAGCGGACCATTCACCTCCGTGTATCCCCCATTGGTACCATAACTATTATAGATCGTAACCCGCTCAATCGGGGGTATCGTTACCTGGATCCTTGCTTCCGTGTAGAGCGAGGTTAGCGGATTCGTGGCACGAATCACCGCCTCTCCGGCCCCCGCGGCATTCACTTGTCCCACGGCATCGACAGTCGCGACTTGATTGTCAGAGCTGGTCCAAACCAGCGTCCGGTCGGTCGCCTCGGCAGGAGTAAACACCGCCGTGAAGGCATGAGTATCTCCAACCCGCAGGTTCAGTGAACCCGTATCCAGAGCAATCCCTGTTGGAGGAATCATCTCCAGCCTGATGACATCCGCGCGCAGCGGCCGATCGTGAGCAGGATTTCCGTCTTCCAGCAGGATATAGCTATTGGCTCCCCTTGGAAGCTGGTACGAACCCAATACCTGCCAGGAACCTTGCAGGGAGAATTGATCGACAGTCTTCGTTTCCTGTTTCACTCCGTTGATATAGATCGAATACGCAGCCGTTTTGGTCGTATTCACCGGAGCGGCGGGTGTTCCGGGAAGATAAGTCGAGATTCTATACTGCCCTGTCTGGGGAACAGTTGGCGTCCATTTGGCGGATGCACCGGTCGGAATCGTAATCGCTCTCGATATGCCCCCGTTATAGCCTTTGAGCACGGAAGAAGTTACCCATTTATTCGTAGCAGTTCCCAGAGGCCCATTGACCTCTGTATATCCACCCGTGCTGTATCCGGTATACAAAGTGATCGGATCTGTACTGCTCGGTGGAATCTCTTCGATATAAGGAGCTTCCAATCCACCCTTTACGTAAATAGGGTTCTCATCCAGCCGAATTTGCACATAGCCATTCGTCGGTGTTAAAGCATGCGTATTTCCCATGATGTCCGTGACATCAAGGCTATCGTGCGTATAAAGCTTGAGGTCGGCTCCCATAGGAGCGTACATTACCCGAATATCCTCCGTTCCTTTATGAAACCTGTGAATATATATGCCAGGGAAAACCTCCTCCGTTGCTTGGAAATCCGCCCCGGTTAATTCCCGGGTCATGGTTGCGTAAGCAGCATAGGCAGGCTTAGGAACATAGGCCCCTTTGGCATCATCAGGATTCCGAATCAAACCGAAAGTCCCCTCAAATTCACCCGGAACCGTCGATTTATTTTGCAAATTATAAATATTGATTTTTTGGATGCCATTTGCCAAAGCAGTGACAATTCTTCTGGCTACATAGTTGGCTTGAACATGCTCATCGAAATTAAAGTTGCTGAAGCCTGTCTCGGAAAGATTGATCGGAACGGTTTGATTGTTGTTATAGGTTTTCATTATATTTTTGTGTCTATTGATATCCTTAACAAAATCCTCAGGATTTCTCGTATACGAATGAAACGAATACTCATCCAAATAATTTAGCGCACCCTTCTGATACAGCGCTTCCAAAAATGCATCTGAACCCATTTCGCCAAATACAAACCCCGTTATTTTCACATTGGGATAGAGAGGATGAATTTGCTCGTAGGATGTTTTTAACAAATTGTAATAGAAATCCGCTTTCTCTGCCTCCGTGCTAAGTCCCTTGCCAAACGAAGGAATATCCGGCTCGTTCCAAATCTCCACCTGACCAACCTCGGGGTATCTGCTCAATAATTGCTTGCCATATTCGGCAAATGCCGCCCTTGCCTCCGGACTCGTTGGCGCATTGCCCCCGTCATATAAATCATTGTATAACGCCAGGGTCATATAGGGCTTGAGATCATTCGATGCAACACGCGACATGAAATCATCATGGTAGGCTTTAAAGTTATATATCCCTTTTGTCGTATCCTCAATGTCTCCCCATCTCAAGGCATCTCTGATATATTTAACTCCCATCTTTCTTGCGATCGGAATCAGAGCTGCCGAGTCCTGAGCAATAAGGTCGGTTCGGGCGGCATGTGTCTGCACGGAAAAATGCGAATCCACCACCTGGCTCAGATCGAAATTCGAAACCACAGCGAACGATGTATCTTTCGTGGCAATAATATTCCCGTTCTGCTTGGCGGTAACAACCAGGTTGAACCATCCCTTTTTACCAGGATTAACAGTGAGCAGGACGCTCCCGCCGCTTACCGCCTGGCTGCCGGACTGTACGATATGATCCCAATAATCGGAATAAACCCAATCAATCGAGTCACCGTCCGTATTGATTTTGAAGCTTTTCGTATCATTTTCGTAGAAAATGTTTCCCACCGTATTTTGCTCGATGGTAAGTGCTGCCGCATATGCCACTTGCCTTTCCGAAATAAGGGTGAACCCGCTCCCTAACAGTAGAGACAATACAAGAAATACTGTAACTAGACGACCCAGCATTTTATTCATTTGATGAAAACTCCCTTCAGATAAAAATATCATTTCTCCCGATTGTTAGCGCTTACTTTTTTGAGTAACAACTATACTGTAAACGAAGTGTTCACCTTTGCAGACGGATTCTTACCCTAATAGGGCCAAAAAAATCAGAGGATCCGGCTGCAACAGTGATCTGAGGAAGGGTCTGCTTGCGCAGCGCCTCCCTGCTGACGGTTAAATGCGTCTTTACTTACACATTACATGTGTTTCCTTTACAGGACCTTCTACGAACTGCCCTCGGGTCTGCAGGACATAACGTATCTCTTCCGCAGAAATGCCGCGAACATCGCTGAAGCCCGATTTGACTGTTAAGGCAGCTGCGGTTCCTGCCGCTTCACCGATGGCACTAATTCCCGACATCACACGATAAGAAGCGTGAGCCTCAAATGTGCCACTTATGCAGCGCGAGCTTAACAACAGATTGTTTAGTCCTTTAGCGATGAGGCAGCGATACGGAATATGATAATACCCCGGACTTGGCAGCATAGTCATATACTCCTGGTGATTTTTAGTTCCATCAGGATCATGTACATCCACATCATAAGCACAAGCAGCCACCATATCATCAAACTTGCGTACACCCAGGCAGTCCTCTCCGGTTAACATATAGTCACCGATAACTCTGCGGCCTTCACGAACTCCAAGCTTTGTAAAGATATTCTCGATCTTGGCATTCCGAAAAGCAGGATGCTCCTTAATCGCTTCAACCAATTCAACTACTTGAACTTTCCCTGTTTCAAACGCACGTTCAACTGCTCCCGGAATTGTCGGATCTACATCGCTCACAGCAGTCGAATTAAACAGGAACGCCTTTCCATCCGGGTAAGGGAAGGCCAGAACGCCTTGACGCAAATTAGTGCTGTTCGTTCTCTGTTTCATCGCAAGATAATAGGGTTTGAGCGTCTCTTCCAGCCAAAAAAAGCAGCCCCAGCTAGTAACATCCTTTACTTTAAACAGTGAGGGATCGAATCCGGTAAGCTTGAAGGTGACCGTCGCCATCTGCATCTTTCCATCTTTTGCCCGACCCTTTTGAAACTCGGCTCCTGCCAATACAGATAAATTTCCGTCTGCTGTCCCATCAAGGAACACGCGGCCATATACACGAGTTTGTTTAGCTCCTGTGATCGTCAACGAACGAATATTTCCGTCCTCCACCTGTACGCCATCGACTTCGCAGTCGGTCCACACAGTCAGATTGCGCTCTTTTTGAATTAATCGATGATAGGTTTCTTTCAATTCCTGTTCATCATAGCTGGATACCGTTTCCTCATTGAAGGTCAAGCCTGTGTTCTGATAGGCCTGTGGAAATAATTCCTTGTGAATACCTGTGTTCACACACCGTCCGTCATGATCACGAAATTTGCACACTAAGGCAACGGCTGCATGCACCCCGGTCCCGCCAATTTCACTCATTTTTTCAATAAGCAGCACCTTGCAGTTTAATCTGGAGGCCGCTAAAGCTGCGCAAATACCGCCTACGCCTGCCCCGACAATCACAATATCAAAATCGTTAATGGTATCATTCATGCATATCACTCCTTGTATATGTTCTAAAAATCCGGTGAATAAGGAACGGAGCGGCCAAATATCCTTCACCGGACTTTGTTACCCTTTCAGGCCGCTGCTGGCAATGCCTTCAACAAAGAATCTTTGGAAGACGGCAACGATGATGATGAGAGGAAGCAATGCTGACACAGATGCAGCCATGATTAATGAATAATTAGCACCGTATTCATCCACGAAGCTCGAAAGACCAATCGGTAGCGTAAACAAATCACTAGAACGCAGGAAGATCAACGGGTTCTCATATTCGTTCCAATGCCAGGTAAAGGTAAGGATGAGAAGTGTCACAATGGCAGGCTTCGTTAATGGCAAACAAATTTGCCAATAAACCCGCCAGAATCCGGCTCCATCCACTTTGGCTGCTTCAAGCAGCTCGTTCGGGATCGTACTGAAAAATTGCCGCATCAGGAAGGTGCCGAACACGGTGAAAATCCCGGGTAAAATGACGGCCATATGGGTGTTCACCAAGCCAATCCTATCGAACAGGATAAACCTGGGGACAAGCAGCACCTGGGCTGGGATGATCATCGTAGCCAAGTACATAAGGAAGATAAAGTCTCTTCCCTTGAATTTCAGCTTGGCAAATGCGAACCCGGCCAGCGAGCTGGTGATGATGGAGCCAACCACCGTAATGAATGTGATTTTGGCTGAGTTCCAATAAAACAAGGCAAATTTATATTTGCCGCCCCAAACCTCCTCGTAATTCGAAAGAATCGGCTTTTTGGGAATCCAATCGATCGGGTATTTGAATAAATCGGCTTGAATTTTGAAAGATGAAGAAATCATCCAGATAAACGGAATCATGACCAACACACCCAAAACCAACATAACAAGCGTAACGCTTACTTTTCGCAACGATAACAATTCTTGAACACTCCTTCATTAAAAATGCTGCTGCCACTTCTTCTGGCCGCGCCATTGAATCAAAGTAATTGAAAAGATAAGGACGAACAAAACCCACGACATCGCTGCCGCATAACCCATTTTATAGTTTTGGAAGGCGGTGAGATAAATATGATACGCAATCACCATCGTTGAATTGATCGGCCCGCCCTGCGTCATCACATTCACAACGGCAAAGACCTGAAAGGTCGAAATGATCAGCGTGACTGCAATTAAAAAGGTAGTTGGCTGCAGCATAGGAACAGTGATTTTGAAAAATTGCCTTATCCCTGTTGCTCCATCAATCGAAGCGGCTTCATATAAATCTTTGGGGATTCCTTGTAGTCCTGCCATATATAGCACCATCGTATATCCGATGTAGGTCCAAGTGACCATAATGATGATCGCCGGCAGCGCCCAAGAGCTGCTTCCCAGCCACCCTGGGACATTCTCAACCCCTAATGATCTCAGGAATGCATTGATCGGACCCTCCTGAGCATTGTAGAGCACGCTCCACACTACAGACACGGCAACCAGACTGCTGACATAAGGGAGAAAAAACAAAGTTCGCAATACACCCTTGGCATACACATGCCGATTCAACAGTACAGCTACTACCAAACCGATCGCCATCGCACTGGGCACCGTTACTCCGGTTAAAATAAGATTGTTGATCAATGCACGCCATAAGTAAACGTCATCCACTAATTTCTGGAGATTGCCAAGTCCGGCAAAGCTAAGCCCGTCAAAACCCTTTAAGTAGTCCCAATCTGCAAAAATCAGTATAAAACTGAACAACAGCGGGAGAATGACGAAGAAAAAAACGCCGAGAAAGTTCGGCAAAATAAACAAATAACCCGCCACTTGTTCTTTCATGTTATGTTTGGACATTCGTCGCATGATGCACCTCATTCAGCTATATTAAATCCATACTTGAATCATAAGCAGTAATGATCCCGAGTGGAATGGCGTGATTTAGGTTGTTACACGGTTGTTTTTAAGATGTAGGGAAATCAGAACACACTTAAAAACCTGACAGAACTTCCTATAGGGAAGTGTGTCAGGTTCTCTTGATCTAACGCTAACTATTTTTTCTCAGCCTTAATCGCTTGATCCGCTCTTGTCTTCATATTCTGGATTGCTTTCTCGAGAGGCTGCACGCCCATTACATATTTCTCGGTTTCCTCGTTAATGATTTTAGTCATTTCCGGTAAAGCGGTGGAAATCGTTTGAACGGGGAACGTGTAATCGCCCTTGATCAAAGCCTTCAGCGAATCCACATTAATCAGGTTTGCTGCATCTTCAACCATGAGATCAGCCACTTTATCCACATCGATCTTCTTGGAGGAAGGCAGACGTCCACCCGGAATCATCAGCAAATTCCCTTCCGTCAGGTACCAGGAAATAAATTGAAAGGCTTCATCCTTGTTGGAAGACGTATTGTTGATGGACATAAAGTCATTAAAGCCCGCCGTATTTACTTTGCCGCCCTTCTCCAACTGTGGCACTGGTGCAAAAATCGTTTTGAAGTCATGCGGAAAGCTTTTGGCATCCTTTACATTTCTAAGCAAATGTGTACCTCCGAAGATCATCGCCGCTTTACCAGTCAAGAGCTCGTTTGGAGGAAGCAGCTTGTTGGCGATGATTTCCGGCCACTTGACGGATAAGCCTTTATCCTGAAGCGCCTTTTGATACTCCAAACCCTTCTTGACGGCAGGACTGTCGAAGCTGGATAATCCGTCGGCTGTATAGTAGGAATCGGTCGGCTTGTTCTCAAGAATGGCGAAACGTACCATACTATCGTCTGGAACCTTGATAAAGCTGCCCTTCTGGTTCGATGTATTCAGCTTCTCGGCCAGTGCCATATAGTCGTCCCATGTCCATCCCTGAGCGGGAATCTTCTCTCCTGCTTTTTCCAAGGCCGTTTGATTAATCATAACGGAAGATAGCAGCTTCATCGCAGGTAAATAATGCGTTTTCCCTTTGAATGGAACGACATTATCTTTGCCGATAATATCATCCACATTCAGCTTGTACTTGCTAATCAGATCATCTAACGGAAAGGTGACTCCCGCGTTCGCACGGCGATTGTAATTCGTCTCGCCATAGCTGAAGAAGATGTCCGGGGCATCGGAGTTGCTAATAAGAGCCGTATCAAGCTTGGTATTGCCGCTATCGTCGTTCACATAACGTGTATATTCCACTTGAATATCAGGATGCGTGCTGTTCCATTTTGTAACCACATCCTTGGGCCCGCTCTCTTCAGGAATGCCGCCCCAAAGCTTCAATTTAACGGCCTTCTTCGGAGCCGCAGTGCTTGTCGTGGTCGCTGCGGCGGGAGATGAGCTTGTTGTGGTGTCGCCTTTTGAACAGCCGGCAAGAACCAGACTGAATGCGATGGTGAGTGATAGTGCGGAAGAAATCGTTTTCTTCATATTGGTAAAACCCCTCTCTTACTTGTTTTCATCCGTTTGGAACATCATTAGCATAACAAAGTGATCATTCCTGCGTAATGAAATCATTTAAGATCTTACCAGTCTTATTTTATCGACTTTTTGAATTACCTCTTTAATGAATGTAACGCTTGCGATATTCCTGCGGGTAGATCCCTTCAATTTTTTTGAACAGCTTGGCAAAATAGTTAGGATCGGAATAGCCGATCGCGTCCGCAATCTCATATATTTTAACATTGGGATCCTTGAGCATTTCCCTCGCTTTTTTCATTCGTATACGGATCATATATTCAATCATCGTTTCGCCGGTTTCTTTCTTGAACAAGGAGCTTAAATACGGTTCCGTAAAATTAACTTCCTTTGCCAAATCGGACATTTTAAAAGAAGTACTGTACTTTTCTTCGATCATTCTTTGCACGGCTTGAATTTCGGGGCGAGGCTGATGGACCGTGGTTGCGCGTACATACTCGAAGAAAACTGCAATCCAGCCACTCAACCAGATGCTGATCTCCTGGATAGACTCCGAGGTTCTCACTACATGGTGAGGATATTTTCCTTCGTAAGGCATGATGGAATAAAGGTCTCCCCCTTTATGTAGCAGGAACACCTCGAAGAGATGTACAATTTGCAGGAAACGTTCCCTGACCAGCTCAGGATAGGGGCGGGATATCTTGTCTTCCAAATAGGCATCCGCCATATTCCTGATGGCATTCTGGAGTGCATGCTGGTCCTGCCGGGCCATCAAATCGAGAAATACTTCCTGCGAAGAAACGGGTAAAGCTTGATCAACAAACATATGCTCTCTGTAGTGAATGACACGATTCGAGTCCTCGTAAAATCTCCCCAAAAGTGCTTCTTCCGCAAATCGGTATGCTTCATGCAGGTCGTATACGCGTTCAACAGGGGAGTACGTACCGAAATAGACAGGCAGCTTCAGATAACGCTGGATACATTCCGTCATCTCCAGCAGCATCGGCTCCGCCCCCATACCGGATATCATCCCAAAACGCCCTCCATCCAGTTCCACAATGTGACCTTCCTTATATTTGCGCATAATTTCCCGAAGTATATTCATTACGGAAAAACGCAGCAGCTTTTCACTCTTAAAGCGATTCTCCTCGACAACAAACTCGTATCGGTCAATTTTCATTATCGAAACTGTCCATGGAAAGGGCGGAAGCAGCTTTTCATATTCCTGTGAGAGCTCATCCGCTTCCCGTGTAGAGTAACGAATGGTCATGAGATCACGCAAATGCTTTTCAATCGTTATTTCTTGACGAAATTGAAACGCAGTCCGGTTCAGCTGCAGCGTTTCCTCCTGCTTTTTACGTTCATCCTCAATTTCCACCCGGATCTGCTGCAGCTTGGCTTGAAGCTCCTCCGGCTGCATGGTCAGCTTCAATATATAGTCGGAAGCACCCAGTTGCAAGGCACGTTGAACATATTGAAAATCATTATAATTGGATAAAATTAAAATTTTAATGTGTGGATATCGTTCCTTCACTCGTTCCATCAGCGTGATTCCATCCATATTCGGCATGGAAATGTCGGTAATCAACAGGTCACACGGCTTGTCAGCAAGAATGGTAAGCGCATCCAATCCGTCTACAGCCTCACCGATCAATTCAAACCCGAACTCCTCCCAGGGAATAAATGTCTTGAGTCCGAGCCTCACCAGAAATTCATCTTCCACTAATAAAAGCTTTGTCATGCTGAATCTTCCATCCCCCTCCAAGGCAGCCTGATCACCGTCTCCGCTCCCGCATCCAACCTATTGTGCATAAATAGCCCATACGGTTCGCCAAAATGCATGCGTATCCGACTTTGTACATTCTCAAGCCCGATTCCGCTATATTTCCCTTGCCTGATGGGATCGGATCTCTGAGAATCGTCATCGGCAAGCTTACTCTCAGACAGCCCTTGCCCATTATCTGTAATGGTGACGAACAATAAGTCATCTTCATGATAGGCCGTGATGCGGATGACCAGCGGTATTCGATTCCCATGAATGATGCTGTTCTCCACAATAGGCTGCAGGGTGAATTTAAGCATGCGGGCAGACAACAAATTTTCGTCGACATCAATCGACAACTCTATATTATCATTAAAACGAATTTTTTGGAGTGCAAAATAATGCTGTATAAAATCAAGCTCTGCTTTCAATGTGACAACCTCGCTCTCCTGCTTCATACTGTAGCTCAGCATAATACCAAGGGAGGTAATCATATCCGCGACGTTTTTGGCACCTGAGAATAAGGCCAGCCACTTAATCGAATTGAGTGCATTAAACAGGAAATGAGGTGAAATCTGGGCTTGCAGGGCAAGAAATCTCGCTTCCTCTTTTAGCTGCTGCTCTTCCCGAAGCGTTGCAACCATTTCCTTCAAGCTGGACAGCATACGATTGAAGTGGTGGCTCAGCAGTCCGATTTCATCATTTCTTCCCGCCAGAGCTGGCTTTTCGAAATTTCCTGATGATGCTTTGCCCATGGCCTGCACGAGTGAACGAATAGGCTTCATTAATCGAAGGGTAAAGTAGACATAGATGAATAGGAAGCACGCGAATACAATGATGACACTCCATGTCGTTGTGGAACGCACGTTTTTCAACTGCTGCAGCCATGGTTCCTGCATGGGGATCCATCGCAGCTGCCAGCCGGTTGCTTTTAAGGTTTGTGTAAATAGGGATTGTTCATTACCCGATTCAATCCGGTTCCACAAATCATCCCGTCCCCACAACAGACGATTCCTATCGGATATCAGAAACTGGGCACGGGAATCCTCCTCTACACCACTGGACCCGAGAAACATCTCCTTGATGGGAAATGCGATAAAGACCAAGCCGTACCCCTTTGTCGTCTCACCCTTAATTAACCGGACCATGGTAATAAAGCCCCCCTCCTGGTTCCCTTCAAGACCTTTAACTTTCAATGAAGGATTGACGTCCCAAGCAGGAGCACCGTTTTTTTCTTTGGCTTGCTTCACGTAATCTGGCATTACTTTAAGAATCGTTTCATCCTGATTTGTCGCATAAATGCTGCCATCCAACCCATAAACCGCAACAACGGCATGGTTGTCCAGTATATAGGCGATCAGATTGTCCATCTTGCTTTGTAGACCAATGACCCTCTGATAGGTAGGGTAATCATCTAAATTAGACAGCCCCGAGCTTCTTAGCAACTGCAAAACATCATAATCGTTAATGAGCAGATTAGAAACATTTAAAGTACGGTTCAACATATCGTCAGCCCGATCCGTAACCCGCTTCAGCACCTGGGTTTGTGTATCGGTCATCGTTTCCATAAATATTTTGTCAGATTGAACGAAGTATAGGTACATCATCAATAGAACGGGCGCCACAATAAATAAGGTAAAAGCAAGTAAAAACTTCAGACGAAGCGAGAAAAATAACTGTCTCTTGTTTATGGTCATTGTTCTCTCCCCCTTTGAAACCAATGGCCTCCTCCAGATTGGCAGCAGGCCCTCTATATTTAATATTATAACGCTCCCATTACAGGTATAACTAGGTGCTGTTTAATGATTTAACACGGTTACATTTCATTTACTTTCTGGTGAAGTACCAGGTCTTGACTTCATTTTATTAGAAGATTTGAAATAGATGTTGTTGAGAATCGTTATATCTACTGTGACTTCGTGCTTCATTTGTGGGAACCATTGCTTTTTCCAGTTTTTCATCTGACTCTCCGTCATGATTCTTCGAAAATATTGTCCTATGCCAAGGGCATCGGCTTTATAGGTGTGCAGTCGGTTAATGAGCTTTTCCGCCTTTTTTTCGATATCTTCTTTAAGCAGCTTTGCGATATCATCGTCGGATAGGATATCTCTATTCTCTGCAATGACTACCTCCAATTTCATCCGACTTTGCATACTGGGACCTACAACCGTCCACTTCACTTTATGGCTAATGGTTGCCTTCTTAATCAAGACACTGCTATTCTGCGAAACCTCGATCGTTCCTCCTGTATACTTTCTTTGAAAGGTATTGTAAATCAAGGTTTCATCCGGAGAAATATCACCCACCATTTTGTCCCTTCGCATAATGGCAGAGCCTTCGAAATTATACAGGGTGTCGGTTCCTTTACTAAGAATAGGAATGGCCATATCCTGAGTATACGAATTAATATCACGAAACACTTCCCATAGCCGTTTGATCGTATTATCGGGAGTCCACCCCGCCTGTTCACTGAAAAAATCATAGGATGACAGCTCAGGATTCGATTGGATTTTGTGATGCATCGTCTTCTCGAAATCACCTCTCACAATACCGACCAACCCTTTTACCGAAATATCGTTTGCCTGTACCCCATAATTGACAATGTCATTAATATTATTTTTTGCCGTTTTTTCGCATATTAGAAATAACCTTAAATGAAGCAGGTCAACACTTTTTTCAGATTTTGTACGTATTTCATCTATAGCTTTGTTAATCGTTTGGGCCTCACCCTCCAAGTATTGAGAACCCTTCTTCTGGGGACTCGGAACCTGCAATATAATTTTATAGGGCTGATCGCCATTTTTGCAAACCCCCATGACAACAGGCATGAGTCTTTTGTTAATATCCTTGGTGTCCCAGCAGCTAGTGAGAATTCCCAGGCAGCCCAGACAGCATAGAAGGAGTCCTACACGGATGACAATGCGAGGTATCACGCGGAACCCCTCCTATACTTTGAACTCATCATCCAAATCATCATCGGGATGACAATAATACTGTACAAACAAAAGATCGTATTCCACGAATTCAATCGATCCAGCAAATCCGTATTGATGATCATCGCACTAGACACATACAACATGACGCCTAAGCAAAGGATTGCCCATCCTCGTTTTCGAAAAGAAAACAGTTTCTGCAATAGAGTTGTCATGATCCAGAAGGATACGGCTGCTTCCACCATGGAAATGGCTATTGTAGAAATAACAAAAAAAGTAGGCAGCCAATCAAAGATAACCCATTCCATATCGACTGTATCCGAGGTTAACACGACGGGATATCGCAAATAAATAAGCGCTTCGGGACCAAAAATCAATAAGGGTACGTAAACGGTGCACAGTCCAAAAAAGAAAAGTACCATTAAGACCAGAATGATATTACGGATGCTTATCTTTTCTTTGAGACCCAGCATCCCGAGAAACAGAAAACCAGAATGAGCGAAAAGCGCCGAATAAAATTGTGTTTTACTAAAGAACGTCATATGGACATCTAACAAAGGGAAAATCTGATAAAAATTAAAATTTTTGATGCTGCTCATCAAGGAGAACAGGATAAGAGGCACACCAAAGATACACACGATTACCGCCCCTCGTGCAATAGAATGAATGCCTTTCCACGCTGCGTAAAAGGGGATCCCATAAAGTAACAATAGAAATAACATGGGGGTTTTGGGCAGGAGTACAACGTTAACCGAATCCAATTCCATACGATGAGCAACGTTGAAATTTACAAACAGAAAAATGAAATAGGGAATAAGCATAGCTCTTGCTATCCATTTTCCCGAAATTCCAGTGAATATATCGACAATATCCTTACCTGGAAAAGCCGATAATCCTTTAAGATAGACGCCAGTAAGAAGCGCCTCCAACAGAAAACCGACCAGTATAGGTTCCCAACTGCCCTTCGCTGCCGCTTCGATAATGTTCACCGGATACAGATAAAAAAACAAAGATAGATGAACAAGTAAAAATAAAATTAAAACCAAATTTTTATTCATCAGAATTCCCTCTTTTTGCGGTGTAACTCAAATAAGGGACGGAAAAGGTGGTAATACTCCCCAAATAGAAACACAATAGAACGAGGGAAGACATCAAACCCAAAATTCCATATAAAGCACTGAAAAAAATAACTACGTACTTATACAATCGAATCGAGAGTGAATTCATATACGTTCCCAATGAAAAATGCGCAATGGTGGTAGCCGCTACGATAATAATCAAAAAATTACTCATCAGTCTGGCCTGAACTACCGCTTCTCCAAGAATAATACCGCCTACCATCGTGATCGTTGGACCGATGCTCTTGGGAAGCCGAATACTCGCTTCAATGACCATTTCAATGATGATCAGCATAAGCAGGACTTCAACTAATACCGGGTACGGAACCCCTTCTCTGGAATCTGTAATAGACACCGCAAGTTGAATTCGCAGAAGCTCTGGATTAACAGCATTGAGGACCACATACAAGCCGGGCATGGAAATGGCTACTAATAGAGAAATTACGCGTATAATTCGATATAGAATCATAAAAGGGACCGGATGGTCCTGATCGGTCTTCACTGCCCAGAAATCCGTTACAATAGCAGGAAACGAAATGGCAAACGGAAAATGATCCAATAAAATCACGACCCGTCCATCCTGCAAGTAGTGCTTTGTCGTTACGGGAAGCTCTGAAGTCACATAGGTTGGAACGAGGCTGAACCGAGGCTGCTTTAATGCTTTCAATAAATGCTGAATATCAGATATGTCCATCATTTTATTCTCATTTAAGCAATCCTGAATAAGCTTGACCATCTTAGGGTCGGCCTGATCCTGAAGATAAAGAACCGCCAATTCACGCGGGTAAGCAGATCCTAAGGAATGTGATTGAATGATTAAGTCTTGTGTCATCAGTTTTCTGCGCATCAGACCAACATTCAGTTTCATATCTTCGGTAAAAGCATCCATGGATGTTTGGATGGGATTCTCATTTAGAGCTTCGCCGACGCTCCGGGCAATATTAGGATGTAAAGGTTCAAACACTACATTCTCGATCTCATCCTGTTTAAAAACAATCAACATACCCCGCAATACAGATTTAACCAGTTCATCCAGGGATAGATTCATTCTGACATTATAGGACAATGCTATATACCGAATTGGATCCATACCCTCTTCGGCATCGCTGAGCTGATTAACTAACAAATCCAGCGTTTCTTTAAAATTCACTAATGATTGCAAATAACAAATATGTACGATTGTATTATTCAATACCGTTTCTGCACATATGAAATCGTAGCTATTTTCGAATATCTGGTTAATATGTAATTGTGGCGTTTTTTCACAGGAAAATGACATTGGCCCCACCTCATCCTTATATTGTGGTTTATGCCATTTTTTTATACAGCCCACAAATCGCTCATAGAGCTTTATATGATCGTCAAATAAATCAAATGAAGCAAACTTTTATTCATTCTAACTAAATTTATGTTTGAATTTATTTTTGTTTGTGTTACTATTTTTACAGGCGCTACTTTACATGAGTTATTTTCAAATAAGGAGACCGTGATGAATGATGGAGTCTATTCGTGAGGATTTTGAGTTCTTTAACGATCTGATCAAAGGTATTGCCGCTCAATTCGGGGATCAGTGCGAGGTCGTGCTTCATGATTTGACCGGAGATTACGAAAGCACCATTGTAGCGATTGAGAATGGTCATATAACCGGACGGAAGGTCGGCGACCCTGGTACGAATCTGGGATTGGAAATTTTGCGTGGTAGTCAGGTTAATGGAAATCGCTTCAATTACATTACCCAAACCAAGGATGGCCGCATCCTTCGTTCCACTTCGTTGTACAAGAAAAACAGCAAGGGCGCAACGATCGCAGCCATATGCATCAATTATGATGTGACTGATCTGATGATGGCAAAGCGAACATTGGATTCACTAACGACTGGTGGGCAGCAGGTAGATGTGAAGGAATCGTTCGTCAGCAATGTGAGCGATCTGCTCGAAGCCCTGCTTCAGGAAGCTCAGGAGCAGGTAGGCAAGCCGGTAGCCGCGATGACGAAAGAGGACAAAATGAAGATGATTCAGCTGTTGGACCTGAAAGGTGCTTTCCTGGTAAAAAAGAGCGGCGAGAAAATATGCAGCTACTTGAACATTTCCAAGTACACGCTGTACAGCTATTTGGAAGAAAGCAAAACTCAAACTGAGAGGAATGAGGACCAGGAATGAGCGAAGCAGCAAGCAAGTCGACCGTAAATAAGGAACCACAAACCCCTTTTATCGAAATAGATAAAGCGGCAATGGAGCGTAACATTCACAAGATGGCGGAGGTGGCCCGCAGCAATCAGGTTCAGCTTCGTCCCCACGCCAAAACACATAAATTGCCTTGGGTCGCCCATCAGCAGCTGCAAGCCGGAGCTGTAGGCATTACTGTGGCCAAGGTGTCCGAAGCTGAGGTCATGGCACAGCATGGGATAACGAATATTTTTATCGCTTATCCGCTTGTGACGACTGACAAGCTCGAACGCGCAATCCGACTGAGCCAACAAATCACACTGATTACAGCTGTGGACAGCCTGGAGGGTGCTGAGCGTATGAACGAAGCAGCCGGCCGCAGCGGCCACCAGCTTCAAGTAAGACTGGAGATCGATACCGGTCTGCGTCGAACTGGCGTGCTGTACGATCAGGCACCAGAATTGGCCGCAGGTATCCATGCATTGGAGCACTTGCGGTTGACGGGCATTTATACGTTCCGCGGAGCGATCTACAAGCAGAAGCCAACACTCGATTTGCAAACCGCAGGTGAGGATGAAGGCCACATCATGGCCGATTTGGCTGCGCGGCTGCGCGCGAGTGGCATTCCAATCGTCGATGTGAGTGTAGGCTCAACTCCAACAGGCATGTATGCAGCTGCCGTGGAGGGCGTAACCGAAATCCGACCGGGCACTTATGTGTATCAAGATCGCATGCAGGCCCGTCTGGGTGTGTGCAGCCTGGAGGATTGTGCAGGCAGCGTCTGGGTCACGGTCGTGAGCCGACCGTCAGAAGATCTCGCTGTTGTCGACGGCGGCAGCAAAACGTTTGCCACCGATGTACAGCCGAATGTCGAACCGCTCATGCTCCAGGGCTTCGGCCATATCGATGGTCTGGACGACGCTGTACTGGAACGGCTCTCGGAAGAGCATGGTATGCTGCGGCTTGGCCCGAACGCGCAGAAAGCCAACCTGCAGGTCGGCAGCCGATTGCGGATCATCCCGAACCATATTTGCAGCACGGTTAATCTGCATAACAAAGTGTATTTCAATGACGGCGCTGCATACGAGGAAATGACCGTGCTTGGGCGCGGGATGTTGGAATAACTACCGAATCCGAACAGAAGGAGACGTTTCTATGCTTGATCTCATATTGAAAAACGGTCGCATTGTAGATGGCACGGGCAATCCGTGGTTTTTGGGTGATGTCGGCATTAAGGATGGGCTGATTGCAGCTGTTGGCAAGCTTGATCAGGAAGCACGCAGCACGATCGATGTTCATAGACAGGTCATCTCCCCCGGATTTATTGACGGACACTGCCATTCGGACCTGATGATACTGGACCATCCCCATAGCGAAATTAAAATCCGTCAAGGTGTGACAACAGAGGTCGTGGGTAACTGTGGACTCGCTCCTGCCCCGTTTTTCAAGCAGAATGCCGACCTGCTGCAAAGCTACGTCCAGCCTGTGCTTGGAAAAACCTCATGGGAGTGGCCGTGGGAAACCGTCTCCCAGTACATGGATACGCTCGCGCGTTCCGCTCCCTCCGAGAATATCGCAACTTACGTCGCACATGGAGCATTGCGGATTGCCGTGATGGGTTTCGCCAAACGCGATGCGACATCTCAGGAGCTGCAGCTGATGAAGCAGCTTTTGGAGGAAGGACTTCAAGCTGGTGCTATTGGCTTCTCCATCGGACTGCTCTATGCTCCAGGCAGCTACACCTCAAAGGAGGAGGTCGCCGAGTTATGCTCCATATTGCCTAAGTACAATGGGTTATTCTCGACCCATATTCGCGGTGAAGGCAACAATCTGATCCCATCCGTCAAGGAAGTGATCTGGATAGCCGAGAAAACAGGCGTTGCTCTGCATATCAGTCATTTGAAAGCTGCAGGCAAGCGCAACTGGGGCAAGGTCATGGAAGCGATGGAGCTGATTGAACAGGCCCGTGCCCGCGGACTTGATGTTACCTGCGATGTGTACCCATATAGCGCAGGCTCCACTACCTTAACGACTGTGCTCCCGCCGTGGTCACTCGAAGGCGGCATCAATGGCGTTTTGGAGTTATGCAGAGACTTAAGTATGCGCAAACGTATCCGTGAAGAGCTGGGGCGTGAGCATGAGGATTGGGATAACCTGGTCTGCTCCACCGGCTGGCAAAGCATCTACCTGTCAGCTGTTCATTCCGATAAGAACAAGGCTCTCGAAGGCAAGCATATTGAGGAAATTAGCGAAATCAGAGGGCAGCATCCGGTTGATTGCATGCTTGATTTACTGCTTGAAGAAGACGGACGCATTTCGATTGTGTATTTCCATATGGCTGACGAGGATGTCAAGCAAGTAGTCGGCTATGAGCGGTCGCTTATTGCATCGGATAGCCTGACGTGTGAAACAGGCAAGCCGCATCCGCGACTCTACGGCACTTTCCCAAGGGTATTTGCCAAATATGTACGTGACGAGAAGGTGCTGACTCTTGAGCAGGCAGTACGCAAGCTGACTTCCTTCCCTGTACAGCGTTTCAAGCTCGGTAAGCGTGGCTTGCTCGTCCCAGGTTATGCAGCCGATCTGGCCGTATTCGATCCAGAGACCATCCAGGATCATGCCACCTTTGAGGACCCCAGACAATATCCTCAAGGTATCACTCAGGTTATCGTTAATGGCAAGCCAACCTTTGATCAGGATCAGCATACACACGCAAGAGAAGGTCAATTGATTCGGGCGCAGCACTGCTGCACCCATCACTAATATACATTTATGGAGGTTCATCACAATGGCAAAGATTGAACAAAGACTACTCGAGCTTGGTATCGTACTCCCCCCATCACCTGAACCGCGATTTACTTATGTTCCCTGCGTTCAAACCGGTAATCTGATCTATTTGTCCGGCCAGGATTGCCGCATTAACGGTGAATTGATGTATGAGGGCAAGCTGGGCACGGATCTTACCATAGAACAAGGACAAGAGGCAGCCCGCCAGACGATCATCAACTGTCTAGCTGTAATGAAAGGCTATCTGGGAGATTTGGACCGTGTCGTGAAAATTGTCAAAATGCTGGGCCTTGTCAACAGCGCACCTGGTTTCGCCGATCAGCCTTACGTGATCAACGGTGCGTCTAATTTATTGGTAGACGTGTTTGGTGATAACGGCAGACATGCAAGATCAGCTATTGGAACGAACGAGCTGCCTTTCCACACACCAGTCGAGATCGAGATTATTGCAGAAATACGTGATTAATAGAAGCTAATAGCAAAGAGTAGAGCGCTGTACCACATGCTCTACTCTTGTTTTTATTTACATGTTCATGTTCGTGCTGCACAAATAAAGCAGCGCTATCTGCGCTGCTTTAACATGAGTCTTCCGCTTATTGTTCGTCCAATAGCTGCTTCAAATGATCGATAGATTGAATGGAGCCTGCCTTCTGTTCTTCATTTCCTTCAAATTCGACGGTTAACCAGCCATCATAACCGTTCTCCTTAAGACGACTCAACAGGTGTCGCAAATCCACGCTGCCTTCACCGATAATAGTACCGGCATACTTGTCTCCGGATAAGGAAGCATAGCTTTCGCCCTGAAAGTCTTCTCCAACCTTTATAAAATCCTTGCAATGAACATGCGCAACGACAGATTGAAGCTGTTCAAAAGCATCATTCGGATTCTCGTCAACCAGCATGAAATTCCCCATGTCGAACGTGCTGCGAAGAGCAGAGGAATCCACTTCCCGAATGATCGAACGCACCTGCTCCGATTTTCCTGCGAATAACCCATGGTTTTCCAGACATAAAACGACGTTCTTACTGCTGGCATAGTCGGCCGCTGCTTTCAGTCCCTCGATGATCCAGTGCCTGGCGTCATCGTACGCAACACCCTCCTGCTGATTGCCGGAAAATACCCTGACAACCTTTGCACCAAATCGGGCAGCAATATCGACTGATTCGATGATGTGATTCAATTGCTCCTGACGGTTTGCCGGGTCTGGTAAGGCAAAGTTATTACTGGCCCCAACGCATGCTACTTCCAGTCCTTCCTGCTGCAATGCTTTTTCAACCTGCGAGGTATCCGTTTCCGGGTCCCAAAAACGATGCAGCAGCTCGATCCCGTCCGCCTTCGTCTGTTGACCGACAAAATGAATGAAATCCGCATTTGTCCATGTTTTATCATAAAAATACTTATGGCAGCTCCACACACTCAAGCTCGTTTTCATCTGTATCCTCCATTTGACTCCGTTTATTAAATCCCATACGACCTTGCCATTCTAATCGAAACGAACTTCTTTCCCTGTCTGCGCCGACTCGTAGACCGCACATAAAATTTTCATAATTTCCACACCATCCTCAACGGGGCTGAGAGTCTCATCCGTTCCCAGGCAGCAGCGAACAAAATGATTGATCTCATTCTGGAAGCCGGCAACAAAATCGAACGTAAGCGTGTCAGCCTGAGGCAAAAGATTTAGCATCATGTCATGCTTTTCCGTTGCAATTTGCAGCTCCGGTTCCACCTGTGCCCCGCCCTTGGTTCCGTAGATGCTGATGGTGCCATCATTTTTGATGCCATGCAGGGTAAAGCTGACATCGACCATGATTGATGCACCATTCTCGAAGCAAATGAGCGCATTGGCCAGATCCTCAACATCATTCTGGGTTGCATCATAATCAGCAGCCTGATAAAACGATAGATGCTGTACATTTGCGCGGTTGCCCAGCTTGCGATACGTATTGCCTTTTACCGATTGAACCTTCGGCTTGCCCATCAAGTACCAGCACAAATCGATCACATGCACACCAAGGTCGATTAGTGGTCCGCCGCCGGAGCGCTTGCTGTCAGAGAACCAGCCGCCGGGATTGCCCAGTCTACGCAAATAGCTGGCTTTGGCATAATAGATTTCACCCAAATCTCCAGCATCGATAAAGCGCCGCAGCATTTGTGTCGTATTCCCATATCGTCTGACAAAGCCTACCTGAAACACTTTGCCGCTGCTTTGGACAGCAGACTGAACTTCCAATGCCTGCTCAACCGTTTGACATAGCGGCTTTTCGCAAAGCACATGCTTGCCCGCGTTCACAGCGGCGATACTGAATTCGGCATGCGTATTGTTCCAGGTGCATATACTTACAGCTTCCACCTCGGGATTGGCCAGTAGCTCCTGAACGTTCGAATATACGTGGGGAATCCCGTATTTGTCCGCTTTTTCCTGGGCTCTTTCCACATTCATATCACAAATGGCATAGAGCTCAACGTCCTTATTGTTTGCGTAAGCGTCCATATGCAGGCTTGAGATGCTGCCAGCCCCGATAACACCAATCTTCAACTTTTTCATGAATAAATCCTCCCTATAATTTCTTTAATAGTAAAAATTAAGTATGATGATGTGTTGTTGACTTGAAGGCGTACATGTACATGGTGGCAAATCCGGCTGCACCCAGCAAAGCCATTAAGGTACAAATGCGATACATCGTAGGCGCCCCCAGATCCTGAAACATCCATCCTCCGATAATGCCCGCAATAATGCCTGCCAAGCCTCCCCAGCTTAAAGCATATACAGCCTGCCCGGAAGCCCGAAATTGCTGAGGAATCAAATAAGCCGTTAACTGGGTGCCGACATAATAATAGCCTGCAAAGGTAAGGCAATGAAGCGTTTGCGTGAAAATGATCTGATAGGGCGTTACCGCCATCGACATCAGCAGCCACCGCAGTGCATACAGCAGACTGACGACAATCAGGCAGGCGATCATCGTCTTGTTGTTTCTGCGTAAATAGCGATCAAGCAGCAAATAAACCGGAATTTCAAAGATCGAGGAAAGGAATGCTGACCAGCCAATCAAGGCATTGCTTCCTCCCATATCCGATATATAGATCGATACAAAAATATTATTCATCGAATTGGGAATGGAGATCAGGATTCCGATAATAATCAGAGACAGGAACAGCTTGTTTCCGAGAATTTTGCCGTAGCCGCCAGCGGATATCTTCTTAGCACTAACGGTAGGAACCTGACGAGGAAGCATACAACCGAGCACGATGGAAATCCCGATCATCAAGCCGTACACGATCCAGAACTCCCCGATACCGAGCCATTCGAGAATAGGCCCCGTGACCACCGCCATGATCGCCCATCCTAAGGCCCCCCATAGTCGGAAAGAGCCGAATTTGTGGCCTGTCCGTTCAACGACATCCAGTATTAAGCTATTGCTTTGTGAAAATAATGGAGTTTGGAAAAAAAAGTAAATCAGCATTAACCCATAAATAAAGTAGGTGGAATGGACTGCAAAAACAGCTTGCATGACCAACCCGTTACCTACTAACAGCAGGATCAGAATACGTCTGCCATTTTGCAGCCTATCGCTCCAATAACCCCAAAAAGGATTGGACAGCAGTGAAATGAAGGGACCTCCAGCGAGCAGAAGACCGATCATAAAGTTCGACATCCCTATTGCTTTCAAATATAGTGGGAAAAAAGAGCTGTAAATCGCAATAGCCCCATAAATAAAAAAGTTGAACCCTTTGATGACGCCAAAAGAACGTACGTTCACTGAAGAAGCTTCCGACATCTTAACTGCCACTCCCTGCTTTCCTGCCTGCTAACGCTTACGTACCACCAAGGTTTCGGGAGAGCCTGATGGCGCTTGCGCAAGCTTCCGGTATTGGGTTGGTGTGATTCCTGTGTATGTTTTGAAAATCGAACAAAAATATTTGTATTCACGATATCCGACTTTTTCGGCAATCTCAAATACGCGCTCCTCTGACTCAACGAGGATGGATTTGGCGTGATTGATGCGGACTTCATTCAAATATTCGGCAAATCCTTTGCCAAAATTTTGCTTAAAAATAATACTGAAATAATTCGGCGTGATTTTGAGCCAGGCTGCGACCTCCGAAGCCTTCAAATCCGTGGTGTGTCTGGAATCGATATAGGTGATGACCCGTTCGGTAATCCAGTGATGCTTGCCTTCGAGAGAGGAATGAATAATCGAAAACATCGACCACAGCTCACGACGGAGCAGCGATTCCAAGGCCCGACTGGAGTTGTGCACCAGCAGGTCGATTTCATGGGCATTAAATAAATCGGTATGCCGCGATAAATCTATCCCGTTAGTACGCAGCTTACGCTGCAAAATGATGCTCAATTCCTTGATGGCCTGCAAAATTTCCTTTAGCAGATACCCTTGCTCGCGAAGCTCCTGCATAATCCTTTCGATAACCTCATCCAATTCCTCATAGCTTCCATAAAAAAGCACTTGCATCAGCTGCTTTTCCAGCTCTAAAGGGGCAAATTGCTGAGGTCTCCTCTTCAAAACCTGTTCCTCATCGTAGAATCTGAAGCTTCCGAAGCCCGGAATCGCATCTAGCTGCAATACCGACATCGCTTCGGTATAACTGGCATACAGCTGCTTCAATGAGGTATAACCCGATGAAATTCCAAAATGCAGACGCGGACAATCCGACATCTGGCCTTGTACCTCCGACAAGGCTACAGTCAAATCTACACCACTTACTTGATGCGCCCCCATGCATAACGTTAACAGCAAATTGGGATGATGAAAGAAGGAGATAACCTCCTGATCGCAGCTCTTTAATGCAGCTGCAACCGCTGCCTCCCATTGGCTTCTTGCAGATCGCCGAAGCTCCTCGGAAGCGTGCTCGGCCCAGCCTGCATAATCCGTAATTTGGCTGGCGATAAATCGGAAGGAATGAACATCACGAGATATAAAGGATGGCGTATCCGTATCCTGCTGTATGGTCCCTCCGCCTTGTATGAGCTCGGTGAACCACTTCAACTGGAGCTCCTGCTTTCGCTCATGCGCCTGCTCAGCTTCCAGTACGATTTCCTGACCGATTCTTTGAACCATCGCCATGAGCTCTTCAATGTCGACAGGCTTAAGCAAATAATCCTCGATGCCAAGACGCAGCGCCCGACGTGCATACTCAAAGTCATCATAACCGCTAAGAATAATGATACGGATATGCGGCATCCGTTCCTTGAGTGTTTTGGCCAGCTCGAGTCCGTCCATTCCGTCCATGTTAATGTCCGTCAATACCAAATCAATCGGCTCCTTGGCTGCGAATTGTAAAGCCTCCAGGCCGTCATAGGCTTCCCCCGCTACCTCCACATCGATGGTATCCCAGGCAATGGTCTCTCTCAGCCCTTGACAAATGATCGGCTCGTCATCCACAATCAACATTCTGATAGTCATGCTTCCGCCTCCTGTTCATTCATCCATAGAGGGATTCTTAGCCTTACGCATGCTCCAGCTTCCTGCTGTTGATCAGGCAGCTCGACTCCATATCCACTGCCGTAAACCAGCAAGGTGCGCTCATGAATGTTACAGATTGCATGATCCATCACAGCAGGATCATCGCTTCTTTCAACAAGCGCCTGACGAATCTGTTCCATTTTATCCTTCGTAAACCCGACCCCGGTATCAAGGACTTCCATGATCATATCTTGTCCATCGCGATAGCAGCGTACATGAATCTGGCCACCCCGTCGCCGGAACCCGTGCTTGATGCTGTTTTCTACAAGCGGCTGAATCACCTTTTTCAGCAGGACGGCACCCTCAAGCGACGCTTCCATATAGAGACTGAATTGAAGCTTGCTGCCCATCCGTTTCTGCTGCAAATTCAGATAAGAACGAACAAAATCCATCTCTCCAGCCAATGTGGTAAAACGCTTCTCACTGTTCAGACCCATTCGAAAAAATCGCGATAACGTCTCGATGAGCTGGCTCGTCTCGGGCGCCTTCTCCAGTCTGGCTGTCCAGCGGATCATGTCGAGCGTATTATACAGAAAATGCGGGTCCATCTGACTTTGCAGGATGCGCAGCTCTGATTCCTTTTGCCGAATTTCCAGCTTGTACTTGTTATCGATCAATTCCCTCATCGTGGTTACCATGATATTGAATTGCCTGCCGAGCTCCCCAACCTCATCACGGGATCGAATTTCCACCTGTGCGGAAAAATCGCCCTGCTTCAGACGGTGCGTCTCTTTCCTTAAGGCAAGGATCGGTCGGATAATCGTCAGTTCAAAGCCAATTAAAGCAAACAATCCAAAAACGAGGAAAACGAACAGCAATATTTGCAAGGATGCCTTGATCGCCCTTGTTTTTTCAACAATGGTCTTTTCCTTGATCATCGTTACAATGTTCCAGCCTGTCGCTTTCATTTGTTGGTTGAACACCACGTAGGAAATGCCATTTTCCTTCAACGAAAACACTTTGTTAGCCGGCTTTGCCACCTTTTGCAGCAAGGCTGCATCGGGATAAGGTTGACCTACCAGCGTCGCATCCTGGTGAAGCTGAACAGCACCGTCCGCACGAACAATAAAAATCGAGCCCTGATCCGTAGGAACAGCATTCGATAATAAGTCCGTTATTTCTGATTCATCCAAACGCACGATGACCTCACCCACCGGACGTGAAGGATTTTCAAAGGAGTTAATGACACGAATCATCGAGACGACTCGTTTGCTGCCAGTCCAACCGCTCTCCAGCGGATAGGAATCCGTCCAGACGATACGACCTTTGTTCGCTTTCGCCTGATCAGTCCAATTCGTTTCCAATCCCGTCACAGGCTCACCTATTTGCAGCGCGTTGCCGCCAATCCCCTGTAAGGACATTGATTTAATATATCGTTTTGACATCGTTTGGAAGGCAATAAAGCCTTCAATTGCGGTCCTATCCTTATTGACTTGCTCTCTGTACGCCGGAGTCGCCGGAGTTTCCATGAAATTACGAAAGTTATCCTGATAGATCATATAGTCTGATATATCTTCAACAGCCTTGATTTTTTCAGTCAGATTCAGCTCGATGGTATTCAGGTTCTTTTCCATGGAGTCTATGAATTGCTGCCTTAATATTTCGTCATACCAGCTCAATATCACATAACCTACCAGAATAGAAGGAAGAGTGACCAGCAGCAAAAAGATCGCTACCGACTTCCTTCTTAAGCTGAAATTCCATAATTGCGTTCCGTTAGCTCTCATCTCGATCCTGCTCCCCCTGTCCGCAATACGCTTCCTCTCTACATTAAAGGAAAACCAGGGTTCGATGCTACCTAAATATTAAATCCATGTTATAAATAACCAGTTACGCAGGTAAAACGATCTTTATTGACGATTATCCTTTGACCGCGCCCGCTGTCATGCCTTGTATCAATTGTTTCTCCATCGCCAGGTAAAAGCCGACAAGCGGTACAAGAGCCATCGTTAATGCCGCCATCTGCAGCGTCTGAAAGCGGGTCTCGGTTCCGGCGAAGTTAGCCAATCCCAGAGGCAACGTCTTCAGAGCCGCTTTATTAATCAGAACAAGCGCGAACAAAAATTCATTCCAATTGTAAATAAAGTTAATAATAATGACAGTAGCCAGAGCAGGCCGGGTCATCGGAAGAATGATCGACCAGAATATTCGGTACAGTCCAGCTCCGTCCATAATTGCGGATTCCTCAACATCCTTCGGAAATCCTCTCATGAAGCCTGCGAGAATAAAGATCGTAATCGAGAGATGAAAGGCCGTATAAGGAAGCACCAAAGAAAGGTGGGTGTTCAACAATCCGATTTTTTTCATCACGATAAAGATCGGAACGAGCGTAGCGTGAATCGGAATCGTCATCCCTATAATAAACAACCCGTATAACCATCCGCGCATCCGAAATTCAAATCTCGATAAAAAGTAGGAGGCCAGTGCGCCGAGCAGCACCGTCAGCAAAATAGAAGCTGCTGTCACGAGCACGCTGTTCCAGAAATAAGTACCCAGATGGGCAACCTTCCAGGCGCTCGTGTAATTGCTGAAATTCCAAGTCTTAGGCAGTCCCAAGGGATTCGTTGCAAAGTCTGCCTCAGATTTAAAAGAGCTGACGACCATCCAGACGATCGGGAGTATATTGATGGCGGACAATACTGCCAACAGGATATGAATAATTGTTTTTTTGCCAAGTGATGTTTGCATAGCTACTCGCTCCTCCTTCTGCAGCTTGCCTGGATTAATCGTTTCTACGGGTAATTAATTTGGCTGCATATATAGCAATCAGACTGAATATCAGAATCAGAATGGATACGGCGCTTCCAAGCCCGAAGTACATGTTCGAAAATGCATTGGTATACATATAAATGCTCATGACCTCGGTATTATGCGCAGGCCCTCCAGCCGTCATGACATAGATCAGGTCAAATACCCGGAAGCTATTGCTGATCGAGAAGATGAGCGTTACCCAGATCGTTTCCTTCAGCATCGGGAGCGTAATAAACCACAACCGTGTCCAACCGGTCGCCCCATCCATAACTGCCGCTTCTTTGACCTCTTCCGAAATATTTTGCAAGCCAGCCAAAAAGATAACCATAAAAAACCCGTAGTTCTGCCACAAATAAGTGATACTTACCGATAACATGCCCCAACGCGGGCTGCCCAGCCAGTTTTGCTTCCATGAATCCAGACCCGATGAGCTAAGGATACTATTGAGCAAGCCGGATTCCGTTCCGTACACCATGTTCCATACCAGGGAAACGATAACCGCCGATATAATAACCGGGAGAAATAAGACGGAGCGATATAGCTTGAGACCCCTCAACGACCGATTTAACAGCAGCGCGAAAAACAACCCCACTGGCAATTGTCCCAAAATTCCGCTTATCATCATGTAAATATTATTTTGAAAACCTTTCCAGAATATGCTGTCCTTCAAGGCGGTAACATAATTATCCAAGCCTACAAAAGTCATGGAAGACAAGCCATTCCAATCGAAAAATGAATAGTACAATGACATCGCAACCGGAATCAATGCAATGCCGATATAAATAATCAAGGCGGGCAGCATTCCGACAAATATAGTGATTCCCATCCGCTTCGTTACATTCATATTTAGCCTTCCTTCACTCTGAATTTAATGAGAGGATTACCAGGGACGAAGAGCAAGCTCCCCGTTCCCGGCAGGATGAAACGACAAGGCTTACATCCGAATCGCAAGTGACTGCGAGTTCGCGATAATTTCAGCCGCCGTCGTTTCGCGTCCCAGCGTATCCGAGAGGTAAAGCCCCTCGCTGATCAGCATGGTCGCCAGAGCGATATCAGCCGTCGGCAGCAGCTCTACCCTGCCCTGCAGAGCGGCAATCCAGTGCTGCTGTGACGAATCGTACGCATCCTCATTCTCTCTCATTCTGTGCCAACGGATATCCATCCGGTTTAAATCAATCCTGCTGTCCAGATCCATGTCGGCAACCGTTGTATGAAAGCTGAAGTCAGCCGTTTGTTCGGCTGAATGATAGGACGGAAGGCGAATTCCGCCCTTGGACCCAATAATACTGCTTCCTTCTACGCCACCCAAATGGACGGCCCAGGCTTCAAAAATATCCAATGTAAGTCCGCCCTCGAACGTAACGAAGCCGAGAGCCAATTCTTCCACGTCAAACCCGCTGTCCGCTTGTCGCTGCGGGTCCATTTCCATCTCCTGAATCAGCTTGCCGGTTACTCTTTGAACGGAGGTGACACCGAGCAAGTACAACATTTGCGCAATATGATAGACGCCCATGTCCAGCAGCGCTCCGCCGCCTGCACTTTGTTTTCGCGTGAAATTGGAGGTACCAAAGCCATCGACATAGGGTCTGCCCCGACGTCGAAACCCGGATGAGCGCGCATGAAACAGCTTGCCTAATTGCCCGGCGTCGATCAGTGCCTTCGCAGCCTTCGTTTCTTTTTTATACAGCAGGCCTAACTGGATATGCAGCATTTTTCCGCATTCCCTTGCTGCTTCGAGCATCTTTTGACCGTCATAATAAGATCCGGCTATCGGCTTCTCGCAGTACACATGCTTCCCTGCCTGTAGGGCAGCAATAGTCAAAGGAGCATGAAAATTATTGTGAAGACAGACATCAACCGCATCGATATCATCGCGTGCCAGCAGCTGCTTGTAATCGGTATACACATGGGCAATTCCATACTTCTCTGCGACCTGCAGAGCCTCACGCTCATTAATGTCACAGATGGCAACCACTTCAGCACCCTCGATTCCAGCGTAATTATCCAGATGTGCTTTTCCAATAATCCCAACGCCGATAACGCCAATTCTGATCTTTTTCCGTTCCATTGCTTACGCCTCCAGCTTAGCTTGTTAATCCTGCCGATACGAGCACTCTCTTCATGGAGCCGAGCGCCCACCCGAGCTCCGTATAAGGGTTCTGTGGAGCATTGTACTCCACAGCCCAATATCCGGTATAGCCGAGGTTGTTCAGAAGCTTGACCGTTTCTTCCGCTCTTGCCGAACCCACTGTACGTGCATCAAAGTGAGTATGGTTTACCCACGGAGCGACCATCAGATCGCCCTGCTGGTTCCCATCTTCCCAGCGTCCAATATGAAGCAAGATGCCGTAGCCCGGATGGTCTATCTCTTCGGCAATCAGCTTCATCCAGTAAGGATTCAATGAAGCTCCTGTGTGATTCTCAGGACCTACCGTGAATCCGTAGTCGGAAGCAATCTGTGCATATTCCCGAAAACGCCCGACTGTATAATCAAACCGCTCCTCTGTCATGGCGCCCGGGCCCCGGCTTGTATCAATACGGACCGACTTCGCTCCCAGAATATGTGCTGCACGCAGATGCAGCAGCGCATTTTGATGCAATTGTTCTCTGACATCAGGATCGGGGTCCCATAAGTGGGCCCGGTCCACAGCCAAATTGGCAACCGTCAGCTGTTTCTCATCCAGCGCTTTTCTTATTTTTCTCAGATAATCTTCGTCTGCCAAAGTCCAAATAGGAACATTGCGGTCACAGAAAAAACCATTCCACAAATCTACTGCATCCAATCCATAACGGAATTTGACGGTTTCGAGATATCCGAAGATGTCCATTTCACCTTCGCTTAACAGCTGATAGAAGGAAAATCCCCCGATTGAGGCTTTCACTGCTATTCCTCCCTACCCTCATCATGATTCTTAAAGAAGCTGTGCAAGTACTCCCCTATTCACCACGAGCATTTACTTTTTTATTTTTTCAATTGCAGCCTGCATATCCTGAGCAACCTGCTCTGGTGTCTTTTGCCCCATCGTAATGGCTTGCAGGCCATTCTCGATAACATCCTTAACAGGTGCAGGCATCACACTGTCAAATACAAGCGCATCGCCGTTTTTCGTCAGCTCCAGCATTTCCTTCAGGTACTTGCTGGTATCTGCAGGCATATCAACTTTGGCCGGAACCACAATTCCTTTGCTCATCAATTCTTGATACAGCTCAGGTGCGTAGAAATATTTCAGGAATTTGAAAGCAGCTTCCTTCTTGGCTCCTTTTAATTCTTTACTGAGCCCGATTCCATATTGAACGACGCCTGCGCTTTTGCCTGCTGTTCCTTTTCCGCCATCAATAGTTGGGAAGAGTGCAACACCTATATTGTCTCCGCCTTCAGGATTGCTGACACGGAATTTGGTATCAATGGTTGAGCTTGTCATGGTGATCGCGGCTTTCTTTTGCAGGAAGTAATCCTGCTGCTGCACTTCATCCATCGTGTTCAAATCGGCGTTGAACGCTTCCAGCTTGTTCAGTTCGTCAAAGACAGCGAGCGATTTAATAAAATCGGGATCTGTAAATTTGGCTTGGCCCTGCTTCACCTTGGTGAGGAATTCCGTTCCTGCAATCCGATCCTCAACAGTCGAGAGAACGGTCGATTGCAATGGCCATCTGTTCTTATTACCGATGCCAATCGGTACCACACCGGATGCTTTCAGCTTTTTCACTAAATCAAGTAATTCCGTATAGGTTTTCGGGAATTGATTGTAGCCAACCTTGGCAAGCATATCCTTATGGTAATAAACAATATCAACAAAGGTCATTTTCGTCGGAATCGCATACTGTTTACCGTCTACGTTATAGCCAGCCAATGCCTGAGCGGGTAAAATGTTTTTCCAGGTATCCATAATCTCATCCAGAGGCATAAGCACCTTGGCATCGATGTATGGGTCCATTTCTATTCCTGGAAATAAGATAAACATATCCGGCATGCTGTTGCCTGCTGCTTCCGTACGCAGCTTGGTTCGATATTGGGCCGAGGGGATATCCTGCGCCTCAATCTTGATATCCGGATTCGCAGCCATAAACTTCTGGATCCGTTCCTTGTACAGCTGGTTGTCAGCATTCGGGCTTGACCAGTTGTACTCCATCGTAAGGGTCACATTTTCCTTTACTGCAGTCCCGGGAGTTGGGGTTGCTTCTTTGGTGTCAGCATTCCCACAAGCTGTAGCAGTAACAAGAGCGGCAGAGGCAACGACTAGTAATGATTTTTGGATGAAAGCATTTTTCATATAATCCCCTCTTTTCATGTTATTTAATTTAACATTCACCTTACAACAATATTATATAATGATGTTATGTGTTAGGGGTATCCAGCCAATTAATATAACATCCAAATTTTTAATGCAGTTATTATAAGCTTAATAATCCATCTTTTCGAAGATACCGAGCGTAGTCATTTGAAATAAAACGGCTGTTGTCGTCACTCACCAGGCAGCTACCTCTCCATCGGCTCTTGGTTCCGTTCCACCTGCCAACACTCCGGTTACCGCATCTCGCCAAATAATCTGCCCCCTGCCAAACATGCCGGAATCCAGTGCCCGCTGCACGATATGCCCCCGTCTTGCCAAGGCCTGAGCAATATGATCGGGAAACTGTGGCTCGACTTCGATCACTTTTTCTTTCACCCAACGCCATCTCGGTGCATCCAGAGCCGCCTGTGGATTCAAATGAAAATCAATCGTATTCATCACCAGCTGTACATGTGCCTGAGGCTGTATGGAACCGCACATCACGCCAAAGGGTCCAACGGCCATGCCGTCCTTCGTAATAAATCCCGGAATAATCGTATGCCGTGTTTTTTTCGCAGGTTCAAGGACATTATGATGCTCTGGATCGAGCGAAAATCCCGCTCCCCTGTTCTGCATGCATATTCCGGTCCCTGGAATCACAACTCCGGAGCCAAAATCGCCTGAATGGCTCTGAATGAACGATACCATGTTGCCCTCTTCATCCGCAGTGGCCATATAAACAGTTCCACCTTTGGGCGGCTCCCCGGCCAATGGCAATATCGCCTCCGCACCGATTAATTCCCTTCTTTCACGGGCATAATCGTCGGACAACAGCTGCTGCGTAGTAACCTTCATCTTGGTCGCATCCGTAATATATTTCAGACCGTCCACATACGCCAGCTTTACAGCCTCGATCTGTTTATGATAAGTATCCACCGTATACTTGGCGTCAAAACCCATTCCTTTGAGAATATTTAATGCCATAAGAGCAACCAGCCCCTGGCCGTTCGGAGGAATTTCCCAGACATCGTAGCCTCTGTAGTTGACCTGGATCGGATCCACCCATTCCGGCTTATACGCGGCCAGATCCTCTTTGGTCAGGAATCCTCCGTGCTTACGGAAAAAACGATCCATCTCCTCAGCCAGTGTCCCTCGATAAAACGATTCCGCCTGCGTTTCCGCGATCGAACGAAGTGTGCGGGCATGTCCCTCGGAACGCCATATTTCTCCGGCATAGGGTGCGCGTCCATTTGCAGCAAAGGTTTCCATCCAAGGATCGTATAGACTGCTGTTCAAAGCGCTGATCGCCTCGAAGCCATGCTTCCAGTATTTCGCAATGGTCGGTGATACCGGGAACCCCTGTTCCGCATATTCGATAGCGGGCTGCAGCACTTCCGCCAGAGGCAACCGGCCGAATCGCTCTGACATCGCCGCCCAAGCTGCTGGCGTTCCCGGAACTGTGACTGGTACCATTCCATAAGTCGGCATAGCGCTGTGTCCAGCCTCCCTGACCTTGTCGACAGTAATCGCCGCTGGAGAAGGGCCGCTTGAATTGAGGCCATGCAGCTTCCCATCCACCCATATCAGAGCAAAGCAATCGCCGCCAATGCTGTTGGAATTGGGTTCAACCACCGTTAAGCAGGCAGCTGTAGCAATTGCGGCATCAATCGCATTCCCGCCTTTTTTCAGTATATCCAATCCTGCTTGTGCAGCTAAGGGCTGTGTCGTCGCGACCATACCTTTTCTGCCATAGGTCACCATTCTTTGAGAAGGGTATGGGTTAAATAACGGATCATAATTCAGCATAGTAGGATTCTCCTTGTTCATTCAAATTGAACATCAGGCCCTCATTGGAACCTGACTGTTCTTAGATGTTAATTATTATGCCACTAATGAACATCTGTCAATGTTAGCTTTATGGAACGAAATGGCTTTTGGACAAGCCAAAAGTGCTGACATCGCTGCTTCATTCTTCGGAATATCCCATCGTGGTTACTTCAAGGTAACTAATTGCATAATAAGTCAGTTCTTAAATAATTTCTTCTTATCCTGTATCATGAGGATCAGTATGAAAAAATCGAAAATATCGGCCGCTGCTAGTATCGCTATTAAGCAGACAGATTGATTAAACAGGAGGAATATAAACATGCAATATCGGAATTTAGGCAGAAGTGGATTAAAAGTCAGTGAGATTTCGTTGGGAAGCTGGTTAACCTACGGTACCGCGGTGGAGAAGCAGACAGCGATCGATTGCATCAAATACGCTTACGATAACGGCGTTAATTTCTTTGATACAGCCAACGCGTACAACCGCGGTGCTTCGGAAATCGTCGTCGGTGAAGCGCTTAAGGATTATGCACGTGAAAGCTATGTCATTGCGACAAAGCTGTATTTTCCAATGGGTGATGGACCCAACGATAAAGGACTGTCGCGCAAGCATATCGTTGAACAGTGCGAAGCCAGCCTGAAGAGGCTTGGAGCGGATTATATCGACTTGTATCAATGCCACCGGTTCGATCCGGAGGTGCCGTTAGAGGAAACGCTGCGCGCTCTGGACGATTTGGTCAGTCAGGGAAAGGTCCTGTATGCCGGAGTGAGCGAATGGTCGGCAGCACAGATTACTGATGCGGTCCATATAGGCAAAAGGTTGAACCTGAGACCGTTAATTTCAAACCAGCCTATCTATAACATGCTTGTCCGTTATATTGAGAAAGAAGTGCTGCCAACCTCCGTCAAAGAAGGCTTGGGACAAATCGTGTTTTCTCCGCTGGCACAAGGCATATTGAGCGGCAAATACAAGGCAGGCCAGCCGATTCCATCCGAAAGCCGCGCGGCCAACAGCGATATCAACCGCTGGATTAGCAGCTATTTGCAGGACGATGTTCTTGGGTGCGTGGGCAAGCTGGATGCCATTGCCACAGATCAGGGATTGACCTTATCGCAGCTCGCAATCGCCTGGATATTAAGACAGCCGGGTGTCAGCTCAGCGATTGTAGGAGCCAGCCGACTAACGCAAATTGAAGAAAATATCAAAGCAAGCGGCGTTACCTTGACTCCTGATGTTGTACAGGCCATCGATGGTATTCTTGACGAAATTAACGGTTTCGTGCCTATCTGGTAGAAAGTAGCAAAAAACTCGTCTTGAGCCGATGAAGCCAAGGACGAGTTTTTTTTCGTTATTTAAGAATATAAATATTCCAGAAAATGAAACAAATGTAGGACTTGCTACGTCTAATGAAGTGGAAAATATTAGCTTATATGTGAATGAAAAAGTTGATTTTACAGGAAAGAGGTTAGGTATGGCAACATCATCAATTCCCCATTCATACAAAAAAGACAGGGAGCGTGGAAACAAAGGTGATAAGGACAGGTCTCTCCTGTATTGGCTTTCACTCGCACTGATTACTGTTTTTTTATTCGTATGGTTGTTTCAAACCGGGCTTTTTTACGGTTACACGGTACAATATGAATATGCATTGAATTCTGCGTTATTTTGGGCGGGGATCATGCTGTTTGTACTTAGCATTTATCAAGCTTATCATTGGAAATTAACGGATGTCAGTGATGTCCTCGGGTTATGGATATGGACGATCCCCGCTGCTTACATCCTTGCATCTGTCCATGCCGTTTCAAGCCATTATGCTTCCAGTATGATTATGTTAAATGTGATGTACAGTATCTTTTTTGTCCTAGCCGTAGCTTTTGCCAAAAACAAGCTCGGTGCACGAATTATCCAAAATGGTATCGTATTAGCTGGTTACGTCGCTGTCATTTATTGTTTTATGAATATGTTTGGCAATGCTTATTTTAGGGATGCGGTGATGCTGTCCGATCAAGGGCTGAGGCTAAGCTCGGTATTTCAATATCCCAATGCGTATGCCGCTTATTTGTTAGCTATTCTATTATCTGCTTTGTGGTTGTTAATGAATGAACGCAAATGGTATATGGTCTCGATCCACGCGGTTATGATAGTGCCGCTGCTCGTGTCGTTCCTTCTCACACTTTCCAGAGGTGGACTGGTCGTATTGCCTCTGATTGCTCTGGCCATTTTACCTTTTTTCAGATTCGCACAGCAAATTTGTTTTTTTGTGTACGCGATGATCGGTGCCGTCGGTGCGCTGCTGATACTTGAGCCTGTCAGAAGTATTACGACCCGTATCTTTCAGCAAGTAACGGCAGGTGACCCCCTTCAACCCGCTCTACTCAGCCTGTTTGATTCTGAATCGTTAAAGGGCTGGCTGATTGTAGGCTCTGTATCGATAGTAGTGGGTCTGGTCATTACTGTCATTCAGCGTTATGTGGTGCCGAAGCTGGAGCAGCGAACGCTTGCGATTAACAAGTATCGTATAGCCAATCTTTTTATTCCGATCATTCTGATTGTAGCGGGTTTGTTCGGTGCTATACTGCTGTCAGGAAACAATTTTGTTTCCAGGCTCCTGCCCGTGGAATTACAGACTCGCCTGCAATCGATTAATTTCCAGCAGCATAGTGTTCTGGAACGATTGACGATGTACAAGGATTCTATGAAATTGGTGAGTGATTACCCCATTACTGGAGCTGGGGGTGGCGCATGGACGATTTTATATCAACAGTATCAAAACAATCCTTATATCGTTAAACAGGTACATAATTTTTTCCTGCAATATTGGGTTGAAACCGGCTTGATTGGATTACTGGTACTGACGGCCCTGCTTATTGCTATTTATTATTTATATATCAGGCAATACTTCAAACAAAACATTGAAGATCGCGGCAGCTATCAGGTTTTCTATATCGTGTCGGTATCGATTTTGATCCATAGCCTACTTGATTTTGAAATGAGCTATGCTTATCTGGCTTCGGTTGTTTTTCTTTCCCTTGGTGGTTTGGCTGCAGGTTTGAGGTTCGTCCCATCCTTAATCAAGGAAAAGACTTGGATCGGGCGAATAAATCAAGGAAAAACACGCTTGATATACCCGTTATTGATCGGTATCGTCTCGATTGTTGTCATGGTATCCGGACTTAAAGAGTTAAATGGTAATCGGCAGTACATGGCGACACTAGAAAAGCTGCAGAGTAGCGAACAGGTTCGTTTTGAAGATGTGATGAAACCGATGAATGCAGCCTTGGCAGCGACACCTGCTCATCCGGACTATGTGAATCTAAAGCTAAGCCTGCTGTATCAAGCTTATAATCAATCTAAAAATGCTAACATGTACGAAGAGGCCAAAACCTATTTGGAGTTGTTGAAACAAAAGGAACCCTATAATAAAGAAAGCCTTGAGACCGAGTATAACCAATACATCACGGAAGGGAAGTTAAACGAGGCTTTAGCAGTGACAGAGAGAAACCTGCGCAATAATAGCTGGGGCATTAATATCAGGCCAGGCGGACAGAACTGGTATGAACGTGCGATTGGTCTTTATGCTGAGCTGGGTGATCGTGCAAGAACGGACAACAACAAGGAATTGAATGGTAAGCTATGGAATCAAGCCGTTGAGACTTACCAGCAGGTGCTGATCCGTAAGGAGTCTTTAAAAAGCCTACCCAAAGGACAGATGCAAGGGGAGCCATTTGATGTTACTCCTGGCATATCATTGGCCATAGGGAAAATTTTTGCGGAACGGCAGGATTACAAAGGGGCGGTAGATGTACTGCGAGTGAATGCTGGCCTTCAATCGGATGCCCCCATTTCACGTATGATCGTGAGATGGTACTTGGCAGCCTTGCAAAAATTAGGGCAAAATGATCAACAAACCTATGATGCCTATATAGCTAAGTTCCCTGAGGAGAAATCAGAAATTGCCAAATTGGCAGCTTCGATATGATGATAGAACCCAGTTGCCGCGGTGGCAGCTGGGTTATTTTTTTGCCTCGTTCATACAAAATGGACATTGTAAAAGATTTGTAAGAATTTTAAGCATTTTTTTGTAAAACTTCTCTAGTAAACTAGTGATATCGTTCTCGTTCGCACGCAAACGAAAGTCATTTTCAAGCAAGGTGGTTACTCATGGAAAAATGCAATGTATTGATCGTTGACGACGATGCCGAAATTGTGGAGGCCGTCAGTATTAATTTAAGAAGGGAAGGTCTGAACGTGTTTACCGCCAGCAATGGTCTCGAAGCCCTGGAGGTGCTCGAAAGGAATGAAATCCATCTGATTCTTCTGGATGTGATGATGCCCAAGCTGGACGGCATTCAAGCTACGCTTAAAATCCGGGAAACCAAAAACATTCCGATCCTGATCGTCTCCGCCAAAACCGAAGATGCCGACAAGATTGTGGGACTAAACGCGGGGGCCGACGACTATATCAGCAAGCCTTTTAGTCCTTTGGAGCTGATCGCACGGGTGAAATCCCAATTAAGAAGATACACTCGCCTCGGCAACTACAAGCCGTCCGAAGATGTCATCTACACCCAAGGGCTGGCCTTGAACAAAAGCACGAAGACGATTACCGTTGACGAGGAAGTGGTACGTCTGACCGCGACAGAATACAAAATACTAGAGCTTCTTATGGAAAATAAGGGGCGCGTGTTTTCCATTGAAGAAATCTATGAAAAAGTGTGGAGAGAACCGAGCTGCAATGGTGAAAATACGGTTGCGGTCCATGTAAGACGCATACGGGAAAAAATCGAAATAAACCCGCGCGAACCAAAATATTTGAAGGTGGTATGGGGTATTGGATACAAAATCGAAAAATAAACACCTGCCCGCGTTTGCCCCAATCTTGCTTGTTTGCTTCGCGGCGCTAGCGCTACTGCTAGCTATCGATATTAATAATAAACGAGCTTACATATATGGCAACCCTTTCTTTCAAGGTGATTTCTTTTATGGTGTACAGGTATTTATGAATGTGCGTGACATAACGAAATACCGAGCTGAATACGAAAACTACAACAGGCTTAGCGAGAAAGAGAAAGTTAGCGAAGATACGATCCGGCAATGGAGGGAACAATTTGACTACCTAACGAACGAAACGCTGAGCGGGACAATCATGATTCCAGAGCTGGAAAGCTCCGCAGATGAGGAGTTGAAATTGTCGCCCCCTGTCGCCTCTTCTCTTCGTGCGCTTCAAGAAAAAACGGGACAATGGATGTCAGCCGAATGGAGTAAACAAGTTGAGGACGCATGGCAGTCGGAGCTTCTTGACAAGACAAAAAAATACATTTCAAAAAGAGACTCGGAATACGAGGAGTTGAAAAGGACCGCAGCCCGTCTTGATCCTATCATCAAATATTCGATTACCGATAAAAAGAATCATCAAACGTACACGAATAGATTGAGTAACCCTAACGGAGCATTGGAAACACAAGAGAATTCGGAAACCACGCATACGATGATATTTCCACTTCAAAAACCGAATAAACAGCTGATCTGGCTTAATGACTATTTCAAAGCGAATCAGTTGGAAGGAAGTTTTACCTTTTATGCAGCTGTAGAACCGGCAGATTTAGCTTTCGGTACCGAAGTCATCATGTTCAAGGACTACGTCACTTTGTTAGGAATCCGGAAGCAGCTGCAGTTTGAATTTGCCGGTCTTGTGGCAGTAGTGGTAGCCATTATCCTTCTTCTCGTCTACATGCGAAAAAACGGGGTAAAGGAGAATGTATGGAGTGGAACGTTCACAGCCACATGGCAGTGCATCCCGCTCGATATTCGCATCCTTATATTTATCTTAGCTTCCTTCTACGCGTTAACTTACGGAAGGACGGTCTATGATTGGGATATGCTTACGCCGTCCAACTCTGTTTACCGCTGGTCCCTGCTCGCTATGCTCATCGCCTGCATTAGCATTTACCTGAATGATGCGCTGCTCCTGTATCGTAGAAAGGGAGCTGTCTACGGGCAGTGGAAGGCAGGGTACATTCTAACGCTAAGCAGGCTGATGAAAGCGGCTTTTGTTAATAAAAAAATACTACTTAAATCCATACTAATCTTCCTATTAATAGCGTTACTTGGGCTGTCTGTATGCTTAGGATTACAGGAATCGGAATCAGGGGTCTGGTCGCTGCTATCCGTCATTTATATAGCTGCTTATATGTTGATCGCCGTTCCTTATCTCGTCAAACGGGTGGGAACGTTGAACTACGTGCTCGCCGGCATGAGCGAGATATGTGCCGGACGTTTGAACGTTGCGCTTGAGGAACGCGGCAAAGGCGAGCTGTCTCATATGATCCGGCAGTTGAACAACATGAAGCAAGGCTTTCAAACCGCTTTAGACCTACAGTTGAGAAGCGAAAGGTCCAAATCCGAATTGATTTCCAATGTTTCCCATGATTTGAAAACGCCGCTTACCTCCATGATCAACTACATCGATTTGCTCAAAAAAGAAAGCCCGCTGCCAGGTGAGTCCAATCACTACGTGCATATTTTAGAGAAAAAAACACAGCGGCTCAAAATGCTGATCGACGATCTTTTCGAGGTATCCCAGTTTTCCAGCGGCGCCGTCGTACTGGCACTGGAGACGGTCAATGTGGCTGCACTTTTGCAGCAGGCTCTCGCTGAATGCAGCGATAAAATCGAAGCGTCCATGCTTCATTTTCGAATCCATATCGAGCGTCCCCATATCTTCGCCCAGCTGGACGGCAATAAGACGTGGAGGGTATTCGAGAACTTGATTCATAATGCGCTCAACTACTCCATGCCGGACACCCGGGTTCATCTTTCATTGACCGAGGAACAGGAGCATGTCGTTCTGAAAATCAGCAATGTCTCAGCTTACGAAATTTTATTTGATGCGCAGGATCTGTTCGAACGCTTCAAAAGAGGCGATGCTTCCCGGAACACAGAAGGCTCCGGCTTGGGTCTTGCCATCGCTAAGAGCATTATTGAGCTTCAGGGAGGACGGCTTCATATAGAAATCGATGGTGACTACTTTAAAGTAACCGTTAACTTAAAGAAGTAAGCGCAAGGGCTTTTCCGAAATGACTGAGGAGTGGCACGTTCGACGCTTAGTAGAAGCTGTGGATAGTGTCAGGCTTGATACGGTCTTGGTATATTAAGCTCATTCCTGTAAATCGGGGATGAGCTTTTATATGGAATCTAATGGATGATTTCTTACACCGGTCCTTGCCCAGTCGTTGCATGTACAAAACCAGGTAGCCTTCGCCGAGATCGGTAGTGACAGCCCTCAAGGCTTATTGGAATACACCTAATCATATTGTTTGTTGTAGCTGCTTTCTTCTTATTTGTTCGTTATGCTATTAGCCTTCAGTATGATGTAGAGTATCTCCTGCCTTGGAGCCAAGCCTTCTCCCATCCATACTGCGAATAATCAGTACTGATTTGATCAGCCCCATACATAACAAAAGGATAGATAGGAAATAAAGGACATGTCCTAAGCCTGGTAAGAACGAAAATGTCACCGCCCACGGAGCTTGAGCTAGTTTGGGTACATAGAAAAGAATCAACGATGGAATTAGCAGATTAAATAGCAAAATGTACACACAATTGATAGCAATGCGCAAGGGTGTAAAGGTTGGCTTCAGTATCCATCTATATAAATTGTAGACGGATCGAGAGACCCAAGCCAGAACAGCCAGTACGATTAAATCAGCAATCATGTACGTCTTGTTAAAACTAGGCAGGTCAGCTTGTGAACGCTCTTGGCCGTTAAGAATTCCATTAATTCCGGCCACTATACTATCGTAGGGAACGAGCGGATCGTATGCGTTAATAAGAAGAACAATACCATAATCCCCATTCATCACCATCAGCGAAAACGTATTTTCTGTTGAACCGTTATGAAAAATGACATTCGTGTTTTGGTTGACAACCCAACCCATGGCGTAAAATGCACCGTCTCCCATAGAGGAAGCAGGCTGGTGCATGTGGTTGACACCCTCTTTGGATAATAAAGTCTGGTTTTTAAAATATCCCTGGTTTATTTGGGCAATTAAATAATTCGACATGTCCTCCGCACTTGAAATTAAATAACCCGATGCCACAGTGCCCTCATGTTGTAGTTGTTTGGTCGGAACCATCCATCCAAATATAGATTGGTACCCCGTTGCCAAGCCGTCTTGCTCAGCCTCTACTGCCGAAGCATAGCTGTGCTGCATGTCTAATGGCTTAAAAATGTGATTGTCTACATATTGGGGATAAGCCTCTCCCGATACCGTTTGAACAATTCCACCGAGAATATTATAGTTTAAATTCGAGTATTGAAATACTTGTCCTACAGGTTCGGTAAGCGGCGTATGCTTCAGATCTCGCAAATGTTCCTCTATGGACTTATGACCGTTCGTGATGCCAAGTCGTCCGTCATAAGTAGAGAGTCCGCTAGTTTGATTTAGTAAATGTTTGACTAGAATATTCTTGGACACTTCTTCATCGGCTAATCGAAACCACGGCAAATATCGCTGTACCGGCGCTTCGAGATCAATCTTACCTTCTTCAACCAATTGCATAATAGCTAAGGCAGTAAATGATTTACTTGTAGAGCCCAGAACAAAAGGGGTTTGTGACGTAACTGGCGAATGGTCAACGCCGGAATAGCCGTAGCCTTTCAGATAAAGCGTTTGATTGCCCTTTACGATCCCCAAAGCAGCGCCGAGTACGTGAAGTTTGTCTATAGCAGACTCCATGAACGTATCGATTTTTTCTGCATCCACATTCAATGGATCTGATTCAGCATAAACTGCAAGCGGTGAAAACAGAGCAAGTACCGTCAATATTATCATCTTCATAAAACTGTTATAAAAGTTGAAATTCATTTTCTACTTCTCCTTGGTATCATAATTCTAACGTTCCAATAAACTGAGGATGGTATCAACAACAAGAGAGGGCTCATCGTGAATGACCATATGACCGCTCTTCTTTGCTACAATAAGCTGACTGGCAGTGGAAATTGTAAGCATTTCTCGCTGTCCGGCTTGCCAGATATCCTCAAGCCTTTTACCGTTATCTTCGGAAATGCCAGCTTTGGCGTAGTCTTGAGGTACCCCTCTGGCAATAACTCTCACAGGTAGCGTATTCAAGTTTTGTCCTCGAATTGCGTCTTCTGTGCTGTTCGCCAGTTTTCCCTCTTCTTCTTTGGCCTCAAAAAAACTGGGTTTGGCAATAACGTTGATAAACCGCTCCCTGTCTTCCTTTGCAACCAGACCTTCCAGCAAAACATCCTGGAACAGTCGCAAGCTTCCCGACATCTTTAATAACTTTAAAACAGTAGCCGATGGGTTTCCTACAAATTTCTCCTGCTCGTAAATCGCCTTCGTATCCCGTTCATCATTTTCGGGTCTCGCATCAACAAGCACTAAACCAGTGACTTCATCTCGATAGGTTTGTGCAAATAACCGGGCGTACATCCCTCCAAGCGAATGACCGACAAGTATATAGGGCCCGTCGATACCCTCTTTCTTCAAAGCGGCATGCAGCTCTGAAACAACGTTGGCTCCTGTCCGTTCCCTATTCGCTTTCTCGCTCCACGCATATCCGGCACGATCATAACTCACGACGGTTGCGGATTTAGCCAGCTGGTCGGGGATATCTCTCCAGGATAAACTCGTTTCTCCGCTTCCTGCTTCAACAATAATGGTGGGGGAACCAGTACCGATTTTGTGGATGTGCAGACGATATCCACCAACATCGACTAGCTTACCTGGGGGTGGATAATTTCCTTCAGCTTGCTCAGATGAAATCCATTCATAAACAAATCCTGATCCAATGATGAACATAATGACAGATACAAAGATCAGCAGTATTCTTTTCCACTTTATGATTTTGGATGATTTCTTTCGTAAGCTAACTCTACTCATTTGGCAATATTTCCTCTCATGGTTATCTTTTATTTAATACATTGTATTATTTAAATGATTATAGCACACTGTATTATAAAAAAGAAACCATGTATAATGGAGCTATGCCAAAAATCGTAGATCATGAAAAACAGAGACATATCGTCGCCGAAGCAGCCTTAAGAGTCATCGAAAGATCGGGCCTTGAACAAGCCACCGTTCGCAATATCGCAGAGGAAGCCGGATTATCCGTAGGATCAATGAGACATTACTTCTCCACACAGGTGGAATTGTTTGCCTTCTGTATGAACCTTTTTGTTCATCGCATTCAGGAACGGATTGAAGCATGGGATTTTGAAGGACCGATTCTGTTGGATTTGAAACGTTTGCTTTTGCAGTTTTTGCCCGTGGACAAGGAAAGAATAATGGAAATGGAGGTTTGGTTTTCATTTAATGCCAAAGCATTGATTTATCCGGAATTGAAAAGATTAAGCGAGGACATGCAGGATGGCTTATACAAAGCTTCGAAGTTTGTGATTGATACGCTGGTGGAGCAGAAGCTGATAAGGCCGGGATTGGATCCCGATTTGGAAACAGAGAAATTGTACGCGTTAGTCGATGGGTTAGCCGTTCACCAGCTTATGCAGCCAAAACGGCTGACAGCAGACCGACTTGAAGCTATAATAGACCAACACTTGGCTTCGTTATGCAAAAATGAGAACCCCTGACCCTATCAAATATGGGAAATATCTGATAGAATCAGGGGTTCAAACTCACTAAATTGATTGTTCAAGACTCATCTATTAGGTACCATTTTCTTCAATTTACGGGTCCTCCAGATACCAGTGGCACATTGCCAAGCGCCCAGCTAATTAGAAAATAAATCAACGGGCCGAACGTAATCACACCCATCAGGAAAATAACAAGGCCAAGTCCGCTAAATTGGTTTTTCGGTTCTGAATTTTTCATTAATTCCATAAATCATACCCCCACCTATTCATTATTAACTTTAGCTGCTTATAGTAATGAGTATAAGTCGTTAGGTTAAGAACGTAAGTGATATAAATCATAGAAAATTAATAAAAACGCTGATTGAAGCGTTTCGAGAAGCCGCTTGTCCTTGAGGAAAATCCAACCCTAAATGGCAAGCTCCATCCAAATTCGCAGATTGTCAATATCTATTCAAGCGACGGCCACTTACGTACACAACTCCAGCAGCGGCAAGCAGCATGCTGGCACAAACGCTATACATCAACGAATATGACCAATGGTCAGCGATGGGTCCCATTGCCATATTGCCGAGCACGACGCCGAAGTCTGACACCGCAATAAATACACCGATAAGCGTATTGCGGGAAGCTGCTGGCAGCACAAAGGTTAAATACGTCATCAACGTTGGATACAGCAGTGCCATACCAAACCCGTTTAATACAGCCGACGCATACATAAGGGCAGCTCCATAATGTATAGACATGGCTAATAGCTGAATGCCTACGGTTAAGCACAGCAGCAGGCCGATAACTAAAGGCGCATGCCAATTCCCTTCTGAAGGCACTTTTTTGCGAAGAGCAAATCTAGCTAATACGATGACGCCAGCTTGAACCATGAGATAGAGGCCAGCATTGCCGACTCCGCTTTGTTGTGTATACAGCACAATGAACGTTACAACAGCGCCAAAGCCAGCGGAAGCAATGAGCATAGCCATACTGCATACAAGAAAGGCACGATTGCTCCATAATTGGCTGAGCTGGGCCATCATGGAGCTTTTTGGCTTCATGTCATCGTTGCTGATCAAACGGGACGGAAGCGGCGAATGGTATCCTATAATGCTGGCTGCAAGGCCAATAATGAGCATGGCAGAAGCGAACGCCTTCATCCCGCCCCAATCCCACAAATATAAAGCGGCTATGGGTCCGATTACGGTAGGCAGCATGCCTGCTAACAAATACAGCGATATGCCTTGCGAACGCTCTTTTTCGGGTAACGTGTCGACAATGCCCATTTGCAAGGCTAAGGAGAAAAAAGCTGTCGTAATGCCTTGCAACGCACGAAGAACGAAATACCACTCCAGACCGAATTGTGCATACAGAACCAAAATAACAAAGTTTGCAGTTAACAAAATACGCAGCACGAATAGTGGGCCAAAGCGGTGGACAACGTTGCCCGCCCATGGACGGAACAGCATGCTGGTCATCATATAAGCGCCCATCATGATACCAATTTCGGTATTGCTTGCCCCTTCGGCTTCACCGCGCAGGGGAACAACAATATTAATAATGGGATTTGCACTGAAAAACAAAAACGTAATGACATAAAGTCTAATAAAAGGCGAGGATACGGACATATTTGTGCTCATTGCGGGATATTAGCTCCTTTCAAGTACGGTATAGTGGCCAGAGGCCATCACGTAAAAAAAGTGTGGGGCCCCCACGTTGAATCGCCTCGTGGTTATGCCTCACACACTTAAGTAAATTGCTGCACGTTTCTCACTTTCCGATTGCCAGGATGGTCAGCTAGAACAGATTGCAGCAGACTTTGTACAGCAGGATGTGGCGATGTTAAGATTTGTTCCTTTTCTTCAAACATTTCAACCAGCTCGCCATGGTCTAACACTGCTAACCGATCTGACAGAAAATAGGCGGCTTCCAAATTATGTGTTATAAATAAATAAGAAAGCCCGAATGAACGTTTTAAATCGTTTAACAAAGCTAAAATTTGGGTTTGAGTAACCATATCGAGGCTGCTTACCGACTCATCAAGCACGATAAGCTTCGGCTTTAAGGCAATCGCTCGGGCAATATTAATTCTTTGCAGCTGTCCACCACTGAATTGATTCGGATATTTGGCCATATCCTCCGCTTTTAAACCGACCATTTCCAACAGCTCACCAATTACATGCTTTTGTTTGCTGGGTGACCTGATTTCGTAGTTATCGAGCGGCTCTCCAATGATCTGTTCTACGGTCATTCGTGGATTTACCGAGGAGTAACAATCCTGAAAAACGACTTGCAAATCTCTTCTGGCCTGCTTTCGATCAGAAGCACTCATGTTGTAAAGATCTTGTCCTTGAAAAATAATTTGGCCGTGTGATGGCTTCTCCAAGCCCAAAATAACTTTGCCGAGCGTACTTTTCCCTGCACCGCTGCTTCCAAGCAAACCGAGACAAACGCCCTCATCAATCGTTAGTGAGACATTGGAGAGGACAGGAATGAGTCGGCGCGGCAAGCCGAACAGTCCGGCTTTTCCATAGGCAAGGGTGATTTCTTTTACATGCAGCAAGCTCATATGGTTCTACCCCGTTTGCTAAATTACATTTACGGTCATGTCCTCATTTTCAATGAAGCAGGCAGCTTCAGCCTGGCGTTTAACAATGTTTTCGTATACTCATTCTTGGGAGCATCGAACAGTTCAAATACATCGGCTTGTTCAACGATAGACCCTTGATGCATGACGATAACTTCATCCGCCATCTCCGCAATGACGCCCAAATCATGGGTAATTAATAAAATCGTTGTACCACATTCCGCTCTCAGCCGTTCAAGCTGCTTTAACACCTGAAGCTGGTTGACCACATCCAAAGCAGTCGTTGGCTCATCGGCGATTACGACGGCAGGCTTCAGACACATGGATAGGGCAATCATGACCCGCTGAAGCATTCCCCCGCTCAGTTGAAAAGGATACAGCTTCATGAGCCTTGAAGGCTCAGGCAAGTTTACATTTTCCAGACAAACCGCTACCAGCTCGAATGCTTGCTTTTTGCTCATTTTGCAATGCATACGGATAGTTTCCATAAATTGATGGCCTATCGTATACACGGGGGTGAAGGCATTCATCGGATTTTGCATAATAAAGCCAATCTCTTTGCCTCGAATGCGCTGCATCTCTTGCTGGGGCAAGCCGTTCAGCTCACGTCCGTTTAATTGAATGCTGCCTTCCCTGATAGCTTGTTGACTTGGCAATTGCAGCAAGGAACTGCAGGTTACAGTTTTGCCGCTGCCGCTTTCTCCGACAAGACCAAGCACCTGACCTTGCTTTAAATCAAAATGAATATTTTGAATGAGCGGGAGCAAGCCCTGCTTCGTCTTCATTGTGACGTTCAAACCGCTTACCTGCATCACTTTGCGAGGCTCTTCCATCGTAGGTCTCATTCCTGTTCAAAAATGTTTTTTTACCCCAAAATGACTGGATAAAGCTTCTCCCAGCAAATTGAAATTAATAACAACAAGCAAAATAAGCAGTCCTGGATACAGCATTAATTCGGGATGGCTGCGAATAAAAGCTTTGCCTTCATGAATCATGGCTCCCCACTCGGGTGTAGGTGCTTGAATGCCCAGACCGAGAAAGGATAGAGCAGAGATATCCATAATCGCCCAGCCCATTTCCAGAGTGCCGATGACGATAATGGGTGGCAGTACATTTGGAATTATATGTAATCTAATAATCTTCCATGAAGAGGAGCCGCTAATCCGGGCAGCAGTTATAAACTGGCGTTCTCTCAAGCTGACAACGAGACCACGAAACATTCGCGCATAATATACCCATTGCACAAACAGGAGGGCTAGCACGACTTGCATAATTCCAGGACCAAAGATACCAACAATCCCCAATACGAGCACAAGATTTGGAAAAGCCATAACCCCATCGCAAAACCGCATGACAGCATAATCGATCCAGCCGCCTCTGTAGCCTGCCGCCGTTCCAACGAGAAGCCCCATTCCTAATGAAGCCATAAAGACCATGAAAACAAGACCTAATGATATTCGGGCTCCAAACAGGAGACGAGATAAATTGTCGCGTCCTAAGTGATCGGTTCCTAATAAATTGTCGGGTGAAGGCGGCTGCAGCTTAAGCTCCAGATTGACCTTGACTGGATCATGTGGCGAGATCCATGGCGCTAGAATCGTAATAAGAAAGCAAAGCAGCAGTACAGCGGAGCATACCGCAATTGTCTTCCTTCCTTTGAAGGTATTGTGAATGGTTGCAATCAATGAACGCTTCTTCCCTTCAACGAAATTCTCGGGTCCATATACATTTGCACCAAATCAACGAGCAGATTGCTTATGAGGAACAGACAGGCTGCGAGAACTACGTAGCATTGAATAACGGGAATGTCCCGATTAAAAATGGCCTCTACGAAATACCGTCCAAATCCGGGCCATGAAAACAGCTGTTCTACGATAATCGTTCCTGTCAGCAATTTGCCTAAATTCATGCCAAGACCGGTAATGACGGGGGAAATCGCAATTTTCATAACATGCTGCAAAATAATCGTTTTTTCCTTCATTCCCCTCGTCCGAGCGTACATCACGTAAGATTCCTGCAATTGCTCCAATATGCTTTCCCGCAGCAGTCGAGTATAGATGGCAATGAGTCCCAAAGACAACGTTAATGAAGGAAGAACGAGATGTTTCCAAGTGCCGATTCCGTCTACAGGCAGCCAATCCAGCTGAACAGAGAAGAAGAAAATCAATAAGTACCCAAGCCAAAACTGTGGGATCGAAGCGCCAAAATACGAAAGCAATCTGCTCAAATAGTCCACCCAGCTATTTTTATAAATAGCCGACCCATACCCAAGCAGGACGCTGACCACAATCGTTAAGCACATACTGCTTAAGGCAAGCTGCAGCGTAGCGGGCAAGCGAAGCCTCACTTCTTGCCAGACAGGTTTACCCGAAAGATACGATGTGCCAAAATCAAGCTGGGCTATACGTGCCACAGCATGCCCATATTGCACAAACAGCGGCATATCCAGCCCCATCTCATGTCGTTTCTCGGATAGCAGCTCTTCGGTCGGTTTAATATGTGCTGCGGAAAAATAAGCTTCCGCCGGATCGACCGGCGAAAGATGAATGAGTATAAACGTGATGAGTGTCGCAAAAAGAACCATGGGGATAATTGCCAGAAATCGCTTCCCGATATAGCTGCTCATAAAATGGAAGGGACCTCCTGTTCGTTACGGTTTGATTGTAATTCCATCAAAGGGATGATCCCAACGGCTAGCGGGAAATTTAAAGTTTTTGATTTTTTTCTGGTAAACTACCGTTTGTTTAATATAAGAAATAGGCAGGATGACCGACTGCTCATGCAATGTTTTCAAAATAGACGTGTACAACTCCTGGCGTTTGGTCTCATCAGTTGAAGCCAGTGCCGCATGAATTTGCTGATCCAGCTCTGCCTTCATCGGGATACGGCTGTGAGCTTCGGAAATGCCGAAATTCGGCTCACTTACAGAATTGATCAACGAGTGCGGATCATAAGGTACACCATAATTGAACCAGAAGTGGATGTCGAATTGGCCCTCTCTCAACCGTTTGGGTATAACGGCTAACTCAACGCTTGAGAGGTTCAGCTTAACCCCAATTTCTCCCCATTGAGACTGAATCGTTTCTGCCATCGTTTTTTGAATGAGATCTCCCTTATCATACATTAACTCTAGTTCCAGCCTTTGTCCGTCCCTTTCCCTTACGGTTTGGCCCGCCTTCAGCTTCCATCCTGCTTCTTCCAGATAGGCCTTAGCTTTATCAATATTATAGTTTATCGGCTGGGCGTTGATATTGGAGTAAGGATAGTTTTTGGACAAAATGTTGTCTGCCTTTTCCTCTACGTCTCCCGTTATCCCTTTCACCATGGCTGCTTTGTTGAAGCCGTGCTGAAGAGCAAGCCGCACCCGGTGGTCTGCCAGCTTTTCATTTAATGTATTTAGCAGCAGGCTTCTTGTACCTACAGGCTCGGATAATTCGGTTTCATATTTGCCCGAAGCTTTCAATTGCTGGAAGGCATCCATGCTAATGGCCCCTTCGCCAAAAATCAGATCCAGCTCGCCCTTCTCAAAAGCCAGCACTCGCGTTTCGCCATCCGGTATGATTTTAACGGTTATCTTGTCAATTTTGGGAGCCTCTCCCCAATAATTCGGATTTCTAGTGAATACCGCATATTGATCTTGCTTATAATCGGCAAGCAGCCACGGTCCAGTACCTATTGGTTTCTTTATGTCTTTGGTAGTGTTCCCATCATCCGGGAATCCAGCTTCGGCAAGAAAACGGAAAGGCCGCACGATCGCCAAATCCTGCAAGGTCGGATAGTAAGGATCAGTCAAAGTTATTTTAAACGTATGTTCGTCCACAGCTTCCGTCTGTTTAAGCACTTTTACTAATCCAACCCAGCTATGAACGCTTTTGTTTACCATGATTGCATCGAAATTCTTTTTTACAAGAAAAGCGTTAAAGGATGATCCATCTGAGAACTTGACATCTTTGCGAAGCTTGAAGGTGTATTCTTTGCCATCAGCTGAAATGGTCCATGACTCAGCCAAATAGGGCTTAAGCTGACCGCCTTCTTTATAGCTGACCAGTGGCTCGTAAAGCATGGATTGGGCAAATAATTGCGATGGATAGTAAACATGAGGATTCAAGGGTCCTATATCTCTCAGCCACGCAACGGTGATCGCTTTATTCGTTTGGGCTGTATCGCTTGTTACCGTCTCCTTGGTGTCGGTCGAAGCAGCGTTTTGCTGTGTGCATCCCATTGCCAGCATAAGTAAGGCTAGAAGGATGACTATCTTAGGGATGAATGTGTTTCCTTTTATTCTGAACATTTAAGTAGGTACCCCTTTTTCTATTGAGAATGATTATTATCATCAATAATACTATGAATTCTCTTCGATAATAACAATAGAGAAATGTCTGATTTTTTTTTGGACAAAATGAAGAACGTGGCTAATTTCTTGATAGGCTATTTATATTCCGATATACTATTATAATCATGATGATAAAAAGGGGTCCGCTGATGAATGACTATCCATTGTTAGAACCAGATGAAACATCGGCTTCCCCGCTACTTCCTTATTTGTACGTTCCTGTGAAAGTTCATATAGTAGATTCAGCACTCAATTCATCCGCCAAGTCTTTACAGCGGTCGGGTCATCGTATCGTCGCCTTTGTCCAGAGCGAAGGCAAGCTTCATCTAGAGGGCCATTCCATCCATGTCGATAAAGGAGTGTGCCTTCTGCTCGCACCAGATGCGAAAGCAGAAATTGAATTGAGCGGCAATGGCGATTATTTGGATGCGGTGTACGTCATTTCATTCGATGCCTACCGTCTGGGAGAGCCGCAACCAGCTAATGAGATCGGATTAAAGCTGCCTTATGAGACGAAGATCGATGTGACTTCCATGTCCCGTTTTGTTGATTTGCTGGAACAAATGGCAGAGGTGGCTTCAACCGATCAAAGCCATCAAGAAGTAGAGAAGCTCAAGCAGCAAATTCGCCTGCAAGAGCTGCTTGTTATGCTTATGGACAATGTCACAGCTTCGACTTCCGCATCAGATGCGACACTGGCTGTAGAGCGTACCGTAGCCTATATAGCTCAGCACTACCGGGAGGAAATTACCGTTGAACAGCTATCCAGAATGTCCGGCGTAGCCCGCTGGCAATATAGCGCTTTATTTCAGTCTTTGACAGGCAAGAAGCCTCTCGATTATTTGACAGAGCTGCGAATGAATCGTGCGAAGGAACTATTGCTGCTGACCGACGATCCTTTGCGGGAAATTTCCCGTAGGGTCGGTTATAAGGATGAATATTATTTTGCACGCAGGTTCCGGCATACGATGGGCTTGACGCCGAAGCAATATGCGAGGACTAGAAGCTACAATCAACCGGTGAATGACCAGGGCGCTAATCCCTTCTCAAGAGTAGTTGCGGTTGGTTATGTACTTGGGGATTTGCTTGCTCTGGGCATCAGACCCGTTGGTGCGGATATGACCGTTATCGGTAAGAAGGTTGTTTATCGCAATGAACTGCACAACATTTCAGATATTGGCTTATTAGGGGAACCAGGCAAAATAAAAGCGCTGAACCCGGATTTGATACTGTACAGCAGCTTTCGGCAGGATGAGATGGAGGATCTGTCCAAAATTGCGCCTACTGTTTCTATTGACAGAAATGAACCGACTTATACTCGGATTCTCCAGGTAGCTAAGCTGTTCGGCAAGCAAAACCTTGCTCAACAGTGGATTGAGAGTCATAAGCGGAAATCCGAGGAAATGTGGCGTCATCTTGCTGCCCATAAAGGAACAAGGGAAACAGCTGCAATTTTCGTCTATGCGGAAGGCAGATTATTTGTGATGGGGATGAAAGGAGTCGCTTTGACGCTCTATCACCCAATGGCGTTTGAGCCTGCTGACAAGGTGAGGAAGATGATCCAATCGGGAATTCCCTTTCATGGAATAGAATTAGAGCAAATGAGCGATTATGATGCTGATCGTTTGTTTCTGCTAGTGGATGAGAGCGAGCGTTCCAGAAAAGAAGCAATGCGTGTAATGAATAGCGCCTACTGGAATTCGTTTGACAGTCAACACGTTTATGTGACTGAAGCCAAATGGAATTTCGACGATCCTATTACAATGGACAGGCTTCTTCCGGCATTGCCGCGTATTTTTCGAATGTAACCATCGGCATACGCCATTACCGGATATTCCACATTCTTTGAACCTCTACTAATGTCTGACCATTAAATTCCATTCTGTATACATCTGGTTTGGATGTATGCAGTAAAAAATCCAAATCGTATTGTTTGTCATAATACCCCATCATTAAAGTCATGACCGCTCCATGTGTACCTAGTGCTATTTTCCGCCCTTGATAGACCTTTAATAGTTGTTTCAAGACCGTTATAGCTCGATTCTGACAAGCTGTATTAGATTCCCCTCCCGTTAAAGCATAGCGTGGATCAGAAAAAGACTTCTCCAACAGAGGGAATAATTCCTTATCGGGCATTCGGTTGTCTTCATTGGAAAAAATTCTTTCTTTAAGATCTTCGAATACTGTAATTTCTTGTCCTGAGCATCGAGCTAGCTCCTGAATGGTCAGAATGGCTCGTTGGTATGGACTGGAAACGAAAATTTCAATCCTCTCACCTTTTAGTAATTCAGTGATTTGATTAGCATCTGATTTTCCTTTTTCTGTTAATCCTCTTGTTCTTTCATATCCTTCCGTCTTCGGTGATTCGCCATGTCTAACCATGTAAATGATAGTTTTCATCATAGCCTCCATAAAAAGTTAATGGGATTACTTACCTTTTCGAGAATGTGAATGCGACTTGACCTGACATATCAACAGACCCAGATGTAAAGTTGGCATCCTTGTAGACAGTGCAGCTTGCCGATAGCGTATGTAAGGTATCCGGCCAGCTGCACTGGTCTTTGTTCTGATAGTGTACTAGCCTTCCTCCCGGTATTGTCCCGGAGTCATACCTACAGTTTTCCGAAAGGAGCGAATAAAATTGGCGGAGTTATTGTATCTCAACCGCTCTGCGACTTCAGAAATTTTCATGTCGGTTGTCTTCAGCCATTTCTTCGCTGTTTCCATTCGATATTGAGTCAAGTATTCACCGAAATTAATGCCAGTCTCTTGACGGAATACCCGACTTACATAATGAGGATGGTAATTAATGCGTGAAGCGCACCCTTCAAGCGTTAGCTCCGAGTCGAATTCTCTATGAATTATATCAATGATAGCTTCCGAAATATGTTTAAACTGAGATTCCCTTCTGCTGCCAAGCTCAAGTATGAATGGGGCTACGAACGTGGTCCAAAACCATTGTTCAATCTCCTCAATGGATCTGAGATTAAATAAGGTTTGAATTAATGTAGCCTCGTCTTGATTAATAAGACCTGTCGGAATTGAAAATTCCTGACCAAATCGAATAATATCCACCAATAACCGAAGTAAGGATAACTGATAGTCCTGATGCTGTATGCGATGCTGAAACAACTCCCCCATAAATTCCTTTAAGGACCTTTCGGATTGCTCCAGATTGCCTGTCCGCATAGCATCAAAAAGCGATTGCTCGCGCTCCTGCGGAAATAAATATAAATTGCTTCTTTGCGGCTGAACGTCTTCGATAAAAAGTATCGACTCCTGTCCGAGCCCGACTCTGTACTTCAATGCTGTTACGGCTTCGTGAAATGCCTGCGGCGTTTCGGACATCGTAGTAAAAGGGCGGCTGATCCCCATACTTACCTTAATTTTCAAGTATTGTACAATTGCTTTTTGAATCGTGTCGGAGAGCGAAAAAATTTGCTCTTTGAAATCGGCATCGCCTTCCTGCGATCCGATTATCGTGACTTGGCAATCTGCCGTTACAATAGGTACAAGCCTTTGCTCGGCGGGGATCAATTCACCGACAATATTGTTAATGGCAAACATGAGCAGGTCCCGATCCGTCTCTTCAAATCTGGTATCTTTAAGCGTGTCAATTTGCACAGCAAGAACGGACATGACAGGCCAATGACGCTTAAAACCGTACAAACTCAATTTTGCCTTGAATTCGTCAGACTTGATAGTGCCATTAAACAATTTTTGCATAAAAAATTCCTTAAGCTGAACTTGCTGACCCTTCAGCTCATTCATCAGCAGGGATTGATTCTGAATTAAGTAATCGACGCGTTCGCCAATGAACTGAAGTTCGCCTCTCTTGTTTTCGGTAGAAGCCGCAAAGGGTTCTCTTGTAAGAGCCGTATAGATGGATTGAATGGGGCTATACATTTTTTTCGACCCTAACCATGCGAGGATCAGTGTGACCAGCAGAATGCCCACGCTGACTAATAGGGTAAGCCAGCCGATAATTTTGTTGTGTTCATTGATTTCCTCAATTGAAGCGATAGAGACATATTTCCAGCCGTTGTATAAGGACTTCCGGTAAGTAACGGTAACTTCTTTACCCTCCTTGGAGGTTCTGTATTGCCCATTGGCATCATCGGTTTCCACAATGGGTTTTAAGTAAGCTTCGCCGGACAAGTTGTTCCCCAGCATCGCACGATCGTGGTGTCCAATGATGTTGAAATTTTGATCCAAGAGAAACGTGCTGCCTGTCTTTCCGTTATGTAACGTAACAAGCTCTTTAATCGTATCCGGCAAAAGCTCAACGCTTATTATTCCTTTCGGGTTAATGGCGTTAAAGGGAAATTTTTTAACAAAATAAATAGAGTGTATCGAGCCTTGGGAATCTGCGCTATTATAAGCAATGTCCTTATTCAGGCCGCTTGTCCAGAAAGAGCCTCCCGCAAGCCGAGAAAATGCTTCCATCTGAGATCTAGCACCTGGGACGCTGTATTCATTAACCCCACTTCCATTAACAATCCATTTTTGGGATAAGCTGTATAGAAATACATCCTTGGTACCGAGCTCATAGGTTTGAATTAGCGAAATTCCTTTGAACAGCTCGCGTACTAATTCGAAATCCTTACTGGAAATCTCATTATCAAAGGCAGATGTGACAACTGGTGATTGCAGCAGCTGCGTAGCGGAAGCGTCTATCGTCTTAAGAATTTGCTCAACTCGCATTTGGGTTTGCTGCAGCAGCTGCTTATTGCTTTCGTTTACTTTTTCTTGTACCGTCTGGGATGAGTTTAAGTAAGCAAAGGTGCCGAGTACAACAACGGGAACGGTTCCGATCAGGACAGAAAATAACATAAGCTTGATTAAGTATGAGGGGGATCGAAGTTTCATAATGCCTCCATGTATTGGTTCCTTGAGTATACTTAAAAACGCTATATTATACCACACTATTAGTGAGTGCGTGTTCAAAGACGGCGTTCCAACCTCTTTTAGGAACATGAAAAGGAAGAAGGAAGAGTCTTATGACCCTTCCCGGTAAACCCTACTTTTTTGCTTGTTTCGCATGCTCGGCGTTCATTTCTTCAATGACTTTATTTCCGCCACTTTGCTGCCACTTATCAAGCGCTTGCTTCCAACCAGCTTCGTCTATTGAACCCATGATGTATTTTACTACGGCATCATCGATAATTTTGGAAATCTCTTTACCCTTCTCTACTTCGGTATTAGAGATATACGGAGCAGCAGGATTTGCAAGGGCAATAGTCGCATTGTCTTGAAAGAGCTTATAGCTGAGCTTTTCAAGATCATTGCCGTAGCTTATAACTTCATTTTGCATAACCATAAATTGGTTGCCGTCCAGGATTTCCGTTTTCAATTTGGGATCGGTGCTTTGCTTATAATTTCCATTTTCTACGGTGTACTGCTTGCCTTCGAAGCCATATTTCATCAGGTTCTGAATTTCTTTACCCGATACTTTATCGAAATATTCAAGGATTTGCTTGAATTCCGCTTCTGTCTTCACACTCGTTTTTGGAATCATGTACATTCCCAGATAACCGGCTCCCGCGCGGGTCTGCTCACCTTTCGGACCCGAGATGCGATTAATCAAATTAATTTGGGCTTTCGGCTCAATTTTCTTAATATTATCATCGATCCCTTTACCGTCGAACATATTATCGATCCAAACACCTGCTTGACCCTTATTTATCACTTGCCTGCCGTCTTTCACGATAGCAAAGTCTTGATTGATGATTTTTTCGTCATACAGTTTTTTGTAAAAATTTAGCGTATCCAGGTAAGCAGGAGTCATATGGGCCGGAGACAGCTTACCATCTTTCAACTCCCATTCATTTGGACCACCCATATAAACAAGAATATCTTTGAAACCTGCTATGGTATTGCCCTGCATCCCAACGGCAAGCCCGATCGTATCTGGTTTGCCATTCTTATCCGGATCACCCGTCGTAAAGGCTTTCAGCACATTGTAGAACTCATCCATATTCTTCGGCGTCTTTAATCCCAAATTATCGAGCCAATCCTGACGAATCATCAGACCGAAACGAGCGAGATCCCGTTCACGGTAAACGCCATAGATTTTGCCGTCTATGGATATGTTTTTAAGCACGATATCGGACATTTTGCTCAAATTCGGATAGCTTTTCAGATAGGGACCAACTTCCCAAAACATACCCGAACGGGCGGCGTTTACAATAAACGAGGCTTTCGGCTCCAACGCAACGAACGTCTTGGGTAGCTCTCCGGATGCAACCGTAGCGCTTAATTTATCCGTGTAAGATGACGAAGGCACCCATGAAACTGTAATTTTGGTGTTTGTCTTTTCTTCGAGCTGCTTCAAGACCGAGCTGTCTGTCGGCATTTGTTCGGGATTGTAGGTAGGTAACATCATAGTAAGATTAAGCGGTCCCTGCTGCCCGGCAGCTTTTGGATCTCCTTGAGGATCCTTCCCGCCGCATGCCGTAACGGCTAAAGCTACTATCGTAAGCAAAACGGCGGCCTTTATTCTGGTTTTCTTCTTGTGACTTCTTTTCATTTTAATATCCTCCTAGAGTTTTGTTTCAGTAAAACGATCCTTATAACCAGTAATTATATCTTCTATCCTTTGACTGAACCAAGTAAAACTCCCTTGGCAAAGTGCTTTTGTAAAAATGGATATACAAGTAGAATCGGTAAGGTCGATACCACAATAACAGCCATTTTGACGGATTGCTCCGGGGGAGCGACATAAGTCGCATCCATCTGGGCCGAGTCACCGACTCCACCTGAGGATAATATTACGATCTGTCTTAACAGCACTTGAATAGGCCACTTGGTGTTGTCGTTGATATAGAGTACTGCATTGAAAAACGTGTTCCAATGTCCTACCGCATAAAATAATGAGAATGTAGCGATAGCAGGCAAGGATAGAGGCAATACGATCCGAAAAAAAATGCCTACGTCGTTACAGCCATCGATTTTCGCTGATTCCTCTAACCCATCCGGCAGCTGCTGAAAAAAGTTACGCATAATAATTAAGTTAAATGCGCTGATCGCGCCAGGAAGCAGTAAGGACCAATACGAGTTGATCATCCCAAGCTGCTTGATAACCAGAAACGTTGGAATCATCCCACCGCCAAATAGCATCGTAAACAGAACGAGCATGATGATGGGTTTCTGGAAATCCATATCTTTCCTGGCAAGCGGATAAGCCATCAGACTCGTAAAGAAAATGTTAATAAAAGTGCCTACAACCGTAATGTAAACGGTAACCCCCAAGCTCCTGACAAGAGTTTGCGTAGAAAAAATGTATTTGTATGCATCAAGCGTAAACTCTGTGGGAAACAGGATGAACCCTCGTAGCAGCAGTTCTTTCTGGGTGGCAAACGAGCCGGCGATTATGTAAATAAAAGGGGCAACGGTCATTATGGCAAAAAGGGTCAGCACCGTAGTGTTCAGGCTGTCGTATATGCGACTCCCCCAGGTTGGTCTGTGAAGCATGGCGTTTAGACGCTCCTTTTTTTTAACTCTCATTAGTAAATGCCTTCTTCTCCGAATTTTTTGGCCAAATAGTTGGAAGCTACTACAAGAATCAAGCCAACAACTGATTTAAACAAACCGACTGCTGTACTGAAGCTGTACTGCCCTTGACTAATACCGACAGCATACACATAAGTATCAAACACTTCGCCAATATCGCGATTCATCGCATTCAGCATCAGGAAGATTTGCTCGAAGCCAGTATCGAGGAAATGACCGAGCCGAAGGATTAACAGTATGACAATCGTGGTACGGATAGCGGGCAATGTGATGTGCACTAGCTGGCGAAACCGATTTGCTCCGTCCATGCGGGCAGCTTCATATAATTGCGGGTCCACTCCGGCCAGTGCGGCAAGGAATATTATCGTACCCCAGCCTGTTTCTTTCCAGATGACCTCGGCTGTAACTAACGTTCGGAACCAATCGGGACTCACCAGAAAATTGATTTTTTGTCCGCCAAATCGCACTAGCAGCTCATTAACAATCCCATTTTCAGTAGTTAAGAAAATGTAAGCTATCCCGACAACAACAACCCAAGACATAAAATGCGGAATGTAAATCAGGGTCTGAAAAGTCCGCTTAAGAAACTCTTGTCTCAATTCATTCAACATGAGCGCAATAATAATGGGAAGCGGGAAGAAAAATACAATATTATAGAACGCTAAAATCAGAGTATTTCGAAAAAGTACAATAAAGTTGGAATCGTTAAAGAAACGCTCAAAGTGCTTGAGTCCGACAAAGGGGCTATCCCAAAAGCCAAGAAAAGGCTGATAGTCTTTGAATGCAATAAATATTCCGTACATAGGCCAGTACTTAAAAATCAAAAAGTACAGAAGACCAGGTAAGACCATGAAATAAAGCCATCGGTTTCGCAGCAGTTTTTTCCATAGCATGGATGACTTCGAAGCTGCCGGGATACGCGCTTCCATACTCGTTTGCATATTGCCTTCTTCCTCTCATTTCTCATGACTGATGTAATGTTTACACACTTAATGACTGATGAACTGATTACAAGTTTCGTAGCCTTATCATAATCGTGATGCCCAATTGCCGTCCATAGTCTCTACTTGCTCACCTTGCAAAGCCCCCTGCTCCAGAGGGGGAAACACGGTCTGATAGTCATTTGTTGCACATATTGTCACTGGTTGTTCTATGCTATCCGAACGGTAAAATATGAGGCTTGTGCGGGTTCTGTGAAACAAAAGGAATGAACCCCAAAAAACCGTCAGGGTAACTTTGAAGTTACCCTGACGGTTCGGTTTCTTTAATCGGCTCGACTATCGTTGCTATATTGGTGATTTTAGGTTAAAACAACACCATTGTGCAGCAGCACCTTCTGCAGCTGAGCCACATCGACCTCAGCAGCCGTAGTACCCGCAGCGCTGGCTATAGCTGCTGCTGTCCCTGCAGCTTGGCCGGTGGCCATACAGCTTGGAGTCAATCTTGTTGTTGCCAATGCTTCATGGGTAGTTGACAGGCAGCGACCAGCTACGAGCAGATTGTGCACCTGCTGTGGCACCAAGCAGCGATAAGGAATATCATAAGCTCCATCACCTCGGACCAAAGCCTCCGTAACGCCTTTGCCGGATGGATCGTGGATATCGATCGGATAACCGCTGCGCGCAATAACATCTCCAAAGCGTCTTCCTGTAACCACGTCATCCATACTAAGACGATATAACCCATCAATTCGTCGGGTCTCGCGAACACCAATCTGTGCAGCGACAGAGGAAATGGAAGCTTGTGAGAATCCGGGAACCGATTTTTGCAAAAACTCGGCCATCATCAACACCTGTCGAAGACCTTCCTCTTCGGCTAAAGTCAAGTCCTCGATGTCCGTACCATCCAGACCTTGGACACGGGTACAGTTGACCAGAATTTCGTCAGGCTCCGGTCCGGCGAATAGCAGCACCTGATCCCGATTAATCGGCAGCTTGGCCGCATTCCATTGGGAGTAAAAGCCTTGAATGCCCGTTAACGGCAATTCATTCAGCTCATGAAACGGTGTTTTATGATAAAAATTAGTTGGATTGTTGATCATCTCCTGGCGAATGACTTCGAGATCTACTCCGCGCATACGAAATTTCATTGTCATCGGTTGGGTCCGTTTATCACCCTCACGCCCTGTCTGTGTAGGGGCTCCGGACAAATAAGCCATATCCGCATCCCCGGAAGTATCGACGAACATTTGACCAGTAACCTGAATATGTCCCGATTTCCCGGAAAGCTGAACGGACTGGATAACCTTATTTTCAACTTGAACACCGTCTACAAAGCTATGCAGGAGCAGCTTTACCCCAGCCTCCTTCAGCATATCGATGGCAAGCAGCTTATAAATCTCCGGGTGATAAGGAGTCACTGTACGGACAAAGCCGATTGTATCGCGTAAATGTCCAGGTGATCCACCGCGTTCAATCAGCCGGTCGATGATTTCCTGAGCGATCCCTTTAATAACCTGCTGCCCGCTTTCCGTATGAAAGGTCATCCAGGGGTAAACCGAGGCGGCGGTTGACATCCCTCCAAGGAAACCATACCGTTCAATCAGTATGGTGCTTGCTCCTTGTCTTCCGGCGGCTATAGCCGCATTAATTCCAGCGGGGCCTCCTCCGACAACCACAACATCCGCCTGTAGCTTACGAGTCATTATCATCACTCCTATTCCTTTAATCCTGTCATCGCTACGCCTTCAATAAATTGCTTCTGCGCGAAGAAAAATACGATTAGCAGCGGCAATGTTGCCATGGTTGAAGCACTCATCAAATGATGCCACGATGTGCCGGCTTCATCCGTAAACAGCGATAGTGCCAACGGCAGCGTCATAAGCTTACGGTCATTAATAAAAATGAGCGGTTCAAAAAAATCGTTCCAGCTGGTTAAAAAAGTAAAAATAGTTAAGGTCGCGATGGCCGGCCTGGCTAAGGGGACCATAATATTCCAATAAATACGGAACTGTGAGCATCCGTCGATCATCGCGGCTTCTTCCAGGTCCTTGGGCATTCCAAGAAAAAATTGGCGCATGACGAAGACACCAAAGACACCGCCCGCCCCGAAGATCGGCAGTATAATTAGAGGAAGATGTGTATTGATGAAGCCGATATCCCGCATGAACAGGAACAAGGGAATAGCTGTTACTTCAGAAGGAACCATCATGGTGCTTAACAGCAGTAAAAATATCAGGTTTCTGCCTGCGAAAGGAATTCGACCGATTGCATAACCGGCCAGAGAAGCAAAGAATATTGTTCCAATGACAACCACAATGGCAATATACAAGCTGTTAAAGTAAAACAGATGAAACGGTATGAGATGTAGAACTTCCGTGTAATTTACCCAGCGGATCGGCGACGGTAAAAATACCGGAGGAAAAACAAAAATTTGGGACGGTTCCTTTAATGAGGTCGAGATCATCCAGATAAAAGGGAACAGCAGCAGGAGCGAGAAAAGCGTTAAAATGGCATAGTGTGCAGTAACACCCATCCGTCTGGAGGCCGTTTCCAGTAAGGATCTAGTTTTCATGAAAAATCCACCTCTTCCTAAGCGCCCACTGAATCAAAGTGAAAGCCATAATCAGAAAGAAAAGAATATAAGCCAAAGCCGAAGCATAGCCGAATTCAAACAGCTTGAACGCTTTTTCCCAAATGTAGTAGACCATCACCTTGGTGCTGCTTCCGGGTCCACCCTGAGTCATGACATAAATCTGGCCAAACACCTTCATAGAGCCAATGACCGTCATGATAATGGTGAGAAACAAGGTCGGCGTTATGAGTGGAATCGTAACTCGTATAAATTGAGTGAATCGGTTGGCACCATCTATTTTTGCGGCTTCATACAGATGAACAGGCACCTGCTGCAGAGCTGCAATAAACAGTACCATGTTTAAGCCGACGTTCTTCAGCACGCTCGTAATGATGACAGCCGGCATCGCCAATTGAGGGTTATACAACCAGGCAGGCCCCACAATTCCGATGAGCTGCAAAATCTGATTAATAAAGCCGGAATCTGTAGCGAACATGTATTTCCAGACGATCGACCAGACGATTAACGAGGTCATAACAGGAACGAATATTGCCGTGCGGAACCAGCTGATGCCTGGCATGCTTTTGGCTAGCAGTACCGCGAAAAGAAGAGCAATAGCAATATTGAGTGGCACCAGCCCGGCTGCAAAATAAAAGGTATTGCCGAGCACAACCCAAAAGTCGTGATCGGATAGGATGGTTACGTAATTATCAAAGCCGATAAACTTGGCTTCTCCAAGTAAGGGCCAATCCGTCAGGCTCATGTAAAAGGCTTGGAACAGTGGAACCATCAATATGGCAGCAAACCCCAAAACCATAGGTGAAACAAAAATCCATCCAGTAATATTCGCTTCACGCTTCAATGGATTCATTGCCTTTTTTCTTCTTGCTGAAGGCGTGCTTTCCATATATATTCACTCCTAACTGTCGATCGCATTGCGAAAGTCGTGTATCGCCCGTCTTATTTCATCGACGCTTTTGCCAATGACGACAGCGCCAAGCAGCAAGGCTCGAACTCCGCTATCCTTTAGAGCCGGAACATCTCCAGGCACCAATTTGCGCTGAGATGGAACGATTACAGGCAAATCAGCTGTTTGCACCAACCAACGATATCGAAGCAGATCAGCAAAGTTTAGGGGTGTTCCATATTGCTCTGAAGGAATAACGGAAGCTTCCAGGGCTTGGATCGGAAAAGCTTTGGCTGCTTCGAGCAGTCTGGTATCAAACGTATGATCAATAGCAAAGGTAGGAGCCAATTGTGGATAGTTTAATAAGAACGTTGGCATGTGCCAGGCATAAATCGAAAAGAAGTCTATGCCGAGTGAGATCAGCTGCTCGATTTCCTGCGGATTAATGGCATCAAGCGAGCCTCCAGGAACGATGCCTAAAGGTCCATTCAGCATGGAACGAATTTGACCGAATGTCTCTGCATACTCGGATAAAGGCCCAAAGCTGTTCCCACTGGCGCGATGATCTACATTGATATGTACCTTCAGTCCATCAGCACCTTCCTCAATGGCTGCTTGCGCCAATGCCAAATCATTGGAAGGCAGGCTGACGAAGAGTTGAAGCTTAGGTTCATGTAACGCTTGGCGTAACCGATTCATAGTAGTATCCCATCCTGTAGAGCTGCGGCCCATTATGAAATGAACCACAGCTTACATCATTGTTATTTTTTGAGCAGCGGAGTAATTTTATCTTCCATCGTTTTCATAATCTGTTCTGGCTGTGCAGTTTGACCAAAGAGCTGATCAAAGCCACCCAATATCTCATTATCGATTTTTTGCCATTGAACATGTCCTGGCTGTACGACGGCTTTCTCCATCTCGTCAATTACAACTTGTTTAATGATGGACGGGTCGGGGCTGTCAGGCTGTTTAAGAAATGAATCCGAGTTCAGCACAGTCTTGCGTGGTGGTACGAAGAACGTGGAAGAAGTCTGAATGCCTTCCTGACTGGCAAAAAACTTCAGCAAATCCTTTACTTCTTTTTGATGCTTGCTTTCTTTAAACACAACGTATCCTGCTTGGCCCATCATAGGAACCGACCCTTTTGAACCCGATGGCATTGGAGCAATACTCCATTTAAAATCCTTGATCGTACGGGCTTTAGACATATAGCTGTATCCATCGAAGAACATACCGATTTTTCCGGTTTCAAAATTGATTTGTTCTCCTGCTTTAGGATGGGATTGATCAACAAACATCATATTTTGAAGCATTTTCATAGTCTCTACACCGTATTGGTCAGACCATGTGAATTTCGTCATATCTTTATTGAACGGTCCACTGCCGTTAGACCATGCGTAGGAAGCAAGCATAATCCAGGTTTTCCAATCACGGAAGAAATTGGCCCCGTATACTTTATTGGCTCCCGTACCGCTTGTTAGAGCTTTGGCGGATTTGGTAAACTCCTCCCACGTCCATTTCCCTTGCTTGGCCAGCTCATTAGGAGAAGCAAGTCCTGCTTTATCAAATAAATCCTGGTTATAGAACATCACGCTTGGAGGTGTTGAGAACGGCAGTCCATACAATTTCCCTTCCTTCGTAAACAAATTCAAGGTGGAAGGAATAAAATCGTTCAAATTGAAGGCTGCATCACTTTTGATATCAGACACATCGGCCAAAATGTCATTGGCCATGAATTGCGGCACCATCCGCTCGGATACCCAGGCAATGTCAGGCAGCTCTCGTCCGGCAGCAAGCACGGATACCTTCTGCTGATAGTCTGCGAATGGGATGGATTCCAGCGTTACTGTGATGTTGGGATTTTGCTTTTTGTAGGTTTCCAGCAGCTTGGCATACATATCCAGATGTGCCTGGTTCCCCCACGTCAAAAACTTCAATGTTACTGGTTTATTGCTGGCATTTCCTGAATTACCACCCGCATTACTGGATACGGCTGCTTCCTGCTTGGAACATGCTGTGGACACGATGACCATAGCTACGACTAGAAGACTGCTTAACCATTTCTTTTTCTTCATACAATTCCCCCCTTAATAATAAGTAAACCTCTACAGCCCTCATTATACGGGTAGCCCTACACCAAAAAAATCACGCAGTTTTCAGATTTGGTCCGTTATTTATATATATTTTACAAACCTTGATCCTCTCGATATGCGCCTGGAGACATGCCAACCTGCTGTTTGAATACAAGCATAAAATGTTTGGGACTCTGGTATCCCGATAGCCGTGCTACATCGTAAATTTTTAATTGGGTCGAGATAAGTAAGTATTTAGCTCTCTCTATTCGGGTTTCCATAATGTAATCAGATAAGTTCATAGCGGTTTCCAGTTTAAATAATTGACTGAGATAAGCCGGATTTAAATGGACGTATTCAGCTAGAGCCTGCAGCCGCAAATCCCCTTCCGGATGGCCCTGTATATATTCCTTGATTTTGCGAATAAGTCGTTTTCCGTCACTGTTCTTGATTATGGTTTCATCTGGGGCTCCTTCAGTATGAAGGACAGCCCGAGTCGGCTGCCCGCCGTGTTCTTGAAGCTCAAGAGTTTGATAAATGCGTTCGAGTGCGGATACCAATGCCAACCGATTAATAGGCTTGAGCAAATATTCCGATACTCCGAAGCGCATCGCTTTTTGCGCGTACTCAAAATCACTATAGCCACTTATAATTAATAGCGGCATATGCGCATAGCGCTCTCTCACTTTGGCAATTAGCGATAACCCATCCATTTCGCGCATTCGTATATCTGTAATGACCACATCCGGTATTTCAGCTTGCAAATATGCTAAAGCTTCTTTTCCATGCGAAGCTTCTTTGACAACTTCAAATTTACTGGATACTTTGGTAATGAGATTTTTAATACCTGTACGAATGATTTCTTCATCCTCAACCAGCATGATTTTATACATCTTCCTTCGTCCTTTCCGTAATCGGTATGGTAATGGTAAAAGCGATTCCTTGGTCAGGACTTCCATCAAATTGAAGCTCATAAGAAGCGCCAAACATTAATAAGAGACGCTGGTAAATATTTCGCAAGGCAACACCTCGCTTCTGAACGTTATCGTCTGGCAAGGAAGACCTTAAAGACGATCTCAATTGTTCGATTTCATTCTCCGTCATGCCGATTCCATCATCTCGAACCGTCAGCAGCAAATCATCCTCGAATCGAACGGCAGAGATCCATATCGTGCCACCTTGTGGCCTGTCCCCAACACCATGAAAAATAGAATTTTCAACGAGCGGCTGCAATAGCAGCTTGGGGACCAGGGCGTTCTCAAGCTCTGGCTCGATATCAAAAATAAAATGCAGTCTATTACCGTATCGCAGCTGCTGGATTTTTGCATAGGAGCCTACAGAAGCCAGCTCTTCCTTTAGCAGCACCAGCCTGTCGTAGGGATCAACCGAATATCGCATCAATTGTCCTAGCGTAGAGATCATGTCGGATACCTCGTAATTTTCTCGTTCTAGTGCTTTCATATTGATCGATTCAAGCGTGTTGTAAATAAAGTGGGGGTTGATCTGGCTCTGCAGCGCCGCTAATTCGGCCTCCTTCTCTCTTAATCCTATCACATAGACTTCTTTGACCAGGTGATTGATCTCCTCAGACATCCGGTTAAAGCCTTTGCTCAGTTGTCCAATCTCATCCTGCGTTACGACCGGCACGCTTTGATCAAACTGTCCCATTTCGATCAGCTGCATTTTGCGTTTAAGCTGAATTAAGGGACTGCTTAGGTTATAGGAGAAAATAAAGGCCAGAATACCAGTGGCAACAACGAAAATAACGGCTATGATGATGGTGAAGTTGCGTAAATTTTTAGTCTCTAACAGTAAGGAATCCACTGGAATAAAGTCAATAACCTTAAGCCCAGAATAATCGGAATAATCAACAATGGCTATAAAGGGCCTTCCACCCAGAACCAGATTCTTGACCTTATTCTCATTGGATGGATTCGTAGAACGGATAGCTGCTGCTAGACGGGGCTCCAGCGTGGGGCTGCTTTCTTCAAATAAAAACTCATTACGGTCATTCACTACGAGTATGCTGCCCTTATCCTCAAACTTGACATTGGACAATATTTGCCGGAATACGTCCAGCTTTAAATCTATTTTAATCATACCTATTACGTTATTGGTGTCAGGCTCACGAATCATACGGGCTACGGAAAACACTTGCGTGGAGTTTTGGGCGTAATAGCTTGGTTGATGCTGCGGGATGATGACCCAGGCTCCATCTGCTATCTGCGCTCTTCGATACCAATCTTCCTGCCGTACATCCACGTAAAAATTCATCAGAGACGAGTCTACATTGGAAAATATAAATCCGTTATCAGCAATAATCTGAATGCCTTTTACTTCAGATCGATTGTAGGCGGAGCCTGAGATATACAGGAACATTTTTTCCATTTCCGCAAGCGAAGGACGGGTTTGAGCATATTCGGGCTGGCTGTATTTATGCAAAATGGTTAATACTTGTGTATCGTATAGTGGCATAAGAGAGAGTCGCTGCATTTCCATTAGCGTCCGGTCCAGATTGCGGTTAATTTGCCCGACAATTTGCGTTGAATAGTCAGCCGACCTTCTTTGGACAGAAGCTGAAAATTCATAATAGGTGAGGATTCCCTGCAAGCTAAGCGGGATAACCAGAATCAGTATGAAGATCAACAAGATCTTGGAGCGCAGACCTAACTGGGAATATAAGGAAAAAGAAGGATTTCTTCTGTGATTCATAGCGCACTCTCCTGTAAATAATCAACTAAAATCAACCTGCTCAAGGGTGGATGTTTTTTCTATGGTAACAGATTTATACGATATTTGTTAATTAACTTTTGCAAAAAAATTATTTCCAGATGGTATTGTTGCTGTTACATACAAATAGAACCTGCCACCTTGGCAGGTTCATTAATACTTGGTATTGCCTCCAAACAATCTATGCATTCCTTGCTTATATCTGGATTGTAGTATCCAATAGTAAGTTTCTCAATAGTATATTACTTTTTTTTACACATTGAATCGAACTTAACTGCCTGTGAGACTTATATTTTAAAGAGAGAAGGGTAAAATAATATAGTTGACAGTACTTTTGTATGGCAGTATAGTATTTTTACTAATCCTATTGTATAAGTGGGTAATGAAGGGGTGAACCATGTGAAAAACAATTTACTTGATGCTTTTCTAACCAATTGGATCAGCTTGCTTGTCTCTGCCATTCTGATAGGTCTGCTTTATGTGCTAGCAAGAAAGCGGGTCAATTTCGGATACCGTGTGTTGTTGGCGCTTGGACTTGGATTGGTTGCAGGGATATTCTTTAATACTTTTAAAATTGATGCAACCAGTGTTGGAACCATCGGGACAATCTATGTCAATTTGGTCAAAATGCTTGTTATTCCCTTAGTATTCGTTCTGGTTATTACAAGTATCACCTCAATATCCAGTCTCGGGCAGCTTCGTAAAATCGGCATTAAAACCATTTCACTATTTCTAGTTACTACCGGTATTGCAGCATTGATCGGCTTGCTAGTGGCTCTGGCCTTCGATCCGGGTGCTGGAATTTCGCAAACCATGCCGTCTAGCTTTAAGCCGCGGGATATTCCAACATTTTCGCAGGTTATTCTGGACCTGATTCCGACCAATCCGATCAGTGACATGGCAGGAGGTAAAGTCGTGCCTGTGCTTGTGTTCGCTTTCTTCGTAGCGATTGCCATTGTCCATGTCGGCACAAAAAAGCCGGAAGCCGTGAAGCCAGTCAAGCAGGTGATCGATTCGTTTACCCAAGTCATGCATCAGGTGACGAAGTACATCATTCGTCTGACACCTTATGGCGTATACGCGCTTATTGCGACTATGGCTGCCAAATACGGACTTGAGACGTTAGCGCCATTAGCTAAAGTGATTGCTGCGACCTATGTAGCTCTGATTATTCACTTTATTTTTACTTTTGGTGGATTGGTTACTTTTGTCGCCAAGGTGAATCCTTTTAAATTTTTCCGTAAGGCATATCCAACGATTGCGATCGCATTCACCACACGGAGCAGCTATGTCACGCTCCCGGTCAATCTGGAGGTCATCACGAAGCGGCTGCGCGTATCGCCTCGTATCGCAAGCTTCGTGGCACCTCTTGGTGCTACGATGAATATGAACGGCTGCGGCGGCGTCTGGCCGGCTGTAGTGGCGATCTTCGTTGCTCGGGTATACAATATTCCATTAGGTATCACCGAATATGTGCTGCTGGTGCTGGTCAGCATGATTTCCTCGATCGGGGTGGCAGGCGTACCCGGTCCGGCATCGATTTCGACGACAGTGGTGTTAACGGCATTAGGACTGCCTATCGAAGGCCTTGGACTTGTTCTTGCTATTGACGCTGTCGTTGATATGGGCCGGACCGCAGTGAATGCAACAGGGACGACTGTCTGCGCTCTGTTGGTGGCCAATTCTGAGGGCGAATTCGATAGGGAATCATTCAATAGGGATGAAGAAGACCAGTTGGAACTTAATCATACTTGATTGGATTTATGAAGGGAGGAGCTGTAATCGGCTGCCTCCCTTTTGTCAGCTTATTTATACTGATTATTTACTACTGGTCTTCGCCCACTCGTCCAGCTGCTTCTGCTTCTCATTGATAACTTTCTCAAGCCCCGCAGCTTTCAGCTTCGTATTAAGCTCCGTCAGGTTCGCAGCTGGATCCAGTTGTGTTCGCTCCTCGCTTCTTCCTAATTCCCTATTGAGTAAGTCGAAGGCTGACGGAGTCTAGACAGCGAAAACACCAGCACACCAAGTTCGGCAGCACTCCCAATGGACTGGGCCAATGCACCAATCGCTCCATTCCAATCTGGAACAAGCCAAATGCCAATCAGGAGTACAACTAAAGTCATAACAATATTTGAACCCTGGGACCACACCATAATACCGGTTTGGCTGCGCAGCATGACAATTCCGTTGCAAAAGTCTACCCAAGGAAAAATAAGCGAGAACAGTACAAATATTTTTAGCGCTTGTGCGGTAGCTGTCAGCAGATCACCGTTAATTCCAACGAGATTCTGTAATACCCAATGTCCCAGCGGGGTGAATCCCAACAAGCAGAGGAAAAAACCTGGCATAATTCCAAAGATGATTCCAAACTTAAAAACAAGATGAGGTGCTTTTTTGTAATAATTCAGAACGATCTGATGCATATACGTCTGAAAGCTTATCGCAAGCCAGGTAATACTGAATGCGATAGTGTAAGAGGCAATGGCTAATTCCATATTAACCGTTTTGCCCAGCAGCACATTAATCGCAGGAGTGACACTAACAGCAAGAAATACGGATATGAGCATCGGCCGATAAAATCGAAAAACACCTCGAACATCCCGTGATTCGCCATCATCCGAAAAAGCCGGCAGCTTGTTTACAAGCATACGCCCCTCCGCATAACTCACTGCCGCTTCTACAATCATACCCGCCAAAAAAATAAAAGCACCCGTCCTGCCGCTAATTAAATGCGGATTGCTGATAAATAATAAAGATAATCCGTACATTACGGATAACCGGATAATCATGGCAATCGTTAGCCACTTGGTACGCATTTTGGAAATGATAATTCCCTGGTAAATACATCTAAGTACAGAAAAAATAGTGACCAGTACCAAAATCCTATAGGTACCGAGAATATCCGTTTGAAGTTCCTTAGAAGCCCCGAACACATATCCGAACAACCAGACTCCGGCAGGAGTGTATGCAACAACGGAAGAAATCAAAAGAATAAAAATAATCAGGAATAAACAAACAATTAAAAGCGATTTAAACGTACGTTTATCTTTTACCAGCACGGTACACGTTTGCCTCATTAGGACAGCTGCTTCTTCTGTCAAACCAAAAATGCTGAAAGCCATCGCATACCCCGTTATCACGATTTCAGGATTTATGATCGCATGGGCCAACGTACTATTAATTATGACATGAGAAACCGATATCAGTAATGCGGAAAAACCCAAAGGCAAAAAAAATGCAATCATTGCCCTAAAACGGATAGTTTGGTCTAGTTGAGCCATACCGCAATTAACCTCCATGTTCATGCTGTTTTGACAACGACATTATCATGAATTTCCAAAAGTTGCAAAGAAAATTTCAGGCACAAACATGACTTATGTCATATAAATTAGAAAATAATGGTAAAAAACAACCAAAATACAGCTGTCCTGATGAATTTCTTCATCTTGGTAAGCATATTTGATTCATTTATAATAAGAATAGTCAGATAATTTAAATAGTGGTTGCAAGTTAAAATGACTGAGGATTTGGTAGATTTTGCTGGATAAAAATGGGGGTAAACAATGAAGAGAATATCTTTGGGTAATGTCAGATCATTAAGGAAGATTAGGATTTATATGGATGGATCCAAAAGATACTGCGTTGAAGTCGTCGGTTCTTATTTAGATAATTCAAAAGTAAATGGAGTTTACGATACATGGAACACTTTGGAAGATGCATTGGTATGTGCAAGAGGCATCTCCAAAATGTTCACATCCAAGTTTGGCGTAGTATCCATTGAAATAGGCATCAATGAAATTCGAAAAATTGATTAAAGACGTGCAAAGCATTTCGCATTTTATGATTTTACCAACACACGACGAAACCATTCATAAGTGAGTTTACCCGATATTTCATGCTCACCCTCGAATAGATCTAATTCCAAATTATCAACAGCACCTAATAAGTGATAAATGTTTTGAAGCTTCTCATATGCCTCTTTGGTGGCGTGAACGGGGAAAATCGGGTCTCGCGTTCCCGCTTCAATGAGCAAAGGCTTAGGGGCGATCAGACTCAGCAGATCAGGCATTTCCGCAACAAGTGACAACCCAGGGACGTAATTATCCACACAATGATGCATAGATAAAATACTGGCTTGGAAGGTGTTGGTGAACCCGCTTACAACAGCGGCAGAAATCCGATCATCTAAGGCAGCTGCAAATGAGCAGACAAGACCTCCACCAGAAATGCCCATACATCCTATTCGTTCCGCATCAACATCTTCACGTGTAAGTAAGTAGTCCACACAACGCAGTGTCTCAAAAACTCGATATCCCGCCATCGTCTGGCCTATTGCCAGGAGAAACGTAGATAACCTATGGCAGGAGTTCGCTGCCTTGGTATCCTCTTGAAGCTTGCGGTCTCCAAATCCAAACAATTCGGGCGCGATGGTAAGAAAACCTCGATTGACCAGCTCAACGGCAAAATCCTTTTGGTACCCTGGATTGCCCGTTTTTGTCGTGCCATCGGGGTTTAGACCCACGATATCCTTACTACCGTATCCGTGACCGTGGCAGGCGATAACCGCCCCAAGACGGCCTTTGCTTTCTTTTGGGATAAGGACATAGATGGGCATATAGAGTCGTGGATAGGTTTGAATTTGAATGCGCTGACGGATATACGTTCCGCAGTCCTCCGATTCGAGCAGAACCGGTGAAAGACTTGGCACCTCAGTAGGAAAACCGCCAAGCAGTTCAACCAACTGTTTCTGTAAACGCCCTCTCCACTCCTCCCATTCCAGCTGCGAGTCCGCACGAAAGCTTTCAATGGGACGCACGCTATCATATAAATCCTTAAGATACTCATCCGGGTTCCACACCAAATATCCCTCCTACGATTTGTAATCGAATTCATACTTCGAACAATTCGAGATCGTTAGAAAAATACCTTCAAATTTGCAATGCATTTCCTTAATGGCTGCTTTGCCCTATCTTAACCTAAGACTTCCTAAAACAGAGTTAGTGGCTTACTCATTACTCATCATATTCCGGATATAAATTTCCTGTTGTTTGAGCATATAATCCGAAGCATTTCTCATCATCTCGGCAAAGAGCAGGCTTTCTTCCTCACCTAGATGCTTAACGAGACCAACGAACATATTGAGGCGGGCCTCATTAATACGTTGTATATGCTTTTTACCTTTATCTGAAAGCTGGATTCTGACAACTCGCCGATCGGCAGGATCGGCATGACGCTCGACAAGTTCCTGTGCTTCCAGACTGTTGATATGCTGCGATACCGTTGGCGAAGTGACATTCAGTTTTCCGCTTATTTCCGAAACCATCAATCCCGGACTGTCATCCTTGACATTCATACTGATGAAATAGAGAACCATGATCTCGCCTGGCTTTTGATTGTATACCGTGCGATTCTGCATCATATTTCCACCAACCTGCGATTGGAAGTACGATTCCATTAACTGCTTTGCGATTTCCTTCTGCTCTTTAGACAATCCATTCACTCCTCGAATACGAATACATTGGAAACTACATAGCTTAGTAGATCGGTTCAGATGCAATGACGATAGATTGTTCTAAGACTCCATTACGGCTGCATATCGCGTTGCGATGGTGTAAAATACTTCCTTGGGCTCCCAAGGCATGTCGGCGTATGTCGCTCCCTGGCTTTCTTGCAGAACCCGCACGATCCCATAAGACGCTCGATCAAAATCGTGATTGGGGTCTTCGTCGTACGGCAGGTTGTGGCAAGCAAAGGTACACCAGAATGCTGTGTCGACTCCAGCTTCTTCGAAAATGTTGACGCTATCGTTGAAGTATTGGCTCTGTTCGGACTCATCACGCTCGTAGCTGCCTGTCAGACGAACGGCACGCGCACCGTCCCACTCGACGATGAACATGCCGCGTGCGCCCAGATCGTGTGCACCCTTGAAGGTCTTACATCCGAACTCGGAGATCACCAAAGGCTTATTTGAACTGGAGGCCAGCTTTTTGATTGAATCAGCATAGAGATGAGCAACCTCAGTAGAGTTGTAGGCGTCGACAGCGATGAAGTCGAAAGGCTCCCAGTTCACAGGTTCGATAGGCAGGGCCGCGTACGTGACACGACCCCCGAACTGGGCTCGGACTACGTCTACAGCACGTGCTAGGAAGTCGTTGAGAGGAGTCGGTAGTTTCGCGAACGCAGTACGGCTAACCGTCGGTTCGGACAGAGCCGCAATGCGCTCCGACAAAGTCTCGCCGGGCAAGAAGCCGCGGGTAAAGAGCATGAGTTCTGCACCCGTTACCATGACAACCTCAGCTCCTGTAACCCGGAGGCGTTCGGCGCGTTCGGCACAGTCCGCGAGCAAGGCAAGCAACTCTTCTTGGTCAAGATCGTTTGTGAACGGTGAGAACCATACCTCAAGGCCTGCTGCTGCTGCCGCTTGTGCAGCGATCTCCAGACGATCGGGCTCGCCGCCTGTCACTCTTACGGCAGTGCAATGCAGGTCGCGCCGTATAATTTCCATCTCCCTGTACATTCTCGCCGCATCGAAGATGGGGTGTGTGCTGGTTCCTTCACTTAGAAATCCCGTGTCATAGGTCAATCCACGCATGCGCATAATGAATAAACTCCTTTCGTTTTCAAGATACATAGTTTATCTAATAATTTGATTACTAATTAAATAGGTAACCTAAGTATATGTGAATAAAAGTAGATAATCAACTAAATTGTTGCTTAAACACTGCCTTAAATTCACCTTGAGCTTAATAAAAACAAGGAGCAATTGCCACGGCATACTGCTCCATCTTCAATAAATTAAAGTAATAAAATGTTATGACCTCAACTTCAAGGACTTACGACATTCGTGACAGATTTAATCTTTCTCAGTTTGATTGAAGACAGGGCATCCTCATTTAAGGCAGCAGACAAATCACAGTTAGATCCTAACCAAAAGTCACCATAACGCTCCATGACCAATACGTCCCCGCATCGGTAAAATGTATGAGTAGGTCCCTCTTCTTTGGGGCTAATATAGTACCCATTTAGCCACACATCTTCAATCGGCTTATCAAACAACATCTGTATATTTAGTGCGTTCCTGTGACATACATAACCCAATGCTACTTGCCAATGACAAGAAATGAGAAAAGCACCTCGTAGGGAAGGTGCTAATCCCGTTTGACTATTTGTCATTGTGAATAATCAGTTTTTTCAAAGCCGTTCTTGCATATTGTCCTTCTCCATCAGACCACCTATTTATTTTTCTAAAATCAGTGTTGTCTGTAATCTGATCTATGTTACCGATCAAGCGTTTATCTGCTAACAGCTTAATATCAGCATCGACAATTTGATTCGCAATAAGTCTAGCAACGACTTCACCATTCATCACTTTGAAGGGGCGATCATAAAAGCATGAAACGTCATTAGGAATCTTTTCTGTGACTTTAAGTCCGTTGTGCATATTTGATAAATGCTTGTAAGCATTATTAAATGCATGCTCACGTTCTCTCCATGTAGTTGCCGTTTGCGCAGTCCAAAGATAAGGCATTAATTGATCACTACATTTCAAATGCTTGAATGCCGTACCAAACCATTTCGGATAGGGGGCATATTGACGCTCCATTAGAAAACAAAGGTTTATGATATCACGGACAAGGCGTGAAGCAATAATAGCTGAGCCAAGTTCGTCGCCTATAAAGCCTGATCGAAGCATTAGATGTTCTTCTTGACCGATGCGTTGCCAACTTGATGCCATTAGGTATAACCAGACATCTTGAGGGTAATAATCGAGTTGATTTCGTAACTTGTATAGTAGTCGATGATCGTCCCTGTAAACTGCTCCCCTAATTATCTCAAGAAGCGACTGCGAAGGAAACGTGAGCCAATCCACTGACTCTATTGGTCCATCTTGGTTAACAGCCAAGTAGCTTTCAATGAACCTTGGCACCGTCGTAATTACAGTCATTCGTACATCAACCGAGAAGCCATAAAACCGCCCCGGAGCTCGTTCCTGTAGAGAGACTTGTATTTGATGGGAATACCCGATATCTTGTTCGTTAAGAAAAAGATATACCCGGGGTCCCCAATCGTGATCCGTTGACATTTCTGTATCATAGCCCAGCACTTCACTGCCGGGACCCAATAGAGCCGATGAATAGGACAAAAAAGGGTAGGAGTCCGTCATGACAGGCTCAACGACTTCCGTATGAAATCGACGACATAATTCTATTCCATTTATAAAAGACATCTTCATTCCTCCGTAAAAAGCAAGTTATGCAACGGCATAGCTGCCATGTAAGTATGTCCTCTTCCCGACATCAAACCCACTCATTCAAATGAATCCGAGCTATCACGCACACACCGACTCCATCGCTCCAGCTCATTCGTGCATACAAGCACATTCGGAAATCTCGCCCGAAAAGCCCGCATCGAATTGCTGAAGCTCCTCCCAAGTGTAATCATACACCTTGCCAGTACCGTTAGTCGTGCGATTAATAGTAGGATCATGAATGACAACAGGAATTCCATCCTTGGTCACGTTAACATCCAGTTCAAGATAGCTGAAAGAGCGTTCGATCGCTGCACGAAAAGATGCCAGCGTATTCTCGGGAAACTTCCCCCGGATCTCCACGATGTCCCAAACCTGGTATAATTGTAACTAAAGTGCACCTCCTATGCATGAAAACAAAATTATACAGTCTTCCATACAATATCACCACAATCGAACCATCTGAAGTTATAATCTGTCTACAAGAGCTGTGTTTGTGAAAGGGCATAATTAATGGCTTTGGCCATCAAGTTCTCATCGTTGATCGTATAAGGGTACACCTGCTCGTTACTTCATGTCTTTTCACGATAAATGTGACTAATGTCAGTCTTCGTCAAAGTAATGCGGCAATATTGAAGCTCTAATTCTAATGGTACAAAAGAAAATGGTTGGAACGGAGGACTACTGTATTGAGAAGTGAACAAGAAATGATGAATATCCTTGTAGATTTTGCTATGAATGATGATAGAATCCGATTGGTAACTTTGGAAGGGTCACGTACAAACAAAAATATTCCCCCTGATACATTCCAAGATTATGACATTTCTTACTTTGTAACAGATGTTGATTCTTTCAAGGAAAATGATCAATGGCTTAAAATTTGGGGGGATCGTGTTATGATGCAAAAACCCGAGGATATGGAGCTTTTTCCGTCAGAATTAGGTAATTGGTTTTCATATTTAATTCTTTTTGAGGATGGTAATAAAGTAGACCTAACACTTATTCCAATTAACGAGGTGGAGGATTATTTTACCAAGAGCGATGGTTTAGTTGAGGTCTTGCTTGATAAGGATACTCTAATCAAAAATGAAGTGATCGCTGATGATCGTCAATATTGGATTAAAAAGCCAAATGCAAGAGAATTTGATGATTGCTGCAATGAGTTCTGGATGGTTTCAACTTACGTAGTAAAAGGATTAGCGAGAAAAGAAATACTTTTTGCTATTGACCATTTAAACGAGATTGCAAGACCTAATTTATTGAGAATGATGGCTTGGCAAATTGGATCAGAGCAGGGATATACCTTTAGTGTGGGGAAAAACTATAAATTTATAAATCGTTACCTTCCAAATGAAGATTGGGAATCATTACTATCAACCTATTCTGAGAATGGGTATCAGGAAATGTGGCAGTCTTTATTAACTAGTTATGAGTTATTTAGAAAATACTCAAAGGCTGTGGCAGAAAGTCTCGAATATAAGTATCCAGATTACGATGAAGCCATTACTAAGTATACTGAAAATATTTATACCTCATTGACTTGAACTAATGTGAATTAACAAGATTTCCGCTACGCTTGCCGCAGCGTTCAACACGGGACGGAGCAAGCCGGACACGAGGTTAAACTGCGTTTCGTGGATGATTATATTATTCTGATTTCCGGATCGATACTCCGTGGAGCGGAAGGGTATGGCCTTCGGATTAACAAATCGGAGCGATAGATTTCAATGCTGTGTTCTATACAAATAATTATATTTAATAACAAATATTTACATTTTTTACATGTGCCTTATCAGGATTGAATCCCTGACATCATCGCTACCCGCGAAAAGTACTCCCATCCGCTCCCCAGTTGTAGACGACACTCTCACTATTATCATGAAACATTTTCAACAACTTAGAGTAGCTAGTCCATGACAAATACGTCCATTCACATATAGATGAGAGCCTGCCGTCAAGGCAGACTCGTTCAAGCTTAAATATTTCACAACTACCGTTTCACCTTATAAAACTCATGGTACAGCTTCATCAACGCCCGCTTCTCAATCCGCGATACATACGAACGCGATATCCCTAACGATTTGGCGATCTCTCGCTGCGTCCGCTCCTCACCGCCGGCTTCCAGCCCAAAACGGCCCACAACGACCTCACGTTCCCGCTCCTCTAAAATATCCAGATTCCTATAGATCTTCGACTTTTCAATCTTCAGCTGGACCAGATCAGCCACATCATCCGCTTCGGAACCGAGAATATCGATTAACGTAATCTCGTTCCCTTCCTTATCTGTTCCAATAGGGTCATGCAGGGATACATCCTTGCGTGTTTTCTTAAGTGATCTTAAATGCATAAGTATTTCGTTCTCGATGCATCGGGCAGCAAAGGTGGCCAGTTTGGTGCCTTTGTCTGGGGAAAATGATTCGATCGCCTTGATCAATCCAATCGTGCCGATTGAGATCAGATCCTCTAGATCCTCGCCAGTGTTGTCAAACTTTTTGACGATATGAACACGAAGCGATGTAAGATGGGTCTCGACCGATGTCGGAAATTTAAAAGTATAAAATGTTTTTATATAAATTGAACTAAAGGAATTCATTTCCACATCGTCGAAATAAGAATTACAACCTGAATGCGACGGTGAAACCATGGAAACGACACAAGCATTTATTCAAGTTGAAGCCTTGATGAAAAAAGAGAAAGATCGGCGCATGTTCGAGCGGTACCAAGCCATTTATCTGTAATTAAGAATACTCTGGAGATTTCAGAGATCATCGGTAGAACGGAACGAACGGTCTTTAAATATTTGCGTGCGTATCGCGAAGCTGGTATAGCCGGATTGCAAATGAACTACTCAACGGGAGCCCCGGAGCGACTAACGAAGGAACAACAAGAACAACTTAAACAGACCATTGTCTCTTCCGTTCCTCACGAGGTAGGTTTTTGTACCAAATATAGTTGGACCCTGTATCTCACTGGCGAATATATCAAACGGGAATTCGGTCATACCTACTCGCTGCGTGGCATTTCAAAAAAGGCGCATCGGCTTGGGCTCAGCTACACCAAACCCACCTATACACTAGCTGCGGCGGACGAAGCCAAGCAACAAGTATTCACAGAAGTGACTTTCCCTACTTTGAAAAAGATTAATGGACGAGGAAATCGCTCATTTGCTCTTCGAAGATGAGTCTATGATCTGTGATTATCAATGGCACTCTCCCCAAGTTTGCGCTTCAACTCGGGAAACGTCACGTCTCGAAAGGCGGTTTGGGCCTTCAAATCTGCCTTAGCAAGGGTATAGGTTGCCTTGGTGAAGCTGAAACCCGACCGCTTCAGAACTTTGCTAACGCCACGAACGCTATAGATAATGTTAAACTCACGCTCAATCCAAGAAGCAATCAGCGACAGTGTCCAATTGTAGCGTGCTTCAAAGCCTACATCTGCGGGCTGCTTGTTGATCAATAATTCAGCCAGTTGTCCGAGCTGTTCTTCGTTCAATCTAGGCGGCTTTCCAGGCGAATGCTTCATGAGTAGACCTTCCAAACCCTTTTCTTGATAGCCCTGCCAATAGAGGCTGATGGTTTGGCGGACCAGACCCAAAAGACCGCTAATTTAAGCAAAGCTGTGTCCTTCCAGGTGCAGACGCACGGCCAGATAACGTTCATACAGGCGTTTGTCGTTGGTTTCTTTCATGGCTTTATTCAGCCGGAAATGAAAGCTGCACTTGGCAAATTGCAGCAGTTGTACAAAACGGGGCAGATTGACCAAGAGTTCGGTGTCAAGGATTCCAAGAAAGCAGATCAAACAAGCAGTGCTTCCGAACATGTGGCCGTGCATGCCCAAAATGTGGCGGCCGATGTCATAACCACCGTTATCAGCAGTGCCTCCAATAAAATCACAATATATTTGTACATCAGCATATAAGTTCTAGGTACCGGAAGGGATAACAAATGGGTTATCGCCTGTTGCTTCTACTCCTCTTGCCATGTAGAAAAGCAGTGCAGAAACGTCATCAACAGCAAGCCGACAAAAATTATGACATTAAGCATCATAATCAGACCAAGTCCTTCCTGAGGTAGGTGCAAATAAAACCTTTGCGATTGGTTACGATATAGGCCTGCTTCATATAGATATCTGGAATGGCGATGGATACCAGATCCGACGTTTGCTGATGAGTTAGCTGTTTAAATACTTCGCGAATCAGCATGATAGTCGTAAGGGGTACGTAACGTTCTCTTCCCGTGCAGGGTTCAATTACTTTTCGAAATAAAGCCGTATTCCGTTTCGCCTTGGTGACCCAATCAAATTGATGGGATTCCAAGAATGAGAAGAAATTCTTACATAAATACCATCGATCCATCGCCACCCATAATCGGCAATCCACCGACTCACGCAGCATCAAGAGCATTTGTTTGGCGAGATCCAGCTTAGAAAGACCTTTGCCTTTGACTGCAGGCTTATGCCAAACCGAGTAAAACAAGGGATACTCCAGCCCGCTTTTTAAGACAGCCTGAATCACCACCAGATTCATCGCCCATGCATACGTTTTAGTAGAATGATCGAAGAGCCAGCTAAGAAAAGGGAGTTGCTTCGCGTAAGGATGAACGCAGTGGGTGTCGTCTAGATTTACCACATCCCCTTCTTGAAGCTGAGTTTGCTCATCTTGTTGTAGACGTTCTACACGCTTTTTCCCAAATGTTCTCCAAGCAAGGATGTAGTGAAAAAGCGGCTCATTGTGTACTGAGCAAGCTTCCAAGGTTTGAACATAGCCTTCAACAACGCATCTTTCTCCGCCAGATCTGCCATTTGGACAACGGAAGAACAATGGGAAACCAATCCGACGACATAGAGAAAACAAATCAACCAGGACGGTGTACCACTGCGTTTCATCATACCCGATTGAGCCAAGAGTAAGGAGAAGTCAAACCGTTCCCACAGGGAGCGCAAGATCGGGGCACCTGCGCATTCAACTATCTGATGAGTATGTAACACTTAATTATAATGGTCATGTTTATGTTCCAGTACGGTTTATTGCAGAAAATTTGAATAGTGCAGTTGTTTTTGACCCCTCACAAAAAACTGTAATTGTTGATAGCAGTACCCACTCTGATCTGACACTTATGGACCCCAATGAAGAAAGAGTGCGTGTAGGAGACTTGAAACTGACCTATACAAATGGGAAAACTGTTATAAGTCGAAAGATCCAAGTGATTGGCGGGAAAGAACAAAATACCGTTAGAGGCACAAGATTGAGGTTTCTCGATAATCAAAATAAGATGTTGGCAGAGGTCTTAATTTCGGAACCAGAAGGTTCCAGTTCCATTGAAGTAAAGAAAAATGATGTAAAAGAATTTTACAATTTCAACACAGGGGGATATATTACCGGCTACAAAAATGTAACTCTATAGGCATGCTGAATGAAATTAAGAACGTTCGCCCGCCCCGGTAGAACAAGTAAATAACAGATCAATCAATTAACTGAAAAACTAAATTTTGTTAAGGAATCCGATTAGTCAAGAACGCTGAGAGAAACAGGTCTTATAGAGCTCAGCGATATGGACATTTTTTGCAATTAAACAGAAATCAGACGATGATATGAGAAAACATTTTTTCAATCTGGTGGGCAATAATGATCTTCGTTATTTTTAATGCTATAACTTTAGCTTCACCGAAATATTGAAGCAAAACAGGTTGCAAATAAAAAAATCCTTGAATATCAAGGGCTTTAATGTAACCTATTTTAGTTCTTCGTACAGTTAACTACAATTTATTGAGGAATTGCTATCTTTTTTAATTCTTGCACCACAACCAATATATTCATAAGAAAACTGTACTTCACGAAAGCCAAGCGTTTCATAAAGTCTTTTGGCAGGATTGCCGTCACGTGCTAGGCAAGAATTCCTCCATCGTCGTTACTCAAAAAATCTGATAGAACTAATTGACATTGTGCGCTTATATGTTCAAAACAAGAGCCTCCAGCCGCAACACGGCAGGAGGCTCTCTTTATTTCACTGTTTATGAAGGCGTCGGCGGCGCTTCCTTCGCTTTTTTTCGATGGAACAGACGTCCCGCGCTAAGCTTCGTATTTTCGATCATTTCATAAACGACCGGCACAATCAGCAGCGTAAGAATCGTGGACGTCGTCAATCCGCCGATAACGACGACCGCCAAGCCTTTGGAAATGATCGTTCCTTTGGACAGCCCCAGCGCCAAAGGCATGAGAGCGAAAACCGTCGCACCCGCCGTCATAATGATCGGGCGAAGCCGCGACTGCCCCGCTTCCATCAACGCCTCGCGCACGGAGCGGCCCATTTCCCGCAATTGTTGTACGCGGTCGATTAGCACGATCGCATTGGTTACGACGACGCCGATTAGCATGAGGAATCCGATCAGGGACGTCAGGTTCAGTGATTCGCCGGTGACGAGCAAACCAAGCAGCCCTCCAATCGCCGCAAGTGGCAGTGAGAACAAGATGGCGAACGGCGCGCTTGCATTGCCGAACGCAAGAACCATAATTAAGTATACGATAAAGACGGAAGCCGCCATCGCAAAAAACATGTTTGTGAACTCTTTATCGATATCTGCCGCAGCACCTTTCAATTCCGTATGTACGCCGGGAGGCAATTCGATCTCGCTCAGTATTTGAGACGCTTGAGCACTGACGCCGCCTTTATCCTTGGAGTCGATTTTGGCGGTAATACTAACGTATTGCTCCTGATTATCTCGAGGGATCGAGGCCGGTCCTTCGACCTGCCGGATTTTCGCAATTTCGTTCAACTTGATCACTTGTCCCGTCTGGGTCGTGATCAGGAAGTTTCCGACTTTATTTACCGAGTTTTTGAAGCTGGTTTCCATCATAATTTTCGTATTGTAGGTTACATTATCGAACTTCAAATCGCCGATTTTTTGCTCGGACAGCCAGGAGTGCATCGATTCGATAATTTGTCCGGAAGAGAGGCCGTACATGCGGGCTTTGTTCTGGTCGACGGCAATTTCCACTTCCTTATTTGTTACGCTCAAGCTGTCTTCTACATCAAGAAAGCCCGGAATTCCCTTCATCTTCGCTTTTACCATTCCGGCCGCCTTAATGAGCTCATCCACGTCATCGCCTCTCAGGATGTAAGAGAAGTCGATGCCGCTTCCTCCGCCTCCTCCGCCAAAGCTGACAATGCTGCCACGAACTTCACTTTCTTTCGGTACCATAGCAGCGATCTTTACTTTCATGTCATCGACGAGCGCTCTCGCATTCGTCCCATCGGTAGCCGAGGCATTTAACGAGAACCGATAGCTGACCGATTCGCTTCCTCCGCCTCCGATGAGCGACTGCACGTATTCGAACGCAGGCTCGCCCACGCCGTTCTTCGTCTCCCTCATCATTACTTCGATACTTTTGGCGATTTGGTCCGTCGTCTCCAGTGAAGTTTCTCTCGGCAACATGACTCTAAGGCTCAGCTTCTTATCGGAATTGCTGGTGGGCATGAACTCCTTGGCAAGAAACGGTACGGTGCCCGCAATCGATACGGCAAATGCTAATAATGCAAGAAGCATACTTTTTTTACGGTTGTTAAGCGACCATTGCAACGCCTTCAAATAACCGGCCTCTGCTTTGCCGACCTTATGCTCGTCGTGATGCTTAATGTTCTTCGAACGGAGCACAAGCAGCTTGGCAAGCATCGGAATCACGGTTACTGCTACGATCAATGACGACAGCAGAGCAGCCGACAACGTGATCGCGAACGGACGGAACATATCACCAAGCTCTCCTCCAACGAAGGCAATCGGAGCGAATACCCCTACCGTAGTCAACGTCGAGGACGTAATCGCGGATGCGACCTGCTCCGTAGCTTTAATAATGACCGATTCGCCTTGCTCATGCGTTTTGACCAGCTCGCTGTATATATTCTCGATAACGACGATACTGTCGTCCACAACACGGCCGACCGCGATAGCCATGCCGCCAAGGGTCATAATGTTGAGCGTAATGTTTAAAGGTGCCATGATCAAAAGCGTAATCAGGATAGATAAAGGAATGGAGACAAGGACAATGATCGTCATACGGAAGTTTTTAAGAAATACGAGAATCATGATAGAGGCCAGAAGAGCTCCAAGGGCCCCTTCTTTGACCATTCCATTAATCGATTCCTGAACGACTTCGGAGTTTTTCGAGATCGATATGAATTCAATGCTCGGGTATTGCTTCTCCCATTGGGCCGTCATTGCGTCCGCCTTTTTCGCAAACTCAACCGAGTTCGTTCCATTCGTTTTGTACAAAATGACCCCGATCGACGGTTGTCCGTTCAAACGCGAGATGAACTTGGACTCGGTGATCGCTTTGATCTTGACGATTTGCTTGAGCAGCAGCGTATCCCCGGCTGTTGTGTTGACCTTTATGTTTTCCAGGTTGTAAATGCTGTTGATATCGCTCGTCACGCGAACCATTCGCATGATACCGTCCACCTTCAGTGCACCGACCGGGCTCGTGCGAAGGGCTGACTGGATGGCCCGCGTTACATCTGCAGGCATCAATCCGTAGTTGTTCATCGCATTGCCGTCCATCTCGAGCGTCAATACCGCTTCCTCATTGCCCATAGACTCCACATGATCTAACCCTTTAATCGTGGTGAATCCAGGCTGAAACACGTCCTTGTACAGCTTATCCAGCTGCTGCTGATTCATGTTGCCTTTGCCGATGACCGCGAGCGTGTACTCCGGAATGGCAGCCATACCGAACGTCATGACTTTCGGCCGTTCCGCTGATTGGGGCAAATTGACGTTGGAAATCAGTCCCTCTACATCATTCTTCGCTTTATCCGTGTTCTGGCCATGCTCCAACGTAATCTGAATCGACGAGAAATTATCGCTAGAAGATGACTGCAGATTTTTAATCCCACTGAGCCCAGCGACCGCCTTCTCCAATGGCTTTGTAATCTGCTCCATAATATCTTTAGGAGGAGCCTGATACTGGGTTTGAATGACGACGTAGGGAATGGACACCTCGGGAAACAATTCCGCTTTTAGTAAAGTAGCTGCATAGGTGCCTCCGCCAAATAACAGCAGTATGATGATCAGTACGGCCGCTACATTTTTCATGGAAAACCACGTTAATGAGTTCATCTCTCTACTCCTCGTATCTAAGTTTGCTATATATAAGACGGAGTTTTTTGTAATTTCACTTCACTTTCGTGTTATTTTATGTAAAAAAATTTTGGGGCCTTCCGATACCGCACACAAAAACCGCCCGGAATGTCCCCGAACGGTTCGATTTGACCTATTAGTACCATATATAGATGCGGATTCTGGACATGTAGCTTAGTTATGGGCAAGTCGATTAGAGAAGACGTCGGTGCTCTATTCGCTATATATCATACGACAGAAGCTGCTCTTGGTTTAAAAATTTTTATAAATGAGAAAGGAGAAAGGTTGGCTTATTCCCCCACCACTCCAAGTCAAAAGACCTGATCTCGTCCAAACTTAATTGTTGTACCGTTTGTACTATTGAATTAGCAAAAGGGAGAAGATATTTGACTATTGAAATGAAACTTCGACAACCCACAAAATGCCGCGGATGTGTCTGGGGCATTTTGTGGGTTGGTATGAAACAATTCTGTCCGAAGATAAAATGTGTTAGAGTTTTTGAATAAGTTAAGCCCCCATCCATCGGGATCGAGGGCATTTTTTCTGAAGGAATTTTTTCTAATAATGCAGATATGGACTCAAGGGGATTGTTTGCATGCAAATATAAATTCCATGTGGTGTATTATGAGAAAAATATTCGGACTTATTTTGGCCTTTGCTTTTACGCGTGAATGGCGGCTACCGTCTATCAGCCGCCCACGTGCTGCAGTAATCAGCCAAGCTTCGGGTTTATCCCCCACGAGGAGGGCAATGTTTCCAAGGCGACAAGAAAAGCATCGGCAAGTCCCGCTGGCCAGTTAGTGCTGTTCTGGCAGCGCACGTTCCGTAATCACCATATTTTCATATTTGCAATAACCCCCTGGGGGATATAATCAACAATTATCTTATATAAAGTTGCGAAATCAAAGGAGGCTTTAAAAATTGGTGCTGGACACTCCCACGAGGGACATGGACATTGGCGTGGACTCAAGCATTGTATAAAACAAGGGTATTCATGATCTCATTAATGCCCATGATGATTACAGCGAGCGGCTACGATTCATAATTTTGGATATGCTTTAACATCGATTCCCTCTTGGATTGTTTTTATGCTAAGCCATAGACTACCTACTAAACGCTTTCGCAGTGAAGTCGTTACATCTTTATTGCAATCAGTGCGGTTGTACACTTCTGCGACCAGTCACGGTTACTGTGGAATGGTGCTGTAACTTTCGTTGTGCGGATCGCCAAGTCAGGTTCTTACATACAATTCACCGAGCACCACCCTGACGAGTTTGCCGGCCCACTGCGCCGCAACGGATCAATCATTCCTGTATCGCTCCAGCAAGACTTAGCGACTGCACACGTACATGAGCATATACATAAAATATGAAGGACATGCGTACCGCATCCTCATGGAGAAAAGAAAGGACATTCACATGACTGAAAATCATACACATGGACATGACCATGAGCATAAACACCGGAAACAGATCGTGAACCTTTTAGCCCGGATTGAGGGCCATTTGAGAGCTACCAAGGAAATGACAGCCGCCGGGCGCGATTGTTCTGAAATTCTTCTGCAAATCGCTGCAGTTCAGAAAGCGTTAGACGGTGCTGCCAAGCTTTTACTTAAGGATCATCTTGAGGGTTGTGTAGTCTATGCTATTCAAAAAGGAAATCAGGAGCAAGTGTTAGCCGATTTGAATACAGCATTGAAGACTGTTTTTATTGAGTAGTTTCGTTTATCTAATTTCGTTTTCTGACATAGGGTTATTACATCAATCTATACTGCAATTGCCACATTGTACTTGTCACCCGACAGTTGTTGTCGTTGGTTGTCAAATGAGTTGGCATCCTTAAGCCTTGGATGCAGGCTGCTTCAATGACACTTGAATGGATAATTGCTCTAACTGCTTTTCGTCAACTGTACCAGGAGCATTTGTCATAAGATCTGTAGTACTAACTGTTTTCGGGAAGGCGATCGTTTCGCGCAGGTTGGTACGCTTAGTAATTAGCATAATTATACGATCGAAGCCAAATGCAATTCCTCCATGAGGAGGTGTTCCGTATTCAAAAGCTTCCAGCAAGAAGCCAAATTTCTCTTGTGCTTGTTCCTTAGAGAAGCCAAGTGCGCTGAATAGTTGCTCTTGCACTTCGCGTTTATAAATCCGCATGGAGCCTCCGCCCACTTCATAACCATTCAATACAAGGTCATACGCTTGAGCACGAATTTGTCCAGGATCTGTATCAAAGAAGTGCAAATCCTCTTCCTTAGGACGAGTGAACGGATGATGCTCAGCCACAAAGCGTTTAGCTTCTTCGTCATAGCTAAGCAGCGGGAAGTCTACAACCCACGCAAACTTGAACTCGTTCTCGTCAATAAGACCAAGCTCGCGTCCAATTTTCAAACGCAGGTTGCCGAGTACATCTGCTACCACCTTTTTGGTGTCGGCGGAGAACAACAGCAAATCTCCTTCTTCAGCACCTAGACGTTCTTTCAATGCTTCCAATTCCTGCTCTGTGAAGAACTTAACGATTGGCCCTTTTATTTCACCATCCTTCAGAACAACCCATGCCAAACCTTTCGCACCATAACGGGATGCAAATAGTCCTAGGTCATCGATTTCCTTACGGCTCCAAGCGCCGCAGCCTTTAGCGTTCAATGCTTTTACTTGACCGCCTTTTTCTACAACACTTGCAAATACTGAAACTCCCGAGCTTACTACGATGTCGGATACATCTTGAAGCTCCAAGCCAAACCGCAAATCCGGTTTATCTGAACCGTATCTACCCATCGCATCTGCATAGCTGATCCGTTGGAACGGACGTGGAATTTCAGTACCCGTTGTTACCTTGAATAGATTTACTGTAAGCTCCTCCATTAAATCCAGCAGTTGATCCTGCGAAAGGAAGGAGGTTTCGATGTCCACCTGTGTAAACTCAGGCTGACGGTCAGCACGAAGATCCTCATCACGGAAGCAGCGAGCAATTTGATAGTAGCGCTCCAAGCCGCTTACCATCAAGAGCTGCTTGAAAATTTGCGGTGATTGCGGAAGTACGTAGAAATCCCCTGGATGCAAACGGCTCGGAACAAAATATTCGCGGGCGCCTTCTGGCGTATCTTTGGTCAAGATAGGAGTTTCCACTTCAAGGAAGCCGTTGCAATCAAGGAAATCACGGAACACTTTGGCTGCTTTGGATCGAAGAGCCAGCGTACGCTGCATTTCCGGGCGGCGCAGATCCAAGTAACGGTATTTCAAACGCAAAGACTCGTCGATCTCGATACCATCCTCGATGAAGAATGGAGGATTTTTAGCTACATTTAAGATTTCAATCTCGGTAACCTGAATTTCGATATCACCTGTTGCCAGGTTCGCGTTTACTGTAGCCACTCCACGTTCAACTACTTTACCGCTAACTGCTAGCACATACTCGTTACGTGCGCGATCTGCTGTTGTCAAAGCCTCGCCTGAAAAATCAGGATTGAAAACGATTTGAACCAGGCCACTCCGGTCGCGCAAATCAATAAACAATACGCCACCCAAGTCACGTCTTCTTTGTACCCAACCGTTCAAAATAACTGTTTCTCCTACGTTCGCTTTCCTTATCGCTCCGCAATGGTGTGTTTTCAACATCATGATTTCATCAACCTCCGGCTCTATATTATTAACAACTCCTACTCAATGCTTCTGCAACCTAATCAATTGGAACCGTCTGCTATTTCCCTTTGGCCATAGCTTTAACGGTAGTATTCCCCTGTACCAACTCATTCACGCCCAAGTGGCTACGCATGAAGCCTTAAAGGAGTCCTCAAACCAATCTAAGATTGATAATTCATCGCTGTGAGGTGCTCCTTGACACTTGCCAAATTTACACCCTACTCTTCATCCCAATATTCTAAAATAGTCGGTACCTTCTCGCAACACTTCAGATCCACCTTACAGTCCAGAATTACGTATAGGTGGATTACGGTCATATCCAGACTGGCAATGCAGTAAATTATGCGTGCCTTTTTGATTTCGAATGCTCGTCTGTTCGAACTCTCCTTTCCTTTACCTGCAAATGTAAAATCCCGCGAGATCACAGAGATTGCAGTACTTCATTTACTTTGCAATAAAAAAATCTCTCGCCCCTGACGGCTAAGTCAGGGACGAGAGATTTTTCTTTTACATTCTCCCGTGGTACCACCCACGTTTTGTATCTTATGCTTGACTTGGGACATCCAAGGAGATCATATGATCTTAAGATACACACTTCAAGCGGTTAACGCCCGCGATACGCAAAGCAGCTACTGCACAGACCATTATCTGTGGTTCCCTGTATGTCCTCCGGGAGGTCTGTTCGTCCGGTTCGCATAAAGAAGCTTGCAGCTAACATTGACAACTGACGTGCACTAGTGTGCAACCTATCCGTACAATGTGGCTTCTCTCTCTGGGTATGCAGAATTCGAAGTACTTTTTCCCTTCAACAGATCATTGTTCAATTTCATTATGCATAATTGTAATATCCATATTTGGAAAAGTCAAGACGATTCACAGAAATACAATCAACCTCCGGCATGTAAATTCGCACGTCTCTGTTTAAACCCATTCCCACAAGGACCGGGCGATCCTTGCAAAAAGCAGCGCTTGCGTCCAGCGATCGCTCACCTCGCACTGCTTGTCGTGTAGGTCGCTCACAGGGTTTTGGTGCAACAATTGCAACTGATCAAAGATATCCGCGATTTTGGTTTTGTTATGCTGTCTAACCAAACAATGTATTGATAAATTTAATCGGATAGGAGGCTACCCATTAATTGAGTAGCCGACCTTCCACACCACCGTACGTCAGACTGTCTAACAACTGAATGCTGAGCACTCTTTAAACCGCGAATTCATGCTATTTTGCTCAAATAAACGTCATGCATATTTGATTTCAAAGGAGCTCGGTCTCTTAAGAGACGTATGAGCTCCTTCACGCCTATTATTTTGATCACTCTCTTGAAATTATAGGCAAGACAAATCAGACTGGTCTCAGTACCTACTGACTCCAACCCACGTGTTAAAAAGTATGTATAGCCCCAGTGACGTTTTATCGTCCCGAAAGGGTGCTCAACAATTTGCCCTCTTTGCTTATATATATTACTTTGTCTT
>NZ_MRTH01000049.1 GCF_001956045.1 Paenibacillus sp. FSL H7-0331 | reverse complement strand
GTTGCTCCCCTTTGGGAAACCAGTTATACTGCAAAGCCAGGTAGGTGCGAATCATGGATTCGTCTTCGAAGAGCAAGTGATCGATTTCCCCTTGATCCAACTGCTCTTTCAACTCAGGCAGCGTCACTTCGCGGAACTGTTCTTGTTCCTCTGGATTGGCGTTGACCAGTGAATACGTAGCTTTTGTGTAGCTAAAACCCAACCGCGCCAACAGCTTGGAAACACCCTTTTCTGTAAACGTCTGGTCAAATTCTCGCTGGATCCATTTCCTAATGATGTTCAGGGTCCAAGTGTACCGGGCTTTGAATCCAACGTCGGCGGGACGCAGATTCGTGATGGTAGTCTTCACTTTGTCTTCTTGTTCTTCGGAGAGTTTTTTTGGACCTCCAGGCGAATGTCCAAGATCCAGACCCAGCAATCCTTGGTTACGGTAGGTGTTCCAATACGTGCTGACGGTTTGGTATGTCCGTCCTAAGATACCCGCGATTTCCGTTAACGTCCGTCCTTCCAAGTGAAGACGTACAGCGAGATAGCGTTCATACATCCGAGTGCTATTGGTTTCTTTCATTGCTGTTGCTAGTATCTCTAGTTCGTTTTCTTTTTTCATCTCTGATCCCTTCCTTTTCGGTCTTTTCTACATCATTACCCGAATTGGTCGGTTGTTTAAAACACGAGTTCATTCTATATACATTATGGGACCGAACGGCCAGCTGCTATATGGAAACGATATCGGTCGGGGGCTGCGTCCCCAGCTATTGGATTTGTTAAAGGGCTGGACCCCTAAGAAAAATGAATTGCGCTACGACAAGCTGAGATTATCCAAGGATCGATTCGGGGATCGACGTTTCCCTCGAGGATATAACAAACCTTTAGATCAGGCGAATACTCAGGAGATTCGTTTGCTGGCAGCCGGAAAAGCGATTATGCAAGGAAATAAGCAGATCGGTACTTTATATGTAGGCAAAAACATTTCCTATAACTACGAGCTGTTTAATTGGTTATTGTATATTTTTGGTGGATTGGCTGTGCTTTTTTTTGGAATTGCCCTGTATATGAGCCATATCATGTCAAGACGGGCGATGATCCCGATTATACAATCCTATACAAGGCAGCGAGAATTCGTGGCTGATGCGTCGCACGAGTTGAGAACACCGCTAAGTGTCATGCTGTCGTCCATCGATTCACTGGAAATGGAACAGACGGAGGAGACGGATCCGTTTGTGCGAAAGCTGCTGGTGAACATGAAGGATGAGGTCAAACGCATGACCAGACTGGTTAGTGATCTGCTGCTGCTGGCTCGTTCGGATACGCCGGAATATATTTTGCATTGGGAAGCTTTTGATTTGGAGCCTCATGCCCAAATGATTGTGGAATCCATGAAAAATTTATCCGGTTCCAAGCAAATTGATCTGCAAATGGTTGCCTCAGGTAAGCTTGAAATCGAGGGAGATGTGGAACGTTTTAAGCAACTGCTCATCATCCTGCTGGATAATGCGTTGAAGTATACGCCAAGCGGCGGTAAGGTCACTTTGAGGCTGTCACTAAATGCCAGCGAAATCAATCGCAAGCTCATCATAGTTGTTGAAGATAACGGTATTGGGATTGCTGAAGAAGAACAGAAGCAAATATTTCTGCGTTTTTATCGCGCGGACAAATCCCGTTCCCGACAGATGGGCGGACATGGTCTGGGGCTGGCTATTGCGAAGTCGATTGTAGATGCCCATCACGGTACCATTGATGTCAGCAGCACGCTCGGCGAGGGAACGAGCTTCACCGTAACATTTCCGGCGGCCAGGAGTAGATGAGTGGAGTGGGATGGGATGAGGTTGAAGGCAAAGCAGGTAACCTGAGGCGGCAGTCTTGAGGTACCTGCTTTTTTCATACATGCCAGAACGTGTAAACGGCCTTACTATCAGCATATTTCAACACCAATGCAATATAATGTTCAATTTCCACAGAATGGGTAATAAGTATTATCTCGCGTGTTTGTTCATCACAATCCATGGATACCATCCAGATACGAACGCCGCACTTATTACATAGGCTTTACTTGTCCATTGCTTGACAAAATCGATTTATTGGGGGAAATATGTATGAAAAAAAGCTTATCAGTTATTGTATCTCTGTCCGTCGTGTTCTCAACTCTTGCTCTGGGAGGTGCGGTATCTGCCAAAACCTCTGCGGATTTCAATGATTTGAAGGATCTGGATGCTACGACGAAAGCCAAATTTGATTCATTGATCAGTGCGGGAATATTTGACGGTGTCAGTGAAGGCACATTCGGCTTGAAGGACAAAATGAACCGTGCCCAATTTGCTAAAGTAGCCGCTTTGATATTCAAGCTGAAGGTAGACAATACGCTGACAGCCTCCACCTTTACGGATGTAAAGGCAAGCGATCCGGCCAACGGCTATGCTTTACCTTATATAGAAGCTATCGTGAAAGCGGGGATAACTGACGGATTCGCGCCAGGTCAATACAATCCCGCAGGTGAAGTAACGAAAGAGCAGTTGGCTGCATTCCTCATTCGCGGATTGGGTATGGAAAACCAGGTAAAAGCAACAGCTGGATTGAACGACCCAACCATATCCACCTGGGCTCAAAGCTATGCGGCTTTGGCGATCAGCTTGAAGCTGCTTCAGGCGAATGCGGACGGTACGTTTGGCGGCATGACACCGGCAACGCGTGATTTGCTTGTGTTATCCTCCTATGAATCGTCCCAGCAGTATAAGCCGATATTTAGCGGCAAGTATGGGATCGTTTCCTTCAAGGCGAGTAATTCCAATGCATTCACGGTTCAATTCAACGGTGCCCTGCCTGACACCTCGGCAGCCAAGCTGATCCTGACTCGTAATGGTTCACCGGTAACAGGTGGATATACAACCAGTTGGAATGATGATAAAACAACAGCGACCTTGACTTTGGATAATAAATGGGATGCGGCAGCATGGGGCGTTACGCTGGATGGCGTATCGAATCTGGATGAGTCGGCCAAATCCGCTCAATTTACAACGACTGCGGAACAAATCACGGGTATCAGTTTCCTGACCGCTGGCGATACGCTGCCTAACGATAAACGGATTCGTATTGATTTTAAAGCAGCTAATCAGTATGGTGGCCAATCCTCTTTATCGGCGAGCAATTTTAAAATTTATGCCAGCAAAGGTACAACAACGGTCATTGGCGGGGAGCAAGCCTTTTATCTGGATTTACCTGAAGGGACGGTTAAGGGCGAAGGGGTATCCATCACGGTCATCTATGAGTCAACGAGTATACAGGGCAATAAAGTATTTCAAATTGGGGACAAAAGCACCGTATCCAGGCTGGAGGTCGGGCAGCTCGTTGATGATTCCGGCAATAAGCTGGCTGCGATTGCTTCCAAGGGCTACGCTTATCTGAATGTGAAGGCCTATGACCAATACGGCATTCGTGTGGAAAATAAAGCCGATTTGAATGCAGGTATTGTGGTGCTGACGAATGATTCCGATCTGGAAAAAGGTAATGAGGGCGAGAATCTGGCCTTTATTGACAATGTGATCGGGGATACGGCCGCAGATCTGAAGCTGCGCTCAATATCTGATAAAACGAAGGAGGTTACCATTTCCCTTATTGCCAATGGTTCGGGTCAAACCTATACGAAGATAGTCAAGATATCCGGCAACCAATCCGCAGCAAGTGTGGCATTTGGCGCTTATAATTACAGCTTGTCCAAGGGTGATGTGCCGACAGGGGATGAAGCGATCGATGCGAAGTTTTATGTGCCGATTATTGTAAAGGATTCCCAAGGTAATCAACTGACGCCACAGGAAATTTATGATCAACGGGCCAAATTCAATATTTTCTCCAACGGTGGTGTAACACTGGCTGCTGATCCTATATCCAATAATGGCTCGCATAAGGGTATGATCGCAATTACAGGTGTGATCAACAAAGATAATTCAACTATCACCATCCAGCTCAAGGATAGTCCGGATGTGAGAGCCCAGCTGACATTAAACGGCAATGAAGAGCGCAAGGCTGACGACATTCGCTTCTCAATTACACCAGCCAAATACATGACTGCCGGTACTAATAATGAGTTGAAAATCAAGCTATATGACCAATTCGGCGGCGAGCTCAAGTACGATGCTGCTAATCAATATGTAGTTCGCTACTCCTTGAAAGCCAATTCAGGAGATGCCGCAACGCTTGGCGCTACCAGTCTTGCAAGCACGCAGCGGACGGATCAGGCTAACAGCGCCTCGCCGCGAAAATACATTTTGCAGCCGATGACATTGGGTCAGGAGGTATACCTGGACTTTAAGCTGGCTCATGATTCATCCGATATGAGTGTGGATTCCGTGTTTGATAAATCATTCAATTTCTACACCGGAACTGGCGCAAAAGCTGCGAATTATTTGTTCAAGGCTTCCTTGTTGAAGGCGGATACGAATGGCGGCATTGCTGTGAATGGGGTTAACTATGCAGAAATTGATTCGGTTTCAACGACAATGAGCGTTATTGACCCTAATGATTCTGCGAATAAGCTGACCTATGAAGCCTATCTGGATCATTCAAACAATACTTTACTGGCGACCGATGATTATTTGAGCACAGGATCAGGGGCAGCAGGAGCGAGCAGCGTCTATGACAACTACCGCGGATTTGCCAAGGAAGTCAAAATTAGAGCTAAGCTGGATAATAACGAGATCGTCAAGGTGCCATCCTCCGTTGTTTCGGTTACGTCCAGCAACAACCAGGTGGCGGATGCAGCGAGCAAATCTGCCGATCAGAATGGCAGTCGGTTCGTTGCCGGAGGCAAAGCGGGAACAGCCCAGCTCAGCATCCTGTACAACAATGGCCGGAATGAAATTGCCAATTCGAAGATCGATGTAACCTCGAAGAATGAAGGTCCGGTTGTAGGCAGCATCGTGCTGAACAAGACAGGCAAGGAAGTTGCCTTGGCGGAGCTTCAGGCAGGGCTGTATATCTGGGATACGAAGCTGGCTGAGAAAATAACGGTTACTGATCAATACGCTGGTGAATTTGTAGCAGAACGTGCACCTGGGGCTTTGAGTGAGGAAGCAGCTGTTTCACGTAATGATTTGTTTAAAATTGGAAATACAGGAACGAACGGTAATGAGGTACTGAAGCTGAGCTTCTTTATAAGCAACGTAGTAGGCAGCAAGCCAAGTGCTGTTACTATAGATAAAATGGGTAAAGTTCAATATACAGGTGCTGCAGGCGACGTAACCAGCTTTAAAATTAACATTGTGGCACCAAGCAGCCAAACGGCCTCCTTTGATGTCAGTGTAAAATAATCGGTACAATCCATACGGAGGAGCGGTTGAGATGAACGGAGTTCATTTGGTGATGGGAACACCGAATGCTTATATGCAGGAGGTGGGATTGATTCATGCAGCTGGCGAATGGATTGCCAAATGGGGAAAGCGGATTTTTATTGTTACAGGCGCAGCCTCTTGGGAGAGCGTGAATAAGAAGCTGACCGCGAGTCTGGACCGAGCCGATATCGTCTACGCATATGCTGTCTATGAAGGGGAATGCTCTTATAATGAAATCGAGAGATTATCCGCTATGGTTCTGGAAGGTACAGAGCTAATCGTTGCGGTTGGAGCGGGTAAAGTGACGGACATCGCCAAAAAACTCAGCCACGATCTGAAGCTGCCCTTCATAGCAATTCCTACGCTGGCAGCTACATGCGCGGCGGCCACGAATTTGTCTGTGATGTATACCGATGAGGGGCATTATTATGATAGTCAAGTATTTCTCAATAATACGCTGCTGGTACTGATCGATACGGATGTTGTGGCCAAAGCCCCACCTCGTTATTTGATTGCAGGGATAGGCAGCACGTTGGCAACGTGGTATGAAGCATCGGCTTGCTCCATTGATAAGCGGCATAATGTACCGACAATTAGCGGGCTGCAAGCAGCGAAGCTTGGCTATGACACCATAATGAAGTATGGAGTAACTGCGATAGAAGATGCAAGGCAAGAGAATGCATTATTTGCATTGCAGCAGGTCGTTGATGCCATTGTATTATGCGGCGGTATGGTCAGCGGCTTGGGTGAGGATAACTGTCGCTGGGCTGCTGCTCATGCGATCTATAATGGCTTGATAACTCTTCCCCAGCAGCAAGCCTTACATGGAGAAATGGTTGCTTATGGCACATTGGTGCAATTAATATTGGAGCAGCGTCAACCAGCGGAAATAAATGAACTGCTTGCCTTCTATAAGCTTATAGGTTTGCCAGTCAAGCTTCACCAGTTGGGCATAGACTATCCGATTGAAGAGGCAGAGAAGGAACATTGGATGAGCGCAGTGCTCTCTGCAGCCGGGACGATCGGAAACATGCCTTTTGAAGTGACAGCCGAAGCTTTAACAATGGCCGTGGAGCAGCTGGAGAAGTGGGAATAGCATCAAGTAACAGTCCTCGTTGTTGTTCGTGGCGGGGCTGTTTGTCTATCATTCGAATGCAAGGTGGTATACAATAAAGTCCATCATGGATTGTGCTAACAGAGGGAGGTTTCAGCATGGAGAATCAACCGCGGTTTAATGGAATGCAAAAAACAGTGCTGATCCTGTTCACCGCGCTCGCTCTGATCGGGTTACTGTGGATTATTCGTTTGATCGCGATAGATGGCTTCCTCCAAATAGGTATTCCGCAGGTTTCGGCGAACGATACGAGTCTTACCCTTTCCTTGGATAATGGAGATATCGTAAGAGGGAGTAAAGGGATCATAGCATCAGGCAGCAAGCCGGAGTCTAAGCTTAGTTTGCTCATTGATGATGTGAAGGTGACAGCCAAACCGGTTATGCAGCAAAAAGCAATGCTCACCTTTGAAGCTGATGGGATGAAGTCAGGCGATGGGTTTAAAAATTCGATATGGGTGAACGACAAGCTTGCCTATACCTTTGATAAAAATATTGCGGGATTTACCAAATTGACAGTTCCCATCAACGCGGAGCTGCTGCAGCAGGGAAATAATAAAATAACGCTGCGTGCTGGCAGCAAAAAAACGCCTGATGACAAGGAGGGTGAACGCGATGTGTGGAAATTCCGCGCCCTGAAGTTCGAGCTTGGGGACGGAACGGTTCTGGATGATCCGAATTATAAGACTGCTACTGTGTATACGGTCGGGGCTGCTTCTGGCGCGGCACAAGATCCAAGCACGTTCCAAAAAGAATTTAATTATGTGATCAAAGACGATAAGTATCGCAGTGTCTATTATTTGTGGGATACGCTGGAACTGCCTGAAACCAATCATAAGGTCGAATTAATCGCTGAGGAGGGAACGAGCAAAAAGGCCAAAACGGTTATCGTTCAAGTCGATAATACCGCACCGGTTCTTGAGGTCGTTTCACCTATCGAGGGCAGAACCTACAAGAATCGAATTGCTGTTAATGTCAAATCCAATGATGCGATATCGGGCACTGCTTCTGTTGTCGCCAAGCTGGACGGTAAGGTGATCGAGCTGCCGGCCGAGCTGCAAACAACTGAGCTGCCGGTTGGTGCGCATAAGCTGGAAGTAAGTACGACCGATAAAGCGGGTAATGAGCGCAGTAGTGCCGTCAACTTTCAGGTTTTGAATGAAACGCCTGAGCTGCCGAGCCAGCCTGCACCAGCCGATCGTTCTTCAATTTCAACCGCTGAGCTGAAGCTAAGCGTACAGGTGGATGATTCGACCAAGGATCCGTTAGATGTATCCTTTTACAAAGCTCGGCGTTACGATTTGAGCGAAACGGGCAATCACGAGGCATTAACCCATGCCGTTGATCGGGAGCCGCCGCTCGAATTGGTACCCCAGGGTGAGACTATGATGACTGATGAGCAGCGATCCTTGGTTGCCGTCAAAGATGGTCAATATCTGGTTAATGATAACAAAGAGAAATTTCCGTATCACCGCTTCACCTTTGAGGTGGGCAACGATCCTTTAACCGATTCTGATATCGTCTGGACGGGACATTCGCTGCCTGATCGACTGGTCACTATGTATGTATGGAATTTCGATACGCAGCTATGGGAAGACATAGACTCTAACAGAGGGACAGAGGACTTTACGTTAAGAGGGAGAATCAAGCCAGCTCAGATGGTGCGCGGCGGCAAGGTGGAGGTGCTTGTGCAGGATCGTATTCCGACGACAGGTGAGTATGATTTTGCCTTTCTATGGATGACCGATACCCAGTACTATTCGGAGTCGTTCCCCAAAATTTATGATCTGATGACCAAGTGGACCGTTGATCACTGGAAGGAAAAAAAGTTCAGCTATATGGTGCATACAGGGGATATTATCAACAATTGGAACAGCAAGACTGAATGGGAAAATGCTTCAAAAAGCATGAAAACCCTTGATGATGCTCATATCCCTTATGGTATCGTTGCAGGTAATCATGATGTCGCTTATGATGTCGGCAATTATGAGGAGTTTTGGAAATATTTTGGCCGCGAGCGGTATATCAAGCAGCCTACCTTTGGCGGGGATCTGAACAATAACCGGGATCATTACGATCTGGTTTCGGTCAAGGGCAACGATTTTGTTATTGTTTATCTCGGTTGGGTGATCGATCAAAAAACGTTCGATTGGGCCAATAGTGTGCTCAAGAAATATGCGGACCGCAATGCTATAATCGCGACACATGAATATTTGAAACCAAGCAAAGCCTATTATGGTCAAGGTCGTGGGATTTATGAGCAGCTCGTAGAACCGAATCTGAATGTGTTCATGGTGCTGGGCGGTCATAATCCGGGTGTTGCCTATAATATTAAGAAAATAGGGGACCGCAAGGTGCTGGAATTGCTAAGCGATTACCAGAATGGTCCTGAAGGCGGACAGGGCTATATGCGTTTCCTGCAATTCGATTTGCAGAACAAGCAGCTATTCGTCAATACGTATTCACCCTATTTAAATAAGTACAACTTTTTCAAACCGGACGAGGATGAATTCGTGCTGCCGCTGAATCTGAAACCGATTGAAAAGCAGGTGGCAACCGATTATATCGGTATTTATTCGAGAACGAATGAGCTGATCGGCAAAGCATCGAAGGTTCCGAGCGGAAGCACGGCGACAGTTCCATACCCGAATACGCAGCCGGATGAAAGCTATTCCTGGTTCGCGATAGCACGGGATGAATTTGGAGGCTTTAGCCGATCGGATGTATGGTCATTTACAACCAAATAAAGATGCGAAGAACAGCCACAGGGCCTACTCTGTGGCTGTTCTTCGTGCTGTGAGTCGTATTCAGCTTGACAGTGCCGCTTGTTAACTTCTTATTGACTTGTGATTACGCTTCATCTACGATGAACGCAAACCAATTGACTTAGCACCAAATAACAAGCTGTACAGCCATTCAGGAGGGTGAGGCTATTTTTATGAAAGTAAACTGGCAAAAATGGTGGTTTTCGATATTCACCAAGCTGCTGGCGATGTTCTTTATTGTTGTGCTTCCAGTTTATGCTTTGGCGATTCAGATGAACGATCTGGGTGCTCAAATTGTAAGGGATGAGGTGTCCAATTCGCTGCTTTCGCAAATCCACTTTTACAGCAATTCCCTGAATAAGGAAATCGATCGCATGGTCAGGCTTCAGCGCGAGTATGTGAATGACAATGATCTGACCTCGTTAAGCGTGATTGCAGAAGGCTTGACCTTCTATGAGCGCACAGCGCAGATGAAGCAATTTCAGCAAAAGCTGGAATTGATGAAAAGCTCAGGTATTTACGTAAAAAAAGCAAGCGTTTACATTCCACCGATACAGCGGGTAATTTCGACAGACGAGCTGTCGGAGGCGTTATCCCCAGAAATGACGAACCGTTTGAAGGTTGAACGCGAGCTTCCCCATACTTCACCGCTGCTGTATAAGGACGGTGCGTTGTTGCTTCGTGAATATTATCCGAGTTTACCTGTTTCTGCCCAGCGTGATCCGTTATTTGTACTGGAGACCGAGGTTTCTGTAGAAGAATTGCGGCATTTTTTGCGGCAAATTTCCGGCTCTAAGGGCGGGGCAGCGCTGCTGCATACGAGCTGGATCATTGCAGGCGATCAGGGACAACCGGAGCTGGAACCGATAGCGGCTAACGTTCGCAGCTGGGTGACGAACAAGGGAGAAGGGACGCAAGGCATCGAGACGATCACCTTGAACAAGCAGAGCTACATTACCGCTTACGAATATTTACCGGATACCGATACGACACTGATGGTTTATATACAGGAAGCGGACCTGCTCGGACCTCTCAACAAATATAAGAGCTACATCATCCTGATGTCGATTGTCACCGTGGTGCTAATTATTTTCGTTTCGTACTGGGTGTATAAGGTTATTCACAAGCCTTTGACCAAAATGGTTCGTGCCTTCCGCAAGGTGGAATCGGGTAATTTGTCGGTCTCCCTGCATCATAAAAGCAGAGATGAATTCAGCTACTTGTATCATCAATTTAATGTAATGACGGCGAAGCTGAATACGCTTGTCTACGAGGTTTACGAGCAGAAGCTGCAAACGCAGCAGGCTGAGCTTAATCAGCTGCAGTCCCAGATCAATCCGCATTTTTTGTATAACAGCTTGTATTTACTGTACAGGATGACCAAAGCAGAGGATTACGATAACAGTCTGAGATTCACCAAATATTTGGGTGATTATTTCCGCTACATTACGAAGAAGACGGGGGATGATGTTCGACTTGCCGATGAATGGCATCATGTTCGGATGTATATGGAAATCCAGAACGTCCGATTTTCCAATCGTGTTCAGGTGAGCATTGATGAGCTGCCGGAAGCGTTGCTTTCGTTTCAAGTGCCACGACTTATTTTACAGCCATTGGTAGAGAATGCCTATAATTATGGGCTTGAGCACACGATCACGGATGGCAAGCTGTCGGTAACGTTGGAGTCGCGGTCTGAAGAACTGCGGATTATTATTGAAGACAACGGAGCGGGAATGTCGGAAACAGATCTCACGAATTGGCGGAGCCGATTATCCTCGAAGCAGGTGAACGCGGAGGTTAGCGGCATTATGAATGTGCACCGCAGGCTTCAGCTGAAATTTGGAGAACAATCGGGAATTACGCTGTCCACCGGACTGCAGGGAGGACTTCAGGTAGTTATGAACATTCAGATGACCAAGGAACAGGAGGGACAACATGCTGCACTTGATGCTGGTCGATGATGAACCGTTAGCTGTCGATTACTTGTTCGATGCGATACAGGAATGGAAGCAGTATGAGCTGACGGTGACCAAAGCCTATTCAGGTCTTCATGCGATGGATAAAATGAACGATATGCGTCTGGATATTTTGCTCACCGACATCAGAATGCCAGGCATGAATGGTCTGGAGCTTGCGGACCGTGTACGAGAGCAATGGCCACGCTGCAAAATCATTTTTTTATCGGGCTATAATGACTTTGATTACATCCAAACCGCCATCCGCAAAGGCGGAACCGATTACGTTCTCAAGACCGAGGGTGATGAACTGATATTTCAGGCTATAGAAAAGGCAGCCCAGGAAATCACCACCGAGCTGATGGAGGGTGATATCTCGCTTAAGGCCAGACAGCAGCTTCAACAGGCACTCCCTGCCTTGCGGCGTGATTACTTGTTGGAGCTGCTTCGTGGTGAGGGAGATTCTGTGGCTGTCCGAGCAAGAAGGTTTGCTGAGCTTCAGATCGGATTGGATGCCGAGCAGCCAGTATTCGTGGCCTTGGGCCGTGTGGATGATTGGAGAGAGTATGCTTCGCTATCGGACAAATCGTTGATGCTCTATTCGATTCAGAACATTGCCAAGGAGTTATTGGCTGACAGATTTGGATTTCTGTTCATCCCTTATGATAAATTCCGGTTTGTATGGCTGATACAGCCCAAGAGCAGCAGTGATGGAGAGGCTTCTTCAGCTTCACCTGAAGAATGGGAACGACTTGGCCGATTTGTGAGAGGAACCTCGGAGTCTATCCAGGAAACGTGCAGCAAGCTGCTGAAGCTGCCCATTTCGTTGATTATGAGCTCTGGGTCATGCACATGGGAAGAGGCGGCCCGGCAGATCGATTCACTGAAGCTGCTGTTAAGCAGCGGCTGGATAAGAAGCCAGGAAATGCTGATTACCGAGTCGGGCTCATCCGAGACAAGCGGGGAGCGATCCAGTCGTGCTTTCTTCGCCGAGACCGAATTCCGCAATCAGCTGCGCAAGCTGGATCTGCTTGAACCGCATCTCGATAATGGAGATAAGTCTCAATTTGTACAGCTGTATGAGGACATTACCCGGTTTGACGAGCTGGCTTTCACGGAGCAGAAGATCACCTATTTGACTTTGGAAATATTCAGCCATTTATCGGCTTTTTTTCTTTCCTATTTGAACCGACGCAATCTGACGGACAGGATCGGTCCGCAGCTGCAGCTGGACACTTACATACAGCTGGAAAACCATCGCTCCTGGCAGACGGCACTGAGCTATTTTTGTCGATTGGGAGAAACGATAGCGGAGCATAACAGTCATGTTCAGGAAGAAAAAACGACGGATATGATTCGGCTCATTCATCAATACGTGCACGATTATATTAATGAAGAGCTGTCGTTAACCCGTTTATCCGAGGTTGTGTACCTGAGTCCTCCTTATTTATCCCGTCTGTACAAGCAGCTTACAGGGATCAATCTGCTGGACTACATTACAGAGGTTAGAATAACGCGTGCCAAGCACTTATTGAAAAGCACGAACCTCAAAATCCACGAGATCGCAGCTGAGGTTGGTTTTGACTCGGCTCCGTATTTTACCCGCTTATTTAAAAAGATCACGAACAGCACGCCGCTTGAGTATCGGGAATTATGATGGAATGGGAAGCTGGCTTACCAAGCAGTTTCCTTTTTCATAATATCAGAATTTATTAGTTTCAGCAGAGCTGAATATTCTGATATTGCAAGAAAAGCTACATTTAAAACACGGATGTATCTTCTTCGAATAGGCTTCGATCAGAAGTTTTTCTTATATCCATTTGCTATAAGGACAGCATCAATCTTGTCTAATTCACGAATTGGATAAAATAAGATAACGATCATAAGAAAGTCCCGTATGCTTCGAGGCGGGTTCGTTTTACAATCAGGATAGTAAGAATAAATATCAAGGGGGAACGTTCATGAAGAGAATACAACGCAATTCACTCATTATGACAGCGCTATCAATTCCACTGCTGTTGAGCGCCTGTACCTCAACCAAAGAGGCGGCAGCACCAAATACTACACCACCGAGCTCTACACCACCTGCAGCAGCAGTGGATAACAAGCCTGCAGATCCGATGGGTAAATACAGTCCGACGATTGAGGTGTCTACAGTTCGTGCGATAGATGCGAGCTTCAAATTTGCCGAGGGAGAGTCGCTGGATAAAAACATTTGGACCCCCATTATGGAAAATGATCTGGGCATTAAAGTCAAAAACCTGTGGGTTGTCGATGCCTCCCAATTTTCACAAAAGCTGAACGTCACACTTGCTTCAGGAGAGCTGCCCGATTTTATGGCGGTTGACCGGGTGGTCATGCAGCGTTTGATCGATTCCAATTTGGTGGAGGATCTGACCACGCTTTACGATAAATACGCAACCCCGTTTACCAAGGAAGCGCTGCTTAAGGATGGCGGTGCCGCAATGAAGTCTGTTACCGTGAACGGCAAGCTGATGGGGATTCCGCAGACATTTGAGAACAATGGTGTAGCCTCCGCCAGCATGGTTTGGATCAGGACGGATTGGATGAAGAAGCTCAATCTGGCGGAGCCGAAGACGATGGACGATGTGTTGAATATTGCCACGGCATTTGCCAAAAACGATCCGGATGGCAACGGCAAGGCCGATACGATTGGGCTTGGTGTGAGCAAGGATATTTTTAAGGAAGCCAATAACGGGGTCACGCCTGCTTCACTGATCGGACTGTTCAATGCGTACCATGCCTACCCGACATTTTGGGTCAAGGACGCCTCCGATAAGCTGGTATACGGCTCGGTGCAGCCGGAGATGAAGCCAGCTCTGGAAAAGCTGCAGCAGCTCTATAAGGATGGCGTGATCGATAAGGAGTTTTCCGTTAAGCCTTGGAAAAAGGTAGCTGAGGATGCGGCGGCAGGTAAGCTGGGTGTAGCATTCGGCTATGTGGCGGATGCGACGACCTTCTTCAAGGACAACCGCAAAAATGATCCGAAGGCGGATTGGCAGGCATTTCCGATTACATCCGCAGACAGCAAACCGGTTATTCTACAGGCTAATGATGCCGCGACTTCATTCTTTGTCGTGAAAAAAGGCAGCAAAAACCCTGAAGCCGTAATCAAATTACTGAATTTGTACAATAAACGTTACTTTCAGACCGATTACAGCGGCTCCAAAAATCCTTTTATTATCGATACAGCAACCGGTATTTACCCCGGAAAATATTTCCCAGTGCTCATTAATCCGGCAGACTTGAATATCAATGCCCATTTGAAGGTGGTAGAGGAGCTGAAAAACAAAGGTGATGGAAGCAAGCTCGACTTTCCGGCATCGCTCCACTTCAGCCGGGTAGCAGGCTTTCGCAAGGGTGACGACAGCCTGTGGTTCTCGGAGCGGACCTTTGGTCCTGAGGGTTCATTCGGTGTCATCGCGACCTATTTGAAAAACAAGAACTATCAGTTCAATGCCTTCACCGGTGCCCCTACAGCTACGATGGTGGAGAAGGATGCCACACTCCAAAAGATCCAGAACGAAATGGTAACCAAAATTATAATGGGGGCCGCACCGATAAGCGATTTTGATAAATTCGTCAAGGAATGGAAAAGCCTTGGCGGCGATGCAATTGAAAAGGAAGTTAACGAGTATTACAGCAAAAATAAATAATACAAGGGGGCTTACGGGGAGGTTGTGCCCGGCCCCTTTCCTTCGAAATCAAGTCTTGAAGCATAAGGGAGTTGAATGGAAATGAATACGAAATGGAGGCTGCAGCTTCCTCTGCATTTGATGATTATTCCGGGTTTATTGCTCGTACTCATCTTCAGCTACGGTCCTATGCTGGGCATTATTATTGCCTTTCAGAAATTTAATCCGGCCAAGGGAATTATGGGTTCACCTTTAGTCGGCTTCGATAATTTTGTGTATGTCATGAAGCTTCCGAGCTTTTATCAGGTTATCTGGAATACGATCTATATCGCGGTAATGAAAATTATAGCGGGGTTAATAGTTCCATTGACTGTGGCTGTGTTATTGAACGAAATGCGGCGAGAATTTGTGAAGCGTATGGTGCAAACTCTCGTGTATTTGCCGCATTTTTTATCGTGGGTTATCCTGAGCGGGGTTCTGGTGGACATCCTGTCGCCTTCTTCCGGGATTGTGAATCAAGGCCTGCAGTGGCTGGGTATAGAGCCGATTTTTTTTATGGCGGATAATCACTGGTTTCCCTTTACACTGGTGCTGTCCAATGAATGGAAGGAATTTGGCTTCAGCTCAATTATTTATTTGGCAGCCATTACGAGCATTAACCCGTCGTTATATGAGGCAGCTGTCATTGACGGTGCTAATCGATGGAAGCAAACCTGGCATGTGACTTTACCCGGCATGGCTCCGATTATTGTGTTAATGGTCACGCTTAGTATAGGAAATGTGTTGAATGCCGGATTTGAGCAGGTGTTTAATTTGTACAGTCCGGTTGTTTATGAAAGCGGCGATATTATCGATACATTTGTTTATCGAATCGGGATCGTTGATGCGCAATATGGCGTTGCAACGGCCATAGGACTGTTTAAATCAGTGGTTTCCTTTATCCTGCTGTCTACATCTTATTTGATGGCTTATCGTTTCGCTAACTACAGAATTTTCTAGGGAAGGGAGGAAAGCGTAATGGTTGAGCATCCGTCGTGGTCCCGCAGACTGTTTATTATCTCGAATTATGTGCTGCTGGTCGGCTTGTCGCTCTTATGTATTTTACCGTTGATTAATGTATTTGCGATTTCGCTCAGCTCCAGCTCTGCTGCGGCAGCAGGCTTTGTCAAGCTGTGGCCGGTCGAATTTACATGGAAGGCTTATGCGTTTATTGTCCAAAAACCCGAGTTCATACGCTCGCTTGTGGTAACGCTGCAGCGTGTGGCGCTGGGTGTTACCTTGAACATGGTGCTTGTTATTCTGGTTGCCTATCCGTTATCCAAGGATGCCAAGGCATTAAAGGGAAGAACGTTATATGCGTGGATCTTTGTGTTCACCATGCTGTTTAACGGTGGTCTGATCCCGTTATATATGACGATTAAGGCGCTTGGCCTGCTGGATTCGATTTGGGCACTGGTTCTGCATCATGCACTGCCTGTGTTCAACATTCTGATTTTACTTAACTTCTTTCGCGGACTCCCCAAAGAGCTGGAGGAAGCAGCATTTATGGACGGCGCCGGTCATTGGACGGTGCTGTGGCGAATATTTGTCCCGCTGTCGACGCCGTCTCTGGCGACCCTGCTGCTATTTTCCATTGTTGGGCAGTGGAATGCCTGGTTTGATGGCATTATCTTCATGAATTCACCGCATAATTATCCTTTGCAGAGCTATCTGTATACGGTTATTACGGCAGTAGATACGTTATTGGCAGGCAGTGTTGATATGGAGATGCTGGCTGAGGTATCAGATCGGACTGCAAAGTCTGCACAAATTTTCCTCGGAGCACTGCCGATTTTGTTAGTCTATCCGTTCATCCAGCGTTTCTTTATGAAAGGGATTGTGCTTGGCAGCGTGAAGGAATAAAGAAATGCAAGGACGTAATGTTAGAAGCTAAACAACTCCGATAAAGGATGGGACTCATAATGGGGAATAAATCATTAATCGTCGATGCCGATGTGCACAATGGAATGAAAAGCTTAAACGAGCTGCTGCCATTTCTCCCGCGGGTATGGCACGAGCAGTGGCTGGAGATGGGAATTGGAGCGGCTCGGGTCTATTATTCAGCAGTCGGCGGAGCCATGAAGGACGCAGTCCCGGAGAATGGTGGCGGACAGGGAAGTGACCCGGAATTTATGCTGAAGCACCTGCTTGAGCAGTATCATATCGACTATGCGATCCTGAACTCCGGAATTGAAATCTCCTTATACCCGGACCCGGATTATGCCAACGTGGTTGCCTCCGCCTGGAATGATTGGATGTCGGAGCTGTGGCTAAAGGCTTCACCGAAGTTTCGCGGCTCGATTCTGATCAATAATACAGACCCGATTGCTGCTGCCAAGGAGATTGATCGAATGGCTTCTAATCCGAATATGGTGCAGGTGGTCATGACGAGTGCATCACGGATGCTGCTCGGTCAGCGTTTTTTTCATCCGATTTATGAAGCGGCAGAACGCAATGGGCTTCCTGTAGCCGTTCACCCGGGAGGTGAAGGACGAGGGATTTCCCCGTCCCCGACGAACTCAGGATATCCGACACGTTACTTTGAATGGCACAACATTTTACCTACTGGCTATATGGCGCATGTGAATAGTCTGGTTTGCGAGGGTGTATTCGAAAAATTCCCGCAATTAAAATTTGTTGCCATAGAGGGCGGCATATCCTGGCTGCCTCACCTGATGTGGCGGATGGATAAGAATTTCAAGGCGCTTCGATCCACCGTGCCTTGGTTGAAGCGTCGCCCTTCGGAATATATTCGTGAGCATATTTATTTGACAAGTCAACCGATTGAAGAGCCGGATGATCCCAAGGAGCTGCTGCAAATTTTCCAAATGATCGGAGCCGATAAACGGGTGATGTTTTCAACAGACTATCCGCATTGGGATTTTGATAACCCGATGATGGCGCTGCCGCCGATGCCACGTGAAATGAAAAGGCGTGTGATGGGGGAAACCGCGCAGGAGTTATATCGATTACCTGCTCTTGCGGCTGAAGTGGAGGAGGTGCATGAGTCTTGAATCCATATTTTGCAGCTTCTGAGGAAGAAGTTATGGCACTAGGTAAAAAAATCGTCGTCATCAAAAATATGGAGATTGGGATTTTCTATGTGGGTGGCCGTTTCTATGCGTGGCGCAATCTGTGCCCGCATGCTGCTGCACCGGTGTGCAAAGGGTTAATTAACGGAACCACGCTGCCCAAGGACGTTTACGAATATGAATTCGGTTATGAAGGCCAAATCCTGCGCTGCCCTTGGCATGGATGGGAATTTGATTTGACCGATGGTCGTCATCTGGCACCTGATTCCAGCGCCAAGCTGCGGGGTTATGAGGTTAAGGTAGAGGATGGCAGCCTGTATCTAATGATGTCTTGAGATATAACCTGATACGAGGAGATAACTTTATGAATAAGAGAGTTATTGTCGATATTGATGTTCATCACGCATTGAAGAGCAGTGACGAGCTGCTTCCCTTTCTGCCCAGAACGTGGCACAACGAATGGAAAGCGATGGGAGTCATTCCCGCACACTATTATTCTCTGATTGGAGCGTATAGGAAGGATGCCTATCCAGAGTCCGGGCCACCGGGAAGTGACCCAGCATTAATGAAGAAACAGCTTCTGGATGAAAATGGCATTGATTATGCGATTCTGACAACGGATGCAATCAATATTTCGGTGTACTATAATCCCGATTATGCCAATGCGGTTGCTGCTGCTTACAACGAATGGACAGCTGGTTATTGGCTTCCGGAGGATTCGCGCTTCAAAGGCTCGATCCTCATTAATAATAGCGACCCTGTAGCCGCTGTAAAGGAGATTCATCGCTGGGGCGATCATCCCGATATGGTGCAGATTGTGATGCCAAGCGCCTCGCGGACCTTGTATGGACAACGGATTTTTCATCCGATTTATGAGGCTGCTGAGCAGTATGGACTCCCGATAGCGATTCACCCTACTGCCGAGGGGAGAGGGATTGCACCAGAGCCTACCAATGCCGGTTATCCGACCAGGTACATGGAATGGCATGCAGGCTTAAGTCTCAGCTATATAGCCCATCTGATTAGTCTGGTTTGTGAAGGCGTATTTGAGAAATTCCCGGGCTTTAAGCTGATTGGTATGGAGGGTGGAATATCCTGGCTGCCTAATGTGATATGGACGTTGGATAATCACTACAAGTCGCTGCGATCCTCAGTTCCTTGGCTTACCAAATATCCGTCAGAATACATTATTAATCAGGTTTATTTAACGACCCAACCTTTGGAGGAGCCCGAAAAGAAAGAGTATTTCCTGCAAATTCTGGAGATGATCCATGCGGAGAAAACACTGCTTTATTCCTCGGACTACCCGCATTGGGATTTCGACGCGCCCAAAACCGTCGAATTAAGTCTTCCGAAGCATTTGAGAGTACCTGTTATGGGTGAAACAGCATTGCAGCTGTTCGGTTTGAAACGACCTGTCGGCAAGGAGGCAGCCGAATGAATCGTCATTATATAGCTACGTTGCAGGAATTACGGGAAGCAAGGAGCAAGCTGGTCGTCCTTGAAGGGCAGGAGATCGGGGTGTACGAGGTTGAAGGTGAAGTCCATGCCTGGCGAAGTGTCTGTCCTCATCGGGGAGTAAGCATATGTAAGGGGTGGGTCGGCGGTACCAATCTGACCTCCCAGGTCTACGAATATCACTATGACAGGGATCAGCAAATATTGCGTTGTCCCTTGCATGCCTGGGAATTTGATCTCAAGACAGGACAATTTTTACTGGATGCATCGGTTAAGCTCAAAAGATACGAAACAATAATCGAAGAGGACCGTGTATATGTGGTGACAAGCTCGAAGTCTGGATCTGGAATATCATCGTAGAGGAGGGACGGAATGCAGCAGCAACAGCAACAGCTTGAATGGCATAAGCATTACCGATTTGCGGATTCGGTCGTCGCACCGAATCGTCCATTCGACGGCTCGCATCTTCCCAAGGGAAGTGCAGCAGCAGTGATAGTCGCTCCTGCTAATATAGGTACATCCACAGTGCTGTACTTTACAGGCAAGCTGCCAAAGGAGCCTATTCAAGGCTTGCGAATCACGTTTGCGGTCCATGTCAGAGAGGAAGTAGAGCTCGAGGCTTTTTTGTATGAAAGTGGGGAACGACTCGGTCTGTTTGATGTCAGATATGCTTATGCCAAGCAAATGTTCGAAATCCCTGTTACTCCTGACGGGGGAGAACGAATATTTCGCGAAGGCGTGGGCTTGCGGATGATCAAGGGGACAGAAGATGTATGGTTATTGTGTGGTGAGGGCGAGGACTGCGCCGTATTTTCCCCACACTTACTGCTGGCTCCAGCCCATGCAACGAATCGTTTGGCATTATTCACATACCATCTCCAATCTCAGGCCTGCTACCACCGCTCGGGATGGATGGAAGGCTGTGTGCTGGATGGACTGTACGATATGTATCGTTTTACGAAGGACACTCACTATCTATTGGCTGTCGAGCAGCATTTGAAGCTGTTTGTGGACGATAACAAGGAAATCGAGGAGCCTACTGGACCGCGAGTGAAGAACGGTAAAATAGTTGCTGATGTGATTGAACAGACATTACCCTATGCAGTATTGGCTAAAATACAACCAGATCATCCGGTTATCGATTCACTAATCGCTTATTGGCTTGATTATCAAAGAGCAGATGGTTCCATATACGATCGTGAAACCGATACGATTACCGGTGAAGGCGTTTATACGGTAGGTTATCCTATAGCAGCTATTGCCGCGGCACGCGGACGCGACGATCTGGCTGAGCTCGCCTTAATGCAGCTATGGTCACGCAAAGAGAGGTTGGTTACGGAGCGTGGGATTTATTTGCGTGCAGATGCCGAGAATCACTGCTCCTACCTGAATTGGGCCCGTGCCTTAGCCTGGTATTTGCTCGGCGCTGCCAGAATGTTAATCGAGCTGAAGGCTTGGAATGACAACAAACCCAGTACCCTCTATCAGCAAGCGGCAGCAGAGTTCGTCCGTTCAGCTGGATTTGCGGCGTCTTTACAGCAGGAAAACGGCCTATGGACCGTATTTGCTGACGATTCGTCCACAGGTACGGAAGCTGGGGGATCTGCTGGAATTGCTGCGGCAATGGTGTTGGGCGCAAGAGAAGGGCTGCTGGAGGTCAGCTATCTGATTCGCGGGGAACGGGCCTGGATTGCTCTGCAGGAATATTTAACCATCGATGGGTTCATAAGAGGAGTTTCCCAGACCAATCAGGGCGGTGAGGAATTGCAGCGGAGCGGCTATAGGGTCATGTTTCAAATGGGGATGGGGCTGCTTGCTCAGCTAGGAGCAGCGCTGAATAAGCCTTGTAACTGAAATAACTTGGATGCCATACAAAAACGAAAGAACCTTCCCCACGAAGTGAAGTGGATCGGAAGGTTCTTTTGCTTATATTTTAGCTATTAAACAGCTGTCCCAGCAGCAGCTTTATCTTTTCCCATGTCGTTGGAGCAGGAGCGACTGTGGACTGTCCTGTCACCGTATCAGCAGAAGCTGTTGTAAGGGAAGGGTCCTGCGTTGTAAGATTTGCAGCGGATTTCTCTGCATCGGTCTGACCTACGGCAATCAAGGGTGCTTCGTCAATTCCAAGATCCTTATAGCTAAGGAAATCCGTGTAGACTCCATGAACGCCCATTCTCATCAGTTTTTTCACATCTTTGACCTTATTCAAGGAATGGACGTAAGTGACTACACCGATATCGTTTAAATCCTTGATGAAGGACTTGGTAGCTCTTTCCTCAGGCATAGCAACCACATGGACATCGTGCTCTTTTACATATTGAACCACCTCAGCTGGCTCCATGGAGGTCAAATACAGCGAGAAAATCACATGTTTGAAAGGGATTATGTCACGAACTATATCCAACATTTCTGGAGAATAGATTTCGGGAATAAAACGGTCAAGAATTGTCGGATCAATTCGATTGGCTGTATCACGAATCACTGTGAACTGCTGTTTGACCAGCTCAGGATCGGTTTCCTTGGTGTCGGTAATAAAGTAGACATCCGGATACTTTTTGCTTAAGCGGGCTACATCGGCAAAAGAAAGCGGCGTGTAGTTTTCAAGAATTTTATAGCTCTTGAACTCTTTAAGCGTTAGCGGCTCCTCCAGCTTGTTAGCAGGTATATCTTGCTCAAATTTGGTAGCCAGATAGCCCATCCAATCATGACGGGCAGCTAACAGGCCGTCCTTGGTAATCGAGAAATCAACCTCGAACAATCGCTGTCCTTTATCATAATTCGTTTGGAAGGCTTCAAGGCTATTGGTGTAATCGACCCCATCAATGCCGCCAAGGGCATGGGCGATTAAAGGGAAGCGGGTCCAATCTTCATTCACAGCAGGTTCTGCTGCAATTGCGGGAATCGCTTGTGAGGATATCAGGATCGACAGTAACAGTGTGAATGGGATACATGCTTTTAATATGCGTTTCATATCATTCTCCACCTTTCTTAATGGTTATTAACTCCTATCCGATTGTATTGCTCTATCTCTCTCTCTCTGGGGCCTTCGTTAATTGTTATTACCCATTTGAAGCACAACTGTATGGATTAAATCGCGAAAGTAACACATTTTACAAATTTTTTACAACTGCATAGGGTGCTTTTCCCTCTGAATGCTTACGCTTCTTTCAGCATAGCAAATCAGATTGAACGTTAAGTGAAAGCCCGCTGAATGTCTACTGAATAGAGACTGAATGTTTGCTGAATGCGGTAGTCAGCTTGTATCGCCGATTTCTGGAGCTCCTTATTCTTGGTAGGGTACGGAAAAATGTGTTAGTATAAAAGGAACTTTGACATGTGATGAAACTGTATTCAGCAGGCTTGATCCTCGCGGTTGAATATGGAAAGGAAGTGCAGCAGCATGCACACGAAACCTCGTGAAAGCTTGATGATAAATATCAGAACTATCAGATTCTTATTGCTAATCGCCGGACTAGTCCTGCTGGCAGGATGCTCGTTTGGAGCGCCAGCCGCTAATCCTGAACTCAATAATGGACAACCAGCAAAGCCTGATACAGCGCAAGTCACGCAAAAACCATTTCGATTTGTTGTGATGGGAGACAGCCGCGGGTCGTCCAATGGTATTAATGAAGTGACGCTGCGCGGTCTTCTGGATAAGATCAAAGGTTTACAACCTTTGCCCGAATTTCTGATGTTTACCGGGGATCAGGTCGTTGGGGGCTCTGACGTTGGCAAACAGTTGGGAGCATGGTCCAGGCTAGTCAGTGATTATTTTCCGATGACCTCCGTCTATCCGGCACTCGGCAACCATGAGCATGATGAAAAAATATTTTCAGAAGCTTTTTCGATGCTGCCTAAGGAGCAGTTGCCCGGCTATGGAAAGACGGTGTATGCGTTTGATTATGGCAATGCCCGATTTATTACATTAAACTCTGATCGAAAAAATGCCGCAGATCACTATGTTATTGATGAGCAGCAGCGGACGTGGCTGGAAAATCAGCTGAAAACTAGCAGCGACAAACATATATTCGTACAATTTCACGTACCGGCTTATCCGATAGGCGCCCATTTGGGAAGCTCTCTGGATGCTGAGCCTGCAGCCCGGGATGCACTTTGGTCGCTTTTGGATAAATATAAGGTAACGGCTGTGCTCGTTGGCCATGAGCATAACTATAATCGTAGAAAAGTGGACGCAAGCTTTGACGGCAGTGGATACCATTTTGACAACACAATTTATCAGCTGACGATAGGTGGAGCAGGTGCGCCTTTGTATAATGGAGGCAAGGAAACCAAGCAGGTTGTGGTTGGCCCCAAAGCAAGCTATCATTACATGGTTATCGATATTGATGGCAGTAAAGCAACCTTTAAAGCTTATGATTTACAACAAAATGAAATTGATGCGTTCACAGTTGAGCGATAGGAGCGTTGAAGCATGAAAATAGGTCCACAGTTCCGGGACTTGGCGGTCGCACAAGGGTTTATTGCGGTTGTCTTGTTTCTCCTCATCCCGCTTGCCAACGCATTTGGCGGACCGAGTGCTAATCGATTAGCAGGTATCCTGCATGGAGTAGGGGCTTCTATGACGCTTCTGGTAGCTACCTATACGTGGCATGCCTACTATATGTACGTTCGTGGTGCACAGGGGGCACGATTGAAGCTGGAGCGGCGGCTGCTGGTCACCAATCTTCTGGTGCTGCTGACCGTCATTATCGGTAATTGGTTGTATATCGGCTATCAGTCGCCAGAAGGTGCTGCCGAGTGGTTTAAGCTGCATCTGCCATTCGGCCATTGGGTAGTCATGGAATATAAAGAGTTTGTCTCGCTGATGGCGATTCCCTGTGGGATTACAGCCGCTGTATGTCTGCGGAGGTTTGCTTCCAGTGGTGACGGTGGTCGCGAAGTTCGTTATGCTGTTGGTGTCCTGCTGTCGATGATGTGGCTAACTTTACTGATCGGATTTGTATTTGGATTGGTGCTGTCCAAATGGAAGGGTGTCTGATGAAATGGAAACGGTGCACGATGAAGGAGATTTTGATGACATGGTGACAAAAGGAGGCGGCACATCGCCTCGTTCCGGTGAGGTCGTCGCGGGTATGCTGGCTGCTTTACTCGGCATGGCTGCTTTAACAGCTGCCCATTGGTGGAGTGCAGCTGATCCTGCTGCGGCCAATGTATGGTTGATACGGTTAAGCTCATGGCTGCCAGGTGGATTGCGTATTGGTCCCTACGGTGGCAAGGAAATCACAGCGCTCACTGTCTGGCTGGGAAGCTGGCTTGTATTATTCATTACACTGAAATGGTTTGAGCTGCGCTTGCGGTTCTGGACGGTGTTGTTTACGATCGGAATGATGATACTTCTCGTACTGCTGTGGCCGCCTGTATATCACAAAATTTATGGTTGGCCGACTTGATTCGATCTGAACGGATCGATCCTTATTGATTGGTTGCCGTCTGTTAGGCGGAATTTATATAAATAGCTATGTGAGCAGGTCAGGAGATGTCAGACATGAAGAGCCGTGAAGAGCGTATTACGGATAAGATAAATAAAAAAGGCGGCTATCTGCTCACTTTGCTGTGTCTGTTTCTGTTTGTCATTCTGCTTGGAACCCTGTTGTGGTCGAAACCACCTGTTGCTGGTCGATTTGAATCGACTCCAGCGGCCGAAAGCCCGGTTTGGACGATGGCCTATTTGCAGGATGAAGGCGCCGCTTATGTGGATACATTAAGCGAACAAATGAAGCTGCATCCCGATGTTTTGCTTTTTGCTGGACCTGCGGCTTTGGCTGGAAAAGTGGAGCGGTCCGGAGCTGTTCCGGCTCCCAGAGCATTCTTCCCGGTCTGGGATGGGTCCGCTACAGAGGCGAACATGGCTGTTCGTTTCACTCATATTCCTGAGCAACAGCTGACTGGTTATGGCAGAACCGCTTATTTTGTTGATTATGGCGCAGCGCGGTTCTGGTTTCTGAATGCGGAGCGTCTGGAGGCGGAGCCAGCCATTCAGCTGGCTTGGTTGAAGCAGACAGCGGAGCATAATCCGCGGCTGCATCGGGTCGTGCTCCTGAACAAGGAGCCGATGCAGCCTGAGGTTTGGAGCGGGCTCACGGTTAGCGGCGCCGAGCTCGTATTGATCGGCGCGAAGGCTTACGCGCCGGAGGCTGCTGTAACCGAACGGCCGCAGGCCGGTTACAGCAGCACCTCCGCCCACCCGGGGTGGGCGGAATGGACCATGAGCAGCCCCGCAGGCGGGCTGCTCATGGTCCAGGGCAGCGGCAGCCGGCTGGAGGCGGCTGCGGGCAGCGCCGGTCGCGCAGCGGACCGGCTGGCACTGGATGCAGCCGGACTGCGTCAATCGGCTGCTGTGCAAGAGCGCGCGTCGATTAGTATCGGCGCGATGTGGAAGTACCACGCCGGCGGTCCCGACGTGCGCACCGTGCTCCCACAGGGGCTCGACCTGACCGGCGAGCAGCCGCTCGTCACCCAGAGTCCGCTGCCACGCGAGGATTGGCGCAGCGCTGCCTATTCGGATGTACAATGGGGCTGGGCGCGTGCGCCCTTCGGACGCTCCCGGGAAAGCTTGGCAAGCAGAAGTATCGCAACAACGCTTCCGGCACAGGCTCAATCGCCAGCCTACTATTTCCGTAAAACATTTGTAGTCGATGAAGATCCTGCGGACATGAAGGATTGGATACTGAGAGTTGCATTTGAGGATGGCTTTGTCGCTTATTTGAACGGGATCGAAATTGCCAGAGATTCCATACGGGAGGGGCTGGTTGATTACCGATCAGTGGCCATTCCCCATCAGGGCGGGTTATTTGAAGACTATCCGCTCACAAATCAAAAAAATGTGATTGTAAAAGGCTTGAATACGCTCGCCATCGAAGTGCATGGCAGTCATCCGCAGACACCTGAATGGTGGTTTGATGCCAGTCTGACGTACCGTAAATAAGATGCGAAGAAACCGCAGGAAGGGAGAAGCTTATGAGCAGTCGTAGAGCTGGATATAGATTCACATCTTCTTGTATGCTACTGTCCTCATCAGAATCGGATAAGCGGAGAAGCCTTCGTCCTGCGGTTATTAGACGGATATGTATCTGGTTTGCCCTGCTGCTCTTGCTGTCAGTGCTGAACGCCTGCAGTTACTTGCCTAACCAGCGAAGCATCCACCATACAGACTTACAGGCGGCTCTTACCTTCTCCAGTACGAATATCATGATCGACAATGGCAATGATTTTGTCTGGAAAGGAGTTACCTTACGACTCAATAATGAGTATGATTTAACGATTGATCTGATGCCGCGCGGCATTACGAGTGTGTCTCTGGCTGATTTTCATAACGTACAGAGACAGCCCTTCAATCCGCAGAGCATGACACCGCATCAGTTGAATATACAGGCTCAAGCCGGATTCGAAAATAAGCCGGGCAGCTTTAATTGGTAACCAATTTGTACAACCACCGGGGAGGGAATTCGAATGAGAAAAATCGCAATCATCGGTGCAGGAAGTATCGTTTTCTGCAAAACATTAATTCTGGATATGATGGCGACAGAAGCGCTGGAGGAAACAACCTTTTATTTGATGGCGCCTTCAACCGGCAAAACGTCACAAGTGGAAGCGTTCGCAAACCGCGTAATCAAGGAAAACGGCTTGAAATCAAAAATTGTCATTACGACAGATCGTCGCGAAGCGCTTGCTGATGCCCATTACGTGATTTGCTCATTTCAAATCGGAGGTTTGAATGTATACGAAACGGATTATACGATTCCTCTTCGATACGGTGTGGATCAATGTATCGGGGATACGTTGGGGCCGGGAGGCATATTTCGGGCTATGCGCAGCATACCGGTTATACTCGAAGTCGCACGTGAGATGGAAGAGCTATGTCCACAGGCTACACTGCTGAATTACGTGAATCCGATGGCAATGGTATGCTGGGCGCTGGGTGAGACAAAGGTCAAATTCGTGGGGCTGTGCCACGGCGTACAAACGACTTTGGATTTAATATCCGGTTACGTGGGTGTACCTAAGGAAGAGATTGATTTCCTATGTGCAGGTATTAATCATATGGGCTGGTTCACGAAAATTGAACACCGTGGTAATGATTTGTACCCGATCCTGCGGGAGCGGTTTGAGCAGCCTGAGTTTTATGTGAATGAAAAGGTGAGGGGAGAGGTGTTCCGCCATTTTAATTATTTTATGACCGAATCGACGGGGCATCTATCCGAATATGTGCCCTGGTTCCGTAAAAATACCAAGGCGCTGGAGCTATACTGCGACGAACCGGCATTCGGTGGTGAATCCGGTGCCTACTACAACTGGTGCAAATACGTATACAGCAAGTATGGCGAGCAGGATATATTAGCAGGTGAATCCTACAATCTTCCTCCGCGCAGCGTGGAATACTGTGCATATATCATTGAAGCTCTGGAAACGGGTAAACCATTCAAATTCAATGGGAATTTACGAAATAACGGAATGATTACGAATCTGCCTGCGGATTGCTGCGCCGAGGGTCCGATTTTTGCTGATCGCAATGGGTTAAACCGTGTCGTTATAGGCGATCTGCCGCCACAATGTGCAGCATTAAATCTGACCAATATTAACGTCCAGCGGTTAGCGGTGCTGGCTGCCAAATCCGGTGATCCGGAAACGCTCGTTCAGGCTTGTGCCCTTGATCCGCTGACATCGGCTGTGCTTACGTTGAACGAAATCAGGGAGATGGTTTCGGAAATGCTCGAAGCGCAGAGGGCCTGGCTGCCTCAATTCGCAGGTCGATCCGTCCGCCAGACACCTTCCATCCATATCCCGGCAAATGTACAACGGGCCGATGTCCCTATTGATCCGGCGCTTGCTGTTATTTCACGGTTTGGTGAGCTTTCCAAATAAAAGCCAGTTATGCAGTGGCTGGAGTGTTGCATGAAGCTTTCTCAATACCTTATGATATCAACAGAAAGACACTAGCGTTGCATCAAATCGCTTAACAGGTCGTCGAGCTTACGCCTCTCACGTTGTTGCGAAGAAAGCCATAATCTAAACTTATTTGTCATCCAACAATTGGTTAGAATGAACATCTCTTTACGACAAGTATCCGCAATGATATTATTAAATTATCTTTTACAACTTAAATCGAACCGAAAGCATCGGGGGGTTGCAAAGTCTATCAGAGACTTTGTGAGCCTCCTTTTTCATTTCCATATTTTACAATGATTGATATAATGGAAAGGCGGGTCATGATGGAGATATCCTTATCAAAACGCAATGAAACGACTTTGGCGGTAAAATTTATCATCTTTTATAAAGATGGCATTGCTAAGATTAAGAATGTACCTGGTAGAAGATGGATTCCCGAAGAATCTATCTGGTCACTGCCTTATACATTGGAAGTGATTAATCAGCTATTGATGACCTTTAAGGACTGCAAATTTTATGTAGAACCACAATTGTTAGAGGAGTGCTACTTGCTTCAATCCTATGAACAGGTAAATATTTCTGATTCATTATCTAATGTATCTCAGTGGGATTCTGTCCTGAGGCAAAGCTTGAAAGATGAATTACTTCTCAGGGGTTATAGTTCAAAAACCGTCAAGGCCTATTTGGGCCAAGTCGAACGTTTTTTCAATTACTTTAAAGAGCAGGATATGTTCTGGAATCATCAAACAATTCATAACTACTCATTATATTTGTTACAAAAAAATTGCTCTCATTCCTATGTAAATCAAGCAATCAGTGCGATTAAATTTTATTTTCAGAAGGTTCTTAAACAAAATGAATCTACACCATATATTAGACCCAAAAAGGAACATAAACTTCCAAATGTTTTATCCCTCAATGAAGTTATGCTCATTTTAAAAGCCATCCATAATTTGAAACATAAAGCCATCTTATATTTAACTTATTCTTCAGGATTACGAGTGAGTGAGGTCGTGCGTTTACGATTGCAGGATTTTGATCAAGAACGTAAAACCCTACATATTCGTCAAGGTAAAGGACGAAAAGACCGGCTTACCCTTCTATCCGATACAGCTTTAGAAGTGTTTCTCCGCTACTATCAGCAAGAAAAACCCGAAATATGGATGTTTCCAGGACAAAACAAGGAGAAGCATCTGACGGAACGCTCGGTGCAAAAAATCTTTGAACAAGCTTTAGTTTCGTCAGGAGTAACAAAAAAAGTTAGTGTACACTCGTTGCGACATTCATTTGCCACTCATCTACTAGAAGGAGGTATCGATATTCGCTACATCCAAGAACTGCTGGGTCATCGAAGTACTCGGACCACCGAACGGTACACACATGTAAGTATAAAAGATGTCAGACGTATCAAAAGTCCTCTTGATCAAATTGATGACTGATTTAGTCTGTCTTACACAAAACCGTCACAAATTGTGATATTCCCGAAGTTCGCAAATACTATAAAACAAGATTATTTTACGAAGTTCGCAAATAAGACGTTATGGGAAATAACATGCAATCAAATATTGAAAGGACATAAATTCATGAACACTGATTATGATGTTGCATTATCCTTTGCAGGGGAAGATAGGAAGCAAGTAGAGCAACTTGCACTTGAATTATTAAGTCAGGGTATCAAGGTATTTTATGATGAATTTGAGCAGGCAAATCTTTGGGGCAAAGATTTGTATCAATATCTTTCAGAAGTATATTATTCAAATGCAAGGTATTGTGTAGTATTTATTTCAGAACATTACTCAAGAAAACTATGGACTAACCATGAATTACGTTCAGCACAAGCGAGGGCTTTTGAGCAGAATTCAGAATATATACTCCCTCTTAAATTAGACGATACTCAAGTACCGGGAATTCATTCCACAATAGGATATATTGATTTAAGGATAATTGGAGTAAAAAAGGTAGCAGAAATGATTATTACAAAGTTAGGATATAAAACATTTAAGGTCCATCCTTCTTTATCAGTGCTACCGATCATCCCTAACATTGCCCTACCTAATGATTTAATCGAGGATATTAATGCTATTTGTAGTATGCTTGAACTGGAAGTATTTACTGATAGAGAAATTGATAGAAAGTTCCTAGCGAAGAAAGATAGAATTTCTGTAGAGGTTATTAATGAGCTCAAAGCATTTGGACTCCTTGATCAAGGCGGATATTTAACAGAAAGTGGAATTTCTATGATACAAAAATTCTCAAGTGAGCTATCTAAGAATCGTATTGAAAATCTATTAACAGACAGAAGTAATAAGGTAAAACTTATTGAAACTATAAATTACTTAAGCATCCCTTCAAAGGTTAGAACTGAGTTAATTGAAAGTATTAATAAAAATGATGAATTACTATATCCAGTTATTAAAGATCTACTGTATGAAGGAAGTTCAATAAATTCAGCTAGAAGATTTAGACCAGTTAGAACTTATCATAATTTTCTTAAAGATATGCTCGGTAGCATTTATGATATGGATAAATTAGTAGAACTAACTGGAACGGAATTATATAGTTTTCTAAATTCATCATTGAAAGATGTAGATCCAGAATTAATCCATAACTTCTTTATTAAGTATGGATTGATGGAAAATCATCATATAAGTAAGACAGGATTTATTAATATTTATGAAGCAATACATGAATTAGAAAAAGAATGAATGTATTGCTAAGATGGCATGTTACATCCCATAACACCGTTTTCCCGCTGCGGGACTAACGCCCCTTGGTCTGCAAGAGGAATTTCGAGGAGGCTATTCAGCAGACGCACCTGCACCGACTAACCGCATCGCGGCCGCCCTTCGGGCTTAAGTCGGTGAGGCGTCGGGAACACAACAACGTTATGCGAAAGATCTGAAAGCCAATTAAAAACAAATTCATCATCAGAAGGGATTCTTATGAAACTGGTAATCATATTCGGGCCTCAAGCTGTCGGAAAGATGACGGTAGGACAAGAATTAGAAAGAAAAACGAAACTGAAATTATTTCATAATCATATGACAATAGAACTTGTTTCTAATTTTTTTAGTTATGAAAGCAAGTCGGGCAAACGATTAGTTGGGCTATTTCGTGAAGAAATATTTAAAGAAGTAGCCGCCAGTGATTTAGATGGACTAATATTTACATATGTTTGGGGCTTGGATATCCCAGCAAAGTGGGATTACATCAAAAAAGTCACCACTATATTTGAAGAAACAGGCGGGTCTGTTTACTTAGTTGAACTGGAAGCGGATGTTGAAGTGCGGTTAGAACGTAATAAAACAGAAAATCGATTATTACATAAACCGACTAAGAAAAATCTTGAACAATCCGAAAGAGATCTATTAAAAACAATGGAAAATCATAGATTAAATTCACTTCCAGGGGAATTTGAAGAAAAGAATTATATGAAAATTAATAACACAAATTTAACTCCAGAAACAGTGGCACAAATGATAATAGAAAGATTTGAGATATAAGGAGAATTTGAGGGGGAATTCAAAGAGGGCAGATCCTTCGCATAACACCGTATCTACGCTGCGGAGTCTACGGCTCCTTGGTCTGCAGAAGGGGATCGAGAAGTGGATTCAGCAGACAACCCTGCACTGCCTAACCGCATCGCGGCCAGACGCTACGCTCCTTTAAGGCAGTGAGGGTTCGTAGATACACAAACGTTAGCTGAAATTCCTGCAAAAAAAGATGGGAGTAATGTTATTATATAGAAAAACATCTTGAAAGGTAAAAAGCGTATGAAAATAAACTACAAAGAGATTAGAATGCTTCAAGAAAAGGAAGCAAGTTTATCGAATAAACTTAAAGAATTATTACCCAACGTTTTAAGAAGGTCTAATAAGATATTGCTTGAAAAGTACGAGTATAAATATGAATTTGAGACTACGGTACAATCCTTGCATGGCATTATAGGAAGTAAGAATAACACTTTTGTTGACAGTATTAGAACACAGTTTATAGATCCCTGGATTGTCAACATAAAACTGGACAATATTTATGAGGGGATTTTTCTAGCTTCAATGGGAGTGAGATACCCCAAAGTCCCGTGAATTCGGTGGTGGTTAAACCAGTGGACATAGTCGCTAAGCTCCAGAGCAAGTTGATCGGAGTTCAGGAAATGAGCGTGGTTAGCAAATTCCGTCTTGAAAATCTTAAATGTGGCTTCGGCAACCGCATTGTCATAAGGGCATCCTTTTTTGCTTAGTGAACGTTCAATTCCAAAGGTTTGTAACGCCTGGGAAATCAGTGTATTATCGAATTCTTTACCCCGATCGGTGTGAAACATTTGGATACGATCTAATCGGACGGAGATGCTCGCAATCGCCTTGTAAACCAGCGTTGCTGTCTTCCTCGGACCGCTGCTAAACCCAATGATTTCGCGGTTAAATAAATCCACAAACAAGCAGACATAATGCCATTTTCCTGCTACTCGTACATACGTTAAATCGCTTACCACAACCGCATAGGGCTCCTCTTGCTTGAACTGACGTTGTAGTTGATTACTGATCTTAGCCTCGTTGGCATCGGATTTGAACGGCCTGAACTGGGCAACGGTATAATTGGATACCAAACCATGCTTACTCATGATCCGACCGATCTTACGGCGTGAGATATGGAACGATTTCTTCTTCAATTCCACCTTGATTTTACGGGTGCCATAGTTGTTGCGGCTGGCTGCAAAGATGTCTAGAACCGCATCCTCAAGCTGTTGCTCCTCTTTATTCTCAGCAGGTAGTGGCGTGTAATAATAGGAACTTCGCGGGATTTGTAGGACTTTACACATTGCTGATACCGAGTACCTGTGAGCGTTGTTCCGAATCACATTTACTTTCGTCCCATGATCAGCGCGGCTTGCTTTAAAATGTCATTCTCCATTTTGAGCTGCTGGATTTCTTTTCGTAAGGCAAGAAGTTCATTTTCCTCTGGGGTACGGTTGGCTTTCTCTGAGAAGGAACCCGAGGTTTGACTTTGTTTGATCCATCGGTCTAATGCTGTTGCACTCAGATCATACTCACGAGCTATATTTGCTCGAGTTTTTCCGCTTTCATATAACTGAACCATTTGGCTTTTAAATTCATCTGTAAATGTACGTCTTTGCTTCGGCATCGTAGATTCGCTCCTGTCTGATGTTTTCATTCTACTAGCCCCTATTTTTTCTGTCCAATTTACTGTAGCCGATCCACCCAATGATTTTATAGCTAGATGGCTAAATGGAATGATGACTTATGAAGAGAAGCGAAGTTCAGAATTGAAGAATTACACTCCATCTAATGATCTTGTATTGTTTCAAGATCCGGAGGTCAGGGAATATACACTTTTATTTTTAGAGCGAAATTTTTACCGCAACTTAATTGCCCGAACCCGTTCAAAACCTCAAGATAGTTTGTGGAAGATTTGGTTTGGAGGGGGGAAGTTCGTTTGGGGCCTACTTATTGCACCTGTATATAGACAAGGAGCATGGACGAATGATGTGAGTGAAATACGAAGAGCAAATTATTCATATTGGACAATTGGTCACATACTTAACACAGGTTTCATCGACCCTACATCTCCACATCCCCATAAATTTTCTGATATTGAGAGCTTAATGGGTTTTTACCGGAGTATTCTAAAGCGTGTTTCTAATTCTCAATATGAGCAAGACATATTTGACAGATATTTAGATTATCTACAAAGATCCCAAAATGTTTATGAAGAACCCTTATTAATTCCAGAATTAAGATACGCTGGTTTGGAAAATAAACATCAATATAGATTGGATTTTATAATTCTTAACCCTCATTCGACGAAATACGTGGGATATGAAATTAGCCCCCATTCCACCCATATGGCGATTTCCGGAATAACCCAAAAGACGCAAACAATATTAAATAAGGAATTGTCTTTGAAATGGAACAAAGAAATGATAAAGAGAAATGAATATTTCTCTTCATTTGGGATAACAACAATCACATTTACAGACGAGCAACTGTCTAATATAGATGAATGTTTTCGATTAATCGAAAGAGTATTAAGTGAAAGAACAACAGAGAAACTGAACTTAAATATCGAGATGGACAAGTTCTTAAAGCACTATTGTAGCTAATTCAAGATGGTAGGAACTTCAGCTAACACCGTTTTCCCGCTGCGGGGCTATTGCCCCTTGGTCTGCACGAGGGATTGCAAAGAAGCATATTCAGCAGACAACCCTGCAATGCCTAACCGCGCAGCGGCCGGGACTTCGTCCCTTAAGGCAGTGAGGGTTCGGGAACACACAAACGTTAGCTGAAATTGCTGAAATTATCAAAAAGAGAGAAGGTAACAAATGAAAGGAATTAATAAGATAATAGAAGCAGTTCGATCAGAGAGTCCACTTTTGGAATTTTTTAGAGCAGGAATAAAACCGGAAGAAATAAAAGAACAAATTATTAGTGATTTCGATCCGTATTTTAGGAATAAAGATAACCTTTTCAAATATTCTATGACTTATTTAGTTTCAGATTGGATTCTTTATAATAAATATCGTGATAATAGTTGGTTCAAACAAAAATTATCAGAGTCATTAAATATGTATAGAGATGCTTCTAAACGTGATGTACTAGCATGTCATGATATTTTTAAGCAATTAATCGATGACCAAATTGAGACAGGGAACCGATTTTGGAGTTTCGTTTTTACAGAAACAAATAAAAAAGATTTAGAAATATATGAATTTACTCAAATGACAATGAATGATATCGGTAGAATCGTTGAAGGATTGTTTAAAACATTGTTATTAGAATATATCTCTATGTACAGATTATCAAAAGGTAAGAAGGTTGTTGTAAGTGATATCAAAAAGTTGGATCTTGGAATAATAAATAATGAACTCATTCAAACCTCTATTTTTCTCGATTTATTCTCAATTAGATCGTTAAAGCTATCTGATTGGAGAAACATTGCTTATCACCATAATTACTCAATTGAAAGTGAAAAAATTAAATGTACTTATGGTCCAAAGGATAATCGAAACACTATATTACTAGATAAAGATGAATTATGGGCTGTTTTGCTTGAAATATCACGAATACTTGATTTGCTTAACCTTACCCATAAATTCTATTTTTATGATAATGACACAGAAATACTCCAGGGGTTTGATTCTGACTCTATAAGCGGAGAAGCAAGAACGGAAATTTGGTTTTTAACATTCGCATCTGCGCTAGTAGCTCAAGGATTTGACATTATTTCATTTGAGACAAGCAAAGAATTTACAAAATTGATAGTTAGAGAAACTATTATTGATTCTGATAAAAGAACTAGAGCAATACATTCTTCACAATTTACATACAATTTATGGTACTATACATCCTCGGTTAAATTGGAAGTTGAATATAGGGATTTTGAAAACGTTCCATACTTAAGAGCATCTACAACAAATGAAATATGTGAAAAGATAGGAAGTAGAGAGAAGCCTTTCACTTATCTTGCTGAGTTTATTAACTTAGAGCTTTTAGAGAATGATGCTTGAAGGTTTTTCATGGATGTCAGCAACATCAGCTAACACCGTATTCACGCTGCGGGCCATACGGCCCTTGTCTGCAGATGTATTTCGAGGAAGCAGATTCAGCAGACAACCCTGCGAGGCTAAGTGGCGAAGCCACCCGGTCGCATTCGCTCCCTTAAGCCTCTCGGGCTCGTGAATACAAGAACGTTATGTGAAATTGGAGCAAGATCATATTTAAAGATTTATAAAGCATAATTAAATATTGTATGTGGGTGACAATCATGAAGTATATTTATAAATCGATTCCAGTATTTTTCATTACCCTATTTTATGGAATAATTGAATTAGGAATACTTGATTTGATTGTTTACGGTGAGGGGGATCGGCCTCCGGAAATGATTTCTTTTAAAGATTTATTGATTTATCACTTAGGAATTACTCCAATTATTTTCTTCTTTTTCGTTTTTATTTTTTATAACGTTGCATCTAAGTTGAGTAAGAAAGCGTCTTTTTTGACAGTAGGGATTTATTTTATATTAATAGAAGTCTGGATTTTCATTGCCTCAAAATTGATTAATGATAAACAACTAACTTTATATTTTTAATAATAATTTTTGTGGATAATTCGAAGAAGGCTCCCACATCACATAACACCGTATCTACGCTGCGGCCTGACGGCCTGGGTCTGAAAGAGGAATTTCGAGGAAGTATATTCAGCAGACAACCCTGCACAACCTAACCGCGTCGCGGCCAGTCGCTCTGCTCCTTTAAGGCAGTGAGGGTTCGTAGATACCCAAACGTTATGTGACATACCGTGAAACCCTATTATAAGGACATATTCAGATCATTCTTTGATGAAAACTCAAATTAGAAGGTGGCCTCTGAGTTATGACAGAAAATAAAGATGAAAAAGATATTATACAAATCCCGCAATATCATAGCCCACTCCGGCATTTAATGAATGAAGCATATGAACTTGAACACAAGTTTATTAAAACATTAGAGGAAGCCAAAGAAGTACAAAACTCATATCTCGTTATGGAAGGAGATCACGGCGGACAAATTTATATTGTTTGTCCAGTTCATATTATTAGAGCAGATAAAGATACACTAATTAGATTACTTAAAGATATCGATAAGGTGGAATGGGACGAATCCGATTCGACTGGTATGTACTTTGAAAGATTTAATCAAGGTGATATCGTTTCTGGTGGGATGGGTGGAGGACTAGCAACAGAGAAGCTATGGGTTCATGATAGCTTGATAAGGATTGGAAATGAAATATCAAAAGTAATTTATGGAAAGAAGAAGAGAATTAACTTAAAGTAAACAATTTTTGGATGGCAGCTCGAAGAAGCACGGTACGTCACATAACACCGTATCTACGCTGCGGCCTGACGGCCTGGGTCTGAAAGAGGGATTTCGAGGAAGCATAATCAGCAGACAACCCTGCACAGCCTAACCGCGTCGCGGCCAGTCGCTACGCTCCTTTAAGGCAGTGAGGGTTCGTAGATACACAAACGTTAGGCGAAATATTGCAATAATCTATAAACATCGTAATAAGTCGGGGTGAACCATGAAGATATTTTCAAAGAAAGATAATGTAATTAAACAAGATATATTATGCATTGATATGGAAATAGAGACTAGAAAAGAATACAAAAATATAACAAGACAGAAAGGGCGAATGGTTCCTGTTATTGATTGGAGGATTTCCCTATATATAAACGGGAGTAAGTTGGATGAAGACGAAGTGTTTGTAGAAGACGAGTTTTTCAAGTCCTTACTTAATCCAGGGAAGTACCCTATGTTCACATGCACTTGTGGAATATTTGGTTGTGGAGGTTATTATGTTGAAGTTATCCATGAGGGCGAAAGAGTGATTTGGTTAACAGAGCAATCCCCTTTTGAGGATCGCGCTGTCAAAAGTTTAAATAAGTTTATTTTTTCATGGGACCAAATTATTAGTTTTTCAGAAGAGTTAGTACAAAAATTTGAGAACCTCAAAAGCTTAATGAATATTAGTGACTTAGATTTTCATTTTGATGTTGAAAGATATAGCGGAATAATTAATGAAATTAAAGTAAGAAAAACTAATAATAACTTTTGAGGGGATTCGAAGAAGTCGCAATACATCGCCTAACACCGTATCTACGCTGCGGGGCTTCCGCCCCTTGGTCTGCCCGAAGATAATTCAAGGAAGTGGAGTCAAGCAGACAACCCTGCGAGCCTAAGTCCTGACGGACCCAGTCGCTACGCTCCTTTAAGGCTCTCGGGTTCGCAGATACACAAACGTTAGGCGAAAGTGCTGGAAGGGCGTTTATTTAAGGAAATTGCGAGTTTTAATTGACCGTTTTCTACAATTAATTCAGATTGAAAAGATTTATAGGAAATGCCTTTTATAGATATAAGGTTCACAAGTTCTAATATAAACAGAAGTTGATCTATGTTGGGAACACTGGATTCTAAAGTAGTATCATCAGGTAATAACCAAAGAACATTCATGATAGCACCCTCTTTACTGCGGAATTAATTACACATATTGTGTAAATTTATTTGAATATATCACATTAATGATGTGTAATCAACACTTTTTGTGTAAATCATCAATAATAACAAAATTTGTTGTTACAATATCATTGAATGTGAGGTGAAGACATGTGTCCGTACTTTCTGATCGGTTGAAACAGTTAAGAGAGGACAAGGGCTGGTCTCAGACATATGTATCAGAGCGGTTAGGAATAAAGCGAAGTAGTACATATGCCAATTGGGAGTATGGGATACGTGATCCGGATACTGAAACATTGGTGAAATTAGCGCAGATATTTGAAGTAACAACAGATTATTTGACGGGAGCTTCCGATATTATACAATTCCCACAATTAGATGAGTTGGATCGGGAGTTATTTCAAGCAATTCGAAGCTTAAGCAAGGAAGATAAAGAATACGTATTAGGATTTATACAAAGAATCAGAAATAAATAACGACTAGAAAGACAGACACCGCTAAGTATTAAAGGGTGTCATTTTTTTATTTATTAGAGTAAGAGTTTTTGAAAGTAAACTCAAAGAAGTCAGCACCATCGCCTAACAACACATTCACGCGGCGGAGCCTTACGGCTCCTTGGTCTGCCCGAGGTAATTCAGGGAAGCGAAGTCAGGCAGACAACCCTGCACCGACTAACCGCAGCCGCGGCTAGCCCTTCGGGCTTTAAGTCGGTGAGGGTTCGTGAATGTACAAACGTTAGGCGAAATTATTCTTAAAAGGATGTTGTAGAGGATATGTATATTAAAGAAGTAATGGAAGAAATGGAAATAAATCATGCTAAATCATTAGAAGCAAATAAAATTATGGTTAGATTATTCGACAAATATTTACTAGGTGGTGAAATTCCTGATAATCTACTCTCCCACCTATCCTTATATTTTATTACTAAATTCCACAAGTCAGTGCTTGCATTTCGAATGCTAGTTGTTTCAGGTTTCGACGAAGATGCAAGTGTTGTTTTACGAACTTTAGTTGAGCTAGTAATAATATTGGCTTATATTTCAAAGAAACCAGAGGAGCGAGTCGATCGATTTATAGAATTTGACTTTATAGCTCAGTATAAATTATTACAAATCGTAGATAAACATTATCCAAATACAGTCATTAGTAATGAACGAAGGAATCAAATTGAAGATGATTATCGAACATACAAGCATAATTATAATAGGAAAGATCAATGGTCTGATAAGACAGTTTATGATATGGCAGTTGAAGTAGGAATGTTGTTTTGGTATGAGATGGTTTATAAAATTGATTCTAGTTATGTACATTCCAATATTAGTGCCAGTAGAGGATTTATGCTTGAAGGAATAGAGGGGTTACAGTTAGCGGTTGGTCCACAAGTTTTTAAAGCTACAGATATCCTTTCTAAATCATGTGAACTTTCAAGAGTGATTTTATTTGTAGCATTGCAGAATATGGGGTTTGATACCGACGAGACAATAGAAACATGGGATAATGCTCAGAAGTTGTTACAAGAAGAATTTAGAACGCATCTCGAAGAAGAAGAATAACTTCGCCTAACACCGTATCTACGCTGCGGCCTTACGGCCTGGGTCTGCAAGAGGGATTTCAAAGAAGCAGATTCAGCAGACAACCCTGCACTGCCTAACCGCGTCGCGGCCGGGACTACGTCCCTTAAGGCAGTGAGGGTTCGTAGATACAACAACGTTAGACGAAACCAACGCAAGGCTATTGAAGAAATTTTTCTATCCATGCTCCCTCATACTGGAAAGTAATAATTGGTTACTTATTATATAATCTATGATCAGGTTTTTAGTTTGACAAGGAATGAATCAGAAACGACCCTTAATAAAGAATGTCTTTCAAGATCGTTTTCAAGACGTTTTCAATGACTTTAAAGAGAAGTAAATTAAGACTTATTTTAAAGATTGAAGAGGGATGTTTTGTGGCTAAATCGAAGAGGGCCGTTGGCATCGTCTAACACCGTATTCACACTTCGGGGGCAAGCCCCTCGGTCTGCCCTATGAGATTCGGGGAAGTGGATTCTGGCAGACAACCCTGCGAAACTAAGTCCGCAAGCGGACCCGGCCAGACAAGCTGTCCTTAAGTTTCTCGGGTTCGTGAATACACAAACGTTAGACGAAAGACCTGTAAAGATATTTTAGTAAAACCGAAAGGATAGACATGAAAATATGGAAATATTTGAACATATAACCTTTAAATCTAATTTATCACTAGAAGAGTTTACTGAAAGGCTGAGTGAACAAGTTTTTCTTACACAAAAATTCCAATATGATTATGAGAATGAAAATAATTGGAGTCGGGCATTTGATGAGGACCATATAGAAATTAACATATCTAAACCATTTGAAGAAGGTACATTACAAGAATGGGATAGCACAGTACCAGAAGGCTGTAACTTTGGAATTGCTTTGTGTAGTAGTGATGAAATCTATAATTATGAAAACGATAAATTAAATCAAGGCTTTGTACTGGAGAAACTAATACCCAAATATATAAAGCTTGTTGAAATAATAATAAATAGTAATGCTTACTACCATAGAGGGAATTATTTCAAACAATATAAAGAACTTAAAAATTTATAATTTTTGAATGCATTTCACAGAGGACAGGTCCTTCGTCTAACACGGTATTCACGCTGCGATCGGCAAGCCGATCTTGGTCTGCCCGAAGATAATTCAAGGAAGTGGGATCAGGCAGCCAACCCTACAAGGCTAAGTGGCGGAGCCACCCAGTCGCTATGCTCCTTTAAGCCTTTCGGGTTCGTGAATACAACAACGTTATGTGAAATCATTGCAAATTCATTTTTGTAAGTAAAGGGAAGGAAGATTAAAGTTGGACTTACTTTACAACAAAATTCAACAATTTAAACAAAGGCCAGGAATGTATCTGGGAAGACCATCTGTATTCTTACTTCAGGCTTATATGAATGGTTATGTGGATTACTATAATGAAGTGAATGAAGAGCAGAATTATTTTTTTCTTCCTCAATTTCAGGAGTACATTCAAAAACGATTCAAGATAGAGAGTACGCATAGCTGGGCACAGATAATTTCTTTTTACTCAAGCAGTGATGAGGAAGCATTTAATGCATTTTATAGATTACTAGATGAATTTATTGAAGAAGCGGTTGAAATCACAAGAACAAACGATAGTTTGAAGCATATTCATGGAGGCAATGACATCACCTAACACCATATTCACGCTTCGGGCCATTCGGCCCTCGGTCCGGCAGAAGTTAGAAGAGGATTCGATGAGGCAATTGGCAGTAGCAGGGAAGTGGATTCAGCCGGACACACCCGCACCATCCAACCGCGTCGCGGCCAGTCGCTTTCGCTCCTTTAGGATGGTGGGGCGTCGTGAATACAAGAACGTTAGGTGAAACTCTCGAAACATATAATAAATAGAAATTAGGTAACAAGATATTTTAACAATCTCTTCAGTTAAGACTGCTGGATTTATATTTTACTAACAATAACATTAAAGTCTAGAAGAGGGATAATATGAGATGGACCAATATAATATTAAAACTTATAAGCCATTTATTATTGTTAGTCTCGATCGGGTTCGCTATATTTTTGTATTCGGATGATTACGAAGTTTTTCCTTGGGCGACAAGAGACGAAGCCCTAAAATATTTACATCTTATTTTAACAATTCCAATACCATTATTAGGCTCATTAATAATTAATATGTTCATTACCCGAGGTAATAACGGTTTGTCTACAAGGATACTTAGATATTTTCCAATTGGTTGTCTTTTTTTGATATCAGGATTTTTCTTTTTAATTACTTCATTGAACACAGTAATGTTACAGCTAGGCTTTGGTATCGCAATAGTTCTTTTTATTATAGAAATATACTTGTTGATATATGATCTAAAACAATAAACTTTAGCTCGTGTATGTTTTTCAGGATGTCGAGAGCATCACCTAACACCGTATCTACGCTGCGGCCTACGGCCTGGGTCTGCGAGAGGGATATCGAGGAAGCGTAATCAGCAGACAACCCTGCACAGCCTAACCGCGGTCGCGGCCAGTCGCTACGCTCCTTTAAGGCAGTGAGGGTTCGTAGATACACAAACGTTATATGAAAGAGTCTAAAGAATATTATTTAAGGACTGATTTAAATGAATCGACCATGGAAGAATACAAGCAGTTCAAATGATTTTAATTACATTGATTTTCATGATTCTGTAGTACTTTCATTTGAGAACACTGAGAATATTCTTAATTTATATATAGAAGCAGTAAATATTTTAGCAGAACATCCCTTAAACCCACATTCAGTTGCTAAACGAGTTGATGAAAGTAAGTTAGAATTTATTAATATTAATTTAGTGGAGTCTACTCTCTACAAGTATGATACAGAGCCTATGAAAGCAGATTTAACAATACTTACTGAAATGGAAATACTGAAATTTGAAATGTTATTAAACAATAAAGTAAAGATATTTGGTGAGGCAAGTACTCAATATAATAACTATTTTTGTGAGATTCTCATTGAAGCAGACGAATATAGATTTTCATGGAATGAGTTTATCTCAGACGCTTGGTTTGTAAATTGGAATAACATTAACTAATAAAACATTTGCCAGCCAAATCACAGAAGAGACTCCTTCATATAACACTGTATCTACGCTGCGGCCTGGCGGCCTTGGTCTGCAAGAGGGATTTCGATGAAGTTAATTCAGCAGACAACCCTGCACTGCCTAACCGCATCGCGGCCAGTCGCTCCGCTCCTTTAAGGCAGTGAGGGTTCGTAGACACCCAAACGTTATCGGAAATCAATGCAAATCTGAGTTTAAAACTGTAGTGTAGTAGATATAGGAAGAAGAAAAATTACAAATGGAAGGTGTATCTATGAAGGGAAAGTATGAAAATGAATTAAGCTTAATTGGCAATGATGAGAATGAGAAAACTCCAGAAGGAAGCGATAGTAACGTTATTCAACAGAAAAACAGTTACTATTGGGATACAAAAGGTAATGAGTTCTTAAAAGCAATCGTGCTTCCTTACTATGGTGCGTTTATTTCAGAGGAAAACTACCAACTTTTTGGCGATATTTCAGAAAAAAAACTATTGGAGATCGGCTGTGGCAACGGTCAATCTATGCAATATCATGCAGAACGTAATGCATCTGAACTATGGGCTCTGGATATATCGGAAAGACAGATAGAGAAGGCAGCACGGCATTTGGTTTCAATTGGTGTATCGGCAAAATTGATCTGTTCTCCTATGGAAGAAGAATGCGGTATACCTGAGGATTATTTTGACTATGTTTATTCAATATATGCCATCGGTTGGACAATCGATCTTGAAGGTACCTTTTGTCGAATTGCTTCTTACCTTAAAAAAGACGGTGTATTTATTTTCAGTTGGTCTCATCCCATACACAGATGTGTTACTGATGATAACGGTAGGTTCTTTTTTCAGAAAAGTTACTTTGATGAAACATGGTATCCAGTAGCAGTTGAAGGGGAGCTATTATTAGCGGACCGTAAACTGTCATGTTATGTGAACGCTTTGGCAAAAGCGGGATTTGTTGTTGAGCAAATGATTGAACAACCGGATGACGATATCATGCATTCGAGCGATAATAACAGTGATAAGATAAAGAGAGCTAAAATGCTTCCTTTAACTTTTGTGATTAAGGCAAGAAAATTATAATATCTGATTGAAACAGCGAAACAAATATTAAGATTGTAGGATGAATCAATGAAGGCATTGACATCCGATAACACCGTATTCAAGCTGCGGGGGGCGAGCCCCCTTGGTCTGCCAGAGGGATTTCAAGGAAGCGGAGTCAGCAGACAACCCTGCGAAGCCACCCAGTCGCTGCGCTCCTTTAAGCTTCTCGGATTCGTGAATACAAGAACGTTATCGGAAATTGAGGCAAATATTAATATTACAGGATGCGATTCAATGAAGAAGATAAAAATAGAAAAATCACCGATACCTATTATCTGGTTAGACACTCTTGCAATTATTGAGATATATAAGACAAAAACAGGAAAATCATTCGATAACAGAGCTCAAAAATTATACGATTTAATTAAATTGAAGGTCGCGGCTGGAAAGCTAATTTGTCCACTAGGTGATCATGAAGAAGAAATAGAGGAAGATCTAAGGGAGGTAACTAACACTATATTGGGTTTGACACTTGGTATCAGATTTAAAGCTAACGAAGATATACAACAGACTCAAGTCATTAAAGCAATAAAACTATACGAAACGAATAAGTTACCTATGCTCACATATAAAGATGCTTTTTATAAAGACCCGTTAGAAGAGATTAAAAGAACCAGTCCATTTATCATATCTGTTGTTATTAATTCAACCTCAGAAGAGATTGGTAGAAGAAAATACACCAAAAAACTAAATTTGGAAGAATTACAAAGAACTAAAGAAAATTATTATATGGATAAAGATTTTTACGAGCAGTTAGAGGATGAGTTGATGGGCCACTATAGCGCAACTAGATATGTGTATGAGACGCTAATGCACAAATCTAGAAATAAGTTGCCATTTACAGAAAGGGAATTTAATCAAATCAATAACATGCTCGCAATACCACTAACATATTGGAAGAGGTATAAATCGAATGGGTTAAATGGATATATTGAGTTTCTTAAATCAGTTGAATATAAGAATCTTCCCTATGTAGATATTAATGCAAGGATGACCGCGGATTTATTTACTTCAAAAAGGAAATTGATTGATAGTGGGGATCCAACTGATATATCAAATATTTCAACATTGCTGCCATTTTGTAATTATGTCTTAACAGATAAAGACCAAATGAACAGAATTAAACGTCAAAATATAGATAAGAAGTACGATACTTATGTTTATTCTATGTCTAATATTGATGAGTTATTTGATAAGTTAGAAAACCTTTAATTCACAATGATTTTGAAAGTAACTCATAGTAGGCCTCAACATCCGATAACACCGTATCTACGCTGCAGCCTGACGGCCCTGGTCTGCAAGAGGATTTTCGAAGAAGCAGAATCAGCAGACAACCCTGCACTGCCTAACCGCGCCACGGCCGGGACTACGTCCCTTAAGGCAGTGAGGGTTCGTAGATACCCAAACGTTATCGGAAAGATACGCAATATGTAGAGACATGAATGGAGATACATAGAAATCGTATTTCCATTTTTTCATATCCATGCTAATGTTATGTTAATTATTGGAATTCGATTAAAGGAAGTAAATAACAAGAGAATGATACTGAAGATCGGAAGAACTAGTTAAGGTCAAAGGACATAAAAGATCGTAAGAGACAGTTAAGATCAAGGGACATAAAGATCGTAAGAGACAGTTAAGATTAAGAGACATGAAAGATCGTAAGAGACAGTTAAAGTCAAGAGACATATAAGAACTTAAGAAACAGTTAAGGGCTGAAATATAGTTAAGAGATTTTCGGGTAACTCAAAGAAGGCGTATCCATCCGATAACACCGTATCTACGCTGCGGCCTGACGGCCTGGGTCTGCAAGAGGAATTTCGAGGAAGCGTAATCAGCAGACAACCCTGCACTGCCTAACCGCATCGCGGCCAGTCGCTACGCTCCTTTAAGGCTCTCGGGTTCGCAGATACAAGAACGTTATCGGAAATCGTTGCAAGACTATAATAAAACACTAAGTCTGGAAGTGATTCAGTGGCTGTATTATTAGAGAAAGTTACAGAAGATGGACTGATTGCTCTAAAGAATTTATGTGAACTTGGAGCGTATGATCTATCTGAATTAAATGGGACCAATGTTAATGAAAATGGAATATATCTAAAGAACAATAACTATAAGAATTGGTATGAGGATCCGAGTTATGACCTATTCTTTATACGTGTTGAGGGATTATTAGCGGGATTTGTAATTGTTAAACACATAATTGAAGAAGATGTCTATTATTTGAATCATTTTTTTATACTGAGGAAATTTAGAAAGCAAAATATTGGTAAGCAAGCAGCAAGAATGGCATTCGAACTGTATGCAGGTAATTGGCGAGTAAGTCAATTTGATTGGAATACTCCAGCTCAGATATTCTGGAGAAAGATCGTAAGGCACTATACAAGCGACAATTACGTCGAGACAAGAAGAAAAGACGATAAAGGGCCTGCACAAGAATTTACAAATCGGGAGATTTTGTGAGTTAATCATTGAAGGCAACGACATCTGATAACACCGTATCTACGCTGCGAGGGGCAAACCCCCTTGGTCTGCAAGAGGCATTTCGGGGAAGTGGTTTCAGCAGACAACCCTTACTGCCTAACCGCGTCGCGGCCAGTCGCTACGCTTCTTTAAGGCAGTGAGGGTTCGTAGATACCCAAACGTTAGGTGAAAGTTCTGAATGATTATTAAAATCGTTAAATACTTTTTTAATTACACTAAGATGGAGGATAATTGGTGAATATTATATTGAGATCCATACCATCAGCATTACATCTAATATTAACTATATTTTATTTTCATTATATATTTGGCTCTAATGGAGATTTCTTAGAATCAAGATTAGTCATAGGATTCTCGGTATTACTATTAACGAATGGAATTTCTAGTACTCTTGTTTCTAAAGGCCAAATAAATTCCCTTGGAGTATCTTGATCTTCAAAATCAATAATCCTGATAAAGAAAGATTATATAATGGGCAAGATCTAATAATGACAAGTAATTATTTCTTACAGATGAATGACATTGGAATAATATCTCATTTGCAAGATAATGGGCTAATGAAAGAATTTTTCTTAGAATATAGAAGTGAGTTTGTAAATACGATATTGCATCCCATTCAGTTCAGAGAACTTTGTACTGAATTTCAATACAAAAGCTATTTACTTAAAAGATCCCCATTTTATACAATTACCTTGCCAAATGAGCAAAATGGAAAGATGCAAATTGTATCTCATGATTTTAATAGTGATTTCGAGGAATGGGATAATGAAACGTTTTGTAGATTACTTGAATATAATTGGAAACCTTGGGGGCTAAGTTTTGAAGACATCTATAAAGATAAAAATCACAAAATAACATATTTGAAGAATGAAGACGGGTCTATAAAGAATTTATTCGTAGCTCAATGAAGTCATAATCCTTCGTCTAACACCGTATTCACGCTGCGGGAGCTAAAGCTCCCTTGGTCTGCAGAGGGATTTCGGGGTAGTGGATTCAGCAGATAACCCTGCACTGGCTAACCCCGTCGCGGCCGGCAGTAAGCTGCCTTAAGCCAGTGAGGGTTCGTGAATACAAGAACGTTATGTGAAATCACAGTAATATATTTAATGAAAGCATCTCAAGGAGGCCTGTATGAAGACAATTATCTATATGGTTAGGCATGGAGAATCACCATACAATGAAGGGAATGAAAGAACAAGAGGGCTTACCCCAAAAGGAAAGATCGATATTGAAAAAGTAACGAAGTTACTTGTAGGTGAAGGAATAGATATGATTATATCAAGTCCATATACTCGGGCAATTCTTAGTGTTGAGGGATTGGCCGAGCACTTAAACTTAGATATTAAAGTATTTGAAGATCTTAGGGAACGTCATTTTGCAGCAGAAATTATTGAAAATGCAGAGTTAATGTCTAGTATCAGAGAGAGTTTTAATGACCCTGATTATACCTTGCCGGGTGGAGAGTCTAATGCTGATTGTCAGAAAAGAGCAATCGCAGTTCTAAAACCCATATTAAAAGAGCATAAAGGGAAGAAAATAGCAATCGGGACTCATGGTCTTGTAATGACTTTGATGATGAATCATTTTGATCCAGCTTATGGCTTTGAATTTTTGAATCAATTAAAGAAACCGGATATCTATAAAATGCTATTAGAGGACTTGGAATTAAAAGAAGTAACAAGATTGTGGAATGATTAGATTTTATAAGGTTTATCGAAGAGGACTGTGACATCACATAACAGAGTATTCATGCTGCGGGGGACAAGCCCCCTTGGCCTGCCCGAAGCAATTCGGAGAAGTATGAGCAGGCAGACAACCCTGCAAGGCTAAGTGGCGAAGCCACCCAGTCGCATGCGCTCCTTTAAGCCTTTCGGGTTCGTGAATACAAGAACGTTATGTGAAATTCCTGAAATGAAATAAAAACTAAAAAATCTGAGAAAGAATGGGTGTTAATACATGGGAGCTTGGGGATACGGAAATCTTGAAAATGATACTGTATTAGATTGGGTAGAAGAACTTTTAGAATCGGAGGATTTGAGCTTAATATCTGAATCTATTGAAACAGTGTTTGAGGATAGTTATTTGGATGCAGATACAGCATCTATCGCTGTTGGAGCATTAGAAATATTGGCAGCGCTACAAAGCAGACAGGGAAAAGAAGAATATGATGAATAACTTGTAGAATGGATAAACAAACATAAAGGACAAGGTACTAATCTATTAGTAACGGGTCAAAAAGCGTTGCGAAAGATACTAGACGAATCCGAACTTAAGGAATTGTGGGAGGAAAGTGATAGTTTTGAGGATTGGGTAAAGACAATTAAGGAATTGGAAGAAAGATTATTTTCGTAAGGCAGTTTCAAGAAGCCAGGAACTTCACATAACACCGTGTTCTCACTGCGGGGCTTACGCCCCTTGGTCTGCAAGAGGAATTTCGGGGAAGCATTTTCAGCAGACACACCTGCACTGACTAACCGCATCGCGGCCGCCTTCCGGGCTTAAGTCGGTAAGGCGTCGGGAACACAAGAACGTTAGCTGAAATTTCTAAAGATCAATATTAAATAAATATAGAAAGGAAGCGGGACGATTATTAAGAGGAATGTCATTTATAATGTAATATCAATAATTATTCATTTGTTTACTTGTGTAGCTTCGGGATTTTTTATGATTTTTTTAAGTACAATAGACAATTCCTTAATTCATTCAGAAATAATTTGTTTTATAGTCTCGAGCCTATTTTATTTTTTGTTAGGCTATGGATTTTCTTTATATAAAGATGATTCTATCAATAATAATCGTTTGAGAAATGCTTTTTTATTTTCTGGAATTGCTATTTTCGGAATAGTTATTTGGTTGTATGTATTTATTTTTTTCCCATATGAAGAATACGACATAAACAAAGGAAGAGTTAGTAACGAGATATTTTATGAATTATATAACTTCCCATTTATAGCTGCTTATGAGGAGAATAATAAATGGAGTGTTGTATATTTACCCTTTATCCCTTCATTACTTATGTGGATAGGTTTCCAATTAACAGGATGGAAATTTATTTTTAAACAAAGAATGATGAGAAGTTGTAAGTAGCGCACAGAAGCCAGCAACATCAGCTAACATCGTATTCACGCTGCGGTTCCTGACGGATCCTTGGTCTGCCCGAGGCATTTCGAGGAAGCGGAATCAGTCAGACAACCCTATGAGGCTAAGTCTTCGACTCGGCGCTGAAGCGCCTTAAGCCTCTCGGGTTCGTGAATACACAAACGTTATACGCAACCCCGGAAAACCGGATAAAGAGAAGAGAGGTATATTCGGTGACGTTCAAGAACAAAAACTTAAAAATAATAACTTTAATTTTATGTGGAATCATAGGAACATACTTTATATTAAACAATTTAATAGTGCTTGATCGAACAAATCAAGAATTAGGTATATATGACTTCGTTAAATCATCGGCTGATGTAGAATTATTAGTTGAAGGGACAGGTAGACAGAACATAATGGGGGAAACGGTCTCAACTAAATTAAAGATAATAAAGATCCAATGGAATAAGACTTCTCATAATCTTGTTGAGGGAAGCGAAATTGAAGCTAACGAATATTTTGTAGTACATAAGAATAGACAAGTGAGTGGATTACAATTCATTCCAGGAAGAAGCATCTATAGCATGGGAACAAGCTATAAGAGGTTGGGGATTGGTGAACAAAAAACAATCGATTTAAGAATTAATAAAGAAACAAACCAATTATGGATAATGCCGGAAGAACATATAAAACAATGATATAGGTTATTCAAAGAAGCCGGGGCAGCGTATAACACCGTGTTCCTGCTGAGTCGCATACGCTCCTTGGTCTGCCCGAAGCTTTTCGATGAAGTGGAATCACGAAGACAACCCTGCACCGACTAAGCGCATCGCGCCCGGCCTATCGGCCTGGATCGGCTACAGTAAGTTGGACAGATAAATTGAGGGCTAGTAGAATAAAGATATCAGACAGGAGCGAATCTACGATGCCCAAAGAACGACGTACATTTACAAACGAATTTAAAAGCCAGATGGTTCAGTTATATAAAAGCGGAAAGACTCGAGCCAACATTGCTCGTGAATACGATCTGAGTGCAACAGCATTAGATCGATGGATCAAACAAAGTCAAACTTCCGGTTCCTTCTCAGAGAAAGCAAACCGTACCCCTGAGGAAAACGAGCTCCTTGCTTTACGTAAAGAAAATCAGCGGCTTAAGATGGAGAACGACATTTTAAAGCAAGCCGCGCTGATCATGGGACGA
>NZ_MRTH01000048.1 GCF_001956045.1 Paenibacillus sp. FSL H7-0331 | reverse complement strand
CTCTTCGACATCTTCTGTGGAATACTGGATAAAAAAGATTGAGGCCCAGGGGTTCACTGTTAAAGTAGAATCCACCGAAGCCTCTTAAAAATTTTTTAACATTCTTGTTTTAATAGAGGAGTGTCTTTTTGCGCTTTTTTCAGACATTCATTTTCGTATAAAAAGCCAAGGAAAGGCTGATAGTCTTTGAACGCAATAAATATTCCGTACATGGGCCAGTACTTGAAGATCAAAAAGTACAGAACACCAGGTAAGACCATGAAATAGAGCATCGGTTCCGCTGTAGTTTTTTCCATAGCGTGGATGAGTTCGAAGCCGCTGGAATGCGTGCTTCCATACTTGTTTGCATATTACTTCCTTCCTCTCGTTTCTCTTTTCTCATGACTAATGCAACAGTTACAAATTTCGTAGCCTTATCATAATGGCGAGGTTCGATTGCCGTCCATAGTCCCTATCTCATCAACAAATAACCGTCCCCAATTTGAAGCTTCTCTGGGCACGGCATTATTCTCTTGAGTATAGATGATTATTTCGACTCATTTTATTGAACTGATTTGCCGTTGAGTACTTGTACTCTCTCTATAAACTGCTGGATATCCGCTTTACTAACAGGTTGACCCGTCCCCATGGGGCCAGCTGCCCGTTGAATCAACTCGAGACCATCGATTGCATCACCTGCGCACCTCGGAATGAGATGGATATGCAGATGTCTGACAACCTCTCCCACTGTCAACGTGTATACCCTCTCAGCCTGAATTTCCTGATAGAGCATTTTTTCCAGCTGTGCAATGATCTCAGGAAGCTCGCTTTTTTCATCGGATGATAATTCGTGCCACGATTCAACATGCCTTTTCGGTTCAACATACAAATAACCAACCAATTGCTTCTCTACAGGAGCATGGTAAATCACATAATGACCTATCTCCATAACGAAATACGGATCTGAGCTTTGTTCCTTCAAGCAAATTTTGCAATTACTCATAAGTACCGCCTTTTCCTTTAATTTTCCCCGGACTGACTCCAATATATTTTTTAAACAACTTGCTGAAGTAGGCCTCATCCTTGATCCCTACTTGCTCCGCCGCTTCATACACCTTCAGGTTTCTTTTTATAATCAAATCCCTGGCTTTTTCCATCTTGGTTCGATTCACAAAATTAGTAAAGCTATCACCCATTTCTTTCTTGAAAATGTAGGAAAAATAACTTCTACTCATGTTCGAAAATTTGGCTGCATCCTCAAGTGAAATAATTTGTTCAATATTGTCGTAAACATACCTCTTGACGTTCATAATTTCAGGTCTTGCAGCTTCTCCCTTGATGGAAAGCATAGATTGTATGAAACCGGCAATGAATTCATCTACGCATCCTTTGATGTCGTGCAGTGTTTCTGCGTCCAAGATCATTTCCGTCCACTTCATGTTTGAATCGTTGTATGCCGGAGGCATTTGCTCCTCGTAAGGCTTGAATACTTTCATGAAAATATACAGCACATTTAAAACCGCCATCTTAACTCTCATCGGATGATGGATCCCATTGGACAAAATCGTGTTAAAAAACCGTTCGATGACAATCTTCACTCCGTCATAATCATTAGCGTGAATGTATTCAATCAACAGCTTCTCTTCCTCTAAGCCGAAAATAATTTCTTTATCGATGAAATCCGTCATACCGTCAGCAAAAATAATACATTCTCTCCCTTGATAGAAGCGGTAGCCGGAAGCGTGTTTGGCTTTACTGTAGAGTGCAGGAACATCCTTCAGGCTAGTGGTCTTTCCGGAAACCGCAAAAGAAACAGTAATGTTTAAATAACGCTTGAGCGAATGATTCATTTTCCGATAAAATTCAGTCATCACTTGATGATTTGAAGCCGCATGGACCGAGGCATCCAGCAATATCAAATAATCCCCATCGTCCAATTCTGCAAACTCGGCTTTCGTAAATTCAGTTAGCCCTTCCTTCAAAATATTGAGAAATGAGGAGCTTAGTAAATGGCTGTCTCTCAATCTGCTTTTCGTAGGGGCATTAAAATAGTCATCGATGGTACAGTAAATGACAAGAAATTGGGTGAAATCCGGCTGAACCTGCATAATCGATGCTTCTTTTTGAAAGTCGGAATAAGCCGTGGAGCCGCTCACTAATTTCTTATACAAACCGTTTTTTATCACCTGTTTATTCGCTCTTAACACCGATTCAAAATTGATTTTCTCTTCATTTTGCAGCCTTTCCTTTTCCACCTGCGCCTTCGTTTTGAGCAGCACCTCCAAAAGACTATCTGGCTGCATAGATAGCTTCAATATATAATCCTCGGCTCCAAGTCTCATCGCCTTTTTGACGGCATCCATCTCATTATGACAGCTTAAAACGATGACTTTGATATGCGGGTAACGGGTTGACAGTTGTCCAATCAGCTCCAGGCCATTCATATTCGGCATTAATATATCGGTAAGCACGATATCAGGACGGGTTTTCTCAATCAGCTCCAACGCCTGGACTCCATCCTCCGCTTGTCCGACAAATTCAAAATCGTACTTTTCCCATTCAATACATGACTTGATGCCTATTCGGACTAATGCTTCATCGTCCACGATAATGACTTTTAGCATTGGACTGACCTCCCTTTCCTTCAAGCCCTTAATATGAACTGTCTTCCTCTTTGATAGTCGCCGGAATAGTCACAGATACCGTTGTCCCTTCTACCTCGGATGACGATAGCCGTAATCCGAACGGCTCACCGTATTTAAGCTGCAGTCTGTCATGAATATTTCGAAGACCTACGCCGCTGAATTTATGTTGAGTTCCTGTAACTTCGTTCGTATCATCAAAAATTTCATGGATTCTTCGCTCTTCAATTCCTTCCCCGTTGTCGGTCACATCGATTCGCAAGCATCCCACTTCCAGTTGTGCACATATTCGGATTCTGCCGCCGGTCTTTTTGTTCTTAAGCCCATGTAAAATGCAATTTTCCACCACTGGCTGCAGCAGCAGCTTTATGATCTGGTATTTCTCCAAGCTGGGATCGATATCAATTTGCAATTCAATGCTGTCATTATAGCGTGCGCTTTGAATGTTCATGTACGCTTTAACGAGATGCAGCTCTTCTTTTAAGGTGATTTCTTCGTCACCTTTCTTCATGCTGACTTCCAGAAGCCGTCCCAAATCGGCAATCATATTCGAGGCATTAACCGCTCCGTTCATCATAGCGGTCCATTTAATAATATTCAATGTGTTAAACAGAAAATGCGGGTTAATCTGCGCCTTCAACGCTTCATATTTCAGTTCTTGTTCTCTGCTTTGCTCTTCGACTACCTTAAGAACCAACTCGTCAACCCTTTTAAACAGATGGTCAAAGCTTCTTACGATACTGTTCACATCGTTGGAGTACGTAATATCCTTAGTTCCCAGGCTGTACACCCCGATTTTTTTCTTTCTTAAATCTTTAATAAGAAGCTTTAAAGGGTTTGTTATATAAAGGATCAGCGCGACGCTTGATAGTAGAAATAAACCAAATACAATATAATTAATAGTCAAAACCTTGTTTTTAAGGCTGGACGTATTTTTCATAACATCCTCATAAGGAATAACCGATACGACCGCCCAATTAAGCCGGTTTAAAATATAATAAGTAACCATATAACGCTTGCCGTCGGAGGTTCCTATAAAATAACCCTTTTGCGTACCGTACAGCTTCAGGTCTTTTTTTACATTATTGATATCGCCTATCTCTATCTCGCCGGAGGACTTGATGATTCGATCCTGGCTATCCAACAACAGGATAGAGCCCTTGGAACGAACCGTAAATAAAGAGACGAAATTATCGAGGTCCAAATTTATCATTACGACACCCAGCATTTCGTTGGTAAAGCTGCTTTTTATTGACCTGGCAAGGGATACGTATTGTTTATCATCATTTAATTTGGACGAATGGTACATGTATGGAACCGTCCAGACCGAATCTCTTTCATGCCGTACGAGAGAATTAAACCACTCATCCTCTTTTAACCAAAAGCCGAATTCCTGCTTGAAATTCAAATAATCATGATTCATATCGATATCGCTTACGATATTGCCCATCACATTACTGACAATTCCGTCTGAACTGATCACGACCATATGCGCATTATAATTAAAGAAATTGTTGTTTTTCGTAAAGGTTAAACGGTTTTCGATCTTGGACATTCTTGAATAATCTTCAGTTGTCAGCTCTTGTGGAAGCTTCATCCTACTGAATGCTTTAAAATCCGTACTTCGTGAAAAAGCACTTAAATTCGTTGTGATGGTATCATCCAGACTTAACACATTAGATAGCTTCATCATGTCCAAGGTAACATTCTCAACTTGATTGCCAACCTGCTCAAGGTTGCTGATTAACAGGTCAGAGGTTTCTTTCTCAAATAACGTTTCCGTATGCTTAAAATTAATGTTCAGCGAAAAAAAGACGGCGGTAAAAACAAGTATGACAATGGAGATGATGATCCGAATCTGCAGATTACGATACAAAAAACCAATCCATTGCTTAATCTTGTACAGAATCGGGTTCTCCTCCTAAGAACTTTCCATACGGAAAGTTTACTTCGTTAGCAAAACTAGCTTCGTAAGCATGGTGTTGTATCTTATTGTACTGGACTCCTATTGGACCAGCAACCATTATATATGCAGCCCCCAGACACATGTTCTGGGGGCTGCATATGTTCAAGCGCCATTACTTAATAACTGTATCTTCTAGCGTAATGCCAGATTGGAACGATAAGAATCCCGGCATGTTCTTAAATCCTTCGACGTTCGCCTTCATTCCGAAGGCTTGCTCACGCCACGATAAATACACGAACGGCGACAAGTCCAGCGCACGGTCAATCAATTTTTCATAGATTTCTTTACGTTTCGTATCATCCAGCTCTTTTCTTCCGTCGACCAACAGTTTGTTAATTTGTGCGTCGTCAAAGTATGCTGAGTTGTTAAGTCTTGCCGGCCCACCGCTATAAAAATTACTGAGCCAGTCCGCGTCCGTAATATCCCCTGATGTACCCGCCACGACAAAATCATAGTTGCCTTCGGTATTTTTCTTCACACGGGTGGCCCAATCCGGAAGATCAAGCTCAATGTCAATCCCAACCTTCTTTAGCTCCGACTGAACAGCAACCGCCGTTTGCTGGTGGAAAGAAAATTGTGAAGTAGCTAGCAAGCGCGCTTTAAAGCCGTTAGGATAACCCGCTTCTGCAAGAAGCTTCTTCGCCTTTTCAATATTGTACTCGAAATATTTCTCATTCTTTTCATTATAACCCATATAGCCTTGCGGGATAGCCATACCGTAGATCGGCTTCCCGCGACCGTTGAACGCTGTGTTGATAATCGACTTGCGTTCGATCGCATATGAAATGGCTTTTCTGACTCTTGGATCGCTGAACGGTGCAAACTGCGTATTGAATTGCAGCTGCATAAAAGGTCCGCTTACACTGTCAAGCTTCAGCTTCGTGTCCTGCTCAATCGCAGCCGCGTCCTTCCAAGGCACATAGTCGATCAAATCCACATCGCCGGCCTTAAGCGCATTGACTCTTGTGTTCTCATCCGGATAAAAAACGAATCTTATATTATCCAGCTTACCCTTATCCTTCTTATAATACCCATCGAACTTTTTCACAACAAACTCTTGACCCTTCGTCCATTTAACAAACTGAAAAGGACCTGCTCCCATTGGGGCTGAGTTCAAGTCGCCGTTTTTCTCCTCGGTCCACTTCTTAGATACAATAACCGACTCGGGAAGAGCTAAGTAGTGAATGAAAGGAGCGGATGGCTCTTTTAGTATGAAAGTAACCGTTTTGGCATCTGTTGCTTCAATCTTGTCGATGACAGACAATTCATTGCGGAATGTCCCGTTATTTTTCGGATTCGCAATCCTCTCGAATGTATATTTCACATCCTCAGCAGTTACAGGATCGCCGTTTTGAAATTTAGCGTCGCGAAGCTTAAATGTGAACGTTTTCTTATCAGATGATAAAGAATAAGACTCCGCCAATTCATTGCTTAACTTACCTTCCTTGTCATAATTGACCAACCCGCGATAGATAGCAAGTTTAATCGTTCGTCCTGGACCGTTCTGCACCAGCGGGTCCATGCTCGTCGGCTCGCCAGATAGACCGAAGATGAGGTTACCGTTTTTAGTACTTCCTTTATCCGTGTTATCGGCTTTGGCAGAGTCCGCCGCTTTGTTTGGCCCCGCCCCTCCACATCCACTGACAATCAAGGCAACGACCATAATTAAAAACATCATTTTAGACAAACGCTTTCCCATACTGCATGCCTCCCCTTATTAATTATAATACGGTATTTATAATAGGGACAGCCATTGTTAATGGCTGCCATTACTACCAAGCTTAAGAGCGGTTCAGTTTCGGATCCAGTATGTCTCTCAGACTGTCACCCAACAAATTGACGGCTAGAATGGTAATGCCCAAACATAGGGAAGGCCAGACGGCATACATGGGGTTTAAGCTGATATACCCCCTTGATTGACCAATCATTTGCCCCCATGAAGGTTCAGGGGGAATTACGCCTAATCCAAGAAAGCTAAGTCCGGATTCAAGAAGAATGGCGGCAGCTATAGTCAAGCTGATCTGGATGATCAGCGGGGACATAATGTTCGGTAAAATACAGCCGAACAACACCCGCATATGAGATGCTCCCAAAGACAGTTCACTCTCTACATATTCCTGCTGCTTGATCTGCAAAGTCGATGAGTAGGCGATCCGGGCAAAGTGAGGAGCATAGACGATTCCGATAATAATGATCAGATTTTTGATACCTGCTCCCCAAAAGCCAACTACCATCAGTGCTAACAAAATCGGCGGGAAGCACAACACTATATCCACAGCGCGCATAATCGTTTTTTCGACAATCCCCCGGAAATAACCCGATACAATCCCAAGCAGCATTCCGACGGTAAATGCTACTATAGTTGAGCCTATTGCTACTGTAAGCGAGGGACGTATTCCTAAAATGAGCCGGCTTAATATATCTCTGCCGAATTCATCCGTGCCAAAGGGATATTGCGGCAATGTTGATTTAAGTACGATATCGGGATGGATTTCAAGCGGATCATGAGGAATGATCCATGGTCCGATCGCGGCAATGATTAATATAGGAAGCAGCACTATAGAGCTGATGACAAACGTTCTGTTCCTGATGCACTTGTTCAGCATACATCCAACTCCTTGACGATTTTCGGCATATCACAGCTCGCGCTGCCTTGGCTTTAGCGAACTCTTGGGTCCATAAGTCCATACAACAGATCAACTAATATATTAACTACGATAAAGAAAGTGGCCATGACGACAATACAGCCTTGAATTAATGGATAATCACGGTTAGCTATTGATTTGACCAACAGCGTGCTCATCCCCGGCCAGTTAAACAAGTACTCGATGAGAACCGTACCCCCTATCAGGTTACCGAGCTGCAAGCCGATTATCGTAATGACGGGAATAATCGCATTCCGGAAAGCATGCTTGGAGATAATCTTCCACTCCGGTACCCCTTTTGCTCGAAGCGTCTGAATAAAATCCTTGTTTAATACCTCCAGCATGGACGACCGTGTCATTCTTGCGATCGAAGCCGCTAAGCCCAGTGCAAGCGTTAAGGAAGGCAGGATCAGACGCAGCATATGCTTACCCGGGTTATCGGTAAACTCGACAAAACCGCTGGCAGGAAGCCATTGAAGCTTGAAGCTGAACATGAGAATCATAAAGGCTCCCAACACATAGACGGGGAAAGAAACACCTAAAGCCGCTACAGACGAAAGCGCCAAATCAATGAAGCTCTGCCGTTTCAAGGCAGCAGCAATTCCAAGTGGTACTCCGATTATCATTGCGAGAATGATCGATACAACCGCCAGTTCTATCGTGTTCGGAAGTCTTTGCGAGATATAAGTGTTGACCGAGGTTTTATCAAAAAGGGATTGCCCCAAATCAAATTTCACAAAATTAACAAGCCAATTCCAATACTGCATGATCAAAGGCTGGTCCAGCCCAAGCGTATGGCGCATTTCCGCCACTGCCGCAGCGTCTCCTCCTCTTTCCGTACCAAGCACGAGAACTGCAGGATCACCCGGCATAAAGTGAATCAACGAGAACACCAAAGTACCGACGACAAGCACCTGAACGATAAGCAGCACTACTTTTTCACCCAAATAACGTACCATTCGATCACCCTCTATTCAGCAAAACCGGTTGTTGTTGTACTTCTGCACTTGAGTTTGTAAATAAATGGCATGCAACGGCATGCTTGTCGCTTAGTTCAATAAACTCCGGAGCCACTTCGCTGCAAATCGGCATAACATCCTTGCACCTTGTACAAAATCTGCAGCCTGTCGGAGGATTAACAGGGCTTGGAACGTCGCCGCTTAATATAATGCGCTCCTTGTTGAAATCAGGATTAGGCATAGGGATGGCAGACAGCAGCGCTTTTGTGTATGGATGTTTGGCATTAGCGTATAATTCCTCTGCATCGGCAATCTCGACAATACTCCCGAGGTACATGACGGCTATACGGTTGCTCATATGCTTGACGATCGATAAATTGTGGGAAATAAACAAGTAGGTCAAACCGAATTCTTTCTGCAGATCGTCGAGCAAATTCAGAATCTGGGATTGGATAGACACATCCAATGCGGATACAGCCTCATCGCATACGATAAGCTTAGGATTTAAAGCAATCGCCCGCGCGATTCCGATTCGCTGCCTCTGTCCACCTGAAAATTCATGAGGATAACGGTTGATATATTGTGGACTTAGACCCACTAATTCCAGCAGATGCTTTACCCTTTTTTCCTTTTCTGCCCCCGTTGCAATACCGTGAATTTCAAACGGCGCTCCTATTATCTGTCCAACCGTCCTTCTCGGATTTAACGATTCGAATGGCTTCTGAAACACCATCTGAAATTTGCCGCGCTGCTTCCTTAATTGCTCGCCTTTCAATTTCAACAGGTCGATATTGTCAAATTTAATTTCTCCGCTGTCAGCATCGGTAAGCCGCATAATGACGCGGGACAACGTGCTTTTCCCGCAGCCGGATTCACCAACAAGTCCGAATGTCTCCCCCTTGAATATGGAGAAGCTTACATCATCAACCGCCTTGACAGAACCGAGCCGTTTTGAAAACACACCCTTTTTTAATGAAAAGTACTTTTTAACGTTGTTAACCTCCAAAAGAACCTCTTTCATCCCGCATCACCTTCCCTCCATGCCTGATCCAGCTTCCAGCAGCGAGCCTTACCGTTATGATTGGTTTGTATCATCTCCGGTTCCTTTTGTCGGCAAATATCAGCCGCATCCGGGCATCTGGGGCTGAACCGGCAGCCATCTGGCATAGAGCTTATGCTCGGAACGGTACCGCTAATGCTGTAAAGCTTTTCATTCTTTTGATCCATATGAGGAATCGACTTGATGAGCCCCTGGGTATACGGATGCTGCGGATTGTGGAAAATCGACCTGACATCCCCCTCTTCCATTACTTTTCCGGCATACATAACGGCAACGCGGTCAGCCATTTCGGCTACGACTCCGAGGTCGTGCGTAATCAGCATAATGCTCATATTCATTTCGTTCCTGATTTCTTTCAACAAATCCAGGATTTGCGCCTGTACCGTCACATCAAGTGCCGTAGTGGGCTCGTCCGCAATAAGAAGCTTAGGTCTGCATGACAGCGCCATCGCAATACTGATTCGCTGGCACATCCCTCCGGAAAGCTCATGAGGATAAGCATTCATACATCTTTCCGGGTGAGGGATGCCAACTTGCTTTAACAGCTCTACTGCCTTGTCGTACGCATCTTGATGCGATATTTTCTGATGAATTTGAACGGCTTCAATAACCTGGCTGCCGCATGTATATACGGGATCCAAAGACATCATCGGGTCCTGAAAAATCATCGCGATGGACTTCCCCCTAATTTGTGACATTTCCTTTTTCTTAATCTTTAGCAAATCCCGACCTTCAAACGAGATCTCGCCTGTCGTTATTTTCCCTACCGCAGGAATGAGATTCATCAAGGAAAGCGAAGCTACGGTTTTCCCGCTCCCGCTTTCGCCGACTATGCACAATATTTCCCCTTTGTTAATCGTTAAATTAACACCACTAATTGCCGGGAATACGCCTTTGTCCGTCTTAAACTCCGCAGTCAGGTTGCTAATTTTCAGTAGGGTATTATTCATGAGTATCACTCCCAGCTCTGTCCGCCTTACAACGATGTAATCGCTTCAAGACTATTTGCACCACATTATATCTAACACGAATATCACATTATTCGTTGCCTCTCTATAATTTATTATATATTCATGTTATATTTCATACCATGCAATACCGTATGCTTTCCTTGTAAATTCATATCGTATTTCATAAAAAAAACATGATCCAGAATCAGTTGGTACAGCGGATTCTAATTTGTTCTACTATATTTAGAATTTGTTGTACTATCGTCTTGTTATTGATGAAGGAACATACAATTTACATTTGAAACCGGAACCGATCTCCTCGGGAAACGATTTTAACGTATTCCATAACTTGTCTTCGCTCCGAATACACCAATGCGGTCATCAGAAACAGGGACGAGCCTTTTACGATATTCAACAGTTTGCTCTCGCTTGGCGAAGCGTAGACGAGTTCCAGTGTTTTACTGGAATATGCAGGTCGCAGCCCATATTTTTCATCCAGTATCTGATACAAGGATTGGTCAACCAGATTTTCATGCTGAATCCCCGGACACCGTTCCACCGACAAGTAGGAGGTTTCCATCGAAACCGGTTCATCGTTAATGAGCCTGAGCCGCTGAATTTCAGCGATCTCTGAGTTTTCCTGCACACCCAGCAATAAGGCCATCTTCAAAGGCGCTGGCGTTACTTTTACGCCCATCGATCTGGCTCCTGCAATCATCCCTCGTGCCTGCATGCGATCCGTGAAGCTAGTCACGTTAACAAGCCCCCGATCGATTTTCGGCTTGGATACAAAAGTCCCTTTGCCCTGCCTTCGGGCTAATATCCCATCATTCACCAAATCTTCAATTGCTTTGCGGACGGTAATACGGGAAACCCCATACTCCTCGGCTAAATCCATCTCTGCGGGAAACCTGTCGCCAAACTGAAGCTTATCCGATAGAATCAATTCCCGGAACAGCTCTGCCAGCTGAATATACAGCGGTGTTGAAATAGCGGGATCCAGTATGTTCTTCACTTGACGTTCACCTCCGTTTACCTGTTGCATCAAGCTTCTCTTAGTCCAAAAAAACGGCCACAGTACAGTGAAATACATCTGTACCATGACCGAAGAAATGGTTGTACGATGGCTCCAAATTAATAAGGAACCTTGAACATGTAACGCCGAGTTTCAAGTGGATGATTTCTGGTTTTCGACAGCGCCAAGGCAAACATGCGAAGTACGACATTGATGACGAGCGGAGCCAGATACCCTTGCACTTCCTCGTCAATACCAGTAAGATCGAATTTTTTGGCGTCAATCACTATCAGTTTCTCCCCGTATTGTTTAAGGAACGTCAGCGCCCGCTCTTCCAAAGGACGAGTTTCATCCAGGCCCATCAACAGAATGAACGGAACATCCTTATCCAGAATCTCAAACGGCCCGTGGAAAAATTCCCCTGCATGAATGGCGTGAGAATGAATCCGCTGCATCTCCATCAAAATACATATGGCGAAGGAGTATGCCATACCGTAACTCGCACCACTGGCCATCGTATACATAATTTTTTCGTCCTTATATTGCTCGGCATATACTTGTACTTGATCTGTATTCTGTTTCATGACTTTCTCAAATACAGTGCCGAGGTTCTCCAGGCTGCTAAGCAGCTTTTCATATTTGTTGTTACCTTCTTTCACATACAGAAGCCCCATAGCCAGCTTATAAAGGATGGCATAGTTCATAATTTCCGGGAGTGGCTCCATATTACCCGCCGAAATCCAGCTGTAGTTCACGATGAAGTCCGACTCCTCCGCAAGCGGGGCCGTCTCCACATACATCAGCGAAACCGTTAAAGCACCTTTGCTTTTGGCAAATTTGGCAGCTTCCGTCGTTTCCGGAGTCTTACCTTTATGCGAGCACAAAATAACTAATGAATGTTCGCCCAACGATTGCGGATTTCTGTGAATGAATTCATTGGAGCTATAAATTTCAGCTGTAATCTCGCTGGATTCACGATCAATGAAATATTTACTTGGATACATAAGTGCCGATGAACCGCCACACGCCACATAAAAGACGCGAGTAATCGTTCTTTGTTTAAAAGCCTCAAAAACCTGTTCAAGCTGGGCATTTGCATTCATATAAGGTGCTGAGTTTACCATTTGTATAGTCCCTCCTGTAATGTTGCTTATTATTTTTTATAGCCGTAGCCGAACGCGCCGTAATAGCTGCAGGTAGCCGCAGCGGACATGGAAGCTTGAATCAGTGCAGCCTTCACATCCCGATGCTCGTGATAATGCGCAAGGAATCCCCCGATAAAAGAATCGCCGGCACCCATCGTATCGATGACATTACCCGCCATATGAGGTTGGCTGCAGATGATGCCGTCTTTCGAAAACACAGCAGGCTCAGCCCCTCTTGTCACACCAACCACTTTTACACCCAACTGATGAACTTCCTCTAACAAGGAACTGATTTCGCCATGAGACATGTCGCTGCCCGAGAAAAAGGCATAAGTCAAATACGGGCAAATACGCTGCAAATATGCCTTATCCCAGCGCTTTGTTGTGGAAAAATCAAACGAAAGCGGTTTATGCGCCAAACGAGGCAGCTCGTGTTCCATATCACTGTTGACACTTGTATGCACGATATCATATTCGTTAATATAATCGAGATCATGCTGCGTAAGCTTAAGCATCAGTAAGGACTGGATCCGGATTCCCCGGTTTGTACCTACAAAAATCCGGTCACCTTCCTCATTGAGGGCAATGACTGCCTCAGCATTGGGGCCGCATGCCCGGCGAATACGGGAGATATCGATTCCTTCTTCACCCATGCATTTCACTACATGCTCAGCCGCCGCATCATCCCCGACGATTCCCAGATAAGCGCATGCACTCGCACCGTTTCGTTTACTGGCGATTGCCACATTCAAAGCGTTGCCTCCCGGATACATCAGTCCTTGGTCCTGATAATAATCGACAACGTTATCTCCGATTCCAATCAGCTTCATGGTCTCGCCCTCACCTCTTTTAGGCCTTTACTCATTTCGTAATTTAGTAGTCGCCAGCTCGTCAATTTGCAATCCCGCAGAGGAGTTCACCAACACTACCCCGTAATCCTTTTGTGCTGATTCCAGGGAAACTTTCCCTTCACGCACATCTTTGAGCACGGACTCCGTCGGGCGTTCATATGGATTTCCATATCCGCCTGATCCCGGCGAGCAGACGCTTATCAAGTCCTCTTTGTTCAGCGTAACCCCGGATATTTTAGAACCCAATTGCTTTAGCTCGCTTCCGCCCAGAGCTGCATGGAAGCTGCCCGGACTTCCGCTTTGCCCGCCCTCCAAGCCCCAGGGGGAGAATTTATGGCGGTCACCAAGACCTGTATAGCTCATCCCATCGTTCAAAATTCGGAAGTCTCTCTGAATGCCGAGGCCGCCTCTAAACCGTCCTGTTCCTCCCGAATCAGCACGCAGCTGGTACCGCTCTACCAATACCGGGTATTCGCGTTCCAACGCCTCCACCGGCAGGTTCGACGTATTGGTCATATGCACTTGAACGCCGCTTAACCCGTCTCCCCGGCTGTGTGCCCCGGAACCGCCTGCAATCGTTTCAAGATATACGAAATAGTTACCTGTCTTCGGGTTCGTACCCGAGAAAATAGCTGATGTCACGACACTGTTGCACGCTGCGAGGACACGTTCCGGGGCCACCTGGGCTAACGCCCCCAAGATCACATCCACCACTCTTTGGGCTGTATCGATCCTCTGTCCAACCGGAACTGGCAGCTTGCAGTTGACAATCGATCCTTCTGGTGCCGTTACCTGCAAAGCCCGGTAAATTCCTTGATTCGCGAAGATGGATTGTCCGGCAACTGCTTTGAAGCAATAGAATGCCGTTGTCAGAAGTCCCGAATATGTCATATTCAGCGGACCCGGCACCTGCGGGCTAGTTCCAGCGAAATCCACTTTAGCCATACCGTCCTTGATCGTTATCGCTGCCCGAATCGGAATCGGAGTATCTGAATTCGCGCCTGCATCATCCAAATAATCTTCAAACGTGTAGGTTCCCTCCGGCAGCGTGCGGATACCGGCGCGCATCAGATGTTCCGCATAGTCCAGCAGCGCATCGGTACATTCGGCAAAATAATCCGCACCGTATTTCCGCACGACCTCGCCCATTCGTTTCGCACCTGCAATATTCGAAGCGATTTGCGCATCCAGGTCCCCGCTCCGCTCCACAGGCGTCCGGGTATTCAGGATAATGTAGTCATACGTCTCCTGAACGAGATCTCCCGCCCGGCAAATGCGTCCTAACGGAATCCGCAGGCCTTCCTGGTAGATGTTGTCCGAATTCGCCGATACACTGCCCGGTACCATCCCACCAATATCGGAATGATGCGCAATATTGGCCACGAATGCTACCAGCCGTTCACCGATAAAAACAGGCGATACCATCGTGATATCGGGTAAATGAGTCCCACCTCCGGCATAAGGATCGTTGGTAATGAACATATCGCCGGGACGCAGCGACTGCGCCGGAAACTTCTTCAACACTTCGGTTACGACGCCGAGCATCGATCCAAGATGCATAGGCACATATTCAGCTTGCGCGATCATTTGCCCCTTTCCGTCGAACAGCGCTGTCGAGCAATCTTTTCTTTCTTTAATATTGGTGGAGTAAGCCGTCTTCACCAAGGTAACGCCCATCTCTTCTGCGACGGAGAGCAGCAAATTCCCGACAATTTCTAATGTAATGGGATCTATCCGTTTCATTGGTGTTCCTCCTCGCCAAAGGTATGAATCAGCAGATTGCGGTATGCATCCACTTGCATGGTTTGCCCCGGCAGCAGTAGGATCGTAGAATCCATCTGTTCGACAATCGCAGGACCCGTGACCCGATCCCCGGGAACCAGCTCGCTCCGCTGATAAATAGCCGTCTGGTAATAATCCGGACGGTTCGCTTCCGAGAAGTACACTTCCCGGTACAAAGACGATTGCACCGTCCGACTGCCGTTCTCATCCGCTCGCTGCAGTGTCGCCTTGGGCAGCTCACCAAGAGCGGTGACCCGATAGTTGACGAACTCCACGATTCCTGTCCGGTTTGAGTATCCGTAGTTTTTCTCATGCTGCTCATGGAAACGTACCAGTATCCCTTGCAGCCCTTCGACGGTTAATTCAGACCATTCGACAGGTATCGTTAATTCATAATTTTGTCCCTTGAACCGCAAGTCCAATCCCAGTACATATCTACGTTTCGCCTCTGCAATGCCTTCCTTCTCCAGCATCTCTGCTCCCTCTTGCTCCATCCCAGCGAAAAGTCCGCGGATTGCTTCCATGCTGCCAGCACTTGATTCAAGCAGTGAAGACCGGACATAGTCGGAACGAACGTCAGTCACCAGAAGGCCAAGTGAACAAAATGTACCCGGTGAAGGCGGAACCAGAATCCGGGGAATACCGAGTTCACGCGCCAACGCTCCACAGTGGAGTCCGCCTCCTCCGCCAAAGGAAACGAGCGTAAATTCCCGAGGATCGTATCCCTTCTCGACGGAAATCAAGCGGATCGCCCGCGTCATGTTCGCGTTCACCACAGAAAGGATACCCATTGTCGCTTCGAGCAGCGACAAATTCGTCCGGTCGCAAATGTGCTCCTGCACGACCTGTTTCGACGCTTCCACATTGAGAGCCATTCTTCCGCCCAGGATACCGTCCGGATTTAAACGGCCGAGTATCGTATTGGCGTCAGTCACAGTCGGCCGCGTACCGCCACGCCCGTAGGCTGCGGGTCCAGGCATGGAGCCAGCGCTTTCCGGCCCTACCTTCAGCGCACCGCCGGCATCCAGCCATGCAATCGATCCCCCGCCCGCACCGCATGCATGAATATCCAGCATCGGAATGCGTGCGGGAAAACCTTCAACTTCACGTTCCATCGAAATTTTTGGCTCGCCATTTTCAATCAGACTGAAATCAGCCGAAGTGCCTCCCATGTCAAACGTAATCATATTTTTATAGCCCGTCAGCTCGGCCAGATGCGCAGCTGCCACGACGCCGGCTGCAGGTCCGGAAACCGCTGTGCGTACCGGATTAGCTACAGATTCCTGAATTGAAATGATACCGCCGTTTGATTGAGTAATGTAGGGATCTACCGGAATACCCGCCTTCCGAACAGATTGCTGGAAATTTTCCATATACCGCTGCATAACCGGACCGAGATACGCGTTGAGAGCCGTTGTACTTAAGCGTGCGTATTCTCTAAACTCCGGAACTACCTGATGCGAAGCGGAAACGTAGGCTTCCGGGTACAAACTTCTGATTTCCTCTACCGCTTGCTTTTCATGTTCCGGGTTGAGATAGGAGAAGAGGAAACATACCGCTATTGATTGCACACCCTCTTGTTTCAAACGTTCAATCGCTTCACGTAGTCTATCACGATTGAGCGGCTTGCGTATGCTGCCGTCCGCATATAGGCGTTCGTCGACCTCCAGCCGCAGATGGCCGGGAATAAACAGTTCCGGCTTTTCCTTGAAAAAATCGTACAGACTTGGGCGGGTTTGACGCCCGATTTCAAGCAAATCACGGAACCCTTCGGTGACGAGAAGCCCCGTGAGCGCTCCTTTCCTTTCGATCAGCGAATTGGTAGCTACCGTCGTACCATGAGCGAGATAACGAACCTCCGATACCGGAACTTCGTTCATTTCCAGAATCTGCTCAACACCATTCATGATGGCCCGAGATGGGTCCTCCGGTGTGGAGGGTACTTTGTGGTTCAAGATCTCTCCCGAATGTGTATCAACCAATGTTACGTCGGTAAAGGTTCCTCCGACATCTACTCCGACCATGTAACGCATGTTTTTCCTCCTCGTACGCACTTGTACTGTACCCAGTTGTACTATGTTGTCTTCGATGTACTGTATTGTTACAAGGAAATTATATATCGGCGGTTTTGGTCAAACAATGTAATATATGACTTATTACTTGTCATATCGTCCTATAATTATTGGTTAAATCGGCTTTTTCCGAACGATAACAACCCAACACAGACGCACTTGTGGGTCAAAATTTGAAAATGCGGAATCGTACATGAATAATACGATATAATACAACTTTACAAAATAAATATTATCTCTCAGAGTTTTCCATTGCTCAAAAAAGCAGCACCGGAAAGCGTTCGCGCGACGCAGCCCTTCAGGTTCGTCAATGGTATCGCTTATTCGGCCACCGAAGGGCAAACCATTCGTTTGCCGTCATTCTGTGCAGTCATCGTTTCAGATGACGTTATATCCCTGCAACACCAACAAAAAACGTTCAAGCAGCTTCTGCATCCGCTTGAACGTTTTTTGCTTAAAATTCAGTATTCGGATCCTGAGTAAGGATTGCCCCGGTTCGAATCAGGCTTTATCGGAGATATCCCTGACTTGAATCACTTTCACCCCATTTGAATGAAGATGTTCGATATCTTTGGCATTGGTTTCCCAATCCGTAATGACGCAATCAAACGTCTCGATTGGAGAAACATAAGCTTTGTGGATTTTGCCGAATTTGCTGTGATCTGTCACCAGAATGCGTCGAATCGAGTTCGTGATCATTTTTTCCTTGATTCTCGCAGCCGATAAATACGGATCTGTAATACCTTGCCTTATATCAATCCCGGAAGTTCCAATAATACACAGGCTTGCTCGAAACTGCATAATCATTTGCTCTGCAATCGGTCCGACGATTCCGGCTTCCGAACGGGCATCCTCCGCAGTACCTCCACAAACAAACACCGATAACCCGGGTTTACGCATACATGTATAAGCGATGCCGATACTGTTGGTTACTATCGTAATGTCTTTGAACGTTGTAAGCAGATTAGCAAGATGGCTGTTAGTTGAGCCGGAATCGATAAATAGGGTATCACCCGGCTGAATCAATTTGACTGCTTCGGCCGCAATAGCCTTCTTATGCGATTCATACGGATCGCTTGGGCTTGCTGCTGCAGCACCCCTGTCCCCGACCTCGGTATTTTTGAGAAACGCCCCGCCATTTACCCGTTGGATATGACCCTCTGTCTCCATCTCCTGAAGGTCTCTGCGTATGGTGGGAAGCGATACTTCAAGCAGTTCAGCCAATTTGTTGACATTTAGAAATGTATGCTGCTTCAGGTAATTCATAATCATCCGGCGTCTGGCTTTCATGTATCCTCATCTTCTCTCGTATCATTTTTCAACCTCGATATCTGATTCTACTTTACTATAAACGAAGCGCCTCGAAATTAAAATATTTAAATGAATAAAAAAGAAAATTATGATTGATATCGATCATATTTACATGATATTTTGAATGATATTTACATATTATTCGTCTGCATTTTATACAAATCTGATATTCATCCCCTATTATTGAGAAAGAACGTGATCATTTTCAATCAAAATAAGAAAGGAATGTTGAACATGCGAGTACAGACAAAAGTGACGTTCTTTGGAACAGAAGCTGCAATTCCAGAATTAGGAGGTGAAACGGCCAGTTTTCTTATCAATGATGAGGTGATGGTCGATACGGGGTGGAATATCGTGGAAAATCTACGGCGTCACGGCATTGATCCCGGGAGTATCCGATATCTTCTGCTCACCCATATGCATCACGATCATTATATTTCCCTGCCCTCCCTTCTCTATTACTTTTTGATAACCAACAAGGATTTGTCCGGATTGAAGATTTTGGGTCCGGAAGAGGATTTGCAGCCAATTATGGATCATACCCTTGAATTTTTATTTTTGGGCCGCAAATTTTATCCGAACCGCAGCTACCCGACCATCATACCGCTGAAGCCGGGTGATCGTTATGACGACGAGCATTTCCACCTAGAAACAACCTCATCCCTGCATCCGGTACAGGCGCTGTGCTACAAATATACGGATAAGAAAACAGAAAAATCAGTTACTTTTACCGGTGACACGGCTTATCATCCGCCTATCGTCGATCTCGCCCGCGGCAGCTCGCTGCTCATACACGAAGCAACTTACGGAGCATCCCCAGCGAATCCATTGAAAAACGGCGGCTTACATTCCAGCGCAATGGATGCAGCGGAGGTTGCTAAAGCGGCGGAAGTTGGCCAGCTCGCCTTGATTCACGGCTTGCGCCGTAATATCGAATCCAGCATACAAGCAGCACAATCCATATATTCCGGCCCGGTTATGTGGCCTGCCAAGGATCAGACGATCCTGCTTTAAAATAAAAATACAGAAAGTGGTGAAGAAGTAATGAAACGCGCTGTTCGTACTAACTTGACGTTCCTCCTTGCCTTCATAATTGTGCTGACCGGCTGTTCACAAAGCAATCAATCGCCCAATGTCACTCCAACAGCTGAAGGCTCCAAGCCGTCTCCAGCAGCGGGCGCTGAGAAAATCAAGCTGAGAATGACCACATGGTCGAGCGCTTCCAGCTTGGAAATGCAGCAATCTGTTCTGGACAAATACATGAAGGAGCATCCCAATGTGAGCATCACCTTCGAATCGGTTCCTAATCAATACTCGGAAAAGCTGCTTTCTCAATTCGCCATTGGAGACGCGCCTGATATCATTATGGTGGGAGACAGCCAGGTACCGTTGTTCGCAAAGAACGGCGGCTTAGCCGATCTGACAGCTTTGTCAAAGGGAGCGAACGGGATCAACAAAAACGATTTCTATGAGGATGTACTGAAATTCGGTATGTATCAGGACAAGCTGTACGCCATGCCCAAGGATTGGACCAACATGGCCGTTATTTATAACAAGAAGCTTTTTGATGAAGCGAAGCTCCCTTATCCGGAAGCGGGCTGGACGTGGGAGCAAATGTACGAAACAGCAAAAAAACTCACTAAACGCGACGGAAATAAGGCGATTCAGTGGGGTCTTAAGCTGCCTGGAGCGGATCAGAGACGGGTACATCCACTCGTTTTTGCTTATAGCAACGGTATTGTCAGCCCGGATGGTCAAGCCTATGAAGGGTATATGAACAGCAAAGATATGGTCAAAGCGATGCAATTATTCAATGATGCGTATCATAAGGATAAAATTACGCCGAGCAGCTCCGACACCGACTCGTTTAAAGGCATTGATTTATTTGCTTCGGGAAAAGTAGCCATGGAGCTGAACGGACGCTGGCCCATTGAAAATTATTTAATAAATCCCGATTTGAAATTCGGTACCGTCCCGCTTCCCGCAGGACCCAAGGGCGGAGGAAATGTTATATTTTATGGCGGCTGGGGGATTTATGAAAAATCGAAAAACAAGGATGCTGCATGGGATGTAATCAAATATATGTCATCCAAGGGCGGAGCGGAAACTTTCGGCGATTTCGCTTTTGTCGGTTACAAACCGGTTGCCGAAGCAAAAGGGCAGCCAACCGATCCCAATTTCAAAGCCTTTATGGATGATATGAAGAACATCAAAATTGTTCCCGAATTTATAGATCCTGATTACCCCAAGACCGGACAACCTCCGTTTAAGCAAGTTCTTGAAAAGCTGCTGCTTTCCGGAACTGTAGACATCCAAAAAACATTGGATGAAGCTGCCGCTGAGGCTACGGCTAATAAACGCAAGAACAAATAAATGCTGCAGGCGGGTTTCATCCCGCCTATCTTTAGTAAAGGGGCCTGTTTTTATGGACGTATCACCCGCAAACATGCTTGAAAAGCCCCGGGTCCGTAAATCGGTTTTGGCACGGAAGGAAGCCCGGATTTTCTATCTGCTTATTTCCCCTTGGCTTATTCACCTAATTGTGCTGGATGCCGGACCCATGCTGGCTTCGCTTTATTTCAGCTTTACAGAATGGGACATGTTAACGAAGCATCAATGGATAGGCCTACGCAATTATATGACTGCACTAAACGGAGATCCTCTTTTCTGGAAGTCTCTGGCTATCACATTTGGTTTTGCTATTGTTTCGGTGCCGCTGAATATGACTTTCGGCTTGATTCTGGCGCTGCTCTTGAATGTATCGCTGCCGGGAACTAAATTATTCCGAACGATTTTTTATTTGCCTTCCCAGATCAACGGGGTGGCCGTTATGGTGATGTGGGCCTTTGTGTTTAATCCGGAAATCGGCTTGCTGAATGGATTCCTTGACATTTTTGGCATACAAGGACCGAAATGGATCTATGAGCCGGACTGGGCGCTTCCCTCTCTTGTTTTCATGAGCTTATGGGGCGTCGGAGGTAGTGCCATCATCTGGCTGGCCGGGTTGAAGGGAATTCCGGAATCGCTGCTTGAGTCAGCCAAACTGGACGGGGCGAATGGTTGGAAACGCTTTTTGCATATCACGCTGCCGCTTTTAACACCAACCATATTCTTCAATTTGGTGACCGGCATCATCGGGGCTTTACAAAAATTCGGTGAAGCTTATGTGATGACAGGTGGAGGCCCGTTGAATGCCACCCGCTTTTTTAACTATCATTTATACGATTATGCTTTCCAGAAATTCGAAATGGGCTATGCCTCCGCTCTCGCTTGGTGCTTATTTGTACTTATTCTCGCCTTGACGTTGTTGGTATTCTCAAGTTCCAGTAAATGGGTTTATTACGGAGGGGAGAAACAATGATGAGCAGAAACGGATTTTTTCTTCGTATTGCTGTCTATTTGCTCTTAAGCGCAGGCTCAATCGGTATGCTGTTTCCGTTTGTGTGGATGCTATCCACGTCCTTGAAGAGCAATGCACAAGTCTATGCATGGCCGCAAAAATGGATTCCCGATCCCATCCTGGGAATCAATTACATTAGAGCATTTACTAAGCTGCCGTTTGGCTTGTGGTTTGGTAATACAGCATTGATAACAGTGATCAGCGTGTGTGGCACTCTTCTATCCTGCACATTAGTCGCCTATGGCTTTGCCCGCTATCGCGCCCGCGGCCGCAATTTGCTGTTTGTCACCATGATCTCCACCATGATGATTCCATGGACCGTTGTCATGATCCCCAAGTTTTTCTTATATACTCAGCTCCACTGGGTCAATACGTTTTTACCGCTAACGGTGCCCAGTTTTTTTGGCAGTGCCTTCTCTATTTTTCTGCTTAGACAATTTTTTCTGACTGTACCTCCGGATACGGAAGAAGCAGCAAAAATCGACGGTGCTGGCGTATTGGGCATCCTCCGGCACGTACTGATACCGGTCACAGTACCTGTATTAGTCACAGTTGCCATCTTCCAATTCGATGCCGCATGGAATGATTTTCTCCAGCCTCTTCTATATTTGAATAAAAAAGAGCTGTTTACAGTTTCGCTGGGCATGAACTACTTTAATGCCGAGTATGATGTGCAATGGAATTACCTGATGGCCGTTGCTTTTGTGTCCATGGTTCCGAATGTCTTACTTTTCTTTATCGGGCAAAAATATTTCGTACAGGGGATTGCCTTAACCGGTTTAAAAGGCTGATCGTTTGCAACGTTTTTGGGAGGTATGTTTCGTTGAGAATAGTTATACTCGGAGATTTTCATATTGACCCTCAATATCCGGAATTGACCGTCCAAGCGATGGCTGATACGGCGCAGGTTTCTCCGGACTTGGTCATTCCGCTCGGCGACTTTGGAAGAAACGGGCTCATCGGCCGTCCTGAGGGTCTTCAAGAAGCAAAACGGTATCTCGACTTGATTGGCGCTCCCCTTCGACCTATTATGGGAAATCATGACTTGGAGCGGGAGTCCGGTTGTGGCGTACAACAGAAAGGAACGATGGAGGAAGCGTTCTTGCAGCTGTTTCAGCTTTCCGAGCCTTATGGAGTGATGGAATTTGCTGAATGGAGACTATTTTTCGCTTCTACAGAACCGCAACCGGAAGATTCCTGCTACGACGTTCAAGAGTGTTATGCAACGGATCATCAGTTCCAAACGCTCGTTTCAAAATTAAAAGAGCGTCCTGGCGTCCCGGTTCTCTTTTTTACTCATGCACCGCCTATCGGAAGCGGCCTGAGGACAGTCCCTCGTGTTCATGTCCGCTCCACGAACGCCTACTTGGATCAGAATCATGATCCATACCGTTGGTTAGAGCTGGTAAAAAAATTCCCGGAAATCGTCATGTGGTTTTCTGCTCATTATCATCTCAGTCATTCCTATCCGGACTCTCATACCCACGTATATGGAACACACTTCTTTCTTAACGGAGTACACGGTCCTTGTACCCGAGATGGGAAACGGCAGTCCAGAGTGATCGATATTGGGCCGGGAGGCGTGACGGTTCGCACTTTGGACCATGTCATGCGTGAAATTACGGAGGAAGGACGGTTCGAATGGTATGGAACGCTTTCGGACATGATGACCACGAATTCGAATGCTCCTGTCCAGCCTGTTTTCGCCGGCTCTTCTTCTTCAGTCCGTCTTATCTACAAGTGCCCAATCGGTGAAGGAGCACCCTTGCTATCCTGCATTGCGCCCATATCCAATGGCCGCTACCTCGTTGCAACAGCAGGAGGGTACTCTTGGGAGGTAGAACCGGCAACGACGGCCGTGTTGGGGACGCTGCATATTGGCCCTGCACTTCGCGGCATCGCGGCAGCAGACGGGATCGGATGGCTTGCTTGGGATCGTCATATCGGTTATTCCCAATTGTCCAATCCATGGCGATTCGTTCGGCGGGAGGATGATTCATGGCCGAAGGCTGTATATTCTTTTAAAGCGCCTGTTGAAGCCATTGCGCCAAAGACAGGGGGCCATATCTGGGTATCAGCCGCTGGCTGGTTATGGGAAGCGTTTTCGACGGTATCCGGCGGCTTGGAAACCAAGCGATTGGCGCGACTGCCTGAGCCATGCAAGCAGCTAACAGCATCCGGCGAAGAAGTGTGGCTAACCGGGCTGTCGGGTGCACTGTATGCTTGGCATGCCGCTTGCGACAAGCTCATTCAAGTACGGGAACAGGTTGCCGCCTGGGATTCATGGAAAGGTGAGCACGCCGCCTTAATCCCGGCAAAAAGCCAATATGAAGTTGAAACGGGTTTACGAAAATATCCGATTCCAATCACTCCCGCTGAGAACGATGCGGCCCAAATCATGTGTCTCGGACAAGATACTTTCTTGCTTACCTTACAGGAAAAAGCTTATTTGGCCGGAGCCCGGTTTGTGTCACCCATACTTCTGAATGACGATTCGGTCCAGGTTTATGCAATATCCAGAAGCATTGAAAACTCCTGCCAGTTTGCAGTATCAGCTGCAATGAAAAATGAAGGAACAGGCTGGCTCCAAATATGGAAGTATTAAGTTGACAGACAAAAGGGGGCGACGGAGTTCGATATGCCCCTTTTTGATCATAATTGAAGCAAAGAACAGAGAACCAGCCACATTTCCGGGTCTATTAGGGGCGAATATTGAAACTGATAATGAAGGTCATCTTATAATTAATTTCTCTTGGCTGATCGAAAAACTACAAGTTCTTCAGCGGCCTCCAGTTGCAGGAGCTTATTTTTCTTGGTCTCTTGGTCCCTACAGAATAAACATGATCGGTTAATTCAACCCCTTTTGGGGCAAAATCACCAACCATGTTGTGTGAAGCAATGACGACCTCATCACGACGGGCGAATTCCTTCAATGCACGTCCGACAATTTCCTCGCTTGTTCCGTCAGAGTATACATTCGCCGTATCGAAGAAGTTAATGCCTAATTCTAGCGCTTTTTTAACGGGCAAGACCGATTTTTCGAAAAATTCGATTCTCCTTGCTCCCGCTTGCGGCCGGAAAGGCATTTTTGTACCAAATGTCAAGAGCAGGGCTGCGGCAGAGAGGCCGACGGCGAATAGAAACAGAGCGTGGTACGACAGGTTCTGTGTGACCCAGATGCCGAATATCGGGCCGACCGCCATAGCATGGCCGCGGCCGTGCCAAACCATCCCATGCCTTCACCACGGCGGGCAGTCGGGATCATATCCGCAACCGCCGTATAAATGTCAGTTGTGGAAACGGCCCAGCGGCTGATATACAGTATCGCCATTACCATAGCAATGACCTGCAGTTAATATACCAAAACCCCCTTGACTAGAGGACATATGCTTAGAGTAAAGAGGTTTCTCAGCAGGCTGAACGGGCTGACCATATGGTCAGCTCGTTTTTCGAAAAATCCCTTTAAATAAACTAAATATTTTTATTATTGTTTTAGAAGAACCTTGAAAGAAGTCACTTAGATATTTTTGGACTAGGAACCCTACCAAACTAAAGAGTAGTGAAATAAATATTATAAACACAAATAGTTTTATTCCTGTTTCTATAAATTCCATTTAGACACAGCACCTCCTATTCAATTATCATTATATACTTAACGTTCGATAAAGCCTTTAGAGTATATCCTTATATATTCGAAAGAATTGACTATTGATCTCCACTTTTGGACGACCAAACTTTACACCCTCAGCCATAGCAACCTCAATACCTTCTGCTTGTCGTTGCTTATTTTTCCCCTCTCCTGCTCAGCCACATATGCTAACAAGCTTAAAAATTGGTCTTCCATAACTTTTCCAAAATCACCCATAGTCCGAAACTTTCTGGAATCAAATATTGTTTCATTATCTAAACAAAAGATTTTTTAGTTCACGAGTAATATACTTCAAGTCACTAATTATTCCATCGTAATCACGTCCTAATCTATCAAGGGCATCGATAGAGATTAGATCACCTTCTCTGATCATAAATCTCATTACCTGATAACGCGGTCGATTATAATCTTTACCACTTTATTTATCTACGAAAACGTATCGGTCATCAATACCAAGCTCTCTGAACTTGGCAAGTTGTCATTCAAGGTTCTGATCTTTGGCCGATACTCGTCCATATGCCATTTCCATATATTTCTCCCTAAATAATTGTGCCATATTGTATAAATGATCTCAACTATTCACAGCGAAGATATTCAGATGAACAAGAATAGAACGACAAATACATTTCAAAAGCGTTGACGTTCCCATTAAATTGTAACCAAGGTCATCCCTACTAAGTTCGCGTCGTTTCCCTGCGAGGACAATAAATAGGAGAAATTAAAAATAGAGGCGTGTTGTGATGCTTTTCCCGAATGATCGATACCATGCCAATAATTGCAGAACGAACATCTCGATACACCGAGCATACGATACCACGCACGCCTTCGCTTTCCCCTGCAAAGATTGGACACAGACTTAAGCCTTCCGTTTCCTCCGGCAGGTCGACGTCGCATAGCCCCGCAACGGTAGGGAAAATATCGATATTGCTAGCCAGCGCAAGCTCCTGCTTGCCCAGGCCCCTGGAATATAAGTGGAATGCGTACGCGGTGCTCGTACACGTTCTGTTTGCCCATCAGTCCGTGCTGCCCGACCGCCAAGCCATGGTCCGCAGTGTACACGATGTTCGTGTTGTCATAGATACCCTTAGCTTTGTCGTACATGCTTGCATACGGCTCCGGCGCGGTTCGCGGATCATTCGGCGCGGTATAAGCCACATACAATAACAACGGCCGTTCCATCCGGTATCCCTCAATAAAGCTGACTGCAGCGTCCGTAAACAGCTCTCCGTCGAGAATGTATTTTCCATGTATTCCTGTTCCTTCGGATAAGCCCCAGTCGGGACATAATCGTATACGGGAACCTGGGTATGCTCGCTCATTCCGTGAAAATACAGCTTATCCCCACCTTCAAAGCTTCGAGCAAAGCTTGCCTTGTCGTTATGCCATTTGCCGATCGCGTGAGTTTGATACTCGGCTTCGCGCATCGTTTGCGGCATCAGCCGAACTTCAGGACGAATTACGCTCGAATGCTCTCGGTTCGTCATGTCTTTGCCGATCGTTGCCCGGAAGATCGGAATGCCTATATGAACGCACGCTCTGCTCGGCGCGCAGACCGCACCGGATAATCGCAAATACTTCATGCTTGCTTTCACTTCACGATTACCTTGGCTTTCGTACATTGTAGTTACAACGGACAGCCTTCACAGCTTGCAACTCGGAAATGTCAGCTTACTCTGATGTACAAGCCTTGTGAGAAACTCTAGTAAAGCTTATTTTTTGCTTAACATTGGGGTGACACTGCGATGACATTGCAACGTTATGCTTATCAATGGTTCTAATACATAGGTCAAATAAGTACAACAACTTGAGGAGCGTGAAGGTTCGTGATTTATCATCATCCATTTTTTAAGAGAGTTTTGACCGGAATATTGGCAATGGCGGTTCTACTCCCGTACATTCCAGCATCCCTTTCATCCTCGTCCACCGTTTCTGCCGCACCCGTGATTCCTGCGAATCCTAGCGGTGTCGTCATGGTAGAAGATTTCGAAAATGTCAACTTGGCTGATTTATATTTGGACCAGGCACGCATTTACAGCGCCAGTATGTCACTCGAAACGAATCCGAAATACGTTCGTAACGGGGCAAAATCCTTACGAATTGATTATGATTTTATTGGAATTACAGATAATCCCTCTCAAGTTGCTGTGGGGCCGGCAACTCAATTGCCGTTGACCAACAGGGTTCCCAAGAAAATCGGGATGTGGGTATACGCCAATAACGAAGGACATGGTCTAACCAGTAAGTTCTACATTCCTAGTGGAAGTTCTAGAACCTATGAGATAAGGGATGAAGTGACAGGTATAGACTGGAGTGGTTGGAAGTATGTAGAAGCACCAATAGGGGCGGATATGACTGTACCGGGCACTCTGGCTTTTTACTTCCAGATGAAGGAAAGGCAAATGAGCAAAAAGAATAAAGGCTCGATTTGGATTGACGACGTCAGGCTCATCTATGATGAACCGGTTAGTGAAGATATGACCGTGCCTGTGATCTCTCCGACTTCACCGACACCAAACCAGACTTTGAATGCACCTATCTCCAGTATTACCCTGTCTGCGGACGACGTTGGATTGTCCGGGAATGGACAGTCTGTTACATCCGCGACCTACGCCTCGGGCATCGATCCAAACTCGATACGACTGTCCGTGAATGGACAATCTGTTTCATCGGCGACCTACGCCTACGATCTGAATAATAAATTGATTACGTATCATCCAAACACACCGCTTGATGGCGGCTATTATGAAGTGCATGCAACAATTAAAGATAAATCCGGTAATCCCGCAACAGCAGATTATTCTTTCAACATAGAGCATGGGGTACGGTATACCATGGAGGCACCAGAAGAATCACTCAGCAGTGAGATTTACCGATTGCAGCTCGGAGCGAAGGATGTAGGCGCAGCCAAGAGCGCACATGTTAAGCTCAAGTTCGACCCCGCGACTTTGCAAGCGAAAGCAATAACAGGGCGTTCCGACTTGACCAACGTGCAGACCAATATCGATAATGTAGGCGGTTTTGTTACGTTTAACGCAGATGGATTGCAAGGAAACAACGTGCAACCTTTGGCAAGCATCGATTTCGAATTCAGTAGAACGGCCAAGATGGAACGTGGCGAGATGTTTAAACAAATTCGCATGGCCGAAGGCAGCTTCGGTTATACTGGCGGCACTTCGGTAAATTCCTTCGCCGCTCCGATTAACTATAAGATCGGGTTCCCATACAAAATGGCAATCAAAGGAGCAGGTTTGCAAACGCAGAGCGTAATCACTGTTACAAATCACTCTGGAGCACCGGTTGCAGGAGCGGCGATTGAATTCAATGATGCAAACGGTCCTCAGACCTATGTGACCGTGACAGCTGCAAATTCCAAGATATATAAGAGCGCTGACAGCGCGTCCTCCGTGTTGCTGACGGTAAAGAAAGATCAGCAATTTTTCGCAACAACAGGAAGTACTTCCGGATTTGTAAGTGTCTTTACGCCTGATGGAACCAAGAAAGGTTTTATACCTTCCGCTGATGTTCAGCAGAATGATCTTAAACAAGGCTTGGGCTTAACGGATTCCAAAGGAGAAATTCTTACGTCGCTCTTAACCCTTGCGATAGGCACTTGGAGAGTTCAAGCGGTAAAGGACGGCAGCACCAGCGAGAGTATGAACATGGAAATTGTTTCTCAGTTTGGTGACGAAAACCCGCAATATGTTCAAACCTTTGTTAACGAAAATATGGGTACAATGATGAGCGTAGGATGGCAAACTGCACCTAGAGTTCAACAAACCACAATTCAATACGTGAAGGATAGCGATTTTGCTAATGCATCAGAGAAATTAATCGAGCAGGTCGCGAAATACGAAGTACAAGTAATGCAGAATGTTAATAACGGTCCATTGGGCGAAATAAAGTTCCATAAGGCGCTGGTTACTGGCCTCGAACCAAGTACGAAATATCATTATCGGGTTGGCTACGAAGGACATTGGAGTGCATGGAACGAATACAAGACAGCGGATTCCGCACTGGATAAGCCCGTTTCTTTCGTATACGTAACGGATTCGCATACCAAAGGTGATAATGGGCTTGAAGCCTATCAAAAACTGCTCAAAAACGCTTTCGCAAATTACCCGAATGCCCAGTTCATTATGCATGGTGGAGACATTGTTGACGACGGAAAATTGTCAGATGAGTGGAACCAGTTCTGGAAAGCTTCGTCGTTCTACGCAACCTCAATTCCATCGGGTTACACAATGGGTAATCATGATGTTAAAGGTGAAGGCAAAGAGGTTTTTGTCAAGGGATTGGAGCTTCCAAATAACGGACCGGAGAATCAGAAGAAATACGTATATTCTTTCGATTCAGGCGAGGTACATTTCACCGTGTTGAATTCCGAAGCAGACGCAGTAACCATGGCCAAGCAAGCAGAATGGCTGCGCGAGGATATCAAGAAGAGTGATAAAAAATGGAAAATGGTTATGTTCCATAAGCCCGTTTATCATACCGAAAGCGGACGCAGCGAATTAATTGAAGATTCACGCACCTATTTCGCACCGATACTGGAAGAATTGGAAGTGGATTTGGTGCTGGTAGGCCACGACCACGTCTACTCGCGTACGTATCCGATGAAAAAGGGCAAGCCATTGTTGAATGGAGAGCGTGGGACAGTCTATTTGGACGGAGGAGCATCTGGCTGGAAGTTCTACGATGGAACAAAGTATGCGTATCTTGATTTCATGTTCGATGATGACGTTCCGGTATACTCTGCAATTCAAGTTAGCCATGATAAGATCTCTATTCAAGCCCACACAGTAAACGGGGATATGTTTGACAATTACTCTATCGAGAAAAAGGATGCAGCAGTAACAAGTGTAAGCGTAAGTCCAGCATCAGCTAGTGTGGTTCAAGGCGCAACGCAGCAACTGACAGCTGCAGTAACCGTAGTGAGCGGAGCCAAACAAACAGTAACATGGACAAGCAGCGATTCGAAAGTAGCCGTTGATGCAAATGGATTAGTAACGGTTGCAGCAGATGCAGCGACTGGCAACTATTCCATTACAGCAACGTCAACCGTTGATTCAAGTAAAAAAGGAACAGCGACGATTACAGTAATAGCAGCACCAGTAGTAACAAGTGTAAGCGTAAGTCCAGCATCAGCGATTGTGGCTCAAGGAGCAACACAGCAACTGACAGCTACAGTAACAGTAGTAGGCGGAGCGGAACAAACAGTAACATGGACAAGCAGCGATTCAAAAGTAACCGTTGATGCGAATGGATTAGTAACGGTTACAGCAGATGCAGTGAGAGGCGATTATACCATTACAGCAACATCGACCTTTGATTCAAGTAAAAAAGGAACAGCAGTGATTAATGCAATACCAAGAAGAAGTTCACCATCAACAGGATCACCATCAACAGGTACTCCAACAACAGATACACCTTCAACAGGTACTCCATCAACAGGTACACCTTCAACAGGTACACCATCAACAGGTACACCTTCAACAGGTACACCAACGCCAAAATCATTCTTCAATGAAAAGGTTAATATTGATTTAATCAGAGCTCTAGTAGAAAAAGAAAAAACTGCACCCGCAGTAACATTCAAGGATGTACCTGCAAATGCCCAATACGCTAAAGCAATCGTATTAGCGGCTAAGCTTGGGATCATTGAAGGGTATGCGGATGGTTCGTTCCATGCGAGTGCTACGGTAACTAGAGCAGAATTTGCAACGATATTAGTAAAAGCGCTTGGTTTAGTGTCAGAAGGTGGTTCCAGCTTTGAGGACACCAAAGGTCATTGGGCGGCAAATACAATAACTATATTAAAAGCAAGTGGCATTATTAACGGTTACCAAGATGGAACGTTCAAACCGAATGAGTCTATCTCCAGAGCAGAAATAGTGGCCATGCTTTCAAGAGTAATGAACACTACTTTAGTAAAAGAAGCTAAGTTCAAAGATGTTTCGGGTAACTGGGCAGAGGGTGAGATTAATACGTTATCCGGTATGGGTATCGTACAAGGTACAGACGATGGATCGTTTAAACCGAATGCTAATGCTACTAGATTAGAGTCGCTACTCATGTTAATGCGCATGCTAAACGTCAGTCTAGGTCATACACTAGACTTAGAGTAATAATCGATATCACTCATACGGTAGGTACTGTTAATTCAGTGCCTACCGTGTTTTTATGTTTTCCCTCAAAAGCCTAGCTCTTGCATCAATCAATTGACCGGTTACCCAGCGGCTGTCCGATGAGGCAAGAAAGGCGCAATATCCGCCACATCTTCAGGCTCTCCCCACCTTTTGAAGGTTGAAAGGCCAGCAGCAAATTTCTGTTCATTGGGATCTCGCAACGTTCCGGCATTCATCTCTGTATTAATAATAATAAGGCCTTGTTGGTGTCGCCGGACACTCCAGGTTACTACATTTTCATTTGTCATACACTATATAACCCCTTTTTTCATGTTAAAAATAATAAGTTGCTGATTTACCCTCATTCCAAAAGGCTGCCGAGTCAATTGGCAACCTTGCATGAGATTTGATTGTTGAACAGATGCAAGTTCCCCCACAAAGCAAGTTTTCTCGCTGTACCAGCGTTTCTTTTCCTTCTGTTCTCCACGCTGTGCGTCATTACCCTTTCTAGGCAGCTTGACATGATTACACATTGTGGAATATATTTAATAATACCCTTAATTAAGGAGGTTCTTAATTGGCTGCAAAGGACTCACTCAGCCTCATCTTCGCTGCGCTCGCCGATCCGACACGCCGAAACATCCTGACCAGGCTGTCACAGAGGCCCGCGACAGTCGGGGAGATCGCCGAGCCCTTCGAGATTAGCGCACCCGCGATCTCCCAGCACCTCAATGTGCTGGAGCGAGCAGGACTGATCGAACGCACAGCGAACGCACAGTGGCGGACCCTGTCGATGCGCACCGAGCCACTCGATGAGGCATCGGCCTGGGTCGAGAAACACCGCCATGAGTGGAACCAGCGCATCGACGCACTGGAAGAACACCTCAAGACCATGATCGAAAAGGAGGAACAATGAACATGAACAAGACCACATCCGAACCGGAGTTCACCATCACCCGCACCCTGAATGTCCGCCGCGAGCTCGTGTGGCGCGCCTGGACCGAGAAGAAGGAACTCGCCGCCTGGTTGCCTTCGACACCTCTGGAGTCCATCTCCTTCGACGTCCGCGAAGGCGGACGCTACCGCTATACAATGGTCAACGTCGAGACCGGCGAGGAGTATCCCACCGGAGGTGTGTTCCTCGATGTCGTACCTTTCGAACGGCTCGTTTTCACCTGGGGTTCCCCCGATGATCCCATCGAGAATTCCCCTGTCGTGACCCTAACCCTCACCGAACAGGGCGACCGCACCGAGATGATCTTCCACCTGCGCGGATTGGCCGGTCACCCCGGCGATAAGTACTTTTACGACGGCTGGTCCAATGCGCTGGACGATCTGATGACGCACCTGCATAACCAGAAGCAGTAGACGGCGAGCAAGAACAGAAAAGGAGCCTTCATGGCTCCTCTCCTCTCAAAGTCGAACAGATCCTCTACGCAGACGGCTGCTCGCAAGATGCATACGGCGGCATAGGCCAAGTCCCACCGACCGACCGCGGCGGCGGATGCGACGCCCCCCCACCATGGTCCTCGTCGACTTGGGCATCGGGTGTCCGATCGGGACGCCTGAAAATCTCTACTCCGAGATCCCGAAGCACCTGGATTTGACTTTTTTCATTTTGATCCTTTCTACCTCTAGTTTTCCCCAAAAAAAACAAGAGCTACATCTAGTTCTCCTCTTTGCTTGAGTGTTGTGGACATGGTTGCCTGCAGTAGGTGGGAGCGATCGTACTGTAAGCTCTTCATATCGATACGTCCATCTGTAATCGTCATATAATGTGCCTCTTTACATGGATCGTCAGGTCTGCGATACGAGATGCTTCCCGGATTCATCCACAGTTCCTGGTTGCTTAGATAATGAATAGCTCTCCGATGCGTGTGGCCGAATATCATTCGTTTATGTTCCATGCTAGTAATCGGTTCCTTGGTCTGCTGTTCCCAGAAGCTATAATAATGATAGAGACTCGGAATGGTCTCGTAATTGTTGTACATATGCTGCATGGTATATCCAATAGAATCCATAGTGAATGCAAGTGAATGAGGCAGATTTTCCAAAAATTCAATATCCGCCTCACTAAGCTTTTGAGCATTGTCATGCGCCCAAGTTCGCTCTTCAAGCGAAACATTCCACAATTGATCTTTGTTGCGATATAAGGCAGCTACACGCTCATCATGGTTTCCCTTCACGCACAAAGCCTTATGCTCCGTAATCCATTGTAGTACTTCCTTGGGAAAAGGTCCATAATCAACCAAATCTCCTGCACAATAAATGACATCACTGTCTTTTTCTTGTTTCCATATGTTTTCTAATGCATAAATATTGGCGTGGATATCGGAAATAATCAGTGCCTTCAATGAGCGTCATCCCCTTAATATGTGATAAAAGAACTTAAAATTGAGCTCAAAATCTATCTGACAAAATATCTTTACAGGCCATTATCACTTCATCAACCGCTTGTTTATTTATTAAATATTGAGCAGCTCCATCGCCAACTTTTACTAAATAGAAGTTATCATTATAAGCATAGAAAGTTACTGTCTTTTCTCCTTTTTTAGTTGTATATGCTATCGTAGTTAAAGGATTTCCAGGCTTTTCTACAGGTTCAATAACCGCATCAAAACTTAGTCCTATTATCATTTCGTAAAAATTTCTTAATTGATCAACCTCAACCACTTTACCGTTAAATATTCCGCTTTGTTCTTCTCCTTGAGTTGCTTGACCTCTTGCTAAGGGTAATTCTTTATGATTAATTGTTACATTGAATTTCGAAGATGAGGCTTCTATTGAAATTTGATCACAATCAACAATATTGATTAAAGCTAAAAAGCGATCTATAAACTGAATGGGCTCAAATGTAAGTAAGGAATGGATACTTTCTCGGTTTATCGAAAATATATAGTTCTTGTCAGCAAATTTAGCATAAATGATATCTCCGCTTGCATCACCTAACATGAGATGGTAATCATTTTTATCATCTTGAATTTTCAGCTCTAATGCAGGCACCGAAAGTCCGAAATGTCCCATGTCTAACGGCTTCTCATCAACTAGGGATAATACTTTTATCGTATTATTAGTCAAATTGGTAGTACCCCCAGGTAATCCGAAAGTCTTTTTAGCAAAATCCTCCAAGTAAACATCTCTGTCAAGTACAGGATACTTCATAACTAAATGATTAGTTGGTAAAAGATGTGCTCCGGGTAAAGATGCAGATGTAGACTCTTTATTTTGTTTTGCTTTTAGATCTAAAAAAAGCTTTCCTGATTTAAGGATCTCAATCGACTTTAAGTTTTTTAAATTAATTTCAGGAATTTTTTTGTCAAACAACTCGTTTATACTTACTAATATTTTTTTTGCATTACCGCTATTCATTAAATAAATTCCCTTTTCATTGTTAATAACAACATAATAATTTGTCTGATCCGGAGTTGGTTTACCTATTTTTATAGTATGAGTTCTACCATTATTAAGAGTAAAAGTCACATCAGCATTTGCAGGTTCTAACCCGAATTGCTTTAAATTCGTTGCATGTTCGTCAAGCAAATTGAATTTGGTTAAAGCACTTACAGCAATATGGTTTAACAAATTCTGGTCAACCGGAAAGTCCGGCTTGGTTTCCAAAGCCCAATCTATACTCTCGCTACCCGAAATCCCCTTTGTAGGTACCAATTTAATCGCACCAGCTGTGTTAACGATTTTAATTTCTTTTACAACGCTTTCACTGTCACCAATCGAAAATGTTGGTGTTGATACGGTAGTTGCCGCTGCCGCTGCTTGAGTTCCTTCTTTCTGATTGTTAGTTTGAATTGCAAATTGAATAATCAGCAGGATAACCAAAACTGCGACTACTGCGATAAAAAATATAATTTTCTTTTTCATTTAGCTATTTCTCCTTTTAGCCCAAACCACAATACCCGTAACTAAGATTATCAATGGAATAACAATTACGGTCACTAATGTGATGATAACCGCTTGTGCGCCGCTTAATTGTAATTGTGTAGCAGCATTAGGAGCTTTAGGAGGGATGTAGCTTCCGCTTTCTTTGCCTTGAGTCCAATTTATTGAATTTACTAGGAAATTATAATTCGTGCCTCCGGATACGGAGTTGGATTCAGGTGATATTAACGTATCTGTACCAATAACGACTAATTTTGTTTCCAAATACGATTTCGTATTCGTAAAATCCGTAATCATGACTGCCAAATTAAATGGCCCCGACATATAGTCATTCGCTTTTTCAACACTTTGAGCTGAACTATTTTTAGCATATGACTTTGCTGAACTGGTTAATAACGGAGTAACTTTTAATGAATTTCTCTTAATATCATTTTGTTTTATGCCAGTTGCTACCGGCAACAATACTTTGTATTGTTTGTCTGCCAAATTTTGGGTGATTTCATTGGCTTCCAGGTTAGGCAGCAATACCGTAGGTTGATTTGGTAAAGAATGATTTGTATTTGGTTCTATGATCACTTTATTGTCTACAGACACTCCATAGGCACCTACAACTGACATTAAATTAGGAAAAGCAGAAGTAGTAAAATTAAGTGCAAAAACCGCTCGTCCTCCATTTTGTAAAAATGTTTTTACTTTATTTACCATATTTGATGTCCAGTCTTTGGCAGGTGTTGTTACAAATATTAAATTTGCTTCCTTTGGAACATCTTCTGTTAATAGATTTATATCTTTCCTATCATAATTGGCAAGTTTAATGGCATCAGTGAGTTTTTCTGGCAAAGATAGCTCACCATTGCCTGTTATACTATAAATGATATATGTTTTATCACTTGTAACATTTTCAATAGCATTCGTAATTTGAGGCTCAACATCGATGGACTGCACGTATTCTTTATAGGTTTGCTGGTCAAATCCGATTGTAATCATTTGCCCGGCATCTATTAATTTGAACTTATTTGTTTTTCCATTTTCCACCACAACACTGTTACTTGAAACCGCTTGCGACGGGTCCGATTTAAATTTTTCCACAAGCTGCGGATATAAATTGGGATCTTTTACAGCAACCTGAATGTTACTGTTATATTTTGTATAATCAAGGATAATATCTTTAAAATCAGGATTTTCACTCCCAGGTTTTGTAAAAACATAAATATGTATGGGGTCTTGTACTTTTTTAATAATATCTATTGAATATTGGGATATGGAGTATGCTTTGTTTTTACTGACATCATAACTTAAATTTAAACTGGAAAAGATTAAGTTTACAATGATCAACACCGCTAAAACGACTATTGCTGTTAATGTTGAAAATGCTCCATATCTAAATTTTTTATTATTCAAGGCATGAATTAAATTCGTCATTATTACCTCCACCTTCTCTTTTCAATTCCATTTATAGTTAAATAGGTGAACGCAATAAAAAAGGTAAGGTTATAAATAATGTCAGATACATGTAAAACGCCTCGCTGAAAATTAGTAAATCTGTTAAACACGGAAAACCATTGTAAAACATAAGCAATTGTACCCTCAAATAAGTTTGGCTTTATGAAATATAAAACAGCTTCTACGGCTAAGAATAAAAGGGTTATACAAACGGCTACAGCTTTATTTTTCGTACTGTCGTATACGATGACTCCAAATATACCTATTATTGCTGTAATAAAAAATATGGAGCTCATTTTATCAGCTGGCAGTGCTTTTGCTAAACCGTCCATGATAAAGAACAAAAATACCGTTGCAAATGTGATAACCGCAGCTATGATTTGGTTTTCAGTTAAAGACGATACAAACATGCCAACACTAATTAAGCTTAAACCAAACAAGATAAATCCCAAATAACTAACAACGATGAGCATCAGGTTAATATCTGAAAACAGTATTAATATGATAGGAAAGATGAATGTAATTACCGTACCTATACATAATACAATCGAAGCAGCTACAAATTTGCCCACAGTGATATCCGTAATTGAAACAGGCGACGTGTATAATAATTGGTCTGTTTTTAATTTAGCCTCTTCCGCAAATAACCTCATGGTCAATATGGGAATTAAAAATAAGTAATAAACCGCAATACTTGTTAATACTCCTGAAAAATCTGCTGATTGTGCACTTATATTTCCAATTACAAAATATACCGCTGAAAGTAATAATAAAAATGTCAAGAAAATATATCCTGACATGGTAGTAAAATAGGTTCTTAATTCTTTTTTAATTATGCTTGTCATAATGGATCCTTTCTCCTGTTGCTTCTAAGAAAATTTCCTCCAGGGAAAGATTAAGCGGTTGTTGTGTTAATACCGGTAAATTATTTTTTGACATAGCATGAAAAATAAATTCTCTTATATCTGTGTGATTGTCGCCCTCAAAAATAACATCCAGTGTATCGCATTCTTTGCTGCCCACTATTTGTACATGCTTGATCAATGGAAAACTGGCAATCGCATGTTTAATTTCTGCTTCTGTCCCTTTAATACGAGACAACAATTTAGAACCTTGTATCAAGTTATTTGACAATTTGTCAGGAGTGTCGCTAGCAACAATTTTGCCTTTATTTATAATGATCACTCTGTCACAAACTGCACTAACTTCTGAAAGGATGTGTGAGCTTAATATGACGGTATGTTTAGTACCTAATGTTTTAATAACGTCGCGCATTTCAATAATTTGTTTAGGGTCTAACCCTACTGTAGGCTCATCTAAAATAATGATTTCAGGATTACCTATCATAGCTTGTGCTAAACCAACTCTTTGCTTATAGCCTTTAGATAAATTTTTTATTAATCTATTAGACACATCCATTATCCTTACCGTATCTTTTATTTCTTTAATCATTGCCTTTTTTTGACTTGACTTGACTTTTTTTATATCAGCCACAAAGTTTAAATATTCATCTACTTTCATGTCAAAATAGAGCGGTGGTTGTTCAGGCAAATAGCCTATTTTAGATTTAGCTTTTTCCGGCTCATCCAAAATATGATGTCCCGATAGGATAACCTCACCTTCTGTTGAAGCCATGTATCCGGTCATCATGTTCATTGTAGTCGATTTGCCTGCTCCATTGGGTCCAAGAAAGCCTACTATTTCTCCATCGGCTATTGTAAAACTTACATGATCTACCGCTACATGTTTTCCGTAATGCTTCGTTAAGTTTCTTACTTCTATCATAAGTACCTCCTGAATTAACCTTTTATACCACCAATCATAACGCCTTTTACAAAGTATTTTTGGATAAATGGATATACAAGCAAAATAGGTAAAGTTGTAATAAATACCATCGCCATTTGAATTTGATAGGCTGGAGGAACTGTACCCGTATCCACATTAGTGTCGGCGGCTATCGTTGTACTTAAAATATTTTTCAAGACTAGCTGTAAAGGCCATTTGTCCTTGGTGTTTATAAAAATAGATCCATTAAACCAAGCATTCCAGTGATCTACAGCATAGAACAAACCAATTGTGCTTATAGCTGCCATAGATAGCGGGAATATAATTCTGAAAATCATTTGTATCTCTGATAAACCATCAATTCTGGAAGCATCAATAATTTCTTGTGGAATCGTTTCAAAGAAGCTAATCATAACAATGACGTTAAATGTATTAATAAGTCCGGGTATAATTAAAACCCATATCGAATCGATTAAGTTTAAATTGATATAAAGAATATAAAGCTGCACAATACCTGGTGGAAAAAGCATGGTAAGCAATAAGAAAAATTTAACTGGTTTTCTGTAAGGTAAATATTTTCTTGATAACGGATACGCTGTAACTACTGTAAAAATTAAATTTAAAGCTGTACCTATGACCGTCACAAACATAGTTACATTAAAACCCGTCAAAAGTTGACTGTAATTAGCCAGATATTTATAGGCTGCTATATTAAAACCTATCGGAAAAATAGTTATTGATCCTGTGTTAGCAGCAGCCGTAGAACTAAAAGAGATAGCAATAATATTAATAAATGGATATAAAATAGTTATACAGAAAATGATTAGTAGCAACCCATTAAAGTAACCGAATATTTTCTCACCTGTTGTTCGTCTTGTCATCTTAGCCTCCTACCATATGCCATGTTCTTTATCCACATATTTGACTATTTTGTTTACAGCAATAATCAAGAGTAAACCTACAACTGATTTAAATATGGTGATAGCCGTTGCAACTCCATAGTTGAAATTATTCTGAATACCAATACGTAAAGCCAATGTATCCAAAATATCCGCAACAGGATATACAGGTGGCGTATAGAACAAGTAAATTTGCTCAAATCCCGCGTTAAGAATACCTCCTAAATGCAAAATCAACAGTACAATAATCGTTGGTATCATACATGGAAGTGTTATATACAGGGCTTGTTTAAATCGGGAACACCCATCAACAATTGCCGCCTCATACATTTCTGAATCTATTCCGGATATGGCAGCCAAATAAATAATGGTACCCCAGCCTAGGTTTTTCCATACTTCGGTAATGACCATAATGCTTCTAAAATATATGGGGTCTGCCAAAAATATAATTTTATCTTGATGAAGCAGCTCAACTAAAACATAATTTATGATACCTTTAGAAGAAAGGATCCCTGTCAATATACCGGCAATGATTACCCATGATATAAAGTGAGGCAAATACGATATGGTTTGGATTATTTTTTTAAATTTAGTACCTATGACTTCATTGAGTAATAATGCCAAAATAATGGGGCCGATAGTTCCAAAAATAAGTTTATATACACTGATTATGAGCGTATTACTTAAAGCGTTTACAAAATTGTTGTCTTGAAACATGAAGCGAAAGTTATCTAAGCCGACCCACGGACTCCCGAATAGACCTTTACCAATTTTGAAATCTTGGAAAGCCATTAAATAACCAACAATAGGCACATACTTAAAAATGATATAAAATGCGAGCCCAGGCAATAAAAGCATATAAAGTGAAAAGTGCTTCTTGATATTTTGAACAAACATTTTGGCATCTCCTCTTTACTAAACGGAGTTTATCTTTTAGTCAATGAGTGCAAGGACAAAATGTACTTTATCCTTGCACTTGTAAGTTCTACAATAATTCGCTTACTTTACTTAGCGTTTTTAGCATATCTTTCGTTTATTTCTTGAGACATGACATCGCCTTTTAACAATTTAAATTGTTTTTCCCATTCAGCCCAACCTGCTTCTAATTCCACTTTACCTGAAACAATTTGTGTAAATATTTCAGTTGCTTTAGCTGTAATTTGTGTTAATTGTGCATCCGTTGTAGGAGTTGAGAAATAGATGACTCTTGGTTGAGTGGATAATCCTGTATTAGCCATGTTAGTAGCTGTTTCTGCTGGCCACAGGTCTTTCCAGAACTCTCTTTGCCCCTCCATATTGCCGATGGTGTAAACGTCCCAAGCCCCATCTTGTCTTAAACCTTTTAAGTCTTTAGTTAGTTTATATTCATTACCTGATTTGGTGTAATCTTTACCTTCAACACCAACTGTCATTAATTTGTCGCTAGAGGAGGTAAAGTCAAAAATTCTTGCAATACCGTCCAAAACATCGGCACTTACTTTTGAATTCACAGCCCATATGCTAGAGAAACCAACAGGCAAACCATCATTATTTTTTTTAATAATGTTTCCATAAGCGGATACACTTTTTGCTATTCCAGGTGCTGGTGGAACCTCTAGAACAACGACTTTAGCATTAGGTGTCTTTTCCTGGATAATAGCTAAGTCTGCAGCAGCACCCGACGAAACTCCCTGATATACACCGACTTTGCTGTTTCTTATAAGTTGAGTTTTACCATTGTTTGGTTGATAGGTTACAAATTCAGGGTCAACTATTTTGGCTGCAACTAATTCTCTGGCAAAACCGATTGCTTTTTTGTATTCAGGCGTTATTTGTGACCAAACTAATTTGTTGTCAGCCGTTTTCATCCAATCTGCGTAAGGAACACCGAAAGGTGCTAATGCGGGTTCCAAACCACTTTGTTTATCAAAAACAGCGCCGTAAGTATCGCCATCTTTACCATTTTTGTCTGGGTCTTTTGTTGCAAACTGTTTTAAAACTTCCTTATATTCATCAAAGGTCTTTGGAGTTTTTAAACCTAAGTTATCCAACCAGTCTTGTCTAATAAATACTGCGCCATAACCAACATCTCTTGGTGTAGGTAATATGTATAAACTGCCATCTGCATTTACAAATTTGCTTTGCATCTCTTTATCATAAAATTTTTGAACATTAGGCATTTTAGGTAATAGATCAGACATTTTCTTTAACAAACCGTTTGCGCCAAAGTTGTTAATCATCCCAATTGTTGTTGTATCCGTACTAGCATGAACGATATCAGGTGCCGTACCACTGTTAAATTGTAAGGTGATTTTTTGAACATAACTATCGTCCGGCATTTCTTGAACTTTAATGACCGTGTTTGTTTTTTTCTGCAATTCTGCTAATACGGGGTTGTTTGTTCGGTCACCATCTGCATACACGCCTTTGAAACCAATATTGATTGTTGGCGCAGGCCCTGCAGGAGTTGAAGATGATCCAGAAGGTGCAGGTGAAGCCGTAGTACCACCAGAGCTGGAACATGATGTCATCATAGCAACGGTTAATCCAAACGTAGCAACTTTACCAAATAAATTGAAACTCTTACTCATTGTAATTCCTCCAAAAATTTATTTGTTAGGACTTGATTTATCTATTGAAATTCCACACCTTCAGTGACCATATCCTGCCGAAGATGCCCAATATAATTCAATAGTCGGAGACTTACCGCACCGTCATCCTCTATATCAACCCTGGCAATGGCGGCATGTGAGAAGCTGAACCGGTTATGGTCGCATGGATCGCATCCCAGCAGGTCGTTAAGCATAACGGAACCAAACGCCGCATGGCATACAATAGCAATCGTGACATCTGTGCCTTCATGAATTTTTCTGATAGTCGCCATGACACGTCTCGCGCGATCATAGGTTTTCTCTCTCGTTTCCGCTTCTAGAGCAGGCTGCCAAATATCCGGCCAATCGAAGTTCCCTCCTGTTTGTACACCGGGGAACAGCTCTCCTAATTTAGATAATAGCGGGTAATGCTCGCTTTGGGCGGCTTTGTTAGCAGCTGCTTCTTCAGCATGGTGCTCATAGCTCCCTGCACCTACCAACTCACGCATCAGTGGCCAGCCTCTGCGATCCGTTTCAGACAACGCCGGATACACATACCAAGCTACGCTCCTTCTTCTATGGATCGCTTCTGCTGTTTGAAGTGCTCTTTGCAGAGTACTGGAATAAATAACATCCAGTGGCAGCCAATTGGCGAATTGTTCTCCTACACACGCTGCCTGCTCCAATCCAAGCTTGCCCAGCGGGTAATTAGGCCCGCCTGTATAGCCCGGCTCTTGATTCGCTGGCTGGGCATGCCTGACTATATACATTCTTATGGTCATACTCCTTCACGAACCTTTCCTACTTTTCTTCAATCCAGAAAGATGATGTTCCATTCGTCCTTTATGCCTTCAATCACCCCCTTCTTTATTAAGATATTCACTTTATCATTTAGAGTCCATTAAAGCGTTTACATTGATTTGGTACGACAATTCATCTAAATGATTGTTTGTTTTTCATATGGTTGAAATGTGCCATGCGCGTATCGCTGCTGCCGCTTCTTCGCTCAGGCTTTTATTTGATCTCGTTACATGACTCATTGGTATTCCACGTAATGCCGCAAGATACTTCGCAGTTGCTGTATAGCCCAAGCCAAGCGCGTCATTTAAAGCTACAAGCTTCTTGTGAGTCTTGACAGCCACGTCGGAATGGGTTGTTGCTTCGCGCCATAGCTGTATCACGACGTCAGCCGCAGCCGTTGCCGTAATGGCCATGATGCCTCTTGCACCGAGATGAATTGCATCCAACATGTGCTGCGTATTTGCTTGGTAGACGATACTATTTGGAGCACCCTTGATTTTCGCCTCAATACCTTCGATCGTACAAGTCGTGTCCTTTATCCCTACAATTCCATGATTAACAACAAGGCTGCTGTACACATGTGGATCGATAAGATGCGGCTTATTTAACGGACACTCATACAAAATGACGGGCACAGATGATCGACTGGCCAGATCAGCAAAATATGCACCAAGCCGTTCTTGATTTTCACCCATTCCTTTTGGAGGAATGAAAACCACACCTGACACGCCGGTCTCCTCCATACGGCGCAATTCTTCAGCGTGGTTGCCAGTGTCGGGGCTGACGTTGGCAGTAGCGACAACTGGCGTATTGCCTGCTCTCTTCACAGCAATTTCCGCAAGGGACAACCGTTCATCCAAGGTCAGCATCCCCATCTCACTGCTGCCGCAAACTGCAAATAGGCCGTTTGGCTGCATGGAGAGCTGCCAATCTACATATTTATCGTAGCAGTTCCAATCTATACTTCCGTCTTGCAGAAATGGAGTAAGAAGCAATGAATACACACCGGAGAATGGATTGTTATGTTTCAATTCATGAACGTTTGACATACTATCACTTCCTCAATATTCGAAATTTAACCTGCAATGTGCACCGCCGCCCGCCCAGTTCGAAATATGCGTCACAGCCTATAGTTCTTACTCAGCCGCACATGAAGTTAAGTGCTTATTCGTTTAGAGTAAGCCGCTCGACGTAGTATAATCCACCCCCGGATTGGCGTATCTGAAGGTGTGATTCGCTTTAGTAACCTATCTACTCCAATAACTGTTTCAATCGCTCCAAGTGCTGGGACGTCGAGACGGCGGCCATCGAATGGGCGTCAGTACCCAAATGGAACACAACTCCAATCTCTTTGCCTATACGCCAGTATCGTTTCGAAAACTCCGGATCGGCGAATAAAGCCGGCACATTCAATTCCCAGGCAACCTGGCTTCGTTTCCCCTTTTTCAGTATATCCCCCAATTCGTTATCAGTGATCTCCTTCGTAACGAGCGTCTTGTCTTCGAAACAATGAATAAATCTGCCGATAAAAGGATGGGCTATGCAATCGGCCCTACTTGTAGCAAATAACGACTCCAGCACTTGCAGCGCATGCTGCACATACCCTCGCGGTGACTTGTCTTCGGGGTGTTCCCAGTAATCGAGGTGATAATGATTGTAGGCATACAGGCGGTAATCCAAAGCTTCATTAATGACAGGCGCATCGAGAAATTTGCCGACACCGTATGCTGACAACTCGGAGGCGTACAAAACTTTTAGATCCGTGCCGCATTCCTCCGCTTGGTTCTTTAACTCGCGATTCGTGTCCAGTATCGGAAAATCTCCACTGTTATAATGATCGGTAAACGCGATGACCCGAATGTCGTCCTTCACTGCCTTGTTCACAATATCGCGAGCAATCATTTCAGGTTTGGCACAAGGCGAATACGTAGTGTGAATATGCAGATTTTGTTGGATTAATCGTTCCAAATCGTAGGTTTGATCCATTTTGTACACATGCTCGCCTCCTTTCATTTTTTATTTTAATCAATAAGATAATTTGTTATGAAAACACTCATCTTGTCAAAACCGAGGAGTCTTTTTTTAAAAAATCACTTAAAGTATTTCACCAAGTGTTCGTAGGCTTTCACAATGCCTTGCTGGTCTTTCTTGATGGCACCTTGGAACCGATGATCCTCAAGTTCGATGCAAATCGCTCCTTTGTAGCTCTAGCGACACTTCCGTTACCTATAATTCCCAGCAGCCAATTGAGTGAATGCCACAGCCATCGTTCCGCTGCAGCCTACTCCCAATGCCGAGATCAAAGCTGCAATGAACGAATCTTCGGCTCCAGTGATATCGATGGCTCGCGCAACAGCTCCTGTCGAAACAAATGTACGTAATTGAATTCTAATCCACATGGCGCCTTTTTCACCCAAAAATAAAACAGCAGGGTTTGCCTACTCGATCCGACAATTGAACCCTGCTGTAATTATTTCGTGTTGACTTTCTTGTAGGAGGGAGAAATTCTTAAATACTGAGCAAGACCTCGACTTCATTAGTTTTTACAATCAATCCTTGAAATAAGTCAATTCTGTTGCGGCTATCGACATAATCAATGACACCAATCACATCAATGTGGGCAGCCATCCGATCCAGCTCCGGTATTTCACAACTCTGTAATCCATCTCTCCAACTGCTTCTCAGTCAGCAACATTGGATATTTCCCCCATACTTCGTTATATACTTTAATGATTAAGATAATATGATTATAACAAACGTTTTTTTGTATGTAAACTAATTTATAAGCGCTTTCATTCATACATGGCTAGTCTAACATTGAGGAATTACTCTTGCACGAGCATCATGCATAATGCAGGGTAAACTGGTAAATGCCTCTCCCTGTATGTCAGGTGTTTCATCATACGGAACCGGAATGACCATATCACATAGAACTTTTAAACGCCCTTTCATCGTTATTTCGTCTTTTCAGTCTCTTCGGTCAGGGGAATCGAAATATGTCCCCTCTTACCCAAAGTTCACATCATAGACTTCTCTTATGGTGACCGGATTCTTTCTGGTGGTGCGTTCCAACGTATTGAAGATAATCAGCCTTGTAACGTTCGGCTTCATGTTCTGCCAGAACGTCCCCAATGGCCCTCCGAAATGCTAGGGCCAAGAAACTATTACGATTTTCTGATATGCAGCTAGCCTGCTTGTTCACTAATTAATCCAGGTAGAGTCTCATTAAACCATGGTTAAACCCGATCAATTCAACTGATTGAAAAGATTAATTATTCTATGAATACAATATTTTCGTCTGTATTAACGGAGCAAACAATCGCATCAAATCTGCAAGTAACTGATCCATCTTGGGTTAATGAGCTACCCTCTGCGATCATTGAATCCTATAATATCGAGTCCGTACAAGAATCTGACAATGCGGTTTATTTTCGAGCACAAATGTATTCGTACATACAGGATAAATATGTATGGATAGTCGGAGGATTCAATTGGTACAAGGCTCACACTGATTTTAAGGGGACTTAACAAGTTTGTACAGGCTAAAGAATAAAGGTCTAACTGATGGGTTAAATCCATTACATGGAGTGACGGGTATGCTAGGCTGTCTAGTTTGCAATGCTCCCAAGCTTCACAGCAATCTTCCTTTAAAAAACTGTGATCAAAATTGATTTGGTTCTCATTAACCAGAATGTAGGGACATTTGTGTCATTGGACATCATTTAGTGTCATACACTATATCTCTCCTTTTTAGAGTTTATAAAAAAATAAGTTTAAAAAAACCGCCAATGGCGGCTCGATTTTTAAAATCATCAATTTGAAGGAAATGCTGCATCTTGCTCATTCTTTACAGCCTGATACTACTCGTTTTCGGTTGACAAGAACTTGATGTCATAAATGACAAGAACTTTATCCCATTCCCGAACGTCCCACATCTTATTAGCGTAATCTGCCACATTCGAAAGTCCTTTTACTGATGTTTACGATGCGTAGCGGTCAAAATGTGGTTAGGAGACTCCTATCGGCTTCTTTAAAATGGCTTAACGACCATAAGCACCAATATGGTAATAATCAGCAGCTGTGCAGCCGTCTCGATTGGTACGATCTTTTTTATCAGCAGTCCGAACTCGGCGGGTATTTCATTACCCTGGTCTTGATTTTCAGATATGATCTTTATGATCTTTTTCATACGCGGCTCGATCCATCCGTCGATCATGACGACCATGAGCAGCGATAAAAGGATGGATACATTCAGCCACATTTGGGATAACCCCATCTTGGTTATGAACATAAGCCAAACCCCGGTTAAAATAAGTACGGATCCGCCAATTTTAGGTATTATGGCAAGTTTGGTCGTTATACCAAAAGCAAAGTGCAGTTGGCCGACGGTTCTAGCGGATCTTCGAATGATGGGCATCCCGAAAGCGGGGCCAATTATGGCGATCGAAGCCAATATATGCAAAACGAGCAGTAATCCAAACAAACCTATTATCCCCCTTCTCCTCAGCGCGCCGTAATATTGCTTTGATAGGCTAGACCGACCCTTTTTCTTTTAAACGCTCCTCCGAGCTCAAGATGGTCCAACATACATGTTGCGACATCGTCATAAGCAACATTCAGCTCTTGAAGTCGGCTGAACAAGTAACCGGCTATATCTGCCTCGGAATATTCCTTGATCGTCTCCGGAATCGTAACGGGCAAGGTTTCCGTTGTTACATGTAGATGAACCGGATCTGAATGCTCTCTCGAATCAATCATTGTTCCCGGACACATAATGGACCAATCGAGTTGAGTCTGCTGTAGCCTTTCGAAATTCCGGTTGTGATTTCTATACTCAGGCGGGAAGCCGGGTAAATTGTTGCCGATAAGATCCGTATATGGAATATCCAGCAGGCCAGCTCCTCCCATTATCCATACCCGCCCAGAGAAACTAGGTTGGAATTCACATTGGCTTATAATGTTATCGACGATACGAACAAACTCTTCTCCCTGGCCCGCATGGCCGGCTGCAACAATAGCGGCGTCTTGATGCGCGAGCGCCTCACCGACGCTCACCGGGTCCATAATATCGTCCACGATCACCTTCACATGCTTTGCGGAATGCTCACCTAGTTGATCATAAAGCTTCTCAGAATTTCGCACAAATGCGGTCAATTCATGTCCCATTTTTATCCCTTGAACCAACACTCTTTTCCCTGTATTCCCCGTCGCTCCAAAAACAATAATTTTCATTGTTCTTTCCTCCTCTTAAATGGACCCCAATATTTGGTTAACTCCAGCTTAGCATCGCTTCAAAATTATGTTAAGAACCCACTTTAAAGTAGGGTACTTACTTAAAGGTAAGCATGACAGAAAGGGATACCATAATTATACGCGGAGATCGGGAGGACAGGAAAACTCTATATACAGATTGGCGACAATTCTACACTATAAGGAGTTTTATTATCTCAAACCCGATAATTAATTTCATATCAGGAGTGCGACTGTAGGTAACCAAAAGCTGCCCGGAATCCCGTGGCAGCTTTTGGTTTGAGTTGATTGAATTAGTGTACAAGTTCATCGAACCAGCTTTATGACGCTGACTCTTCATATTTCCGCTTATTATGATTTTCTCCCCAAGCACACATGATTTCTGCTACAGGAATCAATGTTCTGCCGTATTCACTAAGAGAATATTCTACTTTTGGAGGGATATCAGGGTAGACCGTTCTATCGACTATGCCTTCTCGTTCCAAATCTCGGAGATGTTGTGAAAGCATTTTTTGTGAAACATCAGGTATAAGCTTTTCCAGATCGTTGAATCTCTTTTTGGATTCAATCAAATGCCATAAAATCATTGGCTTCCATTTGCCACCTAAAACATGAATGAGTGTCTCAACTGGACATTCACGCTGATGAATCATTGATAAATCATCCCCTAACTTTTAAGTAAGTGCATTACCTAAAATTAACATAACAAAATTTTACGATAGCGCTACAATCAAGTCAATCACTGAAACTAAAAAGGATAACGACATTAACGAATTCAGTACTCACCTCTGCCCTACAATCCGTCGGGAATGGGATAAAGTTCTTGTCATTTGGTTTCAGAAAGTAATCGACGGAATAGCTCGGCTAAACTCCATCATTAAACAGTGTTGCCACAGCGGCACCGAGAAGGATGACATATTATCAGAAGATCGTATCGCAGCACTCGAGCAGGAACCCAAAACACTCCGGAATTTGTCTAAGCGAAACATATGGGAGTTTTGGCGGTGGTGCATATGCCTTCTGCCGGTATAAAATGATAGAGTAGCTTGGACCGATTGCTGAAAGGAGTAGGACAGATGAATATTACCCACGATTTTATTGATGAACAGTTCCGGACGTTCCTATTGGAAACGTATTGCGACGGCCGGGATTTGATTCGAACAAGTGATGTGGAAGGAATTGGCGAACTGCAAATCTCGCACAAAGACATCACAAGCTTGAACGGACTGGAGCATTTTACGTCGCTGGATGTCCTGAATTGCGCATACAATAAGCTGACTGAGCTGGATATTCGCCGCAACACACGTTTGGTGGACTTGAAATGCGACGGCAACGAGTTGAATGCGCTCAACACAAGCCACAATTCCGCGCTAAAGCGGCTGCACTGCAATTCCAATGCGATTTTGGCGCTGGATCTGTCGGCGAATGCGGCGCTGGAATCGTTGGATTGCGGATACAACCGGATCCGCAATCTGGACGTGAGCCAGAATCATATGCTGACGGAGTTGATTTGTTACTGGAACATCTTGTCCAAGCTTGAATTGGAGCGTAATCCGCTGCTGCGCCATCTGCAGTGCGGCTATAACGCCTTGTTTACCTTGGAGTTGGACCATCACACGAAGCTGGAGAAGCTGGACTGCGGCAGCAACCATTTGATCCAACTGCGGGTGACGAACTGTGAAAATTTACTGGAACTGCGGTGCAATGGTAATCATTTGACCGAATTGGACATTAGCGGCAGTCCGAGGCTGGAAAGCTTGCGCTGTTTTCAAAACCATCTATCGAAGCTGCAATTGAACCACCCTGAGCTGGTCGAAGTGTACTGCTCGGATAACAAAATTGCGGTACTGGACACAAGCAAGGCTCCAAAGCTGGAACGGCTGGATTACGCCAACAACCTGATTCGGGAACCAGACCATACCGTAAAAGGTGTTGGGACATTTATCTATGATGTGTCGGTGTCAGACTACAAGATGACACTGCCGTTTCACGGATCCGACATTCACCTTACAGCAGCAGTGCGCACAAAGGCGGAAATGAAACGGCTGTCACCGGTCGTGAAGAAAGCATGGGACAACATGGCGACGTTGCATGATCAAGCATTGACACTCATTGCAAATACGCATCTCGATGAGGATGTCAGCACACTGGTGCTGTCTGAGCTGGTGTTCGAGGAGCTTGGCACCATTCGACTTGGTTACGATGCAGGTGAAACGCCGGCAGGACAGCTGCTCATCTACGCTGTCTTTCAGAAAACGTTTCAACTCGACGACACACTTGTGTATGAAACATATTGACGGATGATACAAATGAGTCCGTTTGCCTGGACAAGCGAAATAGCAGAAGGAGAAAGCCGCTGTTTGGACATGCAAGCGAAAGTTCGGCGAGCTCCTTAGGTGATTAAAACGATATTTATGTTTGGAACCATGAAGATGATAGTAGAATATGGATAAGTTCTTCTCTATCAAGTTTTATAAGACTAATGGAGTATGATAGTTTAACAATAAGGGGTTTCACATATTAGATATGACTAGTATGTGAAACCCCTTATTTAATGTTTCTGGAACTAGCGAGTGCTCGATCAAGATCAAGCTGGACATATTCCCTCTGTCCATTTCTACTTCGTTTTGGTGAAGGAAGTAAATTGATTTTCTCGTAATAACGGAATGTGTCTTGGCTGAGTCCAGTTTTTAGAGAAATCTCAGCTATCGTGAATGGTTGTTCAATTTTCAATTCCTCCTTTCGCTTGTCTTAATAGTCTTGAATATTACAATTTGGAGTATACTCCATGTCAAGTACAAAACATTAATGGCTCAGCATAACATTCAAGTGGATGTAATCGTAGCTGATCTTTCCCAGGAACATGCAGCTCATACCGTCTATGATCAGGTAAAGCAATTGCAGCGAAAGGTAGATCTTTTAGTTAATAATTCGGGAGTGGCATCTTATGGCTACTTTGATAAACTGCCTTTAAAAAGGCAACAGAATGAAATTAAATTAAACGTTTTATCTGTCGTCAGCCTTACGCACCTCTTTTTGCAAGACATACTTGAACGCCATCAAGGAGCCATTATCAATGCAGCAGCAGCCGGTTTTCAATTGATGCCCTTCATGGCCGTTTATGGTGCAACAAAGGCATTTATTATTTCTTGGAGTGAGGCATTATGGGCAGAAACAAGAGAGAAAGGCAAGATGTCGGTTATTGACGGGAGAGATAATTACTGGAAGGCACAAATTATTCGTGTAATATCCAACACGAAACGAAGCTGTCCCGCGCAGCCGTTTCATGGCTTTGGGGACAGCTCCTTCTTATGCTCGCCGACCGACACTAGGCAGGAGGAGCCAGAACCAAAGCGTCATCAAAAGATACACCCGCCGAGGTGGTCCTGAATCCGATTTTCCCTGCTGTCAATTCCGTTACAGGATTGGTCCATTCCGTCTTTAATGCCCCATTCACATAACCTTTTATGGCAGTGCCTTGAACGGAGGCCTTAATCGTATACCACTGGTTCGCCTGAGTTGTGAAAGAGGTGCTGGATACTAGGGTCAGTTGTCCATTCACGGACTTGTACAACTCCAGTTTTTGATTCGATACATTGATTCGATACATATAATAATTATTTTCATTCTGCACCCTGAATATAATGCCTGCATTGGCATTGGCGATGGGCATTTTCACTTTGGCTTCATACGTATAATCCGTCCATGCATCACCGGCGGTAATGAGGGCAGTGGCTGAATTATTTTGGGTCAAAACTTTCGTGCCGTCTGTTGTCACACTCCAAGAACCGGAAGCAGACGCCCACCCTGTCGTATTTCCATCTTCAAAATTGTCGCTGAATAGGAGGATTGGGGTAACAGTTACATCGTCAAAATGGACGCCTGCCGAGGTGGTGCGGAATCCGATCCCTCCTGTTGTCAGTTCTGTTACAGGATTGGTCCATTCCATTTTTAATTCTCCATCCACATAACAGAAAATCTTGTTACCCTTTATAACCGCCTTAACCGTATAGAACTGCTTCTCCTGGGCTGTGAACGGAGTATTGGCTACAGACGTCAGTTGTCCGTTCACGGATTTGTACAACTCCAGCTTTTGATTCGATGAATTAATTCGATACATATAATAATTATTGGCGTCCTGAACCCTGAAGACAATGCCTGCATTGGCATCGGTAATGCCCATTTTCACTCTGGCTTCATACGCGTAATCCGTCCATGAGCCGCCGGCATTGGCGGTAATAAGGGATGTGGTTGTCTGGCTGCCGCTGGACAGCACTTTATTCGTGCCGTCTGTCGGTACGGTCCAGCCGCCTGTAACGGATGTCCATCCTGCCGTATCTCCGTCTTCGAAATTGTCGCTGAACAGCGGCTTGGAATTGGCAAAGTTGATGCCGTTTACATTGCTATTAACGGTAACTTTCAAGTCGCTGACATTCCCGGAAATTCTGGATTGCTCAGATCCCAGCTCGCGAACATTAATGTTCTTTAATACAACATTGTTTACATCGCCGGAAGTACTAGTAGAAACTCCAAGCCAATAGTTCCCGAATTGATTGATACCGACTCGTTCGATATCGATATTCTCAAACGTAATATTTTGAGCGTAACCTTCCTCCGGAAGCGTATTATATTGGTAACCATGATCAATCAGCAATGCCCGAGCGCTTTGATACACATATGAATTTCGGATGGTCACTCCGATCTGCGGCTGGGCTACTCCCATACCAATCTTGAAAGCCGCGCATCTTGTCCATGCAAAAGCGTCATCGAAGACCACATTTTCCAAATGTTCAAGCGCTCCCGGCCACCCTTTGGACATCCCCGTTTGCAGCCAGGTTTTAGTAGAATAAGTGTCATCATCCGATATGGCAATCGCATGTTTAACAAGCACGTTCTGACTCTCGTTTATATCGATAACATCATTCTCAATTTTGTATAAATCCTGGAATCCCTTGAGATTTTTTATGGTCACATTGTCGGAACGAACAACCATGAACGACCAGAAACCGCCATCCCGCAATATTAAACCATCAAATGTAAAATTTGTGGTTGCGATCGGAACCAGCAGGTTATTTAGGAATCCTTCATTTTTATTCGGTGCCGGCATCTTGCGCTCTCGCATCGCTATGCCTTTTCCATCAATAGTTCCCCGTCCCCGTATAGTGATATTGCTGGAGTCTACGGCAGTACGAATAAAATACGTTCCATCCGCATTTCGTGAATCCTTCCGAAAATCAATCACATAGTCTTCGCCCTTGCCTGTGCCGACAATGACAGCGCCTCCGGCCAGGTAAAAGGTCACATTGCTTTTTAACGTCAGGTTCCCGCTCTTATAGACACCG
>NZ_MRTH01000047.1 GCF_001956045.1 Paenibacillus sp. FSL H7-0331 | reverse complement strand
CTGTACTGACAATTGAATATGGAGGATTAGTGAAGTGGCTAAACACGGCAGACTGTAAATCTGCTCTCTCTGAGTTCGGTGGTTCGAATCCATCATCCTCCACCATTTTTATAGGGGCATAGTTTAAAGGTAGAACAAAGGTCTCCAAAACCTTTGGTGTGGGTTCAATTCCTGCTGCCCCTGCCAATCTTACAACTGTGGCGGTCGTGGCGAAGGGGTTAACGCACTGGTCTGTGGCTCCAGCATTCGTGGGTTCAAGTCCCATCGATCGCCCCATTATTTTTTTAGTAATGGGGATTAGCCAAGCGGTAAGGCAACGGACTTTGACTCCGTCATCCCTAGGTTCGAATCCTAGATCCCCAGTATTATTAATCATGCGGAAGTGGCTCAGCGGTAGAGCATCGCCTTGCCAAGGCGAGGGTCGCGGGTTCGATTCCCGTCTTCCGCTCCATAATGCATTATTGGCGCCATAGCCAAGTGGTAAGGCAGAGCTCTGCAAAAGCTCTACCCCCAGTTCGAGTCTGGGTGGCGCCTCCATTTTTATTACACTCGCCGGAGTGGCGGAATCGGCAGACGCACAGGACTTAAAATCCTGCGGTAGGTGACTACCGTACCAGTTCAAGTCTGGTCTTCGGCATACGAGAATTATCAAGGGTTGTTGGTTAAACCTTTTGCAAGACAAACTTAAAAGCTTCTTTGATTCTTACCTGAATACATCATTCAGATTAGGATCAAAGAAGCTTTTTTGTTATAGTAATGAAAATAGTTGACGCAAACTAAAATGTGATGAGGAAGTGATAGGTATGGTTCTTATAAGAGAATCTAGACAATCAGATAACCACGCATTGGCACAATTAATGGGTGAACTTGGCTATCCAACATCCGCAGAATCTATGCGCAAACGCATGAAAGCCATCGAATTAAACCCAATGAACGGTACTTTTATTGCCGAAATGGATAATTTAATTGTTGGTATGATCGGCCTTAGATTGAATAACAATTATGAATATGATGATAGTGTTGTTCAAGTTGTTTCACTGGTAACAAGGGCTGATTATAGAGGGATGGGTATTGGAGGTGCGCTTATACTTCATGCTGAGGAATGGGCACAAGCACGTGGGGCGAATGCTATGACTTTGACAAGCGGTATCAAACCTGAGCGAGCTGCCGCACATGAATTTTACAAGAGCAAGGGATATGATATCAATGGGTATCGATTTTCAAAGAAGCTATAGATTAGGGGAAAGAGGGAGGTGAATGATGTGGAATATGTTAGAGATTATGTGATGTATTCGGCTATTTTCGGTATTTTTAGTTTTAGTTGGTATCTACTTAAGTATTAAACATTGGCATGATCACACTGCTTTATCGGAACCAGGTGTGTTTCATAATTATATGTATTTCGTATTTATTGAATTCTTTTTAGCAGCGATAGGTGCTTTTCTATTAATTAAATTTAAACGTAATGACTATACGGCCCCATGGATTGCATTTGTTGTAGGTGTTCATTTTTTTTGGTTAAAAAGTGTTTTTAAAGATCCAAGCTTGTATATATTAGCGGTACTCCTCATTGGAGTTGCATTCATTTCATTATTCTTATCTAAAAAGTTTAACATCGCTAATAGTGCTATAACAGGTATAAGCGCTGGTACTGTTCTGCTCTGCTTTGCAATATTAGGATTGGTTCGGTTCTTAATGCTATAAAAATTAAGTATAGTTAAAAATTGAGAAAACCGTGGTCGGTCTTGGAAGCCTGCATATCTGAAAATCTCACCCAAGGAAATGCCGGAATTGTACCGGCAAACCTGGTACAGAGAATGATCCCTTCGCAAGTACCACGATAACAATTCTAGGGGTCAAATAATAATTTGATGTTTTTTCTTCGAATAGCGGTTGGCGTAAGCTGATGCTACATATGAATCCGGTTTAATAATCGGCACCATACCTAACGATTGAACACGTAATACCATTTCCGCTACATATAAAGACGTTTTATTTTTAACGTGATCCGAGCCTGCGTCAATATGAATATACGATTCGAAAGAAGCTCCTTTATATACAAAAGGGAGAACGATATCCTCCATTTGCCGACGTTTTTCATCACTAAAATACAAAGCAATTTCCTCGCTTAATGCGGTTTCGGTCGAAAGTTTTTCTTTGATCGAAGCAATGGCCCGTGGGATGATAACCTGCCGGTAGCAGGCCCATGCTCCATTGCCAGGACGCTGGATTACAACACCCGTAATAAATTGTGTATAGCCTTGATGGACCTGGCAATCGGTGCCTATAATAAATTTATAAGCTGCTTTAGGATCAAGCTGAATAAAACCGATAATTCGCTCATGGACTTGCTTAAGGCTTAAGCCTTGCTCCGAAGTATTGCGAAACGTTAACGCATGGGTTAGCACATCATCTTGATTGTTCATGAAATTCACCTGTACCCAAGGCTCGGTATTCTTCCTCTCTTCTTATTATTTTGGCAGGAAAGGCGGAATCCAACCACCGCTCACGTAATCAAGTACGGTTATCACTTGGCTATACTCTATATATTATGATCGAAACAGCAGAATTTGAACCTGTGACCCCATGAGCCCATAGTTATGCAGGATTTAGTCTAAGCTGCTGCAGATCGATTTGTATTGTAAGGAGTGAAATCAAATCGTGGATGCTTGCAGAGAAGTCGGCTCGGTTTAATATTCAAATTCAAGGTGCAATCAGAATAATCGATGTGTATGATGGCTCTCCATATGAGTGTAGGTTGCGGGGATTTAGTACTGGGTGCAAGAAATCTTGTGAAAAAATATTTTGAAAAACTGTGATAGAGGGTAAGATAATGATGGGAATGATTGAATAGTAATCAGCCATATGCTGGATATTGACGGAATGCATATCAGAAGGCACTATGTCTGAAAATAACGCATAGGCTGATCGAAGTTGGATTCAGTCGGGGACTACAAAATAATTTTTTCCAAATAGCTCAATGCTTGAATTTTCCTCTGTACATTGTTCTTGGCGTTCGACCAAGGAGTGGATGAATTCGTAAGCGGCGCGCTGATCGTTTTCGTTCAAACCTTCCAGCATACGAAATAGTTTTTCCTTATGGACCATGGTAAAATCCTCCTATCGAGTATTTTGAAAAACAGAAAAAACACAAGGCTAGACCTTGTGTTAATGAACACATCTATCCTTCCCACTTTCGCTTCCGAGGTTAGCTGACGGATTCGGACTGTGAGAATTAGCCCTACGACATGCACTCATGCATATCGATTCACCCCAATTACTTGGTTCCCCCGGTTTTCTATACAGAAAACTCAGCGATTATTATTCAAATATGAAATTATAAGAGTCAACGTTCTAATTATTACACAGATTCCTCAAAAGTGAAACACAAATTCTTTTTTCTACATAAATCGACTCACAGATATACTAATCGGGTGAAAATTGGTATGATGTATATATAGTTTAGAGTGGTACGGAGGGCAGCTCGTTGAACAGCTGGCTTTTTACAGGAAGAATAGGGGTTTGGTCAAATGTCTCGGATCTTGGCTCATTTATTTTTATTTTGCGATACGAATAAGGACAGCTCGAAGATACTAAGAATCACCCGATACGGTCATGGTGAGGAAGTCAGCGAACATGCCTGTAATGGGATCAGTTTTGAAATGGCCTCTTACGATAGCCTGAACATTATTGAAAATCAGGGCAAGCGTGCATGGTCGTTCATGCTGGAAGGCTGTACTTCTCATTATGAAGAGAAAAGTGCCAAATTGTATCACTCGAATGAATTGTATCTGCTATTTGAATTTATCGATTAGAAGTAAAAAAATGGTTATCAAGAAAAGGGGAACACCGAGAGTGCTGATCAAGTTGAATTTCACTATTAAAGGAAAAGTAGCCATCGAAAATTTTACCAACGATGAATTGCTTGAAATTTTTGCGCGGTATATCAATACGTTAACCAAGAAATATGCGGTTGATGCTGTCGTACCCGTCGAAGGAAATCAGAGCATTGTTGCGGACGGCTCTTTAAAAGTGACACTGGAAAATGTTAACTGTGACGTGGACACCTTCTTCAAGGAACTGGGCAGAGATATCAAAATTCCTTTAAAGAAAAGACTCGAAGGCAAGCTGGATAACGTATTTAAAACAGAGGTTGTCAAATAACGGGTAACATTAGTAATTAAGATTTGGATCGAATAGCACCTGTTGCCAAAGCAGGTGTTTTTTGGTTCATTTGAACATGGAACGGATTGAAAGCATATGACGCTGGGACGAGGTTATGAAGATGGAATTATTGTATTTATGGATAGAAGAAGATTCCAATCGGGTCATAGTTAATCAGGAGTTTAATTTTAGCGGTAGATACAGATTCAACTTTAAGGATGGTATTGTGCATTCCTATCTGAGAGAGAGCTACCCTAAAGGTTTTTTTAATTTGAATCATAATGAATCTTCTAAAATAACAAACATCACGGCAATTGTAGGAGAGAATGGCAGCGGTAAAACTACCCTACTGCAGTTTCTTAAAGAAAACCTAAGCTATATCAAGCAAGAGTTTTATGGAAGAGGTTTACGCTATTCATATCCTGCAGCAGAGCATAAATTTATCGTTATCGTAAAGGACCAGGGACATTTTTATTTATATAATATAGGGGAAATTGATATATTGGATATAGACGGTGATCTCCTTATTGAAACAAGAGATATGCAATTGGAAAGGGTATATGGGGACAGCGATGAAAGTGATGATTATGATGATTACGAGAACTACAATTATAATTCTGATGCTGTTCGATATTTAATTCCCGAACTCAAAAAAACGAAAATTATTTATTTTTCAAATGTGCTGGATACGAACCATATTCTTAATGACTTTAGCTACGATTTCTTTGATATATTTCTTGATATATCTACCAACACCGTTTTGGAGCAGGACTCTTATGACAACAACAACCAAATTCAGGAAATCTTAAGACAGGTTCGTTTTCTCCTGTCGCCTAATGCCGATAAAATAATCCCGAAAGCACCGGATTTTTTTCTTGTTCATCTTAAAAGTTTATCGGAAATTATGAATAGATTGCAAAGAAAACATTATGCTAACGAAATTAATATCTCAAAAATTAGTGATAAAATCAAAAAAAGTTTGAACCTGATTACGAGCATCGATGAAATTATTCATTCCATAATCATGGTATCTGTCTTTGAATACATTGAAATGTATGAATCTGCCCTCGAGCAAAATGTCAACAGCAGCAAGCCGAAGAAGGTTAACATCACGCAGATCTTGACCAAGTATTTGAACTCGAATTGGACCCTAGATACATTCATGCTAATGCTCAAAGAAAGGATCAAAAAGCTGCGAAAAACGATTCATGTGGATCAGCGTGCAGGGCATCCTTTAAGACATAAAAACGATGAGTACTTCGATAAATGCTTTCAAGGCAGACTGGAACTAATCAGGCTTATGCCGCAGTTTGAAGACTTTATAGTAGCGAATAATCAACCGGATATCGTGATTCCATTTGCAGAGCGTGAACTTATCATGCAACTATTGACGTATAGTGAGGAATCTGATTTTTCATTTAGACTGTTAACCTTCGACTTGTCAGGCATATCCTCAGGCGAAAGAGCGATGCTTGTAACCTATTCGAGGTTTTACTGGTTGATCGACCGATCTACGAACGAGCCGTCGTACAGGCGATTCGGTTTTACTGATGGGGGCTTTCATACTGATCACTACAGGCTCAGAGAAAATCTGCTGATCCTTATCGATGAAGGCGAAGTATACCTCCATCCTAACTGGCAAAGGGAATATCTCAATAACATCGTAAATTTTTTTGGTGAAATTTTCAAAAATTGTGATGATGTAAAAAACATTCAGATTATAATGACCTCCAATTCTCCGTTCGTAATTTCTGACTTGCCCAAGGAAAACATTATTTTATTGGAAAATCGGGATGGACGCAGCCATGTTCGAGCAGAGAGCGACAAGTTCGATACGTTTGGTGCAAATATTCATCTGCTGCTGTCCGATACTTTTTTTATGTCAAAGGGATTGATTGGAGAATTCGCCAGAAATAAAATGAATGCGGTCATTGAATTCCTGAATAATGATTCAGAGGCCAGCCGCGAGCAGAGAAGCGATATGGCTTATATCATCAGTATTATCGGTGAGCCCGTCATTAGGACAAAGCTGCAGGAAATGTATGATGCCAAATATAATGATGATGATCCACTCAAACGTGTCGAGCATGAAATTGCAAGATTAGAAAGAGAACGCGAACGTATTTTGAAGAAAAGGAAAGAAGACCATGATCCAAATACCTGAGTCTAAATACAAAAATCTGGAAGCCGTTCATTTGGTGAATATCAGAGGTTACGTCATAGATACGATCCGATTTTTCCTCAACTGCTGTCAGATCATAGCGGACCCGTCTCTAGCGGCTCGTTATAAGGAAGGATTACATATCTATAAGCATAACAATACGTTATTTGCCCACATACAAGTGATTTCGAACCGTTTTTACAGACCGTTAAAGAAAAGTAGTTCCGGTGCGCATCCTGCTGTCAGCACGATCCCGGAAGTGTTTAGTAACAAGCTGATCAAAACTGAGTTTGTCCAAAACTGCTCTCGGTATCAGAGCATGCTTTTGGATATGTTGGAGCCTTCTTCAGAAATTTATTGTGAGAAGCTTCTTAATTCGAAGCCAGACCGGCTTATCGATATTTACAGGTACATAACTAAGACCTATACACATCTGAAAACTACCAATGGCAAGGAAGTGTTTGCGCCGGATCATATCAGGAAGGGTCTGCTTTATGAGATATTGTGCCGGATCTTTAATTATGACCAGTTTAGAGATACAGGCATAAAAACGCCGACCTCCTCAAATAAATGGAGTGCTTATGATTTATGCAATCAATTAAATATTAATGTATGTCCTTATTGCAATCGGATGTACACGTTCACCATATATACAGGCTCAGCCGGAAAAGCTTTGACCAGACCCGAGTTGGACCATTATTTCCCCCGATCCAAGTATCCTTTATTTGCGTTGTCCTTTTATAATTTAATACCCAGCTGCAAGGTATGTAACAGCACGTTTAAGAGAGATGAATATTTGAACATCGATGATTTTTTGCATCCTTATCTGGATGGAGCGCATGCTCAGTATAAATTTGACTATACACCTGTTGATATGGATGCTTTTGATGGTGATAAAGGAAAAGTGAACGTGATCATTAATAGAAATCATATGCAACATGTAAAAACAGATAAATCATTGAAAAAATTTGCAATTGAGGATATTTATAAAATGCATAATGATGTCATAGCGGATCTGATTTACAAAAGAAAAATGTATCCTGACGTTACCATAAAGCAAATTGCTTCCGTACTGCATGGCGCAGGATTAAGTTCCTTAACAAGCGAGGATATATTTAATTCGATATTTAATGTTCCTAAAACAGTGGAAATCATTGATACCTCATTAGGAAAATTAAGAAGTGATGTTACCGACCAGCTCAAGTGGCTTTGATGACTCTGTATTTCTCCAACCTACCAGATTTCAAGGATATTATTGATTTTGAGGAACATTAAATTAATTTCGACGCATCACTTGGTTATCGCTCCGAATAAAGGTAAAATAGAGTTAATGACAACTATATCCCTATCCTAATGGAATGAAATTATTGGAGGAACGAAAGATGAAGTATATCAGCACCAGAGGCAATGTGGAAGCAAGAGGTTTTATAGAAACAGTTCTAATGGGACTTGCTGACGATGGCGGTCTGATGATCCCTGAGGAGATCCCTGTGGTTTCAGCGGCGACCTTGAAGGAATGGGAAGCTTTAAGCTACCAGGAGCTGTTTTTGAAAATTTTCTCTTACTATACGAATGATGAAATCCCTTACGAGGATTTAAAGGATATGGTAGCTAAAAGCTACTCCAGCTTCCGTAATCCGGAAGTGACGCCTGTACAAACGATTACCGATAAACTCCATATCCTGGAGCTGTTCCACGGACCGACCTTCGCGTTCAAAGACGTTGCTCTGCAATTTATGGGTGAGCTCTACTCGTATATTTCCAAGAAGCAAGGCGAGATTATTCATATTCTCGGCGCGACTTCGGGAGATACGGGCGCTGCAGCCATCCAGGGAGTGCGCGGCAAAGAAGGCATTCGTATTTGTGTGCTGCATCCGCATCTCAAGGTGAGTAAAGTGCAGGAGCTTCAAATGACAACCGTAAACGATGCGAATGTGTTGAATTTAGCAGTTAAGGGCAACTTTGACGATTGCCAAGGGGTCATCAAGGAGCTGTTTGGTGATCTGGATTTTAAAGGCAAGCATCATTTGCGGGCTATCAATTCAATCAACTTCGTGCGGATTTTGGCGCAAACCGTTTATTACTTCTATGCCTATCTGCAGGTAGCCAAGCAGCAAAAGCTGGAGAAAATCAATTTCAGCATTCCGTCAGGTAACTTTGGCAACGTGTTCTCCGGTTATTTGGCCAAGAAAATGGGGCTTCCGATCAACAAACTCATTATTGCCACCAATGAGAACAATATTTTGGAGCGTTTTATCAAAACCGGTGTATACAAAAGCGGTGATTTCCTTAGCACGCACAGTCCGTCCATGGACATTCAGATTGCCAGCAATTTTGAACGTTACTTGTATTATTTCTTGGGTGAGGATTCGCAGAAGGTATCCGAGTATATGAAGAAGTTCCAGCAAGAAGGGCAAATTGTGATTGATGCCGAAGACCTGAAACGGGTACAAGCTGAGTTCTCTGCCCATGGTGTGAAGAATGCCGAGTGTTTGGAGATTATCGGAAAATACAAAGCCGAGCACGATTACTTGCTAGACCCGCATACGGCTTGCGGTATAGCGGCATATGAGACGTTTGGTAACGACAATGAGGTATGTGTATCCTTTGCAACCGCACATCCTGCGAAATTCGACGAAGCCATCCGTCTGATTGATATTAAGCAGCAATTCCCGGCTGAGATCGAGCAGTTGCTTTCCCTACCTCAGTATCAAACTATTGTGAATAACAGCAAGGAAGAAATTGTTGCACAGCTTGAAGCGTTCTATAACCGTGCTTAGGATTAAAGCATCTCTTGTATCTGTAATATAATTAGGCGAACGTCGGGATTCGGTGCAACCGTGCTCTGCGTTCGCCTTCTTCATAACCATAAATATCTCAAAACGATTGAATTGTTTAAATGAAGGGTTGGAATAAAATCTCTATGTCTGCAAAAACCAATGCTTGTCGAATATTGGACGCTCTCCATATTTCATACACGTTACATGAGTACGATTGGGACGAAGATCAGCTGGATGCTTACACTGTAGCCGATAAGGTCGGCTTGCCGGCGGATCAAATTTATAAAACGCTTGTATTGCGCGGTGATAAAACGGGGATTATGATGGCCTGTATTCCTGGCAATGCCGAGCTTAACTTAAAAAGCTTAGCCCAGGCAAGTGGGAATAAGAAGGTCGAGATGGTTGCCGTAAAAGAAATTCAAGCTTTAACCGGTTACATTCGTGGAGGAGTCTCACCTCTGGGTACGAAGAAAAAGTATCCTTTTTATTTAGCGCCAGCCGCTACGAGCGTAAATCCTGTCAGTATCAGTGCAGGTCGCCGCGGCTTGCAAATATTTCTTAAAGGTGAAGATTTGGCTGCCGCCTCTGAAGCTATTCTAGTAGACATCACAAGCCATTCATAATACGATAATGTAGACGTATGCAGAATCTTTAATCCCATAATTGAGGAGTGATTGTCCGTGGATTATGTAACTTTGGGTAGGACCGGTTTACAGGTAAGCGTCATGAGCCTGGGGGCTGGCGGAAGCAGCAGGTTAGGTATGCAAACGATTAAAAGTGAGCAGGAAGCCGCGACGATTGTCGCAAAAGCGATCGAGCTGGGCATTAATCTGATCGACACAGCCGAAGCCTATGGCACAGAAAATGTGGTTGGGGCAGGTCTGCAGCATATCCCAAGAGAGTCGGTATACATATCCACCAAGTATTCGCTTCAACATAATAAGGTATTAAAGAAGCCAGACGATTTTGAAAAAAGTGTTGATCAAAGCTTGTCCAATTTGAAAACGGATTATATCGATATTTATCATCTGCATGGTGTGGCTGCTGCTGATTACGCATATGCGGTAGAGCACTTGGTACCGGAAATGATCAAAATGCAGGAAAAAGGTAAAATTCGTTTTCATGGTATCACCGAAGCTTTTGGATCAGACCCTGCTCATCAGATGCTGCATCAAGCTATTCAGGATGATTGCTGGGATGTGATGATGGTCGGATTTAATATGTTAAACCAGAGCGCACGGGCTCAAATTTTTGAAGCTACAATCGCCAAAAATATTGGAGTTCTCGACATGTTCGCGGTACGGAGAGCCTTGTCACATCCCGAGGCATTAGCTGAGATTATTGCGAGCCTGCTTGCCGAAGGAAAGCTGGATCCTGATAAGGTCAACCCAGTCAACAGCCTGGATTTCCTCGTGCATCAGCATGGTGCTGAAAGCATCATGGATGCGGCTTACCGCTTTTGCAGATATGAGCCGGGCATTCATTCCGTGTTGATGGGAACGGGTAATGTACAGCATCTAGCGGATAATATTGCATCGGCGAACCGACCTCCACTGCCAGAGGCTGATATTCAGAAGCTGAAGGATATATTTGGCACGATTGATAGCGTGACGGGCAATTAAGCTGACGCACACGTGCTGGAGCAGCTCTACCGACGAATATCATTCAATGAATGTAAGAATCGGCTGCGAGGATGTCTAAAGCTTTTAAATAGGGGTGTACGGATGTCGAATGTATTCAAACCAGAGACAAATTTGAAAGCCAAACCTGCCTTCGATTCGGGAGTAACGAAGGTCATGATATTGGCTAGTGTATTGATCGTGTTTTCGATTGTGCTAATCGGCACATTTGTGTATTTCTTTACGGAAAACGAAGTCGTCAAAAAGTTGAAAAGCCGTGATCTCGAAACGATTGCCGAGTCCATCTCGTCCAAGGTAGATGCAAGGATTGATAAGGAAATCGAAACCTCTTTGGTGTTTGCCAACGATCCTACTCTATTGAAATGGCTGCAGGATGGGGAGAACAATGCGACGCTCGAGGCCATGGTTCACCAAAAAACGAATTATTTGCATCAAAACCTGGGCTACAGCACGACTTTTATAGCAAGCACGAAATCAAGGCATTACTGGGATGAAAATGGAAAGATTATTGATACGATAAGCGAGCAAGATCCTGATGATAGCTGGTTCTTTGATTCCATCGCACTCAAGAAGGCCTCCTCGATAAACTTTGATTACAATAATGAGCTTAAGGATACCTTTGCATTCGTGAACGCATTAGCGGGTCCGGTGGACGCGCCCCTGGCGGTTGTGGGTGTAGGGATTAATCTTCATGAGTTGTCCAATAATTTTGCTTCCTACAAGGATGGTAAGGGTATCAATCTGTGGCTGATCGATAGCAAGGGATCGATTTATTTATCCGATGTGTATGAGCATAATGGCAAAAATATCCGAGATGTGATGATCGACTCAGCCTCAAGCGACGTGCTCAAGCAGTTTGATACAACGACGCGAATTTTTGAATATGATTCCAAATCGGGTGAGCGGATGGATCTGATCAGTTACCCATTGAAATCGACGGATCTTCATCTGCTTGTTGAGGTCGAACGTAATGAGACGGTTTCTTTTCTGCGGACGATTAAATGGAATACGGTTCTGGCCGTGGCCGTTTCTATGGTTTCGATTGTGTTCTTCTTCTATTATATATCCCGCAAGCTGGCCAATCCTTATAAACGGGCGATTCTGCTGAATCAGGAGCTGGAGAAGCAGGTGATGGAGCGCACGAAGGAATTGTACGAGCGCAATCAGGAAATACTGGACAGCATTAATTACGCCAAGCTGCTGCAGGAGTCCGTTTTACCGAAGGAGCAGCAGTTAAAGGTATTGTTTAATGAGCATTTTGTTATTTGGCGGCCGCGGGATGTCGTAGGCGGTGACTTTTACTGGTCGAAGCAATTCGGAGAACGGACGCTTGTAGCTGTTGGTGACTGTACAGGTCATGGTGTTCCAGGCGCATTCATGACACTTTTGGCTGTATCCGCACTCAACCGTATTGCAGATAGCGGTGAGATAGAGGACCCAGCATCGATTTTGAGTCAATTGAATCGCTTGTTGAAAGAAACACTCGGTCAGGATGGGCATGAAGGTGTGACTGATGACGGGCTGGATATCGGGATTTGTGCCATTGAACCGAATAGTGTCATATTCGCAGGGGCCTCCTGCACCTTGCATCGCGTGGATGAGGATGGGGTATTGCAATCATGGAAGGGCAACCGCAGAAGCGTGGGTTATCGTAAAACCCCTTCCGATTATGAATATACAAACCATATGATGCCAGAAGGTGAGGCTCGTTATTATATGACTACGGACGGCTTCTTCGATCAAAATGGCGGTGAACGCGATTATTCATTCGGTAAAAAACGATTCGCGGAAATGATCGTTCGTTACGGGAATTTGTCCCTGATGGAACAGAAGGAATCGTTCCTTCATGAGCTGGAAACGTATATGGGCGATGAAAGACAGCGTGATGATATTACGGTATTGTCCTTTCGGGCTGCCGATCAAATTGCTGCGGGAGCGGCAGAGGAAAGTACAGAAGAGGGAATATAGTGGATCTAATAGACTTCAAACATACGAGGAGACTATTGACATAGACTGTCATCCGGCCCCATCCTGTGCTATATTTAAAATGATGGAAAGTCTGCATGAGCATACTTGTGACTCATTGCAGGCTTTTTGTTATGCCAATGTGAACAAAGCTTTTAATAGAAATGGAGTGATAGCAGATGAAGAAATTTAAAAAGACTTATATCGAAATTACGAGCGTGTGCAACTTGGCCTGTACCTTTTGCCCGCAAACGAAGCGACAATCGAATTTTATTAAAATAGATGCGTTCACTAAAATTCTTGATGAAATTAAGCCGCACACGGATTATATTTATTTTCATGTAAAAGGTGAGCCTTTGCTTCATCCCCGGATCGATGAACTGCTGGATCTGAGCCATGAGCGAGGCTTCAAGGTCAATATTACGACCAATGGCACCTTGATCACCAAAAACAAACATAAAATTTTGCCCAAGCCTGCGCTTAGACAGATGAATTTTTCGTTACACAGCTTTGACGGGCATGAAGGCTCGACAAATAAGGAAGCCTATATTATGAATATTTTGGATTTCGTGAAGGAAGCGGTCGCTACGACCCCATTATTGGTTTCACTGAGGCTGTGGAATTTGGATACGGACAATACCACTAACCTCGAAAGAAGCCGAAATCGCGAAATTCTTGAAATGATTGAAAAAGCATTTGAACTTGATTTCAAAATCGAAGAGAAATTTGTGCGCGGCAGCGGACTGAAAATTGCAAAGCAAATTTATTTGAATCAGGATCATGAATTTCAATGGCCGGATTTAAAGGAAGCTGAGGATGAGGGCAAGGGCTTCTGTCATGCGCTGCGCAATCAGGCTGCGATTCTGGTAGATGGTACGGTGGTACCTTGCTGTCTCGACGGAGAAGGTGTTATCAATTTGGGCAACATTAATCAGACCCCTTTCTCCGAGATTGTAGAGGGAGAACGTGCCAACAATTTGTATAACGGTTTTTCCCGAAGAGAAGTCGTGGAAGAGTTGTGCAGAAAGTGCGGTTACCGACAAAGATTCAGCATGTAGCAAAAGCGAGAGGAAGTGAGTCCATGTTCGCACGAAGAGAAAGTTTAAAGGAATATATCACCCTGTATCCGATCACAGCTCTATTGATTCTTGTGAATATCGTGGTGTGGGGACTTATGGAGATATTCAGCTTATCCCAGAACCCGAACGTAACCTTACTGCAATTCGGTGCCATATTTGATTTGCCGAATATGAAGGCGGAGGTTTGGCGTTATGCAGCTGCGATGTTTATTCATATCGGGTTTGCGCATCTGTTCTTTAACAGCTTTGCTCTCTATGTGTTTGCAGCGCCGCTGGAGCGCATGCTCGGTAAATGGAGATACCTGCTGACTTATATCGTATGTGGTATTACAGGAAATATATTCAGTATGTGGCTGCACAAGGATTATTTTGTCTCGGCAGGTGCATCGGGAGCGATTTACGGGATATATGCTGCATTTTTATTTTTGGCGATATTTCGAAAGGACATTATCGATTACCAGACCAAGCAGACGCTTCTCGTTATTGTAGGAATTGGGTTCGCGAACTCGCTGTTCGTTCCCAACATCGATATCTATGCCCATCTGGGCGGCTTTGTTGGCGGTATTGTGATGATGGCGTTAATCGTGATATCGATCAAAAGAAGACATCGCAGAGCATAGCTGCTATCTTGAGCAAGGTGAGGAAAGACGGGGACTGTTACAACCTGTATTCTTCTAATTGTGCATGATTCACCTTATTGAGCATTGACTTGCCCGCCCGAATCGTTGTACTTTGAACAATGAAAGGGTGAAATTTACATGAGGAACAAGTGGGGAAACCGTCTTGTATTTGCTTATCTTCCCGTTTTCATTCTGGTCATTATCGTGCTGCTGTGCATATTTTTTGTTATCACGAGTGAATTGTCCAAGCAGCAGGCGCTGAAGGCGAACGAGATCTATGCTGAAAATACGATGCAATATGTCGATTCCAAGCTGCGATCGGTTGAACAATATATTGTGCAGACTTTTCTCGATGACCAGTCCGTCATCGACTTTTATAGTGTATCTCCATCCAGTCCCAATCGTTATCTCAATGACCGCGACGTGTACAAAAAATTGATCCTGATGCGCGAGAGCTTTAGCGAGATTGATTCGGTTTATTTGTATCGTAACCGTGATCAGATTGTTTTAAGCAATACGTCCATGATGCCACTTGATCAATTCGCCAATAGCCAATATTTGAAAGCTTTATTAGCCGCTTCTGCTGACAATCGTTGGAGCATCGGTCGCGAGTATATCGACAACAACGATATAACCACGCCTGTCGTGTCCTTGGTTAAGCGAATGCCATTGCCACTTGGTACAGACGGAATACTGGTTGCTAACATAAAAATAAACACGCTCTCAACGCTTGTCAGTAATGTATCCCGCTCCAAATTGAGTTATGTTCATCTGTTGGATACGAATGGAGAATACATCATTGGGGATGGTGACACATTCGAGGGAAAAGACGGAGTTGACCGGAAAGATTTTACTGTAATGAAATCGGAATACACAGGTTGGACGATCCGAAGCGGATTTGTCGACGGCGTCGCTTTTCGTTTTCTATCGAACCTGAATGTATTTTGGTTGGTCATCGGGGTCATTACAGTGCTCGCTGGCGCTATATGGATCATATATGCGAGTCTGCAGAACTACAAGCCGATTCAGTCGCTTCTGGATCGGCTTTCATCGGTTCCACTACAGAAACCGCATATACTGGGTCAGGTCAAGCATGATGAATTCAAAATTATCGACAATTTGCTGGATCATCTGCTGGAGCAATTCGGTAAGTATCGGATCGAGAATGATGAGAACTTCAACTACCGTCGTCGATATTTATTTGAAGAGCTGCTGACCGGGACGCTGCTCAGGCAGGAAGGGGTCCGGGAAAAGGAGTATTTACAATTCGGATTTCAGGAATCGTACGATCAATATATAGTGGCCATTATCGAGATCGACAAGTATGCTTCTTTTACGTCCACTTACAATAATAAGGATCAATATTTGATTAAATTCATCATTGATAATGTCGTTCAGGAGCTGAATAACAGCACAGGCCTCCTGATCTGTCCAGAATGGATTGAGAAGCACAGGCTATGTATTGTTTGTCAATTGTCCGATGAGACCACAGCCGCCGATACATTCTTGGACATCATGCGCAAAACGGTAGATTGGATCGGTAAAAATGTAGAAATTACAATTACATGCGGACTGGGTACGCAGGTGTCGGGCATTCATAGGGTATCCAGCTCATATGAGGAAGCATTGGAAGCTCTTGGCTATAAGCCGACATTCGGAACCGGCAGTGTCATTGCATTCACGGATATCGATAGCAAGACGGGCGAGGAAATATTCAGGTCTCTACCGTATATTCGTGAGCTGGTCCACTTTTACAGACTTGGTGAACCCGAATGGCAGCGCCATTATAGCTCTTTGTTTGCGGAAATTCGCATTCAGCTCTTTTCACGCGAGCAGGTTGCCAATTTGATGAATTATTTGTTATTTCACTTTTACAAGGAAATGTCGGGATTATCGGCGGAATATTTGGAATGCTGGCGAGAATATGCGATGAATCCAATCAACGAATGGATTACGACCTTTGACACCGTGGAAGAATTGGAGGCAGAGCTGCATCGTATATTGGAGGACGCCCGAAAGAGGTTGGACGAGCTTCGCGCGCAGCGCAGCCAGCATGAGTTGATTGATCAAATGAAAACGTATATAGAGAACGAGTTCAACAATTCCGACTTTTCGCTTGTCATGCTGAGTGAGAAGTTTAAGCTGACTCCGAATTATTTAAGCCGCTTGTTTAAGGAAGAATTCGGTGAGAAATTTATTGATTATTTGGCCAGCCTGCGCATTGAGCAAGCCAAGCAATTGCTGGTCGAAACCTCGGCGCCGATACAGGACATCGGAGAGCGAGTTGGCTATACGCATACGTTTTCATTCATCCGTGTATTCAAGAAACTAGTAGGTCGAACGCCTGGCGATTACCGCAAGGAGTTCCGGCAATTATAATCGTACAATGATGTCAACGACCGGATCAGGGAGAAATCAGCAAACTCTCTGCTTGACCGGTTGTTTTTTTGTTTGTGGATGAGGACTGATGTCAAACCTCACATGATAAGACAGGTATAAACCCAGGCCTGATGCGGATTGTTGAAGTTGTGCATGGAGTGTAAATGTGTGAATTGCCGTGTCAGCAACCTTCGGTGTAAGGTGTAATTGTGATCGGAATAGAAACGATGACAACCCGATACTACGCTCAGCAGGGCAACATAGGAGGTGAAGTCTCATGCGAGTATCATCCAAACAAACCGCTTTGGACATGTCGGTCGGAACAAGAGATACGAAGAAGAAGCGGAACCACAAGTACTTGAAGCAAAATATTCCGCTGTACATCATGCTCGCTCCAGCCATTTTATGTTTCGTCATATTCAAGTACGCGCCGATGGGCGGGATCGTCCTTGCTTTCAAGGATTATAGCTTTTGGGATGGAATCTGGGGAAGTCCATGGGTCGGCTTCAAGCATTTTGATTATTTGTTTAACAACCCGCAAGGCTGGAAAATCATCCGTAATACGTTTGTGCTAAGTTTACTTAGCTTTATCGGGTTCCCATTTCCGATCATGGTTGCGTTGATGCTGAACGAGGTTCGAAAGATGTGGTTTAAGAAAATGGTGCAAACCCTGCTGTACTTGCCCCATTTCCTCTCATGGGTTATTGTCGGAGGCATCTTTATTACCTTATTTTCACAAGATTCCGGTATGGTGAACGACATTCTGGATAAGCTGATTGGCGAACGGTATCCCTTTCTCTACAAGCCGTTCACCTGGATCGCTGTGTATCTCAGCTCAGGGATATGGAAAGAGGCCGGCTTTTCGGCAATCATTTATTTGGCGGCGCTTACGACGATTGACCCGAGCTTGTACGAATCAACCGCAATCGATGGTGCAGGCAAATGGAGGCAGGTGTGGCATGTCTCGCTTCCAGGCATTCGACCCACGATCATTTTGCTGCTGATCCTTGGGATTGGCCGTGTGATGGAGGTCGGCTTTGACCACATTTATGTAATGCAGAATCGGGTTGTTGCCGATATTTCCGAAGTCATCAGCACGTACACGTTCAAGACGGGAATTCAGGGGGGCGAGTTCGGTGTTCCCGCTGCGATGGGTTTGTTCGAGTCACTGGTAGGCTTCGTGCTGGTGTTGTCCGCAAACAGTATTGCCCGTAAATTCAACCAGAGCCTATGGTAATCCGGCATGAAAGGAAGTGGGAATGTGAGAGAGACTTACGCGGAGAAATGGTTTAAAGCCTGTGTACACATCATTCTGCTGCTGGCGGCCGTCAGCTGTCTCATTCCGTTAATTAACATTATCGCAGTTTCGTTCAGTGATTCGGCGGCCATCTCTTCAGGGTTCGTCTGGTTATGGCCGATCCATTTCAATCTGGAAGCTTATAAAACATTATTTCTCGGCTCCAGAGTCATCCCCTCGTTTCTGAACAGCTTGCAGATCACGGTCGGAGGAACGATTTTAAGCTTGCTGTGCACTACGCTTGCCGCTTATGCTTTGTCACGTACATACTGCTACGGTCGAAAATGGATTACGCTGGCCATGGTGTTTACGATGATGTTCAGCGGTGGGCTGATTCCCTTCTTTCTACTGATGAAAAGTTTGGGTCTGATCAACACCTACTGGTCGCTATGGCTCCCCGGGCTGGTCGGAGCATATAATCTGCTGATCATGCGGACCCATTTCGAAGGGATTCCCGTCGAGATCGAGGAGTCTGCTCGCATGGACGGCTGCGGTGAATGGCGGCTGCTTGTACAAATTGTGCTTCCGTTATCTTTACCTGTTATTGCGACGATTTGTCTATTTCTGGCTGTCGGCTATTGGAACTCCTTTCTGAGCGTTCTCATATTCATCAACGATGCGGAGAAGATGAATTTGACCGTATTCGTTCAGCAGATGGTGCAGAGTCAGAGTATGTTGATGCAGGCGATTGCTTTGCAGCCGGAAGATTTGGAGAATATGTCACCTGAGGCTGTGAAAGCTGGAGGCATTGTAATCATGACGCTGCCGATGTTGATCGTATACCCGTTATTGCAAAAGTATTTTGTAAAAGGTGTCATGCTTGGTGCGATCAAAGGATAAATCTTACGATTCCAGTAAGAAGGATGAAGAGATAAGTACGGATGCAAAAGAGATTCATTACTAACAAATGGGGGAAAACAAATGGCGGGAAACATGAAGAAAAGTACGTTTATGACCATGACAGCTGTACTGGCGGCGGGGATGCTGCTTGCTGCTTGCAGTAAATCGAGCGAGGAAGGAGGCAAAGCCACCGTAGCGCCAGCCAAAGAGGGAGCGTCGGCAGCACCAGAGAAACGGGGCAAGATCAAGATGTCCCTGTACGACCGTGGCAATACCCCGCCAGCAGAAGGAACAATTACGAATAACCGTTGGACGAAATGGATTAACGAAAACGGACCAGCGGATGTTGATTTTATCCCTGTTCCAAGGTTTGAATCGAAGCAGAAGTTTAATACACTGTTTGCTTCAGGTGAAGCACCGGACGTGATCAACGAATTTGAGACGGCTTATCGGGATCAGCTGTATAGTCAGAAGCAGCTGCTGCCGCTGGGGGATCTGATCAAGCAATATGCGCCGAACTACAGCAAAATGCTGGAGAAGTATCCGATTATGCGCCAGATCGGTACAAAGCCTGACGGCAAATTGTATGAGATAGGGCGGGTTATTCCAAGCACCGTGCAGGTAGCCGTATTCATCCGCACCGACTGGCTGAAAAAGCTTTCGTTGCCTATCCCGCAAACGCCAGAGGATCTGCTGAAAGTAGCGAAAGCGTTCACAGAGCAGGATCCGGACGGCAATGGGAAGAAGGACACCTACGGCTATTCACTCGCCTATCTTGGGGATGAAGCGATTGATGCTATGCATGGCAATACGATGTTTATCAAAGATGACAAGCTGGTCGAAGACGATGCGAGAATGAAAGCAGCTGTTTCCTTCAAGAAACGACTGTTCGACGAAGGTGTTGTTGATCGTGATTATTTGACGGACAAAAACGGTGAGAAGGCCAAAAAAGACTTTTTGTCAGGTAAGCTCGGCATCTATGTGGCAGACAATGCGAACGTTGATGTATTAACGGCGCTACGCAGCACCAATAAAGAGGCGACGATTGCTCCGATGCTGCTGCCGAAGACAGAGTTCGGACAATACACGATCCGTATGTTAAATCCGCTTCAGATGACGACGGTGGTTTATGCGGGTGCCAAGGATCCAGCAGCTGCGGTGAAAACGATTGACTTCATGCTGGCTGAGTCGACATGGAAAATGTTGAAATTCGGCACGGAAAACGTACATTGGAAAAATGACGAGCTGGGATGTCCAAGACCGATCAATCCAGATGTCCGTAAAGCTGAAATCGGCTATAACACGGACTTGTACATGGTATCGACAACGATTGATTCCAAAGAGATATGTAACGTGCCTGTTGTTGATAAAAATATTCCGAATGCCGAGGAATGGTACAAAATCAGAAATGAAACACGGGACATGTACGAAAATCCTGCTGTGCCGCTGTACACATTGACACATGCCGAGCATATGCCGACGCTTCCGGCTGACTTGTTGAAAATCAATAACGATTGGACCCAGCAAAGCAAGGATCTTATTGCCAAGACCGTAGTTAGTGGAGGTAGCTTTTCGGTTGATCAAGCGATGAACGATCTCAAGAGCTTGAAGCAGAAGATTGGACAAAACCAGACCGTAGATTGGTATGCCAAATGGTATGAGCAGAACAAAAAGAATGCTTTTCTGACCAAGGACATTTATCAATTTCTGGCTAAGAAGTAATCGTTGCACGGATAGAGGAATCAGCACGCATGATCTTACCCAGGAAGCCCGTGAGCAGGTTTCCTGGGCTATTCTGCCACAAGAATCCAATAAACCAATAAAGCGACTTCACTAATGAAAGGGGTACGCCGTATATGGGTAATAAGCGAAGATTGTTTGGATTTCTTCTCATTCTAGGCATGTTGTCTATAGTCGTAGTAAGTCAATGGGGCACGAATACAGCTAATGCAGAAACGGTTGCTTCGCCTGAAAAGGCGGAATACGTACTGGATGAGGATTTTTCCATTCTGGCTACATCCTATGACTCCAACGATATCGTGGCTAGCGGTTGGGATGTAAGAAAAGCCGGTGGTTCGTTATCCTACAGCTACAACAACTGGTTTAAAATCAGTGACACCAGTAATTTGCTTCCGGTATCCATGACCAAAAAAATTCGTGAGCAGCATTCCGGTAGCATCACCCTGGAATATAGATTTAAAATGCCTTCGATTATGAATGGAGTAAAGTGGCAGCTTCGCAGTGGTGAAATTGAAGGGGTCAGCCTGTTCGTAAAGGATGGTAATCTGGTTCTGGAAGCCGGTAATAACGAGTATCAACTCCAGGCACTAACAGCCAATGTCGAATATGGGGTTAAATTGATTGCAAATCTGGATGAAAACAAAGTACAGGTTTATGTCAACGGCACATTAAAAGCATCTGAACAAAGCTTTACTCACCAAGTAGCGCTTATTGACAATTTCCATGTGACAACGGGTGATGTGACAACGGGCGAAATTTTTTTTGCACCGGTAAAGCTTCATAAAGGGTATGTCATTAACGAAAAGTTTATCTCCACCGTTGAAGGGCCGATTCCAGAGGACTGGAGCTCACAGCTTCATGGTGGAGCTGTTGTCGTTGAAAAAACGAATAATTCCAAGGCGCCGGATGTATTCAGCCTGAAAATGAATGCCGCCAATGCGGACGCAGAGATGAGCATAGGAAAATCGTTTCCATCTCAGACGGGACATCTGGTTGTTGAGTACAAGGTATTCATGCCGGCCAAGATGGATGGTTTCTCGATGGCATTAAAGAATGGAGCTTCAACGGCCTTCCAATGGCTTACAAAGGATGGGAAATTTGCTTATACAAATGCTAGCGGGCAAGATGTAGCTTTTTACGATTATATTCCCAACCTTTGGTATCATGTAAAGCTAAAAATGAATACGGTTACAGGAAAAGCAGACCTTTACCTGAATGGTAAATTGAAAGTAGAGCAGCTGGATATTCCGGCGAACAGCGTGAATTTGATCAACTTTTCCATAGCAGCCTCTAATAAAGGAAGCATGTCCTTGGACGATATTTTGCTGTACCAGGAGGCTGAAGAGCCGCAGGATTATGTTCCCGCACCTGTCCAGGTGAATAAGGAAGGGGATGCATTAGTAGGCGCGCAAGCCTGCTCCATGTGGAGAGAAGGGCAGCATCTGGGCTGGGATCGAATTAATCCATACCCGGAGCGAGTGCCGCTGCTCGGATTTTATGACGAGGGAAGTCCGGAAGAAGCGGACTGGGAAATCAAATGGATGGTGGAGCATGGAGTGGACTACCAGATGTATTGCTGGTACAGACCGACGGGATCAGAGGGAAAACCGTTCAAGGAACCACGTCTCGGAACGTCGCTTCATGACGGGTATTTTAACGCCAAATACAGTAACCAAGCGGATTTTATGATTATGTGGGAGTCTTCGTCCTCCAAAGTGAGCGGAAGTGAAGATTTTAGAAATAATGTGGTTCCGTATTGGATGGAATATTATTTTAAAGATCCTAGATATGTTGTCATCGATAACAAGCCTGTCATTGGGATATTCAGCTATTCCAGTCTGAAGCAGAATTTCGGTGGCACTGCAGTAGCTGTCAAAGCAGAAATGGATTACTTGAGGCAGGCAGTTCAAAGCGCCGGATTTGATGACATTATTATCCTGATCTCCTCGGGCTCGGATGCTGCTCAGATGCAAGAAATGCAGGCCGCCGGATTGAATGCCGTATTTTCGTATTCGTGGGGGCAATTTGCAGGGAAGGAAACGCTGCAAAAGCTCAAGCTTGAGCAGCAGAGAGATGCTGGCTCGATGGATGTGATCCCCGTTATTAGTATGGGAAGGGATGATCGTGCATGGGGCGGACCGATGGGGTATTATTCAACTCCTCAAGAATTTCAGTCAACCGCACAATGGGTTAAGAGCAGCTTTATCCCGTCCTTACCGCAAAACAGCATAGGTCGAAAATTGATATTGCTCGATAATTGGAATGAATATGGGGAAGGTCACTTTATATTGCCGGCTGGGCTGCACGGATTTGGGTATCTCGATGCTATCCGCAATGTGTTTACGGCAGGCGGCGAACATACAAATGTGCTGCCAACAGAGGTGCAAAAGAAAAGAATTCAAGGCTTATATCCAGAAGGCAGGGTCATACCTCCCAAATCAGTAGATGTTCCACCGATTACGGATATCGGCAGTATGAATTACAGCAAAGTATGGGATTTCAATACCAATGGAGACAGTGAGGGTTGGACTGTAGCCAAGCAGGTCTATGCAGTCAGCATAGCAGGGGGCTATTATTCCGGCACATCGTCAGGTAACGATCCCGGTATTCTTTCGCCCGATGCGTTAGGTATTTCGGCGGAGGAGAACCCGTATATTCATGTCCGTATGAAAAACAGTACGAACGATATGGCAGGGAAAATTTATTTTATTACTGAAAAGGACCCCGCTTGGAAAGAAGTTATGGGTGTCGATTTTTATGTGAATCCCAATGACGGGAACTATACGGATTATTATGTACCGATGTGGAGCAACAAGAACTGGACAGGAGCTGTAAAAGCTATCAGGCTTGATCCCATTACAACGAAGGGTGATTTTAGCATAGACAGGATTGGACTGGTAAAGGTTCCGATTCAAGGTGTGAAAATGAACCTCAACGGGCAGCCGACAACAACCGTGACTCCTCTCGAAATAAGGGATGGCAGCGTGATGGTGCCACTCGCTGAGGTATTGAAGAAAGCGGACATTCCTGCGGAACGAGATGATGCTGGCTCTATACTCGCCTTAAAGGATGGCAGTGTCATTCGGGTCGTGTACGGACAAAGTCTGGCTTACAGAGGAAGTACGCCTATCAACCTGCAGCATGCTCCTGTATGGACTGAAAGTGATCTGCTGATTTCAGCTGACGATCTAAAAGAGCTGTTTGGATTCAATTTTACGTGGGACGCAGCAGCAGAAACTTTGCATGTATCCAGCAATTCGCTCAAAATAAAAGGCGATAATCTATTAACCGACCCAGGGATGGAATTGGGTACCCTGCAGTATGCTGGTGAAAGAATTGTTGCAGAACTCACGACCTCCGAGTATCATTCCGGCCATCAGTCGGTCAAAGTTACTAAAGACTATCCTTACGGTAAGATTCTTTTTAACGGAGTTGAGAATGGTAAGGAATACTATTACTCGGCCTGGGGGAAGCTGGCATCCGGCTCCACTACGGGAGAGAAGCTGAGAATTTGCCTGCAGTACAAGGTAGATGGTGTGACCAAACAGGTGGTTATGGTAACTGGACCTGCTATGGATGCTGTCAGCTGGAAGCAGGCAGAAGGCTATTTCAAGCTGAATGGGACCGGAAATATCACCAATTTGACGATGTATATCTATACCGATTTTCCGGCGCTCGGGGATTCTTACTATCTGGATGATGTCGAGATCCGGCCTGTAACCTATTCCAATGATCCCATTCCGGCTCGTGTTTCGAGTGTCAGCCTGAACAAAACGACAATGGAGATGGGTACGGGTAAGATCGGACAGCTGAAGGCGACTATACAGCCTCTTAATGCTATAGAGAGAGCGATTACATGGACTTCAGATAATCCGCTGGTAGCTATTGTGGATGTGAATGGTGCCGTATATGGGAAAAAAGCGGGAGTGGCTCATATCACGGCTACTACAGTGGATGGTCTCAAAACGGCTACTTCTGCTGTAACCGTTCAGGATGGGTTTAATGAAATCGTAACCTTAACCGTGAAGCCTGATGGAACCGGGGACTTCGTTTCTCCGAAACTGGCCAATGACAGTATTCTGGACAGCAGCCCTGACAAACAGTATGTCATTCTGATCTATCCGGGTGTGTACACGGAGAAAAACTGGGTTGTTAAATCCTACACGACTCTTCGGGGAACAGATAAGGATCAGGTTTTCTTAAAAGGAGAGAACAGTGATTCAGCTACGAACAATGAGATTACTAACCAATCCACGATATGGTTGAAGGGTACGTCCAATCTGGAGAACCTCACGATCACTGCTAGAAACATGAGATACCCGGTTCACAGCGAAGATAGCGGCAATAATAAGGATGCTATCCATGTTGTGAAAAATTCTTATATCGAGCATTATGGCAATCGGGGAGCTGTTGAGTATCGCCAAAACTGGGTGACGGCCCATCCCGGGGTTACGCCAACGGCAGATCTGGACCCAACCAAGGTATGGGGCGGGATCAGCGGTGTAGGTTCTCATGCCTGGGGTTATGGTTCTGCGAGCGGTGTTAGTGAGACAGTTTACGGCAGCACTTTTGTATCTAAAGCGGACGGTTGGTATGTGCATAATCGGGAGGATTTCGCCAAACCCCAGATCAATGTTATTAACAATAGTAAAATCGTATCAACGGAAACCATGAAGCCTATTATTATACAATCGTTAGGCAGCGGAACCAAGGATGAAGTCATTTTCAATCATACTGAGATTGTAGGGACGTATATGGTTCAGGACGATTCCCCCTGGATTACGCAAAAACCGGAGAATCAATATGCCAATCATGCGGATTATAACGTTACCTTTAATTACAGCACACCTATTGGCTATTCCGATGAACATAGGGGTAGAGCACTGGCTTTGTTCAGCAGCTCCGTAACGAACAATACGTATGTAAGGGTTAGCGGAAATGCAGTAGCGGATCTTCTGGGAGCGTATCAAACTCGTGATGGAGGCGGTGGTCTGAGTGGCTACTTATATGGCTACTGGGATATATCGGGCATCAAAGTGGGCCTGAGCTCCAATATCGATGTCAATAATACGTTGGGAAGAAGGCTGGGAGATTGTACAGTCAACAGCAAAACCTTGCAAGTAACCTTTGAAAATGGCATGACCAAAACGATTATTTTTAATGAAAACTATACCGCTCAACCCAATTCCTATATTTTAGGAAAAATAAATGCGGTATTGGGTACTTCGGGCAGAGCGGCGGAATACAACGTTACAGGCTCTGAATATTATCCGCAGGTGCCGGATAAGCAATTAGTTTTAGCTAATCATACAGGGGTTGGCATTCCGCGCTTTGCTGCTGTGCGTTATGACACTGACCATACCACGCTGCGGCTCATGAGTGCCACTGATTCTCTTGATAGCTTTGTCGGCATCACACTGGAACGAATTGTACCAGGAGCGTCGGGAAGAGTGTTGACGGAAGGGATCATGAAAAAGAGCCAGCTGAATGGATTTACAGGAAGTATTAGTAAGGGAACGAAGATTTCGATTGGAACTCTGGATGGAAGCCTGAAGGAGAGCTTGAACGGGATCATGCTGCTGGAAGGAGTTCAGACAGACTGGGCATCCTTTAAAGGAAACAGGGACGGGGTTGTTCAGTAGTTGCGTTGGTATAACAGGGCTATCTTCTAACAGCTGAATTCGTGGCTGAGAGGATAGTCCTGTTTGTCTGATGACAAGATAAGTTAATTCCGCGCCGCGCACAAGATTGGCGAAGATAGTTGATGCATGGACCTTTACAATAAGAAGTATTCAAGCAGGACTAACTTATTGTTAAAGGGGAATGGAATAATATGGATGTTACTTTAACTGATGAACAATGGCAAACGTTTGAAGAGCAGGGGTATCTTAAATTGGGCAAAGTACTTACGGAGCTTGAGCTGGCCGCGCTTTCTCAGCAGATCGATTATATTATGCTTGGCAAAGCTGGCTGCGATTACGATCGTTTGATGATGCAGCGTGAGGCCGGTGAGGGGCATGAGCAATCCAGTCAGACACTCGGCTTTAAAGGCTCCACATTGAACTATCGGAAGATAGAAAATCTGGAGTTCGATTCAATGTTCTTAACCTATTTGCAAAAACCGTTGTTTCGCGAAATATGTGATAAGGTGTATGGGAAGGATACGCGCATTTCCTGCTTTCGTGCTATGTTCATGAATAAACCCGCGCGTCACGGCTCGGTTCTGGCCTATCATCAGGATCGTTGGACCGATCTGGATCGAGACCCATTGGTTACGGTATGGACCGCATTGGATCCGGCAACCATAGAGAATGGGTGTGTGAAGATATTCCCCAAAACCCAGCATCAATTAATCAACCCGGCGGACCCTTCCGGCTTCATCACTTCGGATCAGGTCAGCCAGCTGGTGGAAAACGGGGAGCCCGTTCATTTGGAGCTTGAGCCCGGCGAAGCGGTACTCCTTCATAACTGGACCGTTCACGGATCTGAAGGAAATTCAAGCGAGCAATCCCGTCGTGCTTTTAGTGTATGCTATATGGATGCCAATACCGTTTCCGCTATGGGCAAGCAGTTTACCGTTGTCATGGACTGAGATTCGTTGCGAGCTGACTAACGAAATTCATTATTTATTTTCCTTACGGTAAGCGGCGGGTGTTTGTTTGGATATTTTCTTAAAAACTCTATAAAAATGCTGCAAGCTTTGAAAACCGCATTCCATACCAATGTCGATGATAGACCTATCGGTTTGCAGCAGCTTTTTTTGGGCCTCGATCACCCTGCGATACTGCACATATTCGACAAACGTAAACCGGGTCACCTCACGGAATAAATGACTGATATAATATTTGCTTTTCCCAAATTGGGCTGTCAGATCATCCAACTGTATAGCTTCATCATAATGCTCGTCGATATACCGGATGATGTCATGCACTTGATTCTCTGTAGGGTTCAATTTACGCAGAATGCTCCGTAAGTCGCTTAATTTGTCGTATTCCATTAGCAGCAAAAGCAAGTGCAGCTTTAGCGCCGGCTCCAGCGTGAAGTCGTCATGGCGAAATTGCAGCTTTTTGCGAAGGTTCACGATATTGCGGAAAATTTCTTCCAATTTGACTCGCTGTTTGATCGTCAGACTGATTTTTTTATTTTGTTGGTGCTGTAGCTTATGAATCAACTGCCCGAGCTGAAGTGTTTGGGTAAGCTCATTAATAAAGCTTTCTTTGAACTGAATCACATAACGGGTATATTCATGGTTAGGATTATAGAAGATGCGATGCAAATCGTAGGCATTGATCAGCAGCAGATCTCCATCCTGAATACGATATTTCGTATCTTTAACAAAAATATCGATATCGGCCCGGATGAAAAAAGCGAGCTCATAAGAATCATGAAAATGCTCAAGCGGTTTGCGGCTTTCCTTTCCACTATCGGTGTAGTCAATGGAAAAGGCTTCTGTCATCATGAAGGAGCTGGGCTGATCCATAGCATCGAACCTTCCGAATTTACTTTAATAATAAGATAAGTTTATTACAAATCTTAGGATTATGGTATGATTTTATAGTCACGTAATGAGGGTTAAAGGAGAGAATCGTTCATGTATGAGCATATCGTAGCTTTTAAATTTAACGAGAACTACAAACCGGAGCACGAAAAACAGCTTTTGGAGAGTCTGTTGTCCTTTAAAGGTCGGATTCCGGGGGTTGTTGATATGACAGCGGGTGTGAATGTGACCGAAGAAACCGATAATATTCGCGGTTACACATTGGGGCTTCGCGTCACATTTGAGGATAAGCAGTCTTTGCAGCAGTATGGACCGCATCCCGTGCACCAGCAATTCGTACGATTATTGGATGGCATTATTGAAAGTGTTATTGTGATTGATTATCAAATCTCCTAATATTTGGAATGAATGTACTCATTGTGCATAGTTTTCCCAAAATAAAAAGTGATGATTCCACTCGGAAACCATCACTTTTTGTGTATGCTGGGATCACTGCGACAGAAGCAGGGAAGCCCCGGCAATTCCCGGATTGGTCATTTCAAAAGGATCAAGGATCGTATTGAGGTCCTCTTCCGACAGCACATTATACAGCAAGCACAAATCACGAACGGATTTTCCTGATACGATAGCTTCGCGTGCAATTCGGGCTGATACTTCATATCCAAGATGCGGATTCAGAGCGGTCATAATGCCGACGCTTTTCTCCACATACTGCTTGCAGATCTCGATGTTGGCTTCGATGCCTTCGATGCAATACGTTCTAAACACCTTCAGCACCTGATTCATGATGCTTAAGGATTGCAGCAGGTTAAAAACAAGCACCGGCTCCATCACATTGAGCTCCAATTGTCCTGCTTCGGATGCGAGGCAAATCGTGTGATCATTGCCAATCACCTGGAAAGCAACCTGGTTCACAACCTCACACATGACAGGATTGACCTTGCCTGGCATGATGGAGGAGCCTGGTTGTCGGGCTGGAAGAGATATTTCACCAAGACCAGCACGAGGTCCAGATGCCATCAGGCGGAGATCATTGGCGATTTTGGACATGTTGATCATGCAAATTTTGAGCGCAGCAGATACCTCTGTATAGGAATCTGTATTTTGTGTTGCGTCGATTAAGTGCTCAGCTGATTGTAAGGGAAAGCCGCTTATTTCGGCCAGAAGCTCGGCGCACCTTGTAATATATCGTGGATCGGCATTCAGGCCAGTCCCCACTGCGGTTGCACCCATATTAACCTCGTATAAATGCTCCTTCGTTTGTCCAATCCGTTTAATATCCCTTCCCAGAACCTTGCTGTAAGCAGCAAATTCTTGACCGAGACGAATCGGAACCGCGTCCTGAAGATGAGTGCGTCCCATTTTGATCACACTGTCAAATTCTACGGCTTTGGTTTCAAACGTTACTTTTAATTGCTCCATCGTGGTCAACAATTGATTAATTAAAGACAGAGCCGCGATATGGATGGCTGTGGGAAAAGCATCATTCGTGGATTGTGCCATGTTCACGTGCGTATTTGGGCTTAATTTAAAATAATCACCTTTGGTTTCGCCAAGCAGCTCTAATGCGCGATTTGCAATAACCTCATTGGTGTTCATATTGATGGAGGTTCCTGCTCCGCCTTGAATGGGGTCAACTATAAATTGATCATGCCACTGTCCTGACAGGATTTCATCAGCAGCCCTAACGATGACCTCGCCAAGTCTTGCGTTCAATTGCTTCATTTCCATATTGGCAAGCGCGGCGGATTTCTTAACAATAGCCATAGCTTTAATGAGTTCTTCATGAATACGGTAACCGGTTATGGGGAAATTATCCACTGCACGTAAGGTTTGGATTCCATAATAGACATCTGCTGGTACTTCGCGTGAACCCAGAAAATCCTTTTCGATCCGAACTTGCTCTTGTGACATTGTAATAGCCTCCTGTTTGTCTGAAGAAACCTACTATGAATGTAACAGTTATCATTATTTTGTGCAATGTACGGAAAATCGTTGTTACATATTTCAAATCGATTCGCCTTATTGCCAGGTAAGTAATGGATTTTACCCAATTTCTTTGGTACCATAATGAGCGGGAGATCAAGCATAGGGATAAAGCGTGAATCATAACTAATATTTTTTAGAAAGGGAGAGTACACGATGATAAAGAATATCTCGCTGAACAAGACATGGTTTCGTCGTCTCCTGTTTTCCTATGTAACGATTTTTCTTTTTATTGTACCTCTCCTCATGTTTATCCTGTTGATGGCATTCAGTGAATTGTCTCGAAAAACCGCAGTCGAATCGAATAAAATTTTCACGAAGCAAATGCTCCAATCTGTTGACAATCAGATGCAGTTGATCGATAACACAATCACGAATGAGATCGCCAGTGATGATACGCTATTGGGTTTTTTTAATCCTGCCTTGCGCGATGATCGATATTATTCGGGCTATATGTCATCTTTAAAAGTGAAAAGTCTTATGGCAACAATGCCTCTCATCGATTCGATCTATTTATACAGGCTATCGGACGATACGGTGCAGACGCCATACTCCGTTTCCAAGCTGGCTGCATTTAACGATAACCAATTGATTGTAGAAGCATTGAAGCAATCTGGGCTCAATCCTCTTTGGACAAATGTCCGGAAAGGTTACACGGAGCAAGGCGAACCTTCCGAATTCGTTTCGTTAGTGCGATATGTCCCATTAAATTCCGGAAATGATGGTCTAATCATTGTTAATGTGCAACTTCAAGCGGTTGCCCGCTTTGTTCAAACATTGACGACGGAAAATTCCAACCATCTCAGCCTTTATGACCGTGAGGGTACGCCTATTTATCGTGATTTTCATGGAAACGATTCCCTAATGACGGAGCTGCACTCCAGTTATTCCGAATGGACCATTTCCAGCAGTGTGGCGAATGGTAATTTGTTTCGCCTTGTCTCCGCGATCTCAAAATATTGGATATTCGTTTGTATAATTTTCTTTTTTATCGGCGTTTTATGGATCGTTTTGGTTACCCGACGGAACTATAAACCTGTACAAACGATCATCGAGCGTATTCAACTATTTTCTCAGCAAAAAAGCGCCGAATTGTTCCGTAAAGGCAATCAAGATGAATTTAAGTTCATCGATACCGCCTTGCTGAATTTGATGGAGCAGTCAAATGCCTATCAGAAGCAGCTTGAGGAAGATTTGATTTTTAAGCGAAAGCATTTCTTTTTTGAATGGATTGAAGGGAATCGCCCCTTGAAGTATGAAGAATGGCAACGGGAGATGGAGAATCTCAGAATGCCTTGCGATTTTGTCTCGTTATGTGTTAGCGTGCTCGAAATTAATAAATACAGTAAATTCGCCAGTCTATACTCACATCACGATCAAAATTTGCTTAAATTCGTTTTATCCAGTGTAGTAATGGAAATTGCGACCACGCGAAATGTGACAATATGGACCGAATGGACGTCCAACAATCAATTGACCCTGCTGCACCAGATACCGAGAGTTACGTCGGAAAGAAACTCCGAGCAGATCGTGAGTGATATTGCGAATGACATGATGCAATGGGTGAAGACCTACCTTGATTTCAATATTACGATCGGCATAGGATCAGGAGTCGATCGCATAGAGCTTGTACATTATGCCTATGTCGAAGCCTTGGAAGCACTTCAATACAAACCTTCACTGGGTGAGGATAGCGTGATTTGTTATTGGCAGATTGAGCCTGAGGGTAAGCAACAGTCGCTCGATCTGCTCGAATATATCCGCGCGATTGCCTTTTCATTACGAACGGGAGAAGGAGATTGGCAGGGCAGCCTCACACAATTTTTCGATGGCATCCGAGCGGGTCTGTATGCGCGTAAGGAATTGGACAATCTCATGAACTACATGATATTTTTTCTTCAAAAGGAGTTTACGGACCTACCTGCGGATGTGCAAAAAATATGGACAAACGCCGTGCAGGATAAACTGCAAAAAGCGGTAGACGAGTGGGACTCCTTGGACGAACTGCAGCATATGTTGAGAAGTGTTCTTACAGAAACAACGGAAGCCGTGGCGACGTTGCGCGAGATGAGCAGCAATTATATGCTGATTCGTAAAATTAAATTGTATATGGAGGAACATTACAAGAATCCGGATCTATCATTGCTACATTTAAGTGATGTGTTTCATGTGCATATGAAACAGATCAGTCGAACGTTTAAAGAAGAAATTGGAGAAAATTTTATTGATTATTTGACGCGAATTCGTACGGAACACGCTAAAGAACTTCTGGTTCATAGCGATTATTCCATACAAGAGATTACGGTCAGAATCGGATATCTGCATCCAAACACGTTTATTCGATCATTCAAAAAGCTGGTAGGTCAAACACCAGGAGACTTTCGCAAGACTACTCATATGAATCCATAAAGGAGAACTTTGTTGATTGGTGTTTTTTGTTGATTAATATAATTTGGCTTGGCATAGAATCGAAATTCACTGGAGAAAAAGCCAGGGATGACGGTTCTTTTTTATTTGAGAATTTTGTTGATCGGGGGAAAATGAGCGATTGTTTTACCTCACCTTTCAGTTGTACAGTTGGATCGCAGGTTACTACAAAGAAAGAGGGAGTTACATGAAAGCAATAGACCGAAGGGGAATCGACACAAAGAGATTAAGGGAGAATATTCCACTTCTCCTTATGTTCATACCCGTCATTTTATTTTACTTAATCTTCAAATACGCACCAATGGTTGGACTGATCATCGCTTTTAAGGATTATAACTTTTTTGATGGGGTGTTTCACAGTCCTTGGGTTGGATTAGAAAATTTTCAAAAGCTCTTCAATAACACAAATTCGTTAAAAATTATCCGAAACACGCTTCTACTTAGCAGTCTGAATATTTTCGTGGGATTTCCGTTTCCGATCCTATTAGCTATTCTTTTGAATGAAGTGAGAAAAATGTGGTTCAAGAAGATCGTTCAAACGCTCGTTTATCTACCTTACTTTTATTCATGGATTATTGTCGGTGGGATCGTCTTTAGTATTTTTGGAATCGAAGGAAGCTGGTTAAACCATTGGATTATCCTTTTTAAGGGTGAACCGTTTCCATTCTTATATAATATCAAATCATGGATCACGATCTTTGTGGGTGCAGGGATATGGAAGGATATGGGCTTTAATGCGATCATCTATTTGGCGGCAATGACGACTATCGACCCGTCACTGTATGAGTCAGCAAGCATGGATGGCGCTAATAAATGGAAACAGATGATTCATATTACGATTCCCGGAATTGCGCCGACCATCATTTTGCTCTTTATTCTTTCTATGGGGCGTGTGATGGAAGTCGGATTTGACCCCATTTACGTCTTACAAAATGCTGCGGTGAACGACGTTTCGGATGTAATCAGCACGTATATTTATCGCGTTGGACTGCAAGGTGCTCAATTTAGCTTAACTACAGCAATGGGAATGTTTGAATCTATGATTGCTTTAATTCTGCTGCTCTCTGTCAATTGGATTGCCCGTCGCTTTCAAAAGGGTCTATTTTAGAAAGGAGGAATCGAGATGCGTGCATCCTATGGAGATAGAGTCTTTTACACCATAAACTATTTGGTTTTAACCTTAATTGCTTGTTCAAGCTTGTTTCCACTTCTTCATTTGATTGCACTTTCCATTAGCAGTTCGTCTGCCATCGAAACCGGGAAAGTAAATCTATGGCCCATCGACTTCACATGGGATACGTTTAATGTTTTGATCAAGGGAACACCACTCGTCAAATCATTCAACAACAGTGTTGTGATCACGTTCGTAGGTGTTACGTTATGTATGCTAACCACAATTATGGCCGCATATCCCTTATCGCGTCCCAACTTTTATGCACGACGTTTCTTTACACTTTCAATGATCTTTACGATGATCTTTTCGGGAGGCATTATTCCTACTTTCCTGGTTATCCAAAGTTTGGGGCTGGTTAACTCCTATTGGGCTCTTTGGTTACCTGGTTTAGTAAGTACGTATAACATGCTGCTGTTACGCACGTACTTCGAGAATATCCCGTCTGAAATTGATGATGCGGCGCGAATGGATGGCTGCAGTGAAGTACGTCTTTTACTTCAAGTTGTATTGCCCATTTCTATGCCTGTTATCGCGACATTAACGCTTTTTTATGGTGTTGCGTTCTGGAATATTTTTATGAGTATGCTGATTTACATCAACGATACCGATAAGCACAACTTAACCGTACTTGTACAGCAAATGATTCAAAGCCAGAGCGTCCTGCAGCAAACGATGATGGTGCAGCCTGACGATCAGGTTCATGTAGTGGAGGAAGGCATTAAAGCTGCGGGCGTGATTGTCATGATTACCCCGATGTTGGTGGTGTATCCATTTTTGCAAAAATACTTTGTCAAAGGCGTTATGCTCGGCTCTGTGAAAGGATAAGAAAGCATGAGGGCGATGGGGAGGTGGTGTTACATAGGGAAATGTGGTTCCCAAAGATTAGATAAGCTAAGCTTAAGCAAACAAATAACGAATTCAAAAGGGGTTTATCCAACATGAAAAAATGGTTTGCGACATCACTTACTATGTCATTATCAATATTAATGGTTCTAACGGCATGCAGTACGAAAGCTACAGAACAACCGATTTCCTCTGATGCTTCAACAACATCAACAACTCCAGCCAAGAAAGGGGATATATCCGTATCAGTGTATGATCGCGGAAATATTCCCGCTGCAGAAGGAACATTAGAAAATAACCGTTGGACCAAGTTTATTAATGAAAACGGTCCAGCGAATGTGAAATATGTACCAATCCCGCGCAATGATGCTGCCCAAAAATTCAATGTACTGTTTGCTTCGGGATTGGCGCCTGACGTTATTAACGAGTTTGATCCGAATATCATAAATCCGCTTATCGATCAGAAGCAGCTTATGCCTCTAAACGATCTGATCGAGAAGAACAGTGTGGAATACAAGAAGGTTCTTCAGGATTACCCCGCATTGAAGAAAGTAGCGACCAGTCCCGACGGGAATATGTACAAAATTGGACGGGTGCTGGAATCATTTCCAAGTTATGCGATCTTTATCCGCGCAGATTGGTTGAAAAAATTGAATCTGGACGTTCCGAAAACGACCGAGGATTTGTATAAAGTAGCAAAAGCATTTGCAGAGCAAGACCCTGACGGCAACGGAAAGAAGGACACATACGGAATGGCAATGAGTTATCGTTCCGAGTATGTGATCGATATGATGTTCGGGAACCCTGTTGAGTTGTATGGTCTTGTCAACGATCAACCTAGCCGTGCATTTGAAAATGCGAAATTGGCGACCGAGTTTAAAAAACGCTTGTTTGATGAGGGGCTAATCGATAAGGACTTCGTGAATGACAAAAATGGGGCAAAGGCCAAACAAGACTTTTTAAATGGCAAGATGGGAATTTTCCCAACTTTTGTTGGAAGCTGGTTCGACTCGACAGTAACCGACATACAAACCTTGAAAAAGGCTGTCCCAGATGCTGATGTGATCCCTATAGCATTACCAAAAAGTCCAGTAGGTGAATTTATTCCGGACGTACAAAGTCCAGTGCAAATGACAACGGCGATCAATGCAAAAACAAAGGACCCGGTTGCAGCGATCAAATATATCGACTTCATGGATCGTGTCTCGACGGGAACCACCCTGCTTTTTGGATTGGAAGGCTCACACTATAAGAATGATGTAAACGGATGTCCGCAAAATATTGACCCGAATAAAAGCAAAACTGAGGTTAGCTGGGCAGGAGACTATGCGCAATCCTATTCCCGTTTGCTGCTCGGCAAGTGTTCGTTTTTTGAAAATCAATACAATACTGACATTCCAGAACAAAAAGCCGGACTGGACATGTTCAACAAAGCCGAGTCCTTATATCTAGATTCGTCTAAAAAATACCGTTTCGTTACCCTACAAGAACTTATACCAGCTTTCCCGAAGGATATGCAAACGTCATTTAACACGGCCAAAAAGCAAATTACCGATACGTGGTTGAAATCAGTTTTAAGCGGGGATAAATATTCTGCTGATCAAGCCTACAAGGACGTTTTGACCGAATGGGATAAAGCGGGTGGCAAACAAATGGACGATTTCATAATCGGGTGGTATAAAAACAGCAAAGACAGCAGTTTCATGATGAAAGATTTGTGGGAAACCGTTGCCAAGCAAGCACAAATGAAGAAATAAGCTGAACACATTTAACAAAGGATGGGGGCCTCTATACCAATCAGCGGTCCTCAGCTGTACTTTATCCTTGCAGGAATACGAGGAGGGTTATTTATGGGGAAATATAAGACATTTATTTGTGCTTTGGGTTTATTCTTTCTTATGGTCATTGGAGCACATGCCGCTCATGCGGCGGTTATACAGCAGTTGCCGGTCTCGAACCCTGGATTTGAAACGTTGACTGTAACGAACGGTATCTACAGTCCGAAAGATTGGAAGACATGGTGGTGGAGCGGGCCCGTAAACAATCCGTCGATATCGGCAGCGAGTTATACGGAGGATGACAAAAGCAGCGGCCAGCGCTCCGTATTTATCAACAGTGTCAGCACGGGATACGCGGGATGGGTATCGAATCCTATCACGCTTCCTTCGAGCATGATATCGTTTCGAATTACTGCCAAACTGAAAACATCGCCAGATTATTCGGGAAATAAACCGCGTTTATGGGTTTCCTTCCAGAACAACGGGACGTTTCTGGGATCCTACACAACGGATCAGACGGAGGGGTTGTCACTTGCGGATTGGACGGAGGTGTCGTTTACCGTCGATCGCAGCCAATTCCCTGAAGGTACCAACACACTTGTGCTGAACTTATCGACAACCAGCATGAATACAGAGATATTAGCAAACGGCAAAATTTACTATGATGATGTGATGGTGGAAGCATCAGATGAACCGATTCCGGTTGTACAACAGCTGCCGGTCTCGAATCCGGGATTTGAAACGTTGACTGTAACGAGCGGTGTATACAGTCCGAAAGATTGGAAGACGTGGTGGTGGAACGGAACAGCGAACACTCCACCGATATCTGCAGCGAATTATACAGAGAATGAAAAAAGCAGCGGTTTGCACTCGGTGTATATCGACAGTGTCAGCAATGGATACGCGGGATGGGTGTCGAGTCCCATAACGCTCCCTTCGAATATGACATCGTTTCGAATTACTGCCAAGCTGAAGGCGTCGCAAGATTATTCGGGAAATAAACCGCGATTTTGGGTTTCCTTCCAGAACAACGGGACATTTTTAGGATCCTACACGACGGATCAGACGGAGAGGTTGTCGCTTGCGGATTGGACGGAAGTGTCGTTTACCGTCGATCGCAGCCAATTTCCGGCGGGTACCAACACGCTTGTGCTGAATTTGACGACCACCCGTGTAGATACTGCGATACCAGCAAGCGGTAAACTTTATTACGATGATGTGTTGGCGGAAGCTTCGAACCAATCGTTGGGACCGGTTGTTTTTACGCTGAAATCCAATAAATTTGCTAGCTGGTGGAATTTGGGGGATACCGTAGCTTATCAATTGAACGCCGGAGCAGTACCGAGCTCGGTCAAAACTGTAATTGGCAGCGTTTACAATTCTGATAATGAATTGATCGTACAAGTGCCTGTGTTGAGACAGACGTTTCTCGATCAAGGCTGGAACTGGACGCCTTCGGAGCCGGGGTATTACGAAATTGCTTTTGCATATCAACAGAACGGTAGTACCGATTTAACAGATCTGCCCGTCAAATATACGTACTCACAGACTGATCTTACTACGTTTTCGCGTGAGCGGTATTCATTGGTTGTAAATCAGGGTCCAACTAAACCAGTATCGCAAAGATGGCCGGTCATGGGTTTTAGCTACCAGCTTTCAGAAGGCGAGAATGCCATGAAACTGGCTGATTTAGTGGGATTTCGCTTTGCGCGAATCCATGCCGTGCCATGGGGAACGCAGTTCCGCGATACGAGCTGGGCGATTGAACCATCACGCGGTGTTTATGATTGGTCGAAATTCGATGACCAAATCAACAAGCTGTCAAGTTACGGCTTCGATCTGACTGGAAATCTGTTATACACGCCGCAGTGGGCATCTCCACATCCGGAGCAAACGCAGGCGAATATAAGTGTCCCGGCATATTCCGCTTATGCTCCTGTGGATATGAAGGACTGGGAAGATTTTGTTCGTGCCGTTGTTACCCGGTACAATACTCAGATTAAGTCGTGGGAAGTATGGAATGAGCCAAACTTGCCGGGGTTGAGTGTGTTTTGGTTGGATACGACGGAACGATTCGTGGAGCTGTTGAAAACGGCGTATCTGACAATCAAAACGGAGCAGCCGGATTCAGATGTATGGATTGGCGGACTCGCTGGGCGTAACTATTTGTCTTTTTATAAAGAATTGCTCAGTTTGGGAGGAGCAGCCTATTTCGATAAGCTTGCGCTGCATGGTTACCAGCCCGATCCGCGCGAATTCGAACGTGTAAATCAAACGTTCGGCATCCCCTCCAAGCCATGGGTAGATTCGGAGAGTCATGCGATTCTGGTCAATTCGAACTCGGTAACAGGCACAGTGCCAACGGAATCTGAGGTTGCCAAGCGCATGATCGTTGACTTCCTGTCACAGCTCAAATGGGGAACACAAAAAATTGCCTTTTTTCATATGTTGAATTTATCGGAGATGGAAACTTTATCTTATGCAAAGAGTACCGGTAATGTTACGCACGCATCGGGTTTATTCCGTTCCAAACCGCGGATGGAGCCAAGGCTCGCAGCGTCAGTAGCCCATCATTTTCTTGATCTTGCAGGCCAATCCCTCGTTTATAAAGCGGAGTACGTTCTTGGGAACGGACAAAAAGCAGTTGTACTTGACAATGACGGAAACCGGCTCGTAGGTTTGTGGTCTGAAGCATCCTCAGCAGCTCCAATCGATACGCGTCTAGCTGCTGCTTTCACTGGTGAGACCCTTGTTACGGACTGGGAGGGCAAGACGCAAAGTGCCAATAGCACACTGAGCTTACATCCTGGCAAGGTATATTGGATAAGTAACGCAGACAGCGCAGTACTAGCCGCACTGCCAGTCTCAGAGCCATTTTTGATCTCGGATTTCGACCGTAATACGAATCATATAGTTGTCCCTGAGTCGAAGGGTACGAGTGGAGAACTGTTCAATCCTACCACATTAGAAGTCGCTGATAATACTGTTTGGACTACCGATAGTTGGGCTTATAAAGCAGCTGCCCAGTCGACGAAGCCGGAGGATTTTGACGTTTCGTTTGCAGCGGGGTATTCGGATAACGGACTAGACCTTATCGTTCGTGTGAAGGATGGGACATTTGTTCAGGATAATCCACTAGGCAGCTTCTGGAAAGGAGACAGCGTACAGTTCGCGATTGATACGTTTGGACAGGGATTTACGGGAGATCAGGTGGAATTTCAAGCAGCTTTGACACCACAGGGACCCGTGCTTTATAAACAATTGGTGCCTTATGTTGGCGGCAATTTGCCAACAAATTGGACACCGGGCAATAGTGTAGCACAATACGCGTCTTTAAAGGTAGATCAAACGGTCCCGAATGAAACGGTTTATTATATCCATGTGAATTCTTCTGAATTGTATCCTTATGTACATGATCCGAAAAGTCCACTTCGATTGTCTGTGCTGGTCAACGACAATAACGGCAGCGGCCGACTTGGATGGCTTGAGTGGAGCGGTGGGATTGGCAGTGATAAAAATCCGGCGCAATATGGGAAAGTGTGGATGTTGAATGGGATAGCTGTTGAAGCAGTTCAAACGAGTATGACAGAGGGACAAACACAGACTTTGGGTGCTCACGGACTGACAGCAAGCGGGTTTGTAGATTTATCTGGCAAAGCTGCTTGGAATTCATCCGATTCATCAACCGTAACCGTGGATACTTATGGCACAGTGAAGGCGATCAAAGCAGGGAGCGCGATCATTCAAGCATCGTACGGTCCCTTTGTCGGAAGCATTGCGATAACGGTAGATCATACGACGTCCGTTACGACTGCGTCCGTTTCGCCACTCCAGCTGGATGGACACACAGGAGAGACTGTCCCTGAGATTGACAGGGCAACAGCCATACCTGCTGGACAGCGCAGGGTATCGGCGCTTGAAGCGAGATCATGATGTGAAGTTTATAAGCACGAATCGATAATGATTATGGACTGATGTTCATTCCATCCTCATATAAGAGCTGAAGACGCGAAACTTGACCTTTACGGGTTCAGTCTGGCGTCTTTTTTTGCTTAAAGTGCACTTTGTGACAATTCAAGCAGAATTATCTATTTGGAAGACCCGCGATATTGACTTGCCCCATCATTCCAAGTATCATTTGATAATGATTGTCATTATCATAAATAAAGGGGAGAACTTCATTGTTTTTTACAAATTTACAACGCTTTAAGAAACCATCGACATTATTGGTAGCCAGTCTGCTAAGTGCTGCGCTCGTATTATCCGGCTGCGGCCAGACGACTCCGACGGCTAGCAAAGAAGGTTCAACTGGTGGAGCCGCACAGCCAGCGACGCCGGCACCGGCACCTAAGCCTGCTGAATCGTACACCGTCAAGCATGCGATGGGTGAAACCAAGATTACGGGCAACCCAACGAGGATCGTCGTTCTGACGAATGAAGGAACCGAAGTGCTGCTTTCTTTAGGCATTAAGCCTGTTGGAGCTGTCAAATCATGGTCGGGAACTCCTTTCTATGATCATATTAAGAAGGACTTAGAGGGTGTAACTGTTGTTGGTGACGAGAACCAGCCGAACCTGGAAGTGATCGCAACCTTGAAACCGGATCTGATTATCGGTAACAAGCTTCGTCAGGAGAAGGTGTACGCTCAGCTGTCAGCGATTGCTCCTACTATATTTTCCGAGAAAATTAATGCAGACTGGCAGAAAAATTTTAAATTATATGCCGAAGCCTTGAACAAGAAGGATCAGGGCGATCAATTGCTTAGCAAGCTGGATCAACGTATTGCAGACTTCAAGACCAAAGCGGGCGACAGCTTGAAGATGAAAGTGTCTCTGGTCCGTTTTATTCCGGGCAAGACACGGATTTATTTTAATGATACGTTCGCCGGGTTCATGATGCAGAAAATTGGCTTCCAACGTCCGGCTGTACAGAATCAGGATAAATTCGCCGACGATATCAACAAGGAACGGATTCCGGATATGGAAGGAGATATTTTGTTCTATTACACTTGGGATAATGATAAGAAGGAAGCCAGCTCGGTTGAGCAGGAATGGACCAATGATCCATTATGGAAAAATTTGGATGTGGTCAAAAAAGGCAACGTGTTTAAAGTAAACGACGATATTTGGAATTCATCCGGTAGTATCATTTCGGCTAATGCGCTGCTATCCGATTTAGAGAAATTCGTCTTGAAGAAATAGTGAGAATAGTGTTGAAGAACTAGAAGAAGAGCTTAATGAAGATCTTGGATTAAAGGGAAGGCCTTGTGCCTTCCTTTTTTTGTTTAATATAACGCAAACAGCATTTCAACTTTAAGGGGCAGAACACGTCCTTTACAATCTACTCAAGGAAAAGATTCTATTTCAATGATGATCATAGACAATGTAAGATTAAGAAGGAATTTGTAAAAAAATGTAGAAATGTTATTAGACAATATTTGAATAAGAAGAATACATAAAATTTGGAGTCCTAAATTATATGCTATATCCAATAAAAGCTTGTGTTATATCTCACTTAGGTTATCAACGAAAAAATCAGGAAGATAACTTTCTTCTTAACGATGGACAGTATATATCAAAAGATGAGCAAAAAATGTTTTCTGAGGATAAACAATATTTCATCAGAAAAGTTTTATCCGACAAAACGGATAGAGCTATATTTGCAGTTAGTGATGGTATGGGGGGACATGATGCTGGTGAAGTTGCCAGTTTTCTTGCAATGACCCATTTATGCAGAGAAAAAGAGCAGTTGTTGAGCGTTAGTAGGATTGAAGATGCTATAGAACGTTTTCATATCTGTGTGAGCAGCATGAACCAAGAAATATGTTACGAGGCTAGGAGAGATATCTCTTTAAATGGAATGGGAACGACATTAACTTCTGTGGTTTTTGTTCAAGGAAAAGCTGTAGGTATGAATGTTGGCGACAGTCGAATGTACAAGTACAATGGTGACAAGCTGGTACAGATCTCAAAAGACCATACAGTAGGACAAAGACTAAAGGAATACAATTTGATACCATTCCAAGAAATTGAACATCTGGAAACAAGAAAAGCACTGACTCGTTATTTAGGAATAAAAGAACAGGAAGTCAAATTAAAGTGCTCGACAACAGATATATTTACTACTCAAGGAAGAGAATGGTTTTTACTTTGCAGTGATGGATTAAGCGATGTTGTAACAGAGTCCATGCTGGAAAAGGTTATGAGCACTTTTTATGAAGAAGAGAACGTCGAAGAAGCTGTACATATGCTAGTAAAAATGGCTCTCGATGGAGTCTCCGGAGGAAACGACAATATAACAGCGATGATCATTGAAATACAAGGGCCATCGTTAAAAGGCGAGGAGAATTTGTAATGAATCATTCAAGAGATTTAATAGGTAAAACCATTTTAGGGTATCGTGTTATCGAACAAATAGGATCAGGCGGCTTTGGTACTGTATATAAAGTATCCAAAACAAACGAAAGCGGTGAGTATACTTATGCATTAAAGCATATTACCCTTCCGACAGAAACACAGTACAATTACGTTTTAAGTTCAATGGGTGGAGATTATGAAAAGGCAGATCACTACTTTAAAAATGTGCTCAGCGATATCGTCTATGAAATTAATATTTTAAGCTCATTGTCAGAGAAAAACAGCAATAATGTTGTTACTTATTATGATAACGAAATAGTCAAGCAGGACAATCCGATAAGATATGATATTTATATTCGAATGGAGTATCTGACTCCACTGGCTACTTATGTAAGGAATAATGAAATGAGAGTCAATGATATCATTGATTTAGGTATTGATATTCTTTCTGCGCTTGATCTGTGTCATTCCAATCATATTATTCATAGGGATATTAAGGATGATAACATCTTTGTAAACAAAGATGGGAAATGTAAGCTTGGTGATTTTGGAATTGCAAAGGTTTTAAAAGATACATCCAAAGCAGCCTCAATGAAAGGGACACCTGCTTTTATCGCCCCGGAAGTTTTTTTGGGACAAGAAAAGTACAGCAATGTGGTGGATTTGTATTCCCTCGGTATCGTTTTGTATAAAATCATGAATGATTCAAGACTTCCGTTTCTACCGGCATATCCAAAAGATTATGAGATGGACGATGTGGATCATGCAATTGGAAGACGTTTAGCTGGAGAAATTCCAGATTTACCTACAAATGCTCGTAATGAGTTTGGAGAAATACTTGTAAAAGCAATCTCATCAAAAGAGCAAAGGTACCAACACGCAAAAGATTTTGCCGATGCATTAAAGGATATGAAAAACCATTTGTCAAACGATTACCTTGAACGAGTGATTAATAAAAATATGGTTGAGGCTGCATCAAGCCGCAAAACAATGAGTTCAACAATGGGTGGCTTGTCAGATCGAACGGTTGGTGTCGATTTTGAAAGAGATGAGAGAGAGTTCTCACATACCTTGAAAATATCACCGGATGAGCTAGAAGGTGTTGTTAATAAGTACGTTACTGAGAAAAGATATCAAAACAACACAATAAATGAGCAAACAATGAAGCAACCCGACACGATACTTAACAGTGAGAGTCAAAACAAAGTTATAATTGAGCAGCAGTCACCCACCAATAGAACGTATAATAACCTGTTATCCGTTACGGATGCTTCAAAACCTGAGTTCAATGGCATAAGGGATATACTGGCTGAAGAGGTAAGTGTTCCAACTGAAGCATTGCGTCAGGCTTCTCGTAATCATAATAATTCGGTTGTAGGACTTACTTCAAAAAACATTATTATTGGCGGCTTATATCCTGGGGCGGGTTCCACTTTCGTAGCGATGTGTCTGGCGAGGGCATTGAATTATTTATCTATTGAAAATGCTTTTGTGGAGAGTCCTATTAATGTACCGGAGCTCTATCATTTACTCTATGGTGACAAGAATGCACCACAGCCTGTAAAGGATCCGTTTAATAGGGATGCCTTTATTTCGTATCGCTTTGTTACGGATGAAATTATCGAAGACTATGCAGTGACTAATAATTCACTCAAATGGACAGACGGAAGCACGATTTGGTACCCTGTCAACCCAAAAGGCCTTGAAAAGGAATGGACTTATCACCACGGCCTGAGACTGCTGCAATTCGTAAAATCGCCTATTACTATCTTTGATGTTTCTAATCATTGGAATCACGAATATGTACGCAATGCTTGCAATGATGCCAACGAGATTATTTTTGTTTGTGATACGATGCCATCTAAATATGCAAGAAGAGATACAGCAGACAATATTCAATTGTTAAATGAATGGAGACTTAAAGGAAAGTCTGTCCATGTAGTAGGTAATCGAGATGTACCATCTTCATCAGAAGGTAAAATAGAATGGCTTGAATCGATGCCTCTGGCACCTACGTTTCTTGTTCCGAATATTCCTCATGTACAGGTTATAGAAGCACAATGGAACAGTGGAATTGTCCAGGATGACGCGTCTATTAAGGAAATTCTTTTATCAGCTTGTCTACCATTTTTGAAAGTTATATTGCCAGAAACAATGCCCATAGGTGCTCCAGTGGCCAAAAAGGGTGGATTCTTATCCAGATTATTTAGTTAACCCTAATAAGATAGGTGACTTTGAATGCTGCATCAATTTGAATTGAACTTGCTAAGGTCTGTTATTGCTAAACAAGACTCTGTAGAAGTTATGGAACTCCTAGAGCATATTAATAAAGGGAATACATTAAATAAACTCATGGGTAGGACATTTCTCCATAGTATAGCAATGATGGGTGAAATAGATATCTACGATCAATTGGTTTCTTTGAATATCGAAACAGACATTCCGGATCATCAGGGCGAAACTCCTTCACAATTGATTCAAAGATGGAAATCTCCTCAACTTCCCCTTGGGGCATATTTAACAACGTTTACAGGAGAGGATAGGATACCCATATCATCTTCTCCTTTTGTTTATGGAAGGGAAAAGGAGTCCGTCAGCTATCATGATCCGGCTAATCATATATCTGCTCGTCACATGCAAATAGAACATGTAGATGGTGCCTATTACATATGTGATTTAGGCTCGTTGAACGGAACCTTCCTGAATGGTCGTAAATTAGAAAACAATAAACAAGAGAGGCTTAAGGAAGATGACCATATCAGGGTACATAATACACAATACCTATTTAAGTATTCCGATAGCCTACCACTATCTGTATATTTGATAGCTGTAGATGAAATGGGACCAAGTACAAAACAACGGATCAAGATTAACAAGTTTCCGTTTGAATACGGACGTGATGCAGAAAAAGTAAGCTATGTGGTCTTGAGCCCGCACATTTCACGTCGTCACATGTCAATCCAGTCTAGGTTTGGCCAATACTTTATTAGCGATTTGGGTTCATCTAACGGTACATATGTGAATGGTAAAAGACTATTAGAGCAAGAGGAGTTTCAATTAAAACATGGTGATCTTATTAAGATATATCAGTACAGCTATTTATTTTCTGTAAAATGAAAGAACCCCCCTCGATCATTTTAATCGAGGGGGGGCTGAATGGTGAGATCGACTATCTTAAGCCTTATTATTGAAACTTTTAATAGTCGGTGTTTGACAAGGTTTGATATATTTCCTGTACAGAAGTGATATGTTTATTAAAGTCCACGATCTGTTGATTTAATTGGGTTAAAGCTTTTCCATAATTAGCTTTGTATTCTTCCTGCAACTTACGAACTTTGTCGTCGTCCCAACTATTTGTAATCTCTTGTAACCATCGATTAATATCATTATTAAAAATAACTATTTCTTCACCCAATTTGCTCAAGGATGTTTTTGTTTGATCAAGCTGTTGAGGAGTAATTGTTGTTGTCGCGCCCATGAATTCCAGCTCCTTCAGTATGAATTTTATATAATTAAATTATTTTTGAGCGCTTTTGATTTTGTTAAACGCAGTCTCATACGCAGTTGCCCGTGATTCCATGTACGTTTGTAGAGAAACAAGATTTTCACGAAAAGATTTAATTTGATTTCTTTGCAAATCCTGTACTGTATTGCAAAAAGCTGTGCAGTTTGTATCTACCCAAGCAGAATTAAGCTGATTGGTCATAGCTGTTAATTTGCTATTCATATCATCAATTTTAGTTTCAAATATTTTAACCTTTTTGGCATGTGTTCGTAACGCATCAGTGCTTATCATCACTTTGCTCATTAGAATCCCTCCCAGTTTTAAATACATCATAGTGAAATGTTCAAAAATTGTCAATAACTACCTTGAAAATAATGTCATATTATAGCATAATGTATGAAAAAAGACCCATGCCGTTTGGAGTGAGATTAGTGAGCTGGTTGAATAATGAGTATACGTCCAAAGAACTATTTTCCATGTACTTCTCATTTCGAGAACAATCTGAGCAGCTGAAGGAAATTCCATTTCATAGCTGGAGAGTGGACAAAGGGACAGTTATTGATCCTAAGCAAGACAAAACCCTTTTGTTTCTACGTAAAGCCAAAGCTATTCGTCATGTTGAGGAAACGGATAATTGGGAGGCAGAGCCTTCATTTTTTCATTTTATTAATACTGCTGACAGCTATAATTTCTGGACTCTGACGTTTGATTCAACGTCTCCTGATCAATGTCTGCATTCTTATTCAACTGTAGAACCTGCTATAGGCTCACATCTGACCATAAGAGAAATAAACAAAGGAAATGAATATAAATATCGGGTACTAGGGACTACGAATTATCAGTTGTATAGATCGATGTTCGAGCGGATCTATGACTCACCAATTACTTGGAATTCCGTTGGGTCTGAATGGTACCCCAATAACTCAGAGTTTTGGAAAGCCTGGCTTCATGCGTATCCAGAAACATTTCAGTGGGTGTCCCATGTCTATCCCAAACAGAAGTTGATGGGTTTAACAGGTAATCCTCAGAATCCTGGTTTGTTGTCCCAAATTCAAAATTCGGATTCTTGGATTGCACAGTTTGAGATATTTTCCCCCTTTTCGGGTGGAGAAAATCGAATAGTAAAGTGGAAAGTTGCGATAAAATCGAATGATCAGGTGAACGGGTACTTTGGAAGCGATCAGGAATAGCTAGTAGGAGGAATATGAAATGGCGACCTCAAGTGAAGTATACGATGCGGCGAACCAGCTTGATAGAATTGCTGGCCGTTTACAGCAGGAAGCAGATGCATTCAATCGTAAAAGAGGCTCAATTGTAAGTGCGGTCAAAGATTTAGGGGATATGTCTGTTGATAATGATTGGTCCAAAGCCTACAGTTCAATGCGTTCTTTAGTCAGTGAATTAAACAAAGCAGTACAAAACGCACGTAGATATGGAGATCAATTACTGTCACAGGAGCAAGCACAGCGCAGACAGCGAGCATAACAAAGAAAGCTAAGGCTGGATTGATTATAAAAATTTGAGGTGGTATGGTTGGCTAAGCGTAAGCAGCAGCAGTTGGTTCGGATAACTTGGCCGAGCATTGATAAAAAATTACCTGAACGTAAGACAATTCGGTTGGACACACCGCCTTCTCCATTCTCTAAGGATCAATCACAAGTAGTAACTACATTATTGAGCATGCTAATGACTACCATCGGACCGATTATCTTGGTAATGACGATGATGACGCGTGCGGATAATGGGACTGTCGGTTCAAGAATGGTGATGATCTTTGGCTCAATTGTAACTACATTCCTAATGTTGATAGTAGCAATGGTATCTTTGCACTCGCAACGAAAACAAACGAAAAAGCAAAAGCAGCAGGTAGAAAAACAATATGTCTCATATCGCAGTCGTCTAAGTAACTGGTATAAAGAGCTTTATCAGGCACGAGAGACCCAAATGCAGGCGTTGCAAACCTGGCACCCTTCGTTGCCTGAATTATTTCATGAGCTTGAGGAGCTAATGCACAAAAAAACAGACGAATCATTGTCGACTCGTCTCTGGTGGATTGGCAAGGAAAGCGACCATTATATGAATACATCTTTAGGTAAGGGGCCGGTCCCTTTATGGGTCCAAGCTGAACTGGATAATCGTGATGCACACGAGGCAGATGCCGAACTGCTGCAGCAAGCAGTAGGCTTGAATGAAATGTTTACGACTGGACAAGGTTTTCCCTATGTTGTCAATTTGGCAGAATATACTTTTATAGCCGGGTGCGGGAGTAGCCCTGAATTTCGTTTGGCATGGATTCGGGCTTTTGTTACGCGTCTGTGTTTGACTCATCGCTATGATAATTTACGATTGTTTATTTTGACAAGTGGTGCATTTGAACGTACGGAAACACCAGACGAAGAAGTGGATGAAGGTGATTCTCAGGCATGGTATTACCACCTGCCTCATGTTATGGGAAGTGCGGGTATATACAGTAAACAGCAAATCGATAGCTTTATTGAGGAGAACGAAGAGTTGTTCAGATCCTCAGTCGAAGAGCGTGGTTACTATGCATTGATTGTCATTGATGATTGGTCTTCTTTTGAAGAAGAGCCCTTAGCCAAAAGATTACTGCATATGAGTCGCGAGCAAGGGGTTATAACAATGATAGAAGTAAATACAATAATGGATATTCCTAAAGGGGAAGAAGTTCTTGCATTGGAGCTTCATGCCAATACCTCAGGTGCCAATGTATATAGGAATGGGGAAAAAATCGTCGAATTAAGCGGAATGCAGGATGAACTGGAACTAACACGTTTTATTCAAAATCCGGAGCAAGGTCTGCAACAGTACGCTGTATTCATGTCAAATATTTATTATCCGAATGCCCCGCAAAGCAATTTAAAACAAGCGATTATCCCTGATTCCATATTATTTGATGACTTGTTCACAGACAGTGAAGATGGGCTTGATGAAGGGATGAACAAAAACCCGTTCCTTCGTGCCAAGGAGATCAAACGCATTTGGGACAATCAGGATATCTCTTCTGCATTAGCAAATCCTATTAAGTCGATTGTTGGCCGTGGTTGGGAAGGTAAGAACCTCCATATTGATCTTTATAAGCGAAATCATGGTTTTATCGGGGGAACAACAGGTTCGGGTAAAAGTGTATTTTTACAAGCCTATCTACTTTCTTTAGCAGTATCTTACAGTCCGGAAAACGTTGCTTTCGTTCTTATTGACGGTAAAGGCGGTGGCATGGCTGAACCATTAAAGCATTTACCCCATGTCCTTGGTACAGCCGATAGTGGAGAATTATTTATCGTTCAACGAGCTTTAACAGCTATTGAAGCCGAATTTCGAAAACGGGATGAGGCATTTAAAGAAGTGGGACAGTTTGAATGGAAAGACTATATGAGGGATTATTACAAGGAAAAGAAAGCGTACCTCAAGGATTCTTCAATCAAGGTTCGCCCAAATTTACCGCTGTTGCTTGTTGTTTTTGACGAATTGGGCCAATTAATTAAGTTTAGCTCTAAGAAATACAGCGATATTGTTGACAACTTATTACTTACCTTGGAGCGCCTGGCCGGACAGGGCCGATCTTATGGAATACGCTTATTATTCAGTGGTCATAGTCCAAGTGAAGCACAACGTGTAGCGCATAATCTTGACTACATGATTGCGCTGAAGGTCGAGGACCGTGACTCAAGCAAAGCCATGATTGGTGATGAACGAGCCATTCGCATCCGTTCCAAGGGACGCGGATATGTTCGTTTGGGAGAAGAGGTGCTTGAGTTTCAGGGTGCTTACGCAAAGCCGGAGCGTGTAAAGGCTATCACGAAAGAACTACAGTATCTGTCTCGGGATTTTACTTTATCCCCCATTGTGTTGGAACCTCTACCACAAGTTTTAAATCTGGAAGAATTGATTACATATGAAGGCTCTCAGCAGGAGCAGGATGATATTGGTTTCCGATTGCCGATGGGATTGATTGATTTACCGGAGCAGCAGAAGCAGCTGAAGTGGGTCTACGATTTGGCTGGGGAGGGTAATCTTGCTTTTACTGGACCTATGAAATCTGGTAAAACCATGGGACTCCATACTGTCATTATGCAAACGATTCAGCAATTTACACCTCAGGATGCCAATGTATGGTTAGTTGATTGGGATAGCTATTCGCTGAAAAAATGGAAATCCTTACCCCATATTGTTGAATATGTGGATGATAGAGACAATGGAATAAAGAGACTGAAAGATGTTATTCAGTTTTTGGCAGCAAAAATGGAAGAACGCAAAGACTTCAGTGCTGGATTCGATGGGGCGGGATGGCACGAGTTCCGAGCCAAATCTGAGATGTCGCATACACATGACAATTATGATTTATCTTACCATGTCCTGGTTATTGATGGTTACGTTCGTGTTACTGATTATCTGGAACAAAAATCAATGGATGATAACCAGCTATTGATGTCACTACTCAGTGACGCATCGCGTTATGGAATTTATATTATCGCATCGATTAATAATACGAGCATTGCATCACGCTCACGGGGAAGACGAGGATTCAATCACATTATTCCTCTTGCATCCACCGAGCTTTGTTTCGACTTCTATGGGCGGGAAGGACTTAGAATGACTGAAGAAGTACCAGGGCGAACTGTCGTGCGTCTGGACTGGAAGTCAGGAAAAACCATAAAGAAAATCTGTTGCGAGGTACAGTTGGTGATGCCGTTCCTCTCCATATTGGAGGATCAAAGGCCAGAAGATGCCATGGTTAACTCAATTGAGGATTTGAATCAACAATTACAGCTTACAGAAAGGAACCTGATAGTTTCCAGCGAATGGACCTCTCGGCTTCAGGAGGATAAGAGTAAGCAGGAAGTACACGTAAGTCATCAAGCAGATCTTCATGTTGCATCACAGTCTTTAACACTTACTATGAATTCAGCAGAAACTATTGCAATTAGAAACTATTTGCAAAAGAGAAATATAGACTTAAAGAATATTCCTGAAACTGAACTGGAAATAGAGCAGTTGTCTAACTGGACACATAAACGTGAACACATACGTTATCCAATTCTATTGTACCGTTCTCCGCAGGACACAGACCGTGAATCACATGCTGCAGCATTGGGTCTAATTTTGAACCAATTAGCTGAGAAGGACCCGTTCATAGATGGAATTATTCCATTAATTGATAGTAAAGAACAAGCAGATGTGATTGAGCTTCTGGCAATCTGTCTTGAACCTCGTGCTCAAGAGATGCTAGTCCCGAACAGCTTGGATCAGCAAATTGAACTTTTGATGGCAAGTCAACAGACTAAGGACAAGCAGTATTTATTTATTTCTTTTGGTACATCATTATGGAATCAGTATCCCGAGGAAATTTTAAGATTGGAAGAGTTTCACAAAGAGCGTAAAAGTGAAAACAATGAAATGGCAAATCTTCATGAATGGCTGGGAATGGCTAATATCGTACCAAACCTTAATCATAAGGTATTTTGGAAGCAATACGAGGGCGATCTGTTACTTCTAACCTTAAATGTAATTATTGAATACATGTATTTTCTGGAAGACATTTATCACGAAGAAGATGCGATCCAAATAGCTGTTGAGTACATTTCGTTGCAGGAAAACCGAGGTGAGGATGAGAATTTTTCAGTTAGTTTACTGATACGTCAGGAGCAGCAAGATGATGGAACTTTTATTTTGAGTAAACGAATATGGACTCAGATCGATAAAGGTGATTGATAGAGATGACGAAACTTACGGTAGATTTGGAAAATCTAAAACCATTAATCGATCAAGCTAAAGAAACTCAAAGGAATATAGAGCAGATTTACAGTGGGAGCAGGGGGTATCTAAGGATAGCGAATACCCAATTCGGTCAGGATGCAACACAATTAGAAACAGCTTATAAACGTTCGATCGATCAATTGGGAGGTATCGTCAGTGTATTACAGACGACTTATAACGCGATCCGCGAGCTCCAATCGGATGAAGGTTCCAGAAGTACAGGAACGGGGAATCCATGGAGCCGGTGGCTTACGGGACAGTCAGGGTATGGAGATCCCGTTATTCCCTATGTGAGTTCGACACGTCAGGTGGTAGAAGGTGTCTGGAACTGGTTTCGTGTACCGCCCCCAGTGAGCCAAATGATGGAACAAATGAAAAACAACGCGGTGCTTGCGAGCGGAACGAAGAGCATCCAGGAGCTTGCGGATACGAATGCCTTCGGGATTCGATTGAGAGGTCAATTCGAAGCCTACAATCAGGAACTGTTTGGTTGGATGCAGGATTCGGGCAGAGCTTACAGCAAAGGTGGGCAAAACGAGGTTGCTAAACGTGTAGAGCAAATCAAAGAGATTGCGATGCAAGCCTATGAGAGCCTTGCTCCTTACACGGAGTATGTGAGATACTTCAATGAAAGCAGCAGCCAGGAGGACGAGTATGCTCAGACAAAAAATGAAGATCCAGGTGGACATCATGTCCTAGGAGCATTACAATCATTTGCAAGTGGTGCCTGGAATGCAGGAGCATCCGCGATCAGTAATGGGATCTATCATGATACTACCAATAAAGGTGATAGTAACCTGGCATATACAGCGGGCGAAATTGCAGGAGGCCTTGCAGCGGCCGGCATTGGAGTGATCGAGACCATAGAGGGAATTACCGTTGCAAGTGCGGGAATCATCGCTAGTCCTGAAACTGCGGGGGTCGCGGCTGTCATCATCGCCCCCTCTTTGGCTGTTGCAGCCTTGGGTGTAACAACGATCGGCAATGGAGTGAGCAAGATCGCAGATGGCGTCCATAATTTTTCATCTGAGGGGACGGGTAAAATTGATGATATTCCAATTAGAACCTATCGTAATGCTGACTTAAGTAAACTCGAAACTAAATATACCGCTGATCCTAGACTGACAGTGGAAATGCCTTATGTAGGTAATGGGAAGAATGGTACAAATTCAGAAGGATGGTTACGAGATAAAGATTATTACTGGAAAGAGGTATTGGAAAAATACCCCGAAAGTATAAGTAAAGCCAATAAGCAAAAAATTGAATTAGGTTTCTCACCAATTAATGATAAGCAGTTCAGACAACATTTTCCGCAGTATGATATTAAAGAACTGTATAATGACACGCTAATTCATCATCATATTGGTGGTGGTGGTCAGGCTGTTGCAGTGCCCTCCAAATTACATCCTGGCTCGGGCGGCATACACAATGCTGAAAAAGAAGCAGGAGTTTGGGGCAGTGATAGCCATTATGCTGAATTATTGGAAAAATTCTTGAACAAGTAAAGGGTGATATTTTTGTCTATAAAGGAAGCAATGAATCAATATTTTTCGTTAAGGAAAGCCACCGCGGATGAGGGATTAGATTTTTTATTTAAAATACCATTCGATGAAGATGTTGATTCCTTTATTTATGTTGGAGAAGTTGACGAGGATGAGTATATCTCTTGGAGACCTGTTGAAAAAAAAGACTTTAATGATTTCAAATCTCTAGAAGAGAACCAAGGTATCAGAATTCATCCGTCTGTTATCGAATATTACAATTCATATTGGTTTGCTGATCTAGATGGGTTTATTAAAGACCACTATATAAAACTAGAATCGGTACTACCAAAGGCAGATATTGAATCTTACAGCAACATACTTACGGGATACAAGAATAACCACAATAACAAACTTGAGCATATCCCTATAGGCATAGAGGGCAATGGGCTTATGGTTGTAGTTGATAATCAAGATGGGTATGTGAAACTTGAGGACTATGAAAGAAATTCATTTGAAGTGATCGCAGAGGGTATTGAGCAATTAATTACAACTTTACGGCTAAAAAGATAGATTTACAAAGTGAATCAATAGACCGATGATGAATAATAAAACAACCGTTACGCATGGTGAAAAACTACAGGAGCTAAAAGACCTATTATACAGTGAGGATAATAGCAAGATTATTACAGAAATTATAAATAAGAATCCTCTGGATCTCCATATCTTAGCCGCTAACTATAACTGGAACAGCGGCTTTGAGGTTCCAAAGGCTATATTAAGCAATGAAAATTGTGATTTTGGAACGGGTCTGCTAATGTTTTATCGTGCAGATGGTTATCGTCTACTCGAATCAAAAGACGCTTTCTCTGCGTCCACTTCGAGTGAATGGAAAGAGTTCATCTCAAAGTTATATGAAAGAATACTTGATAACGACTTCTCTAATAAGTCGATTTCTTTTACTCCACCATTAACAAAAGTACAAGTTTTTAAGCTAAGAAAGTCAAACCCTAGTAATCCTGATGTCTTCTTGGAAAAGTCGCCTGGTGATGGCATAGAAATTCCAGTCCTCTAGTTCTAGTATCATGTGGGGGCTACCCATTGCCGAATGCACTCTACTTTCAACCAGTGACACATCTAACCCATGTAATACCCGTATAAAGGTTTCAGTAATTCGTTTGTACGCACATCAAACACTTGAATTTCATAACCTAAATAACGCTATTCCGTTACACTAAACAGGTCGATTATGGTCAGATACCACCATGATTGACCTGTTTTTTGTTATTAACCAATCCATTGATGCAGTTGTTGCCCTCAATACAAGCCGTTTATGGCGGTCTGACATTGTGAAAGTGTTGGTACATCGGGAGTTTAAGAAGCATGGGGTGGACGTTCGGAGTATTGAACAACCCACCTACAGCATCCACAAGAAAGACCCGAATGACTTCCTGATTAACGGGCTTATGGAACTGCTTGACCAGTACCAACGCTTGGAGATTGCATCGAAGCTAGGAAGAGGTCGAAACCAGAAAGCTGAACAGGGCGGCTATGCAGGTGGAAGGGCAACCTTCGGATACAAGGCAAAGAAAGGTCAGAAGTGCATCCAAGTAGATGAGAAGCAGGCACAAATTGTCCGTAGAGTGCTTGAATCAAAAGAACAGCATCCAACATGGACGTTGACTCGAATAGCAGAATCATTGAATGAAGAAGGTTTTACGACTGGGCAAGGCAGTTTATTTACGAAAGTGCAAGTAAAACGAATCTTAGATAAACGTGATTTTTATAGCGGTACATATCGCTATGGAGATATAGAAGCAATTGGTTTACATGAAGCCATACTGTGACAACAAGGAAGGGAATAGAGAGGCTTACGTCCCACTGCGAACCGTAAGGTTAACGCTCGAACTGAGGTTGCCCCTATTCTTTTACCCTAGTCACGACATAATCCATACACAGAGGTGAATCCTTTTGACACACTACAAGTAGAAACATATTTATGTCGGTTTGGATTTACATAAAGCCCATCATACAGCGGTAATCGTCAACTATTGGAACGAAAGACTCGGTGAGATTCAAATCGAGAACAAGCCAACAACCTTCGATGAATTGATGAAGTTCGTCAAGAAGTAATGTTCAAAAGGCTTGACCCCTGTCTATGGATTAGAGGATACGGGTGGCAATGGCAGATCATTAGCCGTTCACCTTGTAGAAAACAAGCAAGTTGTCAAAGAAGTCAACTCCGCTCTTTCCTACAATGAACGTATGAGTAATGCAACCACACAAAAGAGTGATAGTTGGGATGCGTACTGCATCGCCAGGGTGTTGCTCGCCAGATTGGATGAACTGCCGGATGCGACAGGATATTTACTGGACAGTCGGGCAACTGGTAGCAAGACGTAATTCTATCGTCAAACATGCCAGTGGCTTGAAGAATCAAATGCACCAACAATTAAGCTGTCCTATAAGAAGTTCTTCTGTGACATAGACGGTAAAGCCGCTCTTGCCTTTTGGGAGAAGTATCCTGCACCACATCAAGCACTAACGGTGGGGGTCGAAGAACTAGCGGAATATCTACGTAAATCCAGTAATAACACTTGTTCTACCCGTAAGGCAGAAGAAATACTTGAATTGGTCAGGCAGGATGGGGAGACGAAACGGAACTTCCAAGAATATAGAGACTTCCTAGTCGTTAACATGGTTCATGACATGCGGAGAAGCAGAGAACTAATCAAGCAGACAGAGGAACAACTTCGTCATGTATTAGCTCAAACCGACTACAAGCTAGAGTCGATGGACGGTATTAACGTGGTTACTGTGGCAGAACTAGTCGCTGAGATTGGAGACATTCACCGCTTCTCCAATGCGGATAAGCTAGCCCGATTTGCCGGAATCGCTCCAGTACGCTTTAGTTCGGGCGCCAAAGTCAAAGACCAAGCAAGCGGTCAAGGTAATCGGGTACTAAACAGTATCTTCCACAACCTTGCTGTACAGCAAATCCAAGTAGCCAAAGGGAAGAACAAGAGACAGCATAATCCCTTGTTCTATGAGTTCTATCAACGGAAGTTAGCAGAAGGTAAGACGAAGAAGCAAGCCCTCATATGCGTCATGAGAAGGCTTGTGAACATTATCTATAGCATGATGAAGAACAAAACCGAATACAGGGTGGTGAGTCCTCTGCCGGAACTCAAAGCAGGATGATATTATTAGAAACATAAGAACAAAGACAAAAACACAGGCAGAAAGAATTGTTCTTAATTTAGATAATTTCGCTCCTGAAAAAGTTACGGAGATCGTTGAAGGAATTTTAAGAAAAGCAAATCCTAACGGGGACTTGAAAAACTTAAAAGAACTATTTTTTTGTGAAGTATGGAAAAATTATGAAGGTGTTTGGGGGATAGAAATGCATGGACTGCGAATTGTTTTTACTATCTAATTTAAGTTATAAATCACTTGGAGAAATGATAGAAAGAATAACTAACGAGTTAGCGAACGCAGAGGTGTCAGTTAATTGTAATGAAGAGGAAATAATTATCGGATCAGAGTATTTTTCATTGGCTCTTGAAATTGAGGATACTTCTGATATCTCTTTTGTTAGAAATCATTATAACCTAGATGTTAATGTATGCCTCAGAGTTCAATTGTTCAGTAACACCTTTTATCTAGGATTGGAGCTTTTGTTTAAAATGATGGGGAAGCTTATGAAACAAATTGATGGGAATCTGTTATTTTTAGAAGATGGCTCAGATCAGTTACTTAGAAAAGAAAACGGTGAGTTAATTATCAATAAAGATTTGAATCAATACCAGACAAAATACTTAAGCACAAGTCTGCTTAGCTTACTTGACCATCCTTATACTGAAAAGAAATTGTCAAACTAAAAGTAATCTATCCTACAATACAACCATTATCAAGAGATTGCCACAATGCGAGTTAGCCGCCCGTGTTGTGGTTTTTGCTTTTCAATGAAAGTAGCAGCCAGGAGGACGAGTATGCTCAGACAAAAAATGAGGATCCAGGTGGACATCATGTCCTAGGAGCATTACAATCATTTGCAAGTGGTGCCTGGAATGTAGGAGCTTCCGCGATCAGTAACGGGATCTATCATGATACTACCAATAAAGGTGATAGTAACCTGGCATATACAGTGGGCGAAATTGCAGGAGGCCTTGCAGCGGCCGGCATCGGAGTGAT
>NZ_MRTH01000046.1 GCF_001956045.1 Paenibacillus sp. FSL H7-0331 | reverse complement strand
AGCCAGGATCAAACTCTCCATTAAGGTAGAACTTTGATTTGTACTCATTCACTGCTGACGAGAATTTGCATTCTCTTATACTGCTATTCACTCACTCGTTGATTCAGTTTTCAAAGGACAAAACGCGATCCATCGACATTACTGTCGACTTTCACTCTTATTGATTTATTCATTCGCTGTTTAGTGGCGACTTTTTTAATATAACACACATCACTGCATCATTGCAAGCTTTTTATTAGATTAAAAAAAGTTTCTTATAAAAAATCTTCGTTGCTTGAAGCAGCGAAGATTAATCTACCATATATGTAAGCCAAGCGTCAAGCAAATATCAAAACTATTTACTTTTGAATAACATCTTGTATATAAAGACTGCGCTCCGTTGTTAAATTAATAATTTGTCCATTCACATTGACCCAAGGACGAGTGGGGTTAGCACGATCTGAAAACACAATTTCACCAATCCGTTTATCATTTAGCTTAACGAGAACCCCATTATGGAATTGCGTTACTTTCTGTATAAAGGTCTGAACTAACGCAGGATCCAATTTACCAAACGATTCTGTAAACAATTGATCCAACACCAGGTAAGGAGAAGCCGCTTTTTTATGGTACCGATCCGATGTCATCGCATGAAATATATCACTGATGGCAACGATTTTGGAGTATAGATGAATTTTATCTCCTTTGATTCCTAGTGGATAGCCTGATCCATCTTCACGTTCATGATGCTGAATCGCTGTCAATTTCACACCTTCATTAATGGCAGCCACATTCTTCAATAAATTGTAACCAATCGTGGTATGCTGCTTCAGTTCTTCAAATTCCACTGGAGTCAGCTTGTTCGGTTTATATAAAATACCGGGATCCACTTTTGCATTACCTATATCATGCAAGAGGCCGCTTATCGCAATAGGCATAAGGTCCTTAGCAGCCAGTCCATGCCATCTGGCCAATGAATAGGATGTTAAACTAACCATGATGCTATTATGGAACAGATAATCATTCAATTGAAACGTTTTGGGGCTAAAAGTCAAAATATGATATTGATCAATATGCTGCAGCAGCGCTTCCAGCTGCGTACGAACCTCAAGTATAGGGAAGTTTTGCCCACTCGCCGAATTAAATACCTTTTTTAAAAGCGAGAGCATCTTATCATATTGTTCATAGAAAGGCAGAATGGTGTTGTTCGGCTCTTCTATCACATCGTCATTGACCGGATCATTTTCTTTGGATTCTATAGAAATGGAAGGAATTAAAAAGGCTTTCAAGATCTCTATATCCTTCTCGCTTACTATTTTCCCTTTCATAAATAAAACGTTCCCGAGCTTCGTTTGTACGTTATCGCTCATCTTTTCGCCGGTCTTTAACTGGGAAACGGAAATTGTGGCCATGGTATTCCCTCGCTTTACTTTCTATCTTCTCCCTATTCTAAACGAAAAAGAATGGGGCTGTCACCCCATTCTTCAACCTTTTTTGATATATTTATTTATTCTTCACTCTCTGGGGACAAGGCTGTTTCTTCTCCATCGATTTCATCCTCTGCGGCATCTTCGCTCTTTTCAACTCTAGCTACTGTTGCCACTTCATCTTCATCGCGGATATGAATCAGTCTTACCCCCTGGGTATAACGGCCCATAACAGAAATTCCCGCCATACTGGTTCGAATAATCGTACCTAATGCTGTAATAATCATTAGATCTTCATCATCTTTTACAATCTTCAGACTGACGACAGGTCCATTCTTCGGAGTGACGTTCAGAGTTTTGATACCTTTACCACCGCGTGATTGAAGTCTGTAATCAGCAACCGGTGTTCGTTTACCGAATCCTTTGGACGTTACAATCAGCACCGTATCATCGGGATGAACGACATCCATCGCGATAACGGTATCGTCCTCACCGATATTAATGCCTTTGACTCCCGTTGCCGAACGGCCCATTGAACGGACGTCCTGCTCTGGAAAGTGAATCGAGACACCTTGCGCAGTTCCCATAATGATCGATTGATTGCCTTCTGTCAGTCTGACTCCAATCAGATCGTCATCTTCACGCAGCGTGATCGCAATCAATCCGCCCTTACGGATATTCCCGTATTCGTTCAAAGCCGTCTTTTTGACCAGACCATTTTTGGTAGCAAAGAAAAGCTCCTGCTCGGACTCAAAGCCCTCCACTGGAATGACCGCATTAATCGTTTCACCCTGCTCAATCTGTAACAGATTAATAATTGGCGTTCCACGAGCTGTACGGCTAAGGTCAGGGATCTCATAAGCCTTCAGGCGGTACACCTTGCCTTTATTCGTAAAGAAGAGCAAGAAGTGATGCGTATTGGTGACAAATAAATGTTCAACAAAGTCTTTGTCCTTCGTATCCATCCCAATGACGCCTCGACCGCCGCGCTTCTGGCTGCGATAGGTGGTAACCGGCAATCTTTTGATATAACCGCTATGCGTGATAGTGATAATCACTTCTTCTTGAGGAATCAGATCCTCATCCTCGATGCTTTCTCCACCAATCGTTATTTCCGAACGGCGCTCATCACCGAATTTTTCCTTGATTTCATTAAGCTCGGTACTAATAATCGCTAACACTAATTGCTCGTCTCCGAGGATAGCCTTGTACTCAGCGATTTTCTTCAACAGCTCTGCGTATTCTTCTTCAATCTTGTCGCGTTCCAAACCGGTTAAGCGCTGTAGACGCATATCCAGAATAGCTTGAGCTTGATCATAGCTTAATGAAAATCTTTCGATCAACCCTTCACGTGCTTCTTCCGCATTTTGTGATGAACGGATCAGTGTGATCACTTCATCAAGATGATCGAGTGCGATACGCAAACCTTCGAGGATATGCGCTCTGGCTTCAGCCTTGCGCAGTTCATATTCCGTCCGACGACGAATAACGACCTTTTGATGCTCCAAATAGTGATACAGCATATCCTTCAGGTTCAGGACCTTCGGTTCCCCGTTAACGAGAGCCAGCATAATGATACCGAAATTAGACTGCATCGAAGTTTGCTTGTAGAGGTTATTCAAGATTACATTCGGATTCACGTCGCGGCGCAGCTCAATTACAATACGCATTCCGTTACGGTCCGACTCGTCGCGCAGATCGGTGATACCATCAATCTTTTTATCTCTGACCAATTCCGCAATTTTTTCGATCAAATGAGCTTTATTTACTTGATAGGGCAGCTCATGCACCAAGATTTTTGCTTTGTTATTGTTTTCTTCTATAACGGCTCTGGCTCTCATCGTAACCGATCCACGGCCTGTATTATAGGCTTGCTTAATACCTTCTCGTCCCAAAATAAATCCCGCTGTAGGAAAATCCGGGCCCTTGATAGATTGCATTAATTCCATCGGCGTGACATCCGGATTTTCAATAAGCTGCTGAAGTCCGTTGATCACTTCCGTTAAATTGTGTGGAGGAATACTCGTGGCCATCCCTACCGCAATACCAGAGCTGCCGTTTACGAGCAGATTCGGAAAACGCGAAGGAAGAACAGCAGGCTCATGCTCTTCACCATCATAGTTGGGTATAAAGTCAATTGTCTCTTTATTAATATCACGTAAAAGCTCCATCGCAATCTTCGACAGACGAGCTTCCGTATACCGCATCGCCGCTGCCATGTCTCCATCGATCGAACCAAAGTTACCATGACCATCGACGAGCATATAACGCAAGGAAAAATCCTGCGCCATCCGTACCATCGTGAAGTATACGGAGGAATCACCATGCGGATGGTATTTACCAATAACTTCGCCGACAATTCTGGCTGATTTCTTATGCGGCTTATCTGAATACATGCCAAGCTCCGACATCGCAAACAAAATTCGGCGATGAACAGGCTTTAAGCCATCACGAACATCCGGCAGAGCACGACTGACGATTATGCTCATTGCGTAGTCCATAAAGGAAGTACGCATCTCCAACCCGATATCTATTTCTTTTATTTGAGAAAACTGTTCTTCCGACATTTTGTCCTCCTAAGAACTTTCCCTGCGGGAAAGTTTACTTCGTAAACATATACAGAACTCTCCCTAAGGGAAAGTTTACTTCGTAAGCATGATCGGCTTAAAAATCTAGATTTTTTACGTATTTGGCGTGCTCCTGGATAAAGTCTCTGCGCGGCTCTACGTTATCGCCCATCAAGGTATCGAAAATCGCATCGGCCTCAATCGCATCCTGAATACTAACCTGCAGCAGAGTACGAGTATCCGGGTCCATGGTCGTTTCCCATAGCTGTCCAGGGTCCATTTCACCAAGACCTTTATAGCGTTGTATATTAAGTTTGACGCCTTCTCCGAATTCCTGCGTAATCTGATCCTTCTGCTTGTCATTGTAGGCATATCGAATCGTTTTGTTACGTTCGATCTTATATAACGGCGGTTGAGCGATGTAAATATAACCGACTTCAATCAGCTTACGCATATAACGGAAAAAGAAGGTAAGCAGCAAGGTTCGGATATGTGCACCATCGACGTCTGCATCGGTCATAATAATAATTTTGTGATAACGGGCTTTGGCGACGTCAAAATCGTCCCCGATGCCTGTGCCTGAGGCTGTAATAATAGCGCGAATTTCCGCATTGGATAAAATTTTATCAAGACGCGATTTTTCCACGTTCAATATTTTACCGCGCAGCGGCAATATCGCCTGAAAATGACGGTCACGCCCCTGCTTGGCAGAACCACCGGCAGAGTCACCTTCCACGATATAAACTTCGCTGATCGAAGCATCCTTGGAAGAGCAGTCAGCCAGCTTGCCTGGCAGTGAGCTAACTTCCAAAGCGCTTTTACGACGCGTCAATTCGCGGGCTTTGCGGGCTGCTTCTCTGGCACGTGAGGCTTGTATGCCTTTTTCCACGATTTTCTTGGCTGTCGCTGGATTTTCGTTCATGAATTCACTAAGCTTCTCGGAGAACAAGGATTCCACGATACCGCGAACCTCACTGTTGCCAAGCTTGGTTTTGGTTTGTCCTTCAAACTGCGGATCAGGAATTTTCACGGAAATGATCGCAATCAAGCCTTCACGCACATCATCACCGGACAAATTGGCGTCACTTTCTTTAATCGCGTTATATTTACGCGCAAAATCATTCATAATACGGGTAAGAGCACTCTTAAACCCGGATTCATGGGTACCGCCTTCATGTGTATTAATGTTATTAGCGAATGAATAAATATTTTCGGAGTAGCCCTCATTGTATTGAATGGCAACCTCAACCTGAATATTGTCTTTGGAGCCCTCGGTATAAATCGGAGCATGCAGCGGTTCGCGGTTACGGTTCAAATACTCAACAAAAGAGACAATTCCACCTTCATACAAAAAGGAATTGGCTACATCTGTCCGCTCATCCGCCAAAGTAATTTCAATGCCTTTATTTAAATACGCCAGCTCACGGATCCGTGATTGCAGCGTGTCATAGTCATATTCAGTAACTTCCGTAAAAATCTCGTCATCAGGCCAAAAAGTAATCTTGGTACCGGTATCCTCAGCGTCTCCAACCACTTTGATATCATATTGAGGCGCACCTTGTTGATATTCCTGCTGGTGGATGTGTCCATCTCGCTTGACCTGAACGATTAATTTCTTGGAAAGCGCATTAACAACCGATACACCAACCCCATGCAGTCCCCCGGAAACTTTATAGCCTTCCCCGCCGAACTTACCGCCCGCGTGTAATACGGTCAAAACAACCTCAAGCGTAGACTTCTTCAGCTTGGTGTTCTCCCCAACAGGGATACCACGCCCGTTATCTATAACCGTAATGCTGTTATCACGATGAATGATAACATCGATTTTGGAACAATGGCCGGCAAGAGCCTCATCGATACTATTATCTACAACTTCCCAAACCAGATGATGGAGACCTCTTGAGCTGGTGGATCCGATATACATCCCCGGACGCTTACGAACAGCTTCGAGACCCTCGAGCACCTGTATTTGACTTTCATCATATGCATTTTCATTCACAGACATGCTGACACCCTCTTTTCCAAGGTAAAATCTAGTTTGTTAACAATTGGTTTGCCCGTTTCTTGAGGGTCATAGATGAAATCGGAGAGTAATATACCTTTGATTTGGTAACGACGAGCGATTTGCTGTCTTCCTCTCCGATCACTTCAACCTTTTTCTCTTTATTGGCATAGCTTAAAAATTGCTTTGATATTTTGGATGATTTCTCTATGGATAGATCAAATATAGCCACGAGCTCGGATGCACGAATGATTTTTTCTCCGCCTAAATGAATGAACATGGGGGACATCTCCTCAAAACGTGAGACTACTTGCAGGCAATGACTTAAATCAGGCTTCCGTTCCGTACGTGAATCACAGAAGCGTTTTCCAGCTTTGAACGATCTATGCTTTCAATTCCGGTTGTTGTAATAAAGGTTTGCACTTTATTTTGAAACGTTTCGATCAGTTGAGTTTGTCGGTACTGGTCAAGCTCGGATAGCACATCATCCAAAAGTAGAATAGGGTATTCGCCTACTTCCTCATGAATCAGTTCGATTTCCGCAAGCTTCAGAGAAAGCGCCGTGGTCCTCTGCTGGCCCTGCGAACCGAAGGTCTGCACATCCTTGCCATTGATCGTAAACAACAAATCATCCCGATGCGGGCCTACCATAGTCACACCGCGCCGAAGCTCCTGTTCTTTCACCTGTGATAACTTTATCATAAATTGATCAAATAAAACAGTTTCATCTTCAAGGCTGTTAGCGTCAAAGGAGCTGGCATATGTAATCTGAATATGCTCCTGACCTGCCGTTATGCCATAATGAATTTTTTCTGCCCACCGCTGGAGCTTCTGTATAAAGCTTTGACGCTTTTTGATAATTTTAATACCGAGCTGGATCAATTGTTCATTCCACACGTCCATTAGCACTGCTTTCGTGTCCCGTGTAGTAAAAAGCTGCTTTAAATAATTGTTCCGCTGCTGCAGTACTTTTTGATATTGGGATAAATCGTACAAATATGTGGGATGGACCTGGCCAATTTCCATATCGAGAAAACGCCGTCGGACAGATGGGGAGCCCTTAACAATTTCGAGATCTTCAGGTGCAAACATCACGACATTGATAGAGCCGATAAAATGGCTCAGCTTCTTTTGCTCCAAGCCATTTATTTTAGCTTTTTTGCCCTGCGGAGAAATAGTGAGATCCAGCTTGCAGGTTCCGTACTTTTTTTCAACTTCTCCATGCAGCATGGTTTGGCGTGCATCCCAATGAATTAACTCTTTATCCTGATGGGTACGGTGGGATTTGGTCAGAGCCAGCACGAAAATGGCTTCCAGCAGGTTCGTCTTGCCCTGTGCATTAGGGCCGATAATGATATTAACCATATCTCTGGTTTCAAAATGCACTTCTTCATAGTTGCGGTAATTCCGCAAGGAAAGCTTATTCAGCTGCAAAACGGTTCCTCCTACAGACTGACTCTGCCAAGCAAAGCCGTTTTACAAGGTTATTAAGAACGTACGACCTGAAATTCCCCGCAGCCATCGACACGGACCTGATCCAGATGAACCAGCTTCTTGCCCCGCCGATTTTCCAGCTCTCCATTGACATGGATAACGGTCTCCTGCAGAAAAAATTTAGCCTGCCCCCCTGTAGATATGCAATCTGCCAATTTCAAAAATTGGCCTAACGTGATGTAATCCGTATGAATAGATATAGGATTCATGACAAGCCGTGCTCCTTTTGCTTAATTAGTTGTTCGGTAAGGGAGAATCAATTGCAGAAGAGAGGTCGTTTCTTCCGGTCGGATAATGATCGGCTGCATCGCACCTGTGAATCCGATATGAATCAATTGGCTATCCATGACCTTGAGTGCGTCCAGCATATATTTGGAATTGAACGAAATGCGAAGCAGCTCTCCGCTTAAGCTTGAAACTTCCAGCTGTTCGGTTACTTTTCCAAGCTCGGAGGAGCTGGAAGAAATCTCGATGGTTTGATCCTCATTCATGATCAGCTTGACGATGTTCGTCTTTTCTTCTTTAGAAAGCAGATAAGCACGATCAATCGCATCGGCCAGCTGGTGTGCGTTAATGACCAGCTCTGTTTTATAGGATTGCGGGATCAGCTTGGAGGTGTCGGGATAAGTGCCGTCCAAAATCCGGGTATAAAATAATATCGAGCTCAGCTTAAATAACACCTGATTTTCAGCAAAGATAATATCGATCAGCGTGTTTTGATCCGGTAAAATTTTGGACAGTTCATTTAAAGTTTTCCCAGAAATGGAAATATTATTAAGGTTAAAGTCGGCATCCACTTCTATATTTGTTTCACGAGTCCCCAAGCGATGGCGATCACAGGCCGTAAATTTAAGCTTTCCGTTATCCACAGTCCACAGAACACCCGTAAGAATCGGTGTTGATTCATTAGTCGATACCGCAAAGGTCGTTTGTTTGATCATCGTTCTTAATAAATCACTGGGAAGCTGAAATCTTCTATATTCTTCGATACTTGGCAAGGTTGGATATTCTTCCGGATCAAGTCCGACCAATTGAATTTCCGAAGAACCCGAACGAATGATCGTTTGGAAATTTTCCTTGACCTCAATTTCTACCTTTTGGGCTGGAAGCTTACGAATAATTTCAACAAAAAATTTGGCTGACAGCACAATACTGCCCTGACGCTCTATTTCAATGATGTTGAGTTCATTTTTTTCTAATGGGATAAAGCTTTGAATGGAGATATCGGTATCACTGGCAGTCAGCGTCATTCCGCTCGAATCCAGATCTATTTTTATTCCGCTCAGAATGGGGATCGGAGTTTTGCTCGATATGGCTTTTGATACATGTTGAATGGATTCATTCAAGTATTCTTTAAGGATTGTTAATTTCATTCTGTCACTCCTAGAATTCAAAAATGTAATTACAACTTTATCCCCTTATATTACTCTTTTTTTATTAGTAATAGTAGTAGGGGCTCTGGATATGTGGATATGTGAACAAAAGGCGCAATACAAAAGCCTATCCACATGTGAATAGTTTGTGCATAGGCCTCAAGTTATACAGACTGAATATTTGGTTGTTAATAGATGGTTCAGGCAGTTACATTTTTTACTTTTTCAATCAGGCTGTGGACAATTTTGTAGAGCTCCTGATCGGTCTTCAGCGCTACAGAGATTTTCTCATGCGCATGAATCACAGTCGTATGGTCACGGCCACCGAAAGCCTCACCGATTTTGGGCAATGAAAAGTCGGTCAGCTCGCGTGACAAATACATTGCGATTTGACGCGGATAGGCGACCATTTTGGTACGTTTGCGTGCTTTAAAATCCTCCATCTTCATCCCATAAAATTCTCCAACCTTCTGCTGGATATCCTGGATCGTGATGACACGTGGACGACTGCTTGGCATGATGTCCTTTAACGCTTCAGCTGCGAGATGGGATGTAATATCGGCATTAATCAATGATGAGTAAGCAACGACGCGGATTAATGCACCCTCAAGCTCCCGAATGTTCGTATCGATTTGATTGGCTATGTACACCATCGCTTCTATAGGAACCTCAAGATTGTCTGCCTTGGCTTTCTTGCGCAGGATAGCAATCCGGGTTTCCAGGTCGGGCGGCTGAATATCCGTAATTAATCCCCATTCAAAGCGGGATCTTAATCGTTCTTCGAGCGTTGGGATCTCTTTGGGAGGCCGATCACTGGAAATAATGATCTGCTTACGTTCCTCATGAAGAGCATTAAAAGTGTGGAAAAACTCCTCTTGCGTTCCTTCTTTACCAGCCAAAAATTGAATATCATCGATCAGCAGCACGTCAATATTGCGATATTTGTTGCGGAAGCTTTCGCCGCGGTTATCCCGTATCGCATTGATAAATTCGTTTGTAAATTTTTCGGACGAAATATAAAGAACCTTGGCACGCGGGTTATGCTCGAGAACAAAATGTCCGATCGCATGCATCAAATGTGTCTTTCCCAGTCCCACACCCCCGTACAAAAACAAAGGATTGTAGGCTTTGGCCGGTGCTTCTGCAACAGCAAGCGAGGCTGCGTGGGCAAATCGATTACCTGAACCTATGACAAACGTATCAAATGTGTATTTGGAATTCATCATATGACTGAAGGTTTCTTCAGGGACAGCTAGCGTAGATTGTGCACTGGATTGCGCCGAAGAGGGGGGAAGATCAACGTTTTTGTCTTCCTCGGATTCGATAATAAATTTGACATCTGTAGATTTCCCATTGTAATCCACGATGGTATCACGAATCAGCTTGGTGTAACGATTTTCTAGCCATTCGCGGGCAAAGTTGTTAGGGGCACATATCACAACCTTGGCATCATTAAAAGTTACGGCTCTTGTGGATGTAAACCAGGTCTCGAAACTTGGTTTACTAAGCCGTGTTTGAATAATGGAAAGAACTTGCTGCCATTGCTCGTTAGGATGGCTTTCCACAATCTGTTCACTCCTTTGGAAATTAAGCGATGTGGCGTAAGCCGGAAAACGTATATATTAAAATTATCGGAATCTGTCGAATATTGTCCACAGTGTGCAAGGCACATCTAATAACTTATACATAAGCCAAATACTTGTGCACAAAGATATCCACAGCATGTTGATAACATTATCATGAAAAAGTGGCTATCCACAGGGAGGGCATAACCATAATATCAAAATTTGTAGGCATTATCAACGTATTGTTTAGAATTATCCACATTGTCTATAGCTTGTGTGTAAGTTTTATCAACAGCACTATATATTGTTGGTACCCTGTGATTAAATCGACAGAAGGTGTGGAAATCTTTAATTTTTATACACAGGTCGTAAATTTCGACGTAAAAGTTGTTCACCCGCCTGCAAAATGCGCGGTTTTATTTAGATTGACTTTTCTAGCGATTATGTGGTTTAATATTAAGAGGTATTTTTGGGAATGCTTTTTCCTCAAGGAGGTGCAGGATAGATGGGTCCTACGTTTAAACCGAATACTAGAAAACGCAAGAAGGTACACGGCTTTCGCAAAAGAATGAGTTCCGTGAACGGTCGTAAAGTATTATCTGCTCGTCGTTTAAAGGGTAGAAAAGTTCTAAGCGCGTAATACAAGAGGCCACTCATCAGGTGGTCTTTTTTGTTGTTCAGATAACTACATGTATAATGAAATGAATGGAATCAAGTCGCAACGATCCGGAAGTAATGGAGAGCTGAATGTGGATAAAGAACATCGTCTAACGAAGAGAGAATATTTTGACAAGGTATATCGCGGAGGAAAGTCGGTGGCTAACCACCAGTTTGTGCTCTATTCCTATACCCGGGCTCGGCAGCCATCCTTTCGCCTGGGAATCTCGGTCAGCAAAAAGCTGGGTAATGCCGTAGTTCGTAACCGGATTCGCCGCATGATCAAGGAAATTGTCCGTCTGAATGCCCCCAAAGTAATGGGTGGCTATGACTTCATATTGATTGCTCGCAAACCCGTAGTCGGGATGAAATATAAGGAAATGGAAAAATGTATTTTGCATGTGTTAATGCGCGGCTCTTTACTTATAAGAAAGTAGAAAGCTGCATTTCTTTTTTGGGGTGAGATATGCTATAGTTTATTATTGGAAAAGAACATTTAGGAGGATTTCATTTTGACCCGTCGATTAGCTAAATATTGGCCGCTTTTTTTCGTCTTTTTACTGCTTGCTGGATGTACGCCGGCAACAACTAAAATCGACCCTACCAATAGTTTTTGGGACAAGTATTTCGTAGGTCCTTTGGCTGATGTTTTGGATTGGTTTGCGGCAGCACTATGGGGACAGTACGGATTGTCCATATTGGTTGTAACCATTATTATTCGTTTGATTATATTACCGCTTACGCTGAAGCAGTACAAAAGCTCCAAACGGATGCAGGATTTACAGCCTGAGCTCAAAAAGTTGAAAGAGAAATACAAGGACGATGCCAAAAAGCAGCAGGAAGAAACAATGAAGCTGTTTCAAAGCAATGGTGTTAATCCATTAGCCGGTTGTTTTCCGCTAATTGTGCAGATGCCGATCCTGATTGCTTTATATAACGCGATTATGCGAAACCACTCGATTGCAGAGCATTCCTTCCTCTGGCTTCAATTGGGAACAAAAGATCCTTACTATATTCTACCGTTACTCGCTGCGGTCACTACCTTCTTCCAACAGAAGATGATGTCATCGCAAATGACTCCACAAATGCAAAATCTGATGTTCATTTTCCCGGTTTTGATTTTCGTTATGGCAATGAATTTTGCTGCTGCCCTTCCATTGTATTGGGTATTCAGTAATACGTTTACAATCGTACAATCCTACTTTATTTATAAAAAACCGAAAGAACCTCAAAACAATAAGGGTGGCCTGACAAAATGAAAAAATTGTTGGTTACGGGTAAATCGATTGAGGAGGCCGTGCAAAATGGCCTTCGTCAATGGAATACCACGGAGGATCGGGTAAAAATTGTTGTGCTTGAACAACCCTCTCGAGGGTTGTTTGGCCTAATAGGAACCAGGGATGCGAAAGTTGAACTGGAGCTTATTCCTGATGCTGTTGAAGAAACCATTTATTTTTTACAGGATGTCTTTCGTACCATGAAGCTTGAAGTCAGAATTGAAAAAAAGCTGGATAACGAAAATTTGGAGCTTCATCTATATGGGGCTGATCTGGGGATACTGATTGGCAGAAGAGGACAAACCTTGGATGCCCTGCAATATTTAATGAATATTGTAGCTAATCGATATTCAAGCACTCATATGCGAATCGTACTGGATGCGGAAAATTTTCGGGAGCGCCGGAAAAAAACGTTAGAGGAATTAGCCGATCGATTGGCAGAGAGAGTCATTCGAACCAAAAAAGAGGTTATTCTCGAACCGATGTCACCACATGAGCGGAAGGTGATTCATGCCCAACTGCAGGATCATGCCAAGGTCCGTACGTTCAGTAGAGGTGAGGAACCGAATCGAAGAGTCGTAATCGTATTCAGATAAGGTGAACTGCTGCAATGATGTCATCGTTATGACTCATTGCTTTTTTTTAATAGATTTTCTTTAAGTTCGAAATTGCTAAGAATAAGATATAAGAAGTTGAGGTGTGAATTATGATCCAGGATACGATTGCTGCTATCTCCACTCCAATGGGAGAGGGAGGTATTGCCGTTATACGCATAAGTGGCGATGAGGCGGTTGCGGCGGCGGATCGCATTTTTTTTGGCAAAAGCGAATTAGGTGTAGTGCCTTCACATACGGTTCATTATGGTTTTATTAAGCATCCGCTCACACTGGAACGAGTGGATGAGGTGTTGGTCACAGTCATGAAAGCACCCAAATCGTTCACCATGGAAGATGTGGTGGAGATTAGCTGTCACGGCGGATTTATTTCGGTGAAAAAAGTGCTCGATCTGCTGTTAGAGCAGCAGGTACGATTGGCAGAGCCAGGTGAATTTACAAAGCGTGCCTATTTGAATGGACGTATTGATCTGTCACAGGCAGAGGCAGTCATTGATTTAATTCGAGCCAAATCGGATCGTGCCCATCGTATTGCCTTGAAGCAGGCAGAGGGCAGTCTCTCTACGAATATCAAACTGCTGCGACATAATCTAGTGGAATTGATGGCTCATATCGAGGTCAATATCGATTATCCAGAGCATGATGTGGAAGAGATGACCAATGCTTTTATAACCAACAGTTGTACCCAGGCGCTTGGAAAGATCGAGCAATTGCTGAATACGGCGAATCAGGGTAAAATTTTGCGTGAAGGTATTGTTACCGCGATTATCGGGAAACCCAATGTCGGAAAATCTTCGCTCATGAATGCACTTGCCCAGGAAAATAGAGCTATCGTCACTGAAATTCCAGGGACAACGCGTGATGTTATCGAAGAGTTCGTTACGGTTAATGGTATTCCATTGAAGCTGCTGGATACAGCCGGCATTCGGGAAACCTCGGATATTGTTGAGCGAATTGGTGTGGAGAAATCGAAAGGCGCTCTAGCGGATGCGGATCTGATTTTGCTCGTGTTCAACGGTTCGGAAAAGCTGGAGTCTGATGAGCTGAGCTTGATCGAGCAGCTGAAGGATAAGCAAACCATCGTAATCGTGAATAAGCTTGATTTGCCGCAGCAGATTGAGAATGACATACTGGCTGGCCATTTTCCAGCTGAGCGTATTGTCATGATGTCGCTTCTGGAACAGCAGGGGATTGCTGATTTGGAAAAAGCTATAGCTAGCCTATTTTTCAGTGGGCAGGTAGAATTAAACGATCAGACCTATGTAAGTAATGTACGTCATATAGCTTTGTTGAAAAAAGCGAAAATCGCGATAGATGATGCTTTTGAGGCTGCTGGTGCTGGGGTCCCGATAGATTTGATTCAAATTGATATTCGTAATGCTTGGGAATACCTGGGTGAAATTATTGGTGATTCTGTCGGTGAATCGTTGATCGATCAAATATTTTCGCAGTTTTGTCTCGGTAAATAAAGTTATACTTTCAATTTCGCTTACTCGGGTAAGCGATTCTAATACAACGATTTAAGGAGGTTTATAATGAGTTATATTGCAGGAAATTATGATGTCATAGTTGTTGGCGCGGGTCATGCCGGCTGTGAGGCGGCTTTGGCGGCAGCAAGAATGGGCTGTGAAACATTGATGATTACGATCAACCTGGATATGGTTGCGTTTATGCCATGTAATCCTTCCATAGGTGGTCCGGCTAAAGGTCACGTTGTGCGTGAGATTGATGCTCTCGGTGGAGAGATGGGTCGTAATATTGATAGAACTTATATACAAATGCGGATGCTGAATACAGGAAAAGGTCCGGCTGTACATGCACTGCGTGCACAAGCAGACAAATTCCTATATCAGCACACAATGAAGCAAACGATGGAAAATGAACCGAAGCTGACCCTTCGTCAAGGTTTGGTTGAAGAATTGATTGTTGAGGATGGTGTCTGTAAAGGTGTCATCAGCAAAACAGGCGCACAATATTTGGCGAAAGCAGTGGTTGTGACAACCGGAACGTATTTGCGCGGCAAAATTATTATGGGTGAATTGATGTATGAGAGTGGGCCGAACAATCAGCAGCCTGCTGTCAAGTTGTCTCATTCCCTGCGAGAGCATGGTCTCGAGCTTGTTCGTTTTAAAACAGGGACACCTCCGCGTGTACACAAGGACTCGATTGATTTTGGTCAAACCGTTATTCAACCAGGGGATGAAAAGGTGCGATTTTTCAGTTTTGATTCCACTGAGGAAATACCTGATCAATTGCCTTGCTGGCTGACTTATACGACGGAGCAAACCCATCAAATTATTACAGATAATTTGCATCGGGCTCCTATGTTCTCTGGCGCAATTGAAGGAACGGGGCCCCGTTATTGCCCTTCCATTGAAGATAAAATCGTTCGATTTAATGATAAGCCAAAGCATCAAATTTTTCTTGAGCCGGAAGGACGCAACACTTCAGAGTATTATGTTCAAGGCTTGTCTACGAGTATGCCTGAGGATGTGCAGTTAAGCATACTTCGTTCGATACCTGGACTGGAAAAGGTTGAAATGATGCGAACAGGTTATGCGATTGAATATGATGCGGTTGTTCCAACACAGCTGAAACCATCGTTGGAAACAAAAGCTGTTGCCGGCTTATTTACAGCTGGACAAATCAATGGCACGTCCGGATATGAAGAAGCAGCTGGTCAGGGTGTTATGGCCGGGATCAATGCAGCCCGCAAGGTACAAGGCGAAGAAGCGATTGTACTGGATCGCTCTGAAGGCTATATCGGCGTATTGATCGATGACCTCGTGACAAAGGGGACTAACGAGCCTTATCGATTGCTGACTTCACGTGCCGAATACCGTTTGCTGCTCAGACATGATAATGCAGACCAAAGACTAACGCCGATTGGCTATAAAATTGGATTAATTCCCGAGGCGCGTCATCAGCGTTTCCTTGAAAAGGTACGTCTTATCGAGGAAGAAGTGGAGCGTTTAAAATCGGTTAAAGTGAAGCCGGCAGACATCCAGGAGCTTTTGATTTCGATAGGCAGTGCGGAAGTGAATAACGCGATCGATCTGCTTTCCTTGTTGCGACGTCCAGAGGTAGCTTATGCACATATTCACCAGATGTCTCCAGCACCTATTGAGCTATCCGATGAAGTAACGGAGCAGGTCGAAATACAAATCAAATATGCAGGGTATATTGATAAACAATTAATTCAAGTAGAACGACTTCGCAAGATGGAGAAAAAGAAAATTCCGGACGATATTAATTATGAAGAAGTATACGGAATTGCAACAGAGGCCAAACAAAAGCTAATGAAAATTCGCCCACTTTCGATTGGTCAGGCATCCCGAATGTCTGGTGTAACGCCAGCAGATATTTCCGTACTACTAGTTCACCTGGAACACTATAACCGAGTATTGGCGGCTAGAGGATAGATGACAATGGATCTGATACAAACCCGTTTCCGAGAACAATTGGCCATGAAAAATATAGAATTAAGCGAGCATCAATTGTCTCAATTTGAAACTTACTTTCATGAGCTTGTTACTTGGAATGAAAAAATGAATTTGACTGGTATAACTGATAGAGAAGAAGTATACGTAAAACATTTTTACGATTCTCTGTCAGTTTCTTTTTTTGTTTCGATGCGTGATGTGACGCAGATGGCCGACATTGGCTCTGGTGCAGGATTCCCAAGTATTCCTCTGAAAATCATGTTTCCACATATGAAAGTGACAATCGTCGATTCTTTAAATAAACGAATTCAATTTTTAAATCATTTGACTGCTGCATTGGGGCTGAGTGATGTAAGCTGTGTTCATGGCAGGGCTGAGGATATTGCGCGGCTGCCGGAGCATCGGGATCGATATGATCTTGTAACAGCGAGAGCAGTCGCAAAGTTGGCCGGGTTGAATGAGCTTTGCTTGCCTTTTGTTAAAGTTAACGGTACTTTTGTAGCGATGAAAGGAAGCGATTTTCAACAGGAACTGGAGGATTCTTCCTACAGTTTGAATGAACTTCGTGGCAAATATATTTACACCCGAAGTTTGGAATTACCTGACGCAGAACATTCCTCCAGAAATCTATTGTTTATACGGAAGTTTGCGCCTACTCCGAAATCATACCCGCGTAAGGCAGGTACGCCATTGAAAACGCCATTGATCAAATAATGTTCCACGTAGAACATATTAATTATAAGATATATTCATATAGTTGGCCTCGGGCTGGCAGGAAAAAGGATATTACTAGAGAATATTTAATAGTAAGGCAATGCAGATGTCTGGGTAAACTTTGATGCAAATAAAGATCGGATGGTAATTGAATGAAGGAACAACTTTCGAAATTGTTTGGATTTACGGAAAAATCATCGTCAGATGAAATTAGAAATATTTCCATCCAAGATATTGTCCCAAGTCCATATCAGCCCAGAACTATTTTTGATGATGAGCGGATTGAAGAATTGTGTCAAACCATTAAAACCCTCGGAGTTATACAGCCTATCATTGTTCGAATTCGGAATAATGTGTATGAGTTGATTGCTGGGGAACGCAGATGGAGAGCCGTTACAAAGCTCGGACTGGATACGATTCCTGCTATTGTTCGCGATTTCAATGATTCGCAAGCTGCATCTATTGCATTAATTGAAAATTTGCAGCGTGAAGGCCTTACTGCGATTGAAGAGGCTAGCGCTTATCAGCAGCTTATCGACTTGCATCATTTGACGCAAGAAAGTCTTGCTCAACGAATCGGGAAAAGTCAGTCCACGATAGCTAACAAAATCCGTCTGTTAAATCTAAGTGAGCCTGTTAAGCAGGCTTTAATGGAACGAAAAATCACGGAGAGGCATGCGCGTGCTTTATTATCATTAAGCCAGGAAGAGCTGCAGCAGAAAGTTTTGGATGAAATTATTACCAAGGAGTTAAATGTTAAACAAACAGAAGCGAGAATACAGCTTTTAAAAGAAGTAGTTGCAGTCAAAAAAACAAAACGTGTATCCTTCTCCAAGGATGTTCGGTTGGCTTTAAACACGATTAGACAATCCGTGGATATGGTCACGTCTTCAGGTCTGCAAATTAATACCTCGGAGCAAGATTATGAGGATCACTACGAAATAGTTATCAAAATTCCTAAAAAATAATTGTTTGTTCCAAACTTCTTTGTTATGCAGCTTTGCGTTAAGGGGCAGATTTCGTGTGTATGTTTTTCATTTAGATACTGAGGTGAACAGATTTTGGCTAAGATTATTGCAATTACAAATCAAAAGGGTGGGGTTGGTAAAACGACTACATCGGTAAATTTGGGTGCTTCACTGGCAGCATTAGGCAAGCGGGTACTGCTCGTCGATATTGATCCTCAAGGAAACACGACAAGTGGTATCGGTATTAATAAAGCCGATGTTGTTTATTGTATCTATGATATGATTATCAACGATATTCACCCTAAAGATGTTATGGTCGATACGAACATACCGAATTTGAAAATCATTCCAGCTACGATTCAACTGGCAGGTGCTGAGATTGAATTAGTTCCTACGATCTCCCGTGAAGTGAGATTGAAAAAGTCTTTGCAGCTGGTTAAACATTTATTTGATTATATATTGATCGATTGCCCACCGTCACTTGGCATTCTTACCGTTAATTCTTTGACTGCTGCCGATTCGGTTATTATTCCCATTCAATGCGAGTATTATGCGTTGGAGGGATTAAGTCAGCTGTTGAATACGGTTCGTTTGGTGCAAAAGCATTTGAACACAACGCTGCAGATCGAAGGCGTATTGTTAACGATGTTTGACGCCAGAACGAATTTGGGTATGCAGGTGATTGAAGAGGTTAAGAAATATTTCCAACAAAAAGTATATAAAACCATTATTCCACGTAATGTCAGGCTGAGTGAGGCGCCGAGCCATGGTCAGTCGATAATAACCTATGATCCTCGTTCTAAAGGTGCTGAAGTGTATATGGAACTTGCGAAGGAAGTGATCAGTTTTGAGTAAACGTCTTGGAAAAGGATTAGATGCACTTCTTCCTGCGCTTAGTATTAATGATGATGATAAGGTAATGGAAATTCCATTATCACAGCTCAGACCGAGTCCTTATCAGCCTCGCAGAAATTTTAATGATGAATCGATCAATGAGCTGGCTGCTTCTATTAAGGAGCATGGGATTATTCAACCGATTATTGTAAGAAGTGTTTTGAAGGGATATGAAATTATTGCAGGCGAGCGTCGATTCAGAGCCTCTCAAGTATGCGGGTTAGCTACCGTGTCTGCAGTTATAAAGAAGTTTACGGATCAACAAGTAATGGAAATTGCTCTTATTGAAAACCTGCAAAGGGAAGATTTGAATGCTTTGGAGATCGCTATCGCCTATCAGGCTTTAATTGACCAATTTTCTTTGACTCAAGAAGAGTTATCCGTTAAAGTTGGGAAAAGTAGATCGCATATTGCTAATTTTTTGAGATTACTGCAATTACCTGATGAGGTAAAACAGTATGTTTCACGTGGAACACTTTCGATGGGTCACGCAAAAGCCATTATTGGTTTGAAGGATGCGAAGTTGATTCGTGCTTTAGCTGAAAAATCAATTAAAGAGCAGTGGAGCGTTCGTGAGCTGGAAGAAGAAGTTAAACGACTTGAGGATAAACCGGAAACGGCTAAAGCTAAATCCAAGTCGAAAAAGAGTGATCCTTATATCAATGAACTGGAAGAAAACTTAAGAGAATTATATAGTACAACGGTAAAAATTAAGCATAACAATAATAAAGGCAAGATCGAATTGCTGTATTACTCCAAAGATGATTTGAACAGGCTGTTAGAGATCCTGCAAGGTAAAATCTCTTAAATGTTGTAAGCTTCCTGTGTGACTTCGTGATCAAAAGGGGACTTTTTGAACAACCTTTAGAAATGGTTCAGTGTGAAATCAATCATGATAACATAGGTAGCATACCTGATTATTGCCATCTCGCTTGGGCAGAATAGGTATGCTACTTTTTGTGAAGGAGAGTGTTTCGGTTGAACGTTGCTTATTTCGATCATGCCGCTTCATCCTGGCCTAAGCCGCCAGAAGTATTGCTGGCGATGCAGGAGTGTATGCTGCATGCTGCAGCCAATCCGGGGAGAGGCAGTCATCAAATGGCTGTGAAAGCAAGCCGGATTTTATTTGAAACTCGTAAACAATTGGCTAAGCTATTTAAAATCAAAAATCCAAATGATATTTCGTTTGCATTAAACACCACGATGGCGCTAAATCAGGCAATTCTTGGTTTCCTAAAAGAGGGAGATCATGTGATATGTACATCGGTAGAGCATAATTCGGTCCGCAGACCTCTTGAATATGTGAAAAAAACGCGTGGTGTTCAGATTACTTATGTGCAAACCAATTCCAAAGGCGAGCTTAGCCTTGATAAAGTCAAAGAAGCGGTTACGAATCGGACTTCGCTTATGGTATGCAGTCACAGCTCGAATTTACTTGGCAGCATACTGCCTGTAGCAGAGTTAGGTGAGCTTTGCAAAAAAAATGGGATTAAATTGTTAGTGGACGCGGCGCAGTCAGCTGGAACCCTTGATATCGATGTTGGGAAGATGGGCATTCACATGCTGGGTTTTCCCGGACACAAGAGCTTGTTGGGACCACAAGGGACTGGCGGATTATACATAGAACCGGAGCTGGAGCTGGAGCCGCTGCTATTTGGAGGTACAGGCAGTCAGTCAGAAATGATTGAGCAGCCGAACGTGCGTCCGGATCGATATGAGTCGGGTACACAGAACACAGTTGGTATTGCGGGGTTAGGAGAAGGTGTGAAGTTCGTGCTGAAAGAAACAGTAGCACAAATACATGGCAAAGAATGGGCTCAGACGCAGCAGCTCATGTCAGCGTTAATGGAGATTGAAGGGGTACAGCTATTAGGGCCGGATCTTGGGCAAAATAAAACCGGTATCGTTTCTTTTACTATTCATCAAACGGATTCCTCTGAAGTTGCTTTTATTCTCGATCAAACCTTTAATATTGCGGTTCGTGCCGGTTATCACTGCACACCGCTTGCTCACGAAGCTGCAGGAACTCTTGAACGTGGTGCGGTACGGGCAAGTGTCGGTTATTTTACAACGGATGAAGAAGTGGATCGACTGGTTACAGCCGTCAAGGAAATTGCCAAGCATATGAAATCATAAAGCTAGACAGACTTGCAGGGGGAATTAACATGGAAAATCTGGTACAATTATTAGACGCGAGACTGCTTCTTTTGGCATGCTCCGTCCTTATTCTTGTATTTTTGATTGTGGTTATTATATTATGGAGCAAGTTAAACAAGCTTCGCAAAATGTATCTGAGTATGCTGAATGGCAGTGGAACGCTGAACGTCGAGGAGACACTGATAGAAATTCAACAAAACAATGCGGTGTTAAAGCAGGAGACAGACAATGCACAGCAGCAAATGGATGCTATCGTAGGCCAAATGAAAAAAATGAAATCAAATTTGGGCGTCTACCGCTTCAATGCTTTTGCAGAGAGCGGCAGCGACCAGAGCTTTTCTATTGCATTAGTGGATGATGAGCAGGACGGTGTGGTCATATCAGGTATTCATAATCGGGATGAAACCTATGTATTTGCCAAGCCGCTAGAGCGTGGGATTTCCAAATACATGCTTTCACCGGAGGAAAAGGAAGCTATCCTTCGATCTGGGCAAAAGAAGTAGCAGTGAACCGATTGAGGCTGCTGAGCGCGACCTGAAACGATTGTGCAATAACCTCGGCCATATTTACGACCAGGCTAAGTCTTGTGTTTTGCAGCACAAAGTACTCCATAAATCCGCCAACATTAACAATGCCTGTTATGTGCATATTGCCGACTGGTGGGAGATCCTTATTAACGCCTGCACCGGGCTTGACAGGGCCGTTACCGATTTGGATGCAGCCTACACTTGCCAGCTGTCCTAAACAAGCATCAATGGCTATAATAAAGGGGTTATGGTGGAGCTGCTGGATAGACTCGAGTGTATCCTTTAAATTTACAGCGTGTACGGGTTGATCGAGTGTCCCATAGAGGTGGACGCCATGCAGGTTTTGTTTTTCCAAATATGAGCCAACCAGAGGTCCTAACGAATCGCCTGTAGAACGATCTGTACCTACGCAAATGATGAGGATGGGCTGATGACTGGGGATTTGTCCCAATATCGAATAAAGTCTTTCTGCGAGCGTGTCAATCGTGTTAAGGTCTGAATGTAATACCTTAATATTTTCAATCATTTGAGGGCTTGCAATCTCTCTACGAAAAGGCAATGTCATCTTATAACCTCCGTATCTTTATGAAAGAATGATATTTTTATTAGTATACGGATAGTGATGGTAATTTATACGTAACTCCATAAATAATGGGGGAGGAATCCACATGCTGCTGATGGCATTTGACTCCACACAGCAGGCGCTGCGTGCCGAGATGCTGCTAGAATATGCTGACATTGAAAACGATATGTGTCCGACTCCCAAACAGATTACGGCAGGCTGTGCATTGTCATTGGAATTCCCTGAGGACGACCTGGACCAAGTGAAGCAAATTGTGAGCGAAGAAAATGTAGAGATCCGTGGTATTTATATGAAAAAAGAAGACTATTATGTTGAGGTATAAGGTGGTTTGACAGATGAAGCAATGGCACATATCATACCTGACAGGAGAGAGCGCAGCTTCGGTAATATCATCCTGGGAGAAGCTTGGCGATCAATTGTTCCAATACATTGCTGACCCTGCGGTATGGACAGGATTTATCCTCATTCTTGTAAAGGTAACCTTTATATTATTAGGTGCAAGAATCATTATTAAGCTGGCCAACAAGGCTCTAGAGCATGTAATGGTGGAACGGGAACGCAATCCATTGAATCTGGATCGTAGACGTACCAAAACGATTGGCAAGCTGCTGGGCAATATTACTTCATATGTCGTCAACTTTATTATGATCTTGATGGTTCTGAATCAATTTGGGATTCGTTTGGAGCCATTATTGGCCGGTGCCGGAGTAGTGGGCCTAGCTATCGGATTTGGGGCACAGAGCTTGGTGAAAGACGTCATAACCGGATTTTTTATCATCTTCGAAGATCAATTTGCTGTTGGGGATGTTATTCAAACCGGCACTTACAAAGGTACAGTTGAAGAAATCGGACTCAGGATCACTCGGGTTAGAAGCTGGACGGGTGAGGTTCATATTATTCCGAATGGTACGATTACGCAGGTAACTAATTTTTCAGTCAATAACTCGATTGCCGTTGTAGATGTGTCGATCCCGGCAGATATGAATATAGACAATGCGATACAGGTGTTGAAAGATACCGTTATGAAAAATTACGAAAATAACGTGAATATGGTCAAGGAGCCAGAGGTATTGGGCGTACAAACGTTAAGCGCTTCAGAGATCATTATTCGAACAACGGTCGAATGCAAGCCTAATAGCCAGCTGCAAATATCACGCGAGCTTAACGCAGAGGTGAAAAAGGCGTTGGACAAATATCGCCTGGAAGTGGCTAGCTCAAGGGGGGAATAGCATGGAAAGAAAGCAGTATCAATTGGGGGATATTGTGCAGATGAAGAAGCCGCATCCCTGCGGGACCAACGAGATGGAGGTCATTCGTCTGGGCATGGACATCCGTATCAAATGCGTAGGCTGTAAGCACAGCGTACTCGTGCCTCGTGCCAAATTTGAAAGTAAGCTGAAAAAGGTGCTGCGCTCCAATCCGGAAGCTGCTTCCCGTGAGGGTGAGGATTAGATCCAAAGCTCCAATAAAAAAATCCAGCCAGGGGGTTGCAAAGTATCTCTTGGCTGTGATACAATAGCAATTGTCCGATTTTCATGGAAAGGTACCCAAGTGGTCCAAGGGGGCTGACTCGAAATCAGTTAGGCGTCGCAAGGCGTGCGTGGGTTCGACTCCCACTCTTTCCGCCATTTTCGTTTAAGGTCCGCTGCGTGCGGTTCATATACGGCAAGGTACATAAGCTAAATAAGTATAAAGAAGTCTTTTACGATTCAGGTCGTGAAAGGCTTTTTTTGTCCCGTTGTGAATATCTTTGAAGTCATCCGAACTTGTTAACATTGGGGATAACATAAAGCATGATGTTGTACACATGTGGATAACCGGACTAAACAAGGAATCCAGCTACCTATTCACATATCCACAAAATGAATCCACAATGATGAAAAATGAGATTGCAGCACAAAAACGACCACAGATCATAAAGATCCGTGGTCGTTTTTGTGCTGCAGCCTTTGAAGAGGATACAGCTGCTAGCTGCTATTGATTACTTGCTGTCTTTCTTAGCGTGAGATCCGTCGCAGTTGCCTTCCGTGTTTTGAGTGTTACCACATGCACATTTACCCATTTGTGTAGCCTCCTGCCTATTTGGTTTTTCATATTGTTAAGTATATAACACTTACTTACTAAAGTAAAGCTTGTTATAAAAAATAAGTAAATGAGAACGATTATCCTTCTCAACAAGATAAAAAACCGACGGAGCTAATGCCGAACTCTTTTTCTCCATGACAAACGATCGATCACGTAGCCAATAAGAGTCCACGATAAAATAGTCGTAGTATAGAGAAGAGTCATGCTAACTCTGGTGTAGGTAAATAAAGAGTAAATCCAGGCGGGGACGCTAAGACTGTAAAAAATCATATAGACAGGGTCCGAATCGTGGCCAATCATGTGCATCAGGCACAGTGCGGCTCCTATAGCTGTCAAGAGCAGGGTGTATGTGTATCTCATAAGGATGCTCCTTTAATGTTGTTATGGGCCTCTACACCCCCTTTAAGGCCGTGTGCGTGGGTGTAGAGGGCTTGACCTATGCTTTTCTACGTATCCACTTGCGGTTATGGTTGGAGGTTTGCGGGAAAGCCTCACCTTTCACCAAGGTAATGATTTGGGGATCATTGATGCCCATGTGAAAATCATTTTCTCCGACCTCGATGTACTTCCCATCATTGGGAGCTGTATCACCTGGACTGAATTGACGCCATTCGCCCATCGTTGTTAGACCTCCTTACGAAGTATATAGATAGAATGTCCAGCAAGGCATCAAGTCATGACGATAAATATTGCCAACTATCCCTTTTGGGGACATTAAGAAGAAGCATTTGAACTTGCACTTGTTATTGTCCTCACGTTTTGATATAGTATTACAGTGCGAGTTTTGAATACTATTTAATTGCTCGCTCCTTGCTCCGATTGACCATTGTCGATCTGTGGAGCCGTTTAGTCCAAAAGGAGGTGAAACCATGCGCAAATATGAGATTATGTATATCATTCGTCCGGATATCGAACAAGAAGCTGTTCAGGCTACGGTTGAAAAGTTTCAAAACATCATCAACAACGGTGGAGAAATTACGAAGCATGATGTAATGGGTAAGCGCCGTCTTGCGTATGAGATCAACAAGCATCGTGATGGCCATTATGTGTTAGTTAAGTTCAACGCTAACAATACGGTATTGACCGAGCTTGATCGTGTAATGAAGATTTCTGATGAAATCATTCGTTTCCTGATCACACAAGATGTAGCGTAAACAGTACGAAATGCTGTAATTGACATGCTGGGAGGGTTTAGATTGCTAAATCGTGTGATTCTGATCGGAAGGCTTACTAAAGACCCTGAATTACGTTATACTCCTGCGGGAGTAGCTGTAACTACGTTTACACTAGCTGTGGATCGTCCTTATGCGAACCAACAGAAGGAACGGGAAGCAGACTTTATCCCTGTTGTGACATGGCGTCAGCTTGCTGAAACATGTGCCAACTATCTGCGTAAAGGTAGACTTGCCGCAGTAGAAGGCAGAATGCAGGTGCGTAACTATGACAATAACGAAGGTCGCCGCGTATACGTGACGGAAGTCGTTGCTGATAATGTACGTTTCCTGGAATCTTCCAATAGTGGTGGAGGAAATCGTGAAGAAGGAATGGGCGGCCGTCAAGATCAAGGCTATGGTCAACAGCGTAATGCTGGACCGCGCGACAACAATCAAGATCCATTTCAGGATGACGGAAAACCGATTGATATTTCCGATGATGATTTGCCATTTTGACGTAGAAAGGACTGAATAAACGAATGGGTTTTCAAAGAAGAGATAACAATAGCGAAGAACGTGGCGAACGCAAATTTGGCGGCCGTAAGGGTGGCAAAGGCGGAAAACGTCGTAAAGTATGTTACTTCACTGTGAATAAAATTACTCACATTGACTATAAGGATATCGAAACTCTGAAGAAATTTGTTAGCGAACGTGGTAAGATTCTTCCACGCCGTGTAACAGGTACTTCTGCTAAATACCAACGTGCATTGACAATTGCGATCAAACGCTCGCGTCAAATCGCATTGCTGCCATACACAACGGAATAGGTAACGATTCCCAAAAAAAGAGCTGTCCCCAAGTCGTAATGACTCGGAGGCAGCTTTTGTGTTTTTTACATATATGAAGGACGTAGGATTGAGTTTTTATAACAGGATTTTACTTGGTACAACCCCAAACTTCTTTTTGAAGCATCTACTGAAATAATAGGGATCGGCATAACCTACACTTTGTGAAACGTCGACGATCTTGAGCGATACCGATGTTCCATGAGGAACATCCTTCAACAATTCCATGGCCTTATCCAGCCGCACATCTGTCAAAAATTCAATAAAGGATTTCCCTGTTTCCTTCTTGAAAATATGGCTTAAATAACTCGGATTCACGGATAATTCCCGCGCGGCTTGCTGCAAGGTGACGGACTCCTGCGAGAACTGCTTTTCGATATATTCTGTTGCTTTGAACACAATGTCAGAGCCTCTTCGGCGCGGCAGCTGATCATCCAGCTCTCTAAATACAATGTCATCAAAAAAAGTAACAAGCCACTGTTGCATACTGGTAACGGTCTCCAGACCATGCATTTGCTGAAACAAAGGGTGGCGGTCTGTCATCCAGCCGACAGGAAGAGTCCCACCTTGCTCCAGGATGGCTGTGTTGCCCAGAGAAATACATTCCATCAAAACAAACAACGCCGTTTCTTTACTCGCACGATTGTTGATAAGCTCCATACAGCTTTCATCGACTTTAAGAACCACTTCTTCACGATTTCTTTGACGAATGACCCTAAGCCATTCAACCCGATTCAGAGGCGGAGAAAATATGGCATCCTCTGAGCTGATATGATCATGGGTATAGGCAATAACCTGATTGCCCCCATTGATGAACTTTTGCTTTAAAGCATGAACACTTTCTGAATAGGAAAGGTGTACCTGACTCAAGCTTTCATACGTTTGACCAAAAGCCAAAGTAATGCGAAGTTTCATTCTATGATCAATAAAGGTTCGGGCATGCTCGCAAAGGGTGTAAAGCTCGGAGTCTGTAATCTGTGGGAAGCCGGTCAAAACAACAACGTGGTTGTCCTCCCCATCAATGACCTCACAATAAGCTCCACCTGTCTCCAGACTTTCCTGTAAAATATTTTTGACCGCAAATCGCCAAAGCTGGCGCTCTTCCTCTTTGTTAAACCGATGGTTCAATTGATCAATCTCTGCCACAATGACTACATAAATAGGACTTATAGGAATGTGATAGTACTCGGCTTGACGCTCTAGTATTTCCGGTTGAACGGAAGGCTCATGAAGTAAAAGCTGGCGGACAAACTGATCCTTGATAAGAGGCTTCGCTCGCTCAGCCTGCTCCTTCAGTGTTATCAAATAGTCGGTGTCTTCCAATTCCCGGTCCAGGTCGCCACGAATTTCGACTAATGCTTTCATCAGTTCATCTTCGTCGATCGGCTTCAGCAAATAGTAAGAGGCTCCTAAGCTTACGGCAGCCCTCGCATACTCAAAAATATCATAGCTTGTAATAAAAATGACTTTGGCCTCGATGTTCGCGGTTCTTAATGCTTCAACAAAATCGAGTCCTGTAATACCTGGCATGTTAATATCAACGATAATTAAATCATAATGATGGTTGTGTGCCAATTCCAACGCCTGGGAGCCATTCTCGGCTTCATCCTCAATCACATATCCGAGCTGAGTCCAATCGATCAAATGGATAAGAAGCTTGCGAAAATAATACTCATCGTCCACAATCATTACGCGATAACAGTTAGATGTCATGAACTCTTTACAGACCTTTCTGGAAGTCCTTTTTTGTCAAAAGCAAGAGGTATTCTCAGCTGTACTTCCACACCTGATCCAATGACCGAAGAGATGCTAATGCCATAACCCGGGCCATATCGGAGCTGAATACGTTCTTGTATATTGCGGATACCAAAGCTGGATAAATCAAGCTGGTTCTGTTCTCGATGCCATATATTGGCTAGCAGTTCCTCATTCATACCCTTACCGTTATCCTTGATGACAAAGCATACAACGTCCGCGCCGTCCTTGGTTTCAATGAACCCCGATATTTCGCACAATGCACCTGTCTGCTTTTCTCTTAATCCATGTTGAATCGAATTTTCGACGAGCGGCTGCAGAAGCATATTCGGTATGCGGCAATTTTCTATCTGGCTATCAAAGTCAATTATATAATCAATATGACTGTATCTGATCGTTTGTATATATAAGTAGCTTTCCAGGTGCTTCTTTTCCTGTATGACAGGGATAAGCTCCTGGCCTTTATTGAGCGACATTCGGTAAAAGTCACCCAAAGCTTTGACTACCTTACTGATGTCATGTGCCTTCGTCATCAATGCCATGGAACGAATCGTTTCCAAGGTATTATACAAAAAGTGAGGTTTAATCTGTGAGTACATCAATCGGAGCTCCAAGCTCCTTTTTTGCTTCTCCTCTTGATTCACAGTGTCCATAAGCCCTTGGATCTCTCCAACCATATCATTGAACTTATAAGCGAGCTGACCGACTTCATCTTTAGAAGTGATGGGTGATCGTGTGTCCAGCTTACCATTCCCAACAGCCATCATGGCGCGGCTTAACCTGACAATCGGCTTCGTAATCCAATTAGAGAAAACAATCGAAAGGACCAGGGCAAACAATAATCCCAGTGCGCCGTAACCCAAAATAAACAGGGTGATTTTCCACTGATCCTTCATAAGCGCTTTGCTGGGCACCTCATAAACGATACGCCAATCCTTTTTACTTAAAGCCTTGGAGGAAATAATCGTTGTTTCTTTGCCGTTATCGAAGATTTGCGAGCTGTTGTCATTGCTGAATATCATTTGTAATTTCTCTGTATCCAAGGTGGTCTGCAGCAAGCCAGGATCATTCGAAGAAATGATAGTTCCATTAGCATTAATAATCATCAGCTTGCTTTGTAGGCCTTCTTCATCGTTGCCATATAGCTTGGACAATTTACTCTCATCCATATTGATATAAATATAGCCCAGAGGGATACCGTTGCTAATATTAATAATTCGTCTCCCAACGGCGAGCAAATTAATATGTTGAGCATTGACAAGAAAGGGGCTCTGGAAGGTTTCAATCCACACCGCTGATCCTTTTGCCGTGATAAGCTGATCTCCCGGATAGATGGAAAGGTTATTTTCGGTAACATTAGTTAAATTGTTGGTATAGTAGGTTTTATTCCCTTGAATCGATTGGATGACGACTGAATCAATGTACGGACTCGATTCTACCAATGAAGTTAATCCTACATACATCAGTTGAATATCTTCGAGGCTTTGTGGGTCGGTACCGTCTGAATTCAGCACGGACTGGTAGGGCTTGTTAATTATAGCCAGCTTCGAATAATTCTCTATATTATTAAATAACGTGTTGATCGTGTTGGTGATTAACTCCAGCTTATGGTCGGAGCTGCGAAGGGCACGTTCCATGACCTGATTAAGTGTCATATTGTATAGAGTGATCGTAAGAAAAAGAATGCTGGGCAAAATGATCAGTATATTAATAATCTGAATTTTTTTTCGAATCGGCATGTCCTGAAAATATGTGATTGGTTTAATAACATCCCCACCCATAAACGTTATGCACGTAAATCAAAGAGGAGCTACCTATCATGCTCCTCCTTCTGTATTCGGTAATCTATGCAGTTATCCTTTAATGTCACCTATCCAATAGATGGTATTGTCTATTTTAAGATAGAGCCAGCTGTAAAGCTTTTCTCCATTTGTTCACTAAAGTAAATATAAATGAGAATCAAAGGAATGGTCGAGATTAACATTGCTGCACATAGCGGCCCCCACTCCACACTATACTCTCCACTAAAATTCATCAAGCCCAAGGGGAGCGTACGGAGTGAAGATTTTTGAATAAAGGTGGCGGCCATAAGTAGTTCATTCCATACATGGAGGAATGTAAAGATTCCAACAGATGCAAGTGTCGGCTTCAAGAGGGGAAGTACGACCTGGAAAAAGGTGCGAATAATCCCGTATCCGTCAATAAATGCGGCTTCCTCCAATTCCTTGGGCAAGCTGCGCAAAAAGCTTGAAAGAATAAATATGCCTACCGGAATATTGATAGTTATGTAAGGAAGAATGATCGACAATTGTGTCTTTAGCAATCCGAGATTTTTCAACAGTATGAAAAGCGGCACCAATGTGGCATGAATCGGAACCATGACGCCAGCAAGCAAGATGAGCAGCAATATATTACTGAACTTAAACCTCATACGCGTAAGCGCATAGGCCATCATAGAGCTAAGCAATAGAACGAAAAATACGGTGATGATGCCAACGATTAAACTATTTAAAAAGTTCTCGCCGACTTGCCCTTGAACCCAGGCGGATGAATAATTGCTGAACAGCCACACTTTAGGAAGGCTAAATATGCCGCCTAGTTGTATTTCGGAATTATTTTTAAACGAAATCAAGACTAACCAGGCTAAAGGAATCAACTGCAGCAGAGCGATAATCACCATTATCGTATACACACTGAGCTTCTTAACCGACTTTGAATTACGATCCCTTCTCCTAGTGGAAGTAAAGGATGAAGAATTGTTTTTTTCAATTATCATATGGCATAAATCCCTCCTACAATCGAGCAACACTTCTGGAAAAAAGTTTATTGATGAGGTAAGCGATTCCCATGCACTGGATTACCAGAAAAACAGCCAACGCACTTCCATAACCAAAATTCATTTTCAGGAATGCTTCCTGGAACATGCGCAGGGCGATAACCGTCGTACTATTGTCAGGCCCGCCGCCTGTCATGACATAGATTTGCTCGAATACTTTTAGAGAACCGACTACGGATAGAACCACATTGACTTTGAGCACATCGGCCAAAAGCGGGATGGTAATGTGATACACCAGCCTCCAGCTTGTAGCACCATCCAGTTTGGCAGCCTCGTAAATCTGTTCGGGGATGCTCTGAATACCTGCGTACATAATCAGCATATGGTACCCGATATAATGCCAGACAAGGACAAAAGCAACCGCATAGATCGCTGTATGACTATCACCCAGCCATAGCTGAGCCCATGATCCTAATCCTATGGATCGGAAGAAGCTGTTGATTAAACCAATGGTAGGGTCGAACATTTTCCCCCACATCAAGCTAACCATCGTGGTCGACATGATAACAGGGAAGAAATAGATGTTACGGAACCATTTGCTTCCTTTAACCTTTCTGGAAACGAGCAGTGCCAATACAAAGGCTGACGGAAGCTGGAAAAGCAATGAGAAAAAAACGAAAATCAAACCATTTTTGAACGCTTTTACAAAGTTCGGATCGTCAGTCATCATCTTCACGTAGTTATCTATTCCGATAAACTTCATAGGGGTTACGCCATCCCATTGATGCAAGCTGTAATAGACGGTTTGGGCAACAGGGTATATAAAGAAAACCGTGAACAATAGTAAACCAGGCAGTAAAAATAAACTTAGCACCCAGCGGTTCGATAAAGCTTTTTCCATGTAAATCCCCCTCTACAATTCTAGACATGGTAAAAGAGGCACTACCGAGGTATAAGTGCCTCTCAACATTCATCTATCGTTTTTTCATAATTTGTTCCATTTTTTGAGTAAACTCGGCAGCGGATAACGTCCCTGTGTACAGCTTTTGATTCAGATCGCGATATTCGTCCCCTACAGCGGCCGGTACCGTATCATACCAATACGTTTGAATAAATTTGTAGCCTTTGTAATCGTCCAAGTATTGAGCATACGATTCGTTGATTTTATTATCCGGCTTAGCTTCTGTATTCGCATAGGAAGGCTGACCTGATTTGACGAGTTGATCGTTAACTTTCAGGGAATAGCGGATGGCGAATTCCTTTGCTTTTTGCAGCTGCTTGGATTGAACGTTGACGAATAGACCATAAGGCGCGTTGTTCCGATCTCCGGTATTGGAGCTAAATGGATCTTTGGCTGCTCCGGTTTGTGGGAATTTGATATATCCTAGATCGTCTCCAAGGGCAGGGATCGCTTTAGCAAAAACCCAGGAGCCATTCATGACCATCAACGCTTTACCGCTGTAAAACATTTCACGCGCCTCAAGATCGCTATTTCCTAAAAACCCGGGTTGAAATGCTTTCTCGTTGACTAATTGAATGATTTTCTGAGCTGCATCCTCGAAAGGCTTATCGGTGAATTTGATTTCGCCTTTTTGCGCTTTGGCGTAAGCATCTATGTCTTCTCTTAACACGAATGTATTATAAATCAAATCTCCCGGCCAACGGTCCTTTCCGCCTAAAGCGATGGGAACGATATTTTTGGAGTTGGCAACCTTGATGACATTGACAAGCTCTTCCCACGTTTTTGGAGCTTGCAGGCCCATTTGAGCCAACAGTTTTTTGTTGTAAACTAACACCTCGGATTGCTCAGAACGGTAGGGCATGGAGTAAACGTTACCGTCAGCTTCCTTAATCAGGCTGCCGTTTAAATATTTGGATTCGAGCCCGGTCGATTTCAACACATCGTTTAAAGGTGCGGCCATTTTTGAATTCAATATTAATTCGCGTTCGGATCTGCCGTTATATTGCCCGAATACATCTGGCAGCTCATTGGCTGCAACAGCGACTTTAATTTTGGTCTTGTACGTTTCCGGATTAATGAACTCATAATTCAACTTCAGGTTCATTTCTTTGGCTACCTCTTCGGCTGCCGGCTTAATATAATCGGTCGTATCAAACATCCATAGAGTCAGTGCCCCACCTTCTTGAGCTGGTTTTTTGCCACCATCCGTGGACGCTTCAGGTGTATTACCACAAGCCGTAAAAATAAGTGTGCTGCTGCATATCAAAAGCGGTAATAACATTTTCTTTTTATGATTCAAGTTGATTCCCCCTAAGGCTAATGATGATTTTCGTTCGTTTACTGTTCAAATTATAGTCATCCTGATATTTAAATTGAATGGAATATTTTTGGGCTCGCTCGTAAATATTTTGTTCGTTTTGTTTGGAAGCATGGCTGCAATCGAGCTTTAATTTATAAAATCAATAAAAAAAGCCGTGATATACACGGCTAAGGTTTATATATGATGTTACTATTTGAGTGCAATCTTGAGCGTCATCTTTATGGTATCATCAGAATCTCGCGAAGCTCCTGCTCTGTTAACGTAGATAAAGCCTCTTGTCCAGGCTGGATGACTTCGTCGATCAGATTCTTTTTCTTCTGTTGAAGCTCATACATTTTATCCTCAACGGTGCCCTGGGTGACGAGACGAATCACCTGTACAACGTTTTTCTGCCCAATTCGATGTGCCCGGTCGGCTGCCTGCTGCTCCACAGCGGGGTTCCACCACAGATCGTAAAGGATTACCGTATCGGCTCCAGTCAGATTCAGTCCAGTACCGCCTGCTTTTAACGAAATGAGAAACAGATCGCGTTCGCCCTCGTTAAATCGATTGCACAGCGCTACGCGCTCAGATGCAGGTGTGCTGCCGTCGAGGTAGAAATGCGGTAACCCTTGATAGCCGAGCTCCCGTCGGATCAGACCAAGCATTTCGGTAAATTGGGAAAAGACGAGCATTCGTTTTCCCGCACTTCGGCATTCCTCAATTATTTCCATAAGCTGCTCGAATTTGGCGGAGCTTCCGGTATAGCCCTCGACAAACAGCGCAGGGTGGCAGCATAGCTGGCGAAGTCGTGTCAAGCCGGCAAGGATTTTGATCCGGTTTTTCTGAAAGCCTTTTTCGTTCAAATGCTTCACGGTTTCCTGCTGCAGCTTGGCCAAATAGGCGACATACAACTTCTTTTGCTCGGGCAATAGCTCAGAGGCTTGCAGCGATTCGATCTTATCCGGCAGCTCCTTAAGCACGTCCGTCTTCAAGCGGCGCAGCAGGAAAGGGCGAACCCGCCTGGCGACAGTTTCTCTCGGTAATTCATTAAATGTCTTGCGGCTCGGGAACAGCTCGGGAAATACAGCGTCGAAAATCGACCATAATTCCTCCAGCCTGTTCTCCACTGGCGTTCCCGTAAGCGCAAACCGGTATACCGCCTGAATTGCTTTGACTGCCTTTGCCGTTTGCGTCGTATGGTTCTTGAAAACCTGTGCTTCATCCAAAATCAGCGTATGAAACGATAGCCTGGCGTACAGCTCGATGTCCCGACGCAATAGCGGGTAGGAGGTAATGATGACATCCACCTGAGACTTGTGTGTAACCTTTAGTTTATTGCTGCGTTCTTCCTTGCTTCCGTCCACAATAACAGCACGCAGCTCGGGTGCGAATTTCTTAAGCTCATTGTGCCAGTTATAAATCAGCGATGCAGGGGAGACGATGATCGCAGGCTGCTGTCGATTACGAATCTCCGGAAGCATGGATAAGATAAATGCGATGCTTTGCAGCGTCTTGCCGAGTCCCATATCGTCAGCCAGGATGCCGCCAAAATGGTAGTGGGCCAACGTCCGTAACCATTGATACCCATAATGCTGGTAATCCCGCAGCACAGAAGACAGGCTGTCGGGCACAGGGAAATCCAAATGGTCCGGGTTGCGCATATTTTCCAGCAGTCGACGGAACGATTTGCCGAGCTTAATGGCATTGCCTTGTCTGGGTGAGTCCAACAAATGCATGCCGCGGAGCACAGGCAGCCTTATGTTCGGTCCCGACAAATCGGCTTTCTGGATACCGATTTCGTTCATAAAGCGAATGATTTCCTGAAACTCCGAGCTTTCGAGCGGAAGCAGGGAACCATTCGGCAGGCGGTAATACTTATGCTTCTCCTCAAGGGCCTGTAACAGCTTGCGAATATCCGATTCAGGGATTCCTTCCATCTCAAAGCGGAATTCGAGCCAATCTGTCCGTTCATTCATATCCACGGTTACTTTGGGAGCAACAGGGCCGCTGTGAAGCCTTGCCTTTACGGCAGAGGTCGCGTATACATCAAGAAGTTTTTCAAGCTCAGGGACGGTATGATACAAAAACTCGTACTCCGAATCTTCGTCATCCATAAAATACCCGGCATCGGTTTTGGCAAAAGGAGACTGCTCCATTAGCTCCAGAATGCGTCGTTCCTGCTCGCCGTCCCGCATCAGAATCTGGTCAGAACCGCGCACGGGGCCATTTGCCTCCAGAGGATTGATAACAATATCACCATATTGAAATTCCAATCCGGCCAGCAGCCGCGATTTGACCCGATCCAAATACAGCTTGGCCTTTAAAGACAAGTGAACAACACGTTCGGAAATCGTATGAGCAATGCTGACGCTGCCCAGCTTCATGAGACTGGGGATGACTTTTTCCATAAAAGCTTCCATTTGCTCCTGTGGAATCTGAATGTGGCGGTTACGAGAGTCGGCCAGTATATGCTTCAATTCCGAAAGCCGCTTGATCGAATTCGGCTGCATCTTTAACAGCTTTCCTTCGGACAGGACAAGACCATAGGCTTCCATGACGGTCAAAGTTTCCATTCCTTGAACGTCCAGCTGGTAGCCTTCTGCCTGTGCCTCATCGAACTCAAACTGGAGCGGGATAGGCTCGTCTGATACATGAATACCTTCGAAGATGCGGTTACCCTGATGGAGCTGTACACCAGGCGCCGCTGCAAGCAGCGGGTAGAGAGACTCCCAGGAGAGCGGTGGGATCAGCAGCATCCGTTCACCGCTAGAGCTGCTGGAATGCATGGAATAGCCACTCAGCGTTTCTCGGTACATTTTTTCATTGTGATAAATCTCGATAAGCTGTTGAAGAATGGCAGCCTGCTGCTCCTGAATGCTGTGCAGCAGCGGATCATAAATAAAATGCTTGGAAAACACATAAGCTTCCCGCTTGTCGAAGTGGTCGAGAAACTCTCTTATTTTTTGCACGATGTAGAGTCGTTTCGGTCCTATTTTCAGCTCAATACCGAGCATATGCTTGCGATAGCTGTAGGAGAAAGGCCGGCAAATGATTTCCATATCCAGCATCAGTCGGGTATGCATTAGAGATCGTGAACTGGTGGGCCGCAGCGGCTTCTCACTGAAAAGATCGAGCATTTCATCCATAAGTCGCAGATCTGATGCTGAACTCCCGGAAGCTCTGAGCGAGGAGATGCCGGAACGAACGGGTGATCGGTCTGTCTGTTGGCTCTCGTGTATGTGCAGCAGCAAGGCGGCAATATGCTTACAGTAAGGATGCTGGGAATATGAAGGACAGGTGCACTCGGTATCAATATCACCTTGCAGATCGATCTGGACCTTGACCTGATAGAGGCGTGTTCCTTGAACCTCTGCTTCATAGATGCGCTCATCTGTATTTTGTTCGATCAGCTTTACTTTATGGTTCTGAAAGTAGGCCTCTCCATCTTCGTAGGCAAAACGACCGCATAACAATTTAATAACCCGTTGGGTCAGTTGAAAGCTCATGACATAAATCCTTCTTTCTTCGTGTACAGGCTAGAATATCAGAATAGTGCTACATCCTATGATAACAGAATCGATCACAAAAAAAACAAAGGCCCGTTATCCCTATTTTGTAAATAATTGCAGATAGCCGGGTTGGATAAAACAAAGAATCGACAGTCAGGTATTCATTTTAATCGACAAAATTCCGATAAAACTTAGAAGTCATGTTATTTGCATGAAAATCAATGCCCTGATGCCAATGTCGATAGTAGGATCAAGTATAGCTGGACCTGAAGAATGAAGATTTATATTATTGGAGGTAAATTATTTATGATGGTTAGAATGGCTAGAGTGTTATCCTTGTTACTCGTGCTGATTGTGGCAGCAGGCAATTTGAACGGAACCCGTGTGTTGGCGGCAGACGACATTGCAAGTTTAGTAGTGAGCAAGAATGAGGTCACTCTAGAGGTAGGAAGTACGTCGAATATAACAGCAACTGCGGTGTTTACAAGTGGTACTACTGAGAATGTAACGGTCAAGACAGATTGGAATTCCGGGTCGACGGATGTGGCAACCGTATATGCTGGCGCCATATCAGCGAAGAAGGAAGGCACCGCTACGGTAACAGCTACTTACATGGGCAAAACCGTTATTATTCATGTAACTGTAACTAAAAAAGTGAAATCATTAACCAAAGATAAGCAGTTGATTAATTTACGTTTGAATCAGTCGGATAACGTATTGATTACAGCCTATTATGATGATGGTACGTCCGCTGACGTGACCAATAAAGCCGACTGGAGCAGCGACAACAACTCCATCGCTACCGTTACCAATGGACAGGTGAAGGGTCTCAGCTCAGGTAAAGCTACGATCACGGCGAAATATAATAGCTTAAGCTTAAGCTTGCCCGTCAATGTAGAAATCGTTCAGCGTATTGATGCCGATAAGTCCCAGGTATCGTTGCTGCTTAAGGGTACAGAGAAGATCAAGCTGATAGCGACATATCCAGATGGAACGACGGAGGATGTGGCAGAAAAGGCAGAGTGGGAAACGGATAAATCTACGGTTGCTGATGTGCTTAAAGGCACGGTTACCGGATATGGCCCGGGTCAAGCTACGTTAAAGGCTACGTATGGAACAAAAAGCACAACGATTAAAGTTGATGTTGACAATGCTATCAAGCTGGATTTCGTTGAGCAGACGCATTTGATGAAGAAAAATGGAACCTTGCAGCTTACGCTGAATGCAACCTATGCCAATGGAAATACAGAGAATATTACGGATCGTGCAGAATGGTCCTCCAGTGATGACAGTATTGTTTATGCGTTAAAAGGCAAGCTTACAGCCAATGAGATCGGTGAAGTTACGATTACAGCCAAGTATGGTGAAAAGCAAATTACAAGGACCATCTATGTTGATGTACCGCGCCGACTGGAAGTGGATGAAGAAACGATCTCGTTAAAATCAGGGGAAAACTCCCAGATTATTCTGTATGCTACGTATGCAGATTCCACCGCGCCAAGAGAGGCTGTCACAGACCGTGCTGAATGGACCGTAGACAACAGCTCGGCGATCGATGTAGTAAAAGGTAAAATTACAGCTTATAAATCCGGTGAGGCGCTGGTTACAGCTACTTACGGAGGTAAAACCATTCAGGTTAAAGTATTGGTGGATATCCCGAGCTTTGTAACGGCGAATAAGAAAACGCTAAATTTAGCGGTTGGCAGCTATGAACAAATCACTTTGGAAGCGTCATATGCCAATGATGCAACCAGAAAAGATACGGTAACCAACGCAGCGGAGTGGAAATCAAGTACTCCTGACGTTGTTGGTGTTTCCGGTGGTCTTATAACGGGTCTTGCAACAGGCTCCGCTGTGGTTACAGCCAAATATGGAACAAGAACGGTATCGATACAGGTAACCGTAGGTGTACTGGAAAGCCTGACTACAGAAAAAACAGAGCTGGTTTTGAAAAAGGGCGATATTAACAATATAGCTGTAAAAGCGAAGTATAAGGATGGTACGATCAAAGAGGATGCCGGTGCTGAAGCGGTATGGACAAGCTCCAACCTGAAGGCTGTAACCGTTGAGGCTGGGAAATTGACAGCTGTGGGTTCGGGTCAATCTACGATTACCGCAACCCTGGATAACAAGTCAGTCAGCATTACGGTCAGTGTGGATACGGCTGATGACTTGACCGCAAGCAGCACCTATTTGGTATTTGATCTGGGTGAGATCAAGCAAATTGTGTTAACAGCAACAGATCCATTAAATGTAACCAAAAATGTAGAAGCCGAGGCCGAATGGAAAACGAGCAATGCACAAATTGCGCAGGTGTCCAAGGGGACTATTACTCCTGTATCCAGAGGTAAAGCTACGATCACAGCGAGTTATGGTGGCAAAAGTGTTACCATCAGTGTGGAAATCGGTGTTGTACAAAAGCTGGAAGTCGATCAACGTTTCATTTCGATGAAGACAGGTCTGTCAGTTCCCGTTAAGCTAACCGCAACGTTGTCTGATGGAAGCACAAGAGATGTGACTTCCGCGGCTACCTGGAAAACTTCGGCTTATAAAGTGGCCGATGTGACTGCAGGAACGATTACTGCTGTAGGCTCCGGTAAAGCGATCGTGACAGGTACCTTCGGTGGAAAATCGATCGGCTTGCCTATCGATGTGAACACGCTCAAATATTTGAAGACTGACGTCGTGAAGGTAGATCTTACAGAGGGTCAAGAGGTTCAGATTACAGCAACAGGAACTTACTCGGATGGCTCAGATGAAGATGTTACGATCCCTGCAATGTGGACATCAGCGAATAGTATGATAGCCGATGTAAAGGACGGCGTTATTAAAGCGACCGGCAAAGGGAAAACGAGAGTAACGGTTATGTTCTCCAATATCAGATGGTACGTGCAGGTCACTGTTAAATAATAGAGACAGGCAACGAAAAAGCACAGTCAGCCTCGCGCTGACTGTGCTTTTTCTTGGAATATACGATCAAACATTTGCAGCATGGCATTTGGGATACTTTCTTGGTATATGTTCTCGCATCCGGGTACTCGCTTACTATTCGTAAATTGTGGCTTGGCGGTCATAGTCGGAATAGGTGAGCCTGCTATTGTCTACTATTGTTAAATATAGAAGGGGTTTAGTTGTATATCTTCTAATTGCGTCATAGTGTATTATTAAGTAGATAGGATATACTGTGATTTCAGTCAGGAAAGGATTGGTTTTGTGAACATCGCGTTTTTTCTTGTTCCTAAAGAAGACGTCATTTACTTATCTCCGAATTCCACGATGCGCCAAGCGCTTGAAAGAATGGAATACCATCGGTATTCGGCAGTTCCGCTCATCGACGATGCCGGCAAGTACGCCGGAACGATTACGGAGGGCGATTTATTGTGGAAGCTCAAACGTGAGCCGCAAATCGGATTTGACCATACGCACAAAGTCCTGTTGAAGGACGTTGCTCAGCATGTGGAGATCAAACCGGTCCGGATTGATCAACAGATGGAGGATCTGATCCTGCTCGCAACCAACCAGAACTATGTTCCCGTGATCGATGACAATGAGGTTTTTATCGGAATCATTCGCAGAAGAGAAATTATTGATTATTGCTTCAAGTTGTGGCAGGCAGAACAAAAGGTGTGAGATGTGTTATAATGGTCAAGTCGTCGTTAACAGGTTAAAGGTGAGAACATATGTGTAAGAGGTGAACGGATTGAGGAACGGTTCCTTGGGATTACTGGGTTGGGGCTTGGCGACGGTTGTTTTATTGCTGTCGATAATGGTACCGCTAGTCAGTAGCATTACGATCTGCTTGTTGATGGTGCCACTGCTGGTACAGTACGTGAAGCTGGATACGAAACGTTTTTTAGTATTTTACGCAATTAGTCTGATTGTCGTTTATCTGGTAACCTCCTTGCTGATGGTGGGATGGGTTGCTGTCATGCTTATTGCCGTATCCATATTCTTTTTACCCCCCGTTTTCCAAATGGGCAATCAATACAAAAAAGGCGCACCAGCGCGAAATGTAGTCACTGCGGGAACACTTACCCTGCTGGCGGAGATGCTGCTTAGCTTGGTAGTCTGTTATGCTTTTGGAATTAATTTGATCGAAAAAATGAAAATGTTCATGTTGGAAAGCATAAGCATGATGCCTGCTTACCTGCAAAATTCACTGGTCATGGATAAAGAAATGCTGGTAAAGATCGCAAGTCATATGCTTCCCCTCTACATGATCGGGATTTCTTTATTTATCGTATTAGTGACGCACTGGGCAGCCAGAAAGCTGCTCAATCGATCAGGCGAGCATATTCAAGGGTTTCGACCCATTCGTGATTGGAAGCTTCACAAATCGTTAGTTTGGTATTACGTAATCGCTTTGTTTATGGAGTTTTTTGTAAGAGACACGAGCTCGATGCTATTCACGATCCTGATTAACCTGCTGCCTATGCTGTCGTTCTTGTTCGCGGTGCAGGCCATTTCCTTTCTGTTTTTCCTGGCTCACTATAAACGTTGGAACCGGGTTTTGCCGATTTGCGGAATTATCGTATCGTTGCTTTTTGCACCCTTTATATTAAGTTTGCTGGGTGTGTTCGATACTGCTTTTCCGCTCCGTGAACGTGTGACTCGAAAATAAGATTGGATTAGGGGCGAAAGGGATGCCGAAGTTCCTGTTAAATCGATGGCATGGCGCGCATATCGTATGGATTTTTGCTGTAATGACGATATTAATTTTTGTGCTCATGCTGTTTCAATGGGTAGTTGGTGTGATCGCCTTGCTTGCATGCGTGATTCTCGGATTTTTTACGATGAGGGCCGAGCAGGCATTCAGCAAGGATATGAATAAATACGTAACGACATTGTCCCACCGCATCAAGCGGGCAGGCAATGAGGTGATCAATGAATTGCCTATCGGCATTTTGCTGTATAACGAAGAAAAGATCGTGGAGTGGCACAATCCATTTGTGGCCAAAATGGTCGGCAAGGACTCTCTGATCGGTGAAGGTTTGTTGGAATTGTTCCCGATCTTGAAAGGTCGTAAGGACAAGGATGTAGGCAAGGTCGAGATTACTCTTGGTAAATGTATTTATCAGGTGCAGGTAAAGCCGAATGAACGGCTGCTGTATGTGACGGATATTACGGCCTATAAAACACTATCCATACGTTATGAGGAAGAACGATTGTCGATCGGTATTATTATGATGGATAATCTGGAAGAAGCGACACAAGGTATGGATGATCAATCCAGGAGTATCATGATGGCCAAGGTAACCGGTGAGATTACCGAATGGGCGCAAAAGTATAACGTGTATTTACGTCGTACGGCCTCGGATCGTTACTTGATATTGATTGACCAGAAGGGTCTGAAAATGCTGGAGCAGTCACGTTTTGAAATCTTGGACGAGGTCCGCGATCTGACGATCGAGCATAAGCTGCAGCTGACTTTAAGTATGGGAATCGCTTCCGGCAACAACTCCTTAACGGAGTTGGGGCAATTGGCGCAGACAAGTCTGGATATGGCGCTTGGCCGCGGCGGTGATCAGGTTGCTGTTAAGATCGGTGAAAGGTTATCCTTTTATGGAGGCCGATCCAATGCTGTTGAGAAACGAACGAGAGTCCGGGCAAGGGTAATATCCCATGCGCTGCGTGATTTGATCAAGGAATGTGACAAGGTTATCATTATGGGTCATCGATATCCGGATATGGATTCGATTGGCGCGGCTATCGGTGTGCTGAAAGCGGCCCATGTCAGCAATAAGGAAGGCTATATTGTACTGGAAGGGGTAAACCCTTCGATCCAGAAGCTGATGGAAACGATCTATGAGGACGAGAAGCTGAACCGCTGGTTTATCACACCAGAGCAGGCGATGCAGATTACGAATCAACGGTCACTGGCCGTTGTTGTCGATACCCACAAAGCGTCGATGGTAGCCGAGCCGAAGCTGCTGCAGCTGACGAATCGTAAATTTGTCGTTGATCATCATCGACGCGGCGAGGAATTTATTCAGGATGCGACACTGGTTTATATGGAGCCTTACGCTTCCTCGACCTGCGAGCTGGTGACGGAGCTGCTGCAATATTTTAACGATCGTCTGACAATGGGTGTGCTTGAAGCAACCGCGCTGCTCGCAGGCATTGTCGTTGATACGAAAAGTTTTTCACTCAGCACGGGCGCCCGTACCTTTGAGGCGGCTTCCTTCCTGAGGCGCAATGGAGCGGATTCCTCGCTCATTCAGAGACTGCTGAAGGAAGATCTGGAGGCTTATATCCAGCGTGCGGATGTCATTAAGAATGCAGTGGTCATTCATGAACACATTGCACTGGCCGTAACGGAGCCAAATCGTAAATATTCACAGCTGCTGATTGCCCAGGCAGCCGATACACTGCTAACGATGACCGGTGTGTCGGCCTCATTCGTCATCAGTGAAAGACCTGATGGATTAGTCGGTATTAGCGCCCGTTCGTTGGGACAATTGAATGTACAGGTTGTCATGGAGCGGATGGGTGGCGGCGGCCATTTAACGAATGCAGCTACGCAGTTCGAAGGGACGCTTGAGGCAGCAGCTGAGAAGCTAAAATTAATTTTAAATGAGATGAATGCTGAGGAGGGGCTTTTTGAATGAAAGTTATCTTATTAAAGGACGTTAAGGGTCAAGGCAAAAAAGGCGATATTAAAGAGGTTTCCGAGGGATATGCAACGAATTTCCTGCTGCCACAGAAGCTGGCAGCTGCCGCTAACGAAGGTTCAGTGAAAATGTTGGACCAGCAGAAGAAAGCTGAGCAGCGCAAGAAAGAGCAAGAGAAGGCAGATGCTGTAGAGCTTGGGAAGAAGCTGGAATCATTAACCGTGGAATTGAAGGCGAAGTCAGGTAAGGATGGCCGTTTGTTCGGAGCCATTCCAAGCAAGCAGGTAGCTGAGGAGCTGGAAAAGCAGTTCAAGCTGAAGCTGGATAAACGGAAAATTCTTATGGACGAGCCGATTCGTACGTTGGGTGTGACAGAGGTTGGTGTGAAGCTGCACACAGAAGTGTCCGCTAAACTGAAGATTCATGTGAGTGAGGATAAGTAAACTTTCTTGATGGAAGTGCCCAGGAGGGGAAATCATTGAACGAGGGCATGTTTTTGGATCGTATCCCTCCGCAAAATCTGGAAGCCGAGCAGGCCGTGCTCGGCGCTATTTTGCTTGACGGCGAATCACTCGTCACTGCGATGGAGCGGATCAATAGTGACGACTTCTATCGTACGTCGCATCAGCGGATTTTTGAATCGATGCTGGAGCTGGCTGAGGAGGATGAGCCGATTGACTTGATCACGCTGACGTCCAAGCTGCAAAATAAGCAGCAGCTGGAGGAAATCGGCGGGATCAAGTATTTATCTGAGCTTGCAAATGCGGTGCCTACTGCGGCCAACATCGACTACTACGCACAGATTGTGGAAGAGAAGTCGATGCTGCGGCGGTTAATTCGGGCGGCTACCAACATCGTTACGGATGGTTATGCCAGTACGGACGATGTGGCTGAGCTGCTGGGTGAAGCAGAGAAGAAGATTCTAGAAATTTCCCAGCGCCGTTCCTCAACCGGGTTCATAGCGATTCGTGATGTGTTAATGGAGGTTTTTGACAAGGTCGAATACCTTTATAACAATAAAGGCGGAACGACCGGAGTCAAGTCTGGATTCCAGGATCTGGATAAAATGACATCCGGTTTTCAGCGTTCGGATTTAATCATCGTTGCCGCACGTCCTTCGGTAGGAAAGACGGCATTTGCCCTGAATATTGCGCAAAATGTAGGTGTACGGGAGAAGGAAACCGTTGCTATTTTCAGTCTGGAAATGGGTGCTCCGCAGCTGGTACAGCGGATGATTTGTGCGGAAGCGAACGTGGATGCGACTCGGATGCGTACGGGCTCCTTGGAGGCCGAGGATTGGGAGAAGATGACGATGGCGATTGGTTCCCTGTCGGAAGCCAACATCTACATTGATGATTCCCCGTCGGTGACGGTTGCGGATATTCGCGCAAGATGCCGCAGACTCAAGCAGGAGCGGGGGCTTGGGATGATCCTCATCGATTACCTGCAGTTGATTCATGGCCGCGGTAAAGGCGATAACCGGCAGCAGGAGGTATCGGAAATTTCCCGTACCTTGAAGCAAATTGCCCGGGAGCTGGATGTACCGGTCATTGCATTGTCCCAGCTGAGTCGTGGTGTCGAGCAGCGTCAGGATAAACGTCCGATGATGTCGGACTTACGGGAATCGGGCTCCATTGAGCAAGATGCCGATATCGTCGCCTTCTTGTATCGTGATGATTACTATGATAAGGAATCCGAAAAAAAGAACATTATCGAGATTATCATCGCCAAACAGCGGAATGGTCCGGTAGGTACGGTAGAGCTGGCCTTTTTGAAAAATTATAATAAATTTGTCGGGCTGGATCGCACGCATCAGGAAGCAGCAGGCCGATAAACCAATGGACGAACATTTCAACACGAAGCTGTACAAACGTTCGTTTTTATTGACTTTAGGTCAAGTAACTGCTAGAATACTAAAGGTGCTTTATGCCTTTTTGGCTAATTATAGGTGAAACTTTCACCTGATGGGGGTTAGATTGCATGTCAACGGTTGTGGTTGTCGGAACCCAATGGGGCGACGAAGGAAAAGGTAAAATTACCGATTTTCTTGCTGAGTCTGCAGAAGTGGTGGCACGTTACCAGGGTGGTAACAATGCGGGTCATACGATTTTGATTGATGAAAAAAAGTACAAATTAACAATGGTTCCTTCAGGCATTTTTTATGAAAATAAAGTGTGCGTTATTGGTAATGGTATGGTAATTAATCCAGGCGCGCTGCTTGAAGAGATTCAATATATTCATGATAATGGTTTTACTACGAATAATTTGAAAATTAGTGACCGCGCACATGTCATTATGCCGTATCATTTGCTGCTTGATGGTCTGGAAGAAGATCGCAAGGGTGAGAACAAGATCGGTACGACACGTAAGGGAATTGGTCCTTGCTATATGGATAAAGCAGCTCGTAATGGTATCCGGATTGCCGATTTGATGGATGCTGAGGAATTCACGAACCGCGTACGTCAGGTTGTTGCCGAGAAAAATGTGTTGATCGAGCAAGTATACGGCGCAGCAGCTGTAGATGCAGAGGCTATCATTACTGAGTATTTGGGATATGCAGAGCGGATTCGCCCTTATGTAACCGATACCTCTGTCATCCTGAACGATTTGATCGATGCTGATAAGAAAGTATTATTTGAAGGTGCTCAAGGCGTTATGCTTGACATCGACCAAGGGACTTATCCATTCGTTACATCATCCAATCCATCCGCAGGTGGCGTTTGTATCGGTTCCGGTGTAGGACCGAGCAAAATTCAACAGGTTATCGGGGTTGCCAAGTCTTACACAACACGTGTAGGCGACGGTCCATTCCCAACCGAGCTTAACAACGATATCGGTGATTGGATTCGTGAAAAAGGCCACGAGTACGGTACGGTAACAGGTCGTCCTCGCCGTGTGGGCTGGTTTGACAGTGTAGTCATCCGTCATGCTCGCAGAGTAAGTAGTATTACAGGACTATCCCTGAACTCGCTGGATGTGCTGGCGGGCTTAGAAACTGTGAAAATTTGCACATCGTATCAGTACCGCGGTGAAACGATTGAGCATTACCCAGCCAGCTTGAAAATGCTGTCCGAGTGTGTAGCTGTCTATGAGGAGCTGCCAGGTTGGAGCGAGGACATTACAGGCGTTCGGAAGCTGGAGGATCTGCCAGTTAATGCCCGTAAATATATCGAACGTGTTGTAGAGCTGACCGGGATTCCGATCTCGATTTTCTCTGTAGGCCGTAACCGTGAGCAAACGAATTTGGTACATGAAATTTTCTAATTTTAAAGCTTGCTCTATTCAATCTCTCAAGGCCTGTTTCACAGGTTTTGAGAGATTTTTTGCTTGAAATGGGTTGATTTGGCGCAAAGCCGTCCATACTGAAGGAAGCAAGCTGTATTAGCAGCTGCTGAGAACTGAATGGCGGGAGCGGATAACAAATGAAACTAATTCAAGGTACGATCAAGCTGCTAGTAAGCATCATGATCACCTCTATCGTATGTGTAGTATGTACATTCACAGTCATGAATGCCTATGTCGATATGGTTCTTGATCAATATGAACTGAAATCAAGTACACTAACAGCACCAAGCTGGTCGCAATTTATTGCCCATTTGGGTAAGCAAGCGGAAGGCTTTCATTTATTTGCGGAGGGTAAGAACGAAATCCCACCAAAAGGAACACAACCTGATAATCGAACAGGCACTAACCGCGAGACACCACCGAATGATGCGATAGCTGTATTTGGACATCAGCAGGGTACTGACAAGAAAGAAGAGAGCAAATCGGAAAATCAAGCTAACACAGGAAGCTCGACCAATACCCCGAATTCCTCTGAAGCTGGCAGTGGGTTAAATAAGCCAAATGCTGGAGCGGTTTCTGAAGCTTCACCGAACAGTTTAAGCAGCAGTCTCAAAGCGGACGGCAGTACGGATATTGGTTCAGGTGGAAAAGTGGTCGTTTCCGGAGAAGAGTTCACGAAGAAAAAGGAGCAGCTATCCAACGAGGATAAGAATCAGATTTTCAAACTGCTGCTGACCCGTGTCCCTCAGACTGAAATTCAACATATTTCCAGTATGATGGAGGATGGGATCACAGCCAGTGAGTTGAGTGAAATCGAGAAGATCCTCAAAAATTATTTGAAGCCGGAAGAATTCTCCCAGCTTCTTGGTATGATCAAACCTTAGCCTTCCACCCCGGCTTGTCCTGCAATGCCTCCATATTTCGCAATCGTATCCTCCGTTTGGCGGAGTCGCGATGACTCGACAACGACTTGCATCATGAATCCAGAGGTGGGTTCGGATGCAGTATTCGACAAGCTCGGGATCGCTGACTCTGCTCCATTGTTTGCAGCCAAATCCCCAGCTTGCATGTTAATATCGATTACTCCCTGCTCTTTCAGTAAGCGGATTGCGGATTCCATATCTGTCTGACTGCTAAAACTGGCTATTAAACTTTCCATTTAATGGCTTCACACCCCCGTCATGTTTCGACCTTCGTTTACACGCTTCCTTAACAATGTGTTGAAATTCACAGTTAACCTATGTTAAATTGATTAAGAGCCTACGGCTTTCATTAGTATGCCTACTTAAGTTTTGTTTATGTATTTGGCAAAAAACAAGTTAAAGGAGAACAACATGAGTGTTTTAAAAGGAATGGGCTGGGCTAAGGAGCTGCTGGACAAGTCGAAGCAGAAGCTTACCAATAACCCGTTACGCAATTTGAACTTAAAGCGTCATCTGAAATCGGCCGCATCGACGAATGAACATGAACAATCACATATACCAGCAGAAGCAATCCAACTCGTAGAATCGGTAGATTCTAAGGAATCGATAGAGATCGTACAAGCAGTAGAAACATCAGAATCGATAGAAACCGTACAATTGGTAGAGAAAGTAGAAGGTACAGATACCTTATCAGCAGCAGAAACCGTGGAAACCGAGCAAGTATTGGCGTCAGTAGCAACTGAAGAAGCGATACATAGAACAAAAGGAATCCTTAGACTTGGACATAAGTGGACCCTAGTCAAGACGGCAGCTGTTGCCAGTGTGATTACGGCAGTAATATGGGGTGGTAACCATTATATTGTTAGCAATATGAACCAGGTGTATCATGTGTCCGTGAATGGTACAGAGATTGGTGTCGTGTCTGATGTATCGATGGTTGAGCAGTTTGAGGCTTCTAAAGTCAAAGAATTAGCTAGTAGCCAACAAGATTTGAGAATGGTTGTTCAGGAGCCTATGGTCACATATAGTGCTGAAAAGGCTTTCATGGGAAAAACCAACGATAAGGAAGTATTGGACAAGCTTACAGGTTATATATCAGCCTATCCGATCGGGACCGAGCTGTTGGTTGACGGTAAAAACGTAGGCGTTGTGAAAAACAAGGAAACCGCCAATCAGGTTCTGGAGCAGATCAAGACGAACGTGCTCGATAAGAAGAAGGACGCAAAGGTTCGGATTCTATCAGCGGCGGCACCCGTAGAATCGGGGGAGCTGCAGAAGATAGAGTTTGTGCAAAAGGTAGAGCTTCACGATATTCCGATTCAGCCTCAGGATGTAGTCAATCCTGATGAGCTCAGAAAAAAGCTGGAAACCGGAGATGTGCAGCCGGTACAGTATACAGTGGTACAGGGCGATTGTGTCTCCTGCATCGCAACCAAGCTTAATATTTCCAAGCAAGTCATCTATCAAAATAACCCTACGGTCGTAGATGATAAATTAAAAGTAGGCCAAAAGCTTGATTTAACCGTGCTGCAGCCAACATTAGCGGTTCGTACCGTAGAGAAGGTAGTCGAGAACCAGGAGATCCAGTTCGATACGGATTTCGAAAAGGACAGCAACGTGATGCTGGGGACAGATGAGACGTTGAGGCAAGGCAAAAATGGCATGAAAAAAATAACGATTCTCGTTACAAAAGTGAATGGCTTGGTCATTGAGGAAGCCGTCCAGGGCGAGGAAGTTGTCGTGCAGCCAGTCAAGGCGCTTGTGCGTAAGGGTACGAAGGTCATTACAGGCCAGGGTACAGGTAAATTTGCATGGCCGGTTCAATCCTACAGTATTACCAGTACATTCGGCTACCGTTGGGGCGCATTGCATAAAGGGCTTGATCTCACATCACCGAATAAAACGATCCTGGCTTCGGATAACGGAAAGGTCGTATATGCGAGCTATGATAACGGCTATGGCAATCATGTGATTCTCGATCATATGAATGGCTACAAAACGTTGTACGGACATATGAGTCAAATGTATGTGAAAGTTGGACAAATCGTAGAAAAAGGCGAGAAGATAGGTTTTATGGGCAGTACCGGCAACTCTACAGGTGTACATTTGCACTTTGAGGTACAAAAAAATGATACCGCCGAAAATCCATCGAAATATTTGAATCGTTAGCACTTATACAGGTTGAGGATATTCCCCAAAACCGTAATTATATGTTATTGGAATCGTGAATGATAGCTTGAGAGATAACCGGCAGCGAAAGGCTGCTCGTTATCTCTCTTTTTATTACCATGATGTGTAAATTGACGGTCTAAAGCAGGTACAGCCGTTTATCCTCGCTTCAGGATGTGGTAAGATACAGATAGTGAATTCGAGAAGGAACAGGCGGTGATCGTAAGGATGGCGAAAATACTCGTTGTCGATGATGAACAACCGATTGCGGATATATTAAAGTTTAATTTGGAAAAGGAAGGCCATGAGGTCATATGCGCTTATGATGGGGGCAGAGCGGTAGAGCTTGCCTTTGAAGAGAAGCCGGACTTGATCCTACTGGATTTGATGCTTCCGGTTAAGGATGGTATGGATGTGTGCCGTGAGGTACGAATGAAGCTGAACACACCTATCATTATGCTGACCGCAAAAGATAACGAGATTGATAAGGTACTGGGTCTGGAGCTGGGAGCGGATGATTATGTCACCAAACCGTTTGGAACCCGGGAGCTGCTGGCAAGGGTGAAGGCGCATTTGCGCAGACAGACGAAGGTGCAGCTGACACCTCCTGTGGAATCGGATGCCCGCCAAGGCTTTAAGATCCATGACTTATTTATCGACAGTGATATGTATATGGTGTACAAGGGAGAGCAGCCGCTGGATCTGACACATCGTGAGTTTGAGCTGGTACAATATTTGGCCAAGCAAAGTGGTAAAGTGATGACTCGGGAGCATCTGCTGCAGGCTGTATGGGGCTTTGAATACTTCGGAGATGTGCGCACCGTGGACGTTACTATTCGCAGACTGCGTGAGAAAATCGAGGATGACCCGAGCCGGCCGGAATATATTATGACACGCCGTGGACTCGGATATATGATGCGTAATCCGAAGACCGGGAGCTTTTGATCCATGAAAGGTCTTCGGTTTTTTCAATCGATCCAGGCTAAGCTGATTATTATTTATGTGCTGCTGATTGTCATAGCGATGCAATTGATCGGAGTCTACTTTACCCGAACGCTGGAGAGCTATTTTAAAACCGAATTTATTAATTCCCATAACACGCAGGCACAGCTGCTGGCCCAATATGTGGAGCCTTACTTATCTGTGAACAATGAAGAGACGAAGTCAGGGGAAGCACGTAAGACGAATGCCGATCTTAATGATGTCGTCAATAATTTGTTTGCGATCAGCAATGCGGAGATTCAGGTTATCGATGCCAACGGGATTGTGCTGTCGACGTCGATGGCAAGCCATCAGGCGGTAGTGAATCAGAAGAACATCCAGACCGAGGTCACTCGTGCCTTGCAGGGAATTAAGGATAACCAGCGGATGTTTACTGACTTTGACGGAGTGCGCAAGATGATCATTGCCAAGCCTGTAGGTACGGGCGTCAAGGTGAACGGCGCGGTTTATATTATCGCTTCCATGGAAGAAATGTATAAGCCGATGAATTTAATCAATCGTTTTTTGATCACGGGTACGCTGATGGCGCTGGCCTTGACGGCGATTCTCGGAGTGATGCTGTCAGCCACCATTACGAACCCGATCAAAGCAATCACGAAACAGGCAACGGCTGTCGCTGAAGGACGATTTAATGCGGAGGTACCGGTACTCGGCCGGGATGAGATCGGGCAGCTGGGGCAAACGTTTAATTTTATGATGGGGCGCTTGAAGGAAGCACTCTCCTTGAATGAAGAGGAGAAGGAAAAGCTGGCCTCGATCCTCACGAATATGAATGATGGCTTGATTGCTGCGGACGATGATGGCAAGGTGATTGTGATTAATCGACGCGCCAAGCAGATTCTGCAGGTGAATGAGGACACGACACTGGGCAAGCAGCTGCATGAGGTACTCGGTATTTCAAGGGATGTGCTGCGACAGTTCGAATTCGGTGAAGATCCGACGCTGCTGCTGCAGATTGAACATGACGAGGAAGAACGGCTGTCTGTGAAGCTAAGCTTTACAGGCCTGTCCAATACGGAAAAGGGCCGCTCCGGCACCATTGCGATGCTCCAGGATGTGACAGATCAGGAGAAGCTGGAGGACTCCAGACGGGAGTTTGTAGCGAATGTATCCCATGAGCTGCGGACACCGCTGACGACGATTAAAAGCTATGTGGAGGCCTTGGAGGATGGTGCTATCAACGATCCGCAGCTGGCTGGCAAATTCATTAGTGTAACGCGTAACGAAACGGAGCGTATGATTCGGCTGGTAACCGATTTGCTCCAGCTCTCCAGACTGGATTCGAAGCAGGCGACACTCAGCAAGGAATACACGAATGTATTCGAGATGCTGGAAGAAGTGGCAGACCGGTTCTCATTTCAATTGGAGCAGCGGGGAATCAAGATTGTGATTGAGGTAGCCCCTTTTCTGGAGGAAATCAAGATTGACCGCGACCGGATCGACCAGGTGCTCGATAATCTCGTGTCCAATGCCATTAAGTATACGTCAGAGCAAGGACACATAAGGATTGGGGCTCGCCTTCCTGACCCGGATATGCTGGAAATTGCTGTGCAGGATAACGGAATCGGAATCCCGAAGAAGGACTTGAGTCGGATATTTGAACGGTTTTATCGTGTGGATAAGGCTCGCTCGCGTAATATGGGCGGGACAGGACTTGGTCTCTCGATTGCCCGGGAAATAGTAAGACTGCATGGTGGGAACGTATGGCTGGATTCGGAGTTTGGTCAGGGAACGAAAGTGACATTCACGCTGCCGTACCCTGGGGATGAGGAGGCTGCATTATGATGGAGACGCTGAAATCGGCTACTCTAATATTGCTTGTTGGACTCAGTTTCGTACAAAGCTATTTTTTATCCTACAGCTCCCCGAATTTTGATCCCTTAGTGCAGGACGAGTATGTAAAGACGGATCGTATCGGCTCACAGGCGGTGCTGGAGGATTTATTGTTTCCGGATCAGGTCGTTTTGCATGTGGGTAACCTGCAGCATACGGTTCTATATCGGGGAACACCTGCTTATCGGATGGTAGTAGAGGGTGTAAATCAGCGTTCGCTTGAAGGGTTTCGTAAAATGAATCTGAGCGCCTTAAATATAAATTGGGATGATGTACGTAACAAGCAGCAAGGCATTGAAGTGAAATTTCGTGATGGCATACCGATTAATGTGTTACAACGGGTTATGCAGCTTAAGGGTGAGATGCCGCTTGAAAATGACACTATCACTAAAATCTGGATCTTTACGAAGGAAACCAAGGATGAGGTAAGGACGGTACTGTTCACCGATATACCGAATCTCGTGTATGAAGTGCAGAAATCAGATATTTCCGGCAAGGATATCGAACGGTTTGTAACTGAGGTGCAGAAGCCGGATGCAAGTGGTAAGGAAGTGATGATTCCTTATAAAACAACGAACGGGGATTATTATTTGCCGTTGAAGCCTGTTACGTTTGCCGAGGTAAGACTGCCGTTCAAACAGTTCACCGTAGATCAGCTGAAGCGAAGCTTTTTCGTGGATCCGGCGATTACCCGCAATCTCTCAGAGCGCGACGGTTCAGAAATTTATACAGATGCCAAGCGAGGCCTCCAGCTCAAAAACGACCAGAGGTGGATGACCTATTCCGACCCGGTCGCAGCAGCAACGGCTGTTGACAATAAAGAGGGCTTGCAGGAAAACCTGTTGTCAGCCGTTCAATTCGTGAATCAGCATGGCGGTTGGAATGGAGTGTATTCTCTGCAAAAGGTTCCGCAGCGACTGCTGCCGGGCAATCAGCCTTTTATTTTCCGGCAATATTACGGTTCGCTGCCGTTGATTGATCAACGGATGTATACGCTCGGACCGATGAAAATTATTGTGCAAAAAGGGGTAGTCGCCAGCTATGAGCGATCGACGATTATTCCCGATATGAGCAGCATAAGCAACAAGGAGACGACGATTATCGGTGGCGATGCGCTGGATGAGAAGCTGAATGAATATAGCAAAAAGAATTCAGTAATCTCCGTATTCCCCGGATATCGTACCGTTGTCAATGATCAATCGATGGATCTGATACCCGCTTGGGCTGTGGAGCTGCGGGATGGAAGCTATGAGTTTCTGGAATAATGCGGCAGTGTACAGCAAGCGGTTAAGCCGAGAAGGGGGTAAGCGATGGACTGGGGCCGGGCCAAAATGATTCTCATTGTGTCATTCTTTATATTGAATGCTGTGCTCGGCTACCAGCTGTGGACGACCCGTTCCGACCTGCTGGAGTTCGATGCCAATACAACGAGCGCAGCAGAGGAAATTCAGCGGCTTTTGAAAAGCAAAAATATTCAGATCTCAGCGGAGCTGCCCAAGGAAGTGCCCCGTCTGAAGGAGATTGTGGTCAGATTTACAGAGCCGGGAAATTCGAATAAGCAGATTAATCTCGAAATTCCGTTCAAGTATAACCCATTGGCAAGTAAAGGTTCTTCCAAGGATAATGTGGCAGCGCGGGCCGCCATCCCGAATCTCGATAAGTATCAATATGATCCGGTGATGAGCTCTAATGAGCAGTATGTATTTCATCAGCTGTATGGGACACTGCCGATGTTCGAAGTAAGGCTTGAATTGATTGAGCAAAATGGGATGGTGACTGCTTACCGACAGGGGTATGTGGAGGATCAGCTGACAGGTGCCCAGAAGGAGCAAAAGGTAATCTCTCCTTATACGGTACTTCGCAGCTTAATCGAAACTTATTTCCCAAGCGGTTCAGTAGTTAGCAGCATTAAGCTTGGTTATCATGGCCAAGTATTTGATTCACAGACGATGTTCCTGGTTCCGTATTGGCGGGTAACGCTGGGTAACGGAGATATATATTATGTGCATGCGTTTAACGGGGCTGTTGAGCCGCCGCAGAAAAATAAAAGTAATGCATCAGGTTAAGGGGTCAGATGGGAGCTAGTTAGATGGGAATACGGTTTAGTGTGTTAGCAAGTGGTTCCACGGGGAACAGTACGATCGTGGCAACAGAGGATAGCAAGGTGCTGATTGATGCCGGTTTGAGTGCGAAACGGGTGGAGCAGCTGTTGAACGAAAAGGATTTGTCGGGCGCCGATCTGGATGCGATTGTCGTGACGCATGAGCATTCCGACCATATCAAAGGTCTTGGAGCCATGGCTCGTAAATATGATTTGCCGGTTTACGCCAATGAAAAGACCTGGGAGCAGCTCGATAGGCTGATAGGCGGAATTGCCAATGACAAACGCTGTGTGATGGAAACAGGCGGTGTATTGGATCTGGGCAAGCTGAGAGTGGAATCGTTCGGGATTTCCCATGATGCTGCCGAGCCGGTAGGCTATTGCTTCTATCACGAGAATCAAAAGCTGAGTGTGGCAACGGATCTGGGCTATATGAGCCCCAAGGTAAAGGAGCAAATCGACGATAGCGACGTGCTGGTGCTGGAATCGAACCACGATGTCGAGATGCTGCGCGTCGGGAAATATCCGTGGAATATTAAACGTCGTATTTTGAGTGATATCGGGCATTTATCCAATGAGGCATCCGGTATCGGCTTGTGTGATGTGATGACAGAGAAAACCCAACGTGTGTATTTGGCGCATTTGAGCCGCGACCATAATATGATGGATTTAGCCAAACTGACGGTCAGCCAGATGGTGGAGGAGCGGTTAGCTCCTGATGATCACCGCGCCCGGCTGATGGATACGTATTATGACCGTGCTACAGCTTGGGATCGGCTGGAAGAGGAGTAAACGACTTGTCGAGCTCGGCCGACATCACGGCAATATCATGGGCAGTCATAATTCCTTTCTCGACTAGCAGCTCGATAAGAGCTGTAACAAGCAGGCTGTTATGGTAATGGGCATGCTTCAGATCGGCTAGCTGGGCAATCCAATTGACCTGGTCCAAATGCTGATTAATACGATTCATGGGAGGGTTCGTCCTTTCCGGATTCAAGGGTTATATACTTAGTCTAGTCCGAACTTGTAGAAATCATTCCTGTTATTTGAAAGTTTTTGAGATTGCTAGTATGGATGGGTGCTCTGTACGGGGAACGGCAGAGGGGGGAGCGGAAGACGATGGGGTTGTTTGACGATGATTTTTATTCTACAAAGGTGTCTCGCCGTAATGAATGGTCAGTCAAAGGAAAGAAGTTTCATGGCGGCTATAGAAGACGACAAGTCCCTTCCTGGCTTCTTCCTGCTTTCGGAGGAGCCGCAATTATGCTGATTGTCTTAGCGTTGTTCCGTCTGGGCAGCGGCTCCGAGCCAGCAGCGGCACCTGTCGCTGCGGCTGTTACGAATGGAACCGAACCTGCATCCGGGAATGGAACGGATACCCAGAAGCTGAGCAGTGACTCGGTTGTCAAAGCGGCAGAAAGGATTGGCCCAACGGTCATCAGCATTATCGGCTCTCAAAAGGAAGGCGAAAAGGCAGGCGCGCGCGGATCGATGGGACTCGGATCGGGTGTTATGTTCCAAAGATCGGGAGATAAAATACGGATCGTGACGAACAACCATGTCGTGGAAGGTTTTGCTCAGCTGGACGTCGTAACCTCAAGCGGTGAACGCAAGAAAGCGACGCTGCTCGGTCGGGACCAAATGACGGACCTGGCCGTTCTGGAAATTGAAGGCAGCGGGATCAAATCGGTAGCGGACTTCGGCGATTCGGATGCGCTGCGGGCAGGCGAGACGGTAATTGCCGTGGGGAATCCGCTTGGCTTGGGTTATGCACCAACGGTGACCAGAGGCATCATCAGCTGGCCGAAGCGGACCATTCCTGTGTCGTTGGGTGCACAGGGTGATTATGATTGGGAAATGGACGTCATCCAAACTGATGCGGCGATCAATCAGGGCAACAGCGGCGGTGCGCTCGTCAATCTGGAAGGTAAGATCGTCGGAATCAATACGCTGAAGGTGGCCGACACCGGCGTGGAAGGGTTAGGTTTTGCCATTCCCATCAATTCGGTGAAGTCGATTGTTGAGGTGCTGATCAAGGACCACAAGATCAAAAGACCATATATGGGTGTGGTGACGCAGGATTTGCAATCTTTTACAGGGACAGAGGTATTAAAGCTGCCTGCTGATGTGAAAGCTGGTATTATCGTGCTCGATGTCACAGGTCCTGCCAAGGATGCGGGCTTGAAGACAAACGATGTTATTGTACAATTGGATACGCAGGCAGTGGACAGCACGCTGGCGCTTCGTAAATATATATACAGTCAAAAGAAAATTGGCGATAAAATCACGATTACGTATTACCGCGGCGGGAAAAAGGCGACTGCTACCATGACGATGGCAGAGCTGAAGGACCGCTAACAGCGAGGATCTAGTATAGAGAAGAGTGGGGTCAGGTTATGTTTGTCGTATGCAAGGAGCATTTGGAATTAGCGATTGATCAGTTTGTTGATGAGTACGAGGATGCACCCGATATCGTGGATATCCAGGAAGTGTCCTTTACCGCATGGAAGCCACCTGTCCATTGTGAGCGGTGTGCAGAGCAGGCAAGGTTTTTGGTTGTATAGCGGGTAAGAGCAGATAACATCCGATAAGAAAAGAAGCCTTACTGTCGCGTGTTGGTTGCGGCATGGGGCTTCTTTTTGTGTATGGGGCTGCTTGTAGGAGTGCTGTTGAGCATAAAAAATAGATCACAGGAGGTTGCGTATGCAGCAGATTCAGATTATTGCGGTTGGCAAGTTGAAGGAGGCTTATCTCGTGCAAGGGATTGCCGAGTATGTGAAGCGCCTTGGGGCGTACGCCAAGGTGCAGATTGTTGAGGTGCCCGATGAGCGGGCACCAGACTCCATGAGCGCCGCTGAAGAGGCGCTCGTCAGGCAGCGCGAGGGGGAACGTATCCTCGCGCAAATCAAGAGCGACGCCTACGTCGTGGCGCTCGCTCTTGATGGCAAGCCGCTTACGAGCGACGAGTTGGCGCGGCATGTTGAGGGCTTAGCCACGTATGGGCGCAGCCACGTGGCGTTTGTGATCGGGGGCTCGCTGGGCCTAGCCCCCGCGGTGTTGGCGCGCGCCGAGCTGAAGCTGGCGTTCGGGCGCATGACCTTGCCGCACCAGCTGATGCGGCTGGTGCTGGTGGAGCAGGTGTATCGGGTGTTTAAAATTATTCGGGGTGAGCCTTACCACAAATGACGGCAAGTTTAGACCAAACGCAGCATCTCTAAACACGAAGTAATATTAGATGAACCGTCGTAGGCGAATGCTGTGATTGGGAATGAGGATGCGGATCTTGTGGCTGTAGGAAGGGGAAAGAGATGCTCAACGCGACGCGAGAATGGCGTTACGCTTCATCTCTGAACTTGAATGGAAAGAAGAGGCTGTCCCAAAAGTAACTATTGTTGATGCTCGGGACAGAACTATGGTTTGGAAAAGGTAAAGATGTGGATGAAAAAGGAGCTAAGCGGCTTGTACC
>NZ_MRTH01000045.1 GCF_001956045.1 Paenibacillus sp. FSL H7-0331 | reverse complement strand
CTTCAGCGCCAATGGTACTTGAACCGCAGGGTTCTGGGAGAGTAGGACGTTGCCAAGCACAGTAAAATAGCCTTTTTGGATAATTATCCGAAAAGGCTATTTTTTGTTTTGCACTTATAGAATAAAACAGTCCGAAAAGCGGAAAATAAAATGATGCAGCTCCCAGTTGCAAATTATCAGAAAACTGCTATAATAAAGTCAAAGTCAAAGAAAGTCAAAGTCAATTTACTTCTCGTAAGGAGGTCGAATTGATGCGTAATGTCTCGGAAGTCATCGAGCAATACCTGAAAAGTATTTTGCAGCTAAGCGATGAAGGCGTAGTAGATATACAACGTAACGATTTGGCGGATCAATTTGAATGTGTTCCTTCTCAAATTAATTATGTCATCAGTACCCGGTTTACATTGGAAAAGGGTTATATTGTAGAGAGCAAGCGCGGCGGCGGCGGCTATATCCGTATTCAAAAAATCGAGCTGAACGCTCACGGGTCTGTTCTCGATCTTATTTTCAAAACGATTTGCTCACAGATCGATCAAGGGACCTCAGAGGGCTTGCTATATCAGTTGGAGGAGAGCGGGTATATTACGACAAGAGAAGCAGCAATGATGAGAGCAGCGATCTCTAGAGACGTTCTCCAGCTGAAGCTGCCTCTCCGTGATGAGATCCGAGCCAAGATTTTAAAAGCCATGCTGATTTCCTTGTTGAGCAAATAAGGAGGGATTCCAATGATTTGTCAGGAGTGCGGCAAGAAACAGGCAACACTGCATTTCACCAAAATTCTTAATGGGGAAAAAACGGAGTTTCACATTTGTGAATCATGCGCAAGAGACAAGGGGGAATTAATCCCCGGGACACCGAATGGATTTTCGATTCATAATTTACTCTCAGGGCTGCTGGATTTCGATCCTGCCAGTCAAGGGTTAACCCCTAAAGCTCAGCCAAGCCGTTGTGAGAATTGTGGGTTAACGTACAGCCAGTTCAGCAAAGTAGGCAGATTTGGCTGCAGCTCTTGTTATAAATACTTCGATGAGAAGTTAGATCCTTTATTTAAACGAGTTCACGGCAGTACGGTTCATACCGGAAAGGTTCCTAAACGCTCAGGTGGGTTAATAAAGCATAAGCGGGAAATCGAATGCTTGAAGAAAGAGCTTTTGCATCGAATTGAAAATGAAGAGTTCGAACAAGCAGCTGAACTTCGGGATGAGATTCGCAATTTGGAGAAAAAAGTACTAGAAGGATAAGTTTAGTTCCTTTGAGCAGGCAGGAGGCAAGCTTATGGTAACAAATCGTTTTACGGAACAAGCCTTAAGCGATTGGATGAAGGGTGAAAGCCCCGACTCAGATATCGTAATCAGCAGCAGAGTACGTATTGCCAGGAACCTGCAGTCGCATCCCTTTCCTATGCTTTCGACAAGTGATCAGTCCAAGGAAGTGTTGGACCTGTTAACGGGCCTTCTGCAGAATGAGGAATTGCGAACCATTAGTGATTTCTCGATACTGAACTTGGACGAATTGGATGAGCTTGAGAAGCGAGTACTGGTTGAAAAACATTTGATCAGTCCCGCCTTAGCCAATGAATCGCGTAACGGGGCCGTTATTCTAAGTGACAACGAATCGATCAGCATCATGTTGAATGAAGAAGATCATTTACGAATACAATGCTTGTGTTCTGGGTTCCAGATTCAGGAAGCGTGGGATTTGGCGAATCAGCTGGACGATGTTTTTGAAGAACAGCTGAACTATGCTTTTGATGAAAAACGCGGTTATTTGACCAGTTGTCCGACGAACGTTGGTACTGGAATCAGGGCATCGGTAATGATTCATTTACCTGCTTTAGTGATCACCCAGCAGATTAACCGAATTTTGTCAGCCATTACACAGGTAGGTTTGGCTGTACGTGGTCTGTATGGTGAAGGCAGCGAGGCATTGGGCAATCTGTTCCAAATTTCCAATCAGATTACTTTAGGTCAATCAGAGAAGGAAATTATCGATAATTTATGTGGGGTAGTCACCCAGCTTATCGAGCATGAACGCGGAGCCAGAGAGAAGCTTCAGCTCGAGATGAAGGCGAAGCTGGTGGATCGCGTGAGTCGATCTTTTGGCATCATGTCTTATGCCGCGATCATGGACTCCAAGGAAGCTGCTCAGCGACTTTCGGATGTTCGGCTTGGTATTGATTTGGGTATTATTAAAAATGTCCCCATGCAAGTCATGAACGAGCTTATGGTCATGACACAGCCAGGCTTTTTGCAGCAGCATGCAGGAGAAAAGTTAAGTTCTGAAGAAAGAGATATACGAAGGGCACAGCTCATTCGGGAGAGGCTCACACCCGAGTAGCGCAGCAATGGGGCGTTATGCTAAGGTGTAAGTAATTTTCTTATTTTATAACAGAAAGGTGTGTTATATATGATGTTTGGAAGATTTACGGAACGTGCGCAGAAAGTACTGTCTTTAGCTCAAGAGGAAGCTGTTCGTTTGGGCCATAATAATATCGGTACGGAGCATATCTTGCTTGGACTTATCCGTGAAGGCGATGGCATAGCGGCCAAAGCACTGATAGCTTTGGGACTTGGCTTGGAGAAGATTCAAGACGAAGTGGAAGCTTTGATAGGCCGGGGTCAAGAGCAGCCGACCAACATTGCATACACACCACGTGCCAAGAAAGTTATAGAGCTGTCCATGGATGAAGCACGCAAGCTTGGCCATACTTATGTTGGAACAGAACATATCCTGCTTGGTCTTATTCGTGAAGGTGAAGGTGTAGCCGCGCGAGTATTGAATAATTTGGGTGTGAGCTTAAATAAAGCGCGTCAGCAAGTTCTGCAATTACTGGGCAGCAGTGAGACTGTAACAACAAGCCATGCCAATACAGTAAATGTAAACACGCCTACGTTGGATGGTTTGGCTCGCGATCTGACTGCTTATGCGAAGGAAGGCCATCTGGATCCGGTTATCGGAAGAAGCAAAGAAATCGAACGTGTTATTCAGGTGTTGAGTCGTAGAACCAAAAACAACCCTGTTCTTATAGGTGAGCCTGGAGTCGGGAAAACAGCGATTGCTGAAGGCTTGGCTCAAAAAATTATTAACAACGAAATTCCGGAAACCCTTCGTGATAAACGTGTTATGACACTCGATATGGGATCTGTAGTAGCAGGTACTAAATACCGTGGTGAATTTGAGGATCGTCTTAAAAAAATCATGGATGAAATTCGTCAAGCGGGCAATATCGTACTGTTCATTGATGAGCTTCATACCTTGATTGGAGCTGGTGGCGCTGAAGGTGCTATCGATGCATCCAACATTTTAAAACCGGCTCTGGCTCGTGGAGAGCTTCAATGCATCGGTGCAACGACGCTGGATGAGTACCGTAAGTACATTGAGAAAGATGCTGCTTTGGAAAGACGGTTCCAGCCGATCACGGTCGACCAGCCTTCACCAGAAGAAGCGATCCAAATTTTGTACGGCTTACGTGACCGCTACGAGGCCCATCACCGTGTGAAAATTACGGATGAAGCAATTGTGCAAGCTGTTCAATTATCGGATCGATACATCCCTGATCGTTTCCTTCCGGATAAAGCCATCGATTTGATGGATGAAGCAGGCTCCAGAGTGAGACTTCGCTCGTACACCGTACCACCGGATTTGAAAAAGCTGGAGAGCAAGCTGGAGGATGTGCGCAAAGAAAAAGATGCTGCCGTACAGAGCCAAGAGTTTGAAAAGGCTGCGTCACTGCGTGATACCGAGCAAAAAATGCGTGAGGAACTGGATTCCACGAAGAACGAATGGAAAGAAAAGCAAGGAAGTACGGATTCCGAGGTGACTCCTGAGGATATCGCTCAGGTTGTAGCAAGCTGGACGGGTATCCCGGTCCTCAAGCTGGCTGAAGAAGAAACCGAACGCCTGCTCAAAATGGAATCCATTTTACATGATCGTGTCATCGGTCAAGAAGAAGCTGTAAAAGCTGTCAGCCGCGCGATACGTCGTGCGAGAGCAGGACTTAAGGATCCGAAACGTCCGATTGGATCATTCATCTTCTTGGGACCTACAGGTGTAGGTAAAACCGAGCTGGCACGTGCGTTAGCGGAATCGTTGTTTGGTGATGAGAATGCGGTCATTCGGATTGATATGTCCGAGTATATGGAGAAGCATTCGACCTCACGTCTGGTAGGAGCACCTCCAGGATATGTAGGCTATGAGGAAGGCGGTCAGCTTACCGAGAAAGTACGCCGTAAGCCTTATTCCGTAGTACTGCTGGATGAGATTGAAAAAGCGCATCCAGAAGTATTCAACATTTTACTTCAAGTGCTGGAGGATGGACGTTTAACGGATTCCAAGGGCCGTACGGTCGACTTCCGTAACACGCTGATTATTATGACCTCAAACGTTGGGGCAGATGTAATCAAGAAAAATTCTTCACTTGGGTTCACCGCTAACCAGGATGCAGGTAAAGATTATAGCAACATGAAGGATAAAGTAATGGGCGAGTTGAAGAAAAGCTTCCGTCCTGAATTCTTGAACAGAATCGATGAAACCATCGTATTCCATTCTTTGGATGAGCAGCATATCGGTCAAATTGTGACATTGATGGCAGCTGACCTGAGCAAGCGTCTTAAGGAACAGGATGTTGATTTCATCCTCACCGACAAAGCCAAAGCATTCCTGGCCAAAGAAGGATACGATCCGACATATGGTGCAAGACCGCTTCGTAGAGCGATCCAAAAACATATTGAAGACCGTCTTTCTGAGGAGCTGCTCCGCGGCACGATAGTTAAGGGTAATTCGTTGGTAATCGACGAAAAAGATGGAGCACTGACCGTAGCTCAGTCTTAATAAGACAGATACTTTTTGAACAATGACTTTATTAAAAAGCGAGAGCATCTTTCCTTCGATACATAGGGGGGAAGGGTGCTTTTTTCTTTATCAGTGTAGGGTTTTCATTACTTGTGCAAAATGGTAAACTTTGATGGATACGATTATAATAAAGCTAACAATTGAAATCAGCAGGGAGATTACAGATGGCTAAGCAAAAAACAAAATTCTGCTGCCAGGAATGCGGATACGATTCGCCCAAATGGTTAGGAAAGTGTCCGGGTTGTCAAGCTTGGAATACGTTTGTAGAAGAAATAGAAACCATATCCAAAACACAGATGACACATTCTTCTTTACTCCATACGAAAGAAAAGGCAGTATCGATCATAAATATAAAAAGTGGAGAGGAACAGCGTATACTAACGGGTAATAAAGAGTTGAACCGTGTACTGGGAGGAGGCTTGGTGCCGGGTTCCTTGCTTCTGGTTGGTGGCGACCCTGGTATTGGTAAATCAACGCTGCTGCTGCAAACCTCGCATGATCTGACGCAGGTGGGAAAAAAAGTTCTCTATGTTTCCGGAGAAGAATCGATACGCCAAACCAAGCTTCGGGCTGATCGGTTGAATGCGTCCTCGGAAATGCTGTATGTACTTTGTGAAACGAACCTGGAGCTGATAGAGGAGTCCATTGCAGAGGTTCAACCGGATTTTCTGGTTATCGATTCGATCCAAACGGTATACCATCCGGCTGTAACCTCGGCTCCTGGAAGTGTATCCCAAGTTAGAGAATGCACAGGCCATTTTATGCGAATTGCCAAAATCAAAGGTATTGCCACGGTGCTTGTGGGTCATGTTACTAAGGAAGGGGCAATTGCCGGCCCGCGGATGCTCGAGCATATGGTCGATTGTGTTCTCTACTTTGAAGGAGAACGGCACCACTCCTATCGGCTTCTCCGTGCGGTGAAAAACCGGTTTGGCTCAACAAACGAAATCGGTATTTTTGAGATGCGGGAAACCGGCTTGGTTGAGGTAAGCAATCCGTCGGAGCTATTTTTATCGGAACGGCCGCTTGGGGTCGCCGGCTCTACGGTTGTCGCCAGCATGGAGGGAACGAGACCCGTCCTTGTGGAACTCCAGGCTCTCGTATCGTCAACGAATTTTCCTTCACCGCGGCGGATGGCTACAGGCATCGATCATAATCGTCTCGCTTTAATTATCGCAGTATTGGAAAAACGTATGGGCATGTTTTTGCAAAATCAGGATGCCTATGTCAATGTTGCCGGTGGCATTAAGCTGGATGAACCTGCTGTTGATTTGGCCATAGCGGTCAGTATCGCCTCCAGTCTCAGAGACCAGCCAACACAGCCTTTTGATGTCGTATTTGGCGAAGTCGGGTTAACGGGTGAGGTACGCGGAGTTTCCCGTGTCGATCAACGAGTCAGGGAAGCTGAGAAGCTTGGTTTTCGCAGAGTAATAGTCCCTGAGAAAAGCCTGAAGGGCTGGACACCGCCCACGGGCATAGAAATCATAGGCGTAAACACAGTATCAGAAGCATTAAAAGCAGCACTAGGATAGATGTAAAAACAGGGCCGGCAGGGAGGAACAACATGAGCAAGGAAGAAGTAAAGAGAGATGTAATGAACCAGCTATTGCAATTAGTTGCGCCAGGCACTGCTTTTAGAGCTGGGCTCGACAATGTGCTTAGTGCCAAGACCGGAGCCTTGATTGTTGTAGGCTACAGTCCGGAAGTGATGGAACTGGTTGACGGCGGTTTTTCGATTAATTGTGATTTTTCTCCCAACTATTTATATGAACTGGCCAAGATGGACGGAGCGATCATTCTTAGTGAAGATGTTAAAATGATTTTGTATGCCAATACCCAGCTGATACCGGACTCCACCATTTCTTCCTCTGAGACGGGAATACGGCATCGTACAGCTGAACGTGTAGCGAAGCAAACCTCCAAGCTTGTGGTATCCATATCACAGAGACGTAACGTAATCACCCTGTATCAAGGAAATCTGCGCTATTCGTTAAAAGATATAGGCGTTATTCTTACCAAAGCTAATCAAGCGATTCAGACGCTGGAAAAATATAAATCGGTGCTTGACCAGGCTCTGACCAACCTGGGCGCCTCTGAATTTGAAGAACTGGTTGCGCTGCATGATGTGACCAATGTTATTCAACGGGTTGAGATGGTGCTGCGCATCAAGGCTGAAATCAAGCGATACATTGTGGAGCTTGGAACCGAAGGAAGACTCATCAGCATGCAGCTTGAAGAGCTAGTAGGTACAATTGAATACGATGCTTATTTGCTGCTCAAGGATTATGTGAAGGATTTGAATGAGGACAAAATCAAGGATTTGACCAACAGTCTCAAACGGTTGGCATCCGAAGAGATGCTTGACCATTATCACGTGGCTCGACTGCTCGGCTATCCAACTGCCAGCAACAGCGCTGAAGAAACCGTTTCCCCGAGGGGCTATCGTGTGCTGCACAAGATTCCTCGGATGCCCTCTACGATCATTCAAAATGTTGTGGAACGGTTTGGACGTCTCCCTCATTTGATGATGGCTACGATCGGCGAATTGGACGAAGTGGAAGGAATTGGGGAGGTTCGGGCAAGGACAATCAAAGAAGGTTTGAAAAGAATCAAGGACCAAGTATTCATTGACAGACACATTTAGCTTGCAAACAATCAGTGGGTGCCTTAATATAGTAAGAAGTATTAGGGTAAAGTAAAACCAGAGGTGGACAAAACATGCTGACAAAATCTCTTCCCAATATTTTCACAATAGGAAATCTATTTTTGGGAATTATCGCGATCATTCTCGTTTTCAATAAGCAACCGGACTTAGCTGCTATTATGGTTATCATTGCCATGCTTCTGGATGGTTTGGATGGACGAGTTGCTCGAGCGTTGAACGTACAAAGTGAATTTGGTAAAGAATTGGATTCCCTATCCGATGTCATTTCGTTTGGTGTAGCACCGGCTTTTATTATGTATGTTGTGGCTTTTACAGAATTGAATGCCGCGACAGCCTGGATTGCAACTGCAGCTTTTCCAATTTGTGGTGCACTTCGTTTGGCACGGTTTAACGTGATTGCGGGTACTCCGGGTTATTTTATCGGCTTGCCGATTCCGGCTGCTGGTGGTGTCTTGTGTACATTGGCGCTCTTTCACAATGAATTAAATACGTTTGTACTCGTGTTGAGTACATTGTTGTTATCCTATTTGATGGTTAGCACTGTCAAATACCCCAATTTCAAAAAAATGGGCATTCCCAAAAAAGCGATTTGGATTACACCGGTTGTTGTAATCATCGCCGTTGTCGTAGCGATTCAATTTCCAGGAACGTTATCTAAAATGATTTTTGTACCGCTGCTTCTTTATGCGCTGTACGGCTTAAAAAAAAACGCTGAACGACTGTTTACAAAGCGTAAAAGATCACGTAAATCCGGTGATGATGTGAAGCCGGAAACTCCATCTCTTTAAAATAAGTCGAAAATGAAAAGCATTTATTTTCCGTATTCGGAATTTAAATGCTTTTTTTGTTTTTTTTTACATAACTGAGGATTAGGCAGCAAGCTTTTGGTTCATAATGTTAACGAACCTGAACGTATGAAAAGGAGCATGGAGGTGACCCTATTGATGAAAAAATGGTTTCAATGTGTTTTTGCCGTTATTGGAGGTCTATTGAGTTTTGAGTGGAGTGCTATCGTTGGTAAACCTTTTTTTGGTATGCTGGATACCGTTTTTGGTATCAAGGAAGTGGCAGGACAAGGCTATTGGATGATGGTTATTGGGGTTTTGCTATTTTATGGGATAGGCGCTTGGGTAGCTGATTATGGATGGAAGCTTTTGCAGCGCGCGGAGAAGTGGATTGGGCATATCCCTATTGCTGATTTGATATCAGGGATACTTGGGCTTGGGGTAGGTTTGCTGCTGACAGTCAACCTGTTGACGCCTTTTGAGCAAGCTGGTTTATTATCTCCATTCTTGCATACGGTATTGACCGCGATGCTGGGCTTTGTAGGATTTCGTCTGGGCTACGCCAAACGTGAGGAATTCATCAGTTTGCTGACCAAAAGTCGTTCTTCCAGAGAACGTGCAGCAGCAGGCGAAGTGAAGGGCTTTGAGGAACATAAAATTTTGGATACCAGTGTCATTATCGACGGCCGCATCGCCGACATTTGCAAAACCGGATTTATTGAGGGGACGCTGGTTATTCCTGAGTTTGTGTTGGAGGAACTACAGCATATTGCGGATTCATCAGATTTGCTTAAAAGGAACCGAGGTCGCCGTGGGCTGGATATTTTGAATAAAATCCAAAAGGAACTTGATGTGAAGGTGTTGATCTATGAAGGAGATTTCGAAGAGATTTCCGAAGTGGACAGCAAGCTGGTCAAGCTCGCCAAGGTGCTGCAGGGCAAAGTGATCACCAATGATTTTAATTTGAATAAAGTGTGCGAGCTGCAAGGGGTATCGGTTCTCAATATTAATGATTTGGCAAATGCAGTTAAACCGGTTGTGCTACCGGGAGAAGAAATTTTGGTTCAGGTCATTAAGGACGGCAAGGAGCACGGACAAGGGGTTGCTTACCTGGATGACGGTACGATGATCGTTGTGGAAGGTGGACGGGAGTTCATCGGGACGACGCTTGAAGTGATGGTGACCAGTGTGCTGCAGACCTCTGCCGGCCGAATGATTTTTGCCAAACCGAAATTATTGGAAAAAGCACTCTGAAACGTATATGATAGAGGAGTGCAGTACCTTTGAAACCATGTTGGGAACATAATGACACCAGCAGCGTAAGGGTGAGAAGGCGCTAGGATGCAGACGGCAGGTGAATAAGATATATGAGTCAACTGGCGGTTGTTGTTGTGGCTGCGGGCAAAGGTTCGCGAATGCAAACCGTGGAAAGCAAACAGTTTCTGGTTTTAGATGGAAAGCCGATTCTTGTACATACATTGAGTCTTTTTCAAAAGATGGAACAGGTTAATTCCATCGTACTCGTAACGGGTGCCGATGATGTAGAACGCTGTAGGGGCTATATTAAGCAGTATGGGCTATCCAAGGTGCAATCAGTTGTCGCAGGTGGCCAAGAACGGCAGGACTCCGTTTACAAAGGTTTACAGATGCTGACCACGGATACGGAATGGGTATTGGTGCATGATGGTGTCCGGCCTTTTACAGCCAAGGAGCATATTATCGCTTGCTGGCATAAAGCAATGGAAACGGGAGCAGCTGTTCTGGCAGTACCCGTTAAGGATACGATTAAAGTAGTTGACACGACGGGAAAGATTCAATCCACGCCTGATCGTCGAAGCTTGTGGGCTATTCAAACCCCACAGGCTTTTCGCTTTTCATTGCTGCTGGAAGCTTATGAGCAGGCAAAGAAGACAGGATTTATCGGTACGGATGATGCCATGCTTGTTGAACAATTGGGCATAAGCGTTCAGGTTGTAGAAGCGGACTATTACAATATTAAAATTACAACGCCGGAGGACCTACCTTGGGCCAATTGGATTATCCATAATGTTAGGGGAGAGAAGCAACCATGATTCGAGTAGGACAAGGCTTTGACGTACACCAGCTGGTGGAAGGGCGTAAATGTATAATCGGTGGAATTGAAATTCCTTATGAAAAAGGGCTGCTCGGTCACTCGGATGCGGATGTATTGCTGCATACGATCAGCGATGCGATACTTGGAGCGCTTGGCATGGGAGATATCGGCAAGCATTTTCCGGATACGGATGAGTCATTCAAGGATGCCGATAGCTACCAGCTATTGGTGCAGGTGTGGCAGTTGGCCAAAGAGGCGGGCTATAAGCTGGGAAATATCGATTCAACGATTATTGCCCAGAAACCCAAGATGGCTCCCTATATTCCGGCGATGGTGGAACGTATTGCTCAAGCACTGGAAGCGGAGCCTTCACAGGTCAATGTCAAAGCAACCACTACTGAACAGTTGGGTTTTACAGGACGCGGTGAAGGAATTGCTTCACAATCGGTTGTTTGTCTAATAAGAAATGTGCTATCATAACAACTATTATTATTAGGTTAACGGTTTTTAATACAGGAGAGGAGCCATTATGATGTCAGATCATTTGCGTGTAAGATATGCGCCAAGTCCAACCGGTCAATTACATATAGGTGGAGCGCGAACAGCATTATTTAATTATTTGATGGCTCGTAAAGATGGTGGGCAATTTATTATTCGCTTCGAGGATACCGATCAAAGCCGCCATATTGAGTCCGGAGTCAGCAATCAACTGGATGGATTAAAGTGGCTTGGTTTGGATTGGGATGAGAGTCTCGACATTGGTGGCGAGTACGGACCTTACCGTCAAATGGAGCGTCTGGATTTGTACAAGCCTTTCGTGGAGCAGCTTCTTGCAGGCGGACATGCCTATCCCTGTTATTGTTCCGAGGAGGAGCTGGAGCAGGAGCGTGCCGAGCAGGAAGCAAGAGGGGAAATGCCCCGTTATTCAGGAAAGGGCCGTTATTTAACTTCGGAACAAATTGCTGCTTATGAGGTTGAAGGACGTAAGCCGTCGATACGGTTCCGTGTGCCCGAGGGCCGTCTGATCGCTTTTAAGGATCGAATTCGTGAGCATGTGGAATTTGAATCCGATGGGATTGGTGACTTCATCATTGTACGCGCGGACGGAATCCCGACCTACAATTTTGCTGTTATTCTGGATGATCATTTGATGAAAATTAACCTTGTTATTCGCGGCGAGGAGCACTTGTCGAATACGCCAAGACAGATCCTGATGTATGAAGCACTGGGGTTACCGATACCGGAATTTGCTCATTTGTCGATCATATTAAATCCGGACCGCAAGAAAATGAGCAAGCGCGACGAGTCGATCGTCCAGTTTATCGGACAATACCGGGATTTAGGCTATTTGCCTGAAGCGGTGCTGAACTTTATTACTTTACTCGGATGGTCTCCAGTAGGCGAAGAAGAGATTTTCACTAAAGAAGAAATTATTGACCAATTCGATCTAAGCCGTGTGTCCAAAAGCCCTGCGGTATTTGATATGGACAAGCTGAACTGGATGAACAACCATTATATGAAAAAAACGGAGCTGTCTCGTGTCGTGGCGCTTTCGCTGCCGCATTTGCAAAATGCCGGACTGGTTCCGCAGACATTGAGCTCCGAGCAGGAAGATTGGATTAACAAGCTTGTAGGCTTGAATCAAGACCGTATGCAGTACGCTGGAGAGATCGTCCAGCTGAGCCAAATCTTTTTCGAGGAAGATGTTTCCTATGAGGAAGAAGAAGCAAAGGCCATCTTGGCTGAAGAATATGCGCCGATTGTCATTCGCGGGTTCCTGGACGAAGTGGAACGTGCTGAAGCCTTTGAAGCAGAGCTTATTCCAGCTATGCTGAAAGCTGTCCAGAAGGCCACAGGCTATAAAGGCAAGCCGCTTTTTATGTCGATTCGTGTTGCCTTAACGGGTCAAACGCATGGTCCTGACCTCAATATGACTGTGTTTTTGCTTGGAAAAGAGAAGGTTGTTGCACGGTTGAACAAATTATTGTAAACCGAATGCTTTTTCGTTATACTAATCCTAATATAACAATCGTGGCGTAGATCAGGAGAGTACAATCGAGTAAGGGTTTTACAGAGAGGACAACCGCGGCCATACAGCCCGAGCTGAAAGCTGTCCATATCCTTTCGTTGGAAATGCACCTGGGAGCCGTATTGACGAGCTGCTTCAGATGGATGCCTATAATGGGCATAGCTGAAGTCAAGGTAGTCTTACCGTACCTGTTCACGTTACGAACAGTTGAGATGGATAGGATTATGCTGTCCAAGCAGAGTGGAACCGCGACTTTTTCGCCTCTGCAGCCTTCAAGGCTGTGGGGGCTTTTCTATGTGTACAGCTTGTTGGTCAGCCTACGACAAGAAGGAAAGCAGGTGGAATGGCTTGTTGAAGTTCATGCAAGAAGATATTTCTACGATATTCGAAAATGACCCGGCGGCTCGCAGCTGGTTTGAAGTGGTCTTTACTTATTCAGGACTGCATGCGCTATGGGCGCATCGTGTGGCACACCACCTGTATAAAAACCATTGGTATACGATTGCCAGAGTGATATCTCAATGGAGCCGTTTCATGACCGGAATTGAGATTCATCCGGGAGCTGTTATTGGTCGCCGTTTTTTCATCGATCACGGTATGGGAGTAATTATCGGAGAGACATGTGAGATTGGCGATGATGTCGTGCTCTATCAAGGGGTAACCCTTGGAGGCACCGGTAAGGAAAAGGGAAAACGTCACCCGACGATCGGCAGTAACGTAGTAATTGCCTCCGGAGCCAAGGTATTGGGCTCTTTTCTTGTAGGCGATAATTCACGCATCGGGTCCAATGCGGTTGTACTCAGTGAGGTGCCGCCCAATAGTACAGTTGTAGGTATACCTGGACGAATCGTGAAGCGGGATGGGGTTCGTGTGGGACGGTTGGATCATAATAATTTGCCTGATCCGGTTATCGATATGTTTCGACAGCTGCAGCAGCAGATTGATGATTTGAAATTGGAAGTAGAGACTATCAAACAGACAAGTGGAGGTAGCCAGGATCATGGTGCTTAAAATTTATAATACACTAACAAGAGCAAAGGATGAATTTCAGCCTCTCGAGTCTGGAAAAGTAAAAATGTACGTATGTGGTCCGACCGTATATGATTACATCCATATAGGGAATGCGCGTCCGATGGTGTTCTTTGATGTCGTTCGGAGATATTTGGAATCCATCAACTATGAAGTCAATTATGTTGTCAATTTTACCGATGTGGACGATAAGCTGATTAAAAAAGCAGCGCAAATGGAATTATCCGTCCCTGAAGTGGCGGATATGTTTATTCAAAAGTTTTATGAGGATACGGAAGGCTTAGGCATCCGAAGAGCCACATTAAACCCACGTGTAACTGAGAATATTGACGAAATCATCGTATTCATTGAGGGTCTTTTTGAAAAAGACTTCGCTTATGAGCGCGGTGGTGATGTGTATTTCCGTACAACGCAGTTCACAGAATACGGCAAGCTGTCGCATCAAAATCTGGATGAATTGCAATTCGGCATCCGTGTAGAGGTTGATGATCGTAAGGAAAACCCACAGGATTTTGTACTCTGGAAGGCTGCCAAGCTAGGCGAAATCTCATGGGACAGTCCATGGGGCCAGGGACGACCTGGCTGGCATATCGAGTGCTCCGCGATGGTACGCAAATATTTAGGTGATACGATCGACATCCACGGGGGAGGACAAGATCTGCAGTTCCCTCATCATGAATGTGAAATTGCGCAATCTGAATGCTTGACTGGCCACCCTATGGCTAACTACTGGATGCATAATGGGTATATTAATATTGATAATGAAAAAATGTCCAAATCACTCGGTAACGGTGTCAATGTCAATCAGCTGTTAAAAACGATCAGCCCGCAAACCTTGCGATACTTCATGCTGTCGGTTCATTATCGCAACCCGCTGAACTTCAGTGAAGAGACTATTGAGCAAGCCAACAATGGATTGGCGCGAATCGAGAATTGTCTGGCCAATATTAAGCATCGTTTGTCTACGGCTCCTGAAGGAGAGGTTGCCGAAGAAATCCTACACGCGGTTGCTGAAGTACAGCGACAATTTGAATTGAAAATGAATGATGACTTTAATACACCGGATGCGATTACGGCTGTATTTGAACTGGTTAGTGCAGCGAATCCATATCTACAGCAGGCGGAAGTGACACGCAGCTCGCTGCAGCTGCTGCTGGAGCGTTTTGAAACGATGGATAAAGTATTAGGAATATTAGCCCAACCAGCGGAGCAGCTGCTGGATCAGGAAATCGAACAATTGATTATTGATCGCACGGAAGCCCGCAAGTCGAAAAACTGGGCGCGTGCGGATGAAATCCGCGATCTGTTGACTGAAAAGGGGATCACACTGGAGGATACGGCACAAGGTATTCGTTGGCGGAGGAAATAATGAGCCAAGAACCCTTTGTTATGGAGACTGACTTATTCTGCTTTCCTCCCGCCAAAGAACCGAAGCTGCTCGGTCCGATCGTATTAGCCTATATCGGGGACGCGATCTATGAGGTATTTATTCGACAATACGTCATTTCAATGGCCAATCAACGTCCGAATCACCTGCATCGTCTGTCTACACAATATGTTTCGGCGAAGGCGCAGGCCAAAAATCTGCAGCGTCTCATGCCGATACTGAGCGAAGAGGAAGCGGATATCGTCAAGCGTGGACGTAATGCCAAGTCAGGGACATCAGCGAAAAATGCAGATATATTGGAATATCGCCACAGTACAGCATTCGAATGCTTGCTTGGCTACTTATATTACACGAAGCAGTTGGAAAGGCTTCAATACATCATGATGCAAACACTTGAACCCTATCAGCAGGACGCAAAATGACTATGGCATTCAGGTAAGCCAGGTTTTGCATAAAGGAGAGAACGAGCATGGAGGAAGAAGAGTATATTGCCGGCAAGCATTCGGTGCTTGAGGCTTTGCGTTCAGGACGAACGATTAATAAAATATGGATCGCTGAGGGCGCTCAGAAGCAATTGACTCAGCCGATCGTAACTGAGGCCAAACAGAAGGGAATCATCGTCCAATTTGTGGACAAGCGCAAGCTTGATCAGATGGTCGAAGAGGTGCCGCATCAAGGTGTTGTCGCTCAGGTTGCCGCTTATGCTTATGTGGAGATTGAGGATATTCTGGAATTTGCCAAAAGTCGCAATGAAGAGCCATTTATCCTTATATTAGACGAGATTGAGGACCCGCATAATTTGGGTTCGATTCTTCGTTCTGCTGACTGTACGGGGGTGCATGGTGTTATCATTCCCAAGCGCAGAGCGGTAGGTTTGACGGCTGCTGTATCCAAAACCTCGGCGGGAGCTGTGGAGTACGTTCGAGTGGCGCGGGTTACGAATTTGGCGCAAACGATCGAGCAATTAAAAGAGCGTGGCGTTTGGGTAGCGGGTACGGATGTTGCTGCCAATCAACCCATTTATCAGACCAATCTGACCATTCCGCTCGCTATCGTCATAGGTAATGAGAATAAAGGCGTAGGCAGATTAATCAAGGAAAAATGTGACTTCCTGCTCAAGCTTCCCATGTTCGGACATGTCAATTCGTTGAATGCCTCCGTGGCTGCATCCGTCTTTATGTACGAGGTAGTCCGTCAGCGGCTTGCTGTGAAATAGATGGTAGCTCCGGCATTCAAGGAGTTTCTCATTGTGGACGGATACAACATTATTGGCGATTGGCCCGAGCTGCAGAAGCTTAAGGATATTAGCCTGGAGGATGCGCGTGACCGATTAATCGAGCTGCTGGCTGAATATCAATCCTTTTCCGGTATCAAAGTACTGCTGGTGTTCGATGCTTACTATGTGCCCGGCCTGGGAGGCAAGTATGAGCACAGCAAGCTGCGAATTTATTATACGAAGGAAAAGGAGACGGCGGATGAACTGATTGAACGCTTGGTTACCGAGCATGTGGGGCGGCGCAAGCAGATTTATGTGGCCACCTCTGATATGACCGAGCAGAATGTGATTTTTGGAAAAGGTGCATTTCGTATTCCGGCCAGTGAGCTTCTGGTGAAGGTCAAGCATGCCAAGCGGGAAATCGATAACAAAATCGAGCAGGACACGTCACGAAGGCGAAATACATTTGATAGCAAGCTAAGCAGCGAGATGAAAGATCTCTTTGAAAAATGGCGCAGAGGCCGATAACGATAGAATGAATAAAGCCCATGCTATCGTGAATTCGGTTGACGATAATAGATTACATAATGTATACTTATCCTATCTTTTAGGATCAAGTAGATTATGAGTCTTGCCTAGGCCGGAGGGATTATTTTGAGTGTCGACCTCAAAGAATTGAGAATGTGCGAATACGACCTCAAGGCAGATGAAGACATTGTCGAAGCGGTCCGCGAAGGGGATAGCGACGCATTGGAGTACTTGATTAACAAGTATAAAAACTTCGTTCGCGCCAAAGCACGCTCCTATTTTCTAATAGGTGCCGACAGGGAAGATATCGTGCAAGAAGGTATGATAGGTTTATATAAATCCATACGTGACTTTCGTGGAGACAAGCTTGCCTCCTTCAAAGCCTTTGCTGAACTTTGCATCACCCGTCAAATCATTACGGCGATCAAAACCGCAACCCGCCAGAAGCATATTCCTCTCAACTCCTATGTTTCGCTCGATAAACCGATTTATGATGAAGACTCCGATCGAACCCTGCTTGATGTCATCTGCGGATCACGTGTGACCGATCCTGAGGAATTGATTATTAACCAAGAAGAATTCAGCGGGTTGGAAGATAAAATGGGTGAAATCTTAAGCGATCTGGAACGCAGAGTGCTGATGCTATATTTAGACGGCCGTTCCTATCAGGAAATTGCAGTAGATCTGGATCGTCATGTGAAGTCGATTGATAATGCTTTGCAGCGTGTCAAACGAAAGCTGGAACGGTATTTGGAAGTTAGAGATGCAAGGTAAAGCGCCTGTTGATTATACGGTGCTTTATTTTTTTTGCTAGTTTAGTTTCCCAATTCTTCGTATATACTGGTAAATAGGTTTTCCTTGACATGAAAATAGCGCTATGCTAAAGTAATCAGGTAGCCTTAAAACTGGTAGGCTTTTTTTGCTCTTTTTAAGGATTCAAATATGAGGCTGGGACCGTAGGAGGTGTACATCATGCGGGTAATTATTACGTTAGCGTGCACGAACTGCAAGCAAAGGAACTATACGTCCAACAAAAATAAGCGCAACAACCCGGACCGCATGGAGTTGAAGAAGTTTTGTAAGTTTTGCAATGAACATACTGCTCATCGCGAAACTAGGTAGTTTCTTGGAGGTGTAGTTTTGTCATTTCTGGTTCGAATGAAGCGAAGCTTCGGTAACACATTTTCTTTTTTCGCGGACAGTTGGGCCGAATTGAAAAAAGTAAAATGGCCAAATCGTAAAGAGTTGATCAGCTACACGCTGGTTGTTCTGTTTACAGTTGCTTTTGTCACTGTTTATTTCTATGTGCTGGATTTGGGTATTTCTGAGCTGCTACGCCTTATTTTTAAATAAGCGGGAGTTATAGGTGGCGATTATGGAAATGGAAAAAAGATGGTACGTTGTACATACCTATTCCGGGTATGAGAACAAGGTCAAAGCAAACTTGGAAAAACGCGTAGAGTCTATGGATATGACAGACAAAATTTTCCGCGTTTTGGTTCCGATGGAAGAAGAGATTGTAAACAAGGACGGCAAGAAGAAAACGGTTATGCGTAAAGTATATCCGGGTTACGTGCTGGTTGAAATGGTTCAGACGGATGATTCGTGGTATGTTGTGCGTAATACGCCGGGTGTCACGGGTTTTGTCGGATCGACGGGATCAGGCTCGAAACCAACTGCTTTGCTTCCTGAAGAAGTGGAGGCCATTCTTAAGCATATGGGCATGGAAGAGCCTAAGCCTAAGATTGACTTCGAATTGAAGGAAACCGTACGTGTCAAAGAAGGACCTTTTGCTAATTTTGTTGGATCCATTGAAGAAATTCTGGTCGACAAAAGCAAGCTGAAGGTACATGTCAACATGTTCGGAAGAGAAACGCCTTTGGAGCTTGACTACCATCAGGTAGAGAAGATCTAAAGGGTAATATCGTATACTAGCGCAAGGAGGTGTAACACAATGGCAAAAAAGGTTATTAAAATTGTTAAATTGCAAGTTAGTGCCGCTAAAGCGAATCCGGCTCCACCAATCGGTCCGGCTCTGGGTCAAGCAGGTGTTAACATCATGGCTTTTTGTAAGGAGTTTAACGCTCGTACTGCCGATCAAGCGGGTTTGATTATTCCTGTTGAAATCACAGTTTTCGAGGATCGTTCCTTTACATTCATCTGCAAAACGCCACCGGCTGCTGTATTGCTGCGCGTTGCTGCTGGAATTCCTAAAGGCTCCGGTGAACCGAACAAGAAGAAAGTTGCAACTGTAACAAGTGCGACAATTCGTGAAATTGCAGAACAAAAAATGCCTGACCTTAACGCTGCATCTGTTGAAGCTGCAATGCGTATGGTTGAAGGTACTGCACGTAGCATGGGCGTAGTTATCAAAGACTAGTTCCATGCACAGTGGGAGGAAATTCCGCTAATACCACATAGGAGGATAACCAAATGGCTAAAGTTAGTAAAAAATATGCAGAAGCAGTTAAACTGTTTGATGCAGAAGCTTTGTATGAAGCTAAAGAAGCAATTGAGCTTGTTAAAAAAGCGGCAACTGCCAAATTTGATGAAACTGTCGAAGTTGCAGTTCGTCTGGGTGTAGACCCAAGAAAGCAAGACCAAGCTGTTCGTGGCGTTGTTGTATTGCCTCACGGTACTGGTAAAACTAAACGTGTTCTTGTATTTGCCAAAGGTGATAAAGTAAGAGAAGCGGAAGCGGCTGGTGCTGATTTCGTAGGCGATCAAGACATGATTAACAAAATCCAACAAGGTTGGTTTGATTTTGATGTGTGCGTAGCAACTCCCGACATGATGAGTGAAGTGGGTAAGTTGGGTCGTATCTTGGGTGGTAAAGGTTTGATGCCTAACCCTAAAGCTGGTACCGTTACATTTGATGTAGCGAAAGCAGTTCAGGAGATTAAAGCAGGTAAAATCGAATACCGTTTGGATAAAGCCGGACAAATCCATGCTCCAATTGGCAAAGTTTCCTTTGATGACGAGAAGTTGGCTGAAAACTTCCGCGCATTGATCGACGCTTTGGTTAGAGCGAAGCCTGCTGCTGCTAAGGGTATCTATCTTAGAAACATCGCAGTTTCCTCAACAATGGGTCCTGCTGCTCGCGTTAACACACAAACATATAGATAAGTTGGATTGACTTTTTATGAAGGTCATGATAACCTATTCTAGCTGATAATCGAATATGACTTACCGTAGACAGCAGGTGCTCGTTTAGAGCTTAATGTCCTGCCGAGGTGTTATGATATAGAATCGGGTTTCTTTGTTCGACCAAAGATAACGTGAATCATCATGCCTTCGCAGCGTCTGCGGAGGCATCTTTACTTTTACGGATGCCTTCGTTTACGTGCTGAGTTCAACTTTAAGATTATGCTTACGAAGAAAGCATTCTTACGAATGCTGGGTAGATGCTTACGAAGATAACTTTCTTACGAAAGTTAAGATTATGCTTACGAAGAAAGCATCTTTACAGATGCTCTTAGGAGGTGCAAAAATGGCAAACACGAAAACAATTGAATTAAAAGCCGAGAAAGTGAATGTAGTAGCTGAGAAATTAAAAGGCAGCTCTTGCACAATCGTAACGGATTACCGTGGATTGAACGTATCTCAAGTTACCGAACTTCGCAAACAATTGCGTGAGGCTGGTATTGAATTTCAAGTACTGAAAAACTCTTTGGCTAGACGCGCAACTGCAAGTGCTGACCTATCTGCACTGGATGAATTTTTGACCGGTCCTACGGCAATTGCATTCAGCAAAGATGACATCGTTTCTCCTGCAAAAATCTTAACGGATTTTGCTAAAAAGAACGACAAGCTTAGCGTTAAAGCAGGCGTTGTTGAAGGTAAAGTTGTTGGCTTTGATCAAATCAAAGCATTGGCGGATCTGCCTTCCAGAGAAGGTATGCTCTCCATGTTGCTTAGCGTTCTACAAGCTCCTGTTCGCAACTTCGCTCTTGCAGTTAAAGCTGTTGCAGAAAAGCAAGAAGCTTAATTTAAGAATAATAAATATTTCATAAAACAATTAACGGAGGTATACACAAATGAGTAAGGAAACAATCTTGGAAGAAATTAAAGCAATGACTATTTTGGAATTGAACGATCTTGTAAAAGCGATCGAGGAAGAATTCGGCGTTACTGCAGCAGCTCCAGTTGCTGTTGGCGGCGGCGCAGCAGTAGCTGAAGTTGCTGAACAAACAGAATTTGACGTAATTTTGACAGGCGCTGGCGCTTCCAAAATCAACGTTATCAAAATCGTTCGTGAAATCACTGGTCTTGGCTTGAAAGAAGCTAAAGACGTGGTTGACGGCGCTCCAAAACCAATCAAAGAAAAAGTGGGCAAAGAAGAAGCAGAAGCTGTTAAAGCGAAACTTGAAGGCGCTGGCGCAACTGTAGAAGTTAAGTAATTTTTTGTCTTAAAACCCCTTGAAGTTTTTCTTCAAGGGGTTTTCCATTTCTATATAACTGATTTCGAAGAGGTGAAATTAGTGTCTGAGCATTACTATTCACAAAAGCCGACAGCGGCACATGATCTCCACCAAATCCAGGAGACATTGCGCGGCCGTACCTATACATTTGTGACGGATGCAGGCGTTTTTTCTAAAAAAGGCGTAGATTATGGCTCTAAGGTACTGATCGAAAGTTTACAAATTTCTGAACGCAGCGAGGTTCTTGATGTAGGCTGTGGCTATGGTCCGATGGGGATTGCGGCAGCAGGGTTGGCCATTCATGGAACAGTCACCATGGTTGATATAAATGAAAGAGCCGTGGAGCTTGCGCGAATGAATGCCGAACGCAATCGAGTGACGAATGTCGAAATTATGCAGAGTGATAAGCTGGATGCTGTCATTAATCGCACCTTTGATGTTGTCATTACGAACCCGCCTATTCGGGCAGGCAAGGAAACCGTCCATCAGATTTTTGAGCAAGCGCATCAAGTGCTGAGAGATGGAGGCAGCCTTTGGATTGTGATTCAAAAAAAGCAGGGGGCTCCATCTGCCTATGCAAAGCTGGAAAGTTTATTTGCACAAGTGCAGGAGATGGGCAAGGATAAAGGGTATCGAATCATCAAAGCGCAAAAGTAAATGCATATTTTTCACAAATATTATTGACTTGACATTTCCTTTATGTTATCATAATAAAATGTCAGCATTAAAGATGGGGTTTTTGTCTTTAGTTAGCTAAAATGTCAAGCGTTATTTTATCTTTGGTGAATAAAATTGACACTTTATACGTATAATGTGTAAATTTTAGGTGCACCATAGCAAAAGGTAAGGGAACTATCGGTTAAATGAATTTTATGCATGGAAAGCTTCTGTAAGAAGTGACACTTCGGGCAGTATTTACTCGAGAAGGCTTCAGGAGAGGCTTTTATTTTGTTCTATTGAGTAGACATGAGGGGTGAATCAAACTTGGCGGGTCATCTTATTCAATTAGGTCGACGTAAACGCAGGTCATACGCTCGGATTCATGAGGTTTTGGAGGTTCCTAACCTTATTGAGATCCAACAAAAATCATACGATTGGTTTTTGGAAGAGGGATTGCGTGAAATGTTTCAGGATATTTCCCCAATTCAAGACTTTACGGGAAATTTGATACTGGAATTTATCGATTACAACTTAGGCGAGCCTAAGTATTCGGTCGATGAATCCAAGGAACGGGACGTCACTTACGCAGCTCCACTTCGTGTGAAGGTACGCTTGATCAATAAAGAAACTGGAGAAGTTAAAGAGCAGGAAGTGTTTATGGGAGACTTCCCTCTGATGACGGAAACTGGAACCTTTATTATCAATGGCGCTGAAAGGGTTATCGTCAGTCAGCTAGTTCGTTCTCCGAGCGTCTACTTCAGTACGAAGATAGATAAGAACGGTAAAAAAACGTATACAGCAACTGTAATTCCTAACCGCGGTGCGTGGTTGGAGTTGGAAACTGACGCAAAAGATATTATTTATGTAAGAATTGATCGTACCCGTAAAATTCCAGTTACTGTTTTACTGCGTGCATTGGGCTTTGGTACCGACGCGGAAATTCTGGAGCTGTTGGGCGACGATGAATATCTTCGTAACACGCTTGACAAGGATAATACAGATTCAACGGATAAAGCGCTAATTGAAATATATGAACGCTTGCGTCCAGGTGAACCACCTACATTGGATAATGCAAGAAGCTTGCTGGTTGCACGTTTCTTTGATCCAAAGCGCTATGATTTGGCAAATGTAGGGCGTTATAAAATCAACAAAAAGCTGCATATCAAAAACCGTTTGTTTAACCAACGATTGGCTGAAACCTTGGTTGATCCGGAAACGGGTGAAATCATCGCAGAAGCAGGTCAACTGCTGGATCGCAGACTGCTGGATGAGGTTCTACCTTTTCTGGAAAAGAGCGTAGGTTTCAAAGAATACACAGCCTCTAATGGTATTGCTGAAATGGAACGTATTCCACTTCAGTGTATTAATGTGTATTCACCGATTGAAGACGGCAAGATTGTTAAAGTGATTGCCAACGGTAAAATAGATAAATCAGTTAAAAATATTATGCCTGCAGATATCATTGCGTCGATTAATTACTTTATTGATCTTCTTCATGGTATTGGCAGTACAGATGATATCGATCACCTGGGTAATCGTAGATTACGTTCAGTTGGCGAACTGCTGCAAAATCAGTTCCGTATCGGATTGTCTCGTATGGAGCGTGTTGTACGCGAGCGGATGTCCATTCAGGATGCCAATGTGATCACGCCACAGGCGTTAATCAATATTCGTCCCGTTATCGCTTCAATTAAAGAGTTTTTTGGTAGCTCCCAGTTGTCGCAATTTATGGACCAAACGAATCCATTGGCTGAACTGACTCACAAACGTCGTCTGTCTGCTCTCGGACCCGGCGGTTTGACTCGGGAACGTGCGGGCTTTGAAGTCCGTGACGTGCATCACTCTCACTATGGTCGTATGTGCCCGATTGAGACACCGGAAGGTCCGAATATCGGTTTGATCAACTCTTTGTCTTCTTTTGCGAGAATCAATGAGTATGGCTTTATCGAGGCTCCATACCGTTGGGTAGATCCGAAAACCGGCATCGTTACTGAGCAGATTGCTTACCTGACAGCTGATGAAGAAGATAACTACGTTGTTGCCCAAGCAAACTCGGAGCTAAGTGAAGAAGGTCATTTGAAGAGCGATATGGTTATCGTACGTTACAAAGATGATAACTTGATTCTTCCCAAAGACCGTGTCGATTACATGGATGTATCCCCTAAACAGGTTGTATCCGTGGCTACGGCATTAATTCCGTTTTTGGAAAACGATGACTCCAACCGTGCGTTAATGGGATCCAACATGCAACGTCAAGCTGTACCTTTGCTTATTCCGAAGTCACCATTGGTGGGTACGGGTATGGAGCATAAGTCGGCTAAAGACTCCGGTGTATGTATTGTGTCCAAAATAGATGGTGTTGTAGAACGTGTTTCAGCTAACGAAATATGGGTGCGCCGCCAAGCAATGGTAGACGGCAAACTGGTTAACGGGGACCTGGTGAAACATAAATTGCATAAATTTATGCGTTCTAACCAAGGAACTTGCATCAATCAACGTCCGATTTGCCATAAAGGCGAGCAAGTTCGGGTCGGAGATATTCTTGCGGATGGTCCTTCTACGGAAATGGGCGAGCTGGCGTTAGGTCGTAACGTGGTCGTTGCCTTTATGACTTGGGAAGGCTACAACTATGAGGATGCGATCCTGCTTAGCGAAAAGCTGGTTAAAGAGGATGTTTACACCTCTATCCATATCGAGGAATATGAATCAGAAGCCCGTGACACGAAGTTGGGACCTGAAGAAATTACTCGTGACATTCCTAACGTAGGTGAAGATGCTCTGAAGAACTTGGACGAGCGCGGAATTATTCGTGTCGGAGCCGAAATTGGTGCTGGTGATATTCTGGTTGGTAAAGTTACGCCTAAGGGTGTTACAGAGCTTACTGCTGAAGAACGCTTGCTACACGCAATTTTTGGTGAGAAAGCACGTGAGGTTCGTGATACGTCGCTTCGAGTGCCTCATGGTACGGATGGTATTGTTGTGGACGTTAAAGTGTTTACCCGTGAAAACGGTGATGAGCTGCCTCCAGGCGTGAATCAACTGGTACGTGTCTATATCGCACAAAAACGGAAAATTTCCGAAGGCGATAAGATGGCTGGACGTCATGGTAACAAGGGTGTTATCGCGCGTATTTTGCCGGAAGAAGATATGCCGTTTATGCCGGATGGTACACCTGTGCAAGTTGTATTGAATCCTCTGGGAGTTCCTTCACGGATGAATATCGGTCAGGTGCTGGAAGTCCATTTAGGAATGGCCGCCAAGTATCTCGGAATACACACAGCAACGCCGGTATTTGACGGTGCCCGTGAGTATGACGTGTTCGATACGATGGTTGAAGCAGGTATGCAGCGTAATGGTAAAACCATTCTATATGATGGCCGTACTGGTGACCCGTTTGAGCGTGAGGTTACGGTTGGTGTCATGTACATGATCAAGCTTGCCCACATGGTTGACGATAAAATCCATGCCCGTTCTACAGGTCCTTACTCACTCGTTACCCAACAACCACTGGGCGGTAAAGCTCAATTCGGTGGACAACGTTTCGGTGAGATGGAAGTTTGGGCGTTGGAGGCCTATGGAGCGGCTTACACGTTGCAGGAAATTTTGACAGTTAAATCCGATGATGTAGTCGGACGTGTGAAAACGTACGAATCGATCGTTAAAGGCGAGAACGTTCCAGAGCCGGGCGTTCCTGAATCCTTCAAAGTATTGATTAAAGAGCTGCAGAGCTTGGGCATGGATGTTAAAATCTTGTCTGGCGATGAAAAAGAGATCGAAATGAGGGAAACAGACGATGATGATGAGGTTAGCAGCGATAAGCTGAATCTCAATCTGGAAGGTTCAGAACTGGGTGTAGAATAACCCAGTTCCATCGTATGTTCACAGGTCTATCTTGCACTTAAGGTTTCCCATAAAACATAAGGAGGGTGGCTCCTTGATGGATGTTAACAACTTCGAATTTATGAAAATTGGATTAGCTTCTCCAGAAAAGATCCGTTCGTGGTCCCGCGGAGAAGTGAAGAAGCCAGAAACGATCAATTACAGAACCTTGAAACCTGAAAAGGAAGGTCTGTTTTGCGAGAAGATTTTTGGGCCTACTAAAGACTGGGAATGTCATTGCGGTAAGTACAAACGTGTACGTTATAAAGGTGTTGTTTGCGATCGCTGCGGAGTGGAAGTAACCCGTCAAAAGGTTCGCCGTGAGCGTATGGGTCACATTGAACTCGCAGCTCCGGTTTCACACATTTGGTATTTCAAAGGAATCCCAAGCCGTATGGGCTTGGCGCTTGATATGTCTCCTCGTTCACTCGAGGAAATTATCTACTTTGCATCCTATGTGGTTACAGATCCCGGAGATACACCGCTTGAGAAAAAGCAGCTCTTGTCCGAGAAGGAATACCGCAGCTACCGTGAAAAATACGGTTATGCGTTCCAGGCAGGTATGGGAGCCGAAGCTGTAAAGAAATTACTGCAGGACATTGAAATCGAACGTGAAGTGGAAATGCTGAAGGAAGAGCTGAAAACAGCACAAGGTCAGCGCCGTAATCGTGCGATCAAACGTCTTGAAGTTATGGAAGCATTCCGTAATTCAAAAAACTTACCGGGCTGGATGGTTCTTGATGTCCTCCCTGTTATACCACCAGAGCTTCGTCCGATGGTTCAATTGGATGGAGGAAGATTCGCCACCTCAGATTTGAACGATTTGTATCGCCGCGTTATTAACCGGAACAACCGCTTGAAAAGGCTGTTGGATCTGGGTGCACCGGATATTATCGTTCAAAATGAAAAACGGATGCTGCAGGAAGCCGTCGATGCTCTAATCGATAATGGCCGCCGCGGCCGTCCAGTAACGGGTCCGGGCAACCGTCCGTTAAAATCCTTAAGTCACATGCTCAAAGGGAAACAAGGACGTTTTCGTCAAAATCTGCTCGGTAAACGTGTCGATTATTCCGGTCGTTCGGTTATCGTCGTAGGTCCAAGCTTGAAAATGTACCAGTGCGGACTTCCGAAGGAAATGGCACTTGAATTGTTTAAACCTTTTGTGATGAAGGAACTAGTCAATAAAGGGCTTGCCCACAATATCAAAAGTGCAAAACGTAAAGTGGAGCGCGTAAGTCCTGAAGTTTGGGACGTATTGGAAGAAGTCATTAAGGAGCATCCGGTTCTGTTGAACCGTGCACCTACACTGCATAGACTAGGTATTCAAGCGTTTGAACCGATTCTGGTTGAAGGCCGTGCAATTAAGCTGCATCCATTGGTATGTACCGCTTATAATGCTGACTTTGACGGAGACCAAATGGCGGTTCACGTTCCACTGTCTGCAGAAGCACAAGCAGAAGCTCGATTGCTGATGCTGGCAGCCGGTAATATCTTGAATCCAAAAGACGGTAAGCCGGTAGTTACACCTTCACAGGATATGATCTTGGGAAGCTTCTATCTGACAACCGATAATAAGGAAGCACATGGCGCCTTAACCATTGTTCGTACTGTACATGAAGCTGTATCCTTGTACCAACGTGGAGCAGCTGCACTGCATGCGCGTATTGCTATTCCAGCCAAAGCATTGAACAAAACAAGCTTTACCCCGGAACAGCAAGAAGCGATGCTGATTACAACGATCGGTAAGGTAATCTTTAATGAAATTTACCCTCCAGATTTGCCTTATATCAATGAACCTACCAAATCGAATTTATTGAATGGTGCATCCGATCAATATTTCGTGTTTGAAAAGGGCGCTGATATACGTAAAATCATGCAGGAGCTTCCAGAGGGCAAAGCAGTAGGTAAAGAGTATTTGGGCTTGATTATTGCTGAGTGCTTCCGGAAATACCATACAACCAAAACTTCGGTTATATTGGACAAAATCAAGGAGCTTGGTTTTACTTATTCAACGAAATCCGGTATTACAATCGCAGTTGCGGATGTAACGGTACCGCTTGAAAAAGATGCCATCCTTAAAGAATCCGATGATAAAGTCAATATGGTAACGAACCAATATCGTCGTGGTTTGATAACCGATGAAGAACGTTATGATCGTGTTATTACGATTTGGAGTAAAGCGAAGGATGAAATCACGGATATCCTGATGAAATCCCTAGACAAATACAACTCCATCAACATGATGGTGGAATCCAAGGCACGGGGTAACAAATCACAAATTACACAGCTGGGCGGTATGCGTGGTCTGATGGCCAACCCGTCTGGTAAAATCATTGAGTTACCAATTAAGTCGAACTTCCGTGAAGGCTTAACGGTTTTGGAATACTTTATTTCAACGCATGGTGCGCGTAAAGGTTTGGCCGATACAGCACTTCGTACAGCTGACTCCGGTTACCTGACACGTCGTCTGGTAGACGTAGCACAGGATGTTATCGTTCGCGATGAGGATTGTGGTACGGATAAAGGCTTTACCGTTAACAAGATTCAGGATGGTAAAGAGGTTATCGAGGATCTGTATGACCGGATTGAAGGCCGCTATGCATTCGAAGTGATTCGTGATCCACAAACCGGTGAAGTGATTGTTGGACGCAATGAATTGATAGAAGCGAACATCGCGGATACAATCATCGCAGCCGGCATTGAAAAACTACAGATTCGGTCCGTTCTGAGCTGCCGTTCCCATCATGGCGTTTGCAAAAAATGCTACGGTCGTAACCTGGCAACTGGACAATTTGTAGAGATTGGTGAAGCTGTAGGTATTATCGCTGCACAATCTATCGGAGAACCAGGAACGCAGCTGACCATGCGTACGTTCCATACCGGTGGTGTTGCTGGAGATGATATTACACAAGGTTTGCCGCGTATTCAGGAGTTGTTTGAAGCCAGAAATCCGAAAGGTCAAGCGATCATTTCGGAAATTGATGGGGTAGTTAAGGAGATTCGTGAAGCCAAGGATCGTCGTGAAATCGAAGTTCTCGGTGAAGCTGAATCCAAAACTTATGCAGTTCCTTATGGTTCACGTATTCGTGTATCGCTTAACCAACAGGTTGAGGCGGGCGATGAGTTGACGGAAGGATCGATCGATCCTAAGGAAATGCTTCGCATCAAGGGTATCCGTGGTGTACAAAACTACATTCTTCAAGAGGTTCAACGTGTTTATCGGAACCAGGGTGTAGAAATCAACGATAAGCATATCGAGGTTATGGTTCGCCAGATGCTTCGTAAAATACGTATCGTTGATTCTGGTGACACGACGCTGCTTCCAGGTTCCTTTGTGGATATCCATGAATACGAAGAAGCCAATAAGGTCGCTTTGTACTCCGGACAAGAGCCAGCGGTTGCCAAACCGGTTCTGCTCGGTATTACCAAAGCTTCGCTTGAGACGGATTCCTTCCTGTCCGCAGCTTCCTTCCAGGAAACTACACGTGTATTGACTGATGCTGCCATCAAGGGCAAGGTTGATAAACTACTCGGATTGAAGGAAAATGTTATTATTGGTAAGCTGATTCCTGCGGGAACAGGTATGCATAGATACCGTGACATCCGGATCACGAATCCGAATGAAGTGGAAGCTGATAACAAATCTTTAGAATTAGAAGTCGTTTCGGCTGACTAATTGCTTATAGAAGGATGAGATACTTGCCCTTGCTGAGAGATTGTGTAAATTCTTTGTAAGGGCAGGTAATTGTCTTGACAACGGCACTTTCAAAGTGCTATTATATCGAAGTGTGCCATTTTGTGAAGTGTTTCCTGTCCTTTGGAGGATATTTTATATGTCTTATGAAAAAGTAAAACAGGCTGCTAACATTAGTATTGGCATGAAACAAACTGCAAGAGCAGTCGAGATGAATAAATCATCCGAAGTTTTTGTAGCCAAAGATGCAGATCCGCGAATAACGATAAAGATGGTAGCCCTTTGCAAGAAAGAGGGTATTCCAGTGACCTACGTTGATTCCATGAAGTTATTGGGTAAAGCGTGCGGTATTGATGTTGGAGCTGCTGTGGCAGCAATAGTGAATGAATAAAGCAAATCCGTTTTTGTTCAATAACAGAAATGTTGGCGGCAAAAGCTTTTCGTTTGTTCATTTATGATTCGCCTGGATCTGTGGGCTTGAAAGAGAACTAATAAGATTGGAAGGAGGTGGCGATATGCCAACAATTAACCAACTCGTTCGTAAAGGACGTAAAGCAAAAGTGGAGAAATCCAAATCACCAGCTCTTCAAAGAGGATTTAATGCCTTGAAAAGAGAAGCAACCGACATTAGCGCTCCTCAAAAGCGTGGTGTATGTACGCGTGTAGGTACAATGACGCCGAAGAAACCAAACTCTGCACTTCGTAAATATGCTCGTGTGCGTTTGACAAATCGTGTTGAAGTTACTGCCTATATTCCGGGTATTGGACACAACTTGCAAGAGCACAGTGTGGTATTGATTCGTGGAGGTAGAATTAAGGATCTTCCAGGGGTACGTTATCACATCGTTCGCGGCGCATTGGATACATCCGGTGTGAACAACCGTAAACAAGCTCGTTCCAAATATGGTGCGAAGCGTCCTAAAGCAGCTAAGAAGTAAATAAAGCAAATAAAAACGGATGATTTTTTCAGAAAGGGGGATAACTATGCCTCGTAAAGGTCCAGTTACTCGCAGAGACGTATTACCAGATCCAATCTATAGCAGCAAACTTGTTACTCGTCTTATCAATCGCATTATGCTCGATGGCAAAAGAGGTGTTGCTCAAACCATCTTGTACAATGCATTCAAAATGATTCAAGATCGTACAGGTAAAGAGCCGATGGAAGTTTTCGAACAAGCCATCAAAAATATTATGCCTGTTCTTGAGGTTAAAGCTCGTCGTGTAGGCGGAGCAAACTATCAAGTGCCAATCGAAGTTAGACCTGATCGTCGTACGACTTTGGGACTTCGTTGGTTGGTGAATTATTCTCGCCTTCGTGGTGAGAAAACAATGGAAGAAAGATTGGCACAAGAAATTATTGATGCCAGCAACAACACAGGTTCTTCCGTTAAGAAACGCGAAGATACACACAAAATGGCTGAAGCTAACAAAGCTTTCGCTCATTATCGCTGGTAGAATCTAAATTCCTTATAATTTGAAAGGAGACATCCTGATGGCTAGAGAGTTCTCCTTGAAAGATACACGTAATATTGGGATTATGGCGCATATTGATGCAGGTAAAACGACCACGACCGAGCGTATCTTATTCTTTACAGGTCGTACTCACAAAATCGGAGAAGTGCATGATGGCGCTGCTACGATGGACTGGATGGAACAAGAGCAGGAGCGCGGAATTACAATTACTTCCGCTGCTACTACTGCTGCTTGGAAGGGTCACCGCATCAATATCATCGATACCCCGGGACACGTTGACTTCACTGTTGAAGTGGAACGCTCCCTGCGTGTATTGGACGGGGCAGTTGGAGTATTCAGCGCCAAAGAAGGCGTTGAGCCTCAGTCGGAGACGGTATGGCGTCAAGCTGACCGTTATAATGTTCCTCGGATTGCCTATGTTAACAAAATGGATATTATTGGTGCTGACTTCCTTGGTGCGATCCAGCAAATGCGCGAGAAATTAGGAGCTAATGCAGTTGCTATTCAATTGCCAATTGGTTCTGAAAGTGATTTTGACGGCATCATTGACTTGGTTGAACAAAAAGCACATATATTCAAAGATGACAAAGGTGAAAACATCGAGATAGTTGATATCCCAGATGAATTCAAAGAACAAGTTGAAGTATTAAGACTTGAACTGATTGAAAAAGTTGCAGAGCTAGACGAAGAGCTGACAATGAAATATCTCGAAGGTGAAGAGATCACTGTCGAGGAAATCAAAAAAGCACTTCGTATTGGTGTATGCCAAGTAAAAATCTTCCCTGTTATTTGTGGTTCTTCATATAGAAACAAAGGTGTTCAATTGATGTTGGATGCGGTAGTAGATTACCTTCCATCCCCTCTTGATGTACCTGATATTAAAGGTGTACTTGATGACGGTACTGAAGTCATTCGTAAGTCTTCGGATGACCAGCCTTTCTCAGCACTTGCCTTTAAAATTATGACGGATCCTTATGTAGGAAAGCTTACTTTCTTCCGTGTATACTCTGGTGTGTTAAATTCAGGTTCTTATGTTCTTAACGCTACTAAAGGTAAACGCGAAAGAGTTGGACGGATTCTTCAAATGCATGCAAACACGCGTCAAGAGATCAGCATTGTATATGCGGGTGATATTGCGGCTGCTGTAGGCTTGAAGGATACTACAACGGGTGACACACTCTGTGAAGAGAAAAGCCCAGTAATCCTTGAAAAAATGAATTTCCCTGAACCGGTTATTCAGCTCGCTGTTGAGCCGAAAACGAAGGCTGACCAAGACAGAATGGGTATTGCTTTATCCAAGCTGTCCGAAGAAGATCCGACTTTCCGTGCACACACAGATGAGGAAACTGGACAAACGATTATTGCAGGTATGGGTGAGCTTCACCTTGAAGTTCTAGTGGATCGTATGTTGCGTGAATTCAAGGTAGAAACAAACGTGGGTAAACCACAAGTTGCTTACCGTGAAACATTCCGTCAAGAAGCTAGAGTTGAAGGTAAGTTTGTTCGTCAGTCCGGTGGCCGCGGTCAATATGGACATTGTTGGGTTATCTTCACACCTCAAGAAGCTGGTGAAGGATTCTTGTTCGAAAGCAAGGTTGTGGGTGGTTCGATTCCAAGAGAATACATCGCTCCAATTCAAGCCGGTATCGAAGAATCAATGAAGAACGGTGTTATGGCAGGATTCCCGCTGGTTGATATTAAAGCAACTGTTGTTGACGGATCTTACCATGATGTTGACTCCAACGAAATGGCGTTCAAAATTGCAGGTTCAATGGCATTAAAGGCAGCGGCAGAAAAATGTCGTCCAGTTTTGCTTGAGCCAATCATGAAAGTTGAAGTTACCGTTCCAGAAGAATATATGGGCGATGTTATGGGTGATTTGAACTCCCGTCGTGGTCGTATCGAAGGTATGGATTCCCGCTTTGGTGCACAAATTATCCGTGCTAAGGTGCCTCTCTCCGAGATGTTCGGTTACTCCACAACTTTGCGTTCACGTACTCAAGGACGTGGCGTATATTCGATGGAATTGTCCCATTATGAAGAAGTGCCTAAGTCAATTGCAGAAGAAATTGTTGCTAAACATAAGGGTGCTTAATACAAATATAAGTTAATCGAGGAGGCAATCCAAGCCATGGCAAAAGCGAAATTCGAACGTAATAAACCGCATGTTAACATTGGAACTATCGGTCACGTTGACCACGGTAAAACAACTTTAACTGCAGCTATCACAACTGTATTGTCCAAAAGATACGGTGGCGCAGCAGTAGCGTTTGACCAAATTGACAAAGCTCCAGAAGAGCGCGAGCGCGGTATCACAATCTCCACAGCTCACGTTGAGTATGAAACACCTAACCGTCACTATGCACACGTTGACTGCCCAGGACATGCTGACTATGTTAAGAACATGATTACAGGCGCAGCACAAATGGATGGAGCTATTCTGGTTGTATCTGCAGCTGATGGCCCTATGCCACAAACTCGGGAGCACATCCTTTTGTCCCGCCAAGTAGGCGTACCTTACATCGTTGTTTTCTTGAACAAATGCGATATGGTAGAAGACGAAGAGTTGCTTGAACTGGTTGAAATGGAAGTTCGCGATTTGCTGAACGAATATGAGTTCCCAGGCGATGATACTCCAATCATCCGTGGTGCTGCTCGTGAAGCATTGCAAAACCCAGATGGTCCTTGGGCTGATAAAATTATCGAATTGTTTGAACAAGTTGATACTTATATCCCAACTCCTGAGCGTCAAACTGACAAGCCTTTCTTGATGCCTGTTGAGGATGTATTCTCAATCACAGGTCGTGGTACCGTTGCTACAGGTCGTGTAGAGCGCGGAACTATCAAAATTCAAGAAGAAGTTGAAATTCTTGGTCTTCAAGAAGAAACTCGCAAATGTATCGTTACAGGCGTTGAAATGTTCCGTAAATTGTTGGATTCCGCACAAGCGGGCGACAACATTGGCGCATTGCTTCGTGGTGTAGACCGTAAAGACATTGAGCGTGGTCAAGTTTTGGCGAAACCAGGTTCCGTTAAAGCACATACTGCATTTTCCGCTCAAATCTACGTTCTTACTAAAGAAGAAGGTGGCCGTCATAAGCCTTTCTTCACAGGCTACCGTCCACAGTTCTACTTCCGTACAACTGACGTAACTGGTATCATCTCATTGCCAGAAGGCACTGAAATGGTAATGCCTGGTGATAACATCACCGTTACTGTTGAACTGATCGCTCCAATCGCTATTGAAGAAGGTACTCGCTTCGCGATTCGCGAAGGCGGCCGTACAGTAGGCGCTGGCGCAGTAGCAACAATCAGCAAATAAGATCATCATAGATCGGAGAGCCTTCCATCGCAATTACTGGATGGAGGGCTTTTATTTTTGCTAATTTGTACTGCAAATAATGGATTTATAAATTTATAAAAAAAGAATGGAAATGTTCTTGCTTTTTGTTTTGATTTTTTATATAATAGTGAACGTTGGTCTGAGACGTTGCGATGATGTGAGAGGTTGCTGACACACCCGGCCCCTTTGCCATGGGGAAGGCGTCAGGAGATTTTCACTGAGTATGTCCGATACTAAATTGGGCGATAGAAGGAGGGAATACTATGGCAAAGCAAAAAATTCGTATTCGTTTGAAGGCATATGATCACAGAATTCTGGATCAATCTGCTGAAAAAATTGTGGAAACGGCAAAGCGTTCAGGTGCAAGCGTATCTGGTCCGATCCCATTACCTACGGAGAAAACAATCATTACTGTTCTTCGTGCGGTACACAAATACAAAGACTCGCGTGAGCAATTTGAACAACGCACACATAAGCGTTTGATCGATATTGTTAATCCGACACCACAAACTGTAGATGCGTTAATGCGTTTGGATCTACCGTCCGGTGTGGATATCGAAATTAAATTGTAATCCACATGTGTATAAATAATTGAAAGCATAAGAAGAAAAGAGGTGTCAACGATGACTAAAGGTATCTTAGGAAAAAAGCTTGGAATGACCCAAGTGTTTACTCCTGAAGGCTTGGTAATTCCGGTAACGGTAATTCTTGCAGGTCCTTGTACGGTTTTGCAAAAAAAGGATGCTGAGAATGACGGATACGAAGCTATTCAAATCGGTTTTGATGACAAGAAAGAAAGTAGAGCTATCAAACCTGAGTTGGGCCATGCGAAAAAAGCTGGTGCAACACCTAAGCGCTACATTAAAGAAATTCGTGGTATTCAGATCTCTGAATACGAAGTTGGCCAAGAAATCAAAGCTGACTTGTTCACAGAAGGCGAATTCGTTGATGTAACCGGTACTTCTAAAGGTAAAGGTTTCCAAGGTTCTATCAAAAGACATAATCAATCTGTTGGTCCAATGGCTCACGGCTCGCGTTATCATCGTGGTCCAGGTTCCATGGGTTCCATCCAATCCAACCGTGTTCCAAAAGGCAAAAAGCTTCCAGGACATATGGGTGCGGAAACAGTTACGATTCAACGTCTTGAAGTTATCAAAGTCGATGCGGAACGTAATGTGATCCTAGTAAGAGGTTCCATTCCGGGTCCTAAAAATAGCTACGTGAGTGTTAAATCAACAGTTAAGTAAAGCAAGGAAGGAGGATTAACAGATGCCAAAAGTAGCATTGTATAATGTAAGTGGTGCACAAGTGGGAGAAGTGGAATTGTCTGATTCCGTGTTCGGTATTGAACCCCATTCCCACATTTTGAATGAAGCAGTATTAATGCAGCGTGCTTCGTTACGACAAGGTACACACAAAGTTAAGGGACGCTCCGAAGTTCGTGGTGGCGGTCGTAAACCTTGGAAACAAAAAGGTACAGGTCGTGCACGTCAAGGTAGTATTCGTTCCCCTCAATGGAAGGGCGGCGGTATCGTTTTTGGACCGACTCCACGCAGCTACGCGTACAAGCTTCCTAAGAAAGTTCGTCGTATCGCCATCAAGTCTGCATTGTCTTCCAAGGTACTTGGCAACGAAATTATCGTACTGGATCAATTGCTATTGAATCAGCCGAAAACCAAGGAATTTGCAGCGATTCTTAACAATTTGAAAGTGGATCGCAAAGCTTTAGTAGTAACAGCTGGTTATGAAGAAAACGTGGCATTATCCGCTCGTAATATCCCAGGCGTGAAATTTGTAGTTGCTGACGGAATTAGCGTGCTTGATGTTATGGTTTACGACAAGCTGATCATTACTAAGGATGCGGTACAGAAGGTAGAGGAGGTTTTTGCATAATGAAAGATCCTCGCGATATTATTAAACGCCCTGTAATCACTGAGCGTACAAGTGATATGATGGCTGAGAAGAAATATGTATTTGAAGTTGAGCTCCGTGCAAACAAAACGGAAATCAAATTGGCTATCGAGTCAATTTTCAAAGTAAAAGTAACGAAAGTTAACACTTTGAGAATGCCGGCTAAGCCAAAACGCTATGGTCGTCATGCCGGTTATACATCGGAATGGAAAAAAGCGATTGTTTCGTTAAGCGCTGATAGCAAAGAGCTTGAATTTTTTGAGAGTGTGTAATTAACCTTTTCAAGTAAGGAGGAATCCAAGTGCCAATTAAAAAATATAAACCAACGTCACCTGCTAGACGTCATATGTCGGTTTCTACATTTGAAGAAATCACAACGTCAACACCGGAGAAATCGTTATTGGCTCCGTTGTTCAAGCACGCGGGACGTAACAACCAAGGTAAAATTACGGTTCGTCACCAAGGTGGAGGACACAAGCGTAAATACCGGATTATTGACTTCAAACGGAATAAAGATGGAATACCAGGTCGCGTTGCTACGATTGAATACGATCCGAACCGTTCCGCTAACATTGCTTTGATTCATTATGCTGATGGTGAAAAACGTTATATCATCGCTCCTAAGAACTTGAAAGTCGATGATAAAATCGAATCCGGACCTAAAGCGGATATCAAGATCGGTAATGCTTTACCGCTTGAAAATATTCCTGTAGGTACAGTTATCCACAACATCGAGTTGAAACCTGGCAAAGGCGCTCAATTGGTTCGCGCTGCTGGTACTGAAGCTCAATTGCTAGGTAAAGAAGAAACTTATGTAACGATTCGTCTTACTTCCGGCGAAGTTAGAAAAGTTTTGAAAGTTTGCCGCGCAACAATCGGTTCTGTTGGTAACGAAGATTACGAATTGATCAAAGTAGGTAAAGCTGGACGCTCGCGTTGGTTGGGTCAAAGACCTGAAGTCCGCGGTGTTGTAATGAACCCTAACGATCACCCACACGGTGGTGGTGAAGGCCGTGCTCCTATCGGTCGTAAATCTCCAATGTCTCCTTGGGGCAAACCGACTCTTGGTTACAAAACTCGTAAAAAAGGCAAAGCATCTGATAAATATATTGTTCGTCGTCGCACTAAATAATCGGATTCTAGCAAGGGTTGAAGAAAGGAGGAACGAAATATGGGTCGCAGTTTAAAAAAAGGTCCTTTCGTTGACGGCTATCTTATGAAGAAAGTTGAAGCGCAAGGCGACACTCAGAAGAAACAAGTTATTAAAACTTGGTCGCGTCGTTCGACTATTTTCCCGCAATTCATCGGATTTACTTTTGCGGTATACGATGGTAAAAAGCATGTGCCGGTTTACGTTACAGAGGATATGGTTGGTCACAAACTTGGTGAGTTTGCTCCAACTCGTACTTACAAAGGTCATGATGATGACAAGAAGACGAGCAAGCGCTAATTAGAGCTTTGCTTGTGTAATAAGCAGTAAATGAGAGGAGGTACAACACATGTCAGAAGCAAAAAGTATTGCAAGATTCGTTCGTATTGCTCCCCGTAAAGCGCAGCTGGTTGTTGATTTGATCCGCGGCAAGCAAGTAGGAGAAGCAATTGCGATTCTGCGTCATACACCAAGATCCGCTTCGCCGATCGTTGAGAAGGTTTTGAACTCTGCCATTGCTAATGCTGAGCATAACTACTCCATGGATCCGAACAACTTGGTCGTATCACAAACATTTGTTAACCAAGGACCAACAATGAAACGGTTCCGTCCACGTGCAATGGGACGTGCTAGCCGCATTAATAAACGTACCAGCCACATTACAATAGTGGTATCCGAAAAATAAGGGAGGGATAACGTGTGGGTCAAAAAGTAAACCCAGTAGGACTTAGAGTTGGGATTATTCGCGATTGGGAATCCAAATGGTTCGCAGGTAAAGATTTCGGCGATCTTCTTATTGAAGATGTTAAAATCCGCGAATACTTAAAAACGAAGCTGAAAGATTCAGCTGTTTCACATATTGAAATCGAACGTGCTGCTAACCGTGTGAATGTAACCATTCAAACAGCTAAGCCTGGTATGGTTATCGGTAAAGGCGGAGCAGAAATCGAAGTTATTCGTAACTACATTGCTAATCTGTCGAACGGCAAAAAGATTCACATCAATATCTCTGAAATCAAAAATCCTGAATTGGATGCAATTTTGGTTGCTGAAAGCATTGCACAACAATTGGAACGTCGTGTTTCATTCCGTCGTGCTATGAAGCAATCGATCCAAAGATCGATGAGAGCCGGAGCAAAAGGAATCAAAACAGCAGTAAGTGGTCGTTTGGGCGGAGCGGAAATCGCTAGAAATGAAGGCTACAGTGAAGGTACAGTGCCTCTTCATACATTGCGTGCGGATATTGACTATGGTACAGCGGAAGCTCATACTACTTATGGTCGTATCGGAGTAAAAGTATGGATCTATCGCGGCGAAGTTCTTCCACCGGCTAAGAAAAAGGCTGTTACGGAAGGAGGCAACTAAGAATGTTAGTTCCTAAACGTGTCAAACACCGTAAAGAGTTTCGTGGTAAAATGCGTGGTCGCGCTAAAGGCGGAACAGAAGTAAGTTTCGGTGAATTCGGATTGCAAGCTTTGGAGCCTGCATGGGTTACCAACCGTCAAATCGAGGCTGCTCGTATTGCGATGACTCGTTACATCAAACGGGGCGGTAAAGTATGGATCAAAATTTTCCCTTCGAAACCGGCAACACAAAAACCGCTTGAAGTACGGATGGGTAGCGGTAAAGGTAGCGTAGAGAAATGGGTTTGCGTTGTAAAACCAGGTAAGATTATGTTTGAACTTGCCGGTGTTAGTGAGGAAATTGCTCGTGAAGCATTACGTCTGGCTTCTCACAAGCTTCCGATCAAAACCAAGTTTGTTAAAAGAGAAGATGTAGGTGGTGAAGCAAATGAAGGCTAGTGAATTTCGCAACCTAACCACTGCTGAAATTGAACAAAAAATTGCCGGCTTTAAAGAAAGACTCTTTAGCCTCCGTTTTCAACTAGCTACCGGTCAACTGGAAAACCCAGTACAGATCCGGGAAGTCCGCAAAGAGATTGCTCGTGCAAAGACTGTTTTGCGTGAAAGAGAACTGGGGATCATTAGTTAATGAGTGAGAGAGGAGGATCTTCCATGAGTGAACGTAACGATCGTAAAACTCAAGTCGGTAAAGTCGTGAGTGACAAAATGGAAAAAACCATCGTTGTTGCGGTTGAAACATACAAAAAACACGATCTTTATCACAAAAGAATTAAATATACGAAGAAATTCAAAGCGCATGACGAGAACAATGAGGCCAAAATCGGTGATGTTGTGAAAATTTCCGAAACACGTCCTTTGTCCAAAGACAAGCGTTGGAGATTGGTTGAAATTGTAGAAAAAGCTGTTTTGGTATAAAAAAGATACGAAGCATCAATTCCGGAAGGAGGGTTTAAACAATGATTCAACCTCTATCTCGTTTAAAAGTGGCTGACAACTCAGGAGCAAAGCAATTGATGTGCATTCGCGTTCTTGGTGGTACTGGACGTCGTGTGGGTCATATCGGTGATTTGATCATCTGCTCGGTAAAAGAAGCAACACCAGGTGGCGTTGTCAAAAAGGGTGATGTTGTCAAAGCGGTAATCGTTCGTACAAAGAGCGGTGCACGCCGTAAAGATGGTTCTTACATTACTTTTGATGAAAATGCAGCTGTAATCGTTAAGGATGATAAGAGTCCTCGTGGAACTCGTATCTTTGGACCAGTTGCTCGTGAACTTCGTGATCGCGACTTTATGAAAATCGTTTCTCTGGCTCCAGAAGTTATCTAATTTAAATGCTGCTTAAGCAGCTGCACGATAGAAGAAATGGTTTTTATTAAGACAGTTTTCTTACGAAAACGAAGAATATGCTTACGAAGTTAGCATTCTACGAATGCTCTCAGGAGGTGGAAACTCAATGCCAAAGCAACCCAAGAAATTGGAGTCTCATAATAACAAACTAAATGTTAAAAAAGACGATAAAGTGTTCGTAATTACTGGCAAAGATAAAGGTAAAAAAGGCCGTGTAATTGCAGCATACCCTCGTGAAAATCGCGTGTTGGTTGAAGGTGTAAATATGATCAAGAAGCATAGCAAACCTTCGCAATCTAACCCACAGGGTGGTATTATCTCGCAAGAAGCACCTATTCACGTATCGAACGTGATGCTGATTGATCCGAAGAGCGGCCAGCCTACCCGTGTAGGTTACAAAGTTCTGGACAACGGTACAAAAGTACGTGTAGCTCGTAAATCCGGTGAAGTTATCGATTAATCGTAAAAGTTAGGAAAGGAGGTACATGAAAGATGGCAGCAAGGTTAAAAGATCGTTTTTTGAATGAAGTAACTCCTGCTTTGATGCAGAAATTCAGTTATACAACGGTTATGCAGGTGCCTAAGATTGAGAAAGTCGTCATTAACATGGGTGTGGGTGAAGCAGTTTCGAACTCCAAAGTGTTGGATGTAGCTGTTCAGGATCTTCAGTTAATCGCTGGTCAAAAGCCGGTTGTTACTAAAGCAAAGAAATCAATCGCAGGCTTCAAATTGCGTGAAAATATGCCGATCGGTGTAAAAGTAACGCTTCGCGGCGAGCGCATGTATCATTTCTTGGACAAATTGTTCAATGTTGCGCTTCCTCGTGTTCGTGACTTCCGCGGTGTTTCTTCTAAAGCATTTGATGGACGCGGTAACTATACATTGGGTTTGAAAGAACAATTAATTTTCCCTGAAATCGAATACGATAAAGTTGATAAAGTACGCGGTATGGATATCGTTATCGTAACTACAGCCCAATCGGACGAAGAGTCCCGTGAGTTATTAACCCAATTAGGAATGCCGTTTACCAAATAAGGTACGGTACAACCGGAGGTGTAAAAGTAAGTGGCAAAAACTTCAATGATCGTGAAGCAACAGCGCACTCCAAAATTCAAGGTGCAGGCTTATACACGCTGCGAACGCTGTGGCCGTCCGCATTCGGTTCTTCGGAAGTTTAAAATTTGCAGAATTTGTTTCCGCGAATTAGCACACGCAGGTCAAATCCCTGGCGTTAAAAAAGCAAGCTGGTAATTACCCAAGTTTCGGGAAGGAGGTTCACATAAATGGTGATGTCAGATCCAATTGCAGATATGCTTACACGTATTCGTAATGCAAACGTTGTGCGTCATGAAACGGTTGAAATCCCTGCTTCGACGGTCAAAAGAGAAATTGCTGAGATCCTCAAAAAAGAAGGTTTTATCCGCGACGCTGAATATATCGAAGATAACAAGCAAGGAATTATCCGCGTATTCTTGAAATACGGACCTAACAATGAACGTGTTATTTCCGGTCTTAAAAGAATCAGCAAACCCGGCTTGCGTGTTTACACAAAAAGTCAAGAGGTTCCTCGCGTACTAGGCGGTTTGGGAATTGCGATTATTTCCACTTCTCAAGGCGTTATGACCGATAAAGAAGCTCGTCAAACTAAAGCTGGCGGAGAAGTTATCTGCTACGTTTGGTAATAAAGAATTTAAATGAACGGAGGTGCATACCATGTCACGTATTGGTCGCAAGCCCATTACAATCCCGAGTGAAGTAAACATCACTCTTGATAACACTCTTATCACAGTAAAAGGCCCTAAGGGTACTTTGTCTCGTGAGTTACACAGAGATATGAAGCTGGTCGTTGCAGAAAATGAAATTTCTGTTGAGCGTCCTTCTGATAATAAATTACATCGTTCTCTTCACGGTACTACAAGAAGCGTTGTTGCTAACATGGTAAACGGCGTAACTACTGGTTTTGCAAAAAACCTTGAGCTAGTTGGAGTTGGATACCGCGCTAACAAAACAGGTGATAAGCTGGTTTTGAACGTTGGTTACTCGCATCCAGTTGAAATTGAACCGGAGAACGGTATCGAGTTTGATGTTCCATCAAACACGAAGATCACGGTTAAGGGCATTGATAAAGAATTGGTCGGCGCAGTTGCTGCAAAGATTCGTTCTGTTCGTGAGCCTGAGCCTTATAAAGGTAAAGGTATTAAGTACGAAGGCGAACGTATTCTTCGTAAAGAAGGTAAAGCTGGTAAGAAGAAATAAGCTTGCATAAATGCAGGATCATCCTTCATTTAAGTTGAAAGGAGTAAACCTCGAATGATTAACAAAAGCGACAAGAACAAAGCTCGTTTGAAAAGACATTTACGTGTCCGTAAGAAAATTCAAGGAACGACTGAACGTCCGCGCTTGAATATCTTCCGTTCATCCAAGCATATGTACGCACAATTGATCGATGATGTTAAAGGTGTAACTATTGCATCTGCTTCCACTCAAGATAAAGAGTTGAAAGAAAACATCGGCAATGGTGGTAATGCTGAAGCAGCTCGCAAGGTCGGAGCTTTAATTGCAGAGCGCGCTAAGCAAAACGGAGTAGAAAAAATCGTATTTGACCGCGGTGGATATTTGTACCACGGACGTGTGCAGGCATTAGCCGATGCAGCTCGTGAAGCAGGTCTTGAATTTTAATCGAACATATAAGGAGGTAAAATCACTTGCGTATTGATCCCAATACTTTAGAGTTAACAGAAAAAGTTGTTAACATTAATCGTGTATCTAAGGTAGTTAAAGGCGGACGTCGCTTCAGCTTTAGTGCATTAGTTGTTGTTGGCGACGGTAACGGATGGGTAGGCGCAGGAATCGGTAAAGCTGGCGAAGTACCAGATGCAATTCGCAAAGGTATTGAAGATGCTAAGAAAAACCTGATTCATGTACCTATCGTTGGAACCACTATCCCTCACTTGGTTATTGGTAAATTTGGAGCTGGTAATGTTCTTTTGAAACCTGCTTCCAAGGGTACTGGAGTGATCGCGGGCGGTCCAGTTCGTGCAGTGCTGGAACTTGCTGGTGTTGGCGACATCTTGACCAAATCTTTAGGATCTTCTAACTCAATCAACATGGTAAATGCTACTCTTGAAGGCTTACAGCGTCTAAAGCGTGCTGAAGAAGTTGCAAAGCTGCGTGGCAAAACTGTTGAAGAGATTTTAGGGTAGGAGGGATATCATGGCTAAACAATTGCAAATTACCCTCAAACGCAGCTTGATCGGCCGTCCAGAAACACAACGTCGTACTGTAGTTTCACTTGGACTGGGCAAACTGAATTCAACTGTTGTACAACAAGACAATGCAGCGATTCGCGGCATGGTTAATCAAGTAAGTCATTTAGTTGAAGTTACTGAACTGGAAGCATAAATTTGCTTTACAAAACGTATTAAGAGGAGGTGCAAACGATGAAATTGCATGAGCTTACTCCGGCTATCGGGGCACGTAAAGCCCGCAAGCGTGTGGGTCGTGGTATCGGTAGTGGTATGGGAAAAACGTCAACTCGTGGACATAAAGGACAAAATTCGCGCTCTGGCGGTGGTGTTCGTCCAGGTTTTGAAGGGGGACAAAATCCTCTATATCGTCGCTTGCCTAAACGTGGATTTACTAACAGATTCCGTAAGGAATTCGCTATTGTAAATCTGACTGAGCTTAACAAATTTGCTGCTGGTACTGAAGTGACTCCAGAAATTCTTCAAGAGTCCGGTATTATCAAAAATGCAAGAGATGGAATCAAAATCTTGGGCAATGGCGATCTTACTGTTCAGTTGAGTGTAAAAGCTAACAAGTTCTCTCAATCTGCGGTAGAGAAAATTCAGGCTGCCGGCGGTAAAACCGAGGTGATTTAATGTTACGTACCATATCCAATATTTTGAAAGTAGACGATCTGAGGAGAAGAATATTCTTCACCTTAATCGTTTTGATCGTCTACAGAATTGGTGCTTTTATTCCGGTACCTAACATCAACACAGATATTATCAAACTTCAGGATCAAGCCAACACAGGTGGTGTGTTTGGTTTGATGAATACTTTTTCCGGTGGCGCATTGTTCCAATTCTCGATCTTCGCGATGGGAATTATGCCTTATATTACAGCCTCGATCATCGTTCAGCTTTTATCGATGGATGTAATACCACGTTTTGCTCAATGGGCAAAAGAAGGGGAAGTGGGCAGAAAGAAGTTAGCGCAGATTACCCGTTACGGTACAATTGGATTAGGGATTATCCAGGCATTTGGTTTGGCTATCGGATTTAACCGAATCTACACAGGGTTAGTTGTGGATCCTACGTTCACAACGTATGCTTTGATCGCAATCGTTCTGACAGCGGGAACTGCATTTCTGATGTGGTTAGGGGAACAAATCACTGAAAATGGAATTGGAAATGGTATTTCCATTATCATCTTCGCGGGGATTGTAGCTGCAATTCCGACAGGAATTTCACAGATTTACAAAACTCAATTAGCCGATGCTGGAGATGCACTGTTCTTGAATATTATCAAAGTCGTGCTCATCGTAGTTGTTATTATTGCGTTGATCGCTGGGGTTATCTTCATACAACAAGGCATTCGTAAAATTCCGGTGCAATACGCCAAACGGGTTGTAGGTCGCAAGACTTATGGTGGGCAATCGACACACATCCCATTAAAGGTAAATGCAGCGGGTGTAATTCCAGTCATCTTTGCTTTATCATTACTTGTTTTTCCTCCAACACTTGCTAATTTTTGGAGAGGTAATGTAGTAGCAGATTGGATCATTACGAATTTAAATTATACAGCACCACTCGGTATGGTACTGTATGTACTATTGATCATTGGGTTCACCTTCTTCTACACGTTTGTTCAGATTAATCCTGAACAGATGGCTGACCAAATGAAGAAAAACGGAGGTTACATACCAGGAATTCGTCCTGGGAAAACAACTTCTGTATACTTGACCAGAGTAATGACTCGCATTACTTTGTCTGGTGCTCTTTTCTTGGCTGCGATCTCCATTATTCCAATGGTACTGGGCCATCTTGCAGGCTTGCCGGAGTCGGTTCGTATTGGAGGAACTTCCTTGCTAATTGTTATTGGTGTAGGATTGGAAACGATGAAGCAGGTTGAAAGTCAACTGATCAAACGTCATTACAAAGGTTTTATCAATAAATAGTAAATAGGTTCTGATAGTGAACTTTCACTATCGGCACCTATTGTTCTGGTTGCATCATTTGCTGTGATAGGGAGGAATCATTATGAACGTAATATTTATGGGTCCTCCTGGTGCAGGCAAAGGTACACAGGCGGAATCAATCGTCAATGAGTTTCAAATCCCGCATATTTCAACCGGCGACGCTTTTCGTTTAGCCATGAAGCAAGGTACGGCCCTTGGGTTGGAAGCAAAAAAATATGTGGATCAGGGTTTGCTTGTATCGGATGAAATTACGATTGGTATCGTAAAAGAACGACTTCAGCTTCCTGATTGTAAGTCAGGGTTTTTGCTTGACGGATTTCCAAGAACGATCGAGCAAGCGGAAGCTCTCGATAAGATCATGGATTCTTTAGGTTCAAGCATTGATCATGTTATAAACCTTCATGTTGATCGCAGCCTGCTTTTGGCGAGATTAACAGGTCGCAGAATTTGTAGATCTTGTGGTGCTACGTATCATGTCTTGTTTAACCCTCCTCATACTGAGAATGTATGTGATAAATGCTCAGGCGAATTGTACCAAAGATCAGATGATACCGAAGAAAAAGTAGGAACTCGGCTTGACGAGTATCTGAATAAAACAGCACCGCTTTTATCGTATTATCGTAACAAAGGAAATTTGCGTGAGGTTAACGGTGAGCAAGAAATAGGTACGGTTGCTGCACAAATCAGCTTACTATTGCGAGGTCAAGCGAAATGATCATTTGTAAATCTCCAGCTGAGTTGGACTTAATGAGAGAAGCAGGTCGAATTGTAGCCGAAACGCATCGCTTATTACAAAAGGCCGTTCAGCCCGATATTACAACCAAGGAGCTCGATCAAATCGCAGAAGGATATATTCGCAGTCAAGGAGCAATCCCATCTTTTAAAGGATACAACGGTTTTCCTGGAAGTATCTGTGCTTCAGTCAATGATGAATTGGTACATGGTATACCCGGACCGCGTAAGTTGTTGAATGGCGACATCATCAGTATTGATATCGGAGCTCAGTATAAAGGATATCATGGTGACTCAGCCTGGACTTATGGTGTTGGAACCATATCGGATACAGCCAAGAAGCTTTTGGAGGTAACTGAGCAATGCTTATACAAAGGACTAGAGGAAGCTAAACCGGATGCTCGGTTGTATACAATTTCTCATGCTATTCAAAAGTACGTCGAGAACGAAGGTTTTTCAATTGTTCGAGAATATGTTGGGCATGGAATTGGCTCCAAATTACATGAAGAGCCGCAGATTCCAAATTACGGTTTACCAGAACGAGGACCTCGACTGAAGCCGGGAATGGTATTAGCAATCGAACCCATGGTCAATGTCGGTGAACGTTATGTTAAGACACTGAAAGACAATTGGACGGTTGTTACAGTGGATGGCACACTGTGCGCGCATTTTGAGCATACCATTGCAATTACGCCGGATGGTTACGAAATATTTACAAAAGCCTAAAGCGTAGGTGAGCCTTGTGAATTCGGTAAACAAACCACAGCTTGGACAATTAGTTAGGATTATTCGCGGCAACGATTCCGGGAAGTACGCTGTCATCATAAATGTCGAAGACCAACGATTCGTGTGGATTGTAGACGGCGACAAACGGAGATTCGACCAGCCTAAGAAGAAAAATATACTTCATCTCGAATTGTTACCAACGGTTAGCAGCGAAGTTGTGGAAAGCATGAGCGATAGCGGACGTGTAACCAATAGTAAATTGCGCTTTGTAATCAATAAGGTTGTGAACCAAATTCAATCAGAAGCACAAGAGAAAGGAGAATGACTGTGGCCAAAGAAGATGTTATTGAAGTTGAAGGTACAGTGATTGAACCTCTTCCGAATGCAATGTTTAAAGTGGAGCTGGAAAACGGTCATAAGATACTTGCTCACGTATCCGGTAAAATCAGAATGCACTTTATCCGGATCTTGCCTGGAGATAAAGTAACGGTGGAACTTTCACCTTATGATTTGACTAGAGGCCGTATAACCTATCGTTTTAAATAAATGTATGAATATATATACCTATGCCTACCAAGATAGCTCACTAAAGCTTTCTCGGCTCATGCTTACGAAGACAGTTTTCTCTTGAAAACTCAGCTTATGCTTACGAAGTCAGTTTGCTAAAGCAAACTCTTAGGAGGTAATAAAAATGAAAGTTAGACCGTCGGTTAAGCCGATTTGTGAGAAATGCAAAGTCATTCGTCGCAAAGGCAATGTAATGGTTATTTGCGAAAATCCGAAGCACAAACAAAAACAAGGTTAAGGAGGTGCTTGTATAAATGGCACGTATTGCTGGTGTAGACTTACCTCGTGAAAAGCGCGTGGAAATTGCCCTGACATACATTTTTGGTATCGGTAAAACAACATCCCAAAAGATTTTGGCCGAAACCGGTGTAAGTTCGGCAACTCGCGTTCGCGATTTGACCGAAGATGAAGTAAGCAAGCTTCGTGATGCTATTGACAAAACTGTCAAAGTAGAAGGCGACCTTCGTCGTGAAATTGCTCTGAACATTAAACGTCTAATCGAAATTGGTTGCTATCGTGGTGTTCGTCACCGTCGCGGTTTACCTGTTCGTGGTCAACGTACTAAAACAAATGCCCGTACGCGTAAAGGTCCTCGTCGTACTGTAGCTAATAAGAAAAAATAGTAAAGGGGGTTAACACTGAAAATGGCTAAACCTAAAAAAGTTGTTCGTACGAAACGTCGTGATCGGAAAAACATTGACACCGGAGTAGCACATATCCGTTCAACGTTTAACAATACCATCGTAACTATTACCGATCCTCACGGTAATGCAATCTCTTGGGCGAGTGCTGGTAACATGGGCTTTAAAGGCTCACGTAAAAGCACTCCGTTCGCAGCACAAATGGCTGCTGAAACAGCAGCTAAAGCGGCAATGGAGCATGGGATGAAAGTCGTTGAAGTTATGGTTAAAGGTCCAGGAGCTGGTCGTGAAGCAGCAATTCGTTCGCTTCAAGCAGCTGGTCTGGAAGTTAACCTGATTAAAGACGTAACTCCTGTACCTCACAACGGTTGCCGTCCTCCAAAACGTCGTCGTGTCTAATTGAGATTACGAAGAGTGGTATATTTATCCAAAAGTTGACAATACTATGTGGATAAGAATACTGCACGTTTTATGCGTCTTAAGTTATCCAGAGGGAAACGACGTTTTGAAGGAGGGTTATCATTGATCGAAATCGAAAAGCCGAAAATAGAAACCGTAGCATTAAGCGAAGAGGGCACTTACGGTAAGTTTGTTGTAGAGCCTTTGGAAAGAGGCTATGGAACAACTTTGGGAAACTCGCTGCGCAGAATTTTGCTGTCCTCCTTACCGGGGGCGGCGGTTACCTCGGTTCAAATCGACGGAGTGCTGCACGAGTTTTCAACCGTTCCTGGTGTTAAGGAAGATGTCACTGAGATTATCCTTAACTTAAAGGGACTTTCGCTTAAAATTCATTCCGACGAGGATAAAGTGTTGGAGATTGACGCTGAAGGCGAAGGAGCGGTCGTAGCTGGCGATATTCGTGGTGATAGTGATGTTGAAATCCTTAATCCGGATTTGCACATTGCTACACTTTCATCCGATTCCCGTCTTCATATGCGAATTCACGCAAATCGTGGACGTGGATATGTACAAGCGGATAAGAACAAAAAAGAAGAGCAGCTTATCGGTTTAGTACCGATTGATTCGATTTACACGCCAATCACTCGTGTCAATTACAACATCGAAAATACTCGCGTAGGCCAGGTTACCAATTATGATAAACTGACTCTTGAAGTGTGGACCGATGGAAGTATTCGACCTGAAGAAGCTGTAAGCTTGGGCGCCAAAATTTTGACTGAGCATTTGATGTTATTCGTCGGTTTGACTGATGAAGCTAAAGATGCTGAGATCATGGTTGAAAAAGAAGAGGACAAAAAAGAGAAAGTGCTTGAGATGACGATCGAAGAGCTTGATCTTTCAGTTCGTTCTTACAACTGTTTGAAGCGCGCGGGTATTAATACCGTACAAGAATTGATTACGAAAACCGAAGAAGATATGATGAAGGTTCGTAATCTTGGACGCAAGTCCCTTGAAGAAGTTCAAGAGAAGCTCGAAGAGCTGGGTCTTGGTCTTCGAATGGAAGACTAGACGTCAACGATTATTAAGCATAAGGAGGTTACACATACAATGGCACAACATCAAAAGTTAAGTCGTGATTCCAGTTCACGTAAAGCATTATTTCGTGACCTGGTAACGGATCTGTTCATTTATGAGCGTATTCAAACGACAGAAGCTAAAGCAAAAGAATTACGTTCTATTGCAGAAAAATTAATCACTTTGGCAAAACGCGGAGATCTTCATGCACGTCGTCAGGTGGCTTCCTTTGTTCGCCGCGAAGCAGCGAATGAAAACCAGGACGCTATCCAAAAGCTGTTTGCTGATCTGGCTCCTCGCTACGCGGAACGTCAAGGCGGTTATACACGTATCTTAAAGCTTGGACCACGTCGCGGCGATGCTGCACCAATGGTTTACTTAGAGCTAGTAGATCGTGCATAAAGGGATTGGAAAGGGTGGACAGGATCTTATGATTCTGCTGAAGCCCTTTTTTTTGTAGCCTCAGCTTATGGATATGAGACGGAGGTTAGCCTTGAGAAATATATGCATGACCGTAAGCTATGACGGAACGGCTTATCACGGCTTTCAGACACAGCCAAGCAACAACACGATTCAGGACATTCTGGAGCGTGCGATACGTTCTCTGACGGGTGAGACGATCAAAATAACCTCTTCTGGACGTACCGATGCAGGTGTTCATGCCAGATGCCAGGTTATCAACTTTATCACCTCATCCCCGATTCCTCTCGTTCGTTGGTGCTTGGCTTTAAATACGCTTCTGCCTGCTGACATTATCGTTAGTAACGCAAGGCAGGTCGATGATAATTTCCATTCGAGACGCAGTGCAGACCGCAAAACCTACCGATATACCATCCGTTGCGGCAAACACCCTGATTTATTTCGTCGTAACCAGGAATACTTCCATCCTACACCATTGAATACGGAAGCCATGCAATCAAGTTTGCCCTGTTTGGTGGGAGAACATGATTTTACTTCTTTCTGCTCAATTCGTTCTACCAAGAAGTCCAATGTACGGACGATATATGCCGCCTCATTGGAATGTGAACCGGTGGATCCCATTTTGCAATCATATGGTATTCATATTCATGTGACCGGAAATGGTTTTTTATACAATATGGTTCGAATTATTGTCGGTACGCTGATCCAGATCGGAGAAGGCAAACGATCAGCTGATGCAATGAGTGAGATTCTGTCTTTACGAGACCGTGCGTTGGCCGGACCAACCGCTATGCCTCATGGGCTGGTACTCTGGGAAGTTTTATACGATAACGATGAGATTAGTTCTTGATTTAATCTTCCGTACGTAGTATAATACAACTTGGCGTTTCTTGATCGGCTAACCCACGGCCCCGGATCAAGCAGGAGCCGTATAAACCATATTAATTAAATGATACAGATAAATTGGATGATGAGATGACAGGTTGTCTCGGTATCAAAAGCGAAACTGTGTCATCAATCAATTACCGATATGCAAAATGTTTAGGAGGAACAACGAAATGCGCACGACATACATGGCTAAGCCTAATGAAGTAGAACGCAAATGGTTCATTGTTGACGCTACAGATAAAACTCTGGGTCGTCTTGCAAGCGAAGTAGCAGCATTAATTCGCGGCAAACACAAACCACAATTCACACCTCATGTGGATACAGGAGATTTTGTTATCGTCATCAATGCAGAAAAGATTCATTTAACAGGTAAGAAATTGCAAAACAAAATGTACTACCGTCACTCCATGTACACAGGCGGTTTGAAAGTAACATCCGCTCAAGACATGATTGCTAACAAACCAGAACGTGTCCTTGAATTGGCAATTTTCGGAATGCTTCCGAAAAACCGTTTAGGTGATGCAATGAAAACGAAACTTAAAGTATATGCAGGATCCGAACACCCGCACCAAGCACAACAACCAGAAGTCTGGGAACTTCGCGGTTAGTTAAAAGGAGGCTATCTTGTGGCACAGGTTCAATACTATGGAACAGGTCGTAGGAAGCATTCGGTAGCTCGCGTACGTCTAGTACCAGGCGAAGGCCGAATTGTGATCAACAAACGTGAATTGGATGAATATTTTGGTTTAGAAACTTTAAAGCTTATCGTTAAGCAACCATTGAATCTTACAGAGACTTTGGGTCAATACGATGTATTGGTTATTGCTAACGGTGGAGGTATCTCTGGACAAGCAGGAGCGATCCGTCATGGTATTTCTCGTGCATTGCTGAAGGTAGATCCTGAATTGCGCGGATCGTTGAAAAAAGCGGGTTTTCTGACTCGTGATCCACGTATGAAAGAGCGTAAAAAATATGGATTGAAAGCCGCTCGTCGTGCTCCTCAGTTCTCCAAGCGTTAAGATATACACATATCGAACAAAAAAAAGTCTTTCTGCCGTTTTGGTGGAAAGGCTTTTTTTGTTATGCATTTGCATATCGATATAGTAGTCGTTTTACTCCAAATGGCAGAAGAAAAATTTAATTTGACAAAAAGTCTGGTGGCATTATAATGGAATTATACAAAGAAAGCATATTAATATACTCGGAATTAATCATTTGGGAGGAATTGTAATGAATTTATTTGAAAAAGAGCGGTGGATTCAGGAAGCAGCGGAGCATTATGAGAATCTGTCAGCAGAAACATTGATCGAACTGGCTGTAGAGAAGTTTCCCAATATTACATTAGCCTGTAGTTTCGGCGCAGAGGATGTAGTATTAGTTGATATGCTGCAGAAGCTGAGTCCGAAAACAGACATATTTTATTTAGATACAAATGTTCATTTTCAGGAAACGTACGATACACGTGATAAATTGCAGCAGCACTACGGTTTGGAGTTTGTCCAAGTACTTCCGAAGTTAACTTTAGACGAACAAGCTGCACAATTTGGTGATGAGCTTTGGAAAAGCAGTCCGAATCAATGCTGCAATATAAGAAAAGTAGATCCATTAACCGATATTTTGAAAAATTATGATGCATGGATTACTGGTATTCGCCGAGATCAGGCACCGACACGTGCTAATTCCAAAAAAGTTGAATATGATACCAAGTTTGGTTTAGTAAAATTCAACCCATTGGCTAGCTGGACAAGTGAAGACGTATGGAATTATATCCGCAAAAACAATGTTTTGTATAATCCATTGCACGACAACAACTATCCAAGCATTGGCTGCACGCATTGCACACGTCAAGTCGCTGCTGGTGAAGATCCTCGGGCCGGGCGTTGGGCTGGCAATGAAAAAACAGAATGCGGACTTCACAAATAATTATAAAGGAGATTTGCGAACCTATGACCGAAACGATTCAACCTCATGGAGGCACGTTGATCAACCGAATCGTGGAAGGTGCAGAGAGAGAGCACCTGCTGGAGCTTGCCAAAACTTTGTACACACTTAAAATAAGTGCATGGGCTATCTCGGATCTGGATTTGATTGGGGTAGGAGCATTTTCACCACTTACCGGCTTTTTGGGAGAAGAGGACTATCAATCTGTTGTTGAACGGATGCGCTTGGCTGACGGTACGGTATGGAGTATTCCGGTAACTCTTCCTGTTGAGGCCCATATTGGTAAAGGCTTTTCAATCGGACAGCAAATCGCACTGGTTGGTGAAGCAGATGACGTTATATATGGCATTCTGGACGTTCAAAGCGTCTATAGTGTCGACCATAAGCATGAGGCTGTAAAAGTGTTTAAAACCGACGATTCTGCCCATCCTGGCGTCCAAAAATTGTTTTCCCGCCCTGCTACCCATTTAGGTGGATCCGTGCAGGTATTAAACAGACCCAAAGCAGAGAAGTTTGAGGAGTTTTATTTCGATCCCGCAGAAACCCGCCGCTTATTTGTTGAGAAGGGCTGGAAGACGGTTGTTGGTTTTCAAACCCGCAACCCTGTGCATCGTGCTCATGAGTATATACAAAAAACAGCGATGGAAATCGTGGATGGTCTGTTTCTGAATCCGTTGGTAGGCGAAACGAAGTCTGATGATATTTCGGCTGATGTTCGTATGAAAAGCTATCTGGTATTGCTGGAAAACTACTATCCGAAGGATCGTGTATCCTTAGGGGTATTCCCTGCAGCCATGCGTTATGCAGGACCTCGGGAAGCGATTTTTCACGCAATGGTTCGCAAAAATTACGGCTGCACGCATTTCATCGTAGGTCGTGATCATGCAGGTGTGGGAGACTATTACGGCACGTATGAGGCTCAAGAAATATTCAGCAATTTCACCAAGCATGAGCTGGGTATTACACCGTTGTTTTTTGAGCATAGCTTCTTTTGCAAAAAATGCGGCAACATGGCTTCAAGCAAAACATGTCCTCATGACGCTTCAGAGCACTTGCATTTGTCTGGTACCAAGGTTCGCGCCCTGCTGCGTGATGGACAATGTCCACCAGGTGAATTTACTCGACCAGAAGTAGCTCAAGTGCTGATTGAAGGCATGAAGGAGCCGGACAACGAAGTATAAATTCATACGGATTACGCTTACAGTCATAAGGTATATTTGTCCACCTCAACCCATATAGATGTACAGAATCTATAGGGACTTGAGGTGGATTTTTGATGTGGAAAAGAAGGAAGCGAATCGTCATATGGCTCACTCTGCAAAGCAGCTTAAAGATCGGGCTCTCAGCTCTGCTTATTGCCCTCATGCTGATTATGTTTAGTTATGAATTGCCTGCAACCAAAACATGGACATACTGGACGATGCCCTTGTCTGGAAAGGTCATTGCACTTGATCCAGGCCATGGTGGCCCTGATGGAGGAGCGGAAAGCAAGGATGGAACTGTAGAAAAGGACATTAACCTGAATATTTCATTGCACCTCCGAGATTATTTGCAGGAAGCCGGCGCACTCGTTGTAATGACCCGAGAGGACGATAAGGATTTGGCAGACTCCTCCACCAAGGGCTACAGTAAGAGAAAGACCGAGGATCTTATGAATCGTGCACAATTTATTAATCAGAAAAAATCGGACTTGTTCCTAAGTGTCCATGTAAACAGCATACCCTCTACTAAATGGTCTGGGGCACAGACGTTCTACTATCCTAATCATAAAGACAGTATTGTATTGGCGACGTTCATCCAGGAGGAACTGAAAACCAATCTGAATAATACAGAGCGTATCGCAAAGCCAGTAGGGAATGTGTTCTTGTTAAAAACTTTGCAAATGCCCAGTGCCTTGATTGAGGTAGGTTTTCTATCGAATCCTCCGGAGGCTGACAAGCTGAAGAGTCGTAATTATCAAAAGAAACTCGCGGCTGCTATCTATCAAGGTGTACTCAGATATTACTCAGGTGAAAAAGTGGGTTTATAAACAAACTATGTTATAATAACACTCAAGTATGAATACAGATTGCTGGGGTGAATCTATGGTTACGAAGGAACAATTATTAGATGCAGTCCGCTCAATTCATGATCAGGAGTTTTTGCTGGATTTGGTGGAGCTGCATTTTATTCGAGATATGGTTATTAAAGAAGAGCGTGTCGCAGCTACGGTGCTGTTGTCCAACGAAAGTGAAGACTACCGAACAACTCTGGAAAATCAAATTACAGCCGCTTTTCAAAAAGTGGGTGCTCAAGAGGTGCATTTACGCTTCCGAGGGCTATCTGAATTTGATCGGAATGAAGCTTCGCGCAAAATCCAGGAGGCTGCTTCGGCACAAAAGCAAGCAGATACACCCAAGGAACCTGCAGATCATTCAGTGCCTGCTCGTAATATTTTAGATGCTGCAGAGGGTGTGCAGTTCATTGCTATTGCAAGTGGCAAGGGCGGAGTAGGTAAATCCACCGTTACCGTTAACCTGGCAGTAGCGCTTGCAAGATTGGGCAAAAAAGTAGGCCTTATTGATGCAGATATTTATGGCTTCAGTGTGCCGGATATGATGGGGATCGACCATAAGCCTGAGCTTATTGACAATAAAATCGTGCCGATTGAGCGATTTGGAGTCAAAGTAATCTCTATGGGCTTCTTCGTAGAGGACAATACGCCAGTCATTTGGCGTGGTCCGATGCTTGGCAAAATGCTGCGGAACTTTTTCCAGGAAGTGACCTGGGGTGATGTCGAATACGTTTTGTTGGATTTACCGCCCGGTACAGGCGATGTTGCCTTGGATGTACATCAGATGATCCCGCAAAGCAAAGAAATTATTGTCACAACTCCACATGCTACTGCAGCTTTTGTTGCTGCAAGGGCTGGTGCTATGGCTATACATACCGAGCATGAAATTATTGGAATCGTTGAAAATATGTCTTATTACAAGGATTCTAGTGGTGAGAAGGCTTATGTATTTGGTAGAGGTGGCGGCGGCAAGCTGGCAGAAGAGCTGCATACAGAGCTGCTTGCTCAAATCCCTTTGGGTGCGCCTGATAATCACCCTGCTGAGTCTGATTATTCACCATCGGTTTACAAAGCTGAATCCGAAACGGGTAACCTATATAAAGAACTTGCACTAAAGGTCATTAATAAATAATACAGAAATAAACAGACCGTCCGAGATCGTAATCGGGCGGTCATTTTTTTGTGAGTTGTTTTGAACTGCTTTTTCTGGCCTTCTCGAATTATTTCTTCTGATTGCCACCGCCGCCGCTTTCCTGAGAGCCGCCGCCACTCTGACTTTCTCCTCCTGACTTACTCTGCCCCTTGGGTTGTGATTCTTCCTCAAGCACCTTTTTCATCACATTCATTAAATCAAGACGAAACAACGGACTTTGCATGGATTCCTGAATGACGGTTTTGGTCTGCTGTCTATAAGGAGTGCTTTTCAATGTATCCAGAAGCATTTTTTCAAAATCCGGATTTTTCATGGTGCTGACCAGTGCTTGCTGATATTCAGGGTCTTTCATTAAATCCTTTTGCAGCTGCTTCATTTCCTTTTGAATCGCCTTGGCAAATTCACCAGCAAATTTAGGATCTGTAATAACCGTTTGTAAAAATTTATTATTGCTCGTATCGGTAAGTACGTCCTTAACCGCAAGTTGAATGTGCTGGGCATCACCGGCTGACAATAACTTTAACTGACCTCCGTCTTGTGCTGCTGCTTTTTGCGATGCTGTGAGTATAGCCTTTTGCCCATCCTCGGTTTTTAATATGTCGAGCACCATCGTTTTGGTATCCTTGTAACCGCCGTTTTGCGATTGTGAAGAGCTGCTATCCGAGCCGCAAGAAGATAATACCATCCCAATAAGAATGAGAAGAACAACCTGACGCAACCATTGAGATTTCATGACTTCGTGGCTCCTTTCATGATTTGTTGTGTGTAGTATTCGCCAAAATGCCTTATTTGAAATCCCCTCCCCATTAGCTTTTTATTGAGAAGGTTGGTACAATTAGCATCAGAAAAGACGCATGTGCTGGGGGTAAAAGTTGTGACATTACGTAAATGGTTTTATTTATTCTGGACGACACTTGTGATTGGAGCTGTAGCAGCTTTAATTATCGGTTTTATTTTACAGTCCACCGATCAGAAGATAAGTGTGCTTAATGGTAATGAAATTGGTTTTAACATGGTGACGATGCTGCTTGGTGGGGCCATGATCAGCGTTCTCAGTCAAATGGGTTTTTTCTCTTACTTGATTGTTCGTTTTATAGTGATGGGCATGATAAGAGCTAAATGGATTACAGATACACTGCAGTTGATCTGTGTCCTTATTGCCTTGGTCGATTTGGTGTTTCTAAGACATGAAGATGCGCAAGAAAGCTGGCTTACCTACATGATGCTGCCGCTTATTTTACTTGTTGTCGCGTTCTCCACTTCTTGGTGGAAGGTGAAGCTGACCAACAGAAATGGATTTATCCCTACGTTATTTTTTATGACAGCCGTTACGGCCATCGAAGCAGTACCAGCGCTCAGGATCAATAGTGCAGCTTCAACTCTCTTTATGATGATCCCTTTGCTTGCTTGCAATGCATGGCAAATATTGATTTTATCGAAAGTGCTAAAAACAAACAAAGAGCCGCTGTGACGGCTCTTCTTAATTTCTATTAGTCAACACTGAATCATTGAAGCTGTTTCATGGCTTGGTCTTCGACGGGTGGTTTGTTGCGAACTTCTGTTTGCTTCATCAGCTCACTGACCGTTACGAACTCATAGCCTTTGGCGCGAAGCTGATCGATAATGACGGGCAGCGCTTCGTGAGTTTGCTTGACGGAGTCGCTGGCATGCATAAGTACGATGTCTCCGGGGTGAGCCTTGGATACAACACGATTAATAATATTATCGACGCCTTTATTCATCCAATCCATAGAATCTGTATCCCATTGGATGACCGTGTAATTAAGCTCGTGAGCGATGCGGAGCACTCTTTTGTCAAAATCACCGTTAGGTAACCGGATCAGATTCGGATTTTTACCAGTAACCTGGTTTAAGATTTGGTTGGCTGTTTTAATTTGTGTCCGAATCTCATCGTCGTTGAGGCTGCTGTAGTTTACATGCTTATGCCCGTGACTCCCAACCTCCCATCCACCTTTAACAATTCGCTGCACCATCTCGGGATGATCCTTACTCCAGGGTGAAGAGAGGAAGAAAGTAGCGTTCTTTACCCCTTTGTCCTCCAAAATCTTGAGGATAGGTTCGGTTCGTTTGTCTCCCCAGCTGATGTCAAAGGTAAGTGCTATCCACTTTTTCTCGGTTTGTACACTATAAATGGCTGCAGGCTCACTTTGCGAAAAGACCGTCACTTGATCTCGCTCTGAATAAATAATACCAATTGCAAAAATGATCGCTACAGCAATAATAAAAACTTGCTTAATTTTTTTCCCGTTCACCACATAAAAGTAATTCATGAACCTAACCTCCCGGCAGCCCTGCTTACCAAGAAGGGCTTGTATATTTTGCATTTAATACAGTGTATGCTGGGACAAGGAAGATATGATAAGAGCTTGGCTACTACTTGTGAAACCAATAGAATAAACGTAGGGAGATGAGAAATCATGAATAATATAAGAATACAACTCAAGCTAATGAAGCATTATTTTATCGCAGCGACACTTGTCTTTGTTGTTGGGATGATACTTGGAGCGGGATTTTCGGATTCATTCCAGACTTTTATTGAAACACAGTTAAAAGCCTTGGAGCAGCTTACACAATCAATGGCTGACAAACCGAATCCGCAATGGTCGATGTTCTGGCTGATTTTTTGGAATAATGTATTGAAGACGCTGCTGGTCATCGCATTAGGCGCTTTTTTTGGGATATTACCGTTGTTTTTTTTGCTAACGAACGGATTACTGCTCGGTTATATAGGAGCTTTGTCTGCACATAAAGAATCGCTGCTCTTTGTTTTAAAAGGTATCGTCCCTCACGGCATTCTTGAAATTCCGGCGATCATCATTGCAGCTGCGTTTGGTATGCGCCTGGGTGTTCTGATGATGAAGTCTTTAGCTGCTCTAATAAGCCCGAATAGACCGAATGCTTATAAAGAAGAGCTGCTAGGCTTTGCTAAGGCGATAGGTCCTGTCGTGCTCGTGCTTGTTGTTACATTGACGGTAGCTGCGCTGATCGAAAGTACATTTACCTACTGGCTTGTAAAAAGTTAACGCGTATACCGCATAAAAAAACTAAATATGTGCATAACAGTAAAGCAGACGAGCTGCTTAACTGGCTTAGGCATGCAGGTTTAAAGCGCGAAGTGAATTTGGATGGATCAGTGCTTTAACATTGCATGCTTTTTGGCGTCTTCAGATGGTCAGGATAACTTCAGATGAAAGGGGCATTGAGGCTGATGCTCGGTTTTTTGTTCAATGCAAGGGAATGCAGTGAGCTCGACTACGTGTTAAAAAAAGAATTGGATGAAATGCTGTTCGACTTAAATGATAAAAAATTGGATAATGAAGTCAAGAAAGCGATTGAATCTCGTTACAAAGTGATTTTTCGAATGTATGCAAGGCTGGCTTCGCCCAGAGAAATTTCGAAATATGCGAGGAATAAAATGCAACGTTAAAATAAATTGAAATGAATTGCTTGACTTATACAGCAGGGGTATGATACATTACATCTCGCCGCTAAAAACGGTACAAGCATAAAACCAACAAGATCAAGCCTGTTATCCTTAATTTCAAAAAAAAGCTTGCATTGAAGTAGGTTAGTGTGGTATATTAAAAAAGTCGCCGCTAAAATTAAATGGTTAATAACATTTAATTAAAGTGAGTGCATATAATGTATGATTAAATGATTGTCCTTTGAAAACTGAATCAACGAGTGAGTAAATAGCAGTATAAGAGAATGCAAATTCTCGTCAGCAGTGAATGAGTGCAAATCAAAGTTCTACCTTAATGGAGAGTTTGATCCTGGCTCAGGACGAACGCTGGCGGCGTGCCTAATACATGCAAGTCGA
>NZ_MRTH01000044.1 GCF_001956045.1 Paenibacillus sp. FSL H7-0331 | reverse complement strand
TGCTATTTACTCACTCGTTGATTCAGTTTTCAAAGGACAATTCTTTTCGATCATTTTCGACATTCCGTCAAAAGCGACCTGATCAATATAACACATTCGCCAGCTTCATTGCAAGTACTTTTTTTATCATTATATGTTTCTCACCATGACCAGAAAAGCTTGCCCTCGAAGCGACAAAAAGTAATATAACAAATCGACAAGAAAATTGCAACAACTATTTTTCAGCTATCTCAGTATGCCCAACTAATCAAAAAAAATGTAAAAACGCACCTCCCAAAAGGAGATGCGTCGTAATCATTTTATATCAAAGAAGCTTATTCGCCTTGGCGTTCGCGCATCGAAGGAAATAATAAGACATCCCTAATCGATGGGGAATCTGTGAGCAGCATGACAAGTCGATCAATTCCGATACCAAGTCCGCCTGTAGGTGGCATTCCATACTCCAGCGCGCGTAGGAAGTCTTCATCCATCTCATGTGCCTCATCATTGCCTTGCTCACGCTCAATCAATTGCGATTCAAAACGTTCACGTTGATCTATAGGGTCATTTAACTCAGTAAATGCATTCGCATGCTCACGTGCCACAATAAACAGCTCAAATCGATCAGTAAACCGCGGGTCCTGAGCATTCTTTTTGGCTAAAGGAGAAATCGCGACAGGATGGCCATACACAAAAGTAGGCTGAATCAAAGTTTCTTCTACAAACGCTTCAAAGAATTGATTCACAATATGACCAAATGTCATTGTCGGTTCAGCATGAACCTTATGCTCCTTAGCCAATTGGTGTGCTTCCGCATCAGTCATATGCTTGCTAAAGTCAACGCCAACAACCTCTTTAATCGCATCAACCATGGAAACGCGTCTCCATTCCGGAGTCAGGTCAATTTCCTGTCCTTGATACTGAATCTTGGTTGAACCCAGCACTTCCTGAGCAATATGTGCAATCAAAGTCTCAGTCAGCTTCATGATGTCCAAATAATCGGCATACGCTTCATAGAGCTCAATCATCGTAAATTCTGGATTATGGCGAGTCGAAGTCCCTTCATTACGGTATACACGTCCAATCTCGTACACCTTTTCCATACCGCCAACAATCAAACGTTTCAGATGAAGCTCAATGGCGATACGCAAATGAAGCTGCATGTCCAACGCATTATGATGCGTATTAAAAGGGCGCGCAGCCGCGCCACCTGCTATCGAGTGCAAGGTCGGCGTTTCCACTTCCAAATATCCGTGGGAATCCAAATATCTGCGCATAGACTGAATTATTTTCGAACGCTGAATAAAGGTAGCCTGAACTTCCTGATTCATAATCAAATCCACATAACGCTGACGGTAACGAAGTTCCACATCCTTTAAGCCATGGAACTTGTCCGGAAGCGGCAATAACGATTTGGAAAGCACGACGACATTGTTCACTTTGACGGAGAGCTCACCTGTTTTGGTTTTAAATACAGTCCCTTGTACGCCGATGATATCTCCGATATCGAGTAAATTAAAGGCCTGGTACTGTACAGCATCCAGTGCATCTTGACGTACATACAATTGAATTTTACCGGAAATATCCTGAATATGGGCAAAACCTGCCTTACCCATGCCGCGCTTTTGCATAATACGTCCTGCTAGACTAACCTCTATGGGTTGTGCATCCAATTCTTCATGAGTTAAATTGTCATAGGCTTGCAGTAATTCGCCTGCGTGATGGGTAACATCATACTTTTGACCAAACGGGTCAACACCCAGGCCCCGCAGTTCATCCAGCTTGTTACGCCGTATTTGCAGTAATTCATTAAACTCTTGTTCTTCTGACATCGTGCTTCCAGCCCCTTATCCATCATTCTTCTTACATTAAAAAAGCTTCCAGAGGAAGCTTTTTACTTGTATAAAACCGTATCGATTTCAACTTGCTTTCCACATCTTACTTCTTAATATCAATGATTTCGTACTGAATCGTGCCTGCGGGAACATTAATATCCACTTTAGTTCCTTTGGGTTTGCCGAGAATAGCCTTACCTACAGGACTTTCATTGGAAATTTTATTGTTGAATGGATCAGCCTCTGCTGTACCCACAATATTATACTCAACGGTTTCGCCAAATTCCAAATCCTTCAGCGTTACAATGGCTCCGACACTGACCGTATCTGTGTTCACATCAGCGTTATTAATAATACGTGCGTTACGCAGCATTTTTTCTAAAGTAATGACTCTGCCTTCAATAAAAGCCTGTTCATTCTTGGCATCCTCATACTCAGAATTCTCACTGATATCGCCGTATCCAATTGCCACTTTGATCCGTTCCGCCACTTCACGGCGTTTGACCGATTTCAAGTGCTCCAGTTCGTCTTCTAGCTTTTTTAAACCTTCCTGCGTGAGGATGACTTCTTTCTCGGCCACGGTAACGATCCCCTTTCATGTGAAAAATTCCCGTATTATGAGCGTATTCATGGAGTATGAATTCACTGTTAATCATATGTTGACCATCTTAATCTTAATGACTAATATCTCATGAGGATGACTATTGACTGATTATATTGCAAGCCTATACAAATGTCAATCTAAGCCAAACCTACAACTTTTAGACCAATTGTCGCATAATCGGCATTCCATCCTGGGAATCGGTATTGTCCAATGAAGCAACAAATTCCTCCAGCACGCCAGCCATGATATCTCGCTTGGTAGTCTCCATAACGATGTCCTTCACCCGTGCTCCACCCGGTAAACCTTTCAGATACCAGGCCAGATGCTTACGCATTTCCTTAACGGCAACATGCTCACCTTTGAGTGCTACCAATCGATCCATATGCAAAATCGCAATGCGAATTTTTTCCTGACCTGTCGGCTCTGGAGGCAGCTCTCCCTTGGTCAAGTATTGAATGGTCCGGTACAGCATCCACGGATTACCGAGCGCAGCACGCCCGATCATAACACCATCGACACCAGTTTCATCCAGCATTCGCTTGGCATCCTCAGGTGTTGTCACATCGCCATTCCCGATGACAGGAATCGACACCGCCTGCTTAACTTCTCGGATGATATCCCAATTGGCGTGTCCCGTATACATTTGTACACGTGTCCGACCATGTACAGATACAGCAGAACCACCGCCATTTTCGACAGCTTTGGCATTTTGCACCGCATATATATGCTCATCGTCCCAACCGATCCGCATCTTCACTGTAACCGGCTTACTAACGGCCTTCACGACGGTTGTGATCATCTCTTCAATTCTCGATGGATCGAGCAGCCAACGGGCTCCGGCCTCACACTTCGTTATCTTGGGAACGGGACAGCCCATGTTGATGTCAATAATATCGGCATTCGTATGACGATCCACGTGTTTTGCCGCTTCCACCAGCGTTTCTGTATCTCCACCAAAAATTTGCAGACTAAGTGGCTTTTCACGATCATCTACAAACAGCATATCCATCGTACGATGATTACCATGAATAATGGCTTTGTCACTTACCATTTCGGCACATACCAACCCGCAGCCGAATTCCTTGGCGATCAGCCGAAAAGCCGGATTGCAGACCCCTGCCATAGGTGCTAATACGACTTGGTTGGGTGCGACGACATTTCCTATTTTCAACATTATAGTACCTCCTTTCAATTCTTGCTTATTTTGCAGTTGGAAAAAGCTCTTCCGGGTCAATCCCGAGTACTTCGGATATTTTACTAATAATCTGTGCGTCTGGGCTTCGTGTTCCTCTTTCAATAGCTCCCAGAACAGCAATCGATACATCCAATTGATCAGCCAGTTCCGTCTGTGTAAAGCCCTTCAGCTTACGAAACGCGCGAATGCGTTGTGCTATTGCATAGGATTCCATACTCTGACACCCTCCTTCCCATCCACCTGATCCAACTGCCCAGCCCACTCACCCGCTTGCCTGGAGTGTCTCTGCTGCATAACCTCGACCAGGGGTACCAATACAAACGCCCGCTCTGTCATTCGCGGGTGCGGCAATATGAGCTGCGGATCTTCCTGTCGAAGATCATCATACAGCAATAAATCCAAATCGATCGTTCGTGGTCCGAAACGAATCTCTCTTATACGACCGAGCTTATTTTCTATACTTAGCATAACAGCAAATAGCTCCTGTGCCGATAGTCGAGTTTCTACCTCAATTACCATATTCAAAAAAGCATCCTGATCCACATAACCAACAGGCTCGGTTTCATATATGTGTGAACGTCCGGAGACGTAAATATGTTCGTGATTATCGAGGCATTGAATGGCATCTTCCAGATACCGTTCCCGATCACCCATATTAGAGCCAAGTGCAAGGTATGCACAACATGGCAGCTGAGAGCCCATAAAGTTATACCCGCTTTCTGTGAATTTCAACCTTGACACCATCAAAAAACATTTTCACTGGCGGATGCGGCTTCAGTACTCGTACAGTCACTTCAAAGATACTCGCGTACGTTTGCAGCAGTACAGCCGCAATTTCCTCTGCCAGCGCTTCAATGAGCTTAAATACCTGTCCTTCAACGATATTGCGAATGACCTCATAAGCTTCAGCGTAATTCACAGTATCCTCAACACGGTCACTTCGACCAGGCTTATCAAGCGGCAGCATCAGCTCGACATCCACCTGATAGCGTTGACCGAGCTTGTTCTCTTCTGGAAACACACCGTGATAGCCATAAAATTGCAAACCCGTCATGATGATTTTATCCAATGCTTGTTCCTCCCTTATGATTTAGCATCGTATCCATCATCAATGCGACACGTTTCATTTCCAATACATCATGGACTCTAATGATCGAGCAGCCCTGATGAATCCCCATGCAGACTGTAGCCGCGGTTCCTTCTTGTACATCATTCGGGGGAAGCCCCAGCGTTCGAGTAATCATGCTTTTTCTTGAAGTCCCTAGTAAAACAGGATAACCAATAGCGACAATTCGATGCAGCTCATTCATCAGCTGTAAATTCTGCTCGTATGTTTTGGCAAAGCCGATGCCCGGATCGAGTATGATCTGTGAGTCCCGAATACCAGAAGCATGCGCCAAGCGAATACTCTGCAGCAAGTCTTCAATAACATCAGGAATGTAATCATCATACACAGCTTCATTCCGATTATGCATAATCACAATAGGGCATCCGTATTGTGCCGCTAATTGAGCCATTTCCGGTTCTCTTTTCAAGCCCCAAATATCATTCAAAACATGCGCACCCGCTGCGAGAGCTTCCCGGGCAACCTCTGCTTTGTAGGTGTCTACGGATAAAGGAACCGTGATGCCGGCTTCTATCAGCGCCTCTACAACAGGAATAACTCGCTGCAGCTCTTGCTCAAGGGTTACTATAGCTGAACCCGGACGGGTTGATTCTCCACCAATATCAATCATATCGGCGCCTGCATCAACCATCCGCTTTGCCTGCTCTACCGCTGCTTGCACGCCAACGTACAAGCCTCCATCGCTGAACGAATCCGGGGTCACATTTAAAATCCCCATAATCGCCGTTCGATTGCGCAAATCCAGTATGACTCCACGGCAATCGACCTCAATACCTCGTTTATGTGATAGTTCCATCTTATTCATCCTTTATATTACCGCTATTGTGCGCTGTCTATATATCTGCAGCAGACGCCCAGTCATGTCGCCAATCATTCCGTTACTCACCATTGTTTGCTGTCCTGTAGGATCAAACAGCTTCGTAATCGGTACGATCTCCTGGATAGAATTCGTAATGAATACTTCATCCGCTTCACGCATAGTGTTCCAATCATACAAACCTTCCTCTACGGATACCCCAGCCGCTTCAGCCAGACTGATTACAAAAGCACGCGTAATTCCCGGTAATATCCCGGTTGCCAAGGATGGCGTGTACAAACGTCCGTGCTTCGCAAAAAATACGTTGCTGACAATCCCTTCCGCTATACGCCCTTGTCCATTCGCAAGAAGACCCTCAGCCCCGTCAGCCCAAGGATACTGCTGAAGCTCACGCTTGGCCAAGATGTTATTCATAAAATGCAAGGACTTGAGACGTACAGGACCTTCGGGCGTGTTTCTTAGCAGCTGCAGGAGCTGCAGCGATTTCCCGTAACGGTCCTGCTGTTCATTGTGTGGAGGAAGCGGCTTGATGTAGACAATTACAGAAGGTTCTGCGTAAGAGCCCATGGGTAAACCCAATGCTTCCTGTCCGGCTGTTACTGTGAATCTTATATAAGCATCCTTCAGCCCATTAGCTTCCAACAGACTATGAACGATTTGATCCCATCGCCCAGCTTCGGCTTGATAAGCAATCGCTAATTGTTCACAGCCAGCCTGCAGGCGTGTCCGATGCTTTTCCAGCAAAAAGGGCTGACCCTCATAAGTGCGGAACGTTTCAAACAATCCGATACCGTATAAAAAACCATGGTCGTAGACCGATACCATGGCCTCTTCTTCATTCGTCACACGACCGTTGATATAGATCTTCACGCTTGCTTAACTCCCGTTTCCTGCAAAAAGTTTTTCAGTATTTGCAATCCATGATCAGTAATTATGGATTCCGGATGGAACTGTACACCCTCGATTGGATACTCCTTATGCCGCAATCCCATAATTTCTCCTTCGGCTGTTTCTGCGCTAATTTCCAGACAATCCGGCAACGTTTCTCTTTTTACGATTAAGGAATGATAACGAGTAGCCGTAAAGGGCGAAGGTAAGCCTTTAAACAAGGTTTTACCGTCATGAATAATCGGAGAGGTTTTGCCATGCATCAACCGCTCGGCACGAATAACATCGCCTCCGAATACTTGTCCAATCGACTGGTGCCCCAGGCATACACCCAAAATTGGAATTTCACCTTTGAAGCGATCGATTAAGGCCAGACTAATACCTGCTTCGTTCGGCGTACAAGGGCCTGGAGAAATTAAAATATGATCCGGCTTCAACGCCTCGATACCATCCAGATCAATCTCATCATTACGGCGCACCTCAACCTGCTCGCCAAGCTCACCCAAATATTGCACCAAATTATACGTAAACGAATCGTAGTTATCAATTACTAGAATCATCGTATTCCCCTCACCTTCACACCGGATTTTGAACGTTTACTTCACTATATTGTATTGCTTTCCATAACGCCTTCGCTTTGTTGATCGATTCCATATATTCTTTCTCTGGGATCGAATCAATGACAATGCCTGCACCTGCTTGTACATAGCCTATACCATCCACAACAACCAGGGTACGGATCACAATGTTGAATTCCATATTTCCATTATAGTCAATCCATCCGATCGAGCCCGTGTAAGGACCGCGGCGGACAGGCTCCAATTCTTCAATAATTTGCATGGTGCGAATTTTGGGAGCACCCGTAATCGTTCCCCCGGGAAATTTGGCAGCAATAACCTCAAAGGCCCCGTTGCCTTCCGCTAATTGCCCCTCAACCTGAGATACAATGTGCATCACATGAGAGTAATATTCAATGACCATAAAATCCTTGACCTTCACTGTTCCATAAGTCGAAATGCGACCCAGATCGTTGCGTTCCAGGTCAACCAGCATAATATGCTCGGCCCGCTCTTTTTCATGATGAATCAACTCGTCTGCCAGCTTACGATCCTCCTCAGCGTTTTTGCCGCGAGGTCTTGTGCCTGCAATCGGACGTGCTCTGACCACACCACTTTCCAACTGCACCAGAAGCTCTGGCGAGCCCGATACGAGCTGAAAATCGTCAAATCGCATCATAGCCATATAAGGTGACGGATTGATTACTCGCAGCCATTCATAAATCTCCTCAGGACTTTGAGTGAGCTGCTTATGTTGACGGACGGACAAATTAACTTGAAACACATCCCCCGCACTAATGTAATCCTTGATTGCATTGACGGCATGGATATAAGCTTCCCGTGGGAAATCTGCCTTAATGCCTTCAATAGACTCAACATCAATACGAAGCTGATCATTGTCCATTTGCTTCAGCATCATGTCTCTAGTGCGCAGTGTATCGTCCTCACTATTGATTGCAGATATCCGGTCCCATATTTCTTTCATCCGATACGTATCTGATGCCGCCTGGCTGTAAAGCTGCTCTAGTTCGTCAGGGCTGCTCGCAGATGGGATCCACTTATGAGAAGATGAGCAATACAGCTCCCGTTTCTCGTGGTCGATGATCCATACCTGATCAAATCGGACAAAAGCATAGTCGGGAATGTCCAAATCGTCCACAGACGTCTCAGGAAGCTTCTCAAGTGAACGGACCACATCATATCCCCAAAAACCAACACAACCACCCAGAAACTTCGGTGCCTCGTCGACGACAGGGGAGAGGAATGGCATCATCCATCGATGAACCAGCTCCAGTGGAGACCCATGCAGTTCAACGACAGATCCATCTGTATCCTTAGTGATCGCGTGATCGTGTTTCCCCCGAATTTCCGAAATTGGCTGAAGACCAAGAAACGTGTAGCGTCCGCCTTTTCCGCTCTCCAATACAAAAGAACCCGGATTTGCTTCCTTCCAAGCATACTCCCATGAAAGTATACGGTCATTCTCCAAAGGAAACGATTGTACATAAGGAAGCATCGTGTAATGCTCAGCCCATTCGTTCCATTGCTTATAGGTTGTTACAAACACCTGCTTCCCCCCTTTATCTACGTAGTCATATAAGTTAGGATTTAGTATACTGTATATTCCCAACGAAAAAAAGCCCCTCAAGGAACTGAAGGGCTCTATCGATGCTACTACTCTTCGAACTGATACAAAGGTGTACTTAAGTATCTCTCACCATTACTCGGAAGAATGGCAACTACGCGCTTACCAGGACCGAGTTCTTTGGCAACTTTCAATGCTGCAAAAATAGCTGCTCCAGAAGAAATACCACCAAGAATACCTTCCTCTTTGGCAACACGACGGGAGGTTTCAAAAGCTTCCTCGTTATCAACCTGAATGACTTCGTCATAAATATTCGTATTTAAAATTTGCGGAACAAAACCGGCTCCGATTCCTTGAATTTTGTGCGGACCTGGTTTACCTCCAGACAAAATAGGAGACGCACTTGGCTCAACCGCATAAATCTTGATATTAGGGAAGTTTTCTTTTAATACGCCACCTGCACCTGTAATCGTTCCGCCTGTACCGATACCTGAGATGAAAGCGTCAAGTTTGCCATCATGGGAATTAATAGCTTCCACGATTTCAGGACCTGTCGTTTCCGTGTGAACCTTAACATTGGCAGGGTTGTTAAATTGTTGAGGAATAAAATAAGACGGGTTCTCGGCTTGAAGATCTTCCGCACGTTTAATTGCACCCTTCATTCCCTCAGCCCCAGGTGTCAGCACCAGCTGTGCCCCATAAGCGCGAAGCAAATTACGGCGCTCCAAGCTCATTGTTTCTGGCATAACAAGAATAGCCTTATACCCTTTTGCTGCAGCAACCATAGCTAATCCAATTCCGGTATTGCCACTTGTAGGCTCGATAATCGTATCACCAGGTTTGATTTTGCCTTCTTTCTCAGCAACCTCAATCATACTGATCGCGATACGGTCCTTAACACTAGCTCCCGGATTTTGATATTCCAGCTTTACATAGATCTCTGCACTACCTTCAGGTACAACACGATTTAATTTAACCAAGGGAGTGCCACCAATTAAATCCGTAATACTTTGAACTAATTTCGCCATGCCGAGTTCCTCCTAGAATCGTTATAAATAATATCCGAGTTTTTTGGTTGGTATTCTGTTCTTATCTTATCAACCTGTGCTGAGGTTGTCAATATCCAATTGGATTAAAATGTAATGCTAACCTTCCATCTCTCGCGAAGCTTGAGCATTACATCTTTTAAAGGTGGTGCTTCTCGTAGTGCCATCTCTTTCCTTACTATTTCCTTGAGTTCATCCTTTTTGGCTTTGGAATCTTCCTTCAGTTCCTTCAGCTTGAGGATATAAAAGTTATCGTTGAAAAGAACCGGTTTGCTGACTTCACCCACTTTAAGCTTCTTGGCAGCGCTCATAATGGAGGGGGCCATAAACGGATCATTCTCATCCAGCCAGCCCAGATCGCCACCTTTGTTGCGTGTTGAATCATCAAGCGAACGGTTCTTGGCCACTTGTGCAAAATCCATACCTTTGTTCAGATCTGCCGCTACCTTATCCGTTTGCTCCTTGCTGCCGACAACAATCTGTTGAAGCCGTAGCTGAACGGGCGAAATAAATTCATCAGGGTGTGCCTTGATATAAGAATCAACCTGCTCATCTGTGATGGTGATCGATTTGGTCGCTAACTTCTCCAGCAACAATTTATTAAACAAATCGGTTCTTAGTGATTCTGGTGTAAAACCTAACTGCTCTTGCATAGATTCATAAAACTGCGTTTCACTATCATACCCTTGCTGCATACGTTTTAATTCTTTTGTTATCTCGTCTTCGGTGACGGTCACGCCCTCCGCGTTTCCTTCCATACGAACGACTTCATGGTCCACCATTTGATCTAACAATTCCCGACCGTGTTTTTGCAATAACTGCTGATTCAAATCCTCACTTGTAATCGTTTTGTCACCCAGTTTGGCGATCACGCGCCCACGGGGATCCGACGGGTCAGGCTTCATTGTAGTTGGAGGCTTCTTAAACAATTCGGCAAATATTACGGAGGAAAGGATGACAACGACAAGCAGCAACAGTGCATTGACTCCCCACAATATCTTCATGTTTCGCATTCCTAGTCCCCTCGTATGGTCACTCTCCGTAGATTGAGCTATTTCTTCTATAAAGTACGTGTTCAAAAAGTCGGCTTTTCTGCTCCGAGCAGTCAAAGTTTTCGAGCCTGAATGCAGGATGCAATCACGAGTAAGCGACGTGTACATCTTCCTGATCAAAAGGGGACTTTTTGAACAACAACCTCTATAACTAACGTTTGCTCAAACTTCTGGTTATAGCTCCTGGATAAGACCTTCAAGATTTTCCCGATTAAACAGATAGGCTTCATTACAATAATGACATGAAACTTCCGCTTGCCCATCCTCCTGAAGCATCAATTCAAGCTCTTCACGTCCCAGTGAAATCAAGGTCTGCTCGACCCTCTCTCTGGAGCATTTGCAGCGGAACCTGACATCCATTACTCCAAGCACCTGCACCTCTGGAAGAATTCGATGCAAAATATCCTCAAGATCCATTCCCTGGCTTAATAGGGTTGTGATTGGTTCAATGCGAGAAAGCTGTAGCTCGATCAAGGAAATATCATCATCACTCAAGCCTGGCAGCAGTTGAATAACAAAACCACCAGCAGCTATAACCGAGTAGTCAACATCTACCAGCACACCAAGAGCTACTGCGGATGGCGTTTGTTCAGACTTGGCAAAATAGTAAGTAAAATCTTCGGCCAACTCTCCTGATATTAATGGAATACTTCCCCGGTAAGGCTCCTTAAGTCCCAAATCCTTAATGATATTCAAAAAACCTTCCGTACCGACAGCGCCGGAAACGTCCAACTTGCCCACCTGATTCAACGGCAAATCCACTTGAGGATTGTCCACATAACCTCGAACATCACCATTGGCATTTGCATCTACCACAACTTGACCAATTGGCCCTCCGCCTTTCACAATAATGGTCAGCTGCTCATCACCTTTAAGCATGGCTCCCATAATCAGGCCTGCTGACACCGTCCGTCCTAAAGCGGCCATGGCTGTGGGCGACATCGCATGCCGCTTGCCTAATTCTTCCACAATCCCAGTGGCACGAACAGCAAACGCCCTGACCTTTCCGTCCATCGCTGTAGCTCTAATCAATTGATCCTGCATCGCTTACCCTTTCTGTGTTGAAGTAATTGTATATAATCGCTGTAGTTATTGGTTGCGTTCATAAATAATTCTCAGACCTTGCAGGGTCAATAATTGGTTGGTCGTTTCAATGGTACGCGACTCCTTGGAAATCAATTCAGCCAGCCCACCGGTTGCAACAACTTTGGGGTTCGTCCCAAATTCATCGCGAATACGATCAACGATTCCATCAACCTGCCCGGCAAAACCGAAAATGATGCCTGCTTGCATAGAGGCTACCGTATTGCGTCCCACAACGCTTTTGGGCTTAACCAACTCTATTCTCGGCAGCTTGGCTGCTCGCTGATATAAGGCTTCCGTAGAGATCCCAATACCAGGCGCAACCGCTCCACCAATATATTGTCCAGCCTCATCTATGTAGTCAAAGGTCGTTGCTGTTCCGAAATCAACAACAATAACGGGAGAACCATACATCTCAATAGCCGCAACAGCATTGACAATCCGGTCTGCACCTACCTCGCGAGGGTTTTCGTAACGAATATTTAAGCCTGTCTTTACACCAGGACCCACAATCAGAGGTGCTTTCTTAACATATTTTAAACACAATTGCTCCAATACAAACATTAAAGGCGGCACAACCGAAGAAATAATGACGCCCTCCACCTGATCCAACTTAATTCCGGCATGCTGGAACAAATTATACATCGTCATTCCATACTCATCAGCCGTTGAAGCACGATTAGTGCTGAGTCGCCAGTCATGAAGCAAGTTTTTTCCGTCATAAAGACCTAATACGATATTCGTATTACCGACGTCAATCACTAAAATCATGCTTGCACCCCTTTTTGCGCGTTCAGATCCAGACTGATATCGAGCGACTGTACCGAATACGTCAATCGACCTACCGAAATCACATCAACACCAGTTTGCGCTATGGCACCGACTGTATCCAAATTGACGGATCCTGATGCTTCTATCAGAATATGCGGTGCTGCTGATTTCATGCGTATAACGGCCTCTCGCATTTGATCTGTTGTCATATTGTCCAGCATGATGATATCAGGCTGCGCTAGTAAAGCCTCTTCCAATTGCTCTTTGCTCTCAACTTCTACCTCGATTTTCATTGTATGAGGAATCTGAGCACGAGCAGCACGGATTGCTTCTGTTATGCCCCCTGATCCTTTAATGTGGTTATCCTTGATCATAACCGCATCATACAGACCAAAACGGTGATTATGTCCGCCTCCGACCCGCACTGCATATTTTTCTAACAGCCGATGACCTGGAGTTGTTTTACGAGTATCCACGAGTCTGACTGGCAAACCTTGCAGAGCATCGACAAACTGCTTGGTACGGGTAGCTATGCCCGACAAACGCTGCATCAGATTAAGAGCGAGCCTTTCACCCAGTAAAATATGTCGGGTATTGCCTGTCACCTCAGCCAATACACAGCCCTTGTCCACAGCCTGTCCTTCCTCAACCTTCGCTACAAAACGAAGCTCGGGATCAACAAGCGCAAACACAGCTGCTGCGATCGGCAATCCAGCGATAATTCCAGACTCCTTGACATGTATAATACCTTTAGATTGATGATCCTTGGGAATGGTTGTCATGGTTGTGACATCACCCATGCCAATATCTTCCTCCAGCCACAGCTGAAGGTTTTTCTTTACAATATCCATCTGCAGCTCAAACATCATCAATCTTCTCCTCCGTAATCCCGTCTTCCCGACTGAATATCGTATGCTTCCTCCAGTTTAGATCGTCCTTCTCCGGAAAATCATCCCTGTAGTGTCCCCCGCGGCTTTCTTTCCTAATCAAAGCAGCCTCAGTTGTTAATAGCGCACATGTCAGCATATTGGCAAACTCATAATCCTCGCGCTTGTTCAAACAAGATTCAAAGATGGATAGCTGGCGACGCAGTTCTTCATAGCCTTTCTCCAGCCCTTTGGCTTCACGCTTTAGTCCTGCATAACGCAGCATAATTTTTTGCAGCTTTAGCTTCTTTTCAACTATTGGCTGTTTGGCGTGTTCATTACGAGACGTTACTTGCTGAACAGATGGATTCGCAGTCAAAGGAGACAATTGGTCAATACGCTCCAAAATTCTCCGACCGAACACAATCGCCTCAGATAGTGAATTACTGGCTAAACGATTAGCCCCGTGAACCCCGGTTGACGACACTTCACCACAAGCAAACAAGCGAGCCACCTTGGTTTCACCGTAAAGATCCGTTTTCACACCGCCCATCATATAATGCGCTGCAGGTGCAACAGGGACCCAGTCCGAAGACAAATCCAAACCATAGTTCAGACAAAACTCATATATGGTTGGAAAACGATGCTTCACCGTTTCTTCCGACTCATGCGTAAAATCGATATAAACAAATGTAGATCTCGTCAGCTCCATCTCATTCACGATAGCCCTTGCCACGACATCACGTGGCGCCAGCTCCAGCTGTGGATGGTATTTCTCCATAAATCGTTCACCTGTAATATTGCGCAAGATAGCGCCTTCACCACGAACAGCCTCGGAAATCAGAAAACGTGGTGCTCCTGGATAACAAAGTGCTGTCGGGTGAAATTGTATGAATTCAACATCCTGAATAAGTGCTCCTGCACGGTAAGCAATTGCGATCCCATCACCTGTAGCAATATCGGGATTGGTAGTGTACCGAAATAATTGTCCCGCTCCGCCTGTACATAGAATCGTTGCGTTGGCTTTGACAAAAACCTTTTGACCACTCGGCTTTTGCACCAGCGCACCGAGACATTCCCCGTTTTCGGTTATCAAATCTATAACAAAATGATCATCCCAAACCTCAATATTCGGATCCAACTTCGTTTTCTCTGATAAGGATCTCACGATTTCAGCTCCTGTTGCATCCCCGTGGGCATGTAAAATACGGCGGTGACTATGAGCTCCTTCTCTGGTCAGTGCAAACGCTCCATCCTCCAGATCGAACTGCGTACCCATCTTGATCAAATCCCTGACGCCTGCCGGCCCTTCATGCACCAGTACATCAACAGCCTCATGAGAGCACAGCCCTGCTCCAGCTACCAAAGTATCGTGTAGATGATAATCCGGCGAATCATCATCGGCTATAACCGCGGCGATTCCACCTTGAGCATAACGTGTGTTGCTATCGAGCAGCGATTTTTTCGTTACCATCAGCACACTATATTTTTCACTTGCTTTGATAGCGGTAAAAAGACCGGCGATTCCAGCGCCGATCACCATAACATCGGTATGAACTTGAGGCAGCTTGCTGATATCAAAGTCTACTAAATAACGTGGTATCATGAGTACGCTCACTTTCTTCTACAAAGAGAGTAGCGCATGCTACTTCACTAGCAGCATGCGCTCCAAGGATGCTCTGGCTTGATCGGCAATATGCGGCGGTACATAAATTTGCGGCTGCATTGTTTCCAGACAACGTACCACCTTTTTCAAGTTGTTCACTTTCATATTAGGGCAAACCAGGTATTTGGTAGCAAAATGAAACTTTTTGTCTGGGCTGTCCACTCTTAATTGAAACCCGGTTCCATCCTCAGTACCTACTATAAATTCTTGATGCTCTGATTCCTTGCAATATTTGATAATGGCTGTAGTACTTCCCACAAAATCCCCAAGCTTAACCACTTCAGGACGACACTCCGGGTGCACGACAAATTTGGCATTGGGGTACTGCGCTCTCATCTCTTCTACATCTTTAACGGTCAGCATGTCATGGGTGTTGCAGTAACCTTCCCAAATAATCATTTTTTTGTCCGTAAATTTGGAAACATAGTCACCCAGGTTTTTGTCTGGGACCCAAATAATTTCATCGGAATCTACCGACTCGATCACTTTAATGGCATTTGCCGATGTACAGCATATATCGGTTTCTGATTTAACATCAGCCGACGTATTGATATAAGCAACAACTTTCGCATTTGGATGCTGTTTCTTAAGTGCACGAAGACCGTCTACATTAACCATGTCTGCCATCGGACAGCCAGCCCGTTCATCGGGAATCAGCACGGTTTTGGTGGGAGCCAGTATCTTTGCACTTTCCCCCATGAAATGTACACCACAAAATACAATGACGTCAGCATCGGTAGTAGCTGCTTTCTGCGCCAAAAGAAAGGAATCACCACGAAAATCAGCAACTTCCTGAATCTCATCTCTTTGATAATAATGAGCCAATATGATAGCATTACGTTCCTTCTTTAACTGAAGGATTCGTTCTTTTAACTCGCGCTTTTGATCTTCTTTTCGTTCCAATGCCAGTGCTTCCATAAGAAACCCTCCCTTTCTCTTGAGCTGCAATTGGTTTAATGATATTAGTATGTGAAAATGTTCACATAAAGTTTAAAGATTTACACCTAATTTACACAACATCACAGGCTGTGTCAATGCTTAAATAGATGCAAAATGAACTAATTATTCGCACATCCGTCAGCAGGTTCCGTATACCACCCGCTTGAGTCCAGTTCTTGTTTTTTTGACTCGTTAGCAATAACAAAGCCGACAGCAATGAATATGCCGCCGGCTTGTATAATGCAGTAAATTAAGATTCTTTATTCGGATCTTCTTCAATTGGATGTTTATCAAAATCAAGCTTATTGGCTTCTGATGTTGTTTCCTGGCCTTGGATATTAATTCTCACATCGGAAGCATCATCAAGACTGCCGTTATCGATGAGTTGAATAATTTCATCCTTTTCCAGAATCTCTTTTACCAATAATGTCTCAGCAATGAGTCGTACTTGATCCGCATATTTCTCCAATGTTTCCTTCGCTTTCGCGTAGCAGCTGCGGATAATGGTTTGCATTTCCTGATCGATTTCGTAAGCAATGGCATCACTGTAGTTTTGCTCATGTCCGAAATCACGACCCAGGAATACTTGCCCCTGTACATTGCCAAACTGCATCGGTCCAAGCTTATCGCTCATACCATACTCCATAATCATTTTACGAACGATGCCAGTCGCACGTTGGAAGTCACTATAGGCACCTGTACCGATTTGTCCGATGAACAACTCTTCCGCCACACGGCCTGCCAACAATCCAGTTACCTTGTCAAGCAGCTCGGTTTTGGTATTCATCATCTTGTCTTCGCCTTCTTTAGGAAGCATCATCACATAGCCGCCTGCGCGACCTCTTGGGATGATTGTTACCTTATGGACCATATCGGCGTTTTCAATATGATATCCGACAATCGTATGTCCGGCTTCATGAAAAGCGACCATACGTTTCTCGCGTTCACTAATAACACGATTCTTCTTCTGGGTACCTACAACCACACGATCAAAAGCTTCGTCCAGCTCACCCATAGAAATATCTTTACGGTTACGTCTGGCGGCGATTAACGCAGCTTCATTCAACAGGTTCTCCAGATCAGCGCCTGTAAATCCGGTCGTATAACGCGCAATCGATTCCAGCTTAACATCTTTATTTAATGGCTTATTGCGAGCATGAACTTTTAATACTTCTTCACGGCCTTTGACATCTGGGCGGTCAACCGTAATTTGACGGTCAAAGCGTCCTGGACGCAGTAATGCCGGATCGAGAATATCAGGTCTGTTCGTAGCGGCGACAATAATAATGCCTTCGTTAGCTCCGAAACCATCCATTTCTACAAGCAATTGGTTCAATGTCTGCTCACGCTCGTCATGTCCGCCGCCTAAACCTGCGCCACGCTGACGACCTACAGCATCGATCTCATCGATAAAAATAATACATGGTGCGTTCTTCTTGGCATTCTCGAACAAATCGCGTACACGCGATGCCCCAACACCTACGAACATTTCAACAAAATCCGAGCCGCTTATGCTGAAGAACGGAACACCAGCTTCACCAGCTACAGCCCGTGCAAGCAAGGTTTTCCCTGTCCCCGGAGGTCCATTAAGCAATACACCCTTAGGAATTCTTGCGCCTACAGCAGCGAACTTACGAGGATCCTTCAAAAACTCTACAACCTCGACCAGCTCTTGCTTCTCTTCATCTGCCCCCGCGACATCTTCAAAGGTAACGCGCTTCTTCTCTTCGTTATATAGTCTGGCGCGGCTTTTTCCAAAATTCATGACTTTACCGCCGCCACCCTGCGCGTTATTCAGTAAAAAGAAGAACAGGATGAAAATAATGACGAACGGAATAATGGAGGTAAGGAAGCTAATCCAAACATTGTCACCTTCCATTTTCTCAATCGTGATGTTCGGAACCTCAGCCTTTTCAAACATCTGGATTACTTCTTGGTCAAAGGGCGCACGAGTCTCGAAATTTTTCTTATCCGGCAAGGGCGCATTTTTATATTTCCCACGAACCAAGTATGTATATCCGTCAAATTTGACATTGACCGAATCCACATTTTTCTCTACTAAGGCCTGTCGGAGCTTATCGTAACTAATAACGTCTTTCTGTTCATTCTGTGTGCTAATAAAGTGAACGATACCGACGGTGACCAAAAAAATGAGCAAATAAAACCCTGTATTGCGTATAATTCGGTTCATCCCTTACCTCCTCTCAAACGGCAACTTTGTTTATTGTACCACAGCAAGTCTGGGCATAACAAGAAATGCTAATGTGAGTAAACTTCCGGCTTTAAAATCCCGACATACGGCAGATTGCGATACTTTTCCGCATAGTCCAATCCGTACCCGACTACGAATGCATCCGGTATGCTGAATCCTTTATAGTCTGCTTCCAAATCGGTCGTTCTACGCGCTGGTTTGTCAAATAAGGCTGCGACCGTAATCGATAACGCATTGCGACGTTCGAGAACATCTATGAGATAGCTGAGTGTAAGTCCACTGTCAATGATGTCTTCCACAATGAGGATATGCCTTCCCTCAACGGGAACATCCAAATCCTTCACAATCTTGACAACCCCTGACGACTTCGTTGACTGTCCATAGCTGGATACCGCCATAAAATCAATTTCCAATGGAACTGTCATTCGCTTCACCAAATCCGACATGAAAATAAACGCGCCCTTTAATACACAGATGACAAGCGGATTGCGCCCTTCAAAATCACGGCTTAATAGCTCCCCCATCTCCTTAACTTTCTCTTGAATGTCTTGTTCGCTGTAAAGTACTTCGAGAATGTCGTTTTGCAACAGAGAACCTCCTACTGAAATAAAATTAAATGATAGCACTTATACAAATCATCAAACGTGTATGCCCTGTAATCAAGGCATGCGACGATCTACGAACCCCCGGAAGCCACACGATGCGCTCCTGAGCGTCCACGACAACCGGCACCTGCAATCTTAAGCTAGGCGGTAGTTTGGTATCGATGAAGATATCCTTTACCTTTTTGGACCCGTTCAGTCCAAGCAGACTCATTCGGTCTCCATCCTTGCGATTTCTAACCTGCAAGGGAAACTGCAGCTGCTCTGCATCAAACCAGGCGGTATTACGATCATGAACAGGTACAACCCAATGCTCATCCACCGTATTACGCTCCATCCAGCTGCATGCCAGCTTGACTCCTGTTTCTCCAATCGTCAGGCTATCGATGTCCTGCTCCCACGTATAGCTGTAGGATGCAGGTGGTACCCCATCATTATGCACATAAATCCGATCGTATTCCCTTGTTAAAACCAAGCTGCCTCCTATATGTAGGCTCAGGTTAGATAGGTCCCCGAGAATAGCGTCCCGCATTTGCTCAAGCTTTAGGAAATCTATGGAATCTGCGTCACCAAGAAGACAATTTAATATTAGTTTAATCAAACGTCTTTGTAAAGCAAGATGAAGCCCTTCAAACCATTTTCTTGACCATTCGCAGAAATCACTTTCCTGGTTAACCCCCTCCGCAAAAGCTGACATGGTCTGCAAATGCATGAAATCATGCTCAGCTGTCATCATAACAGATAGTCGGTTCAACGCTTGCGGCAGTTGATCGTTGTAATTACGAAGCTGCGGAAGCAAGCCAAGGCGAACTTCATTACGGAAATATTTAGTATCCATGTTACTACTGTCTACATAGAAAGCAAGCCGCTGCTGATGACAATAGCTCAATAGCTCTGATTTATATATACGAAGCAAGGGGCGTACAAGTTCCACATCTTTTTCTAAGCGACGAATTGGGATGCCTGTAAGTCCTGCCGGCCCCGTTCCTCGAAGCATCCTCATCAACATCGTCTCCGCCTGATCATCAGCGTGATGACCAAGTACAATACGCGCAGCTTCATAACGGTGTGCGATTTCAAATAAAAACCGATAGCGCAGCTCACGTGCCGCAACCTGCGGATTCTTCCCTGTTTCCCGAATATATTGCGGGAGATCGAAGTTCGCCACTTCACAAGGCAGGCCAAGCTTATCCGCCAGACTTGCCACATACTGAGCCTCCTGCTCCGACTCCTCTTTGCGAAACCCGTGATTTACGTGCGCAAGGACCAGCCGCCAATTCCACCGTTCCGACATTGTAAAAAGGAGATGCAGCAGTGCTACGGAATCCGGTCCCCCCGATACCGCTACAACCATGCATTCCCCTTCCACCAATAACCGCTCTGACTTGATTAAAAATTCCACTCTTGCTGCCAAATCGACTGCTAGATCCATATCCCCCTCCTTCCGGCTTAGTGCCAGCTATGTCCAGTAAAAGTATACGACTAATCCGAAGAACAACAGAGAGACCGTAAACCCCAATTTCAGCCATGACTCCCGATTAGCAGAGGAAGCAGGTAAGCGCTTATGGAATTTCAACCGCCGCCATGCTGCCAATACCTGACTGGAGCTTGTGTAATGCCCTAGCAGTGCTTTTTGCAGTACAGGTATACAAGGTTCCAATATCGGATTGGTCTTCAGTAAATCAATCAGCATTTGAACATTGCGATTTTGCGGCAGCAGCTTATCAATCCCATGCATTCTCTGCTCTGTCTCCGTGCTGCTTATGAGGAGAACGGCAAAAGCAAACATATCATAGCCTTCATCTGCGGAACGTGTTCCGGCCCCCCAATAGCCACGGTCGTACACTTCTGTAAATTGCTTCACCGATCGTCCTTTTGCCGTGACTCCGCCAAAATCGATCAATTCGACATCTCCATAGCCGCACACGAGCATGTTTTGCACTTTAATATCTCCAAACACGTAACCCCGCTCGTGCAGCTCGACCAGCTTGCGCAATATATTCAAACCAATCAGACCCATCCAATCACGACCATTGTGCCTAATAAAATCGGAAATCGTTTGCCCCTTGATATAACGCATCACATAGAACGGATAGTCTGCACCCTGGTAATGAAAATCATCGACATCCAACAAATAATTTTGAAAGGATGTATTTGATTTCGACAGCACCTTCAAAGCGTTCACCTCGGATTGAAGATCTGCCGCATCCAACCCTAGCTTGAGTGCATATTGACGCTTACCGCGCTTAACTAGATATACCTTGCCATTGGCCCCCTCACCCAGCAAACGTTCAACCTGATAAACAGCCTTATTCCATTTGCCCGTCAGGACGGTATCGGATTGTATAATTTGATCAAACGATGTAGTCACTCAATATCCCATCCTTGCCTATTGGCGCGTTTCCAGTCACGAATGTGTCCTTCTGGCGAGAATTCCCATTTTCATATATATCGGCAGTGGGAGCGCCTATGATAAACTCGGTAACTTTCAGAAGAGCGGGACCCGTCGGAGTCGTACCTCTCATGTTTAATTTATAAAACAAACGGTTTAAATTTGCAAGGTCACGTGTCCAATCCAGATCCATTTGTGCCTCTTCTTGATGAGCACCTGCCCCTGGAAAGTGGAATACAGCCGTTTCGCTGCTGCCTGTACGTGCCTGCAGGCTTAGCTGTAAATCGTAGATAGCCTCTTTGACCGCTGACAGCTTCTGCTTCATACTGGCACTTGTATCAATGAGCAACGCAACCTTTATAGATGCCGTTTCGCCTAAATCATCCATTACCTGTACAACCTGTGCGCGTTGATCCAAAGGAAGGCTTTCCAGCTTGGCATCCCCCAAAATATGCTGCAGCTCCTTGCCTACGATTTGCTGGATGGTGTGTGCAACCGTCTTTCGGGTCATCATTTGAACCGTTTGCGACAGCTTGGCTAGTGTTACAATTCGACTGGTCCCCCCTCCGGCACGAGCGATCTCCTGGATTTCATCCGCCCCCATCTCATCAATCTCATGTTCATTGAGCAATCCGATGACATTTACCACTATACCTTCAGCCTTGGCCTGCGCAGCCGCTATAACAGGACTAATACCTACATTCGAGCAGCCGTCGGTTATTAAAAGAATCTGTTTCACAGGTTAACCTCCTATTATTGCAATTAATAGGTTTAGTTTTTCCAGTTTGCAAGTTTCTTAAACTCAACGACAGGATGTTGAAACAGGCCTGCCTTCACATTCACAAAAAAAGAATCGTCGGCATATACCCTACGATTCTCTTCTACGCAGCTATATTCCTTATTTCATTATGAAAGTTGAAAGAAGGAATCCTATTCGAGGCAACATTTATGCAAATATGGAGGGAAACGATAGCCCTAGCTCACCACCTTTGGACGCTCAATGCGCTGCAGCCCGGGCCAACTGAAGGTTGCCCACTCCGGCTTGTACTTTTCCACACGTGCTACTACAACCGTCATATCATCGTAAATCTCCCCGTAGTGATAACGAACAATCCGCTCCAGTAAAATATCGGCAAATTCCTGTGGTGATTCGGTATCAATTTCCGACAGCACTCGCTTCATCCACAATTCTTTATTCACTGCATGTCCGGGTGCGTCATAGATCCCATCGGTCATCATCACAAGGATATCCCCTGGATATAACGGCAGACTGATCAGATCTACATCGATCTCATGTACAATCCCGACAGGCAAGTTATTGGCCGTGATCGGTATGACCTCACTGCCTCGCTTGACAAAGCTGGGTACAGATCCAATCTTCAGGAATGTCGTATGGGCGTCATAAAGATCAATCAACGCCACATCAACGGTTGCATACATCTCATCCGAGGATCGAAGCATCAGGACAGAATTAACAGATTTAATAGCCAATCGTTCATCCATACCAGACTGTAATAGCTGCTGTAAAATCGTAAGTGCGGTGCTGCTCTCGGCTCTTGCCCGTTCCCCATTGCCCATTCCGTCACTTAAAGCGACTGCGAATTTGCCATTACCCAGTTCAATCGTGCTAAAGCTGTCGCCAGACAGTACATCTCCGCCCTTGGCAGCAGCGGCGACACCGGTTTCAATCTCATATTCCTTCGCCGATCCAAAAACCACCGTGCTGTAGCCCTCCTTACGCTCCAGCATCTGCTCATTTTTAACCGTAATGTGTTCTTCCAATATTTCTGATAGCAAGGGGCCGATGATTTTTCGACATTCATCAAAACCTTTGGTGTATTGGTGAATAATCTCGATTTCGACATTGCCCTCGTCCAGACTAATAATATCGATACTATGAATGGAGAGTCCAAGCTCCTCCAAAGCGCTGCGAATCTGCTCCTCCTGTACGAACAACTCCTGCCCCTCGCGCTTGATCTCATTGGCCAGGTCCTCCATGACCTGGGAGACACCAAATAGCTGCTCGGCTACCAAATGCCGGCTGTCCACAATCTGCTTTTTCCAATGCTGATCGTTCTGATACAGCTTGTATTGCTGCTGCATGACCTCGGCAACCTGATCCGGCTTTACACACAGCTTTTTCCACTGTGGCTGCATGTCCTTACGTTTGAGCCCATGACCAAGCTCCACCTCTGTCATCATTTCCGTCATAAACTTATAGGTCTGATAAAATTTCTCGTCCCAGCACTGATCCCGCTTCCAGCAGGAGGCGCAGCTGCGGTTCGCAACGGAATTCATAAAATGACCAATCTCTTCCTCCCTTTTCATAGGTTCTGTTTCCGCTGTAATTTGTCTAAAGCTCCGGGACAGCTGACGAAATACCTCCGAGAATTTTTCCACACGATCAGCAGTAATATCTCGTACTCTTTTGGCATAATCATGTTGTGACTTCATATTTTCCTGCGTACCCGGCACATATTTGGCAAGCAGCAGAAGCACCCCGCGAGGCGTCAACAGGAACAGCAGCACAGCAGCCAGCGACTCCCAAGTCGAATTCAATATTTCGGACTGATTCCCGATATAGATGGATAGAATCGAAGAGCCGAGCAGCATGCCCAGAGACACCGCCATCCGCTGTCCCTCCTTCAGCAGTCCAGCCAGCATTCCTGCAAAAGCGAGCAGACTCATCTGGTAAATGGCCGATGAATTCGCCAGGCTCAAAATCAGCCCTGTAATAACTCCGACCGAAGCCCCCAGTGGCGCACCTCCGACCAATGCAAACAGTAGAATCAAATAACGGGACAGTACATGCTCCATAGTAACCGGTCCGATCAACCAGCCTACTGTACCTGTCATAACGGAAGCGAGCAATATAATCAAACATATAATTTCCTCATGCTTCAAGCTGTAATGCTTGCGCGTAAGCGTAAAGACGGGAACTGCCTGCAAAAAGATATGCGTCAGGATCAAGCTCAATACCGATTCGACACCCGTTATCGTCAAGGTATACCAGGTAAGCCTGCCAGCAGCCAATACGGCAAAAAGCTGAACGAAAAAGGTAGCTGTAAAAACAATCAATGGTGCATATGAAATGTCAGAGCGTTGAAAGCGCTCTATACCTTTTTGTATAAGAAGTACCACCAGCATCGCTACTACCATATATCCGGTATGCCCCGGCGCCTGCGAGAACAAGCTTCCTCCAATCAAGAAAAGTGCGGTTCCTACTAACAATTCCTTGCGCAAAAAATAGATCACAGCAAAAAATGCAACGGCAAACGGAGCCAGCTGATCAAGAATCATCGCTCGTCCAAGCAGGAAGGCCATACCCAGTATGAGGATTGAGCCTTTTCGTGCTGCTATTGATTGCACCCATCGATTGTCCGCAAACCTGCCGACCACATTGTGTTTTGTCTTTTGAAACCAGCGGTTTCGTTCCATTCCTGTTTGAGTCCATCCTAAACTTTTCAACATACTTGGCCAACACCACCCATATTTGATTAGTGTTTTCTAGTATATCGAGAGTCTATTGTAAAGTTTGTCACAATCAGTTGGTAGACTAAAAATTTTTTCCGACAAAAAAGAAGCCGTCTGTATGACAGCTTCCCTTTAACAGCAAAAAAACACCCCACCGGACAGCAAGTCTCGGCAAGATGCTTTTGTTCTCTTGCAATAGCGGCGAAGGGAATCGAACCCCCGACCTCACGGGTATGAACCGTACGCTCTAGCCAGCTGAGCTACACCGCCACAACATGTATGACTATATAACAGGCTTGGCCTGATTGTCAAGCTTGGTTTAGCTCTGACAAACAGGGTGCATCAGACAGCAATCAACAAAAAAGCCGCATAAGCAATTCGCTCATACAGCTTCATCACCTTACTATATTTAATCGCGTCTAGCGCCGCGACCTCCACGTTTCCCTTCCGTGTTCTTCTTCAGGGAAGAGATGCGTTCCTCGCTATCCTTTAAAAAACGCGAAACCTTGTCCTCGAACGTTAATTTGCCTACTGGAGGTTTACCTCCACGGCCTCCACGATCGCCTCCACGGCCTCCAAATCCACCGCCGCCTCCGCTGCTGCGACCGCCACGATCGCCTCCACCACTTCCGCCGCTGCCACCCATACCGCCGCCACTGGAACTACCAGCTGGTCGTTCGTAGCGTTGAGGTCTTGGCGCTTCAGGGGGTTTGTCAACTGCTTGCTTGATGGATAAACCGATTTTGCCGTCTTTATCGACATTGATAACTTTGACGGTTACCACGTCGCTCAATTTCAAATGATCGTTGACGTCTTTTACATAGTTGTCTGCGATCTCCGAAATGTGCACCAGACCTGTACCACCCTCTGGAAGCTCAACAAACGCCCCAAAATGAGTAATGCCTGTTACTTTGCCTTCCAGCTTGCTGCCCACTTCAATTGCCATAAAGTAAAATGTTCCTCCCTTAAATAGTTAACAAAAGACTTCAACAATGGAGATTATAACGTACACGCTGCAATACGGTCAACCAAAGCTTTCTTGCATAAACCTATTTCTTTAGCTCTTTGGGCACATAAAATAATGTTTCCCCTTGCTTCACATAATGCAGCTCTTTTCGAATTTTTTGTTCAACGTATTCCGGATCATTCAATCGGACAATTTCACGCTTCGTTGCTTCATTGATTTTCCGAGTCTCATCCAGCTCCTGCTGCAAAGAGCTCATTCTCTCATCTTTGGCACCAAGCTTACTTACCTGATTCCACAAGGTTACGCCAGCCCAGCTCATAAAGCAAGCAAGAACAATCAGGACCAAGCGGCGTCTGCGGAAAGAGCCTTTATTATTTGGTTTCGTATTGTTGCTTGTTATGGAGACAGCTCGCATCGTTTGAGAATCCTCCTACGTCCGATGAAAAAACCGACGAATGAACTTTACCATCGTTTGAACGGTTGTATTGTTACCTATTTGAGCACGAACATATCTTATTAGTGGGAATGTTAAAAATCTAACTATTTTCCACACAGTGTATAGTAATTGTAACATAACTTGATACAGGAAAATAGCTATTGCCGATAAAAATCCAAAAAATATGATGATTACTCTAAAAAGCAGCACAACGGGTCTTATCATGAGTATATTAACCAATTGTGCCACCCAATGAAACACAATTTTCACCATGCGGATAAGAAACTGCAAACATTTTATCAGTATTCCACTGAACAACCAGAAATAGACGATAACCCCTACCAGCAGACCGATAAATATAAACAGTCTAACTTGACCCCAGTTGATGTCATACAGCAATTTAAAAACAAGCAAGGTCCCGATAATCCAGAATACGAGGTCCAACACATAGTAGGCATAACGAGGAGCCCTTAAATGATGGGCAAGCACCCGATACAAGTCAAACAATCCCCCGAGCGACAGACCTCCCAGCAGCATGGTACCCATCGTGGCAAATTGCATCTCCAGCGTCATTTAAACATCTTGCCCCATAATCCCTTAGGCTTCCCCTGTGCATTCGCATCCACATACAGCAGCTCATTAATCAAGCCCTCTATGACGACGAATCCTTGCTCCAGACTGAGGTTCTTGATATGCAGGTTCTGTCCTCTGATTCTAAGAAAGCCATAGTCCGTCTCCAGCATAAATTCCTCACTATCGAAGCTCTCCACGTTTAAAACACCGGACACCTCAAGCAGCTTGCGGTTGAGCATTTTGATTTCTTGTCGTTTTACTTTTCCCTGCTCAATGGCCATGAACCGATCCCTCCCATCAGCTTTGATTGTCTGCAAAGCTTGTATACTCTACACATATGGGGGGATGTCCACATTTAGAACACAAAAGAGACTGAAAGATCAGTCTCTCTGGCCTTGCCATAATTCGGTTTTGTGCATTTCCTCTTTGAGCAGTGTATACATGTGGGCTGCATCTTCCTTGCGGGTAGATTCGGAAAGCTGTTCCACGCGAACCGTGATACTTTTCTGTCCGAATTGGATTTTCAGCTCGTCCCCGACCTTCACCGCACTGCTCGGCTTGGCATCTCTGTCATTGATCCAAACACGTCCTTGGTCGGATACATCCTTGGCCACTGTCCGTCGTTTGATCAACCGCGATACCTTAAGGAACTTATCAAGACGCATTATTTTACCGCTTCTTTAAGCTTGTTACCTGCTTTAAAAGCCGGTACAGTCGATTCTGGGATTGAGATTTCTTTGCCCGTTTGCGGGTTACGTCCAGTACGTCCAGAACGCTTACGCGTTTCAAAAGTACCAAATCCGATCAATTGGACTTTGTCACCAGTGGAAAGCGCATCCGTAACTTCACCTAAAAAGTTATTCAGGACGGTTTCCACATCTTTCTTGTTCAGTCCGCTTTTTTCAGCAATATTCGTAATCAAATCTGTTTTATTCATCGTTATATATTCCTCCTCAAAATAAAGCTTATTGGTATGTATTCTTGATGCCTCAGGAAAATCCTGCTAAAAGCCTTCGATCTTTATATTTTTTTTGCTTCCTGCCATAAGGCTTCCATCTCTTGTAAATCAGTTTGCTCCAATTTTCGACCCTTTAATCGTACCTGCTGCTCAATATAACCAAAACGGTTAAAAAATTTACGATTGGCCGTACTCATGGCTTCCTCAGGCTCAATTTTCAGGAATCGGGCCAGATTGACGACAGAAAACAGCAGATCACCCAGTTCTTCCTGCTGTTCGGTTTTGGATAAAGACGCAATCGCTTCCTTAAGCTCCAACAGCTCTGATTCCACGACTTCGATAACTTCCTCCAACCGGCTCCAATCGAACCCGACAGCTGCTGCCTTCTTCTGCAGCTTGTAGGCTCTCATCAGGCCAGGCAGCTCACGAGGCACTCCGGAAAGCAGCGGAAGCTGATCGGGATCGATCCCCTTCTTGCGCTTCTCCTCCTGCTTGATCTGGTTCCAATTAACAAGGGCCTCATCGGCATTATCCGCCTGAGCAGCACCAAACACATGGGGATGACGGCGAAGCAGCTTTTCATTGAGACCAGCGATAACGTCCCAGACGTTGAAGCTGCCCTCCTCGGCCTCGATTTGTGCATGCAGCATGACCTGCAGCAGCAAATCGCCCAGCTCCTCAGCCATATGGTCTGTATCCTCTTCATCAAAGGTTTCCAGCACCTCATAGGCTTCCTCGATCAGGTTTTTACGCAGCGATTGATGCGTCTGCTCCCGATCCCACGGGCAGCCCTCAGGACTCCGCAAAATATCGACAATTTCATGCAGGCGGGCAAAGGTACGATTCCGCAGCCTTTCCTGTTCGCTTCTTGGAACCCACACCAAAGAGAGGTTGCCAAAATCCTGCAGATGGTCCAGCTCATACAGCGGGATGCGGTGAATACGTTCCTCGCCCGCCACACCCAAGGCATGTCCAACAACAATCTCATGCTCATCCGGGTACAATTCCATCAGCGATAGCTTGACATCAGAGGCACTGAGGGTATCGTATACCTGAGTAATGACGGTGTGCAGCAGCGGATTCAGGCTGTACACCGACAGATCCGATCCATTCAGCAGCTGAAAGCCTTCTATTGGATCAAAGCCAAGCCGCAGGAAGGCTTGATCGAGAAAACTCTCCCCACCCAGCAGTGTCAGCTGAATGCCCGCTTCCGGACATCGCTCCCTTAACAGCTGGACGGTTTTTTCGGCCACCATCGGATGTCCAGGTACAGCGTACACAATTTCTCCTGCTGAAGCATCGGCAGAAGCAGCTGCCTTGGCCTTAGCCAGCAGCTCAGCGGTTATCGCTTCGTACACCTGCTCGAACTGATCATGGCTTTCGTAAACAGCATCAAACGACTCGTAGGCAATTCCGTTGCGTGTCAGCATCTGGACCATCGGATGCTGATCCGTACGCAGATACAGCTTGTCAGCAGCTTGAATTTTTTTCCATATTCCTAGTGTCAACTGATCTTCATCGCCCGACCCAAGGCCTATAATGATAATATGGGGTTTCATGATACTATTCGCCTCCAATGGATAAATAAGGGGTGTCGCCGTTAACTGAAATCATGAAAATCTCTTTGATTCAGGATGAACCGAAGCGGATTTATCGCTTAGCGCAGCAATCCGACTTTACGCAGAAGCGCGAGCGGCTTGCCTCGCAGCTTGGGGATTTGCTCCAGCTCGGCGGCGCTAACAACGCCGAGGCGAACCAGCGCGAGTATGTATACGAGCGCGCCAACCGCTACGCCTGCGAGTGCGACCGTTGTGGCTAAGCCCCTTGGGGGCAGAGCCACAGGAAGCGCGCCCAGCAGCGCGGGTAAGCCGTGCGTCACGGCGAGCAGGCTTGCCGCCATCAAGCCGACGCAGAGCAGCGGCTTGATCACGGCACGGCCGACCGCCGGCGTGACGCCGGTCGCGCGCAGCGCGTGCGCGAGCGCCAGCAAGCCTGCGAGCGCGTATGCACCAACAGCCGCGAGCGCGGCGCCATCGATGCCCCAATGGGGCACGAGGGCGGCGTTCGCCGCGATCTTGGCCGCCGCGGCGGCGAGCAGGTACAGCGCTGGAGCTACGACGGCGCCGAAGCCCTGCAGCACACTGCCTGCGATAATGTTAAGCGTGCTGAACAGTGCCGTAAGGCTAAGCAGGCTCATCGCAAGAGAACCATCAGTGCTTTTGTAAAACATCAGATTCAGTGGCTCAGCCAAGAGCGATAAACCAACCGCAGCCGCCAGTCCGATTACCCAGGTCAACCGAAGCGCTACACTTGCACGGTTTCTCAGAATCTCTGGGTCGGAAAGAAGCTTGGCAGCCGCAATGGAGGGAACAAGAGCCGCCGACATCGAGGATGCAATCATTGCAACCAATTGTACAAGCGGCATTCCATGATTGTACAATCCAAATTGATAAAGGGCTCCTGTCTCATCCAACCCATAGAGCTTTAGTAAACGCGGCAATGTAAAGGAATCGACCAAAGTTAGAATAGGCAGAGAAATCGTTCCCAGACAAATTGGCAGTGCATACAGCAGCAGCCTTCGGACCAGAATCCAATCGCTTTCCCTGCTTTGCCGACTCTGCAATGTGTGCGGATCGTCCAATTGGTGCGGTTGTTCTGCTTCACGAATCATAGGGCATCCTACATCAGCCTGTTCCCGTTTGCCGTGTTTCCGCTTATCCTTTTGATGGTAAACCAGCATAACGATAAGACCAGCAGCAGCACCTGTAACTGATCCGAAGGTAGCACCCGCAGCAATCCAATCAGCCCCGTAGCCCCAATGCATAAATAATAGCAGTAAACCAAACATGGTTGCTACCCGAACCGTTTGCTCGATAACTTGAGAGACTGCTGTAGGAATCATATTCTGGTAACCTTGATAATAGCCACGAAGCGCTGACATAACCGGTACCAGCAGCAGCGCAAATGACACACTGCGAATCGCCAAACTCGTCTGCTTTGCATCCATCAGCTCCGCCAGCCAATCCGCACTGAAGAAAAGCAGCAGGAAACAGACGAAACCTGAAACAATCAATACGTAAGAGGCTATCCTCAGTACGCGGCGCGCTTCTTCATATTGCTGCATGGCGACTTGCTCTGATACAAACTTGGACACAACAAGCGGAAAACCAGCTGTCGCCAAAAACAAAATCAAAATGTATAGAGGATATACCGCATTATAAATACCGAATACCGCATCGCCAGCCATGTTCTGCAGCGGGATTTTTTGCATGGTTCCAATTAGCTTGGACACGATTGTAGCAAGTCCAAGAACGACCGCTCCTTTTAAAAGCATCGATCCTATCGGCTTTTCGGTACCTTGAAGCTTTTGCTTACTGTTCATTCCGTTTCCCCTTCGTCTCATCAATCCCCCTTATTATAGCACATGCATGCGTCCGCCTCTCATCGGTTCGTTGGTCCAATACTACCGAAGTCCCCTGTCGATAACACATTAACATTCATCAAAAATAGCCCCCTAGCCAACGTCTCAACAAGCTACGTTAATAAGGGGACCTGTTATTTAAACTATTTTACAACCTATTGTTCCATTTGCTTAGCTAAAAACCCAGCAGCCGTTTCTGCCATCTTGGTTTCCATTTGCCCCATTTTGACCTGTTCATCTTTATTCAACAAGATAACCGCACCGATCGGATCGCCGCCTGCGATAATAGGCGCTACTACATATGAGGAGTAGGCTTCATGGAGATCCTTGATCAATTCGTATTGTCCTGCTTCACCTTCGAGAGTGGTCTTACGATTTTCCATACACGCTTCCACGAGAGGACCGACCTGTTTTTCCAAGTATTCCTTTTTGGATCCGCCGGAAACCGCTATGATGTTATCCCGATCCGTAATCATGGTCGTATGATTGGTGCTTTCGTACAAGGATTCTGCATATTCCTTTGCAAAATCACCCAATTCACCGATAGGGGAATACTTTTTCAAAATCACTTCCCCATCACGATCAACGAAAATTTCCAGCGGGTCCCCTTCCCGGATCCGTAACGTGCGGCGAATTTCTTTGGGGATAACCACTCTGCCTAAATCGTCAATACGACGAACAATTCCAGTTGCTTTCATGATTCTAGATGCCTCGCTTCCCTTGAGGAGTTAAATACTGCTGGATTTGAATCTGTTCTATACCTAACATCAAATGGGGATTCGACTAAGTAACCATAGTATTCATTCATTCCCAGCAGTTTATGCATGTGAGGCTATTATTCAGACGACCGTTTTTTCAGCTATGTAACTTTGGGGCGCCGTTGTTTACATTATGTCCATAATTGTGAAATAAAAACAGGGTACCCTTAGGGGTACCCTGGTAATATATTACTTTGCTGCTGGTGCCTCTGTTTTTGGTGCTTCAGCAGGTGGAGCTGCTGGTGCAGTTGGTGCTGGTGCTGGTGCTGGTGCTGGTGCTGCTGCCGGTGGTGGTGTAGGCGTCGGCAGTGTATTGGTTTCAATTAAGGTCGGCAATTCTTTTTCCACAAAATCATACACTTGGGTTTCTGCTGCTTCCGAACGCAGACTTTCTTTCACTTCGTCATATGTTTTGGTCTTACGTGATTCGACTTTCATAATATGATAGCCATAGCTCGTTTCAACGGGATCGCTTATTTGATTGATTGGCAGCTCAGCTGCAGCCTTCTTAAACTCAGGCACCCACATCGAAAGCTCGACATTTTCGTACTTTCCGCCTTTATCTTTTGAACCCGGGTCGTCAGAATATTCCAATGCCAGTGCAGCAAAATCACCGCCAGCTTTCAGCTTGTCCTGCACTTCTTTTGCACGCTTCATAGCCTCTTCCTTGGTTCTGGTCTCCTTGCCTGTTGCCGCATCCGATGTTCCCACCAAAATATGGGATACTGTAGCAATATCATAGATGTTTTTGTCGGCAGCCAGTTTCTTGTCATACGCGTCTTTTACCTGCTGTTCGGATACCTTGGATTCAAGGGCCGAAATGGCGAGCATGCTGCGTCCAATAAACTGTTCAATATCCTTGGCGTTCAGATTAGCGTCTTTCAGTTGCTTCTCCATCCCGCCTTCTTGCATACCAAGATATGTGTTAATTTGCTCAACCTGTTGCTTGGTTTTTGTATCCGCCTCAGCCTTGGCCTTATCATCGGCACGCGCAGACAATACTCTGAACGTAACCAGTTGCTTCATCATATCCTGCTGAAATGCCGGATCTTCTTTGTATTGCGCATATTCCTTATAGAAAAAGGTGTTAATATTGACAAACGTATCGAACTCGCCACGAGTTACCTTGCCACCATCTTTATAAGTAACGAGCACCTCACTAGCATCACCCTTTGCTGGTGTTGCTGGCGTTCCCGTTGGAGCTGGCGCTGCTCCTGTTCCTGCTTTATCCCCTCCACAGCCTGCGACTACTGCCGCTACTGTCATGACTGTCGCTAAAGTAATTAAACCCTTTTTTGCACGATTCCATTTAATTGATAACATTCTGTAATTCTCCCTTCGATTTCAAAGCTCGCTTATATTGTACCAGAAACCTTTCGAGCAGATCGATGGATTCTTCTGGCTGTAAACCTTTACCCTTGAGCTGGATATGAATTTGCGGACCCGCTATCAGCTTGAATCGTTGATCAAATTCGCTTGCCAATGCGGCTAAAGCCTGACCATCCAGATTAGGGGTTTGATCAGCATGAATCTTGATCTCATAATCGGCAGCCTTTTGTGAAATCGTTTCGATGGCATACATAGCACCGTATACCTTCAATCTGGCAACAGCAAGCAGATGGTGCACCGCCTGCGGCAGGTCGCCAAAACGGTCTACAAGCTCGTCATGTAGCTCGGCAACTTCATCTAACGTTTTGAGAGCCGCTACCTTTTTGTAAATTTCAATTTTTTGTACACTATCATAAATATAATCCCCAGGAATGTACGCATCTAATTGTATATCCAATACGGTTGACCACGGCTTTTGGACCACAGGCGCTTCACCAGTAATTTCATGCTTACGCTTGGCGATTTCCTCACCCAGCATTTGTGAATACAAATCGAAACCAACCGAGGCAATAAAACCATGCTGCTCCGAGCCGAGCAAATTGCCTGCGCCGCGGATGGACAAATCCCTCATCGCAATTTTAAACCCTGATCCAAGTTCTGTAAACTCTTTTATAGCCTGCAGCCGCTTTTCAGCGATCTCTGTTAATACTTTGTCCCGTTGATACGTAAAGTAAGCATACGCAATTCGATTCGAGCGTCCTACGCGTCCTCTAAGCTGATACAGCTGAGACAAGCCCATCCGGTCTGCGTCATGTACAATCAAGGTATTAACATTCGGGATGTCCACACCCGTTTCGATAATACTGGTAGACACCAGAACATCGAACTCTCCATCCAAAAAGTCGAGGATTGTTTTTTCCAGCTCATGCTCGGACATTTGGCCATGTGCTACCGTCACTCGTGCATCTGGAACGAGCATCGAGATTTGCTCAGCCATTTGATTGATACCCTGGACACGGTTGAACAGATAGTATACCTGTCCTTCACGTGCAAGCTCTCGCTCAATTGCTTCACGAACAAGTCCTGTATTGTGTTCCACAACATATGTCTGCACAGGAAACCTATTCTCTGGCGGGGTCTCGATAACGGATAAATCACGGACACCCAACATCGACATGTGCAGCGTACGTGGAATCGGCGTTGCTGTTAATGTCAGCACATCCACATTCGTTTTTAGACGCTTGAGCTTTTCTTTGTGGGAAACGCCAAACCGCTGTTCTTCATCGACAACCAGCAGCCCAAGGTCCTTAAACTTCACGTCAGCCGATAGCAAGCGGTGCGTCCCGATAACAATATCAACGGTTCCAGCTTTAACTCCCTTCATCGTCTCCGCTTGATCCTTCTTGGAACGGAAACGGCTCAATACCTGAATATTGAAAGGATAACCCGAGAAACGCTCACGGAAGGTCTCATAATGCTGCTGTGCCAAAATAGTTGTTGGTACCAGTACGGCCACTTGCTTGCCGTCGATTGCTGATTTAAAGGCTGCTCGAATGGCGACCTCGGTCTTCCCGTACCCAACATCGCCGCAAAGCAGTCGATCCATAGGCCGCGGCTTCTCCATATCTTCCTTGATTTCACTAATAGCCCGCAGTTGATCCGACGTTTCTTCATAAGGAAACATACCTTCAAATTCCTGTTGATAGGTGCTATCGGGATTAAATCCGTAGCCTGTCGTAGCCTGACGCTCTGCATAGAGCTTGATCAGATCATCAGCGATATCCTCTACAGAAGAACGTGCCTTGCTTTTCACACGATTCCAGTCCGCACCGCCCAGTTTATAAACCTTCGGTTCCTTCTCCTCAGAGCCAACATACTTCTGAATCAAATCAATTTGGTCGATAGGCACTGACAGCTTGTCGCCACCCGCATACAAAATATGCAGATAATCCTTGTGAATACCGCCAACTTCCAGGGTCCCGATACCTACAAATTTACCGATACCATGATTGACATGGACAACGTAATCTCCCAGCTTCAGCTCCTGGTAGCTCTTAATGCGCTCGGCATTTTCAATCTTCTTATCAACCTTACGTACTTTGCGCTGCTTCTGGGTGAACATTTCACCTTCGGTAATAACAACCAAATGAATATTAGGCAGCTCGAACCCGGTCTGCAGATTGCCATTAAGAATCGTCGGCTCATCGATGTGGTAGTCCGCCAATACACGGCGCACCCGCTCCACACGCTCCTCGCCATTAGCCAGTATGAGCACCTTGGCGTTAGACTTTTTCCAGCGCTCCATCTCGTTTTTGAGCACATTCATTTGGCCGTGAAAATTTTGCATCACCCTGCACATGAAATTAACAATATTTTGCGGCTGTGTTTGCGGCACCTGGCGCAGGAACAGGGACATATATAAGGTCGGATACGGCTTGCGCTGCAGTAACGTTTCATACGGCTTGGAAATAATAAGGGCTGGGATGCTTTTTCCATCCTGCAGTGACATCGTCATCCATTCCGCCTCATCGCGCTCAAGCTGTTTGGCTGTTTCCAGTAAACGAGCTGGCTCGTCTATGAGCAGAATCGAATCATGCGGCATGTAATCCAATAAGGTTTTGCGCTCTGGATACAGTAAAGAAACATATTTGAACAAGCCGGGGAAAAAGCTACCTTCCCGCATCATTTCGATTTCATGTCCAACACCCTCAAGCAGCCGATCCTTGGCATTACGGTCGGACATTTTATCCAGCTGCGCCTGCAAAAGGTCCGACGCATGCTGAGCTGAGTCTTGTAAACGTTTTCCATCGGCAACAATCTCACGGCATGGCGTTATGACCAGCTCATTCAATTTATCAATCGAACGTTGGTCCGCTATATCAAAGCTGCGAATCGAATCAATTTCAACATCAAACATTTCAATACGATACGGCTGAGGCGAAGATAACGGATAAAAATCAATAATGCCCCCACGGACACTCATTTCTCCCTTGGCTTCAACTCTTTCCACACGCTCATAGCCAAGACCGATCATACGAACAATCAGTTCGTCCATGGGGATTTGCTGACCTACTCGAATCGTGATCCGGGCTGCTGCAACGTCTTCCTTGTATGGCAGCACCCGCCGCATCCCGGCATAAGGCACAACCACGATACCGTGAAAATCTGCCGCAAGCCTCGTCAACGCATCAATCCGCTGTGCAAGCATCTCTGGACTCGCTACGGCTGTCTCAGCAGCCAACAGCTCCTGGGCTGGAAATAGCAGTACCTTGTCACTGGGCAAGCACTCTATCAAGTCTTCAAATATTTTTTGTGCGGAAAACATATTGTGCGTGACAATAAACAAGGGCCGCTGAAGCTCCTCGTACACGGCTGCCAGCATAACCTGCCGTGAGGATCCGGACAAGCCGGATAATAATTGCTCCTTCATCCCCGAGCGAACGCCCGAAACGATACTTTGTAAATCAGGATCCGCGGAGAATGCTTGTATTAAAGCCTGCAAAACGGTACACCCCTCTCACCCATTTAAACCCATATACCTATTTCAAAATCCTCCGCAAACGGGGATAAGGAGCTTCACCAGTTGCGGGTGAGGCCCCTTGATAAGCCATATGTGAAATCTTTAAGTCCTTCATCATTGCCCTGAGCATGGCACGAGACATCGTTCTGATATTTGAAAAAAGCCTAGACTTTCAAGCCTAGGCCGGTATCAACTACATTTGTTTGTCGTGTGGATCTTGAATCCAGGTCAATTACTGCAATGGACTCACTATCAAAGATAACTCCGGATTGCTGTCCAAAGCCTCTTTACAATAATCACAAATTACTTTGACCTTGACATCACCATTCGGGCTATACGATATTATACTCTGACGCTCCTCAGGGGTCAAGAAATGGAAACCCAACAACTGTTCATTCACCTGCTGCTGGGGCAGTTCTCCAATTAATGTTTGGCAGTGACGGCAAATATAAGTAACGGTCAAAGCGAACACCTCCTTTTCATTCATTATGACCCAAAAAGGAAAATGCTAGCCTTCATCACACCGACTATACGTTAAACTTGGCCATCGTTTTTTCAAAAGGATTTCCTAAAGTGTACTCCATAGCCTCACAGGTCGTATCCAGCAGCTGAGGCATCGATTTGACCTCTTCCTTGGAAAAAGAAGACAGTACATAATCTGCAATATTATAGCCCGGTAAAGGGCGATTAATTCCCATCCGAATCCGGTTAAAGGACTGGGTTCCCAAATGCTGAATCGTCGATTTAATCCCGTTGTGCCCACCGGCACTTCCTTGATAACGAAGCCTGATTTGCCCAAATGGAGTATCCAGATCATCATAAATGACGATAAAATCCTCAATCGGTGCTTTAAAAAAATCCATAAATGCCCGTATCGATTCGCCAGACAAATTCATATACGTCATCGGCTTGATCAAATATACCTTTGTACCGTTCACATTGCCTTCACCAAGCAGTGCCTTGCATTTGCTTTGTGTTACTTTGATTCCGTGCTTTTCCGCAAAACGATCCACGGCCATAAAACCTATATTATGACGGGTCGATTGATAGGGAGTGCCCGGATTACCCAAACCTACAATCCACTTCACTCTTGTTATGCGCCCCTTCCAGACTGCCAAGCTTTCCAAATATCTTATATATATCATACCACAAATCGAACTACATTTTGCAGCGTGCCAGCTTGTCCTTTTATAAAAACATCTTAGCCTCTCTGGAAAAGAGTGCAAAAAAAGCGCATCGAATAACGATTCGATACGCTTCTCAATTTAACGATGGTTACAATCGATTACTTATCATCCTCAGCTTTGGAATCCGCAGCCTCGGCAGCAGCGCCAGACGCCTCAGTGGTATCTGCTTCCACTTCTTCCTCTGCTTTCTGAGGAGCCAGAATGGATACGAGTACATCATGCTCGTCGGTTTTGATCTCCAGCTTATTCGATAGCTTCAGCTCGGACACCAAAATGTTTTTGCCCACTTCCAATTCACTGATATCCACTACTATGGATTCCGGAAGGTCATCGGGTAAACAACGAATCGAAATTTCATGATGCTGGATTTGCAGAATACCGCCTTCTCTCACACCAATCGAGTCGCCATGGAAATCCAGACGAACGGTTGCTGTAACTGGCTCATTCATATTGATTTGATGAAAATCAACATGGGTCACAAATCTAGAAATCGGATCGCGTTGAACTTCGTTGATCATCACAGACTGTTTGCCTAATTCAGGCACGTCCATTTCAACAATCGCATTAGGGTGAGAACGAAGCAACGCCAATAATTGCTTTTCTTCTATCGCTATAGCCTGACTTGTAATGTTCGAGCCGTATATAACACCGGGAATTTTTCCATTTGACCGCAATCCCTTGCGCTCAGACTTGGTTGTACCTCTCCGTGCTTCTGCTTTCAATGCTAATACCACGGGTTGTGCCCCCTTCAAATTTCGATGATTTTGCGGATATGCTATTACATTACCCCAAATCAAAGAAAATCAAACACCCGTTGTCGATTCCATCCCAACAACACACATGCTAACAATTGTGTATCATCGTTTACTCAGGATTTGGTCTGCTGCTTCTTCTCACTGAATTTGCTTCTCAGCTTGGCTGCATAGCCTGCTTTGTTGACCTGACGTTCACGCGCAATAGCAACATCGTTGGGCTCCACGTCGTGTGTAATTGTTGAGCCAGCTACGACATAGGCACCCTTGCCGATTTTCAGTGGAGCGATCAAGTTCACGTTGCTTCCGATAAAGGCATCCTCGCCGACCTCAGTCAATTGTTTATTGAATCCATCATAGTTAACCGTGATCGCGCCGCAGCCAAAATTCACATTTTTCCCCACGATGGCATCCCCAATATAGCTCAGATGGGAAACTTTAACGTCATCAGCCAAGGTCGCATTCTTGATCTCTACAAAATCGCCGATCTTCACATTCGATCCCAGCTTCGCACCCGGACGCAAGTAAGCATAAGGTCCAATTGCCGTTGCGTTCCCCACCTCAGCCTCCGACAGCACTGCATACTTGACCTGAACACCGTCAGCTATCGTACTATCCGTAATATCAGCTTGTGGGCCAATGTAGCAATCCTCTCCGATCACCGTATTGCCTCGAATAACACTGCCTGGCGCCACAATCGTATCGGCACCGATTTGTACATCTGTCTCGATATAGGTGGTTAACGGATCCAGCAATGTAACCCCGGCTAGCATATGTTTGTTGTTAATTCGCGCACGCATGATCCGCTCGGCTTCAGACAACTGCACCTTATCATTCACACCCAGTGTTTCCATAGCGTCATGGGTACAGTAAGCCTGAACGATTTCATTATCGCCGACCAAAATACCAATAACATCCGTTAAATAATATTCCCCTTGCGCGTTTTGATTCGTTACTTTATTCAACGCATCAAAAAGCTTGCGGTTCGTAAAGCAATACATGCCTGAATTAATTTCTTTAATAGCCCGCTCCTGATCATTACAGTCCTTCTGCTCGACAATGCTTGAGAGTCTGCCGCTGGAATCGCGAATAATTCTTCCCAGACCTGTAGGATCTTCCATGATCGCGGTCATTACTGTTGCCGCCGCACCTGTTTCCTGATGCAGCTTGATCATATCCAGTAAGGACGCATTCGTAATTAGCGGCGTATCTCCATACAGAACGACTGTGAGCCCGTCTTCTTCGCCCAGTAGTGCCTTTGCCTGAAGAACAGCGTGCCCGGTACCGAGCTGCTGCTCCTGCATCGCATACTCAACACGTTCACCCAAGTATGATTTTACGGAATCGGCTCCATGTCCGACAACAACGACCTTCCGTTTTGCATCTATCTGCTCCAGGGCACTGACCACATGGCCCACCATTGGCTTGCCGCATACCTTGTGAAGTACCTTATATAATTTAGATTTCATCCGCTTACCTTGCCCAGCTGCAAGTACAATCCCCATAATACTCAAATCCGTCAACTCCATTTCCCCTGAACATGTTTTGCCTTCAATTTTATATGAATATGTACCAAAAGAAAAGAGAGCCTCGAAAGGCTCCCCGGAATACGTATTATGCTCCTTCAACGATAACGGCTTCTTCTTCTGTTTCAGACGCGGCCAAATCGTATTCTGCCAGAACAGCAGCTTGGATTTTTTCGCGTGTAGTTGAAGAAATCGGATGAGCGATATCTCTAAACTCTCCATCCGGTGTTCGCTTGCTGGGCATCGCCACGAACATCCCGTTATTCCCGTCAATAACTCTTATGTCATGAACGACAAATTCGTTATCTATGGTAATGGAAGCGATGGCTTTCATTCTTCCCTCGGAGTTAACCCGACGGAGTCTTACGTCTGTAATTTGCACTAGTGTTCACCACCTTTTCACATCTTGAGAAGACTTGGTGTTTAAATTCCACATTTTGGTGCTAAATCCTTCTTTTTTTTGTAACATTTTAACTATTTTTTTAAATAATTATTTAATTAAAAATTATTCGACAATTCTCGCCGCTATCAGTTCTATTTCGACAAAAACATCCCTTGGTAAACGGGCTACTTCCACCGTAGAGCGGGATGGCTTATGTGCTCCAAAGTAGGTTGCGTAGATTTCGTTCACCTTTGCAAACTGATTCATATCCTTTAAGAAAACGGTTGCCTTGATCACCGTATCGAAACTCGCTCCACCTTCAACCAGTACGGCCTCCAGATTGCGAAATACTTGATGGGTCTGCTCTTCGATTCCACCCTCAACCACTTGTCCATCAAGTCCAAGCGGAATTTGTCCGGATGTAAACAATAGATTGCCAAATTGAACAGCTTGTGAATAAGGCCCAATGGCCGCTGGTGCTTTATCGGTCGCAATTGTATTCAAAGATATCGTCATAAGTCACTCTCCATCAGAAAAATAGTTTCCAGGTTCTACCGTTATATGCTTCGTCCGCGGATCTACACCTGACAGCTTGGCCAGTGAAATATAGTCCTCTACCAGATGCTCTTCCACCTCACCGGATTCAACGAACACCCCTACGCCTTTAACTGTCGCTTTAAACTCCTGCAATAAATCCATCATGCCATGAACCGTACCGCCCACACGCATAAAATCATCTATAATCAACACGCGCGACTCTTCCTTCATCGCCCGACGCGACAAGGACATCGTCTGAATCCGTTTATTGGAGCCAGAAACATAGTTAATACTCACTGCCGATCCTTCAGTCACCTTATTATCACGTCGTACGATAACGACAGGTAAATTCAAAAATGTCGCTGTTGCATAAGCAAGCGGTATTCCCTTCGTTTCAACGGTCATCACCACATCAATATCTTTCGCAGCAAATGCTGTCGCAAACATTTTGCCAACCTCATTTAAAATAAGCGGCTGCCCCATGATATCGGACATATACATGTACCCACCAGGCAGGATACGTTCCGGCTGCTCCAATTGTCGGCATATCCCTTGGATAAATTGCAAAGAGTACGCTTTCGAAACCTTAGGGATAAATTTCACCCCTCCGGCCGCTCCAGCCAGCGTTTGCAGATCGCCAAGTCGCTCCTCCTCAAACACTTCCTTAATGATCGCCAAATCCTCACTGATTGAAGACTTTGCTGAATTGTACCTATCGGCAAATGTAGTTAAAGGAATCAGTGTATGGGGGCGAAAAAGCAAGTATTGCGTCATTTCGACCAACCTTGCACTTCTTTTCATTTTTTTCATAGTGCACCCCCTCATGGTAAAATTCATTAAAATCCGAATATTATAATGAGAATATACCATTTTTATACGTATTTATTCAAGATGTCCATGAAAATTATTCTAACATAGAACTAACATTTCATCATTTCTGCAGATAGCTTTCCCCCTAATCAGGTCAAAAGACGAACCGCATACACATCCTTGCAAAATCCCCGCAGCCCATTGTATATTCTCGCCACTTTCGCTTCCCTCGAGACCAGTCCGAATACGGTCGGACCGCTGCCCGACATCAATACGCCATCGGCACCCAATCTGACCATGCACTCCTTCAGCTGCCTAACCTCGGGATAAAGATCCAGTGTAACCTCTTCCAGCACGTTGCCCAACCGCTCACATAATAAATCAAACCGCTTTAACCGAATTGCCTCCAGAACATCAGACGCTGAAGGATGGTTGGCAATCTGATTGGCACGCAGCTTTCCGTAGATCTCGGAGGTCGATACATTGATCGGAGGCTTCGCCAGCACAACCCAGCATTGCGGAGGCGCCTCGATAGGCTCCAGCTTCTCTCCACGTCCGCGAGCGATCGCTGTCCCTCCCGTTACACAAAAAGGCACGTCCGAGCCCAACTCAGCTCCCAGAACCTGCATCTCCTCAGCAGGAATGTTTAATTTCCACAATCTGTTCAATCCACGCAGAGTGGCTGCCGCATCGCTGCTGCCCCCTGCCAAGCCCGCAGCTACCGGTATCTTTTTATCCAAATGTATGTAAACACCTTGCTTCACATCATAACGGTCCTTAATCAACCGAGCCGCTTGAAACGCCAAATTCTTCTCGTCCAGCGGTATGTAGCCGGCTTGACTGGAAATGATAATCGTGTCGCGAGGCAGTTCCTGCATCTCTATTCTGTCGGACAGATCGACCATCGTCATAATCATTTCAACCTCATGATATCCATCCTCGCGCTTGCGCAAAACATCCAGTAATAAATTAATTTTGGCCGGAGCCTTCTCAAAAACCTTCATTACGACACCTTCTTTGCGGCTCTATGCTTCTATATGTTTATACTATACCAAAAAACGAACAAAAAAAAGCTAAAGCCGCTTAATGCATGCTTCAGCCTGGATAGAATCGCTGTGAGATCACCTGAATGGAGGCTGTGATTGCTGCTTTAAAGCCTGCTCTGCAATCTGAATCGCCCTTTTCACCATATTTCCTGCGTCCTTAGTACGTATACCGCCCCAGCCTTCTCGCTGTACGGTTTCATAAAATCCTAAGTCCTTTGCAAGCTCGTACTTAAACCCTTCAGACATAACTCCACGGCTTCGGCCTCTGCGTGACATACGAACCCTTCCTTTCGGTAAGATGGTTGTAGTATCCCCGCGTTGCCCCGCTCTCATACGATCCGCTGTAACAAAAAACAGCACACCCGCCATGGGCATGCTGTTTTTGTAATTATTGATGTATAGCAATCCGTAGTTCTCCATCAGCCTGACACACCGTAACCTCAACGGATTCAGTGAGTATGTCTGCATAACTGTAAGAAACACGTTTAAAGGCATTTTGTTCCTGATCAAGCTTCACAATAAAAACAGATGGGTAGGTTTCTTCTAACACACCGGAACGTTCAATCGTTTTACGGCGACCACCATTTGCTCTTAACATGATTTTTTGTCCGACATGAGGTTCCAAACTGCGTTTGATATCCAACAGCGCATTTTTAGCCATTTGACCACTCCACCTCTTTCTTACTAAAGTATACCGCATTAGAGGGGTTATGTCAAATGAGGGTTAAATATTATAGCAGTGGTCCAAAGCTATTGTCAACGGCATTTTTGCTTAAATGAGTCAATTTTAGGTGAATAAAAGTTTAATACCGTTCACAGAAATGTCAAAATTGTATTGGAAGACACTATTCTGTATGGTTACTCCAAATAATTGCCCAAAGAAAAAACGCCCTAAGGCGTTCTGTTCAACCGTCCTATTGAAATTGAGGAACTCCTCTGCGAAAGCTGCCGCGCGACTCAATGCCGCCCATTCCCTCAAAGCCGCTATGGGTCAAGCCTATAACACCTGCCACATTAACAGTATCACGAATCGGGGTAAAGGCAACCTTAGCTGCCACACAGAGCGGATCTAGCGCATGAATAAGCACACGGGCCGGTGAGCTGGCATAATTTGCACCTGCCTGCAGCAGCGCTTCAAAATGGGATTGACAGGCCCCGGCAATAATGGTCAACTCATCCTTGTTTTTCTCATATTGTCTGGCCACCTTGACCGCCTGAACGAAATGATAAGAGTTTTTGTAGCTACCCAGCTGGTTCATATCACTTCTGCGATTTTTGAGAATGCCATCATGACCTGTAATGACGAGAATATCCGGCTTCGTTTGCGGCAGTAAGCGATACAAGGCCTCAGCCATCTTGATCTCGGACACATAAAAGCCTTCTGCTGGCACCCTGAGCTCACCATACAGGTTCATGCATTTTCGTAAGTAAGCGGGATCTCCGTCCAAATGCAGCACTTTGCCCGGTATTTCAAAATATCTCATAGCTATGCTCTCATTAGGCGCTGCCTTCGCCCCATGTGAATCCATTGAAGGCAATAACATTTGTTGAACCTCATTACTGCGAATCATGTCCATCCAAGGGGGATGCACTCTACTTGCGGGCGGATATGAATCCAGCTGTGGGGCACTTAGCAGGTCACTCAGAGGCGCATCAGCAAGCAAACGATAATCCACTCCTCTTAGGAGAGCCTGCCGCTGTATAACGTCCTGAATTTTAAACACAATATCATTATCATAAGATCTACGAGTAACCAGATCTCCCTGTTTCATGGGCAATCGCCTCCTCGTGTATCTTATGGCGCTCCTTAGCCATTGGTGAATACCGAGCAGGGTCACCATACAGGCGATTTACGCTCTGCCCAGTGCCTTGGACAAACAACTGCTTAAACGGGCATACTCCTCCATAGACAGCGTTTCACCGCGTCTCACAGGGTCAATGCCAGCCTCCAGCAATATAGCCTCCAGCTGCCCCTTGGTTTCTTTTGTGAAATAGCGGACTGCCAGATTGTTATAGATGGTTTTCCTGCGTTGAACGAACGATGCCTGGACCACCTCAAAAAAGAAAGCCTCATCCTCGACCTCGACAGCCGGCTTCTGACGCACTTTCAGTCTGATAACAGCTGAATCTACGTTCGGTTGAGGGATAAACACGGTTTTGGGAACAATCGTGACTACCTCAGGCTCGCAGTAGTACTGAACAGCTATACTCAGGCTTCCATATTCCTTGCCACCTGGTTTGGCTGACATCCGACTGGCTACCTCCTTTTGAATCATGACGACGATATACTCGAGAGGTAGCTTCTCTTCCAGCAGCTTCATGATAATCGGCGTTGTGATGTAATAAGGAAGATTGGCCACAACACTTACTTGTGCAAAGTCCTTAAACTGTTCTTGAAATAAGGCCTGCAGGTCGACCTTCAATATATCGCCATGAATAACGCTCGCATGAGCGTACCCGGCCAAGGTTTCCGTGAGCAATGGGAGCAGTCTTTGATCAATCTCGATAGCGACAACCTTACCCGCTTTCTTGGCAAGCTGTTGAGTCAAAGCTCCGACACCAGGACCGATCTCCAATACACCTTTATTTACATCCAGATCTGCCGAACTTACGATCTTATGTAGAATGTTAGGGTCCACCAAAAAATTCTGACCTAAGCTCTTTTTTAATACAAGGCTATGTTTTTTCAGCAAATCATTTGTTCTTTTGGGTGAGGCAATATCCTCTTGCTCTGTCCGTTGGTTCGTATCCATCCTTCAGCCCTCTTCTTGTTCAAGTTGCTGCCAGGCAGCTGCAAATTCTTCACGTGTGATTCGAAACATCCGACAGCGGTTGTAAAACTGTTTGCCATTGCAGTAGCCTATGCCAAGCCGCTTGCCCATCTCCATGCGTCTCGCCGCTGCTTGGGGATGAACGATGAGTCCCGCTGCTATCAGGTCCTCCAGTGTAATATCCGACTCCGCCGCCTCATAATCGGTACGCACGTTCTCTAGCGCTTTCCGTATCGTATCGACCGACGCATTCTCGACTCCTATATCCCCTTTGCTGGTCGCATCCTCTCGCGTTATAAAGGCGTGCTTGCATCCCGGAACCTGGGCTGTAATAATTTTGCGAATTCGTTCCCCCGCGTGGTCAGGATCGGTAAACACAATGACTCCCCGTCGCTGCTGTGCCAGCTTGATCCGCCGGATAATTTCCTTGTTAATCGCAGAACCTCCGGTCTCGATCGTTTCGGCATCAACAGCGCGTTTGATTGCCGTTGTATCGTCTTTCCCCTCTACCACAATCATTTCTTTAATCACACCTGCACCTTACCTTTCAAAGCAGAAAAAAGAAGAGGGATTCCTCTTCTCTTCCTGTAATGCTATATATGATGAGTCTGCCCCAATTGCCGACTGTTAGTCTGACGTTGGCTTGTTTGGTCCGATTACATAGATAGTATTTCCTCGCTTCATGCCAAAGCGGTTCGCATAATCGTTGCTATCAAAATAAACATCGATTTTGTTCCCCTTGACTGCACTACCAATATCCTCTGCTCTGCGGAATCCAAGCCCGTCTATATATATCCACCAGCCAAGTGGAATCACTGTGGGATCCACCGCAATCGTTCGACCTTCCATTACTCTCGTACCTGTCGCAGTGAGCCCATATTGCGGGTGCTCGCTGCTCTTGCCAGTCGATGATACACCAGCTGAATAAGCAGTCAGGGTCACATTATTTATAACCTGTTTTACGTTAAATTTCAAACCACTCTTGGATAATTCCTGAATGCTCGGTGAAGAAGCAGATAAGACCGTAACCGGATTTTTTGTACCTATTGCCACAATTTTGTTAACACGCTCGGATTGAACCTTTTCATCCACTACTGCTTCTGATACCAGCTTTCCATCCTCAAACAACTTCTCTTTTGTTTTTACAATTACGCCCTCTTGACCCTCTTGTACAATCTGTTCCTTGCCTTTAGGGAGCTGCGCATCGCTTTGCTTCTCAACATCAAAGGCTATCTTTTCCGAGAACTCTTCTTTTTCTTTCTTAACGCGAACAATTTGAACTACACCGGTTTCAGATAATTCGGTGTCAAGCGCAGGACTTACCTTATCAAGCTCTCCGATCGAGACTTGAAATTCCTGCAAAGCACTTCCTACAGTTTTGGCCACTGTGTAGAAGGTTTTTACTTCTCCGTCAGCTGTAAGCTGTAACGGTTTCGCATGGTCAATGGCAATCCGGTCGCCCGTATTCACCTTTGCATCCAGCGATGCGGAGAGACGATCATGCTCTCCAATAGAAATCCCCTGTTCATCCAGTAAACGTTGCAGAATCCATTGCTTCGTATACACAACTGATTCTTGTCCATTGACAACCACAGATACCCGCTTGGTAGCCGTGCCGTATAACATCATTAAAAACATGAAAGCGATAGCGATTGAAATCAGTGAAACGATCGAAATCAAACGCAAGTTTTCATGCTTCCATCGCAATGCGAAGGACATGCTGGATGATCGTCTTACATGGGGTTGCTCATACTCAATAGCTCCCACTTATTCGGTCCTCCTTAAAGCCCCGCCGTCGAGTGTATCACATGATTCATCTGACGCGACTATGGTTTAGGTTTTGCAATCTTTCGTTAAACGAGGATAAACGGCTTCGGCTTCTCCATTCAAGATCGAGGCGCGTTTGTCTAGAAACTAAAGGGCTGCAATCTACGTTCCATATCGTTCTTTCTGAGTGCGTTCAACACCTCCCAGTGTAAGATGTCGGCCTGTTTCGGAACCCCTGCTATAATGACGGGAGAACACAAAAAAAGTCAGCGGAGAAGAGGACTCTTCCCGTGACTCTTATATTATTTCACCGGCATGATGAAATAAAGTACACGACAATCGTTACCTCTCTCTTAACGCTTACGAGGTTAGCTGACGGATTCGGACTTGAGAGTCGCCCTACTTTGGATTGAATCGTATACACGTAAACACGTGATTCTATCCGAAAGATTCACCCCAGAAATCGTGACTTTTGCCCCATTGATTGCAATGAGCAAATCACTTTTTGGTTCCCCCGTTTCCCATTAGGAAACTCAGCGAAAATGGAAAATTGGTAATCGTATTAAGTTAATATTGAGTTTACGCTCTCCGGTGTGAACTTGTAAAGTATACAAACAGGGCAAAAAACGGTGAATTTCAATTGAATTAGGTCATAATTCAGGTTTTTACCGATAAAAACCCTATTTATCTCTCATTTTCATTATGCCTGTGTATATTTACTTGCGATATCCCCTAGAGCGAGAAAAACAAAGCTTCTCTACACCCAAAAATGATTCATTTTAGATCGAATAATGTAATGGCATTTTGGGTTGTAATTTGAGCAATTTGCTCAAGTGTAAGGCCTTTAATTTGAGCAGCAGTTTCTGCGACTAATTTCACATAAGCAGTCTCATTCCGCTTGCCGCGGTAAGGGTGAGGCGTTAAATAAGGGGCATCCGTTTCGATCAACAATCGATCCAGAGGTACCTTGTCCAGCACTTCTTTTGGCTGCTTCGCATTCTTAAAGGTCACAGGTCCTCCAAAGGAAATATAAAAATTCATATCCAGACATTGCTTCGCCGTTTCCCAGCTGCCAGAGAAGCAATGCATCACGCCGCCGACCTCGGCTGCCTTCTCCTCACGCAGTACCTGAATAATATCATGGTGAGCATCACGGTTATGAATGGCTATGGGCATACCCAGCTTGCGGGCGAGCCGAATTTGTTGACGGAACACCTTGTCTTGAACATCCTTGGGAGATGTATCCCAATAATAGTCAAGTCCGATTTCTCCAATAGCGACAACTTTGGGATGGCTGCAGAGCTGTTCGATCCATTCCAGATCTTCAGGCGTCATATCTTTGGCATCTTGCGGATGCCAGCCCACAGTCGAATAAATACAATCATATTGCTCAGCCAAAGCGATCGAGCTTGGAATCGTTTCTCTATTAAATCCGACATTGATCATTCGACTGATTCCGTTCTCTAACGCGCGCTGTATGACCTCGTGTCGATCTTCATCGAACTGGGGCGCATTTAAATGTACATGAGTGTCGGTTAGCATAATGGTTATGTCTCCTTCTATAGTTAGTCTTCCGCATCCAGCAGGTTTCTGAGCTCGGTCGGGATGGTGCTACGATCAACCTGCAGCAGCTCCTCAGGGAAATATAAATGGTATTGCCCTTTATGAATGCCGCTGATTGAGCGGATAATTTCTGACTTCTGTGAAATTTCAGTTAATTGATCATGCTGATCAAGCAGCAATATCGGCAAGTTTTCATCGTGCTCACCCGGACGGTACACATCATACGAAAGATCCGAGGGAAAATCAATTTCCATGTAAAATGTCGGATCCATGCCTGCATCCTGCATCACAACACGTAATTTTTCCAATTGCTTGATATCCAATTGCTCAAGCTTCACATACTTATACAATCGGCGATTTAGAAACCGTGAGCATAAATCCGACAAAATCGGATCCTGCTCGGTTGACCATTGTGCCAACACAGTCTGCATGAACGCCTCGTCCAGCATATGGTATTCCTGCACAGTTAACGTTTTGCGGAATAAGCTTAATAGGGGCGGAAGCATAAAGGAGAACTCGTAATTTTCCTCATACAGATGCTTGGCACGTCCGAACACCTTTTGCAAAATAATTTCAGCGCTTCGCGTAACCGGGTGAAAGTAGACTTGCCAATACATTTGGTAGCGGGACATCAAATAATCTTCGACGGCATGCATCCCGCTCTCCTTGACAACAATATGGCCTTGAAAAGGGCGAATAATTCTTAATATACGTTCCAGATCGAAGGTACCATAATTGACCCCTGTAAAATAAGCATCACGAAGCAAATAATCCATACGATCAGCATCGAGCTGGCTGGAAACGAGGCTGACGACAATTTCCTTGTGGTAGGTTTTGCAAATAACACCAGCAACTTGCTCTGGAAAGGTGGGTGACACCTGTTTAAGGACACGATTGACCTCGGTATCGCCAAGCACGATCCTGCAGGACCAATCCTCATGGTGGGTGCCAAATGTCTTTTCGATGGAATGGGAAAAGGGACCATGCCCGACATCGTGAAGCAGAGCAGCGCATAAGGAGAGCAGTCTTTCTTCCCTTGGCCAATCCTCATACTGGTTGCGTTCAAATTGCGAGATGATTTTTCGAGTCACCTCATATACGCCAAGCGAATGTGAGAACCGGCTGTGCTCCGCCCCATGAAAAGTTACAAAGCAGGTACCAAGCTGCCTGATCCGGCGCAGCCTTTGAAACTCCTTGGTATTAATCAAATCCCAAATCGTCTGATCCTGAACATAAATATATTTGTGAACAGGGTCCTTAAATACTTTTTCTTCTTGAAGAGAACGAGTCATGATCCTTCACCTGCACTTTCTTCGATTTTTCGACATAAACAAACAAAAACCTGTATATTTGTCGAATAATATCATATTCATATTTCCAATTTTATCATATATTTAACTGACTAAATCCCCCTCGTAAAGCCTTTATTAAATCAATTCAAGAAAAATTTAGCTATTTTGAATGAATTTTTAATCAAATTTGAACAAATTCGACATCATGATTGTCAAAAATCGACAAGTTGAGGTTGACTATTTTGGGAATGGTTGGTATCATAGAAAATAAGAATTATGTCGAATAATGACGATTATTTTTTTCTGAGAGGGGACTTATAACATGTTAAAATCAACTGGTATTGTTAGAAAGGTCGATGAATTGGGTCGGGTTGTTATTCCTATCGAGCTTCGCAGAACTTTGGGTATCGGCGAAAAAGACGCTTTGGAAATTTATGTAGATGGCGAGCGCATCATGCTCAAAAAATATGAACCTGCTTGTATCTTTTGCGGTAACGCTGAAAATGTTTCTTATTATAAAGGTAAAATTATTTGTCACGAATGTTTGTCCGATATGCCAATACCTGTGACAAAATAAGAAAAATAGTTTATAATAAGGATAGCAATTCTTACTTAGGTAATTCTAACCTTTTTCATATCTCCTCTTGTCCCTGAATCATAGACAACTATGACTCAGGGATTTTTTTTGGGAAAGAAGACCATTCCGTAGAAGGCCGACTATGAGTGGTTTTAAGCCATTTGATTCATTCTTCTTTATGTAGGAAGTTATACAACTCTCTCTTGGGCATCTGACGGTCGGAGGCGGCACGTTTCATGGCTTCCTTACGGTCGGAGCCTTGCAATTCATAATGCTCGACATGTGCCTTGATGGTGTACGATTCCCACCATTCGACAGTCAACGCCATCTCTGAAGCCGTGCTGCCTTCAACAATGATACAATATTCACCTTTGGGCTCATATTCGCTCAGGAAATCACAGCATTCACGTATCGTCCCTCTTGCAGCCTCCTCATACTTCTTGGTCACTTCACGCATCAAGCAGACCTGACGTTCGGGATTCCAGACCGTTAGCATAGCCTCAAGCGTCTTAACAATCCGGTGCGGGGATTCATAAAAGATAAGGGTTTCCTTTTTAGGCTGCAGTAGCTCAAGTTCTTGAAGCAAGGATTTTTTGTCACGGGGCAGGAATCCCAGGAACGTGAATCGCTCTGTCGACAATCCAGAAACAATCAAAGCCGATAAAGCCGCATTGGCACCCGGTATCGGAATTACATCAATACCCGCTTCAATCGCTTGCTTCACCAATTCCGATCCTGGATCACAGATCGCCGGCAATCCGGCATCACTGACCAGAGCGATAGAATCCCCCGTTTCCAGCAAGCGAATCAATTCTGGCCCACTGGCGTGCTTATTATGCTCATGATAGCTGACGAGCCTTGTGGGGATGTTGAAATGCGTCATCAGCTTTCTCGTTTGTCGTGTATCCTCAGCAGCAACCCACTGTACCTCTCCCAATATACGAATGGCTCGGAAGGTCATATCCTCCAAATTACCGATCGGGGTTCCTACCAGGTACAGCTTGCCTAATCCATTCTCTTGTCCATAGCTTTTTTGAATATTCATTATGATTTCCTCTTCAGTTCTCAGGTTGTTGGATTAGTTCATCACGTTTGCCATAATAAAGCTCCATGAGCTCTTCACAGTATTCCGTCTTATTCTTATATACCAGCAGCGGCGGCAGCGTCCTTAGCTCCGGTTTGCCGTCCTTATGCGCTTCAATCAACACCATGTTGGCTTCTTCCCCCGCACGTGGATGAACGAAGCGAATTCGCTTAGGCTCCAGCTTATAGGCCCGCATCATACCAAAAATCTCTACCAACCGGCTTGGCCGATGAACCATCGCGACACGCCCTCCGGCACGCACTAATTTACTGCTGACCCTGACAACATCCTCCAACGTGCAAAACACCTCATGCCGGGCAGCAGCAAAATGCTCATTCCTGTTTTGCTCTCCGTCCTGAATCGGCAAGTATGGCGGATTGACTGTAACAACGTCAAATGCCCCATGGCCCAGTTCGGTGCAGGCATCCTTCAAATCACCATGAATAATACGGATTTGCTGCTTCAGTTCGTTCAGTTCCACATTACGTTTGGCCATATCTGCGAGTCTTTCTTGTATTTCGATGGCTACGATCGAGGCTTTGGTTCGCGTACTTAGCAGTAAGGGGATCACACCATTACCTGTACATAAATCGATCATTCGTCCCTTTGGTGGCGTATAGCAAAAGCGACCCAGTAATACAGCATCCAGAGAAAAGCTGAACACCTCATCACTCTGGATAATTTTCAAATCATTTGTAAGCAGATCATCAACCCGCTCACTGGCATGTAAAGATACTTTTCCCATATCGTTCCTCTTTCTAAAAAAACCGTAGAGAAGCTTGCTCCCCTACGGCGGTTTTATTTGCAGTTTATCACTTCATCGCATGCGCGTTTCGATGCTGATTATTTATTAAGAAAAGATAAGCAGAACAAGCAATCTCCTTCTGTCCGCAAATGCCCATAATACACATTACATATATGGAATCCTTCTTGGTACAGTCGAGACAGGTTGTCATAACCTTCCCCTGTAAGCTCTTTGGCCTGTGCCGGTGTAATAGGCGCTTGTGGCACAATGACCTCAGACGGTAAGGTGTCCATCTTCATCAGCTTGCGCAGCTGCTGATTTTCTATACTCAGACGTTTATTTTCTTCAAGAAGCTCGACTATTTGCCGCTTCATCTGACCAAGCTCGCCGTATATCGTTCCCATTTGTTCTTCTATCTGCTCTATTTGCACAAATACGTTTCTTTTATCCACGCGTTCACCTCAAGGAAGCTTGAACTTGAACTACCATTAATGCTGCTCAACCGCATCGTCAAAAGAAAGCTCCATTACTTTACCCAAATCATAGACTTGAATTTTTGCAGTACGTTCGTTCATGTTCAGCGAAACTACGCGTCCGCTGCCCAATGATGTAATCACATTACTACCCACACGCGGCACATCTTCCTTGGCACTCTCATAATTATCGTGCTCATATTTCAAGCAGCACATTAACCGGCCGCAAAGCCCGGATATTTTCGTTGGATTCAATGATAAGTTTTGATCTTTCGCCATTTTAATCGAGACCGGCTCAAAATCACCCAGAAAGGAAGAACAGCATAGGATTCGTCCGCATGGACCAATTCCCCCCAGCATTTTGGCCTCATCACGAACACCTATCTGCCTGAGTTCAATTCGTGTACGGAACACACCAGCCAAATCCTTTACCAGCTCCCGGAAATCCACTCTACCTTCAGCTGTAAAGTAAAAGATGATCTTGTTACGATCAAATGTATATTCAACATCAACCAGTTTCATTTTCAACTGATGATCCTTGATTTTTTCCTGACAGAGCGCGAATGCATTTTTGGCTGCCGATTTATTGTCTTCCACCAGCTGCGCATCCGTATAATCCGCTATCCGTATTACTTTTTTTAGCGGTAAAACCACATCCGATTCTTTAACCGTGCGCTTACCAATGACGACTTTTCCATATTCAATGCCACGAGCCGTTTCAACAATCACAGCACTATCTTTATCGACCGGAAGATCGATGGGATCAAAATAATAAATTTTCCCAGCCTTTTTAAAGCGTACACCTACAACCGAGTACATGTTACACCCCCTTCAAGTGCATTAGCATTTTTTCAAGCACCAGCTGCGGGTTTGCATGGAAACGAAGCCTTTTTTGCAGCTCGATCGCCTGCTCCATGCAGCGGACCCAGTGCTTCATATCGTAACTCAAGGCTTGTCCGCCCATCCATTCGGTTTGATCTGTAAAAACCAGCTCATTGTGATCACCCAGACTTAATCGAACCATATCCTTCAGCCACAAAATGAGCATATCCATAAATAATGGAAGCTGATCGGTTAACTCCGATTTGGCCAGCTTCTGTTGTGCGGTCAGCATCGATGTCGGTAGTCGGGTCAAGCTCTCCCTCGCTAATTGTATCACTAGGTTTCTAATTTCTGCAAACCCATTTCCTTGAATCAGCTCTCGTGCCGCCTCAGTTCCTGCCGCCAAACGAACGGCCGGTTGGATCAAAAAGGACGGATGTCCCTCCGCTTGCAGCGTTTCTATCATCAACACCCGGCTGAGTGGAGCAAACGGCACCCACTGTGCTCTTGAACGAATGGTTGGCAGCAACGCTTGCCCGTTATCCGTAATCAAGATCGCGACTACCCGAGAAGTCGGTTCTTCCAAAAATTTCAGCAAGCTGTTCGCCGCCTGCACGGTCATCGTATCGGCATTCTCCAGCACGTACATCTTTAAGCCGGAAACCCCTGCACGATACGCAAATTGCTTTTGCAGCTCACGAATCTGCTCGATCTTGATCGATGCTCCGTCAGGTTTGACCCAATGGAGGTCTGGGTGATTACCATGCTCCACCTTGCGGCAGTCCAGACATTCTCCACAGGCATCATCGGGAAGCACCTTGCAATACAGGGCCTGAGCAAAAGCAAGTGCCATCTGCCTCCGCCCTGTTCCGTGCTGACCTGTAAAAATATAGGCATGGGACACTTTATCCGTCCGCAAACTATTTTGCAATATGCGCTTGACGCGTTCCTGCCCAGCTATGGACTCAATAGACATCTCGGTCTGTAAAATCCTTTCCTACTCTATAATATTTAAATATGGGACCATTTCTTGTCATTTAGAAGACAAGGTTAATCAGCATCCCCCGGATTTCGCCAATTTTGTGTAAGATGTCGATCCGCCCCTGCTCGCTCTCCAGCATATCATCAGCAAGCGTCAACAGCTCTTGATCAACCTCTTCCAGCAGTTTATAGCGTTTGGAGCGGCCCCGTCGGTCCCAACCCCGTGTATCACGCAGTTGGACACCCCGACGCACCGTTTCCTCCAAAAACCTCATAACGAGCAATTTATACTGGCGCAGCTCACGTACCGTCATGGATTTGCTTAGACGATCACCCTGCATGTGTATCTCCTGCAAAATACGTTGAAGCTGTTCCTGATTCGCTCCTTCATTTTGCTGCTGCATCATATCTGAGAAAGACTTCTGCTGCAGCTGCTGGGAAGCTGTATTTTCCATGCGTTGAATTTCTTTACCGAAAGGTCGCCAGCCCGGATTAATTTTCACTCCGCGTCCACCCTTCCTTCTTTAATAGTGCTCGAATCTTTCAACCGGAAGCACGAATACAGCAGCTCCGCCTACCTGTACTTCTACAGGGAAAGGTATATAGGAATCGGTCGTTCCACCCATAGGGGACACAGGAGTAACCATCTGCTCACGAATCTTGCAATTGGCTTTAATCACCTGCATCACATCGCTAATGCGCTCGTCTTCAATACCGATCATAAAGGTTGTATTCCCTGCTCGCAAAAACCCACCCGTACTGGCCAATTTGGTTGCACGAAACCCTTCCTTGATTAACGCATTAGAAAGACGATTGCTGTCTTTATCCTGGACAACGGCAATAACTAGTTTCATTAGCATCAACCTCCTCGTGAAATATGTTCTCCCACTCTATAATAATTTGACATCCATGTGTACAATTCCTGCAATGACAAGTGCTGCTGTACGCTAAAAACGATCGAAAACGAGCGATAAACGAACTATTTTTGGAGAAAATGGGTAATTGCCGCTTTCACTTGCCTAAAGACGGCCTCGATTTCCACGTTAGCATCTATCGTCACGATTCTTTCCGGAAAACGTTCCGTCAGGATCAAGTAACCCTCACGCACTTTTTGATGGAAAGCCAGCTCCTCCAAATCGAGTCTGTTGATTTCCCTTTCCTCATTGGCATGAATCCGCTTAAGTCCAACTTCCGGATATACGTCTAGATAAATCGTGAGATCGGGAAGAATCTGATCAATCGCAAATCGATTAATACCCAGTACCTCATCAATACCCAAACCTCTGGCATGACCCTGATAAGCTAAGCTGCTGTCAATAAACCGATCACAGATGACAACTTTACCTGCCTGCAGTGCCGGTACAATTTTTTCGACTAAATGCTGCCTTCTGGCTGCCGCGTATAATAATGCCTCGGTGCGTCCGTCCATCCTTGTATTCTGTGTATCTAGAAGGACCTCCCTGATTTGTTCGGCAATTTGAATGCCTCCCGGCTCACGAGACGTCATGACTTCATAACCTAAAGCAGATAGATGGTTAGTGAGCAAATGGATGATCGAAGTCTTCCCTGCGCCCTCGCAACCCTCAGTTGTAATGAAAAATCCTTTATACATCGTGTTTACTCCAATACTTAGTAATCACAGCTTGTTGCGATCCTCCTTTTCACCGCCTCCGAAGCGAGTTTTCTACGAAAACTTGTACTTCACAGAGTTGAAAGGCGACTTTTGAACAGACACTTAAAGCTGTTTCTTCTATTATATATCGTTTGCCTTATGATTACCTCACAATTTTAATAAAATATCGCACCACTTAAGATTTGGCACTACTTAACACCGAGAGCATGGGCTGCTCGCCCTCAATTAACCCATGAATTCTTGCTCCCATAGCGACCAGTTGCATTAAATAACGCAATACTTCAGCAGAAATCAGCTCTCCTGGGCATAGTACTGGGATACCGGGAGGATAAGGGACTACCATTTCAGCTGAATGCATCCCTTCCACATCCTCCAGCGCAACCTGAATCGCACCTTTCTGGCGAACGTTGGATTCATCAAAAGAAACAGGCTTGGATAAACCAGGCATCACTGTAGAGGAAAAGCTGCGTAATGTTGCTATGCTGTTGTCTCCCACTGTTTTTTCGTTATTTGCCAAGCTTATCGCCTTCAGCGCCTTCAGCACTTTGAGCACATCCTGCTCTGTCGATGCCAGACTAAATACGAGTAGTACAGCTTGTGGGTCAGCCAGCTCTACAAAGCAGCCCTGTGCCTCCAATTTATCCTTCAGATCAAAGCCGCTTAGCCGATGGTTTGAATCTTTGATCGTCACCTTAAAGGGGTCCTTGCAAATGATCTCATTATCCGTAATAGGCTCAAGTATCGTAAAGTCACTAAGTAATTCCAAACCCTTGTTAAATTTATCAACAACGGTAAGTGCTTTGTCTAACAATGCTCTGCCTTCTGTATGCATCTGTCGACGACTGAGATCCAGGCTAGCCATTAACGGATAGGACGGACTGGAGCTTTGCAGCATAGTCAAATAGCGTTTTAATTCATTTCGATCTATGAGCTCGCCTTGTACATGAAGCATCGATCCCATGGTCATGGCTGTTAACAGCTTGTGCGTTGACTGGACTACCGCGTCAGCCCCGCAGGTGAGCGCAGATGGAGGCAGAGCGGGATGAAAGCCGAAGTGCGCCCCATGTGCTTCATCGACAAGCAGCAGTCTTCCGTGCTCGTGAAGCAGTTGGGCGATAGCTTGCAGCGGCAGCGCCATACCGTAATAGCTGGGACGTGTCACCAGCAGTCCTTTTGCTTCGGGATACTTCTCAAGAGCCTCCTGTATGGCTTCCAGACGCAGCCCACGCGTCATTCCTGTAACCGGGTCTACTTCAGGGCTTACAAACACTGCGCGTGCACCAGCGAGCATGAGGCCGTGAATGACCGACTTATGGGCATCCCTTTGAATTAGTAGTAGGTCCCCCCTGCGACATACACTTAATATCATAGCCAGATTGCCCACTGTACTTCCGTTTACGAGGAAAAAGCTTTCCTCTGCACCAAAACAATCTGCTGCCAATCGCTGTGCTTCCAAAATCGCTTCCTCGGGATGATGCAAATCATCCAGACCTGATATTTCCGTTAAATCCAGACGCATTATAGATTCATAGTAAGGACGTGCAGTCTGATCCAAGCCCTGCCCTGATTTATGCCCTGGTACGTGTAAGCTTACATAGGATTGTTCGGCATGTCCCATTAATTTCTCGAATAACGGGGCTCTGTGCTTATCTATTGTCATAAGTTGTTTCTCCAGTCGGCATGTGAAAGTATAGTTCTATTGTAACAAACAAAAAGACTCTCTCCAACGTTTTAACGTCGAAAGAGAGCTTTGTATACATGGACAAGAGCTTATGCATTTTTTTTGTAAAAAATTCGCTTCATTTGGCGGATAAAAAAAGGGTATTTGGCATCCATGACGTCCGTTTGTACCATCTCATGTTCGCAATCTTCGCAAATAAATTCGGATATAATCATGATACCGTGTTCCTTTGTCTGTCCACAGATGATGCAGCCTTGGGCTTCCTCTAGTTCCTTGATAACCTTTCCCATTAGACTCACCTCTATTCTTCTTTTCTATCAGTATGTCCGTATTCTCTTAACTTAAACTCGGGATACTATATGATTATGAATATAGCTTATACAAGGTTCCAAAGCTTAACATTTGATTCATTGCAGCCGATATATATAAATGCAATATGCATACATATCTTCACTACTATTGTAGCTATGCCCTACTCAAAGACGAAATCGAATTCTATGAAATGGACGCGTGAAGCTATCGTGAATAAACAAGAGCTTTCTAAAGAATCCACCGTATACCACTATCGACTTCTCAAAAGAATTCATTACAGCACTATTCTCAATCTCATCTACTGGGGCATCCTTGTAAGCATGCTCGCCCGGGAGTTAATCCATCTGCGTCCCTATGCAATGTTATTGGGAATAGCATTCCTTCCACTACTCCACGCCCTACTCATCTACTTGCATATCACTTTAAAGGAAAAACGACCACTTACGCATTGGCAATTCCGATTTCGTTTGCCTTGGCTGGGTTTAGCACCGACCAATCATATAGGTTTAAAGAGATTCAGAGGACTTCAAATGCAAGTATTTTGGGTGACAATCATGATTATTGGATGCTTTTATCCATGGGCACCATTAGATATGATAAGTCTGTTTTTCGTTCATCTATGGATTTTTTTGCCGCGATTGATCATATTGTTCCGTCTGAGAAAGCATTCCTCCAGAGGATTTATAAAACTCAATGACAAAGATACTTCATGTTACTCGCAATAAAAAATTGCAATTTGGATATTGGTTTGCACTTAGGTTACGTTTAGATTCATCAAACAACGTTACATACCTATCCTTACGGCCTTGCCCTTCTATGCAGACTGCTCTGTATGTATACAAACGGCAAGGTCGTTATGCCAATAAAAAATAGCCTTTTCGGATAAGTATCCAAAAAGGCTATTTTACTGTGCTTGGCAACGTCCTACTCTCCCAGAACCCTGCGGTTCAAGTACCATTGGCGC
>NZ_MRTH01000043.1 GCF_001956045.1 Paenibacillus sp. FSL H7-0331 | reverse complement strand
CTCATTCACTGCTGACGAGAATTTGCATTCTCTTGTACTGCTATTTACTCACTCGTTGATTCAGTTTTCAAAGGACAAATGCTACAAAATTCATTATTAATTAACTACTTTTATTACTTTAATACGTTACCGCTTTAATCGCATTTCTTTTAGCGGCGACTTCTTTAATATAACACAACTTCAGAAGTTAATGCAAGTCTTTTTTTAAAATAAAAGATACTTACGATTTTCAGCCAGACTATCAAACAATCCACAGCTTCAAAGCAACCAACATGAGAAGTCCAGGTATACCCAAAACACTTATTGTTCCTACAGTTACGGGGTTTATAGGCACTTCCAATTGTGTATAGCCTTCAAGCAGATTTACAATATACAATAAAAAAGCAGCTAATGCAACATTAAAACAAAGATATCCGAGCCATTGGAAAGCTTGTCTATAGCGAAACAAGATAATCATCAGTAATATTACCGAAATGCTAAGTATCCCCCACAGTAAATATAGCTTCGTCATGTACTTTATGTCACCCTCCCAAGGCTTTGCACAGCCAGCTAACTGTATAAAAATGTTATCGCTGCCTTAGCAAGCTATCTCATTAGCAAAAAGCTATGCCTTTATTTAAATGTTACAATCTCATTCTTACTGTTACGGACATCCCACGCAGATAGCTTCATCCTCTTGGCTTGTTTAAACAGCATGTCCAAGCGCTTCTGAGAAGCTTCCAAGGCATAGATCGCATAATCAATCTGATCATGTTCAATGACGATATCAAGACGATGCTGAGCCGTAACCCAATCCAAGCGCGCCTTCTCAATTTCCTGTAGCAATTGCATCTTTTCACTGTTAAGAAGCTGCATAGCCTTCCGTTGTTCACGCGTAACACGATCCCACATTCCCATGCGATCCCTCCTTAAGCATACATGTATAAGACGACGAACATGTCCACCAGCTCCCTCAGCCGCCACTAAACATGTTTGTCCTATACTCTATAAGTATGGAATCGATAGCATTAATAGAACTATGGTCACAACATAAAAAAGCCTTACAGGAATGACCTGCAAGACTTTTGTTGGTTGAATCTTTAATTCATACTCATTTCTAATGCGGGCTTATATTTCACGACGGCCTTCAAGCGATTTGGTTAGCGTTACCTCATCTGCATATTCCAAATCTCCGCCTACCGGAAGCCCGTGAGCAATTCGGGTAACTTTAAGCCCAAAGGAACGCACCAATCTAGACAAATACATCGCGGTTGCTTCTCCTTCAATGTTGGGGTTGGTAGCAAGAATAAGCTCCTGAACCTGTTCATCACCCAAACGTTTCAACAAATCAGCTATGCGGAGCTCATCCGGACCGATACCTTCCATTGGAGAAATAGCACCATGAAGAACGTGGTAATAACCATTAAACTCTCTCGTTCTCTCCATAGCAACCAAGTCCTTAGGCTCTTGAACGACACAAATGATAGATCGGTCCCTGCCTTTGTCCTGACAAATGCGGCATGGATCCATATCCGTAATGTTACAGCATACCGAGCAGTAGTGCAGATTTCTTTTGACATTGACTAAAGCTTTGGCAAATTCGATGCAATCCTCTTCCTTCATGCGCAGCACATGAAAAGCATGTCGTGCCGCTGTTTTGGGTCCAATACCCGGCAATCGGGAAAAGGCATCGATAAGTTTCGCTAGCGGTTCGGGATAAAACAAAGGGATAGCTCCTTATAGAGCCTGATCATAAAAAACAGGACGCTTCATAGAGAAACGCCTGTGAGATCGCGCTCTTATAGTGTGATCGGACTCGAAGACTAGAATAGACCTGGAATGTTCACGCCGCCGGTTAAGCGTCCCATTTCTTTGTTGGCCAGCTCTTCAGCTTTGGTCATGGCATCGTTAATAGCTGTCAACACAAGATCCTGCAGCATTTCGACATCATCAGGATCCACAGCCTCGGGTTTAATCAAGATGGAGGTTACTTTCTTTTGGCCGTTCACGACAACCGTGACAACGCCACCGCCTGCTGTTCCTTCAACTGATTTAAGAGCCAACTCCTCTTGAGTTTTCAGCATTTGCTCTTGCATTTTTTTTACTTGCTTCATCATTTGATTCATATTATTCATTCGATTCAGCTCCTCAGTCATGTAGGTGTCATTGTATACCTCAAATGAAGTACCTTAATTATTTGCTCATCAATCCGACTTGATCTCTACGAGATCGGCGCCAAACAATTTAATGGCTTCGTCGATCCATTGTTCATTCGCAGGAGCATCAGGTTCTCCCTCAGGGATAAGCTTGAGCTCTTCTTTACTTCTGACTACATTCTTCGATTCATCTGAAGCAGCGTTCCAATCCTTAAGCATAATGGTAACCAGCTTCAGCGGTCTACCCATTACTTCAGCCATTACCTGTTCAATCATCGGTTTGTTAGCTGGCTTCTCGGTCGTCTCCCGATGCATGGCGCTTTTAAAAGCAACCAATACATTATCATTATGCAGCGAGACCGGCTCTCCGTCTACGAGCCAGGCATGAATCGTTATTTTTTGCTCTTTAACGCGGGACAATACTTGCCCCCACTTTTGAAGCACGTTCTTGCATTCCGGTTCTTCCCTGCCAAGCAAGTAGCCATCCAGCTTCTCAACGCTTTTCTTCATGGCAGCGGGATTAGACGAAGTTCGCATGCCAGTTCCCGAAGGACTACTGCCGCTGTGCGAACTCGCTGCGGACGATCCACCCCCCTGTTTCAGCAGCTGAGCCAACTGCTCCTCAAGACGCTGAATCCGACTGGTTAGCTGGGTTACCAGCCCATCGGACGCATGATCTCTGACTGCCGACTCTCCAGTCGCCTGCAATGTACCAGTCGACTCCAACGCTGCAGCTACACCTGAATCCGCTGCTGATACACTGCAAAGCTTCATCAAGGCAACCTCAAGCAGTGTCTGCGGCTGAACGGAGTACTTCATCTCTGTCTGATAATAATTAAGCGAGTCGATCATGGAAATGAGCTCCTGTGACGTGAACGCTGCTGCCACGGATACGAACGCTTTGACATCATGAATACGATCCGTGACAGCCTGTGAGTCAGGCACCAGCTTAACCATCAGCAAATCACGGAAATAGAAGAGCAGATTCTCCATACATTTATCTGCGCTTTTGCCCTCTTGCATAAATGAGTCAATTAATTGCAATACGGCTGGTACATCTCGGCGCTTGATGGCCTCGACCAATATTTGAAATTGATCTGAGGCCATTCCCCCGGTAATCGATACTACATCATCATACGTAACGCGTTTACCCGAAAATGCCATAATTTGATCCAGCAAGCTTAGTGCATCCCGCATCCCGCCATCGGACAAACGGGCAATGAAGCGGAGGGCGTTCTCCTCAGCCTCTATCTGTTCTTCCTGACAGACCAGATGAAGACGTTCAACCTGTTCATCCAGTGAAACACGCCGGAAGTCAAACCGTTGGCAGCGGGAAATAATCGTTGCTGGCAGCTTATGAGGCTCAGTAGTAGCAAGAATGAACATCACATGGGGAGGCGGTTCTTCTAATGTTTTGAGGAGTGCATTAAATGCCTCTGTTGTCAGCATGTGTACTTCATCGATAATATACACCTTTTGGCGAACTTCGGTAGGTGCATATTTCACTTTGTCACGAATATCACGGATCTCTTCTACCCCCCGATTAGAGGCGGCATCGATTTCCACTACATCCATCACGGCACCTTCCGTAATACGGATACAATTGGCACATTGGTTGCAGGGCTCTTCAGCAGGACCACTCAGGCAGTTAACGGCTTTGGCCAATATTTTGGCAGCACTCGTTTTCCCTGTTCCTCGTGGACCATTAAACAAATAAGCGTGTGTAACCCGCCCTTCACGCAGCGAATTTTGAAGTGTTTGTACGATATGCTTCTGACCTACAATATCTCGGAAAGCCTGCGGTCTCCACGTTCGGTATAAAGCGATATGTGCCATAGCGTCAGCTCCAATAGTGGTTCATCCTCTATAGTATACTACACTTACCCACGCGAATGAAGTACTTACGGGTACGGGATTCCTACCGTAAACGTAGTACCGAAGCCTTTGGAGGAAACACGGATATGCCCGCCTACATCATGGATAATTCGTTGACACACAGACAGCCCCAGGCCAGTACCTTCATCCTTGGTCGTAAAAAAGGGATCAAAAATTTTATCAATGACAAACATCGGAATGCCGGGCCCTGAATCATGGATATCGATGCTTACAATTCGCTCCTCCACATCGACTCTTTCTGTCAACACCAGTTGCCCGCCATCCACCATAGCCTCGATGCCATTTTTGCATATGTTCAAAAAAACCTGTTTTAACAGCTCACCATCCGCTATAACCTGCGGCAGCTTTTCCGCAGCATCATATCTGACAATGACCCTATGTAGTACAGCTTCATTATTAATGATCGGCAGCATTTCTTTAATAACCTGAGAAATATCAAGCGACTGATACGTTACGTTCTTCGGTTTGCTTAATAGCAGAAATTCACTAACCAATTCGTTAATACGATTGATTTCACCCAGCATAATATCGGCAAATCCGCTCTCACGATCCATTCCGTGAATTTGCAGCGTTTTTCGCAGCATCTGAAGGAATCCTTTAATGGACGTTAATGGATTACGAATCTCATGAGCCGTGCCAGCTGCAATCTGCCCAATCATCGCCAACCGGTCACTTCTACGTACCTGCTCTTCCAATGAGCGCAGATTAGTGACATCTTTAAAAATGATATAAGCCCCGACAATTTTGTTCTGCTCATCACGAAGCACATTAGAATCAAGCAGCAACTCATACCGGTCTTGATTGTTAGTCCATGACAGCGCATGATTACGTACGACCATACCTTCTAATATATTGCGATGTACTAAACGGTGCTCCGCAGGGAGCTCGACAAAAATACTATCCATCGATTGGTTCATAACCTCTTCTTTTTTCAACCCTAATACACGGCATGCCATGTCACTAATATCCACCAATTCAAAATCGGTGTTTATTACAAAGACCCCCATATTGATATCCTTTAAAAAAGTGCCTGCAAACTGCTGTAATAAATTGAGTTCATGCTGCATCGCTCCACCCCTTACTACCAAAACAAGTTAACTTTAGTATACAATTCTCCTAAATATTTCATTTTCCTTCTAAAAACACAAAAAAACACTATGAGTCAACCTATTACAATGGTTGTTCATAATGCTCGTATGTTCGTTACACCTTATTGGTCACATAAATTGGATATAACCGTGCACCTACTTTGATATTACGATCCAAGTGGAATTTTTAGTCTCGACTCAAGCCAGGCAACCCTTCGGCACATGAAACATCCCACTTACGGCTGCTTCCTTCCGAACCTGACCGGATTCACAGGCATCCATTGCGAAGGACCCAGCTCTCAACACCGATTCTAAAACCCAAACCTCACATCGCAATACCGCATGTAGGCGATCAACCCCGCTGTAGCGGATTGCGGGTTACAGGGCACCGCTGCCTCCCCGTCTAGCACGGCAAACATAAGTATAGTCGATTTATTGCGAAATAGCAACCCGTCATTATTTTCGGGAAACCGTAACCTTCATCGTGTATCTTGGCATCGCTTTGGTCAATTTGTCTTGTGCATCCCGCGCCACTGCAGCCGTTTCCTCAGCAGTCAGTTCTGCTGGAACATGAATATTAACAGTAGCTACAGGTCCATTAATTCGAATATTGGAATCAATTACATGAGGTACCTGGTCGATCGTTGCCTGCATCAGATTCGTGTCTTCCCCATACGTATGGTAAGTTGGACTCATCGGCATGTTCGGATTCACGTCACTGATCCCAAGCAATCCATCCTGAGCGTACGATTGCACCTTGGGCCCTGCGCTTTGTTTCTGACAAGACGCAAGCGCGACGGGCATCATGAGCAATGCACCCGTCAACGCCCATCTGAATAAATGAGATTTGAACATAAAAACACCTCCTGCAGCATGGTCTAAAAGCTTTCGCTCTTAGGTTTGCCACAGGAGGTGGGTTTATGCAATAAAATAGTGGAAATAGGCCGAATTATACGCCGTATTTCTTTTTGAATTTATCAACACGTCCGCCAGCATCGATAAACTTTTGTTTACCAGTGTAGAAAGGATGGCAGGAAGAGCAAATTTCAGTACGAAGATTAGCTTTAACCGAACCTGTTTCGATAACATTGCCGCAAGCACAAGAAATTGTTGTGTTGTGGTAAGTCGGATGGATAGCTTCTTTCATTTCTTTCACCTCTTTTGCCCTGAAACACCATGTGAATCAGAGTTCTAATTGAACACATGAGCAGATTATAGCATGACTACTGAGATTGTTGCAAGTATCTTCTTTGTTTTAATGATTCAGGCAAATGTGTATAGGAGCCCAAAATAACATCGGGAAGCTCTTGTTCAAAAATCTCCAGCATTTGCTTCATACCAAATAGCTCACCCTGTGCCTTGGGGATCAACTGTAAATAGCTTTCCGGGTCAATATTTAAATTGCGCAGCTGGATCAGCTTCAAGTCGGTACGACGCACAAACTCGATCATCGCTTCAATCTCTTCCTCACGATCCGTAACTCCCGGGAAGATCAAATAGTTAATTGAAGTGATTACACCCTTATCAGCAGCATAACGCAGCGATTTTTCCACATTTTTGAGTGTGTAGCCGCGCGGCTTATAATAAGCATTATAGTGATCATCCAGCGCACTGATCGTGCTGACTCTCATCAGATTCAAGCCTGCATCCACGATACCCCGAATATGATCCGTTAGTCCGGCATTAGTATTGATGTTAATGTAACCAGCGTCCGTCTGCTGCCGAACTCGCTTGATCGCCTCGATAATGGTAGGCGCCTGGGTAGATGGTTCTCCCTCGCAGCCTTGGCCGAAGCTCACGATGTTATCCGGCGTCTTTAGATGCTGGAGCATAACCTGTACGACTTCATCGACAGTCGGCTTGAAGTTCATACGCGTCTGTGGTGCAAGGAAGCCGCTATCATCAGGCTGCTCCGATATACAGCCAAAGCAACCGGCATTACAGGAAAAGGAAACTGGTATCGACCCTTCCAGACGGTTTAAAAATGTATTCGATGCGGTTAGGCATTCGTATTCCAACGCACATTTGGACAGATGCTGGAATACCCGATTGTCACCGTATTGCTGAAGAAATTGCTGTACCTGAACTTCCAGCTCTGCCGGATCACAGTTACGCGGATTCCATGGTTCGGGATCGTCTGTCGCATGTGCGGCTACATAAAACCCTCCATCTTTCCAAACAACCGCTGTATAACCGAATAAAGGAAGCAACTTGCTTGCATCCGACTTCACATAGCTTGGAATTAGCAATCGTGTAAAACCTTGTGGTAACAGCGCCCCAACCGCCTGTACGTTACCGGGAACAACCTGCATGTCTCCGGATTTCAGATTTATCCCGATCGGCTTGGTAAAAGGCAAGCTAACCATGGTTGCCCCTTCAGGCAATGGAATTAACTCATCTTCCATAATATCAGTGACCATATCCCCATTGCGACCAAGCGCAATATAATCGGGATGGTCAAATAAGTTCCCGTCGAGGTCGGCGTAGACTAAATTCATAGCATTGTACTCCTAACCTGTTGAATTACGACGCAGAATTCTTCACACGCTTGGTAGTTGTATTCGGCGTAGGGGACAAGGTGTCCTCATTGCTGGAAGACAACGGAGCCGAACCTGTGGTAGAACTGCTGGTGCTGACGGATGATTTGCTTGCTGACGAAGCAGCACTGCTTCTGCCAGATGATGGCTTGCTTATTGCTGACGAGGTTCTGCTGGAGGTTGTCGGCTTGCTTGCTGCGGATGAAGCGCTGCTCGTGGACGGCGGCTTACTTACTGCAGAAGAAGTATTCATACTCCCATTGGATGATGGCTTACTTACCGCGGAAGAGGCGGAACCGTTAGCCAAAGGCTTATTCACGGACGACGAGGAATTACTGCTAACCGGCGGTTTGCTAGAGCCATTTCCCAGTTTTTCCAGTGTGTCCAGGAACTCCTGATTCGTTTTGGTATCAACCAGCTTCTTGATAAAAGCTTCTACATATTCATGTGATTCATTCATGCTCTTGCGAATTGCCCATACTTTATCCAGCACATCTTTGCTTAAGAGCATTTCTTCACGACGTGTTCCTGAACGACGCATATCGATTGACGGGAAAATACGACGCTCGGCCAATTTGCGATCCAGATGCAGCTCTAAATTACCTGTACCTTTAAATTCTTCATAAATGACATCATCCATACGGGAACCAGTCTCAATGAGTGCCGTTGCCAAAATCGTCAGGCTGCCACCCTCTTCGATGTTACGCGCAGCACCGAAGAAACGTTTGGGACGATGAAAAGCACCCGGATCAATACCGCCAGACAATGTACGGCCAGATGGTGGAACTACCAAATTGTAGGCACGAGCCAACCGTGTAATACTATCCATCAAAATGACGACATCTTTTTTGTGTTCAACTAAACGCATGGCCCTTTCAAGCACAAGCTCAGCGACCTTGATGTGATTCTCGGGAAGCTCGTCAAAAGTTGAGGCAATAACTTCGCCCTTAACCGAACGCTGCATATCTGTTACTTCTTCCGGGCGCTCGTCAATAAGAAGCACGAACAGCTCGATCTCCGGATGATTGGTCGAAATGCTGTTGGCAATTTCCTTCAGCAGTAACGTTTTACCGGCTTTGGGAGGTGCTACGATCAATCCGCGCTGTCCCAGTCCTACAGGTGCTAGCAAATCCATAAGGCGAGTCGATAGATGCGTTGGAGAAGTTTCCAGCAAAATTTTCTTTTCCGGGTATAACGGAGTTAGCGCCGGGAAATGAAGGCGCTCAGCAGCTGTTACCGGATCTTCGCCATTGACAGCTTCTACCTGGAGCAATCCGAAATAACGTTCGTTTTCCTTAGGAGGTCTGCATTTTCCAGATACGAGGTCACCGCTTCTTAAATCAAATTTACGAATCTGCGAAGCGGAAATATAAATATCCTCTGTACTGGGCAGATAGTTGATAGGACGTAAAAACCCGAAGCCGTCGGACAAAATTTCGAGTACACCCTGCATGAACATCAGACCGCTTTTCTCTGCCTGGGCCCGTAAAATAGCAAATATGAGTTCTTTCTTTTTCAAAGTGCCGTAGGAAGGAATTTGATGTTTTTTAGCTAACTGATACAACTCAGTCAGTTTCTGCGCTTCTAATTGCGCTAGTGGTATATCCATAATCTCAGCCACCAAACTATTATATTTGTACTTTTGTGAAACTCATTCTAGCATTACCCAAAAAAGTAGAGACTATACGATACTAATCCTGCTCACGCCAAACCTCTGCGCCCAAGCTTGATAGATTGCTGACCAAATGATCATAACCACGATCGATATATTCGACGCCTGTTATTTCGGTGACTCCATCAGGAACTGTCAGTGCTGCAATCACAAGTGCTGCTCCCGCACGCAAATCAGTAGCCTTCACTTTGGCTGCGCTAAGCTGACCGCCTTCAATAACTGCGGAACGCCCTTCAACCTTAATTTTGGCACCCATCCGGGTTAGCTCGGGAACATGCTTGAAGCGATTACTGTATACATAATCACTCAGAATGCTGGTACCCTTCGTTTGTGTCAGGAGGCTTGTCATCGGTGATTGCAAATCAGTAGCAAATCCTGGATATACAAGCGCTGTGACATCCACACTCTCATACTCGGGCTTACCGATGACGCGTATGGATTCGTCCATTTCCTGAATCTCAACACCCATCTCCTGCAATTTGGCCGTGATAGCTTCCAAATGCTTCGGAATAACATTGTCCACGACAACATCCCCTCGCGTTGCAGCTGCAAGGATCATATAGGTTCCAGCTTGAATCCGATCGGGAATAATCGAGTGACGACAGCCATGCATGGAATCCACACCCTCAATACGAATGGTTTCGGTTCCTGCTCCTTTGATTCTCGCACCCATGGAATTTAATAGCGTAGCAACATCTATAATTTCAGGCTCTTTTGCCGCATTTTCAATCAAAGTGACGCCTTTGGCCCGAGAAGCAGCCAGCATAATATTAATTGTAGCTCCAACACTAACCACATCGAGATAAATTTTCGCTCCGCGGAGCTCTTTGGCTTGAATGTGCAAAGACCCATTCTCGGTGCTCACACGTGCTCCTAATGCTTCAAAACCTTTGATATGCTGATCAATCGGACGCGGTTCAAAATTGCATCCCCCAGGTAAACCAATTGTTGCTTCTCCAAAACGACCAAGCAGCGCTCCCATTAAATAATACGAAGCTCTCAATTTCTTAACATTTCCATTAGGCATAGGTTTGGATCGCAATGCGCTCGGATCGATAATCATCTGATCCCCTTGCCAAATCACAGGTGCATTCAATTCTTCCAACAACTCCGAATAAATGGCAACATCACTCAATACCGGCAAATTATCTAAGGTAACGGTTGTTTCCGATAAAATTGCAGCTGGTATCAACGCTATCGCGCTGTTCTTGGCACCGCTGATTTGGACCGTTCCCCGCAAGGGACGACCTCCGGTGACCATCAATTTCTCCATTCGTTTATCTTCCCTCCAAATGACTGCTGTCAAGCTTTACATACTGATTTAGGGCGGTAATTCCAGGTGGGTACTATGCATATAGAAAGGAAACGCACCATGACGATGCATTTCCTATTGGAGACATTAAGCTTGGTTAGAACTTCCGAACAATTGAATTTTGGATTTAACGACTTCAACCATAGCTTTGCGGGCAGGAGTGAGGTATTTACGAGGATCGTAGATTTTCGCGTCTTTATTGAGTGCTTCACGAATGGCATCCGTACACGCTACTTGATTCTCGGTGTTAACATTGATTTTACCTACGCCAGCAGCGATTGCTTGACGAATCATCTCATCAGGTACGCCAGATCCGCCGTGAAGTACAACAGGTACAGGAATTGCACTTGCCACCTTTTGAATAATGTCGAAACGAATGTTAGGCTCGCCAGCGTACATACCGTGAGCAGTACCTACCGCGATAGCCAAGCAATCTACGCCAGTCTCTTCGTAGAAACGAATCGCTTCTTCCGGTTTAGCCAAGCTTGCATTTTCCTCGTCCACGCTGATGTCATCTTCCACGCCGCCGATCGTACCGAGCTCACCCTCAACGGATACGCCCATTGCGCGCGCTGCTTTAACAACTTCCTTCGTCAAACGAATGTTTTCTTCGAAAGAATGATGGGAGCCATCAAACATAACCGAGCTGAAACCTGCGCGGATACATTTCATTGCTACTTCAAAGCTGCTGCCGTGATCCAAATGAAGTGCGATTGGCAAGCCGGATTTTTTTGCTGCTGCTTCCGCAAGGGCTACAGTAAACTCGATACCCATATACTTCAAAGCCCCTTCACTTACACCGTAAATAAAAGGAGACTTTAATTCTTCAGCCGCATCTACAATCGCTTGAGCAAATTCCAAGTTATTCATATTGAACTGCCCTACTGCGTACTTGTTTGCTTTTGCTTTTGGCAATAATTCATTCATTGAAACTAATGGCATGTTTCTTCCTCCTAGTAGTTATTGACCGAGTCAAGTATCAAAGACCGCTCTTCTGTCATACTGCGTTATTATATCATAGTTTAATTCAAATGATAACCAAGCTGCTTCGTTTTCATAGTCATAAGAAAAAAAAGAGACCCTGTAATCAGGATCCCACTGCATACGAGCTATTCCTCGGCTTCCCCAAATGAATGTTAACCGCCTGCCGCAGCTCATCGATATCAAAAGGCTTCGTAAAGTGCATGATTGCACCCAGATCCGTTGCCTCTTTGATCATATCTAATTCGCCATAAGCTGTCATCATAATGACTTTGATCGAAGCGTCGATACTTTTAATGTGCTTGAGAATGTCCAATCCGTCCATACCTGGAATTTTCATATCCAGTAAAACCAAATCAGGAGAAGTAGTTCTGACAATTTCCAGTGCGAGCTTGCCGTTCGACGCTTGATAAGTTTGGTATCCTTCGGTACTGAATACCTCCGTCAATAAGATCCTGATCCCATTCTGATCATCTACAATGAGTAACTTCTTCATCCATACAGCCTCCCAAGTCCACGATCGTGATTGTCGGAATTCCGGCCTGTCCCATCGAGCATATCAAGATAAATTCGATATAAATATCGAGATTCCTGCTGCTTTTTTCGAAAAAGTTGAAATGTTTTACATTTCATGCATTTTCTGAACATCGTGTACAGTTGGTGTGCTGAAGTTTCGCTGTTACTTGCTATAGTTGGATATATGCTGTCGAAGGATGTTCTATGCTTACCATCTGGGCATAATTATATATTAAACTCGGGATAATGAAAAAGCGGCTTCGACAAAATGCTTGAATAGACGCTGCGGACGATTCGGTCTGGAAGCAAATTCCGGATGGAATTGAACAGCCAAAAACCAAGGATGCGTCGGGCATTCAATGATCTCAACCAAACGTCCGTCAGGCGATGTACCACTGATCCGGAAGCCTGCTTTTTCCATTACTTCACGATATTCATTGTTAAACTCATACCGGTGACGGTGTCTTTCGTACACAAGCTCATCGTCGTAGCACTGCATGGCAAGAGATCCTTCCACCAGTTTGCATGGGTAAAGACCAAGACGCATAGTACCGCCCAAGTTCTCAATATCTTTTTGCTCCGGCAGCAAATCGATGACCGGATAAGGTGTTGCCGGATTAATCTCGGAGCTGTTAGCGCCCTCCAGATTCAGCACGCTGCGTGCATATTCAATGACAGCAACCTGCATGCCCAAGCAAATGCCAAAAAACGGTACATTGTTTTCCCGCGCATAGCGGATAGCCGATACTTTACCTTCAATCCCGCGGTCCCCGAAGCCTCCGGGTACGAGTATACCTTGGACCCCTTGGAACAGCTCCGCTACATTGTGATCATAAACATCCTCCGCGTTAATCCATCGGATCTTCACTTCCGTATTACAATCAATGCCAGCGTGTCCCAAAGCTTCAACAATGCTTAAATAAGCATCATGCAAAGCAACATATTTACCCACGATTGCGATTTCAGTCGTATGCTCTAAAGATTTGACGCGATGAACAAGATTTTCCCATTCGGTCATATCCGGTGGATTGCTTGTTAATCCGAGATGCTTAACTACGATATCATCCATGCCCTGCTCACGCAGCATCATCGGCACTTCATACAGCGTGTCCACATCATGGCATTCAATAACCGCATTGGTGTCGATATCACAGAAAAGCGCAAGCTTACGCTTCATGTCTTCTCCCAGTGAATGCTCAGTGCGGCATACAATAATATGCGGCTGGATACCCAGACCACGCAGTTCCTTCACGCTGTGCTGTGTCGGCTTGGTTTTGGCTTCGCCGGCCGCTTTCAGATAAGGAATGAGTGTAACATGAATATACATCACGTTATCCCGGCCTATATCGCTTTTAATTTGACGAATGGCTTCAATAAACGGCAAGCTCTCGATATCGCCAACTGTGCCGCCAATCTCGGTAATAACGACATCGGATTGCGCTTCACGGCCTGCACGGAAAACACGGTCCTTGATCTCATTGGTAATATGTGGAATAACCTGCACCGTACCGCCCAAATATTCGCCTCTGCGCTCTTTGGTAATAACGGAAGAGTACACTTTACCGGTCGTCACGTTACTGCTCTTGGATAAATTAATATCGATAAAACGCTCATAATGACCCAAATCCAAATCCGTTTCTGCGCCATCGTCGGTTACAAACACCTCACCATGCTGATAGGGACTCATCGTTCCCGGGTCAACATTAATGTAAGGATCAAACTTCTGGATCGTTACTTTTAATCCGCGGTTCTTGAGTAGCCTTCCGAGCGATGCCGCTGTAATGCCCTTTCCCAGTGAGGAAACCACGCCCCCTGTAACGAATATATACTTCGTCATGTATGTAATACCTCCCTTAAGTTTGTACCCTCCCAAACCCTCCCTACAGGGAGGGCCCCAAAGGGCTGTGCCCTCTGGACTCCCAACTCGGATCCAGACTGCAGTGTATTGTACTCGCTTCTGTCCCGTTGGGACACGCTTAACGTTAGCGCATTGACTGTTGATGATAATGTGTTGTATTCGGGTCGCTTTCGTCCTGTCGGACACGCTTAACTTTGGTTTTTGGCAAACTAAAGCAAACACTTCCCATAAATTGGTTCAAAAAAAAATAAAAAGTCCCCCGGCAAAAGCGGGGCACTTTATAGTCATAATTGAATAGCTTTTTCAAAAGCCCAGAAGATAGTTTACTCTCATCGAAGGGTTGCTGTCAAGTAGATGGTCACGATTCGAATTATTTCTCCTCGTCTTCGTCATCCTCAAGCTCTTCCTCAATAAGCGTGTCCAGATCGGTCTCAATATCGCCGTCTTCATCCAGATCCTCATCATCACTATCATCATCTTCATCGATTTCTTCTTCGGGCAAGAACTCGCCTTCTTCTTCGATTTCTTCCTCAGCTTCAAAATCTTCTTCAGCCGGTTTATCGAAGGAATCGAAATCCTCTTCCTCAACAAATACATCTTCTTCTTCGGCAAACATGTCATCGTCGTCCATATCATCGTCTTCATCGTTAATGATACGTGGACGTTTGCCACTACCCACTGTATCCTCCGATTTCTCGATCGGGTACCAGCGCTTCAAGCCCCACAGGTTCGATCCTACACAAGCAAATCGGCCATCGATATTGATTTCCGTATATAATTGAGCGATTACCTGCATCACTGCCTCTTCAGACAGACCTTTAATTTTTGAAATTTCCGCCATCAGGTCACGATAATAAAAAGGTGTATTCGCTGCTCTCAATACTTCAAATGCTAGGTCGACCATTGGCATTTCTTTCGCCTTATCCATACCGACCTTTAGAGTGTACTGCGCACTCATTCAAGCACATCCCCTCGAACATTTTCACAAACCTAACTGCATGTTCCCTTATACTCCTAATAGTAAACCTTATTTTATGTAAAAAAGCAACTGCTTCAGGGGTGTCCCTTGTAAATTTTAAAAGCGAAGGGAAAACCCTTCGCCCTGACTGTATCCGTGGGGACTTGAACAGCGTCCGCCCTACTGCCCTTATGGAGAAAGGGAAGAGAACCTTGGGATTCTCTCTATGTATCGTATGATGTCCGTTGCTTTCTGACACGGGTGATGACCCATTTATTTCTACAAGGCTATACGCACATGCCATATCGTATTTTTTTTCATAAGATTAGGTAGGGCATTTACGATGTGCAGGAGGGCCGATGACTATTGAAATCATCCACTTTTATCAATTGGCTGGAAGCAGCAGCCGTGCAGGACACCGAAAACGCCGACTGTAAGCATATCATCCGATTCTCAAGCCGTCGTGATTATTGTACGTGTATCCGGGAGCTCAACGCTGCCACCAAAAACTCCGTTCCCTTACCTGATATTCAACCGCTCGCTATCATTAATGCCATTTCCTGTACATTGAACACAACAACCAAACCGCCGTCCATCCCTTATATAAAATCCATCGAAACCGATAGGATCATGAGTGTTCATGCCATTAAGGTCGTCAATGCGGTGCAGCCATCGAGCGGTACAGCGCACAGCCATGCGCCAAGCGTCCCTTGGGGAGTTAAACATATTCGCGCGCCTCAAACATGGAGCAAATCGAAGGGAGATCGTATTCGGGTAGGGGTGATTGATACCGGGGCCGATTATTCGCATCCTGATTTACGCCATTGCCTTTCGTATGGAGTCAATCTGGTCAATCGACATTTATTGCCAAATGACGATAACGGACACGGCACCCATATCGCTGGTACGATCGCCGCCGCTTCAAGCCGCCAGCAAGGCATTGTTGGTGTAGCGCCGCAAGCTATCATTCATCCGGTTAAAGCTTTTGATCACCAAGGGAGTGCCTTTGTGTCTGACATTATTGGTGGTATCGATTGGTGTGTCAGAAATCAAATTCATATTATTAATATGAGCTTTGGAATGAAAACCTACAGCAAGGCTTTGGAGCTCGCCGTTCTGCACGCTTTCCGATCCGGTGTTATCGTGGTCGCTTCCTCGGGCAATGAGGGCAAGCAAAAAATTATCGATTATCCAGCCCGCCTGCGGCAGGTGATTGCTGTCGGAGCCTCGACCCGCCGTGGTAAAATAGCACCTTTCAGCAACGTCAGCAAAACCATCGACATTTACGCACCAGGCGAAAAAATATACTCCACCTGGTTAAAAGGCAAATATCACGAGCTCAGTGGTACCTCGATGGCAACCTCCCATGTGTCCGGTGTCGTTGCGCTCATGCTTTCCCGAAAACCCGGATTGAATCCTACTCAGATCAAGTCGATAGTAAAAAGACATGCCCGCCTGTTGATAAAGCCCGGCATGAGTATTCGGGAAGTCCATGCGCTCAGAGCCGTTAACGCCGTGATAAAACCAAAAACGGCTGTGAAATAACACTCTATGCCTTGGCACTTACAATCAGCCGCAGCCGATAGGCCCCGGCTCTTTCTCCCATAACAAATAGTTCATAACTCCAATCCACAGTACCCAGCCCATGTTCCAATTGTACGTTTAACTGTTGGGTATCTGCTTCCAACTCCAGCTTGCCGTGCGGCGCGTCGTAATAACCCTTGAGCCGCTGCCCGGCAACAAAGGTTTGCTCTGAGCGCACATTGCCCTGCCGAATAATTCGGACAAGCCCTGTTTCCAGCTTGATTAATGTCGACGTCCCCGCCATCTCGGGATCTGCTTCCTTATATCGCAGATAGTAATGATTCCCCTTTGGATACAGATCGCCCTCCACGTTATGGCGGGTGACAGGATCATCATCTATGCGACTTTCTATTTGTATGCTCACTTGTATGGATTGACTCATCATGTCCTCCTAAATCATAACCGCAGCCAGCTGCATGTTTGTACATCCTAGTCTAGCGAACGAAAGCAAATTATTCAAACTTATGATGATAACAGCAAGTTAAAAGTCCGATGAATATGACCCACTGCGCGGCCAAATATCCTTCCGATCGCTGTTGTTCCCCTATTTTTTTGATTGTATAAGACATTTAGAGGTAAAAGCATGGAAACAAAGGCGAACGCTATCGCTTCTCCAGGACCATTTGGCCGCTTCGCTCTTTATTCACCAAACGTTTAATACCTCTGAGAAAGCAGCTCTCCGGTATCTGTCGAATTCTTGATTGCTTAGTAAGCAGTACATAGCCCATCACAACCAAGCGAGTCCCACAGGGACGATGCGACTCCCATTCCACCACAGTCTCTCCATCCGCCTCACACCTCCAGTAAAGCGTGTCCCGTAGGGACGAAAGCGAGTCAAACCCTCCACACTCACTCCATCCTCCCTCACACCAACAGTTAAGCGTGTCCCGTAGGGACGAAAGCGAGCCAACACCACTAAACCCTGCACACGGCTATGGGAGTCCAGAGGGCAGCGCCCTTTGGGGCCCTCCCTATAGGGAGGGTTTGGGTGGGTTTGGGTGGGTTTGGGAGGGTGTTGGCATTACTGTTATTTTATTGTTACCATAAGAATATGCTTAAGGAATTGAGGACACGGCAGATGACGATGAATATATTTGGCGTTATGACCGAGATGGAGATGCGGCTGCCTGTGTATGTAACGGGAGCAGGCGGCTGGCACAATCAAAATATGATGAAGCGGGAGCACGGTTTCCCGGACTATCAATGGATTCAAACCTTGAACGGTACCGGGCAATTAAAGGTCGACGGGAAAATTCACACGGTGCACAGAGGACAAGGAATGCTCTTATTCCCTGGCGTTATGCATGAATATGAACCCATCACATCACCATGGACGGTGCGCTGGGTTACCTTTAATGGAGCCTGCATGACCAGTCTGTTGGACTCCATGCAGGTACAGGCTTCTACAGTGCTTTATTTACCCAATCCCGATGTAACGCTCGCTGTCATGCATTCGATCCTATCCATCTTGCAATCACAGAATCCGCTGCGCAGCGCAGAATGCTCTGCCCTCGCTTATGAATTACTGCTCGATTTGTTCCTGCATGCCTCATCTTCAGAGGTGCGCTCCAAGCAGCAGCACATGGAGCAGTTGGCACCTGTATTTGCTCTCATAGAAGAAAGCTTCGATCAGCCCATCACCATGCAGCAAATAGCCGATAAGCTTGGAGTTACTCCCCAGCATACGTGTCTGTTATTTCAACAAACGATGGGCATAAGACCGATTGCTTATCTCACTCGTTATCGGCTGAGTAAAGCCAAGGAACTACTGCTGCAGCCGCTGGAGCTGGAGGTTCGCGAGGTTGCCCGTCAAGTCGGCTACGAGGACTGCAGTTACTTTATTAAGCTGTTCAAGCGCCAAGAAGGGATCACGCCAAGCGCCTTCCGCAGCATTCATCGACTGCTATAGATACAGAATCGATATCATCCGGTTTAAAACACGAGCAATCGGGTGTCACACTGAGAGAAGTCGCAGTACTTATAAGTCCGCCCCAACCAAACAGTAAGCTTAGGAATAACGCACTTCTAAAATGAACGGATGAATGCTGATATGAACCGGAGAGCTTTTATGAAAAAATGCTTATTTATGCTGGCGGGTCTCATTCTAACACCATCTGCAGGATATACGTATGCCCGATTTGCGGAGCCCCGTTGGCTCTATACAAAGGAGATAACTATACAGTTGAAGAGGCTGCCCTCTGCTTTTGATGGCATGCGTGTGGTCCAATTCAGCGATGTCCACCTTGGCTTTCACTACACGGTTGAGCAGTTGAATGAATTGGTAGATCATATCCAGTCACTCCAGCCGGACCTGATCTGCTTTACAGGTGATTTGTTTGATTATACGGTTGGCAGCGATGCTGCTCCTGCTGTACAAGTACTCTCTCGTTTGAAGGCACCTCTTGGTAAAGGCGCAGTGCTTGGTAACCATGATTACTATGGCAAGGAGACCGAAAAGATAAAGCGCATACTGCTGGACAGCGGCTTCGCTCTGTTGATGAATCAGTCTGTTCCCCTAAAACGCGAAAAGTCAACGATCTGGTTAAGCGGTGTCGATGATATGTGGGATGGTAAGCCTGATCTACCAAAAGCACTTCACGATGTACCGAGTGATGCGTTTACGCTGCTGCTTTCGCACTGTCCTGATTTTGCAGATATAGCTCTGAAGCATTCGATCGATTTACAGCTATCCGGTCACAGTCACGGCGGGCAGGTTCGTCTGCCTTTCTACGGACACTTGTTTACCCCTGCTTATGGCTCCAAATATCCAGATGGCTATTACTCACTTGGCGATGGCAAGCTGCAGGTGTACACGAACCGAGGTATTGGCGTATCCGTGCTGCCAATCCGTTTCTTCTGCCGACCAGAGCTAAGCGTATTTACACTCCGAAGCGGTTAAATCCGATCCATACTGTGTATACCGTGTCTACTGTCGAATACATAAGTCCCTCTGAGATCGAATCCCACCCCAATACAGCAAACAGCCTGTTCCGCACTAGGACGAAGCAGGCTGTTTGCTGTATGCTTCCAAACTAACCGTCTGGACATGTTTGAATCAAGTAAAGCTACTTCACAAGCCCTAGCAAAATTTCACGGATCAGCTTGGCAGCCACAATCTGGGTTTGCTCTGTCGGATCGTAAGCGGGAGCTACCTCAACGACATCAGCACCAACTACATTCAGGTTGGCAGCAGCCATGGCATGGATCGCAGCCAGCAGTTCCTTGGAGGTGATGCCGCCAGCTTCGGCTGTACCTGTGCCTGGCGCGCAGGAAGGGTCAAGCACATCAATATCGATAGTTAAATAAATCGGACGACCAGCCAGCTCCGGAAGCACCTTTTTCAATGGCTCAAGCACTTCAAACGGGTGAAAATTAATATGTTCACGCGCATATTGGAATTCCTCACGTGAGCCGGAACGAATACCGAACTGATAAATGTTGCGCCCCCCGATCAAGCCTGCTGCTTTACGAAGCGGCGTGGAATGGGATAACGGCTCCCCCTCATACTGCTCACGCAGGTCAGCATGGGCATCAAAATGAACGATCGCCAGATCGGGATACTTGGCATACATTTCACGGAACACCGGCCATGATACCAAATGCTCACCGCCCAGGCCTAGCGGGAATTTATTGTCCTTCAGCAAGCCTCGCACGTAATATCCAATAATTTCCAAGCTGCGCGCTGCATTACCAAAGGGAAGCAGCAAATCGCCCGCATCGAAATACGTCATTTCATCAAGACTTTTGTCCAAATAAGGACTATACTCTTCCAATCCAATCGAAACTTCGCGAATCCGTGTCGGTCCAAAACGGGAACCAGGTCGGAAACTGACGGTATAGTCCATTGGCATACCATAAATAACAGCACGGGAAGATTCATAGTTATCGGAGCTTAATATAAATACATTGCCGGAATAGGCTTGATCCAAACGCATGCTTCACACTTCCTTCATTAAAATAAGCAGTTTCGCCGATTGCGAGGAAGCAGGTTGCTCCAACAGCAATCGGCTAAGTAGGCTTGCATATACCCACCTGGGTACATGCCGACAGATTCAAAACCGATATTTCAGTTCAAATGTCTTACTTACACAGATCTTCAACAAATTTCGGCAGTGCAAAAGCCGCTTTGTGCAGTCGAGGGCTGTAATATTTAGTATCGATATCAGGAATTTGCGTTTCATCAACCTGCAGGGGATCATACTTTTTGCTGCCCATTGTGAAAGTCCACAAACCGCTTGGGTAAGTAGGAATGTTTGCACAATAAACGCGGACAATCGGGAAAATCTCCTTGACGTCGCGATTTACGCTCTGAATCAGATCGGCTTTAAACCAAGGGTTATCTGTTTGTGCAACAAAGATTCCGTCTTCCTTCAAAGATTCGTAAATTCCTTGATAAAAGCCTTTGCTGAACAGTTCAACCGCTGGTCCTACCGGTTCGGTCGAATCGACCATGATCACGTCGTATGTATTTTTGTGATCGTGGATATGCATGTAGCCATCGTTAACAATGACTTCTACGCGAGGATTGTCCAGCTCACCGGCAATTTCCGGCAAATACTGCTTGGAATATTCGATAACCTTGCCATCGATATCGACAAGAACCGCTTTTTCCACGCCTGGGTGCTTCATCACTTCACGAACAACACCACCGTCGCCGCCGCCTACAATCAGCACCTGCTTTGGATTCGGATGCGTGTATAACGCAGGATGCGCCACCATTTCATGATAAACAAACTCGTCTCTAACGGTCGTCATGACCATACCATCCAATACGAGCATACGACCAAATTCAACTGTATCAATGATAGCAAGATCTTGAAAATCGGTTTTCTCCGTTACAAGCGTCTCGCGAATTTTCGCGGTAATCCCATACTGCTCCGTTTGTTTCTCTGTGTACCATAATTCCATGTTCATCTCACCTTTCTTGTTTACGAATCTCAAGCCGATATAGCCCCAAAATCCGGGTCGATTGGCTTCGTCAGCCAATAGCTATGCGTCAAGTTGTATTATAGTGTATCTACTCGAAAATGCAACCTTAAACGGCCCAAAGGCGCCGTGTTCAAAATAAATTAACATTATAACGGTTTCCGATGATTAGCAGTTTGCGATTTTTTCCATACTGGTGTTATAGGCACACCGAATCGCAAATAACCGAAAGGATGGATGACCGTGTCTCAAGAGCCCAGTAACCGCCCCTCCCGTGCCGAGCAGCAAAGCTCCGACAGTAAAACAGGTCTCCACGGCTTTCGGCGCTTCAAAATGGTCTGCTCGTTAACATTCTCGACTGTCTTGATCTGTGCAGCTGTACTCTTTGTAGCACTCTTATACATGCGTTCCCAAGCGCTTCCTGTATCGAAAATGGCGCCTGCGACCGAAATCTATGATATTCACGGGCAAGTCCTGGATACGTTGAATGGTGGTAAGAACAGCCAAAGCGTTACCCTCCAGGAAATATCCCCCTATCTGATCCAGGCGACACTGGCTATTGAGGACCGGAACTTTTATCATCATGTTGGCTTTGATTTGAAAGGGATCGCACGCGCTGCGGTCGTTAATATACAGCACATGTCCAAGGTTCAGGGCGCCGGTACGATTACACAGCAGTTGGCACGCAATCTGTACTTATCGCACGAACGCACATGGACCCGGAAGCTCAAGGAAACGTATTATGCCGTGCAGATGGAGCTGCAAATGAGCAAGGATGAAATTTTGGACGAGTATTTGAATCAAATCTATTATGGGCATTCCACCTATGGCATTCAGGCTGCGGCCAAGCTGTTTTTTGGTAAGGATGCGGCTGATTTAACATTAGCGGAAAGCGCCATGCTGGCTGGTATTCCCAAAGGTCCACGTTATTTTTCACCTTATTATGATCTGAAGAGCGCGATGGAACGGCAGCAAACGGTACTCCAGACCATGGCAACAGCAGGCATGATCACGCAGCAGGAGGCCGATGATGCCGGCAAGGTCAAGCTGAATATTCTAACGCTTGAGCCGCGTAAACCAGCGATTGCCGGTTATTTCCGAGATTATGTGCGAAGTCTGGCTACCGAGCAGTATGGCATTACGGAGGAGCAATTTGATGAAGGCGGACTTCGGGTGTACACCACGCTGGACAGTTCGGCTCAACAGATCGCCGAGGAGGTCGTCGCCGCTCAAATGGAGCCGTATGGGGACATGCAGGCAGCGCTGATCGCTATCGATCCACGTAATGGTTACGTACGCGCGATGGTTGGAGGGCGAAGCTATGCGGACAACCAGTTTAACCGCGTGTTCGCTACTACACGTCAGCCCGGCTCAGCATTCAAGCCGATCGTGTATGTGACCGCAATGCAGCAAAAGCAATTCACACCGCTTACTCGCTTCAAAAGCGAGCCGACTACCTTCACCTACGATAATGGCAGACAGAGCTATACGCCCAATAATTTTGGCAGCGTCTATTACAACTGGATTGATCTGCGGCAGGCAATTGCCAAATCAGATAATATATTTGCCGTACATTCGATTATCGAAACAGGAGCAGAAAATGTAATCGCGACGGCACGCAAAATGGGCATCACCAGTCCGATGAAGCCGTTGCCTTCATTAGCACTCGGAACCTTCCCCGTCAGTCCGTTCGAGATGGCTTCGGCTTTTGCCATATTCGCCAATGGCGGTGTACGTGTTGAACCTACAGCGGTGTTGAAAATTGAGAACCGCAGCGGACGGGTGCTCTATGAAGCCCAGCCCAAACGAGAGCAGGTTATCGAGCCTCCGTATACGTATGTCATGACCCAATTGATGGAAAGTGTGTTCGAGCAAGGGGGTACTGGCAACCGGGTATCAACCGTGATCAAACGGCCCGTAGCTGGTAAAACCGGCACAACCAATACCGATGCCTGGCTGGTCGGGTATACACCTGAGCTCTCTACGGCCGTCTGGGTCGGTTATGACAAGGATCGTAATATCAGTACGTTAGAGTCTCATGTCGCGGCGCCGATTTTTGCTGAATTCACCGAGCGGTCGTTAGAATCGGTTCCACCGAAGCTGTTTCCGGTCCCGGATGGCGTGGTGACTGTCAATATTGATCCCGTGAGTGGCAAGCTTGCCAACGAGGACTGCCCCAAGTCGCGACCTGAGGCTTTTGTCCAGGGTACAGAACCTACTACGTATTGCACAGAGCAGCCTGCGAAAAAGGACGGCATTGCCCCTGCTAAACCGAAGGGTAGATCATGGTGGGAAGATCTGAAGCGTTGGTGGAACGACTAGTCGAATGATCTGCCAAAAATCCGGTCAGCTCTTCACTGAATTTGTCCGGCTCATCGAACAGCATGGCGTGTCCACTTTCTTCGAAAACGACCAGTCTGGAATTGGCAATACCGCGATCCGTCAGCTTGGCCAGCTCGAAGGAACAAATCTGATCCTTCTCTCCGTGAAAGATAGCGGTAGGTACCCTGATGCTTGCCAGATCGCCGCGTAAATCTTCGTCACGTAGCGATTCCAGCGCCCGCAGGGTACCTTGTGCCGAAGCACCTACAGCATGCTGGTGGAGCCAATCCTCAAAGCTCGCACTGCCACCTTTGTCAGTAAATATTTTACTGAAATCCGTTACCATCTGCGGACGGTCTGCAAGTGTAGCGAGCATCAGCTTTTCGATCTGCTCTTCAGGAGCTCCAAACGGGAAGTTGTTGCGTTGGATGAACGAAGGTGCCGCGGCGCCCATCAGCAGCAGCTTGGCAATACCATGGCCCTCATGGCGGGACATGTATCGTATCGCAACCGCACCACCCAATGAAAATCCGGCCAGAACCACGTTGGCCAGCTTAAGCTCATCGATAACCACCCGGATATCATCAGCCAGCTGATTATAGGAATAGCCCTCCCACGGGCTGTCAGATCGGCCGAAGCCGCGCAGATCGATCCCGATACAACGATAGCCCTGACGTGGCAGCTGCATAAATTGGTATTCAAACATGGTGTGATCTAAAGGCCAGCCGTGAATAAACAACACAGGGGTCCCTTCACCGATATCCTCTACATATATCTTAACCTTGTCATCAACCTGAATATATTGTCCCATTCTCTGTACCTCCGGTCATTAGGATTGGCACGGTATGCTGATATGCGGCATACCTGCTTATATTTCTTACCCTAATGGCTCCCCATTTCAAACGATGCATCAAAATTGTTTAACAATCGATGGCTTGTATTCCCAGCCCTACTCGCTTATTCTGAAGGTAAAGGCGGCCGCAACGCCGTCCATTACCAACTCAAAAGAGGAGTGTGTACGCGTATGGGTCTGCAGGGTGAATGGGTACAGTATGGTGATCATCAGCAATATTCGGGTTATCTGGTGCTTCCTGAAGGTCCGGCACCGCTTGCGAAGCCTGCGGTCCTGGTTATTCAGGAAATATGGGGTGTCGACCCCCATATCCAGGATTTAACGAGCCGGTTCGCGCAGGCCGGCTTTATCGCATTTGCGTCAGACCTGTTTCACCAGGCCGGCGGCAAACCGCCCCAGCTGCAGGAGCAGCGTATCGAGGACGCGAAGCGGTTTCTCGATACACTGCCCCCGGCAGCATGGCGTGACCCACAAGCGCGAGATGCGGCGCTTCACGCTCTGCCCGAGGCGCAGGGTCAAGCCATCGGCGAGACGCTGGAGCTGATCTTCGCTGCCGGTACGAAGGCGGCTGCGTATGTGGCTGTGCTCGAGGCAAGCGCAGGCTTTCTGCGCGAGTACGAGAGTGGGTCGCGGCGGCGTCCAGTCGCCGCGGTGGGTTATTGCCTGGGCGGGATGTTATCCGCCCAGTTGGCCACGCGCGACGCCGAGCTGCGCGGCGCGGTCGTGTTCTACGGCAACCTGCCGCAGGCGGAGCAGGTTGCACAGCTGAACTGCCCTGTGCTCGGTTTCTTCGGTGAATTAGATACTCGTATCACCGACCAGGTTCCGGCCTTTGCTGAAGCGATGAAACAGCAGGGCAAGGCATTTGACTATCGGATCTATGAAGGCGCTCCGCATGCATTTGCCAATGACACACGCGCCTCTTACCGAGCCGAGCCGGCTCAGGACTCGTTTGCCAAGACATTGACCTTTATGCGGGAGCATCTCACCACTCTTGAATAAAATGATAACAGCCAAGCGTCTCCCTACCACCTGAGTGGCTTTGAGGCTGCTTGGCTGTTATGATTATCAAGGTATCATAGAATCTATAGACTGTGAACATACAAATATGAGATATGAGATAGGAGTCAATTGAACAATGAATCTAGCATCTGTTCAGCAAATCACACAGCGGTTTGATGCAGCTGGAATTACCTATGCAACAGGCGGAAGCGGTTTGTTATACGCTCTGGGACTTACGGAACGAGTCAGAGACTGGGACTTAACGACGGAGGCTTCCTATGAAGCTGTCGCTCAAGCCTTGCAGGACATCGACTTTATTAGCTTGCCAAGCGGTGATTATCCGTTTGCCAGCAGCTACCGGTTGTCTGTAGAGGATAACGATCTGCCTGTCGATATCATAGGCCGCTATGCCATTCACAGTGAATCAGGAATATGTCAGCTGCCGACTTGGGTTGCAAGCACCTGGCAAAGCCTCAACATGGGAAGCCCCGAAATCTGGGCAGCAGCCTACACCTTGATGAAACGCGATTCTAAAGCCGAGCTGCTATTCAGCTATATAACTGAAAAAGGTGCGAATCGCGAAATCGTGCACAGCCTGCTGGATGAACCGCTACCGTCTACTCTCCGCAGCCGCCTGCAATCATTTCTTTAACTATTACAGGCTCCCTGAAGCTCCCTGGGAGTGTGCGGCTGTTGATTTATTTTGCGACCATACCGCAGCACCAGCTGAACAAAGCAGCAGCAGACCCGTCACCCAAAATACACTGTGTATCGAGAAGATGCCGCTTATATACCCCCCTACGAGCGGCCCCAGCATGCCTCCCAGCATACTTGCCGTCTGATTAAGCCCAAACGCCCGCCCACGAAAGTCTGCAGGTGTTGTCCGGATAACCAGTCCATTCAATGCCGGGAACACCGCACAGAAAAAGGCCCCATACACAAAGCGAATAATCGAGAAGCCCCAAATTCCATGAAACAGAACTTGCGCCAGATTGCCTAATCCACCGGCGATCAGACCAATAATCAACACTTTATGGAAACCCACTTTGTCTGCCAGCTTGCCCCATCGCGAAGCAAACAGGATACCCGCAATACCCACCAGCGAGAAAACAATTCCCGCCATTAGCGATGCATTTTTCACAGACCCGCCGATCTGTACGATGTACAATGGCAGCACAGGTTCAATCGTCATTATGGAAAACTGGGTAATCAGCGTTATGCCAAGCAAGGTCAGGAACGGTCGGTTCTGTACAGCCATGCGCATGGACCCGGTTATCGAGCTGCGCTCCTTGCTTCGTACCACCTTTTCTTCCTTTACCCAAAGCAATACCAGCAAGGCGCTCATCAGCACCAGCACACCAGCACTTGCGAAAGCTACGCGGCTATCAAACAAATTGGCAATCACACCGCCCAACAAGGGCCCAATGATACCGCCTGTAGCCGTTGAGGTGGATATGGTGGCCATCGCATAGCCTACCTTGTCTTCCGGCGTGTTTGTTCCGATCAGAGCAATCGCACCCGGAATAAACCCGCTGAGCAGCCCCTGCAAAATACGAAGTCCCAGTAATTCATAGGGGTTCGTTACCAACGAAGTCAGCAAATAAATCACACAAAGCACAATACCGGCACGTACAATCATCGGCTTACGTCCGTACTTGTCACCCATCGCCCCCCAGAAGGGTGAAGCAATAGCACCTGCCAAAAAAGCAGAACTGAATATGAGCCCTGACCACATTTCAATATGATCCTGAACACCAATATGAAGCAGGAACAGAGGCAAGAAAGGAATCACCATCGAAAAACTGGCCGATGTAATAAAGCACCCGACCCACAGAAGCCATAAATTCCGTTTCCACATTTCCACTTGCATTCACTCCTTAATGCCCGATCTTATGAAGTCTAGCCCATCTAAGGATACAATGAAACGCTTCATTAATAATTAACAAAGTAAATGGTAGCACTCTTATCCGGGTGTGTAAACCTTTGTGTATAGCGATCATAAGGTTCAGTAACCCTATCTCATAGATCAAGAAAGCAAACAAGCTTTCCTTCTGCCGAGGCTCAGGAAAGCTTGTCATTCATTTGCCTATCGATATCAAGAACTATTGGATCGGAGTTATCCATCCATAGGCAGAGGATGCCGTTACCAAATTACCATATCCATTAAGTATCCTCTATTAGCTTAATCGGGTAACTATCGGTGCACGGCCTCTTCTTTGTTGGTTCTCGGCAGCCAAATCGTATGGATAGCTGACAGGTAGTTCACTGACATCATCCAAACGAGTGATCTGCTCTTCCGTTAAATACCAGCCGCTGCCGCCCAGATTATCATCCAGCTGCTCCACATTCCGTGCACCAATAATTGGTGCTGTAATGACATTGCGGCTAAGCATCCAGTTCAGCGCAACCTGAGCAGGAGATTTATCTGCTTCCTCAGCAATTGCATGCAGGGTGTCGATAATATTCCATGTAAATTCGTTATTATAACGATCCCATACTTCCTTGTTGGTTCCTACACGGGTATTTTCCTGAGGCTGTTGTCCACGACGAAACTTGCCACTGAGCCAACCCCCACGAAGCGGACTCCAAGGGATCACACCAATACCCTCATTCGCACATAGCGGCAGCAGCTCATACTCCGTTGCACGGCAGAGCAGATTGTACTGTGGCTGAAGGCTGACAAAAGTTTCCCAGCCGTTCTGGCGGCTCGTATAGATTGCCTTTTGCAGCTGCCACGCCCGTAGGTTACTGGCCCCGATATAGCGAACTACTCCTTTGCGAACCAAATCATTCAGCGTACTCAAGGTTTCCTCAAGTGGAGTTAACAAATCCCAGGCATGAATCTGGTATAAATCAATGTAGTCCGTACCCAAACGTCTTAGGCTATCCTCTACAGAGGCTAGTATATGCTTACGGCTAAGCCCGTTCTCGTTGTGACCCTCTCCCATTGGAAAACGAACCTTGGTCGCAATTACGTAATCATCGCGTTTTTGGCTGTACAGCCATTTACCGACAATCTCCTCCGAAGCACCCTGCGAGTACACATTGGCTGTATCGATAAAATTACCGCCTACCTCAGCAAAACGGTCCATCATTCGAAAACTTTCTTCCTGACTCGCTGCAGCTCCAAAGGTCATCGAGCCCAAGCATAATTCACTAACCCGTAAACCGGTTTTACCCAATGAACGCACATTCATTCATAATTCCTCCTTAGAGTGTTGCTTTATCAAAACTGAGCATGGCAATTTTCGAGTATGCAGCAAACGATTTTCATAAGCGACGTTATGTCCATTATAGAAAGGTTTTATGATTTGCGAAAGGGCTTACAATGGATTAACCTAGTAATGTCTGGGTAAGTATGCCCCCGTTAAGGGTTACAGGTATGGCTCTACAATGCGTCGAATTCGCTCCAGTCCTTCCCACATATCGCCAGGACCGTCATAAATTAGAACGATCGCACAGTTGCAGCCTGCTGCTCGTACCGTTTCCAGACAGCTGTGAAACTCTGCCTCATCCGGCATGCCATGTTCATCATAATGGGCTTTAGCATGGACCGAAACGCTATACGGCAGGATCATACCAAACTCATCATATTTGGTCGGCGGATTGAAATTTCCGAAATCCGTAATCATCCCAACCTGATCACCAGTATGATCAAGAAGCCGCGTGCAGCTGGCCCCCGTTGAGGTCAGCGAACGAAAATTTTCAGTAACGACACATACCCCTTGGCCTGCTGCGTACTCTGCCAACTCCAGAAGTGAGGCTGCTGACTGCCGAATCGCTTCTTCGTCTGTAGGCATAGCTTCACCGGCAATTACACGGATTTGCTTCGCCCCGGCACCCGCTGCGATATCGATCCAATTGCGTATCAAATTAAAATCAGCTTCCCGTCGCGTTTCATCCTGTGCAGTTAAATCCCCGTAATCCAACAACAAGGTATCAAACGATAACCCAGCCGTGATAAAAGCTTGACGCAAGGTTGCCAAATAATCGGGCTCCGTCGAAGGAAAATGAAAATGACATACTTCCAGGGCTTGGTATCCCCGTTGTGCGGCTTCTGCAGGTAATTCAAGCAAACTCAAAACTTGCGGCTGCTCCTGTTCCTTGATCTGATGTGTACCTTTCTCAGCATCCCAAACGGTCCAACGAAGCGGGCCCAGCAGACGGTGCAAACTCCATGTACTTACGGATAAGTATGACATTCAACGATTTCCTCCCTCAAGTCATTCAAACGCTTTCATCATAACATAACCATGTAAACGGTGCGACACCTGCCAACATTGTATCTTCAGCCGCGGTTCATTCCTTGGGCCAAAGGGTATGTATACCATGCAAGGTAAAATGATTGGGACACGCTACTAAGGATTGTTCGAAACGATGAAAGGAGAGATCATGATGGGATCAACGTATACGGCTCATGTCACATCACATGGCGGAAGAAACGGCTTTGTTCGTACGTCAGACGGTCAATTCGATCTAAAGGTCGGTACACCTAATGAGGGCGAGGCGGCAGGAACGAACCCTGAGCAGCTATTTGGAGCGGCTTATGCCGCATGTTTTCACAGCGCTCTTAAGAGCATCGCCAAAAGCAAAAGCATCGACACTTCCAACTCACAGGTTACCGCACATGTCACACTTCATAGCGAAGGCACACAATACCATTTATCTGTAGAGATGGAGGTTACCGTCTCAAGTCTTGAAGAAGCCCAGGTCATGGAGCTTGCGGAGGCGGCCCACAAGGTGTGTCCGTACTCCAAAGCGACCCGCGGCAACATCGAAGTGACCTTAAAGGTGCGGGCTCCGGTACAAAAATAAACAGAGAAATAGTGGACATGCCATGGAATGTAACTATGCCTATGAGCTTGTCCATGAAAACCCTGAAAACACAAAAACCGTTCAGAGCGCTGCGCCTCTAAACGGTTTTTGTTCATATTATGAATGACTTGCCTGAAGCCGGCTTAGCCTTCCAGCAGTAGTGCTTCCGGATCCTCAAGCAGCTGCTTGATCGTCACCAGGAAACGTACTGCTTCACTGCCGTCAACGATTCGGTGATCGTAAGAAAGCGCCAAATACATCATCGGACGGTTCTCGATTCCATCTACGCCAACTGCTACAGGACGCCGCTGGATCGTATGCATACCCAGAATACCGACCTGTGGTGTATTCAAAATCGGTGTCGACAGAAGCGAACCGAACACGCCTCCGTTTGTGATTGTGAACGTACCGCCCTGCAAGTCAGCCAGCGATAGCTTGTTATCACGTGCTTTAACAGCCAGCTCACCGATATTGCGTTCAATCTCGGCAAAGCTCAGTCGATCCGCGTCACGTACTACCGGAACGACCAGACCTTCCTTCGCTCCTACCGCGATTCCGATATCATAATATTTTTTAACGAGAATCTCTTCCCCTTCGATCTCTGCATTCAATAGAGGGAAAGCTTTTAACGCACCCACAACCGCTTTGGTGAAGAACGACATAAAACCGAGACCTACGTTATTCTTCTCCTGGAACGATTGCTTGCGGCGCTTACGGACATCCATGATTGCCGTCATATCGACTTCGTTAAACGTGGTCAACATGGCAGCAGTACGCTGTGCTTCTACTAATCGATTGGCGATTGTCACCCGACGTCTGGACATTTTCTTCCGTTCAGTCGGTTTCGAGGCATCCACAGCTGCGTTTTCAACAACAGCACGCTTCTCAGCCTGTACCGGTGGTCGCTGTGCAGCAGCTGGCGATGCACTGCCTGCTGATGATCCCGTAGAGGAGTAGGCTTCGATGTCACTGCGTGAAACCCGATTGGCGTCAATTCCACCAGCAGAGCGCACTTGGTTCAGATCGATTCCCCGTTCTCTCGCCAGCTTACGCACGGATGGAGAAGCAGTGTAAGGACCTTCCTCTTCGGTGGAAGTACCATTGGAGTCAGCTGCTTCCTTATTCACTGTACCTGCGCCTGCTGAGGCTTGGACAGCTTCATTCGGAGCTGACTGGGATGGTGTAGTAGCCGCTGGTTGTTGTGCCGGAGGTGACTGTGCGTCTGCTGCCTGGCCTGCGCTGATGACACCAACGCTCTCGCCAACCTGTACTGTTTCACCGGCTTGTCTGTTAATTTTTGACAAAACGCCATCAGACTCAGCATTGATCTCCAAATTTACTTTATCGGTTTCCAATTCAAGCAGCAAATCGCCGAATTTAACGGAATCCCCTTCTTTTTTCATCCAGGAAGAGATTGTTCCTTCCGTGATGGATTCTCCCAGTTCCGGTATTTTAATATCCATTGCAGCTAGCGCCTCCCGTATTTGTTGTACCTATTCTGATTCATCTATCATGCTGAATCCCGCGGCTACTCCGCTTATTTATTCGCCTAATACCGCGATCATTTCTTTATTAACTTCCATCGGCTTCAACGCTTCAGCAAGGATGCGCTGCTGTTCGAAGCTGTGAACATTCTGATAACCGCTGGCCGTACTAGCCCGTTCCGGTCTGCCTACATGACGCAAGCTAGCTCCCTCTGGCAGCAGCTCACGAATACGCGGCTCCATATAGGTCCATGCGCCCATGTTCTTGTTCTCTTCCTGAAGCCAGATAATTTCCTCCAGATTGGAAAAACGCTCGATAATCGCGGACAACTCAGCTTTTGGGAATGGATATAGCTGTTCGACACGAGCTACATGCAGCCATTCCAGATCTTTCTGTTCGGCAACAGCATCCTCCAGATCAATCGCTACTTTACCGCTGCACAAAATCAGACGCTTCACCTGATCCGGCTGTTCTCCGAGACCCGTTTGCTCCAGCACGCTTTGGAAGGAGCCTTCACTGAAAGCAATGCCTGGCGAGGCCACGCGTTGATTACGAATCAGACTTTTGGGAGCCATCAAAATCAATGGACGGGCATATTCGCTTTCGGTAATCGCAGCTTGACGTCTGAGCAGATGGAAATATTGAGCCGCGCTGGTCAGATTGGCTACAGTCCAGTTGTCTTCTGCAGCAGCCTGCAAAAACCGCTCCAGCCTTGCGCTGGAATGCTCTGGTCCTTGACCTTCGGAGCCGTGTGGAAGCATCACAACCAAGCTTGATTTCTGCGCCCATTTCATCCGGCCTGCAGAGATGAACTGGTCAAATATAACTTGACCCGCGTTGGCAAAGTCACCATACTGCGCTTCCCAGATTACCAGCGTTTGCGGTGAAAACACGTTGTAGCCATACTCGAAACCAAGCACTGATGCTTCGGATAACGGACTGTTATGAATCGCAAACGAAGCCTTGGCTTGTGGAATCTGATGCAACGGTGAATAGGTGCGCCCTGTATTAGGATTGTGCAGCATCAAATGCCGATGGGCAAATGTACCGCGTTGAGAATCCTGACCGCTTAGACGAATCGGCTTGCCTTCAGCCAAAATAGTGGCAAAAGCCAGTGTCTCCGCCAGCGCCCAGTCGACCTTTCCGTTAGCCTCCAACGCATTGGCGCGGCGCTCCAATATGCGCTGCAGCTTTGGATACACCTGAAAGTCGGCGGGAAAGTTCAATAGCTCCTTGTTAATAGCCTGCAATTGTTCCAGTGGAACAGCTGTCGGAAGTGTCGTTGGATCGATCAGATCTCCAAAATGCTCACTGAAATTGTTCTCTTTGCCATTACCTTCGTTGCTCTTCACTTGGTCGTAAGCATCCTGCATGACCTTCAACGCATCCTGCTTCATCTGGGTCGGCTGATCCTGTGCGACAACACCTTCATTTTTCAGCTTATTCGCATAAATTTCACTTACAGTCGGATGTTTATGCACTTTATTGTACATAATCGGCTGTGTCGCTTCCGGATCATCGGTTTCGTTATGTCCATAACGGCGATATCCCACCAGATCGATCAGAAAATCCTTTTTGAAACGGATACGGTATTCACTAGCCAATCGAATGGCAGCTACGCAAGCCTCTGGATCGTCAGCATTAACATGGACAATCGGCATTTCAAAGCCTTTGGCCAAATCACTGGCATAATGAGTCGAACGTGAATCGGAGCTCTCAGTCGTAAAGCCCAATCGGTTGTTCGCAATAATGTGGATCGTGCCCCCGTTGCTGTAGCCCGACAAATTATTGAAGTTCAAGGTTTCAGCAACAACACCCTCACCCGGAAAAGCTGCATCGCCATGGATTAAGACCGTAACCGCTTTGCTAACATCCTGCTGAGGGAATCCCGGTAAGCTGCGATCATCCTGAGCGGCACGTGTAAAGCCCTCAACAACCGGATTGACATATTCCAGATGACTTGGATTGTTCGCCAGCGTCAAGCGGGTCTCGCCCTTCTCGCCGTCCGTAACCGAACGATAAGCACCTAAATGATATTTAACATCACCTGTCCAGCCAAAATTGATTCCCATAGAGCCCTCGGAAGGAATTAAATCTTTGTTCGGTGAATGATGGAACTCTGAAAAAATCTTGCTATAAGGCTTGCCAAGCACATGCGTAAGTACATTCAATCTGCCGCGATGCGCCATTCCCATCAGAATGTGGCTGGCTCCATCCTTCGTAAAGCGGTTGACAATCTCATCAACAACCGGCACGAGAACATCCAGACCCTCTATGGAAAAACGTTTTTGTCCAACAAAGGTCCTTTGCAGGAAATGCTCAAACTGCTCAACTTGAATTAATCGCTTTAAAAGCGACTTGCGTTCTTCCACGGCGAGCGGCGTGGGCCATGTATTCGACTCCACCTGCTTGTTGAGCCATTCCCGTTCCTCTTGCTCATGGACGTGACTGAATTCATAGGCGATCGTTTTCGTATAAATTTCACGCAGACGCTGGATCGCATCCAAGCCGCTTACGACAGCACCCTGCGCGTTTTCCCAGATCAGGGATGCCGAAATTTCTTTTAAATCCGCTTCGCTCAAATCATAAGTAGCCGATTCCAAAATTCTTGTATCCGACGGTGCACGCAAGCCCAACGGATCTGTATCTGCAGCCAAATGCCCGTAGGTACGAATATTCCAAACCAGTCTGTCAGCGGCAACCACTTTTCTCATTAACGCCAACTGACCTTCCTGAGAGGTGCCCGACTGCATGGGTGCTCTTGAAGGAACGCTTGCTTGTTCAGCATGAAATGCAGACTCAGATGGTGGCGCACCAAAAAGATCGAACAGTTCCCGGAAGGTAGCCTCCACGGAATCAGGATCGATTACGTATTGATCATATTGTTCATACAGGTAACCCAGGTTGGGACCAAAGTAGGCCTCCCACGGCCCGCGCTTAGTTTCGCCAGGTGTCATTGACATATCTCTCCACTCTAATGTTTATTAGAAACAAAAAGCTGCTTACCTAAAACACTCAATACCCTATATTAACCCCATATGAGGGAAGTTAATAACTTGAACAAAGCATTGTGCACATATATTAAATTATAAGGGTTATTTCCATATCGTAAATTGCTTAATTTATATTACACCAATCTAATCTTGATATCAATTTTTACTGGATTTCATTCCCATTTATTAACAATCAATCCGTTACTGCAACTTCCTACAGAATCAAGCGTCTAATCGGTATAGCCATATACGTGCCCATACAATTTAGAAATATAAAATAGAGGAGCGGTTCTGTGAAGCATTTATTTAAATTCAAGCTGATGCCGATGCTCCTGGTTATCATCGCGCCCATCTGTTGGATTGTCGGCGTGGATGCTTACGTAAAAAGCAAAGCTTCCCCCTATATCTACCAGGCCCAGGATGCTCCAACGGCAGATGTGATTGTCGTGCTTGGTGCAAGAGTGTATCCTAACGGATCGGTTTCGACCATTCTGGGTGACCGTCTGCAAGCTGCGCTAGAGCTTAAAGATGCCGGTAAATCGGATCGGTTCCTTGTAAGCGGCGACCACGGGCAAATTGATTATGACGAGGTGAATGCCATGCGCAGTTTTTTGGAGGAACGGAATGTGCAGCCTCAAAATATTTTTATGGACCACGCTGGCTTCAGCACTTATGAGAGTATGTATCGTGCGCGGGATATTTTCCAGGCACACAAGGTGCTGATCGTTACTCAGCAATATCATCTGATGCGCGCTGTCTATACCGCCCGACAAATGGGAATGGACGCTTACGGTGTTGCTTCGGATAAGCAGGAATACCCGAATATGACGCGTAATCGGCTGCGTGAGGTGCTGGCGAGAAACAAGGATTTTGCTTATGTGAATCTGCTCCAACCCAAACCAACCTATCTGGGTAATCCAATTCCAATTACAAGTGATGGACGATTGACCGCAAACGGACTTTAATTATTACAATAAACACCACAAGAACTACTGCTCATTTGTCGGCAAATAAGCAACACAATAAGGCAGATCCAGGGGATCTGCCTTATTGCTGTCCTAGTATATGTTATATACTAGCGTTCAGTATACAACCAACCCGCCTGCTTGCACAATGCGCTTCACATAATCGCCATAAATACGCTGCGATCTTGCAGGTAACCGTCAGTTGATCATCGTACTATTGAACTCAACCCTGAAATCAAGCCAAAGCAGACTTCAGATCCTCGTTCGAATTTGCCCACATTTCGGGGTTATATTCCATCAGCAGCTTCTTCAAAGCCGCTTTCTCCTGATCACCCAGATTGTCAAGCATAATGCGGCGTTTCAGCGCATAGTCCATCCGGTTAACGTGATCGGCAAGGATTTTCCAGCCCCGCCGCGCTTCCCTGTCTACCAGCATTTCACACGAGGTCACACCAGCGTAATACATGCCCTCTTCCTTGCGGTCTGCGGCCACCCACACAATCCAGCTGGATATACCGTTTGGCACATCCTCCTTGTTAACGGAGAATTTGATGCCCTTCTCCACCTTGCTCTTGGCATGCAGCGCCCCCATATCGAGATACGCTTCGCCTTCTTCAATGATAACGCTCGACATCTGGCTTAAATTAATCGCTCCTGCACCAAAGCCGCGATGCTCTACCTTGCCGCTGACGATATTCAGTGCCAGCTTCTTCGGCTTATCCGCAGGCTGTGCTGCAGCCTGCTCCTGAGGTTGATCTTTATTTATATCCATGAAAGGCACCATCCTATTACAAATAAAGTTTGTCTTACTTGTTTATTTTAGCTAATAATCCTCGTTTTGCAAACATATACATGCTGTAGATGCTTGTCAACGGGGTGAAAATGAGATGAAGAAACAATTTGGCAGCCGCGCTGCGCAATGGTGCTTACTTATTGTACTAGCTTGTGGACTCACATGGGGCAGCTATGCTCTGCAAAACAACAGCCCCAACGTACAAAATCAGCCGAAGGCCCTATCTGCCTCGGCCCTGCTCTCAGCGATGGCGGAAGAACCGACCGCACCACCCCAGTCAACCCCTGCGCCGCCAAGTCTGCCGGCCAAGCCTGTGGAAACACCAGCCCCAAGACCGCTCAGTAACCGCATCGTGGAGTATCACATGAATGTTCAGCTGGACGCCCAAAGTAAGCTGCTCTCAGGAACACAATCGTTAACCTGGAAAAACCCCGGCTCGCAGCCGGTACAGGAGCTGTATTTCCATATGTATCCCAACGCATTCAGCTCTAAAAAATCGACCTTCATGAAAGAATCAGGAGGCAAGCTGCGCGACGATGCAAGCAAGGAAGGCAGCTATGGCGGCATGGAAATCAGTTCCATCAAGACACTCGATGGCGAAGAGCTCATTGGAAGCCTACAGTACGTCCAACCGGATGATGGCAACAAAGAAGACCACTCACTCATGAAGATCACACTGCCTAAAGCAATCAAACCTGGACAAAAGATAACACTCGAAGGCGTATTTTCCGTCAAGCTACCGGCCGTATTTGCACGTATGGGTTATGCGGATGACTTCGTGATGGCAGGGCAATGGTTTCCCAAAGTAGCGGTTTATGAGCCGGCAGGACGGCGAGGCCGCACAGCAGAAGGCTGGAATCTGCATCAATACCATGGCAATTCGGAGTTTTACGCTGATTTCGGCATTTACGACGTTCGCATTCAGGTGCCCTCCAGCTATACGGTAGCTGCAACCGGCTTTCCGCTCAAGCCGCCTGTGGACGATGGCAAAACCAAGACTTATGCGTTCTACGCAGATGATGTGCATGATTTTGCCTGGTCGGCTTCACCACATTTTATTTATTACGAGGAGCCGTACGCTACACCTCAGATTCCTGGGGTGCGCATCAAGCTGTATCTGGACCCCAAGCACGAGGAGCTAAAAGGACGATATATGACCGCAGCCAAGAAAGCGCTGGCCCGCTATTCACAGTGGTATGGTAGCTATCCCTACTCGACGCTCTCAATCGTCGTGCCACCCGAGAACGCCAATGGTGCAGGTGGCATGGAATATCCGACACTGGTTACAGGCTGGGGGGCTTCCGAGGATCAGCCGGACCTCGATCTGGAGCGCGTTATCGTGCATGAGATCGGCCATCAGTTCTGGTACGGGATGGTAGCCAGCAACGAGTTCGAGGAAGCTTGGCTTGATGAAGGTTTTACCTCCTATGCCGAGGATAAGCTGATGGAGCAGGAATATGGAGTCAAGCCTAATCTGACACTGGAAGCCAGCTATATTACCAATCCCAAGTCACTGAAGCTTGACTCCTGGAGCTATGGGAAACATGAGGCCTACGCAGAAAATGTATACACGCGCGCCAAGCTCGTGCTTCGTGCAATCGAAGCCCAGATCGGCAGCGAGATGATGCAGCGGACTTTAAAATCGTATTTTCAAAGCTGGAAGTTCAAACATCCGACCACATCCGATTTTCAAAAAACACTTGAGGATACGACTAAAAAGAGCTGGGCTCAGTTTTTTGACGAATTCGTCTATGGTGGACAAATGGTCGATTACGCCATAACAGGGATCCACACGAAACAAATCATCGCTGACGGACAACCGCTCTATGAAAATACGGTAAGGATTCAAAAGTATGGTGGAACTTATCATCAGGTCCCGATCCGGTTCCACTTTGCAGATGGCTCACAGATCGATCGACTCTGGGATGGCATCGATGGTGACGTTACGTTCAAGCTGCAGCATCCGACACAGCTGCAATGGGCAGTTATTGACCCTCAACATACCCTTGTATTGGAAAATAAACGTATGAACAGCTTTATGAAAACCGACGTGGACTCAAAGCTTGTGATGCGCCTGCAGACAGGTATCGTCAAATTAATCGAGACCTTGCTGGACGGGGTCGCTTGGTGAGGAGGCACAAAGGATGTGGAAGCTGCTAAAATCCGGATTAATGAATGCTTGGAATCAGCCTTTTGCCGTCTGTGCATTGTTTACGTATAATTTGTTGTGGGGGCTGATCCTGTATACTGCAGTTCGCTCGATTGTCGTTCCGCTGCTGCACCGCTACCCCAGCCCCGAGCTGTCCCGTGAGGCGGTTCAATTATTTTGGCTGGAGGGGCAATTCCAAATTACAAAAACCGATCTGATCGTGCCATATCTATGGTGGGCACTCGCATTGCTGCTGATTCGCATGGTCCTGAGCCCGCTCCTGAGCGCTGGCATCTACTATTCGCTGGAGCATACGGAATTAAATGCTGGATATCGCTTTGTACGCGGAATCCGCAAGCTCGGTCTGCCTTTTCTCGGCTTGTATTTGCTTCAAATTGTTCTAACCGTCGCTCCCTTATACCTATTGGGAACGAAAGTCATCGAGGGCTATCACTCCCATGCCTCCTTGACGGCTATCGGCTGGCATCTGCTGCCATGGCTTGGCATCTATGTGGCTTATCTGATCCTGATACAAACCTTATTTATGTATATGCAGTTTGGGCTTGCCAGCGGCAAATCGGTTCTCATTTCTTGTCGGCTGCTCGTCCGCAATGTGCTTACCATCCTGCTGCTGGCTATCGTTACAATGTCAATCACCTTCACCCTCTCCGCTCTTGTGATAACATCAGCTCTCGTATGGGCGGGCTTCGCGGCTCTCGTGCTGGTTCAGGCTTATCGGCTGCTTCATATGTTTTGCAAGATGTGGACGATCACCTCACAGCACGCCTTGTGGAACGCCAATCACGAATAAATCAGCCTTCTTGAGTTAGAAACTTTCCGTAATGCATCAACCGAACCTAAATTAGCCTCGCTGCCGCGTTTATAAACGTGGCCGAGGTTTTTTTGCTTTGCAAATATTTTATATGACTATAGTCCTGATTTCGTCAAAAAAGCCCTTTTTTATTAATCAAATTCGACATAAATTTTACAAAATAAATAAAAAATGTCGAATTTAATTGTTGGAATGCGTTTTCAATTTCAGCTCTGTATAGAGTCAAACCCATTCAAACCCTTGCTGTATAAGGTTTATAATGAATTTGAAGAAAGTTTCATGTTTCGACCATCAAATGTGTACATTTTGTGACTAAAGGAGGAACTTTAAGGTAAACGCCGAATTCGTCTTAAGTGTAACAAAAAAACTATGCATTTGCCGAATTTCCGACATACTGGAAAACGGGGGATCCAATCTGGGTGAATTGATCTCGTTTCAGAGTGATCATAGGGAACCTTCAACCGAACCCTCAGCTAACCTCGTAGGCACCGGAAGGGGAAAATTTTTTGAAGAAGTTTTTTGGTATTGCATTAGGTTTAGCACTGTTTTGCAGTGTGCAAGTAGGCAGTGTTTTTGCCGAAACCCCTTTGAGCCAAGCTGTTAACGATGGCGTGGGTGCTCCTTACAAGTACGCTGGTACGACGAAGAACGGATTTGATTGCTCTGGTTACACAGCTTTCGTTTTTGCCAAATTGGATATCAAACTGCCGCACCAATCCAAAGGGCAAGCAGAAGTTGGTACAACAGTTGAAAAAGACGATCTGCGTCCTGGGGATCTTGTGTTTTTCAAGACAGACGGTGTAGGAATTTCTCATGTTGGCGTGTATGTTGGGGGCGGTAAGTTTTACCATTCAGCTACCAATATAGGCGTTACTGTCAACAAGCTTAATGAAAATTACTACTCCAAGTATTATGTTACCGCTAAACGTATTTTATCTGACGAGCAGTACGAAGCTTTTATGTCAGATAATCAATAGAATGAAGTGAAAGAAACCTACTTTCTTACACCATACTTCTACAGTTGAGCGAACCATTTTGTATGGAGCCCTCAGTGCTTGCTTCCGTTGCGCACCTCTTGCGTCGGACAAGGCTGCAGGGCTCTCTTCATTTATTACCCTCTATTACCCTACAAAATTTCGGTTGAATCGCCTATCAAAAACAACTATTCAATTATTCTGAATATTCAATTTATTGCAATCGATAATTGCAGCGTGTGATTTCCAATATGCACCGAACGAGCTTCACTGCTGTTGTACAAAGCTATAAACGAGGTGCCTATTCATGATTATATTTTTACATCGTAAGGATTTGCGGGTGGACGATATGCTCGCCTTCAACTATATTCACGCTATGCACAAGCAAAGCCTGCATGTGCTCATTCTGGACCCCTTCCTGCTGGGGCATGAACGGTATCTGGAGCACAGCGGCGTCAACTTTCTCCAGCATGCGGCACGGCTTAGACAGCTGTATCTGGAAGCTGGCCAGCAGCTGCATATTGTGTATGGCGAGCCTTCTGCGGTCCTGAATACACTGCTGGCTGCACACCCCGTGGAGGAACTCGTATTTCACGAGGATAGCACCCCTTATGCCAAGCAAAGAGATCGGCTGCTTCGCGCGACTGCAGAGGCCGCACGGGTGAACGTTACCTCTTTCGACGAGCAGGCGCTTCTGGACCTGCGAGACTTTCACCGATGGAGCGGACGCAGCGAGCCGTACAAGGTGTTTACGCCCTTTTACCGGAAGTGGAGCGATTATCGGCTCCGCTTCTATCGACCGGCCGCAAGCGTGCATGTGAGCCAACTCGCCACAGTCGCGCTGGCTCCTGACGCAGCCGAGGCGTATGCACTGCCGCCGCAGCTGGAAGCGGCGCTGGCCGCAGGCGACGCGGAAGCCACAGGCGGGTGCGGGTCGACGCCTGGGGCACCCGACCCGCACAGCGTGCTGCGCGGCTTCCTCGCGGAGCGGCTGAGCGGCTACGCCGATGGGCGCGATCGCTTCGCGCGCGAGGCGACGAGCCGCTTGAGCCGGCACCTTAACGTCGGCGCCATATCCACGCGCACCGTCTACGAAGCGCTGCTGGAATCGGAGCAGCGCGAGGTCTGGTTGCGGCAGCTCGCCTGGCGCGACTTCTACATCTATCAGTCACGGCTTGACAGTGATTATTTTCATTACGAGAAAAGATATGATCTGTCACCGTTGGACAATCGCTACTTCCAGGCCTGGAGCGAAGCGCGAACCGGTATCCCGATTATCGATGCGGCCATGACAGAGCTCAATACAACAGGCTGGATGCCAAATCGCCTACGCATGGTAACCGCGATGTTTCTGACCAAAAACCTGCTCTGTCCGTTCACCTACGGAGAACAATATTTTCGCTTCAAGCTGAGCGATTATGACAATGTTCTGAACCGTGGAGGCTGGCTATGGTGTGCTTCTCTTGGATTTGACGCTGCACCTTATTTTCGGATCATGAATCCCGCAACCCAATCGGCTACTCATGATCCTGGCGCAGACTATATTCGGCGCTGGCTGCCAGAGCTTGCAGGTTTATCCGACAAGCAGATCCATCTGCCGCAGGCGCATGCTCTTGTCGAGCTGACAGCCTCACGAGCCCGCGCTATTGAGGTTTATAAGGGGATCTTGCAAAGTGGGCGTAAATAAGGTAATTTGCCCGCTGCAGAGGCTTATCGAAGGAAAAGCGAGTAACATGTGAGGTTCATTATCACCGATCGTGATATAATTGGAAAACGACAACATATCTTGTTACGAGGAGTGAGTACGATGAAAGCCATTCTTATCGACGACGAGCGACCCGCGCTGCGGCAGCTGGAACAGCTGCTTCAAGATGTTGACGGCATTCAAGTCACTGGTAAATTTCTTTCAGCGAAGGCGGGGTTAGAGCATCTGGCTACTGAACAGACCGATATCGTATTTCTCGACATTGGAATGCCTGAAATGAATGGCTTGACAGCTGCGGAATATATCCAACAAATCGACGATAATATCCAGATTGTATATATAACCGCCTATGCGCAATATGCACTCGAAGCCTTCGAGCTTCATGCGCTTGATTATTTGCTGAAGCCAGTCGATCCCATCCGATTTTCCAAAACACTGAATCGTATTCAGGCTTACACACCGGTTAAAGAGCGCACTGCAAAGATACCAACCGACCCGGAACCTCTGGTATTTTGTTTTAACAATCTTGTCTTATCTCCCCGTATAGACCCTGAAGGCAAGGTGAAATGGAGAACAGCCAAAACCAAGGAGCTGTTTGCCTTCCTGATTCATCATAAAGGCAGCCGGATCGCCAAGGATGTGCTGCTTGAGGAGATCTGGCCCCACTTCACTCCTGACAAAGCCATGATTCATCTACACACCTCCATCTATCAGATCCGAAAAATTATCAAGCAATCTGGTCTGCCTACGACACTGGATTTTTCTTTAGAGAGCTACCGTCTGAATACCGACAGTCTAGCGATCGATGTGGACTTCTTTGAAAGCAAAATTGCACCTATCGAAGGGTTGGATACACTGAACGAGAGCCAATGGCGGCAAGCGGACCTTGCCTTAAAGCTATATACGGGCCATTATTTTGATGAGCAGGATTATCGTTGGGCCAAAGCGAGAAGAAATCAGCTGCTGCAGCGCTACCTGAACCTGACGCTTCGAACCGCGGAGTATGAGCTAGCCACGGGTCGTGAGCGTCAGGCAATCGGGAGGCTGGAACAGGCACAGGAGAAGGAACCGTATTCTGAGGAAATAACGGAGCTGCTAATGATGGGTTTAGCCCAGCTAAAAAATTACACAGCGCTGCAAAACGTGTACGAATCGTTCGTCATGCTGCTGCGCAATGATTTGGACATCACCCCCCAGCCACAGCTGCGGGAGCGATATAATCAATTCATGCAAGAAGTTGAATGAAGCTCACAACTCTGTATCCTTGATGTCAGGACCCTGCAGCGGAACTTCAAAGCTAACGGTTGTTCCCTGCTTCCACTCACTCTCGATCTTCAACCCTTTCCCGTAGAGCATGAGCAGCCGTTTATGTATGTTTTTCAGTCCGACTCCGCTGGAGCCATTGTCGGATAAGACAGCAGCCAGCTGCTCGGATGGAATTCCGACGCCATTATCCGTAACAATCACCTTGATCCCCGTCTCCTGACTTTGGATGGCGATTAGGACCTTACCTCCTTCACTGCGCTGCATAATGCCATGCCTGACTGCATTCTCAACAATCGGCTGGATGCAGAGCGGGGGAATCATGATGAAGCCTTGTTCGACAATATCGTATTGTACCTCCAGACGTTCCTCGAACCTGGCTTGTTCCAGATAGAGATAGGCCTGGACCAGCTCAAGCTCCTTATGAAGTGGAACCAGCTGATCACGGTTCTGAAAATCAAAGCTGCTGCGCAAATAGCGGCTCAGCTCAAGGAGCAGTTGCATCGTTTTATTCGAATCAAGGCGGCAAATGGCGATAATGGTATTAAGGGCATTGTATAGAAAATGCGGTTTGATTTGTGCTTGTAAAAAGGCCATCTCCGTACTAATCAAGGTCCGTACGGATTGGCGCAGCTCCAGCAAGGTGCGGACACGTGCTCTTAGCTCACCTGCATCCACAGGCTTCGTAAGAAAGTCATTCACTCCTGCACGGAAACCTGCGACAATTTCCTCAGGACGGCTCCTGGCCGTTAACATAAGCACAGGCAGCTCAGAGAGCATGTACCGCTCACGTATTACTTTGCACAGCTCCAGTCCGGATAACCCCGGCATCATCCAATCCGTAATAACCAGATCGACCTGCGGGTTGCGGCTCATGATATCGAGAGCTTGAGCTCCATGATGGGCCGCAAGCACACGGTAGTTTTCCAGGGTCAGCAAGTTCATCAGCACCTGCAGATTAACAGGGTCATCGTCGACGATCAATACGGTTCCGTTGGCAAATTCATTCGACTGCATTCCCTCGACAAATACCTCTGCAGCAGCAGATATTTCAGTAAACACGATTTGTTGCTGCATTCTTTGTACTACTTCCGGCTTACCCGATGCTGCGGGAAGCGTAAAATAAAACAGCGATCCCACGCCAGGCTCTGACTCTACCGCAAGCTTACCGCCACCGAGCTCAATCAGTTTTTTGGTAATATGCAGACCAAGTCCGGTTCCCATATATGCCTGACTGTCTCCATCTGCAAGCTCGACGTATGGATTGAAAATATCGTCCAACCGATTTTTGGCAATCCCTTTTCCGGTATCAGAAACGTATATTTTCACCTCCCCGTCTTCCACCTCGGCATAAATCCGAATCTCTCCCTCCTGGGTAAACTTGACTGCGTTTCCGAGCAGGTTGTAGAGAATTTGCCTCAGTCTGTCTTCATCCGTATCCAACATCGGCAGGTCATCCGGCCACTGCTGCACAAATCGAATGTTTTTCCCGTCCCTGACATGATGTACAACCTCCAGCACCGATTGAACGACAGAAGGCAGATTTACCTTTTGACGCTGCATCTGCAGTTGCCCGTTCTTTAGCTTGTTGAAATCAAGAATATCATTAATCAGGAATTTCAATCGTTGGCCCGTAGCAACAATCATCGATAAATGTCTGGCCTGTTCAGTGTTCAGCGGTCCCGCTACCCCACCGAGCAGCGAGTCTGCCATATTGACGATTCCATGCAACGGAGTTCTCAGCTCATGTGACGTACTGGCCATAAACTCATCCTTCATGTCGTCCAGGGTAAGCAGTTTGCGTGAGAGCTGTTCCACCTTGTTGAATAGGTTCGTGAACCGTTTGGCGAGCAGCAAGGCCTGTGCGAAAATAAAAACAAGAATTTCGTAAGGAAAGAATATGTAATCCTCTAATGAGCCAAAAATATTGAATAAATTGATCGCCAGCATCATCAGGATGCTTTGCAAGCCTGCCAGAATAGCGAGTGAATTGTCCTCACCCAGCTTCAAGCCTTTTAACATCAAATAAAGGATATAGCCCACACTGATAAAGCCGAACACATAATAAACAATTTCCCCCTCTGAAAACAGGCGGCTCGGCAAAAAAATGGCCTCAAGTGTCAATAATGAGACAATCACCTTTAACCAAGGCATTATGGCACGTTGATGGAATCTCGGAAATAAACAGACTGTATATAAAATCAAGCAATAGTAGACGAATGTGGAGGCTATCAATTGAAGCTTCATTACCAACTCATAAGGAATAAAGGGCAGCTCCGCCAGAATCAGCTTCTCTCCATGGGTCAATACATACATAAGACCCCAAAAACAGAACGCACCGAGGTGCAGCAGGGAAGACTCCCTTTTACGCAAGCGGAATAACAGCAAAAAGTATACGGATAATATTAAAAATCCTGCTGTCGTAAGCAAGTACCCAAAGATATGATATTCGCGGTTTTTCAATATGGACGGTTGATCGCCAAACAAGAGCGGATAAATCATCCCACCCGATGAATAGCTAAAATTGGACACCTGTACGACGATCTCAATCTCATTTCCATTAACAGCAAAAAAACGGACGTACGGCACATTATTCGGAGTGCTTTCCTCGGCCGTCAAACCCGGGATACCGCTTGCGCCGATCAGTTGACCATTAACGAACAGGCGATTGGCCATACGGATGTTGACCGTCCGAATACCGTATATGGCAGACTCCTTGTGTGTCAGCACCAGACGCAGTCGATAGGTGCCTGCACCATCTGCAGTCGATTCATCCTGCTCATTTTTCATATATTCATTCCACTTCCCAGGTACAGATACCATTTCGGTTTGAACCGGCTTTTGCTTATCTGCACTTGCCGATTCGATAAAATCAGCGGGGGTCAACAACTGATTGCGATAAAATTCCCATTCACCAGTCAATTGAACAGGTCCATCAGTCACAAAGTTCCAATCGCTCAAATTCATCCAGCCCTTGTTGGCTTGAGGATTGTTCTGGAAACCGTCCATATTGCGAATAACCCCATACAGCGGCAGCAGGGTAATGAATATAATCCCTATTAGCAAAGCAAACCCGTACTTCTTCATCCAGCCGCCCTCGCTTTATACACGTATGTGCTTAAATCATATCACGGATTGCCAGAGAACGACATACAACCTCCCATCTTCGACAGCATCCGGTTCGGAGGTTCTTACAGGCAAGCTTGCTGCAGAAAACACAAAAAAGACTGCTTTCGGGCCGCTTAATTCGCAGCCTGCCACAGTCCCTAAGCCCGCCTTCAGTGCACTCCTCAGTTGTTACTCTTCTCCTGTCGCTATCGGATTCCCCTCATAGCTAATCCAGTCACTCCATGAGCCCGAATACAGCAGCACATTAGAGAACCCTGCTTCCTTGAGCGCCAGAACATTAGGGCAAGCTGTCACTCCCGATCCGCAGTACACGATTATCTCATCGGCAGACGCAAGATCAGCGAATCGTTCTTTTTGTGCAGCAGCATCCTTCCAGCCGCCCTGTTCATTCAGACCCTGCTTCCAGAAGTAAGACTTCGCTCCCGGGATATGTCCGGCTACCGGATCAATCGCTTCTTCGAGACCGAGATATCTCGGTTTCTCTCGCGAATCGACCAGCACCGTACCTCGACGACCTATGCGATTCTTGACATCCTCCATCTGAAGCAGAAATCCCTCTTGCAGCTTCCCTTCATAGATCGTTGCATGCATCGCCGGAGGCTCATCGGTAACCGGGTAACCTGCTTGCTTCCACATAGAGAAGGTTCCTTCCAATACATATACCTTCGAGTGTCCCAAAGCCTGCAGCATCCACCATAAGCGGGAAGCCATCGCTCCGCCCTGATCATCATAAGCGATAACCGTCGATTCCGAGTCAATACCAACCTCACCGAGCCGATGCATAAAATCTTCCCAATTAGGCAGCGGGTGTCTGCCACCATGCTCGCCCTTGGGAGCGGATAAATCCTGCTCCAGATCCAGATAGACGGCTCCGGGAATATGATCGATGTCATAGGCATTGCGTCCCGCTTCGGGTTGACCCAGAGTAAACCGGCAATCCACGATAACGATCTGTTCGTCCGTTCCATGCTCAAACAACCAATCCTGAGCAACGATATGCTGCATCCTCTTACACTTCCTTTATTTGTCTTTGTCTTCATCTTACCATTATATAGTCAAATATTACCATACTATTAATCAATGGAGGTCCAGTAACGGAACGCCTTAAGTCGACAGCTCGCAGGAATGCGGTTAAAATGGAGTGACCCTATACGATAAAACATGATGTGCTCAGGTACATCGAAGGAGGTTCTCTATGGTCGCGCATTCTGCATCCATGTTTCAGTTCATTCCCTTAATCGAAGCCCATTGCCGTGATATATGTACCTGGTCTTATCCCATGCCTTACCATACGTACAACTGGCCTTCTTGGGAGACCATGCTTGCTCAGCAGGATGAATTTGCGGATGAACAGCTTCGTAAGGAACAGTACAGTGCCATCGTGGACAAAAGCGGCTTGATGTGGGGCTTTGTGCAGTTTTTCCCTATAGTAGGGGTTACCCGAATCGGACTCGGCATGCGTCCCGAATTATGTGGACAAGGCCACGGCGTCGCTTTTGTTCAAGCCATTACGACCGAAGCCAGAAGAAGAACTCCAGCCAACGAAATTGATCTGGAAGTGCTCGCCTGGAATGTTCGTGCTTATCGTGTGTATCAGCAAGCAGGTTATGAACAGACCGATACGTATACGAAGACAACACCTACAGGCAAGGAATTATTTTACTGTATGGTATGGAACCCAAGAAATACATAAGCGAATATCAGGTCGCTATTGCACTGAGTCCCTCAAGTCTTTGAACCATGATCATGCTCGTTATGTTGCCTGGGCCGTAGTCCCCATCTCGAAGGCAGCATCGAATCTAGCTGCAGCCGTAAAATCCAGCTCCGTTAATCCACCTGCATTCCATGAAGTCAGACGTAGTGTTACCAGCTTATAATCAATAGCGATCATAGGGTGATGGTTCAATTCCTTTTCGGCCATATTCGCCACTTCCTGAACAAATGCAACACCGTCGAGGAATCGTGAGAAACGATACTTTTTGGATATCCATTTACCATCCTCACGGCTCCACCCCTCCGCCTTTTCCAGTCTCTCTGTTACCGCTTCCTCCGACAGCTTGTTCATTCGTCTCCACCCTCTCACACCAAATAAATGACATTAATTAGCGTTTCTTCGTGATAGATAACGATTACATGTTTCTCCTTATCGTGACTCAGCGTGCACCTGCCCACGGGAATTTTGGGATCGGTACCCAGTCCATAAAACAAATCGTCGGCCAAGGTCTGAATACATGCCCGCTGCTCTTCAGACTCGAGCTCTTCCCATTCCACTGCTGTCATCTCCAAAAAACTGTAGCATTCGTCGATGCTAAGCAGCGCCTCTGTAAAATCACTAATGATATCCGGGTATTCACGGCCAAATTTAATGCCCACCTCTACCACTCCTTCGGGTTCACAACCACATGGAAATACTTACTAAGCATTTTAACCCGAAAAAAGCTCTTCATGCAAATATCCAAATTAAGCATTTCGTTTCAAAATCTGTTACACTGTAAGGATAGACAAAAAGTTCGGAGGCGGAACGTTTCTTATGTTGAAGCTGCAAATTCCAAAAAACCGACTGAATTATTTAATAGAACGGATGCAGCAGGACTTCGAACTGTCGGCTCTGGAGCGCGGATGGCAGTACGTACACAAAGGGCGAGTGAAGGACATTGAGCTGCGTCACGGTATGGAGATACATGCTCAAGCCCATGGTGCCGAGCTATATGAAGTCATTCTGGATCTTGAACAATTTGCCAAAAGCTCCTGCACCTGCCCCAAGGGGAAATACTGTCAGCATAAGGCAGCGGTTATTTTTGCGCTTTATGCGCCATATGCCAGACCTGAGATCCTTCTGCAGCAGCTTAAACAGGCGATTCTGGTTAAAAGCCGTCAGCAGCAGACACGAGCAGCCACAGGCTCCACAAAGGCCGAGAAAAAGGCCGATCGGCTGGAGACCCCTCAAGCGGACCAGTTGCCCGTTCAGTGGCAGCGTTTCTTTGACCAGCAATTTTACGGATATTCGTTATCTCAGCAAAATTCAATTGAATTGTTTTATCATGCTGCCCAGGACTCTTTGCGACCCATTGCAAGCAAATGGGAGACTTCCATACGGCAATTATTCGAGCTGCACGTCCTGTTATTTGTGATGCGTAAGGTCGAACAATTTATATCCGATTCCAAAGCCTCCTATCTGGCCTCATATATGGATTCCGGCAGCAAGATTATCGCCAAGCTTTGTCAGGAGCAGCTCGATTTGCTGCTGCCTCAGATGGACTGCAAGCAAATAGCAAGTGGTTATCCGGAAGCACTCGATGAAACTCTGGTTCTGCTCGGTGAGCTTGCGCTGAATGGCAGCTCTTCGCCCATGCAGTGGCTTGTCGTATACCGCAGCCTATGGTGGAAGCTTGAAGGACAGCCGAAGCGGCTGGCCAAGGAACGTAAGAGGCTGGAGCAGTTGGCTGCCAAAGCGTCTGCTCTCAACCAGACCGGGAAAAGCGAACCTAGCAATCGTGATTCCATTTTGATGGCTTTGGCGCATTTCCAGGTGATGGAGCAGCGTGATGAAGAAGCCAGAGCTCTGCTGTCACCGTTGGCCAAGAAAGAGGCACGCGATTTTTTCTTGTATTTGCACCGATTTTATGAGGAACAGCAATGGGAGCGCATGCTTGATTGGCTTCGCTGGCTGCTGCCAACGATCCAGCGGGCGCAGCAGGAGGAATTGCGCATATTTTGCACGTATTGGATGGAAGCCGTCAGTCGCCAGCCCGATGACAATGAATGGGTTGAGGTTATGGTTGCTCTGCTGCCGCGAACCTATTATTTTTACACCTCCTATTTAATGAAATCAGAGCGCTTCAGGTCATGGGTCGATCTGCAAATTTCCAATCGCGTCTCCCCTATCGACCTGTACTCTGCGGACTTGAAGCTGGTGGAGGCGAAGAACCCCTCACTGCTGTTGCCTCTGTACCATCAGGCAGTAGAACGCTGCATTGCCGAGAAAAACCGGAATTCCTATAAGCTCGCGATGAAATATTTAAAAAAACTTCAAGCGTACTATACGAAGCTCGGTAAGCCCCAGATCTGGGATGAATATATATATCTGCTCTCTACGCGATATTCCCGTCTACGCGCATTGCAAGAAGAGCTTCGGAAAGGGAAGTGGATTCCATGATAGAACCTTCTGCGATCACCATTCATATCCGCCCCATGACGCCCGCCGGTTTCTTCTTGTATGGTGCGCGTCCCAATGGCGGTATTTGTGACGCTTACGACTTGAAGCATCTGCTCTTCGCATGGCATCAACCCTCCTTTTATGGAACATTTATCGAAATCACCGAGTTTATGAACATGGAGGGGCTGCATCTGCCTGCTCTGACGGCGCTCGACTACTTGTGTAGTCCAAGCGCCGTCTCCCATACGAAGCTGGAATGGAACCGGGATCTGCGCGAGCTTATGCGTCTGGCCCCTCATGTGAAGGAGACGCTGGTCCAAGGCCGCTGTATGCCGGATTTCACCAAATGGAAAGCTGGGGAGCTGAGCTGGAAGCTGGATCTTCCGGACACGATAGCAGCAGCCGCGTTAACACCGCTTGCTTCTGCATGGATTGATCAGCTTATCCCCGAATGGGGATTGGAGGACGGTGCTCTGCGCCAAAGCATTCTACAGCTGGAGCAGAATTATCCGCTGATGCTGCGCGGCAAGCTGCCCTCCGACATGTGGATGGATGAGGAGGACTGGCTCTTCTCGATCGGCTGGCAGACGGATGGCACTCCTTTTCGTACTTGTCTGCAGCTGAGCGAGCCGACTCATGGTCAGGGCGCTTGGCCTGTCCATGTTATTTTGCAGGATCGCTCCAATAAAGATCTGCTGCACGAAATCGATGCAACGGCTTTAGCCAATTTGGATGACGTCCACCTGAGCAGTCGGGATAGTGTCGAAGACAAAGAGACGACTGGGAGCGGGAATGGCTCCGAGAGCATAACAGCAAGTTTAGCACCAAGTTCAACTATAAGCTCTGATACAGATACTGCCAACGGTTCAACGGATCACAGCCTTGTACCTGATCATGTCGCTGATTCCGTTCAGCCTGCACTCCTACCGACACTTGACCTGCTGCCCGAGGCTTGGCAGCCTCATCTGGCAAGAGCCGCAAGAGACCTGGCCAAGTGGCAGCGCATCGTCCCCGTGCTTCAGCAGCAAGACGAATCAGCCAGCGCCATTCGCACCGAGCTCTCATCCGATGAAGCCTGGGAGCTGATGACTAAGGGGAGTCTGCGGCTGATGGAGGCCGGTTATTCTGTCTTTCTGCCTGCTTGGTGGGAGCGTATTCGTCGTTTTCGACCGCGCCTTAAAGCCAAAATCAAATCTTCCGTCGGTACAGCACCGCAAGCGATGTTTGGGCTGCAGCAGCTGATGCAGTTCGACTGGAAAATTGCCCTTGGCGACATCGAGCTAACCGAGGAGGAATTCCGCGAGCTGCTGGCTGAGAAGCGCAGACTGGTGCAAATTCGCGGCCAATGGGTCCAATTGGACCCGGCGCATCTTGCTCAGCTGGAGCAGGTGATGAAGCAGGTGCACAAGAAGCAAGGCCTTACGCTGCGCGATGTGCTGGAGCTGCATTTGCTCGGCTCCTCCGCAGGTGAAGAAGATTTGGGGCTGCAGCGATCTCTGCAAATGGAGGTTGAGCTGAACGAGCAGCTGGAGGAAATGGCACAGCTTCTCAACCACACGAAACGACCGCCGTTGATTGAACCTCCAACCTCGTTTCAAGGGACCCTTCGTCCTTACCAGCTAGAAGGCATGTCCTGGCTGCTTTTCCTACGCCAAATCGGACTCGGCGGCTGTCTGGCCGACGATATGGGACTCGGGAAGACGATCCAGATGATTACTTATTTACTCAACATGGAAGAGTTAGATCCTAATAACCATAACACTTCGACAGTGGTTAACCCGGACGATACGGCAACCGAGCGTACGCCTTCCTTACTCATCTGTCCAACATCTGTACTGGGCAATTGGCAAAAGGAGCTACAGCGGTTCGCACCCAAGCTGAAAATCCATCTCCATTATGGTCCAAATCGGGCCAAAGGGATGGCGTTTAAAACTGCCTGCGAAGGCCATCATCTCGTGCTGACCACCTACACGTTGTCTCATCTGGATGAGTCCGAGCTGACACAGTTCGAATGGAATTCGATCTGCCTGGACGAAGCGCAAAATATTAAAAATGCCTACACCAAACAAGCGACTTCTATCCGCTCTCTAAAAGGTCGTCATCGAATCGCCATGACGGGAACACCTATCGAAAATCGCTTAACCGAGCTCTGGTCGATATTCGACTTCCTGAATCCAGGTTATCTCGGTTCGCTTCGGGATTTCACGCAGCGGTACGTCAACACGATTGAAAAATCGAATGATCCCGAGCTGGTAGAAAAGGTGCAGCGGTTAATTCGTCCCTTCCTGCTGCGCAGAGTGAAGAAGGATCCGGCGATTCAGCTCGATTTACCAGACAAGAACGAATACAAAACCTTCGTTGCCCTTACCGCGGAGCAAGGCATATTGTACGAGAACTATATTAAGGATATGTTTGAAAGACTGGACCGCTTAACGGCAATGGAACGAAGAGGATTAATTTTGGCGGCCTTAACGAAGCTGAAGCAAATTTGCAACCATCCCTCGCTCATGCTGAAAGAGGCAGCCAATTCACCTTGGCAGCAGCGCTCCAATAAGGTAGAGCGTCTGCTCGAAATGGTACAGGAGCTGCGTCAAGAGGGAGATAAATGCCTTATCTTTACACAGTTCGTGGAAACGGGGCATCTGCTTCAACGTATACTGGAGCAGGAGCTTGGGGAGCCTGTCATTTTTCTTCATGGCGGTACGCCCAAAGCAGGCAGAGACCGGATGATTGCCGAATTTCAAGGTGATGTACAAGAGGTGAAGGCGCAGCCGGGCATTTTCTTGTTATCACTGAAGGCAGGCGGTACCGGACTGAATTTGACTGCTGCGAATCATGTGTTTCATTTTGACCGCTGGTGGAATCCAGCTGTTGAGAACCAGGCGACGGATCGGGCTTTCCGAATCGGCCAAACCCGTCATGTACAGGTGCATAAATTCGTCACCCTCGGCACTCTCGAAGAACGAATCGATGAAATGATTGAGAAAAAGCAGGAGCTAAGCCAGCAAATCGTCGGCAGCGGCGAGCAATGGATTACAGAAATGTCGACTACCGATCTGAAGGAGCTATTTTCCCTGCGTAGCGAATGGCTGGAGGGTTAGAAGATCCGGTGAGGTTCAAAGACGTGAGTGTCAAATAGCCCCCACCCAGCGGTCAGATGAGGGCGGGTGTATGATGAACAGAGATGTAGATGGCTGCGCGAGCCTTTGCTCCACTCGGCGTATTCGCAAAAAGCCAATTTTTGCACCCAAGGACAAATCGCTTAATGGTGCGCTCGCTGCGGTTGTTGTCGATCTCAAGCACACCGTCCTTCATAAAAGCGGTTAGTTGGTTCCACTGGTTCAGGCTGTAGCCGATTGCTTGCCCCAGCAGACTTTTGGGCATCGTTCGAGATTTCTGCTGGCGTAGACAAGGCTTCTTGGATTGCTTATTATAACGAACATTTAGCCAAAACGTATAACTGGAAATTCGGCGGAAAGCTACCCCAAACCTGAATATGCCATATAATCCCTTATTTAGCTAATCAGCACTAGTTATAGCCGAGAATGAGTAAGATTCGCTTTTATTCTTCACATTCCCGCATCCCCGACATTTGGTAGTGAAAGGAATTTTTGGGGTAAACAAGCCGCTAAATACATATAGCGATGATTCCGGAAGAAAGACCATCACGTAGACAAGTCGATTCGATTAGCTAAGATACAACGATTCATCCAAACCAAGATAGGTTAAGCAAAAAAAAGAAGCTCTCGTGTTGAAATATGCCAACTAATGGTTGAGCACACTTTTGTCCGGTTGTTTCCATTGTGCGTACCATTCCAATATGTCCCGACAGGGATCGATCTCCTCTTCTTGTTCCAACATTCGAATCATAAGTTGATACTGTTTGTCGACAGAGCCCGTATCATTCAGTCGAGCATATATTTTCATAAGCTCGAGATAACTATCTTCATACAGAGGATCTTGATTTTGGATTTTATGGTAAACGCTAAGCGCCTTTATATTCAGGTCTTGAGAAAGGTAAAATTTTCCTAATTGCTGGGCGTGCTGCAGCCATAGTGCTTTGAGTCTTTGGCGCTCGCCTTCCGCCCACACAAAACTTTCCTCTTCATAAAAATTGCCGCCATACATATCGAGCAATCGCTCATGCTCAGATGCATGTTCGATTGAAACAGGATTCAATTGACGGAGCTCTTGCTCCCATTGTTCCGCATCGATTTGCAGTTGGTTCACCTCAAGTACATATCCGTTCTGGGCATATCGGATCGAGATAAAGCCTTCTCCGACTGTATCCTTCCATATCGTGCGAATCCGGTTAATACTCGTCTGCAGGTTGGCAAGGCCTTTGCGCTCGTCCAATTCCGGCCAAAGCAGCTCCAGCAAAACATTCTTGCTAATTACCTTTCCCCGATGCAGCAGCATGTAGGCAAACAGCTCTTTTACCTTGATCGTCCTCCATTTCAGGAATTCCAAATTCCCGTCCAGCCTGCGTACCTGCGTAGGTCCCAAGCAATGATACAGTACTTTTTCGTCCCTCGGGGATTTCGATTTAACCGTAATGCGCTGCCGTAGACGCAGTATGGTTCGGCTCAATCGTTCGCGGTTTAACGGCTTTACCAAGTAGTCGGCCGCACCTAGTTGGAATGCCTCAAGCGCGTATTCGTCATAGGCAGTCACATAGACGATTTCTGTGTCTGGCGCGATCGAGTGTATGCGTTCAGTTGCCCTCAAACCATCCAATCCCGGCATGTGAATATCCAGAAAAACAGCATCGGGCTGGAACTCGCCAATATGGCTGATCGCTAATTTGGCATTCAAGTAGGAAGCGATTACTTCGCAATCGGGAAACTCCCCTAACATTTTTTCCAACCTGATTAATGCCAACCGTTCATCGTCAACCAGCACGACTTTCATTCAGGCTCAGCCTCCTTCCGTCGACCGTCCATAGGATCGATATTACTTGTAATGTATTATATCGGCAAGCTTTTCTAAATTGTATAGGATTTAATAAATAATCGCTCCTACATTCATTCAGAGTGAATCCTCCATCCTGCGTTTTAGAATTTGGTTAGAAGGGTTGTGTATAATGGGTTCAATGCCGTGAGGCTATTAAATGGAACAGGAGGATGTAAAGAATGGCACTAGGAGACATCAAGAGGAGTTGGAAAAAAAGGCTCTCTGCGATGCTGGTCTTCACGATGGCAGCGGGCGGTTTTTCCAGCATCGTCGCGCCGCGTGAAGCGGAAGCAGATCCCGGACCTACATTGCCTGCATGGGCCGGCAATGCCCAGTTTTGGCTAAAAGCGGATGAAGGTGTCACTACTGCGACGTATGGGGCGGATCTCGGCGTTGAGCGATGGGATAACCAAGCCGGAACGGTAAGTTTCGATACGTACGGAGGACCGGTATATAAGGTGGCGGGAGCCAACTTTAATCCGGTTGTGACGTTTGGCAATACAGGCAAAGTGACGGCCGGTCTGACGCAATATTTAAAGGGCAACTCGACCATTACATATGCGGATGCATATGCGGTATTCAAGGGGAAAGGAACTATAGTAGGATCAGTTAACAAGATGGCCAATTACGGAGCGGCGGTTTTTGGCAGCCAAGATAACCGTCACTATGTAGGCAATGGTACGAATTCAACATACAGCCGGTTCCCCTTTTCCGAGAGCGTTGCAACCCAGCGGTTTCATATGACGGAGTTCGATATTTCGGGCGGTTCGTATATAGGGAATCTGGATGGAGAAGGTCAAACGCTCACCGGCAGTGCACTTGTACCATTCAATTTCAACCCAAAGATTGGAGGTACTGAAGGCGGCGGGAGTTCTGATAACTGGCAGAACTATAACGGAGAGCTGGCGGAAGTGATTGTCTTTTCTGGAAGCACCGCTGCTGACCGGAACCAGATCGAAAGCTATCTGGCGCTCAAGTACGGCCTTACCTTGAATAATGGCGGAACAAGCTATGTTAACAGCCAAAATCAAAAGGTCTGGGACTCGGTTGCTAATAGCGTCTACAAAAATCGTATTACCGGCATCGGCCGGGATACCGGAAGCACGCTGAACCAAAGACAATCCGTGTCCCAGAATGCGGGAGCGCTTGTGACGCTTGCGGCGGGCAATGCCATTCAAGCGTCTAACCAATCAAACGCGCTGAGCAACCTGGACAATGGAGATTTTCTGATCTTCGGCGACAACGGCGACAGCAACAGCACCGCATACCAAACATCAGTTTCAGGCACGGATATGAAACGAATGAATCGGGTGTTCCAAACTGTCAAGACGGGCTTTACGACAAGCAAGCCGATCACCTTGCAGTTGGACGCTTCGGCCCCGGCAGGCGCAACTCATTTGCTGGTCAGCAGCAGTGGCACTTTTGACAGCACCAGCGCCAAATATGCGCTGACCGGAAACAAAGTTACGATTAGCAGCAACGACCTGAGTGCAGCGAGCTACTTCACATTCGCGCAGGCAGCCACTGTAACGAAAACTCCGGGCGGAGTGACGAACGGTTTGGCGTTATGGCTCGATCCCGCAACGATTGAGGCAACCGTAGCGGACGGCAGTTCTGTGGCCGAATGGAAAGATTCGAGCGTCAATAACAACCATGGCGTTCAGAACACAGCCGATAACCGGCCCCTATACTTTAACAATGCAACAAACAATGTGAACTTTAACCCGATCGCCAAGTTCGACGGCGTCAAAAGTTATCTCGATCTTGACGGAAGCAAGCTGCCGCAAGGACAGACTCCCAGAACGATCATCGCCGTAGGGCAAACAGCGGCGGCAGATGCCAATAAGTATATGATCTCTTGGGGCACCGGCAATTATAATCAGATGATGGGCATGATGCAGTTGGGCAGCAAAGGAGCATTGAGCGGATATGGCGCGCCTTATGCAAGCGCCGATGGCTTCTGGAGCCCGGGTATTCCGAACGAGCTGTTCGGAATGTGGGAAGGCAACTCGGGAGGAAATCAGGCAAGTCTATACAGCAAGATGAAGCTGTTGGACAACTCGTCGATGACGACATGGAATACTACCGGATCCAGCGCAAGAATCGGGGCAATCGTAGGCAGTTTGAGCGAGAGCTGGCAGGGCGCAATCGGGGATATTTTGGTGTACAACCGCGCCCTCGACGAAAGCGAGCGTCAACGCATCAGCACCTACTTGGCGCTCAAATACGGCTACATGATCGATCAATCGCAAGGCCCGCTTAGCCGTTACATCGCATCCAACGGCACCAGCATCGTATGGGATGCTACAGCCAACTCAGCGTACAAAAACAATATCGCTGGAATTGGCCGTGATGATGCCGGAGCGCTAAACCAACGGCAAAGCCACAGCACGAACAGCGGACAGCAAGTTACGATCGGCCTGAGTACGATCGCGGCAACCAACTCTGCCAATGCAGCAGCGTTCCCGGCGGACAAGCAATATATGATTTGGGGCGACAACGGCAAATCGTTGACATCGTTCGGTCAGACGATCCAGATTGCCGGAAGCACATCCTTGAAGCCTGCTGAGCGCATTTGGAAAGTACAAAACACGAATAATGTCGGCGCCATTCAGCTTAAAATTGCGAAGAATGCCTTTGCAGACGGAACGCAGGCGAGTGATATCAAACTGCTCGCAGGCAACGACGAGAGCTTTGCAACCGCTGCGGCAATTGCGGTTCAAGAAAGCGACGGCGATTTTGTAGCCAACAACGTAACGTTACCGAACAACGGATACTTTACGTTTGCGCAAGCAGCCACCACAGCGAAAGCTCCTGGCGGCGTAAACGGCGCTTCCTTATGGTTAAAGGCTGATAAAGAGGCAACGGCTGACGGTGCGGGACAGCTTTCAGGCTGGACCGATCAGACGGGCACGAATCAATTTACCGTCAACGGCACACCTGCTTATAAAACAGGCGCAGTCAATTTCAATCCGGCCGTATCGATTCAAAATACGGCAACGGCGAAGCAAAATCCGAACCAGTCCTTGATCGGCAACAATCCGATTACGTATACGGAAGGATACGCCGTATTCAAACAGCAAAACGGTGCGATAGTCGGCTCGGCAGCGCCTGTTGCAGGCGGTTACGGAGTCGGCATCTTCACGAAGTGGGGCAGCAGGCAATATATTGGCAACGGGGCGAACGGCACTTATCGCGGTTTCTCCTTCAATGACACATCCCGCTACTATATGTCATCGTTCGATGCAGCCGCTCCGATCGATTCACAAGGCCGATTGAATGGCACGCTTCAAACGGTAACAGGAAAGAATACGTTTAACAAAATCAACTTCACACCGGTCATCGGAGGTACGTTCGGCGGAGGAAACCCGAACAACTGGGATCATTATAAAGGCGACATTGCCGAGATCGTTCTTTTCCCGGCAAGCAATACGGCGCTGCAAAAGCAACAGGTAGAAAGTTATTTGGCACTGAAATACGGGCTGACGCTTAATAACGGGAACACGGACTACGTAACGAGTGGTGGCAGTGATACGATGTGGACGGTCGGCAGCAACGCCGGCTACGGCAAACGGATTACCGGCATAGGTCGGGACGACGGCAGTGATTTGCTGCAAAAGCAGTCCAAATCGCAAGAGAAAGACGCGCTGGTAACAATCGCGTTGGGCAATACGATCGAGCCGGCCAATTCGTTTAACGCGAACACAATCGATACGGATATGTCTTTCTTCGCCTTCAGCGATAACGGCGCGGCAGCCAAGTATGAAGGAACGGTTCAGGAAGCTCCGGGACATGAGCTGAAGATGCTGAACCGCGTATTCAAAGTCGAGAAAACGAAATGGCAGGATAAAAACATTACCTTGAAGCTGGATACGGTAACGGAAAACCCGGCTGTCCTGTACTATCTTATCATCGACGGTGTTAAGACAGGCATGACGTTGGATGGATCGGGTCAAGTTACGATCAACAGCAGCATGTTGAACAACGGCTCCACCTTCACATTCGCCAAAGTGTATAAAGACGCACTGAAAACGAATATAACCAAAGCGAAAGGATTGACCGCTGCCAGCTATACACCGGACAGTTGGGCCGTCCTGCAAAATGCGCTCGATAACGCCGAAGCGGTACTGAATAATGCGGCGTCTACACAAGCGCAAGTCGATGCCGCATTGGCCGCTCTGGAAGCTGCTCGGGCAGGACTTTCCTCCGGGGCCGACAAGGTGCAGGCGAAAGCGGATGAAATTCAAAACGAAATTGCGCTCGGCAGCTTGAAGCCTGGCGACTATACGACAGATAGTTGGAACGCACTGACCGGGGTATTGAATGACGCGAGAGCGCTGCTTGCCCGCTCGCCGCAAGCGACGGCTAACGAGTTCGGACAAGGATTGTCCATGCTGGAAGCGGCGCGAGTCTCCTTAGTCGATTTGAGTCAGTTACGCGCGAAAGAGGCTCAAATTACCGGCGAGAATTTGAAGCCGGCAAATTATACGGCAGACAGCTGGCAAGCGCTGCAGCAAGCGTTGACCGACGCACGCACCGTATTGGCTAAACCGAATGCGACTCAAGCCGAGGTCGATACGGCGAAATCCGCGCTTGAAGCGGCAAGAGCAGCATTGGTGCCGGCCGCAGATAAAACCGCGCTGCAAGCGAAAATGACCGCAGCGAAAGGATTGAAGGAAGCCGACTATACGCCAGCAAGCTGGGCGGTGCTGCAGCAAGCGCTGTACGGTGCCGAAAATGTGATGAACAACCCGAATGCGACTCAAGCTGAAATCGATACGGCAAAAGAAGCATTGGAAGCCGCGTTGGCGGGACTCAGCAGTTCGCTCCCGCAGTTGCAAAGCGCAGTTAGCACCGTCCAGAACGATATCGACCTCGGCGCATTGAAGCCGGGCGATTACACGGCGGACAGCTGGCTTGCACTGAGCGGGGCTCTCGATGAAAGCAAGGCGCTGTTGAGTCGTACTCCGCAGGCTTCCGAAAACGAGATCGGACAAGCTTTATCCAAGTTGGCAACGGCACGTAATGCACTCGTAGACCTTGCTCCGTTGCGCGCCAAAGCGTCGGA
>NZ_MRTH01000042.1 GCF_001956045.1 Paenibacillus sp. FSL H7-0331 | reverse complement strand
ATTTCACCGTCGCTTTCAGGTTGTATATCTTTAATTCGACGGGTTGGAAATGAATTCCTTTAGTTCAACTTATATAGTATGGCAAACGTTGGGGCGACGTACAGGTGGACATCGTTGGACCACTTATTAACAAGCGTAGCGAAATTGAAGCTCTCGGCTGGGATGTTCATATTGTTGATGGGCTTGATCACACCCAAGCTATGCAAGCGGCCAGCGTCCTGCCAATTGTACGTCCTTGGTTAGATTCCAAGCTAATACGTAATCAATAAATGGAGCAGCAATGCGCACGATCCTTGCCTCCTGGAAAATAGACAAAAAAACGCTGTCGAAGTGAGCTCTCACTCCGTCAGCGTTTATCACCTTCGTTATCATTCTCTAATAGGAATAACCATGTTCCAAGTGTTCCGACCACCAAAATTTCCGTCTCCGTCTGCCGTAGCTGCAAACAAATGAGTCGGTTTCCCATTCTGGAACAGCAGGAACGGCCTTTCGAAATTGCCCATACGCCTTGTAGTTCCGTCATCCCAGGTGACTTGCCGTGAATAAGCTTTAGGATTTTCGGCAAGCTGCCAATTCATACCGTCCCGGGAATGAGCATGAATACCTCCGTGCTTTTCTCCGCCCACGTTTCCGTTCATGTCTTTGGCTATCATCTCATAGCCGTCTTCGGTTTTCCATACGAAGGGATCTTCAAGGTGAATATCCGAAGGCGGGAAAATCGGTTCCTCGCTCATAGCATGGTAAGGACCTGTGTAATGATCCGCCCAAGCTGCCCCAAGAGCCATATCGCTGAAGGTATGTCCCTTGTAAGCTCTGGATTTGTAAATGAGCAGTACAGAGCCATCTTCGTGTACACAAGGAGCCGGATTCGATGTAAGGTAGCTGTCGAACTTGCCAGGCCGGACATCTAGAATTGGCTTGTCCAGTCTCTCCCAAGGTCCTTCTACACTATCCGCTGTGGCCAAGCCGATCCGTTTGTTGGCTCTGGCCACGATACAACGAGCATCATCCAAGTCGTATTTTTCGCCTGGATCTACATCGGGGAACGGATAAGTTGTACCCATGTAATACAGGAGATACTTACTTCCATGTTTAACGATATGTGGATTATGAGTACTGCGGCCGTCCCAATATTGTGCGCCTCTGGCAGGCAACACGACCTCTTGAAATTGGTACGGACCTTCAGGCGTGTCGGAAACGGCCCGCACTACTTCCGAATGGGCAAGCCAACCCGGATGCATAGGAAGATGCTTAGGCCAACGGGAGGCGAACATATGGAAGCGTCCGTCCTCACTCTGGACTACCGAGCCGCACCAAACCCAATATTCTGTCATTTCAAATCCACCGTCTCTCGGTGCTGGTAGCAACCGCTCATATAAGTTTGTTGTCATTACTATTTTCACTCCATTCCAGCCCGACAGGGCCATGTTCTCCTTCCATTATAGATTCTCTCCAAATGCATTACTATTCAGAAAATCATTCAAATTAAGCACAAAATCAATCTATGGTATGTTGCAAGGGCCCCATTCAGCCATTATACTTATGTTACATAAACGAATGGAAAGGTTGCGTCCCCATGTCATGTCTGGAGCTGTCGATTCCTCCTCTTCCCGTCCTGGTCACGGTGAGCAAAGTCAAGTTTCCCAAGTCATATCAACATTATGAACGCATATTCTCACTGTACGATATCATTTTCGTCCGATACGGCACCTTATATATGAATGAAGACGGGATCCCTTACGAAATTGGGGAAAATCAGATGCTCGTTCTGGAACCAGGCAAGCTGCACTATGGCCATATCGCCTGCAGGGAGGACACGTTGATTTATTACCTGCATTTTCAACATCATTCTGCTCACCGACTCGTGCACCCCGAAGAGATCCGTTGGCATTCCGTTCTACCCATCACCACATACCGCGACCTTGAACCGCAGGAACAGTTCATGTATATCCCTAAATTCAAAGAACTGAACACAAGTCAGATTTGGTCGCTTCTGGACGAGATGATAGAACTTCGCAACCTCTCCGTCCTTGAACAGATGCTCCCTCTTCAGGCTCTATTTGGACAATTGCTCATGATGCTTCAGAAAATGTCGAAAACTTCACATAATCACCACAGTCAACAAATCTGCGACGACATTATCATCTATCTGAATGACCATATAGACAAACCTTTCCGCCTTGAGGAGATGTCACAAAAATTAAATTTTTCTATCGATTACTTATCCAAATGTTTGAAGAAGCATACCGACTTAACGCCTCTCCAATATTTGAACAGAATTCGGATGTTGAAGGCCAGAGATCTATTGGAGCACTCTGAATCATCCTTGCGGGAAATTAGCTCTAGTGTAGGTATCTCTGATATGAACTATTTTTTTCGTCTGTTCCGCAAACACTTTGGGATACCACCGGCGAAGTACCGCGCCTCCTTTTATTCCGTCATTTCTGAACGCTCAATAACTTAACCAATTAATTGAATTAAAAATAGCCCTCAATCTAAAGATAGAGGGTTTTAGTCATGTTCTTATTGGGCAATTTTCTTCTCGATCGTTTCAAATCCCTTCGTGTCATTCCACATGTGTTCAAATTGCTCTGTGAAGGATTTGGCTACCTCATCGTTACGCATGACCATCAACACTTCATCATTCATCGTACTGGCTGCTTTGGAGTAGTTAAATGATCCCGTAGTTGCGATCTTCTTATCGACAACTGACATTTTAAGATGCATGAGGCCGCTATGCTTGTTAACCTTCATCGGGACACCGGCGCTGCCCAGTATTTTCATAGCTTCGCCCTGTACTTTGCCATCGGATTGAACCTTGTCTGTGATGATCCGAACTGTTACGCTTCGATCTTTTGCGCCTTTGATCGCTGCCACTATATCTGGATGAGTCAAGCTATATATGGCTATGTCCAATGTCTGGCTTGCAGCATTAATGATATCGATCAACGCTTTATCGGGATGCTGATCAGCACGAGTGAAGTAATATTCGCCCACCGACTGCCCCGTTGTTACTGCGGCCGGTTGAGTTACCCCTTGAGCCGGTTTACTTAGATCTGACTTTACAGAAGCCTTTACTGCGGAGTAGCCTGCTATCACGATAATACACACTAACGTAATACGTCCGATAACTTTTTTCATCATTCACCTCTATGAAGTTTATAGCAATATTATCACATGGCAGGTAATTGCATGCAAACACAAAATGCCCTCGATCCCGAAGGAAGAGGCTCTTGATATTCCCTCGTGGTTGAGATTATGGTCAGGAAAAGTTTACTTTACAGGGTATGGTACTTTATTCCTATATTTGGTATAGTTGTATCTGACAATATCAGACAAAAAAAGGGGTTTAAAACGTATCATGAAAAAACAGTTTATTTTATATTCGTCAATCGCTGCAATATGCTTGTTTGCATCCGGCTGTGGTTCGGCACCTAATCAGACAAATGTTCAGTCATCTTCTACACCAGCTACCGTTCCCGCAACAGCACCCGCAAAAAAAGAAGAGACTATTAAAGCTGTTACTTTAGAGAGCCTTGTTCAAGCATTTAAAGATGGAGGCCTTGAAGCTGAAACGCCTACTAAAATGGAGGCAAAGGACTACGGTATGGCACCTAAATTAGGTAATGGCTTGCGCGTTCTTGTTCCATCTTTAGGAAAAGACATCGGAGGCCGTGTGTTACAGTTTGAAAATAAAGCTGATTTAGATAATATTAAAAAATATTACGATGAGCTTGGGAAAAGTTCTGCTATGCTGTATTCCTTTACTTATGCAAAAGGGCTATTTTTAATTCAAATGAGTGGGGACATGAAAGAAGATCAATTTAAAAAGTATCAAGATGTAATGGATAAATTGATCAAATGATCAAATATGCCCTCAATCCCGATGATGAAGGATGAGGGCTTTTGAACTTTCTTATCACTTGGGAATAATCAGAAACGCCAACTTCGAAGCTGTAAGCGTTGTACACTGCCCCCATCACTTTGCACAGCATATCCCTTTGCCATTGTATTTTTTGCTAATATATTTCATCTAGCGAACCACCCAGAGCCAAAAATGCATCAATTACATTTTTTAATGCCTGTTTTTCCGAATCAGTTACTTCATTGCCCATCATTCTTAGCTATCAAGAAAACCCTTCCTGTAAGTAGCACCTTGATTCTCCCCTCAAAATTTAACTTATACAACATACTTTGACTTGCATAATTGTTTTTTTCTCCGCAAGATAATTAATAGTCGGAGAGACTAATGTAAAGACCTACGATGCCCTGGTAACAGCCTACATTAAGTCGACCATTCTTAAAAAAGGTATCGTTCCTGAAGCTGCATTGGTGTAAAAAATATCCATTCCTCTAGCCATCTTTCTTATGAGGTGGTTTTTCTTTATTCCTAATTTTTTTCTCTATTAACCTAGTAAACTAGCCCTCACTGTTATGAGAAAGAAGAATAGAATATATCACCAAACAAAAAGTGAGGCGATATATATGAATCTTTTACTCAATCGGTTTTATGGTATTGTCGTTAGAAACACGAATGGAACTACGACTGTCTTTAATGGACGAGTTGTAGCCAAGAGCCGTACCCATACCACCATCCGGTTTATGAACTCTAGAGGAGTCATTATACGGAGAGCCATACTGACCTCCCTTATTATCAGAGCTATCCTAATTTAATTAAAATTCAAGATGAAGGAGTTGCTGAGCCACGGCAATTCCTTTTTAATCGTTTACACTCGAACTATCATTTGCTCGGAATATCTTTGAATATCGCTTGATCCATTAGTCAAATTGCGTCCTTCTGTCGGGATACTTCGGTGCCATCTTTCGATTCGGATCATTTCGATTGTTACAGTCTACACTCCTGCAGCCAGTGGATGAGTGATCTGGACGACTCATAGATGATGTTATAAACGCATTACCGCCCATGGGGAACTCGCGCCGGCAAATAAATACAGGTGAAAGGAAATAAGCTGTCACTCTCCTGCCAGATCAGTCCACCCTTCATGGAGTTGCCTTTAAAACCTTGGAATGTAATGCCCATTTCATCACATCCCTATTGAGGATATTCATTCGGCAGCAGAGGTGGTTTTGCTATTTCAAAACAATTTTGATTGAGTCCCTTAACAGGAATATAGGCATCCTTAATGGTTTGTTGCTTGAGCGATTTCTGATAAGCATTAGTCTCAATCCCTGCGCGTTCTGGCAACCATTCCTGATATTTTTTGATAATGACTTTTACTTGCTCCGTAAATTCTAGATGCGAATCAAAAGGATTCAACAAGATGAATTTATTGTTCACGTTAATTCCAATGGTAAAGTCAACAAAATCATCCGCAGACTCCTGCTCACTTATAGTCGGATCAATCCCAGTATTTCCATGGGAGATCGATAGAGAAGCTACAAGGCAGGCTGTAGAAGAACGTTTAGTATTAGCCCGCATCTATAAGCAATTTATTTGTCTCATTCCGATCACCTATCCCCCGTGTAATAATGGTTGATCGGAACGATTATTCCCCAGCGCCTCCGCCAAGAGTACACGCTAACGTCATACGGTAATCTACGTGCCTGTTCAAGCGCATCGGCAGCAGGATTGTGTGCATCGTCGTTTTCCTTCTGGCGTAAGGCGTCCAGTGAACCACTCCTGCCAACTCTTCTGGACGTTCCCGAATGATTCGGAAGAGATTTACAACGTCGCCGTCAAGATCGTTGACCGTTTCGAGTTGCGAGGGTACTTTATTAAAGAGTACTGCGCCGGATCCGAAGAATGGTTCGAGATAGGTTGTATGCTGAGGCATGTGCTCGATAATACATTCCGATAGATTCCACTTGATGCTAGGGTAATGCAGAATCCTTGGGACTGCCATGTCCTTGCCTCCTCTCCTTGGTATAAGGGGTAACAAACTATTAATTCTGTACACGGCTGCCGCACTACGTGAGCATTTTTAGTAAATCCATTGTTGTCCCCTGCAACTTGTCCATTTCATTTGACCCTATCAATGCATTTACTGCTAGTACGTAAGATTGAGAGGAGTGATAAATATGTCTATAAAATACTCAACAGGTCCACTTGAAAACACAGGCAATAATCGTTCAGTTGATACCGTTACCCATGTATTAAACAACAATCGAAACAAAACTGTAACAGCAAAAATTAAAGTTTTCGCCTTGGATGGTACAAAAACAATAATCGACGAAGTTACTGTAAAAGTTCCATCACGTTCCAATATTTTTCATACAACTACTATTCCTGTTAATGTCATTACGTATGAGGTTCAAATCAAAGTACATCATGAAGATGATAACACCGTGCTGGTTGGCACTTTCGGAAGAGACGCGGCCTTCAATCAGAACCCTAATCATATCGTGCATCGAGAATTTACACGCATTGATGTCTAACTTTATAACGATAAATAGCGAATATATGCCTGAGCAGCCAATGATTAATGGCTGTCTCTTTTTTTTAAACAAGTAGTCAACTTTGTTGTAAACTAATATTCTTGTGACGTATACCATTCCATGTACACCACCCTATCCAAATTAGTCTTTTATTCAGCACATTATATATCTACTTTGCATTTAATGTTGAGAAACTAAAGTATAATCGATCGACCTGTCGGGAAGATTGAATCTTTTGCTGCAAACTTCCCCTGCGTTAAACACAAATATCTCATTCAGCTTGTGCGGGAATTTGTTCAATTTGTCCTATCAAGTTTTGATAATCGACTTCTGCATCTTCGTCATGAACCTCATTGTACTCATCATTAATGTGGTCTCTGATCCATTCATTTCTTTGGTCCCACCCATCCTTATCATGAAGCTTCCATAACGGACCTATAGAAAAGCGATCGCGGAATGAAATGACCTTGTTCGTGTCGGCATATCCCAATTGCTGAATAGCTAGCTTTAAACTTCCAGCAGCAGAATCTCCAAACACAATATGCACCTTTATTTCTGCATGTTGCTTCATCGGCTTGAACTCACCTCTCTATCCCCCCAATGATCAGCTGTAAGATGCTGACTGATCAGGTCCCTATTCAAGTCGATCTTAATTCATACAGGCCATTCTGAAGCCTAGGGCTCGCTGAATCTGTGACTTTAATAGAAACTGTTGTATCGAACACGGCTGGTGTTCGTCCATCCGGGAACCAGGGCCGCTGCTTGTCTACAACAATCAAGAGGCCTTCCACGTCACCAAGCGGCGCGAATTGCTGCCCGTCCCCACCCCATAGGTTAAGCTGAAACGCTTCAGTGAGCACCCTGGCAACCAAGCTTCGTCTACCGCATTGTCAAGCGTATGGTGAGCGATGAACTCAATCAGATTATCGACGCAACGTGATAAAACGGATTTTCCGTGGGCGAGCTCTCCCGGAAAGAAAGAATCGATTCCCCAGCTTGGAACGACAGATGCGGCTGTTGATCCTCTAGAATGTCCAGCCCCAACAAGGAGCCATAAAAAGCTTTCATTGCGTCGAAGCGATGTGTGCGTATGATTACTTCCGTTATTTTCATTAGGTACACCTTCCTCATATCATGATATCGCCCTCACAATATATCCCTAAACGTAAGGTTTGAAAACTCGGCTGCCTTCCTTGGCTGGTTTGCTCAAAAAATAAGACTTGAAAACAACTGTATGCTGTATCATCATTAGGGGGAGGCAGCTTCCCCTATTCACTGTATGGCAAGCCTCTACTCTAATGAATAACGTTAAGGAGGAACAACCTAATGAAAGTACATTTTCTGGGTACCGCTGCGTATGAAGGGATTCCGTCACTTTTTTGCCAATGCTCCACTTGTCATCAAGCTCGTGAACGAGGGGGGCGTAACATTCGGACACGAACATCGGTAATGATCGATGAAGTGCTGAAGGTCGATTTTCCGCCAGATACGTTGTACCACTCGCTGAAATACGGAATTGATATGAACAACGTGCAGGATTTGCTGATCACACACTCCCATTCCGACCACTTGTATGCAGAAGATATGGGAATTCGCGCTAAAGGCTACGCACAGTTTGGGAATAAACCCCTGCATGTCTATGGTCACGAAATACCCCTCCAACGCTGTCAGCAGGCATTAAACGGTCTGTCCCATAACTATAATTTCCATAGGGTTGATCCCTTTAAATCCATCAAGACGCAGACCGCGACCATCGTACCTCTACTAGCCGATCATGATCCAAATGAAACTTGCTTGCTCTATTACATTGATAAGGAAGGTACAACGATACTGTACGGCAACGACAGTGGTTGGTTCCCTGAACAAACCTGGAATTGGCTTAAGGATAAACAGCTCGATCTGGTTATATTGGAATGTACAACAGGCTACAGCTCGAACAGGAACAATCATATGAACGTCGAAGCAGTACTTGAAACGAAAACATGGATGGTAGACAACAACGTCCTGAAACTGGGAGCCCAGGTGGTGGTGACCCACTTTTCTCATAATGCCGGCTTATTGCATGAGGACTTGACGGAAATTTTTACACCGGCTGGCATACAAGTAGCGTATGATGGGCTAGTCATCCAATTGTGAAGAGGAACTACTTTATGTAACGACAGACATAGACGTATCTCAAGCTGATCGCGATTGAGCTCAACCGTACTTCTCAGCCGCTCCCATCCAGCACCATAGGTATCTCGATCCTTGCACACACGCCCTGATCTTCGCGAAGCGAATACTGTATACCATAGTTGCTGCCAAAATGCAGCTGAATGCGCTTCTGCACATTAATAATGCCATATCCTTTGTTGGTCTCTCCATCATGCAGAATCGCATTTAGCTTCTCAATATCTATTTGCTTGTACCCGTTGTCCTCGATGCTGATGACGATGCGTTCACCAACCATTTTGACAGAAACCCTTAGCTCTCCATCGTGACTCATATTTTTGATTCCATGTAAAATGGCATTTTCAATGATGGGCTGCAGCACAACTTTTGGGATCAGGTATCGTTTCGTTTCCTCTTCGATGTCCCAGTAGACCTGGAACGAGTACTCGTAACGAAATAGCTGCAGCCTCAAGTAAGCCTCCGCATGATGAATTTCCTCCATAATAGGAATGAGCAGCTTCCCTTTACTCAAGCCAATACGCATAATCAGCGATAAATCCTTTATCATTTGGGCGGACTCGGCTGCGCCCTCCATTAATGTATGCCAATAAACCGATTCCAAGGTGTTATACAGCAGATGCGGATTGATTTGTGCATGAAGCGTAGACAGCTCTACCTCTTTATTTTTCAGCTCCAGCTCGTACTTGTCATATATCGTCTGATTCAGCCGGTTCGTCATACGAATGAACAGATTGTTCAGCAGTACGATTTCGTTTTGGCTGTCCGATTGTATGGATATGGACAACGACTGTCCTGGATGATAGGAGTTCGTGATGCGCGCCAGCCTGGAGATCGGTTTCAATATCGATTGAATGAAGTACATACTAGCGAGAATGAGAATCAGGAAATATACAATCATAATCCAATTCACCAAATGCTGCACACTAATATGATCGATAATAATCGACTCCACAGGCACTCTCATCAGCAGCTGCGTATTCGTGTATTCACTTGTATGCAGGATGCACATCAATTCGTGATTCGCCTCCTTTACTTTGTATACCCCTTCCAGCTTATTTGGCGGCACACTCACGTTCGTTCCGACGTTGTAATAATTTGTATTGCTTGCTAGCACAGCTTGAGTATGGTCGAGCAGTACGACCTCAGCATCCGTATATTTGCTGAATGGCGTAAAATCCATCTGCAGCTGAGTTTCAATACCCGAGACAGCCAAATAACCGATAACCATCTCTCCATTATATGTGCTGTTCAGCTGGCGTAGGTAGGCAACCGTCTGTGTATGGTTAGGATTATATCCGAATTTATCGATAACCCGAATAATCCCTTTTCCTTTGGCTTCGCTGGCGTCTTTAAACCACGATAATTCATTAAAATCGGTGGAGTAGAAAATTCCGTTCGTTAACAAATCCGGGTTGGGAACAAAAGAATACGATTTATCCTTATCCGATATAAACAGCGAGTACCGTATCGCATTCGTCGAGTAATTATTCAAATATTTGTCCAATGCATTAAAGATAGCAAGTCTTTCATATTCGGATGAGGAAGGCAAGCTGGCCAACTGCTGAATCTCTTGCGAAATCATGATGTTCTTGGTCTTTTCCTCGAAATCGGTGCTTTCCCGGTCCAATGTCAAATGACTTCCACTCACTAGCTGCAGCAGGGCATTGCCGACCTGTTCTTCCGTAATGGATTCGAGCTTTTTGGCTACGACAAAATCGATAACCAGAATGGGAATGACGACGAATACGATGAGCAGCATGATAAGCTTCTTCATCAATTTCATATTCCGCAGCATTTTGATCATAGCCTCGTGCATCCCTTTCTCGTTTCATGATACTAGATGTTATATATTTACAATAAATTCGTGAGTATCGGTACCTTTTCCTTTAAATGAAAGAAAACACCTTCAGAAAATGTCTTCTGTAAGGTGCTATTTCAAGTTGAGGAGCTGCTAACCTTTTACACTTGATGCACTTAAGCCGCGTATAATAAATTTCTGGAAGGTCAGGAAGAACAGGATCGGCGGCAGCATGGCCAAAGTGAGAATGGCAAAGCGAACGCTCCACGGAATGACTGAGGTCGGATATACGACATAACGATAAATACCGGTTGCTAGCGGATACATGCTTTTTTCCGTCATCACGATATTAGGCCAGTAGAAATCGTTCCATGTATTGGAGAAAGCGAGCAGCAGCAGGGTCCCGATGATCGGCAGGGAAAGTGGAACCGCAATGGTTGTGAAGGATTTAAATTCACTGGCCCCATCCATCCTTGCCGCTTCCAGAATTTCTTTGTGAATGCCGTCAAAAAAGTTTTTTAGCAGCAGCATAAAATACGCATTCACCGCAGCAGGCAGCCAAAATGCCCAATACGTATTAATAAGTCCGAGACTTTTCAAATTCAGAAAATTAGGTACGATATAGGTGGCAGGCGGTATCAACAGTGTAGCCAAAAAGTACAGTGTCACCCATTTCTTGAAAGGAACCTTCAAATGAGATAGCGCAAAGGCCGCCAACCCGATAAACAACAGCGAAAATACCATATTGCCGACATAAATCAAGATCGTATTTTTCAGAAAGGTCAGCAAGGGTAAATCAAATTGTGTCCATGCATCATAGTAATTTTTCCAGATCCAATCCTTCGGAAAAAACGTCGGCGGAAAGCTGAAAAACTCCTCACGTGTTTTGAGTGAACTGAAAAAGGTATTAAAGAACGGATACAGCATCGTAATCGCCATGCAGACAATGACCAGCACCATAAGTGAATAGCCGAGCTTAACGGACACTTTTTTAAAGTCATAGCTTGAGATAATCCCGCGATCTTCCTGTTTCATGTCTTTTCACCTCTGCGCTGCAGTAGATTATATACAATGGACAACAGAATGAGTACAAAAAACATCAGACTGCCCATCGCGCTCGCCTTGCCAAAATCAAGATCGCGAAATGCGGTATGGTTAATCCACAGCAGGTAAGTCAGCGTCGCATTGTTGGGTCCGCCATCGGTCATTGATAATTGGGCCTGAAAGCCCTGTGATGTCGTGATAAGCTGTAAGAGCAGCAGCAGTACCATGAGTGTCTTGATGCTGGGCAATGTGATGTGCCTGATCCGCTGCCATATGCTGGCCCCGTCAATCTCAGCCGCTTCATACAAATCCTTCGGAATGCTGACAATCGCGGCAATATAGATCAGAGTCGCCGCTCCAAAGCTTTGCCAGGTTTCCAGTAGCACAATCGATATCATCGACATTTGAGAGCTGAAAAAATCTACCTTCGTGAACCCTATGCTTTCGAGTAGACTGTTAATCGGGCCAACCGCATCAAAGAACCATAACCACATCCCATAAAGCACAATCGCAGGTACGGCGCTTGGCAAATAACCGATAATTCGAGCCGCTCCCTGAAAGTATTTTAATTCGGTAACTGCAATGGCGACGAGAGGTGGAATCCAGAAGCCAAGCAGGATACCGAGAGCCATATAGTAAAGTGTGTTTTGGATAGATGTGAATAATAGTTCGTCCTGCGCGATGTTCAGATAATTCTCCAAGCCAATAAACTGATTGCCATCCACAAAGTCGATGCTGTAAAAGCTGTACACGATACCTTTAAAAATGGGTACCCATAGAAATATGAAAAACAAAATAAGCTCAGGCAGAACAAATAAGGTGCCCCATAGATACCAGTTCAACTTTTTTCTTGCCTGTGACGTCACCACAGCTTGTCGCGAGAACACATCGGTTTCCATATCAGACACTCCTCATTCATCGGGTTGCGATCTCATGGCATTATGCCATCCACAAACAATCGGACCTCAAACCAACAGAGGTTTAGGTCCGATTATGCAGCCTGCTATTCGACTTTGACTTTATCAAATACTTCAGTCTGCAATTTATCCGAGGTCTCTTCCAACGTTTTCTTCAAATCGACATTTTTGGTGGTGAAGATTTTCTGAATGACATTGGCCATTTCCGTGTAGAACTTTTGTGCCTCGTATTGAGCTTCGGGTTTTCCATCCCATAGGCTGAGCAATTGCGGATCATATTTGAAAACGTTATCGTATTTGGCGAGCAAGCTGGCGTATTTTTTACCAAAGTCCGAAGAGTCATTCCAGTAATTGATCGGTTGGGGAATGTATACGCGATTTTTGCCTTTTCGATCTTCGATTTCTTTTTGAGTAGAGCCGAGGAATTCTTCTGTGAAGTATTCATCTGTGATCCATTTGAACGCCGTTTGTTGGGTTTGCTTGTCGGCTTTAGGGTTAATGACGCGGTAGTTCCCACCCAGAACACCTGTATGCTTGCCACCTTTAGTCAGTGACGGAATCGGATACACGACCAGATCGTCCTTACTGATGCCGCCCTCATTAATCGCTGTATCCGCTGCGTTACCACTTCCACACATGACCATCGCGCCGCGTCCTTGAGAGAACGCATTTAAAGCGTCGCCATAACCAAGTGCCCAGTTCTGAGGAATCAGATTTTCATCCTTAAGCTTTTTATAGAACTCCAACGCTTTCAGACCCGCCTCGGAATTAAATTGGCCAACAACTTTGCCATTGTCCAGCTTTTGCACGTCTCCGCCGGCAGCATAGAGAAAATTCGTCCAGTTCCAGCCTGCTTCCGGTCCTTTACCCATGGGAATGAAGCCTGCTATCCCTTTGGCAGGATCACTGATTTTGCGAGCCGCATCAAGCAGATCGTCCCAGGTCCAATCGATGGGAGGCAGCTCAACGCCTTTTTCCTTAAACAGCTTTTTGTTTAAAGTAATCGTCATGACATATCCATCAACGGGTACGCCGTACGTTTTACCATTAATGACAAATGGTTTGGACAGCAAATCGTTCATATCCTTGGCATGATCCCAGGTATTCATCGAATCTGTCATATCAGCGACCCACTTTTTATTAACCAGCACTTTACCTTCTGTGGCATACGTCGTATATTCTGTTGGTGCACTGTTCGATGCCATTTTCACCCCGATTTCAAGCGGATTATACTGCCAGTCGTCTTTTTTAAAATCCACATTCGGGAATTTGGCCTTGAAACGATTAATACGTTGATCGAGCTGGTCGTTCTTTTCCTTTTGATCCGGTTTGAACCCTTGCGCTGTAATGGTTACTTTATTCGCCGCCGCTGTTTCCTTCGGAGTTGTAGATGCTGTCATATTGTTCGTACTACAGCCTGCTAGCAGAGCCGTAAGTGCAAATGCACTGAATGCATACCCTTTCTTATCTTTCATGTGTGGTTCCCCTTTCAAATCATTTCATTAAGGTTTGTTGTCTACACTTATGATTATAAAGGGAGTCTCATCTCACTACGATGTGCAGTCTTACGCTAATCATGTCGCAAGTTACTGACCCGTGCTTTTTAACTCTGATATGTTGATCCCGAAATGCTTTTTGAAAATTTTGCTAAAATGCTCGGGTGACTCGTAGCCGATTTCTTCAGATATCTCATATCTCCGTTTATCTGTCATAAGAATCAGGCGCCGGCCTTCTTCCATTCTCAGCTTCGTCACATAATCCCAGATGTTAACCCCCATCACCTTTTTAAACAAATAGCTCAAATAGTTCGGACTTAAATGCACGCTGTCGGCAATAACCTGAAGCTTGAGTCCTTTATTACAAAAGTGGCTCTCTATGTAGGCTTTTGTTTCAAGCACAACGCGATGATTTACTTCATCAATTTGCGTATGGGTTAAGGATTGATCGTTCATGACACTATCGATATCCCCAATGTAGGACATATAATGCCCTTTGTTGGTGTCACTCCAATTCAAGCTTTCCAGTGCCTCTGTATAAATGACTGGCCATTGTGTCACACCTTCACGGATGCGACTGATACCGATATGGCATTTAACGTTAACGTATTTATGTAAATTGTTATGAATCATCTGGGCAACCATGAGCAATTGATTCATGCGCAGCAAATCGCGATTCTCTTCTTCGGTTACCTGCAGCAGCAGCGAGAAGGTTGAATTGTGATTATTAAAAACAAAATGGTTCCACTGATTCACCGTCTCATCAATAATGTTCAGTGAGGCGTATTTCAGCAGGCTTCTGTCCTTCATTGCAATTATTTCTTCATCATGGATACCGCCCCGATCCAAGGACAGCTTGATCATGAGCATGCTAAAATATTTGCCGTTCACACGACTTCCAAGCTTCTCCACAATGGAGGCTACATCGGATTCGTGGATCGAGCCTGTTACAAGTTCATTCAAGTAATAGTTCTGTTCCAGATTGGAATACTCAGGCAACGCCAGCTGCCCCTCCCAGTTCACCCAATGATGGGATTTACTTTCTTTCTCACTCAGCAGCGTCCCAACAACCGAAACCAAATGATCCGGTGTAATCGGCTTAACCAAATATTCCTTCGCTCCAAAACGGATCGCCTTCTGGGCATACTCAAATTCCCCATGAGCGGATAGAATGACAACGGGAAGAGAAGGATCCTCCATAAAAAGGTTTTCAATCAGCTCGATACCATTCATCTTCTCCATTTGAATATCGGTAAACACCAGATCGATTTTCTCCAAGTGAATAAAGTCCAGCGCTTCAAATCCGTTATATGCAATAAAAACCTCTGAAATATTCAGCTTTGATTGAGTAAGAATAGCAGCGATGCCTTTACATATCATCGGTTCATCATCCACGATCAAAATATTATACATACCCTCACCCCTATACTTATTAAGTTCTTGATAGCTCGGATGGAATCCTTCATTATTTTACATATATCCCATAACTGTACACTCATTTTATTGCAGTCCACCCGAATTTGACAGGTGTTTGATTACGATAATTGTGTTATATATACGCGGATAATTCCCTTTAAATGGAATAAATGAAATCCAAAAAGAAGGGCTACTTATTCGGTTGTACCGATAGCAGCCCTTCTGGGATTGTATTGTTATTTAGCTAATGAGATCCGCCAAGCCTACACGACCCGAGTATGGTTCTTAATGGCGTTAATTATGCATTCCCAATCGTCCGAGTGAATTTCGTGACCCGTCCCTTCGATGGAAAGCAGCGATGCATGGGGAAGTTCATCGACTAGAGCCAAACCATGCTCCAGTGGAAGCACTGTATCGGCTGTACCATGGATAACCAGTGCAGGTGCATGGATGCTTTGTAGCTTCCCCTCAAAAGAAGCATCGTCTTGAAGCAGTGCATGATTGAACATGCTGAGCAGGTTCCTTGCTCGTTTTATTTCTTTTCTGACCTGCTTGTAAGCTCTCTTTTCTTCGAATTTATGTTTGGGACCACACAGCAAGCTTGAACCTGCAACCAAATAATCGGCAACCCTATCTTCATCTGACCAGTCCAAACTGGCTCCATTAGCATGATACGCAAGTATCCGCTCATCCATTGGTGGTAACTCTCGCTTATTGTCAGATTCGAAAATACTCGATGCGACCAATGTCAAGGTGTGCACCTTGTGAGGATAGCGTATTGCCATAACCTGAGCAATCATACCGCCTAATGACATCCCGACAATGTGTGCTTGTTCAATATGGTATGCGTCAAGCAACCCGACAGCATCTTCGGCCATGTCAGCGACCGTATAATTTGAACTTCCAGGATCATACACCGTGGAACGTCCAACATCCCGGTTATCATATCGAATCACGTACCGTCCTGTATCCGCCAATTGTTGGCAAAATTCGTCATCCCAATAAACCATCGAACACATGGCACCCATGATCAGTAAAACCGCTGGATTGTGAGAATCCCCAAAGCTTTCCGCACATATATCAATTCCGTTAACTCTAATTAGTTGTTCGCTCATATCGATTCCTCATTTCATTCGAATGTGTTTACATGAAAAAATGTACACTTAAATAAACCTCAGCACATTTACAAAAAAATGGATGAGTCTAGAGAAACTGTACTTCAAATTAATGCAAACGAATGAATTTGATAATCACAATAAGCACTCCCCGGATTCATATTAGAAAAAGGGTTTGTAACCCGGATCTATTATACCATATCTCAGCTGGTTATGGTTTGCTGACTAGCACGAACTAACCTCTGTAGGATATCATTTAGATTCCAAGCAAGGAATCCTATCAATTCATTTGTAACCTTTACCCAATTCAAACGTGTATAGGTTGAGGGGGGAAGGCATGAAGCGACACACGCTCGACAGCATGTATCAATCGTATGTAAAGGACGTCTATCGGTATTTAATCTCCCTCTGCCGAGATCATCATGCCGCGGAAGATTTGGTGCAGGAAACCTTTTACCGAGCTTATTTGTATCTGGACAACTGTAAGGATGATAAAATTAAGCCGTGGCTATTCAGGGTCGCTTACAACGTTTTCGTAGATTATTATCGCAAAGAACAGCGAAGTATACCCACAGGGACAGAGTTTTTCATGCAGCTATCTGATACTCAAACTCCTGATGAGCTGCTGTTGAAGAAGGAGCTATGGGGGCACATTGGAGATGCCATATCCACACTATCGGTCAATCAAAAGCAAGCTATACTGCTGCACGACTTTCATGAGCTATCGTACCGCGAAGCCGCAGAAATTATGGAAATCCGGTTATCTCATTTTAAAATACTTTTGTACCGCGCAAGACAAGTCGTCAGACAACACAATGAAAGGCAGGGTTCATGATGGGTGATGATTTCAAGCGTCAATTACAAGACTATGCAGACGGTAAATTAACGGACAGAGACAAGGAGCAATTCGAGCTTGAGCTTGAAAAGATGGAAGCCTACCAAGCTTATCTTGGTGAGCTTATGGGGAATGATGAAGATCGTCATCTGCTGATAGAAGGTAGTGCCAATAAGGCTTCCACACCAATCAAAGAAGCTTCCCTGCTGCGCAGAAGTAAGTGGCGGGCAAGAATTCAAACCGCCTTGACTGCTATTGGAATCTTGATCACGTTTACCCTCATCAGTGCGATATTGACTGGACTTTTTTATGGATTGGGCAATCGGTCAAGTCTATACCAGGATGTTGTTTCATCTTCGATTGCCCTCACCCGCCCTAACCTCACCGTAAGTGGAGGAAGCAATTCAAACGCCTATTTCACTATGGATTACAAAGGTAATATGAAAAAGAAAATTGGCGATTCAGAGGTTTCTGTCGGAGATTTTCAACTAAAGTTTTTGTTGGGTTGGCCTATGGGAGAGCAAACCACATGGCATTCTGAAAGAAATAACTCCAACGCCAGTCTGTTTCTACTTTCCGGGTCAGATGCGGCTAGCAGTAATCAGGACTGGGCAACACTTGAGAAGCTGCCTGAGGGTACGGTTACCGAAGCTTTTGTGTCATTGGATAAGAGGTATACAACCGATGAGCTTCTACAGAAATTTAATGGTAAAAATATGACACCTGTTTGGTTTGCCGCCTACACTGGCCAAGAGAGAAAGCTCGGTGACGCAGAATGGGTGATGAATCCGGTCGGCTTTCCCGCATATCCGCTATGGCATGCTGAAGATATGCAGGTGACAAGCCGTTCTGAAGAAAAGCGAGGCTGGTTCGGCAAGACTGTCATGGAAAGCTCTATTTCACCAGGCATCCAAACTTATGGAGACGGAACGGTACGCGACAAAAATTTCCTGGATACTCTGCATTTACTGCAAAAGTATCCAACGATTACCAATCGCCTTGCTCCATGGCTTCCACTCGAGCCAACCATCACTTATTTGGAGGCTAATGGAGTGAAGCTTTACGGAGTGGTTGTGACCGGACCTACCAAAGAACTGTTAAAGCTTAAAGAGGAGCATTGGGTGTCCAGCATCCGTGTGGGCGAAGTCCGCTGGTGGAATTGGAATAATCGATGACAATGATTTACTTTTTATTTATGATATCCATCATATTTACGATCCAAGCTGCCGCTTCTGCGCGGGTAGATAGATCGGTTGGGGCGAACGGACCAGTGGTTTTGCCACCCACGATAATAATGCCCGTCTTCTCTACAGTAGACACGGCACCTCTGGCCCATTCAGGAATGTCGCTATCATCCGAATAGCTTGTTGTTGTAACGGCTGATAGTGGAATTCCTAAAGCCTTGAATACCATAGCAGCCATCTCGGCATGCGTAATATTGGCCTCTGGTCGGAATGTACCATCCGGATAGCCGCTAACGATACCAAGCTGTACAGCCTGAGAGGTAGATGTCTGCGCCCATATGCCAATCTCATCCCTGTCAATAAATCCCAATTCAGATGGCTGCAGCTCTGGCTTTAATCCGTTCATCAGCATGACTACGAATTCAGCACGGGTGATGCTGCCATTCGGCCGAAATGTAAAGTCCGGATAGCCGTTCGTTATATGGAGTTCGTAAGCCCGCGCAATCTCCTCACTCGCCCAGTGTCCCTCGATGTCGGTGAATGCATCCGAGCCCGGCGCCGTCATCGTTCCCTGCAGTACGGTAATCTGACTCGCAGCTGTAAAACCTCCGTCAACCGTCTTCGCGGTAATGCTTGCCCTTCCGGGTGCAATCCCCGTCACCTGACCTGAGTCGTTTACCTGAGCGATGCCAGGGTTGCTGCTGCTCCAAAGCAGCCCTTGATTGGATGCGATGCCTGGCAGCACGCTTCCCTTTAGCTTCCCGTTGTGCCCCACCTTGACGGACAACTCGGCAGGCTGGATACTAATGCTTTGCACCTCGATTGTTCCTGCAGGATTGGTTACAGTAACCTCGCATGTGGCGGATAGTCCTCCGTCCTCTGTCCGTGCAGTTATCGTTGCCGTACCGGAGGAGACAGCTGTTACATTGCCTTCATTGTCCACGGAAGCTACTCCATTCTTGCTGCTGCTCCATGTGACTTTCTTATTAGGTGCATTGTTCGGGGACAGCGCAACCGATAAGCTATCACTTGCGCCCGTCTGCAGCGTTGCTTGAGTCTTATTCAAGGTTATCCCATTGACTTTGACACGCAAAGCGTACAGGTTCAATTTCGCCTCTTTCATTCCACTTGCATACACGGTACCGTCCTCTCCAATAGTCGGAGCGAGAGCCATGTCGGGGGTGTTGATGCCATACCTCCATTGTGTGCTGCCGTCGGAAGGATTCAAGGCATAAACCATACCACTAGCCGTTAGCAAATGAATGGATCCATTCGGACTGATGACGGTCGGGGTTATGGCTTTGTTGAAAACGGTTTTCCATTCCAGTGTCAAATTTGGCTGTAGTGCATACAGGGTTTGATCCGAGGCCCCGGTATAAATCGTACCGTCCGAGCCAATCACAGGAGAAAAGGGATTCCCTCCAAAAGTGTACTCCGATTGTTTCGTTCCGCTCGGGCTGATCGCATACAGCTTGCTGTCAGCAGCACTGACATAGATGGTGCCGTCCGCCCCCAGTGCAGGAACGGTATTGACTAGTCCTCCAGCTTGGTACGTCCATTTGATACTGCCATTAGGCTTAACCGCGAATAAAACGTTGCTCTCATTGCCCAAAAAGATCGTGCCGTCCTTGCCTATGGCCATGTAAGCGGTCGACTTGAACCCAACCTTGGATGACCATTGCTTAGTTCCGTCGTTTGAATGAAGCGCATACAGCGTTCCATCCTTGACAGCCACGTATATGGTGCCATCCGATCCAAACACGGGCTTGGCATCCACGAGACCTATGGAAACCGACCATTTTAGCGTTCCGTCTGGGTTCATTGCAATAAATTTACCTTCATTATATTTTACACTGCCAACTCCCATGTAAAGGGTGCCATCCGGGCCTACTGTGGGAGAACCCAGAAGTTGATCTGAGGTCAAGTTATTCCATTTACTCTTACCTTCGCGTGTGACGGCGGATACCATACCGACAAAGCCCGTAAATACAAACTGGTTATATCCCAGATAGACTGTACCGTCCGCTGCCACTACCGGTGAACCTTTAGGATCAATAAGGTCCGCAGCTGGATAGTCCCACATTAAGCTGACATTTCCCAGATTTGTATTTGGAAGGATGAGCAGATCAGGTTGAATCCGGGGGAAATTGTCAATAACGGGGGTTGTCAGGTTGGTAATCGGTATAGCGTGAACCTGAGATTCTAATGTGCCGAATAAGCAAGATAATACGGTTATACCGAGTACCATTCCCCTTTGAATATGCCATCTTTGCTTCCACATTATGGATCTCACCCTCTCCTCAGACATTTTTACAGTAGCATATTTGATTGTGCAAGTATATTCTACAAAAGTAGCAAAAAAGCAGTATATACATATGCAGGAAGTCTCCTATTATGCACCCGTTTTTCTCTACCTGCAGTCGATTATTAACATCCAATTATATTGAGTAGACACAGATGAAGAAGTATAATAGATTAGAGTAACTCTAATTAAATGGAAGGAGATTCAACTATGTCATATACGGTAAATGATGTTTCCAAAAAAACGGGGATATCTGCTCATACGCTGCGCTTCTACGAAAAACAGGGTGTACTGCCTTATGCAGAACGAAATGATAATGGGGTTCGGTTGTATGATGAGTCCAGTATTGAATGGATTGAAACGATCATATCGCTGCGTTCCACTGGAATGCCTTTGGCTGAATTAAAACAATACGTGGAATTGCATAAAGAAGGGGATCAGACTCTACTAGAGCGCAAAAAAATGATGGTGGATCATAAAGTAAGAGTCGAGGAACAAATGCTTCAATTAATGAAAACATTAGGCAAAATCAACTATAAGATGGCTTTGTACGACGTTCAATTACAACAATTGGAAAGGGATTCCTGCGCATTGTGACGCTTCAGCAATCCTCCCCTTTACCCAAGCCTTCACAGATTATAACGTAAAAGTAAATTCGCGATTATGTACTTCTTCCTCTGTGTATACTCGTTCCTTATAGTAAAGCTCTTTTTCAGTCATCAACATAACCGTCGAGCTCCGGGTTCCGTAGCCTTCGCTTTTAATAAAAATAGGCGAAAGCGTCCGCTCCCATTCCAACGAAACTCCTGTCTGAGGAAGCATTTCATTGGGGGCCGGGTCAGCGGTTTGGAGTAACGTTAACAGCTGATCTGTTAAATCATCTTTATTTTCACTTATTATTGTGGACAAGCCTTCTTTGCCATGCTCGACTTTGGGCCACGCGGTATTTAATAAATGATTACTGACCCCATAAACACCCGGTTTCAGCTGTTGAATCTTGTCCTCAATATTCGAATAATAGTAAAGCTTGTTAGCATCGCCAGCCAACAAATTATACCCAGGATATGCATTACGTTTGTTAGCGGCTTCCTGCATGTAAGATTCAGGCTGCTCATTGTTGATTAAAAAATCCGCCACCAATTCTCCTCTTGAACGTTTGCCGTCCGTTGATTCCTTTGGGTTTCGATAATTCGTTAAAGCTGCAAAGCGCCCAGCCGTGGTCACTCCCATCCAGGTGCCCATTTTGTTCAAATCCCGACCTGCAAGCACATCAGGATGATCCTGCCAATAATGAATGGCTGCTGTCGGTCTGTTGTAAAATTCATCACGATTAGCAGCAACGATAAGCTTATAAGTTTCGTGTGCCTGATAAGCAAACAAAATTAAACACATGGAAATCCCAACTTTCCTAATGGCAAGAACCAGTCTAACACAGCAGGTTAGCGTTTAGACTGGTTCTTGGCACAATCCTCAATTTTTATTCCAGGTATCCTTCAACGGTACAATACGATTAAATACGAGCTGCTTGCCTGTAGTGAGCTTCTTATCCACGCAAAAATAGCCATGTCGGAAAAATTGAAATTTTTGTTCGGAATGGGCATGTTCGACGAATGGCTCCAGCAATCCATCCTTTACGATAACGCGTGAATCAGGATTTATCGCTTCCGTCCAATCTCCGCTGCCCTCCTTCGGAACCTCCTGTACAAGCAGCAGTTTCTCATATAGATGAACATCAGCCTTTACGGCATGCGATGCCGACACCCAATGGATCGTGCCCTTCACCTTACGCCCGGTAAATCCACTACCGCTTTTTGTGATGGGATCATAGGTACAGTGAAGCTCAGTAATTTCTCCTGAATCCGGGTCCTTGATCATTTGCTCGCATCTGATGAAATACGCACCCTTCAGCCTGACCTCAGCATTCAGACTCAACCGATGAAAGCCCTTAGGTGGCTGCTCCATAAAATCGTCCCGTTCGATATAGATCGTTTTGGAAAAAGGCACCTCTCTTTTTCCCAACGCCTCATTCTCGCTATTGTTTTCAACCATTAACAGCTCCATCTCATTGTCCGGGTAGTTGGTAATAACGACCTTTAAAGGCTGTAAAACAGCCATAACGCTGATCGTTTTCGGTTTGAGATCCTGCCTGAGGCAGTGGTCCAGCAGCGAAATGTCTACCGTGCTTTGAGTTCGAATACTGCCAATCTCCTCGATGAAGCTGCGTATGCTTTCCGGAGTGAAGCCCCTTCTTCTTAAGCCGCGGAGCGTAGGCAATCTGGGATCATCCCAACCATCTACGTAATTGCCTTCCACCAGCTGCCTCAAAAACCGTTTACTTGTTACGACACCCGTTAGACTCAACCGACCGAATTCTCTTTGCCGCGGAGGCTCGGGGATTGCAAGCTCCCTGAGAACCCAGTCGTACAAGGGGCGATGGTCTTTGAATTCAATGGAGCATAAGGAATACGTGATACCCTCAATCGCGTCTTGTATAGGATGGGCAAAATCGTACATCGGATAGATGCACCAGTCATTACCAGTTCGGTAATGCTCAGCATGGAGTATACGGTATATCACAGGATCACGCAGGTTTATATTAGGCGATGCCATATCGATTTTGGCGCGAACAACCTTGGAGGAGGCCTGATAGTCCCCTTGCTTCATTTTTGCAAAAAGCTCCAGATTCTCCTCAATTGAACGGTCTCTATACGGACTGTTTCTGCCCGGTTCCGTCAAGGTTCCGCGAAACTCTGACACTTCCTCTGGCGTCAAATCACAGATATAAGCCTTTCCTTGCCTGATCAAGGTAACTGCAGCGTTATATATTTCGTCTGAATAGTCCGAGCCATAATAGATATGATCGCCCGGATCGTAACCAAGCCATTGGATATCTTCTATAATCGCGTTCACATACTCGATGTTCTCCTTAAGAGGGTTCGTGTCGTCGAATCGCAAATGAAAGGTTCCGTTAAATCTATGGGCAATCGTATAATTCGTGTGTATGGCATAGGCGCTTCCGATATGAAGATAGCCGTTAGGCTCGGGAGGAAATCGTGTACACATGTCCCTTCCGAATTTACCCGCCTCCAGCTCCCCACTAATCAGTCTAAACAAAAAGTTTTCAGTTTGATGCTCGTTCCCGTTAGCCAATATGGTCTCCTCCTAATGAACGTGATAAGTGGACAATCAACAAAAAAACTTCACCTCCAAGACCAGTTTTATGTCTCGGGGACGAAATTTTCGCGGTACCACCCCAGCTTCATTAATATGTCGCCATATTAACCTCATCAAGTACGGCATTGCAGACAATGCTTATACTTTAGCTCTATAACGGGAGCTCCCGTCACGCCATCCCCATCGAAGGTTCCGACGCACTGCTCAGAGGCTTGGTTCGGGGGAAAGCTCTTGACTCCTTTTCAGCTTCCGGAGCTCTCTGTGTAAGAACATTTTCCCTTACTCATCTCATCATCGCTTTTGAATATTCCTTTTATGATATCAAATCATTACCTTTTGTGTAAACCATTATACGTAATGAGTCAACAATGTGCAATTTGTTACCTGAATTCCCTAAAGCTAGCCGATCTGTCGGAATGCCATTATGAACGATATCAGTGCCGCCAAGGAAGCGATAGTCCGTACATGGTTCCAAGCCGTCCAGCTAGCGTTGTAACGAATCCATAGGTCGGCGCCTTGGGCACTGCCAGGGTCTACTGCGGCCAGTGCGTCGTTCAGCGGAACATTGAACACGATGGTTACCAGAAAGGAGCCAATGAGATAGAATATGCTGCCGACAAGCAGGTACATCATACCTGCTTCGCCCCATTTGAAGCAGGAGGTGATCGCCAGGACTCCACACGCTAAGGCCGTCCCTCCAAATACCAAGCCAAATAGTGGGTTGAGTATAACCATATTGATGGACTGCATAGCGGCAATACCTTGCGCCGGTGGGAGTCGGACGAGGGCAGTCATTACGAATACTGAAAAAGCAAAAAATATTCCTGCTATCAATCCCGAGCCTACAGTCGAGAAAAAGGTCAGGCTATTGACAATCCGGTCGCTCATCTCGAACCTCCCCACACACCTGTAGCGGCTGCATTTCGAGCGTAGTCGGCAAAATCCCGGGGTTCCCGTCCCAAGGCCCGCTGGACGCCGTCGGTCAAGTGGGAATTACGGCCATCCAGCACCTTGGTGAACAAGTCGGTCAGCAGTGCCATTATCTCTTGCGGTACGTCCTGTTGTGCCAGCATAGAGTTGAACTGCTCTGTCGAAATTGGCACATAGCGGATAGCTCTGCCGCTCTCCCTGGCAATTTCTTCTGTTGCTTCTGCAAAGGTGAGCGCTCGCGGTCCGGTCAACTCGTAGAGCTGTCCAATATGTCCTTCCTGCGTCAAAGCTGCAACTGCTGCATCTGCAATGTCTTCAGCGTCGATGAACGGCTCCGCCACCTCTGTAACCGGAAGAGCAACCGTACCGCTGAGCACCGACCCTAGCAGGAAGCTTTCACTGAAATTTTGACTAAACCAGCTCGCTCTCAGAATCGTCCAGTCAGCACCGGATTCCCGTAAAGCCTGCTCGCTTAGCTGTGCCTCTTCTTCACCTCGGCCGGATAGCAGAACCAGCCGCTTGACCCCACTATTCACGGCAAGGTTGGCAAAAGCACCAATGGCTGTGGCGGCACCCGGCAGCGCGAGGTCAGGGTTATAAGTGATATACACCGCTCTCACTTTCTGCAATGTCGCTTCCCATGTGTGTGGGTTCTCCCAATCGAAGGCCGGGTCGCCAGAACGGGAACCAATCCTTACAGGCAGACCGAGCTTCATCAGCCTCTCAGCCACACGCCGACCGGTCTTGCCTGTTCCACCAACAATCAAAGTTGGTTGCTTATCCTCGGTAATTGCCCTCTTACCTGTATCGTTGTTCATCCATGATCTCTCCTTTAGTTAATTTCAATATATTTAAATTCCTTACACATAATATTGTTTGCGCAAGCAAATGTTATTCAAATAAAGAATGTTGGATCATTCTATATTTTCAATACGATCACTCACTTTATACAGATAAAGTGATAATTCATCGCCTTCCTTTTCCCCCAATAAGGCAGCATAACGACTACGAAGGCTATTCCAGCATTCGTTGATTGGCTCCTCTAATGCCTTCCCTTTATCCGTAGCATAAATAAGTGACAAACGCCCATCGACACGATTCGTAATTAGCCCTTTAATGATAAGCTTCTCAATAAGACGGGTCACAGTTGAGGGTTGAAGATGGAGTATTTCCCCTAACTCTTTTTGTGAAATCCCTTCCTTTTCAAAAACGGCCATCAATAAAAAAGCAGACGTTGGTGACAACCCACTTGCGGCAAACTCATCCTCTGCCATTTTGGTGATCACTCTACCCAGTCTATTCGCAGTAAAATACAGACATTCTTTTAAATAGGTCCCCAGCACAGATACAACCTCATTTCCGATAAATTGCTTGCGCATACAAATATAATATATTTTCAAAATAATGTAAAGTCCCTAATAGCTTTATAATAAGATAAACACCAAATTGGGCCATTGACCATATCCTATAATAACTTTAACTAAGGGGTAGATGACGGTAATGAAGCTTACTTTGGAAGTAGCTAAAGTATTGTTAGAAGCAGCTGAAAGAAAAGCAAAAGAAATGGGATTGGCTGATGATATCGCTATTGTTGATGATGGCGCTAATCTTATTGCCTTTCATCGTATGGACACGGCCAGGATTGCAGGAATCGATATTGCTCAGAACAAGGCTTGGACAAGTGTAGCGATGAAAATGCCAACGTCGAATTTGGCGCAAGCCGCTCTTCCTGGAAACCCGTCGTTCGGGATTAATACGACCAATCATGGGAAAGTCGTTATTCTTGGCGGGGGGATTCCCCTTATGAAGGATGGGATGGTTATCGGTGGAATCGGTGTAAGCGGCGGCACCAGTGCTCAAGATATCGAAGTGGCGAATGCCGCAATACATGTTTTTGAAGCTTTAAAAAACAAAAGGGATTCCGCGGCCATCTCCTACCGTATTGGATCAAATCAGCCTATGTAGTTGGGAAATTAAGTTTTTGAACATAAGCCGGCGCTTTCTTCTGATCAGAACCTGACGGGAAAAGACGCCGGTTATGGTTGTATATGTGAACCTCTTACATAAAATGCTGCCTTAAATGTTACAATTCTGGCTCATTCGTGATGCAATCTTCGTCAAAACCTCTCTACTCGTCTCGATTGCAGCTTACTAAATTTGAGAAACTACAAAAAAATGAGTAAAATATAAGTACTAAAGGAGGCGTATCACAATGACAGGTTTAACCAACAACATGGAAATAGGAATCAGTACATTTTTGGAGGCTACGCCGAATCCGGTTACTGGAGAGGTTATTAGCCATGCTGCTCGGCTACGCGATGCAGTTGAGGAAATCGTTCTGGCCGATCAGGTCGGTCTGGACGTCTATGGAATTGGGGAGCATCATCGAGCCGATTATGCGGGTACCTCACCTGCTGTTGTATTGGCTGCAGCAGCTGCCATGACGAAGCGGATTAGGCTCACGAGTGCGGTTACCGTGCTGTCCTCAGATGATCCGGTTCGCGTCTATCAAGCATTCTCTACTCTTGATGGCATTTCTAATGGACGAGCTGAAATTATGGCGGGTCGGGGATCGTTTATAGAATCCTTTCCACTTTTCGGATACAGTCTGGACGATTATAATGAATTATTCGAAGAAAAGCTGGAGCTGCTACTTGCAATCAGAGCCTCGGAAAAGGTAAGCTGGCGCGGTGGTCATCGTCCCGCCATCGATAACCTTGGTGTTTATCCCCGGTCTGTTCAAAACCCACTACCTGTATGGATCGCAAGCGGCGGCAATGCAGAATCTGCTGTTAGGGCAGGCATGCTCGGTCTTCCTATCGCATTCGCGATCATCGGCGGAATGCCGGAGAGCTTTGCTCCGTTAGTTGATCTCTATAAGAAGTCAGCCGCGCGCGCCGGTCACGATCCTGAAAAGTTGCCGATTGCGACACATTCACACGGTTTTGTTGGAGAAACAACCGAGCAGGCAGCTGATTTGTTCTTCCCTTCCACACAAGCTCAAATGAACGTCATCGGGCGCGAGCGTGGTTGGGGTCAGCATTATAACCGAGCTGCTTATGACCAAGCACGCAGCCTTCGTGGTGCGCTCTATGTCGGAGATCCCGAATATGTCGCTGAGAAAATTATTTTGCTGCGCAAAAATTTGGGGGTTACTCGTTTTTTCCTGCATGTAAATGTCGGCACGATGCCGCACCGTGAAGTGATGCGTGCTATCGAGCTGCTCGGAACCAAGGTTGCACCCATCGTTCGTAAGGAACTGGCCCGAAACGCGGCAAAGGAATAATCAATCTTAATTAGGGTACTGAGCTATCCAACCAGCTGCGCATAAGCAGCTGGTTGTTCATTTAGCTAGGGTAATGGCACAATACTAACAGGCTCGATCAGAAGTAAAATCTCTCTGACATCATCCGCATCAAACTTACCATCCATATTGCTGTCATACATGGAAGAAATTTTCGTAAGTGCTTGAGCAGCATCCATCCGCTCTCCTGCAGATCGCTGTATGGTAATCGCGTATGTACTTTTGCTCGTTCCGTCTTGGGCCGTTACCTCAATGCTAATCATATTGCTTCCTACCTGAAGCTCAATCGGGCTGCTCATTTGCCCTCCCGAAACAGCAATTCCATTTACTTTTACAGATGCAGTATTATCTTCCAATGAAGCTGTTACCGCTACCGAATGAACCGTATTATTTACTACAGCTGTATAGGTATATACATTTTTGTGGAAAGGCTCGGCCAAAGAAATGCCATCAAGTGTAAGTCCGTTAAGACTAGAATTGCTCCGCAACAAAATTTCCAAGGATGCTGCGCTTGAAGCACTGCTTACAAAATTGCTATCGCCCATGTATTCCGCTTTTATCGAATGATTCCCAGCGCTTAATGAAGAAATCGAAATAGATGCTTGTCCCCCTGATAAGGAAGCAATGCCAAGTATCGTAATGCCATCCTTGAAAGTAACCATCCCCGTAGGTTCACCTCCAGGCGAAGATGTCACTTGAGCATTAATGGTAACTGAATCACCATAAGCTGACGTATTGCTACTGAAAGTCAAGCTTGTGGACGACATCAGCTTGTTCACAACTTGGGTGAGTCCTGTAGACATGCTCCCTGAGTGTAAGCTGTCCCCTTCATATAAGGCCGTAATCGGAGCATGCGTGCCAGCAGATAGTGATGAGGTAGAGAACGTTGCTGCTCCACCTGCCAATGCTGCCGTCCCGAGTGTTGTACTTCCTTCTTTAAAAGTAACCGTACCCGTTGCCGGATATCCTCCCAAGGATGTAACTGTGGCTATGAAATCAACTGAATTCCCATACGAAGAAGGGTTCGCATTAGAGTTCAAGGTGGTCGAAGTAGCAATAGGATTTACGGTATGCTGGACCCCACCTGATGTACTTCCAGTATGATTGCCTTCTCCGCTATAAGCAGCTGTAATCGTGTGTGTGCCTATTGCCAATGTGGATGTCGAGAAGCTGGCAGCAGCACTATGATTTTCAAGAAAACCCCATTCAACCGTAGCATTGCTAGTTCCTTGTCCCCAAAAGGTTATCGACTGGGCTGATGCATCCACAGTGATCTGCCACAGATAACGAGTGCCTGCTCGTTCCCACTGCTTCACTACCGTGCCGGAACTGTCATAGGCAACAATGCCCAAGGATTCACGATTATCATTGTAGCTAAATGCCCAGTAGGTATAATCGCCCAACTTCACAACGGGGCAATCTACTGAAGTAAAGGTGTCGGGTCCTGAATAACAACTTACTTTCATTCCGGAAGGAACTGCTGGCTGATTGGGCACTGTAGCTACCGCAGGTGCGGTGCTGGACAAAGTCGCAGTTCCCATTGTTAAGCTTCCGTCTTTAAAAGTTACTGTACCGCTAGGCTGAGTCCCTTGGATAGCAGAATCGGTTACATACGTTGTAAAGGTAACGGAGTTCCCATACGTTGATGCAGCCACACTGCTGGATATTGTCGACGTGGTTACATTCTGAGCAAAAATCGCATCAGGATGCATACTTGTTATTAATACAAAAAATAAAACAAAACCTATGAATCTTATTCGTTCTATGAAGTTAAAAAATCGGTCCACGTCATAATCCTCCTGAATAAAGATAGTTTCCTCTATTTATTATACAACATCTTCCACACCTTTAATGAAAATATTTATTGACTTTAAGTATACTCCAAGTAGTACATTTGAGAAACGGAGCCAATAAAGGTATTGGTTACGAGAGTGTTAGACAATTGGGGGCCATGGGTTATACAGTCATGACTTATCATAGAGCTGTCGCATGCTTGGTACATTTATCATTCAAAAAGACCGAAGCACCTTGTAGAAAGGATTCCGGTCTTTTACTGCGCATAACTGACTGCCTGGTTAGCTTAAATCGGCCTTCATCAAGATACCGGCAATTGTCTGGCCCTGATTATTAGTTCTCATTGTAATTTCATAGGGCTTGAAGTTGAATTTGGTGTAAAACATCAAAGCTCTTGTATTCGTATTATGACAAACCAAATGTAGTGCTTTCACATGTAATTCGTCCCTTGCAGCGGACATCATAGAACGTATTAAATATTCAGCGGCACCCTTTCCTCTGAATTCCGGTGATACAATTACGTTACCTAACCAACATCTCAGCCCTTCGTCTAAATCATAAATGTTGGCATAGCCAATGACACGATCCTCATCACCCAATAGAACCATTGGCTTTAATCTGCTATTGGATTTCGCTTCAAGCTGATCCACTGTCAGTGGAAATGTTGCTTGGGGATACATATAAAATAATTCTTCAGCATTTAGTGGGAAATTACAAATTGTTAAGTAATCACTTGGCATAACTTGACGACATTTGTACAAAGACCATCACCACCTATATATAATTTCACTTATGATATCATCTTTTTCCTTTACATCGCTAACTTACTTTGCCGCAAATCATGAAAATATCGTATTTCTTCTCGTATCGCTTTATAATAGAGTGGTTAGCATCTTTTATTTTTGAGCAAGGAGCTTTGCGATGAGTTCTTTTCCTGTTTTAAATGATGAGCAATGGTTGAAGATGCTTGAGCAAGTAGCTCAATCATTTAATGAAGTGACACTTAGCCGAGGATTTAATTATTTTAAACAGCAGCGTGTAGCTTCTCTGATTATTACGGAGAATCGTGTGGTACAAGCAAGGGTAACAGGCTCGGAAGATTACAGTGTTAAGCTGTATTTAGACAAGTTTTTGTCCAATACATGTACTTGTCCGGTCCGAACCTCCTGCAAGCATCTGGCTGCTGTTATCATGGAACTGGCTGACCGACTGGGTTATCCGGCTTCCCAAATTGTGAATGCCAATTATCACCTCAAGCGGGCTACTTCGATTATCTCACCAGAGTCGCAGCTCAAGCAGCTGCCAGACATGGATATTAATAGCTGGCATAAGTTTCTGAACCAATATACAGCTCATGTTAAACCATCTTACGATCAGGGAACCTTTACGAACGTGCTGCGGTATGAGCTGCAAAATATCCGCAAGGCAGCTATTCCTTTTTCGGAGATGGACTTGATCTTTTTTGAGTTGCATCAAGAGTTATTTATCCTGAGAAAAATCAAAGAGCAGACTGCGCAAGGAACTGTAAGTTACTATACTTCGTCTGTATTGTACCGAATGTACGATGAAATTCACGCTTGGTTACACCAAAAGTCTGCACAAATCGACTTCACTCTCGCTGGAGAGCGTCTTAAACAAACTTTAAGTTATGTCAGACAGCAGTTGGCCAAAGAAACAGATCAGAAGTATCTTGATTATGGCCTGTATACGGCACTGTGGAAATATTGGATAACCCCCTATCCCGATGCGGAACAATGGGTATTGCAGGAGATAAACGACATAACGCAGCAAACAACCGACTCGATCTCTTCTTCTCTCTCAGCAGCCAAGGCATTCCTGTACCTGTATCAATCAAGAACTAGTGACGCATGGGCGGCTTTAGAAGCGAGTGGTACTTTAAATAAAGCACCGACACGTCTTTTTCTGCCTTTCCTGAATCATATTGCTGCTGCTCACGATTGGGACAATCTGATTGATTGGTTATTAAGGACGGCCTCTTACTTTTACGGCCAAAGAACCAAGGAGCTCGATGCCTATTTGGGTTACTGGAAGGAAGCCGTCGCACATGTTCCTGAAGCCGAGAAGCAACTGTGGACCGTGCTGGAAGAAATGCTGCCCCATTCTGCCCTGATTATTGATGAAATGCTGTACGAGCAGCGAAAATGGAAGCCTTGGCTGGAAATGCAAATTTTTAAAGGACAAGACCCCCTCTATCATCGGGTTAGCGTCCTGCAGCCAATCGAGAAGGAAGCTCCAGCTCTCCTGCTGCCCTATTATCATCAAGCCATCGAACATTATGTCTCCCTTAAAAATCGGCATGATTATAAATTAGCGGTCAAGCTGCTGAAGAGACTGGATAAAGTATACAAAAAAATGAAGCAGGCCGAACGCTGGGACCGCTTTTTCTCTGGATTTATGGAACGACACAGCCGACTTCGAGCGCTGCAAGAGGAACTGAAGAAAGGAAAACTGTTGGAATGAGTACACAATTGTATGAGATGACGTTGCATGTAATTCTAACGGATAGTGGGGATGCCTTACTCTGGGGATTTCAGAATGGATATGAGGTTCCGGGCGATAAATTCCGCAAAATTATGTTTGCCTGGCACGAGCCATCCCTCTACGGAACAACGCTGGAGCTGCGGCTGGCAGGTGAGCTCACCGTGACGGTCCTGCCTGCAGAAATGGTGCTCCCCTTCTTCTCTGATCCGAATTTCATGGACATTATTCGCTGGCAGGGTGGGAATGAAGCCACCCAAGAACTGCTTGCAGCTGCACCTCGACTATACAGAGAAGCCAAGGAAGGCCGTTATATGCCAAGCTACAGCTCATTCCGTAGTGGAAAGCTGCAGTGGACATGGGAGGCTGGATCTGAGGACCTCAAAGAACTTGATTGGAATACGCTGGTCAGTCTGGAATTGTCAGGCGAGGATATGGTTGGTTTGCGCTCAGCTTTTTCTGCTGCTGTCACCACCGAGCACTATGCAGATGAGGCGGCCGTGTCCGACCTTCGACGGGACTATCCCGCACTGTTTAGAGGAGCACAGGCAGGAGCTGCCTCGGCTCCTACTTTTACAGAGGATGAGTGGCTCGCGGCACTTGGCTGGAAGCCGGATATGGCTCCCTTCCGTCCCGCTTTACAGCTGCTGGAACCGGATGACGAGCAGTTCGATTGGCGGCTCCGTTTGGTGCTTCAGGATAAGAGCGAAGGCTCGGCGATTATACCGATTCGCTTGGGTGCAGACGGTCAGGCTTCCGGCACATGGGCTAGCGATTGGAGCCCGTATATTCAAGAACGTTCTGGCGGATGGGCAGCCCGACTGAGCGAGGCGCTTCCAAATGTGAATATCGGTGGTAAGTTCTTTGCTGAGCCGCTAACCGATGAAATCGCATGGCGGTTTCTGACCGTAGACAGCCGACAATTACTAAATGACGGCTGGAATGTGATGCTGCCGGGATGGTGGGAGGCTGCTTCTAAGCGGAAGCCGCGCCTACGCGCTCGGGTTACGTCCGAAGCCGGCGGCAAAGGCAAGTCCTTATTCGGACTCAATGCGCTGGTTGACTTCGACTGGCGAGTTGCCATCGGCGATACCGACCTGGATGCAGCCGAATTCGCTGAGCTGCTTGGCCGCAAAGAAAGGCTGATCCGTTTCCGCGGAGAATGGGTCTACTTAGATCCTGCTCTGCTGGAGCAAATCCGTAGGCTCATGGAAAGTGTGAATCCGGAAGAAGGCTTATCCTTGCAGGATGTCCTTCAGCTGCATCTGTTAAACGAAGCGGAACCAGCAAAGCCAGCAGAGCTTGGTCTGACAACTGAAGCAGATGCGGAAGAAGAAGAAAAGCGGATTCAGTTGGAGGTTGAATTGAACTCGCATCTCTTGGCTCTGCTTCGTCAGTTAGGACAGCCATCGAGTTTAAAAGAGCTTGTGATACCTGATGGACTGCGCGCAGAGCTTCGCGGCTACCAGCGTGAAGGCTTTACATGGCTCAGTTTTCTGAGAAAATTCGGGCTGGGTGCCTGTTTGGCCGATGACATGGGACTTGGTAAAACCGTCCAATTCATTACTTATTTACTTCATCACCAAACAGAATCTGAGTCCCCCTCCCTGCTCATCTGCCCAACCTCTGTTCTTGGCAATTGGCAAAAGGAGCTGGCGCGTTTTGCGCCCGAATTAAAGGTATGGCTTCATTACGGGAAGGGACGATTAAACGGAGAAGCGCTGACTAACGTTTTGAAAGATACAGACGTTGTCATCACCTCTTATACAACTGCACTGTTGGATCAAGAAACCCTGCGTGAGACCGTCTGGAGCTCCCTCTGTCTGGACGAAGCCCAGAACATCAAAAATGCGCAAAATAAACAATCGGCAGCCGTTCGCTCGCTCCGGGCACAACATCGCATTGCGCTGACAGGGACGCCGATTGAGAATCGATTATCAGAGCTATGGTCCATCTATGATTTCCTTAACCCTGGTTATCTGGGTAACCAGCGAGGATTTCAGCATCGCTTTGCCAATCCTATTGAAAAGCATCATGACGAGGGGGCAACTGCACAGCTGCAGAAGCTTATCAAGCCCTTCATGCTGCGCCGTAAAAAGAAAGATCCTGCCATACAGCTGGATTTGCCGGACAAGCTGGAGATGAAGGTGTATATCAACCTGACAGCCGAGCAAGGAGCCCTCTACGAGCGTGTAGTCAAGGATCTTATGGAACGTATGAAGAATCTGGAGGGCATTGAGCGAAAAGGAGCCATCCTCGCCGTCTTGACCCAGCTTAAGCAGCTATGCGACCACCCCATGCTGCTGCTAAAGGAAGCTGCGCCATCGGGAGAAGCTTTTATACTTGATGAATACCGTGAAGCGTACATCACGCGATCAGCGAAACTGGAAAGGATTGCAGCGATGGTTAGCGAGCTCAGGGATGAGGGTGATTCCTGCTTGATCTTCACCCAATACGTAGGCATGGGCCGTATGCTGGCCGACGTACTGCAGGCTCAGCAGAACGAGCCCGTGCTGTACTTGAACGGCAGCACACCCAAAGCGGAACGCGATAAAATGATTGACGCGTTCCAGGCTGCAGACGGAACAGGTCCGGGTATCTTTGTTCTGTCCTTGAAGGCGGGAGGTGTCGGACTCAACCTGACGGCAGCTAACCACGTGTTCCATTACGATCGCTGGTGGAACCCTGCTGTCGAGAACCAAGCTACGGATCGAGCCTATCGGATGGGACAGAAGCGAAACGTACAGGTGCATAAGTTCATTTCACTGGGCACGCTTGAGGAGAAGATCGACGAGATGCTGGAAAGCAAGATGAGCTTAAGCGAGAACGTAATCTCCACCTCAGAAAGCTGGATTACAGAGCTATCGAATGAGGAGCTTCATGATTTGTTCGCGCTTCGGCAAGCTTGGTGATGCTTATGTAAATGATGTCGAAGCTAAAGGTAGTCCCATAAACCCACAGTATCGACGAGCAGTTTCCAGGATGCCCTCTTCCCTGTCTTGATGATGCGCAAATAAATGGAACTCGATATCAATACCTTTCTTCTTGATTGTACGTTTCCATATGCCCGCGACTTGACCATCAATGACGATGGTCGATCTGAATACACCATTATTTCCAGGTACAATATGTTGAGCATCTTCGGCTTGCAGCACCGCACTGCGGTCCTTGTAGCCGAGCAGATGCTCGTCAAATCCTGGTAGCAGATAAACAGTTGATTCAGAATCGGTAATTCTTGTTTGGATATGTTGGCCTTCCCAATATACCTGATTGTTTACCTTCTCCGACACCAGACGGGACTGCACAGCTTCGACTCCCTGACGAGCAGCGGAGAGCGTAATTCCAGCCCACCAGGCAAAATCATACACGGTTGCAGGCCCATGACTCGTAAAATATCTTTCTGCAAGCGCGGCAAGCGCTTCGCTCATCGATAATTCCTTGGATTTGGGCACCCACTCATCCAGCCATACGAAAGTTTGCTGCTTGCCTTCCCTCGGCCCCATACAAATATGACCAGACTGTGCGATATACCAGAGGAGATGATACCCCCGCTGATTGTTCGTACTGATCCCTGCTTCCTCCAGCAGTTGCATGAGAAGGGGCCGGGATATCTGCTTATTGCCCTGTAAGGCGTCATACATAATCTGCTTACTGCGTTCAATGATCTCCAGATTAAGCTCCAATTGTTCCAGTCTTCGGTTATCCTGTGCCAATGTACGGGCAGCCGAAAGCTTCAACAACCATCTCACATCATTAGGAGATACAAAATGGATCGTTCCGCGCATTGGCCAAGTCTGGATGATCTTGCGGTCTGCGATGGCTTGTTCGATATCCGCCGCGGTTGATGCTTGCATCCGCAAACCTATTGCCCACAGGGCTTGATGGTAATCCTGTGCCTGCATAGCACCGAGCTGCTTGACGACTTGTTCAGGCTTATCGAGCCTTCCCGCATTGATACGCAGATTGAACAACCGACGATAAGGAATACTTTGCTCCTTCATGGACTGCCCCCCAACATCGAATCTTTTCTAATTTCACATACATTGTATGTGGACGTGCCATCGAATGTATAGTAGAAATTTATCAAAGCTTATTTATATATTCAGTAGCTCATTGAAGGTAGCCGAAGTAATCGAGCACTGGGATCGAAAAAAAGCCCTTTCCTTGGCAAAACGGAAAAGGCTGTGAAGGCCATTCATTCATGTCAAGTTGTTGATGGGGAAGGATTCTCTCTTTTTCCTTTAAATGCCAAATAAATACTTGTTCCCACAGCACCAATCGTCCCGCAAATGATGTCTCCCATCGTATCGGTCAAGCTGCCTCTCTGAGATTGAAGCCCAAACAGGTAATCTGTAGTAAATTCGTACATTTCCCAGAAGCCCGCCATCGCCACAGAGAAGAAAAAGCCAAACCAGATCGCAGTGGAAGACACGTTACGTTGGTTACCCTCAGCAGCAGTGAGCTTCCAGTATATTAACATGCCGATAAAGTGGAGAATTACTCCTGACAGCAAATGCTCGATTTTATCCAGATTCGGGATGATACCATAAAATCCGAATTCGTTGGCTAGCAGCATCGTAAGGAAAATGAAAAATAAGATCGAAAACCTCAGTGCGGGAAACAGCTCCGTTTTTGTAAACTTAACAACACCACGAATAATCGTCAGAACAGAAATGATGAGTATGCCTTGAAAGGCTTTCAGAGGGATACCTTGGATCAGAAAGTAAATCAGGCACCCCGTGGATATTAAGTATAGCACCAGTTCAAAGTAATCGTTGAAGCGCTGTTTTTTCTGACTGCTCATGGAACCTCTCCTTTCCGAACTATCCCTATCTATTTATACACATTCTACGATCCAGGTAAACATCATCCAGATAAGGGGATAACATTGTACCGTTTAATAAGTCACGAGTACAAATATTTTTCTTTCAGAAACAACTTAATTTCATTTTCGGTAAACTTGGGGATTCTTACCACAAAAGTTGTACCAATCCCCTGCGAGCTTTCGCATTCGAAGCTGAAGGAATCTCCAAAAAACAATTGAAATCTGCGAACAACATTGGTTAGTCCATAACCATGCTTCTCGTCCGTATCCGTTGTTAAATTCCGTATATAATCGATCATATGCTCCGGTAAGCCTGCTCCGTCATCCGAAACATACAGCTCGATTCCTTTCTCTACTTCTCTGCCACCAATGACGATCGTTCCTTTCTTGGAGGGCATGATGCCATGGAAAATGGCGTTTTCGACGAGCGGCTGAAGCAGCATTTTAATGGAGTAATAATCCATAATGTCATCCTCAACTTCGAACATAACGTCAATATCAAGTGAGTAGACGAATTTGCTAAGCTCCAGGTAGTGACGGATAATTTCAAATTCCGCAGCCAAGCTTATGATAAGCTTTCCTTTGTTTAACATGTTCTTGTAGAAACGAATTAGATGGTTGGTTACTTCATAAATTTCAGTTTGGTTCGATTTCTTAGCCAAGGATGCGATCATCGCCAAAGTGTTATAATGCAGGTGCGGATTGATCTGCTCCTGCAGCAGCTCAAATTTCGTATGGTTCAACAAAATTTTCGATTTATATTCAACCTCGATCAAATTGTGAATTTGCTCAATCATGCTGTTGAAATTTTTATCCAGCTGGCCGATTTCGTCATTGCCACGGATTACATCCGTGATGATAAGGTTACCCTGCTTAGCCTTATTGGTTTTACTAACGAGCACATCAATTCTTTGGGTCATATAGGCGGAGATCAACAAGGCAATAAATATACATAAGACTATGGAGACCAGAATAGACACGATGATCGAATAGCTAATCCGGTTTACTTTATCGGTGATATTGTTCTTATGGGTAAAATAGGTGAGCTTCCAGCCCGTTATTTCCGATTTCATAGCACCGGAAAGGTATCGGCTGCCATCTATTATCGATTCGGATACTCCCGAGTCTAATGGGACTTGCTTGACTCGCTCCCTTAAACCGGGTAATTGCGCAATCATAGGTCCATAGCTGGTAATCATTCGATCCTCTTCGTCCGTATAGATCAGCTGGTAATCGGAATTTTCTATGCTTTTAGCTATAATGTTCTGAATACGTTCCACCGGGATAAGGAGTCTCATAACACCCAAGTCCTTCGAGGTTCCAAAATCGATGAGCCTTCGGTTCAATGCAACATAATATTGATCGCCGAATTTGACCCGGCTTTCCCATATAAAATAAGTATCCGTCTCCAGCATGGTCCGGTTCCAAGCCATATCCTTAATATCATCGTAGTTAAAAATCGTCTGACCATCGGAAAACAGACTGCTGTTTTTGGTATACAGCAGCAGCTGGATGTTACCACCGAAATAGTAAGAGTTTTTTAGATAAGGCCGTTTCACATCGTTAATAATTTGTTTGACGATATCATTAATATCTTTGTGGGCGTACACCAAATCATCGATATCTTCCTGATATGTAGACAAATGCTTTTGCAGCTGCAGATTAAAAAACACCATTTCGCTTTTGTTAAAATAAATTTCAAGAAAACTATCGATCGCATTATGAAGCTGAACCATACTTTGGGCAGCTGCATTCTTCTCTGAATTGGTCATGAAATCCCTTGATTGATAGTATGCCGTAAAGCCGACGGAGAGGATGCTCACGGTAAATACCAATGAATAGGCTAACATGAGCTTATATTTGAGCTTTGTGTTACCGTGGACCTTCATGACGGTTGCAGCAAGTGAGCGCAATAAATGGTTCATGATTCCAATTGCCTTCTAAAGTCTTTGGGTGTGACACCCATATATTTCTTAAACAAGCTGCTAAAGTAGGCGGTATGATTGTAACCAAGCTTTTCCGCTATTTCGTACAGCTTAATATGATTGACTGCCAGCATGTCCTTAGCTCGCTCCATTTTGTACCGTGTCACATAATCGAATATCGTTCCACCAGTCTCTTGCTTAAAAATCTGATTGATATAATTCGGGCTGTAATAAAGCTCCTCTGATAACATTTCCAGTGTAATATTCGTCTGATAATTCCGCTCAATGTAACGTTTGATCTTCTCGACCATGACCTTGTTTTTATGAAACTCCCGTTCCCTTATGCACTTGTTTGCGGTAAGCAAGCATTCGCAAATCCATGTTACCGCATCAGATACCGTTTCCAACGTAACCAAGGTTTCCCATGCAGCCGGAGACGTAAGTTCGGACTGCCCGGCAAAGCCTTCGGGGTTGGAGTGTACGATATTTTGCAAGCAGATCATCATGAAATAAAAAAAGCCTTTAAGCTCCTCAGGGGAGCTGTTGTCCGGCAAGCCAAGATACAGATTATGGATATAATCTGTGATTTCGTCCGCAGTTCCTGTATTCAGCAGAACCCGCAGTTCCTTTTCAATCCCGTTATAATCAAATAATGGTTTCTCTTTACTGGAAGGTATGTCGCTGCTGTACAAGATCTTTCCTTTACCAAGCAAATATTTGTATCGTAATATATAGAGGCACTGCTCATACAGGAATTTGAGGCACAAAATATGCTTCGAATAGCCGCTGACCATAATCGACAAGCTGATATCCGATTTCGAAAACTCCAATAAAATATTACTTAGCACCGTATGTATTTGACTTAAGCGATCCTCAACAGCTTCCGGATAATAAAAAACGATGGCAATATGCGCCTGCTGAAGGGAAACCGAAAGCTGATTGCAGCAGGAGCCGAGAACCTCACGGATGCGGCTTAATACCATCATTTGAAAGAGATGCTTCTCTTCGATATTCATATCCCGAGTTAACTGGACGAAGCCGTCGATTTCGATCAACGAGGCAACATACCAGCAGTCCTTCATATCCAACCCCAGCAGCTCCAGCTTTTCCGACACATGGATGTCATTGCCAGCCGTTCCGTACATCAAGCTCATCAACAAGCTTTCGATTAAATACGGCTTGTTCTCGTTAAGCTGCCTGGATAAGTATTCGTAATCTTTGCGAAACTTCAAATCGCTAGTGATCTTATCCGTAACTGCGCTGACGCATTGCAGAAGCTCCTTGGGATCAACAGGCTTCAGCAAATATCCGTAACCTCCCAGATACATGGCGTCTTTCGCATATTCAAATTCATTGTAAAGGCTGGAAAAAATGATTTTGATCTGTGGATACAGCTGACGTACCATCCTGACCATTTCAAATCCATCCATGACGGGCATTTCAATATCACTGATAATAATATCCGGTTGAAGCGTTTTCATAAAATCCAATGCTTCCTTGCCATTCTCGCATGCGCCTATGACAGCCACATGCTGAAATGCAGGTTCGGTTTCTAACATCAGCGTAAGATTCTCACGATCAACCTGAAAATCGTCTACGATCAGCACCTTGATCATATTGTGGCCTCCCGGTACACGTTTTCTTCCATAAAGCGAATGTAACGGGATATCTTGTAGGATATCCCGTTAAGCTTATTGACAGACTATTATTTTTTTGGAGCGTTGGCTTTGAACCATTGTACCATATTTTTAGCTGCCTGTTCGTAGTTTGTATCCTTCATGTACTTCGTTTTTATCGTGTCCCAGTTCTTGTCGAACTCTTCTTTGGTCTTGGGCGTCAGCAGCTTTGCTACATCCAGTGTTGTGAATGTCCAGTACGTATTGGAGACCAATTCGGCTTCCTTGCTCCCATCGCCATAGGAAGCCGTTCCGGTAACATTATAACCCCCTTTGCCGACCATGCCGCTGTTCATTACATAAATGTCATAGTTCGGCGGGTAGCTTCGCAAGGGACTCTTAGGATTGTAGTCTCTTGCCATATACCAACCAAGTCCGAAATACGATGCCTTACTGTAAAACTGCTTGGCGTATAGACCATAATAATCCGCGCCTTTACCACCCAGCTTGCCTGTGAGCATATCACTTTCCACCTGCGGGTCTACAAACACCTTCTTGCCGTCTTGCATTTTCCAGATGCCTGCGTTCTCAGGTCCCCACGACATCAGATCAAGCGCTTCATCACTTAGGGTCCAATCCAAATATTGCGTCAGCCGTTTTATTTCCGGGAAATCCTTGCGTATAAGCAGCCGCCAGAACGAGCCCTCGTAAATATCGTAAAATCCTTTGTCCGGATCCATCTTGGGCCACGGAATGACACGAAGCTCCATCGAAGGATCGGTAGCCAGTAGGGATTGTCTCACCGCATCCAGGTTCAGTACTGCAAGTATCACACCGAGCTGACCTGTAGCCGCTTTAGTCTGTAATTGATCATCTTTCTGGATGATGAAATCTTTATCAAGCAGTCCTTCCTGATACAGTCGGTTCAAATATTCATGATACTTCTTGGCATCCTTGGAACCAAGAAAACCGTCTACTGTACCATCTTTATCTTGGGTCCAGTGCCCAAAATCGAACATCGAGCCAAAATGGAATTGCGCCCATATCGGGAACGAAAGCGGAATGAGCGGCTTTCCGTTAGCTGTTACGTTTAGCTCTTTGATTTTTTTTAACAACTGGTAAAAATCTTCCGGTGTGCGGATAGCCGGTTCGATCGCAAAATCCTCAACAGTCGGTTTTTTGCCCTTATCAATCGTATCTTTCTTGATCTCTTTGATCGGCTTGAATTTATATCCAGCCTTAGCGAGAAGGTCCTCACGTACCTGCAGCGAGGTTAATCTTTTTCCTGAATTGTAAGGATCATTAGCGAATTTTGGATCATTGGAGTTCGTGTTTACGACTGGAGTCGGGATTTGATAGTTTTTACCGTCATTCGTAAATCGGCCCCAATATTCCTGAGGAAACCATTTCTGCAGGCTTGGCATGTCTTTGACATAATCCGTCAGATCGGCGAATTGTCCAGTACTGATAGCGTAGTTGGCATTTGCTTTGTCCATCATCATAATATCGGGCAAATTTTTGGTGGCAATCCATTGGTTCAATCTTTCTTTGAGCGGTTGGTCGTTGTTCACATACATCTCTGTAAATTCCAGATTAAATTTGTTCTCGATAAAAGGTGTTACCACGTCATGCGATGCTACATCGATGCGGGTCTGGTAGCCTTGGCTGTAGAATCGGATTGGCAGCTTAGCTTGCTTCGTGTTCCCTTCTGCCTTATTATCACCGCCGGGCTTAATTACAGCACCCCCGTTATCACCACCAGTGCAACCGGCAGCGGTGAGCAAGCCTAACGAGGAAATCAGCATTAGATGAACCGCCTTCTTCCACATAGATACATCCCCCTTTTTGCTAAAATGATAAGGTTAGCCTTTGACAGCTCCGATCATGAATCCTTTCACAAAATATTTTTGCAAAAACGGATAGATCACGACGATTGGTATGGTCGATACGATCAGGGTGGCCATCTTCAATGATTCTGGCGATGTCTGGTTCGAGTCCATATCGATCGCGCCGACCAGTCCCTGTGACGCCAGCAGCTGCGCGGCAAGCGTCTCTTTAAGAATCCTCTGCAAAATGAACGAAAGCGGTTGCAAATTTTCATTGCTGACATACAACATAGCGTCGAACCAGGAATTCCACTGGAACACCCCATTGAACATCGCTATCGTCGCCGTAACCGGCATGGACAAAGGGATGATGATTTTCCAAAACACCTTGAAGTCACCAGCCCCATCAATCGTAGCCGATTCTACCAGGTTGGCAGGAAGGGAATCAAAGAACGTTCTCATAATTAGCATGTTGAACGCCCAGAAGCCGTGCGGCAAAATATAAACGAGAAAATGATTGAACAATCCCAGCTTATAAATCAAAATGTAGCTCGGAAGCAAACCTCCGCTGAAATACATAGGGATCAACAGGAAAATTGCGATGAACCTGTTCCCTGGGAGCGCCCGCTTGGAAATCGCATACGCAGCAAGTGCTACGATCGTCCCGGAATAGAGCACCCCGCCTATCGTTCGGCCAGCCGTAACTAGGAATGAACGGAAAATTTGATTATTTTCAAACACTGTCGCATAATTTTCAAAGGTGAATTGTATGGGAATCAAGGTAACCGGATGGCTCATAGACGCGTTGCTGCTGCTAAACGAATATATGATCGCATACCAGAATGGATACAGCGTTATAAAACAGATAATCAGCATCATCATGGCGATGACAGTATCGGTAATCGTGTATTTGGCCAATCGCGCCATTCAATAATCCCTCCTTTCTATATGCCTTAGAAGGCGCCGTATCCGCTTATTTTTTTGCTTATCCGGTTGGACAGCAGCAGAATACAGAACGATAATATCGATAAGACAAGACCAACGGCGGTGCCGTAAGAAACCTCAGCATGGCGTATCCCTGCCAAATACACATGATAATCGAGTGTCAAGGACGCTTCGGAAACAAGTGCATTGCCCATATTGTAAACGGCGTCGAAGCTGGCTCCCCCCCCACCTCCCCCGAAGATGGTTGCGACCTTGAATATGAACATGAGGCCGATGACGTTAGCAATCCCTGGGAGTGTGATATACAACAGCTTTTGAAACCGGCCTGCTCCGTCTATAGTCGCGGCTTCGTATTGCTCCTGATCGATTCCGGTTAATGCAGCAAGAAAAATAATCGAGTTCCAGCCAAATTCCTTCCATATCACAGTAGTCACAAAGACCCCCCAGAAATAATCCACTTCCCGCATAAACGAAATTTTCTCAAAGCCAAGCATTTGAATCAGCAGATTGACACTACCAAAATCTTCCTCAAGCAGCTTATAGACCAAACCCGAAACGACAACCCAGGAAATAAAATGCGGCAGGTAAGAGATCGTTTGCGTAATTCGCTTAAACTTCACATTCTTGATTTCATTGATGAGAAGAGCGAAAATAATGGGCAGTGGAAACCCGATCACAATGAGAAGCCCGTTTAAGGCTACTGTGTTTTTTAAGCCAAGCATAAACTCTGGATTCGAAAGCATATTCTGAAAATGCTTAAATCCGGCAAACGGGCTATGCAGGAAGCCTTGTACGGCTGTATAATCCTGGAATGCCATAATTAAACCTATCATTGGGATATAAGCGAATATGATCGTCACCACGATGGCCGGCAGTAAGAACATATACATCAGTTTGTATTTTTTCATCCGGGTCCACAATACCTGTCGATTAGACAACGGTTTCGGTGATGCGGATGCAGTGGTTGCTATCTCCATTATGAAGCGCCTCCTTTCATTGTCGATACTAAGATTATATTTTACTAGGAAACGCTTTCACATATCACAATGTAACGAAAAATGCAGCAATCTATCACAGTTATCAGCAGCAACGTCGATTTATTCCTGTTTAATCGGGTTCCCCATGCCGTCACGGATATAACCTTTGATTGGCTCTATCGAGCGAACATTACCGGTTGTGACAGTAGGAGGAGTGATTGACGGGGCCGCCCACCTTGCAGCATTCTCGATCACCTTTAACACATCTTTATTGTAATATGTCGGATACTCCTCATGCCCCGGCCTGAAGTAGAATATCTTGCCCCTCCCTCTTGTGTAGACATTGCCGCTGCGCATGATCTCTCCGCCTTCAAACCAGCTCATGAAAATCAATTCATCCGGCTCCGGGATGTTAGAAGGATCCCCGTACATCTCCTCGTTCGGCAGCTCAATATATTCACCAATACCGTCCACAATGGGATGACCGGGCTTGAGCACCCATAATCGCTCACGCTCGTGCGCCTCCCGCCATTTGCCGCCTCCACTTGTACCCATCAACCGTTTGAACAGCTTGGAGCCAGAGGCGGAATGAAGGAAAATGACCCCCATCCCTTCTATCACACGCCGATACAGCTTATCTGTCAATTCATCCGGTACTTCCTCATGCTTCATATGCGCCCACCAGATCAGGACGTCTGTCTGCTCAATGACCAGATCTGGTAAACCATGTTCAGGATCATACAGAGTAGCCGTGGACACTTCCAGTTCTTCCACCTTTTCTAAATAATTAGCCAGCGCCCGGTGAATTCCTTCCGGATATACCTCTTTGACCATATCCAGATGCTGCTCATGGTAAAATTCATTCCAGACCGTTACGCGAATTTTTGTTGGCATGTTGCTGCTGCTCCTCTCATTGATGGAGCGGTATGCCCTGATGAAAGGGCGTCCCGTTATCTCCTAATGTTCAATTTTGACTAATATGCCTGGTAATGACCGGTGTCCAATCGTATGACACGACCGGTTTTGGAGGATTCCACGGCTGCTCCGACCATCGAAAAGCTGATCAGGTTGTCAGTAATATGAGTGACAGGTTTGCGTCCTTCTGTGACTGCTAGAACAAACTCGTTGACCGTATAGGCAACACCTTCATACTCCAGCTCCGGCAGCTCCAGTTGCTGACGTTCTCCCGCTTCGGTCACGTAGTACGCTGTACCCTCCGTAAACTCCAGTGTCCCGGTGCTTCCAACCAGACGGAAGTTGCCCGTCCAGGTCGTATCCTTGCCTTTATTGGCGCTGCTGGCAAAATAGTTTACATGAATGCCGCCCTTAAATTTAATGATGGCAGAAGTCGATGAATGACCGATCCGCTCGTTCCATATCGGACTGAAGCTGCTGGCAAATACCGATTCGGGATGGACGTTGAGCAAATACCGCATTAAATCAAAATGATGGATGCTTAATTCCGTAAGTAACGGCTCTTCACGGTCTTTTCTCCATTCCGATTGAGGACCACGGTGTCTGGACCCATCCCGGTCAAACTGCCATTCCACAACTCCAAGCTTCCCGATCATGCCGGATTCCAGCGCATTACGGATCGCCTTCATCTCGGGTGTCCATCTGTAGTTCTGATTAACGGATACCGCCTTGTCATATTGCTGTGAGATTGCAAGCAGCTCAAGTCCTTCCTTATAATTAGAAGCCATCGGCTTCTCCACGATAACATGCATACCAGCATCGAGAGCAGCGCGTGTTAAACGATGACGGGTCGGAGGCGGCGTAATCAGCAGGGCAAGATCAGCCTTTACTTCACGGAAAGCGTCTTCATATGATAAGTAGACGGGTATATTTCCGTCTCCCAGCACCTTCAGCGCTTCATCCAAATTTTCCTGTACAACATCGACGATAGCTACAATTTGTATGGATTTTACATCTTTAATGCCTTCGATCCAGTTTTTACCGAATCCACCTACTCCAACTTGAATCACTTTTGCACGTTCCATTTCAATTACTCCTCCAATGCTCATATCGTGAACTCAATTTAAGTGAACGGGAATCAACAGCGATTACACTCCGGTAGTCATTTCATCCTTATCTTTCTTCTGCTCCAACCGACCACGGATCGTTTTGTCGGACGGGAGCAGCAAGCCAATAAACCCGAACAATGGCATAAACGAACACAGGGTAATAACAATCGACAAGCTGGTCAAATCGATCAATCCGCCTACAACAACGGTTCCAATCGCACCCATACCGAATGCCAGACCCGTGATTAGTCCTGAAACCATACCTACCTTGCCAGGCATCAGCTCTTGGACATAAACGACGGTAACAGAGAAGCTGCTGTGATTAATAAGCCCCAATATAACGAGAAGTGGATATGTCCAGAGCTCTCCAGCGTGGGGCAGCAAGAGGGCAAACGGCGAGGCGCCGAGCACCGATAGCAATATGACATTTTTCCGGCCAATGCGATCCGACAGCGGTCCGCCAAAGAACGTACCTAATATGCCAGCCCCCATATAGAGAAAGATGTAGATCTGCGCCTCGGGTATCGAAAGCTTGTAGTTCTCCATCAGGTAGAATACGAAGTAGGTTCCGATACTGGAACCGAATAACGATCGCGCAAATGCGATCAGAATGATGACTACGATCGCACCAATAACCCTTTTCTGATATTTTAATTCCTCCTGTCCGGCAGTTTTGTTTTTCGTCATTTGCCGGGATGTCATCAAGTGTCCCTTGTACCAACGTGCCACCCAAGTCTGCAAAACGACTCCCAAAGCGGCAACTATCGTAAACCATATGGCACCGAACTGTCCAAACGGATAAAAGATTAGCGCGGTCATCAGCGGAGCCATTGCACTTCCGGCATTTCCTCCCACCTGGAAGATCGATTGCGCCAGACCTCTTCTGGAGCCCGCAGTGAGATAGGCAATCCGTGCCCCTTCGGGGTGGAATACCGCAGAGGCGATCCCTACGAGGACAACGGAGCCAAGTACCGTCATATAACCCGGAGCAAAGGCGAGCCCCAGCATGCCAAGAAACGATAACAGCATGCCTGCAGGAAGCATATATGGCGTAGGCCGCGCATCTGCGAATGCTCCTACGAAAGGCTGCATAACTGAGGAGGAAAAATAAAGAATGAACGTAATCATACCGAGCTGTGTATAAGATAAATGCAAGGAGTCCCGCAATATTGGATATGAGGCAGGAATAACAGCTTGTAACGAATCATTGATCAGGTGGGCAATGCTTATGGCAAACAGGACAGGAAAAACGGTTGATTTGGCTTTCCCATCGCGTTCGGTAGACATGATCTATGTTCTCCTTCCGAATTGAACTGCGCTTAATGGTTTCAGTTTGAAACCGATCAGTCGATCCGATTTCCACGACCGTCACGCAAGAAGCCAGCGATTGGTTCAATTGAATTGACATTACCGCTAGTAATCGTTGGAGATGAAGCTAGTGGTGCCGCCCATCGCGTCCCGTTCTCAATGATCCGCATAACATTCGCGTTATAATAGGTCGGATACTCTTCATGACCTGGCCTGAAATAAAATAACCGACCCTTGCCCCGAGTATATGTAATCCCACTGCGTGCAATCTCACCACCTTCGAACCAACTAGCAAGCACTAATTCGTCAGGCTCGGGAATATCCCAATATTCACCATACATTTCCTCTTCCTGCAGTTCAAAACATTCACCGATACCATCGACAATCGGATGCCCCGGCTTTAGAACCCACAGCCGCTCCTTTTCATGTGCTTCTCTCCACTTATGGCCCCCTACCGCTCCCAACAGCCGTTTGAACAGCTTCGAACCTGAGGAAGAATGCAAGAAAATCGTTCCCATACCCGCAATAGCGCGTTTGTACAATTTGTCTACCCATTCATCCGGTACTTCGTCATGCTTCATGTGCGACCACCAGATCAATACATCCGTCTGCTCTATGATCTCGTCTGATAGACCACATTCCGCATCATAAAGCGTTGCCGTTCTCACCTCCATGTCCGGCTGCATCTCCAAATGCCCTGCAATTACACGGTGAATACCGTCAGGATAAACCTCTTTAATGTTATCCTGGTATTGCTCATGCCAAAATTCATTCCAAACCGTCACTTGAATTTTCTTCACCATTTGTTGATTGCTCCTTTCCGCTTTGTACCCTTTGGTTTCTGATTACACTAGTAATTGTAAAAAAATGCGTAAGACTTTTAAATACAACAATCGAACAAAAAATGAACCGATATCACACTTTTGTTCCACCCTAAAAAGGGTTAAGTACATTCGGCTTGTCCGATATTTATCATTTGCATGCCCTCCATTACCTAAACAACATAAACTAAAAAACCCGCGCTGGGCGCGGGTTTCTATAAGACTCTACTTATGTTGAAGTACGGATGAGAAGTCAAACCTTTGATATTATATTTTATTTACCTAATATCTTAGGATACATCCTGCTCCTGCTCCGCTCTTCTGAACCTCTTGAACTGAACAGCTATCATCAGGAAATGTACGAAGAAAACTCCGGCAATAACATAAAACACCAGAGAAATGCCAAAGCTGCTTGCCACAAGTCCTCCGAATATCGCTCCTGACAAGTTTCCCAATGATCCAGCACTAGCATTATAGGCAAATACGCTGCCTTGAACAGGAGTTGGGGTCAATTTGCGCAGCAGGGAACTAATAGATGGAATCACACCACCGATACATAACCCGGTAATAAACCGTATGCCCACGAGCACCCAGGCATTGGTGACTAACCCTTGAGGAATATGCAGAATGGCAATCAGAATGAGTGATACGAGCAGGATGATAGTATGACCATGTCGATCTCCCATTCTTCCGAGCAGCGGTGCCGTGATCATCGTGCCTAAAGCCGTAGATGCAAATATGAGACCAGCCATAATTTCAATGTGATCCACGATATTCATGCTTTTTACATACAACGAAATCATCGGACTAATGCTCGCAAAGCTTATAGAGATCAGGAATGTAGAAATAAATAGCGTGATAATAAGTGGAGATTGCACAAAAATATCATGCCATGCTTTCTTATCTGGAACCTCCTGTTGACGAATTCTGGATTTAAACGGGTTACTCAGCCTTAACAAGCTTTTGAACTTGAATTTAGGGTATGTATTCGTCTCCTTCACTCCAAATACCGTCAGCAGCGCAGCCAGGAATATAAAGAAGCCAGTAATAAAAAAGGAATCGCGTATCCCCAACCACTCAGCCAGCACGCCGCCAATCAGCGGCCCTAACAATTGACCGGTGACTTGTCCGGTTTGCAGTGTGCCTAAAGCGTTACCCACCTGTTGCTTGGGAGCTTCTATGGCCAATAAGGCTACAGAGGAGGTTGGATAACCGCCCATCGTCCCAAAAGCGGCGCGGAGCAGAAGCAGCTGTAAGGGAGTATCGACAAGACCCATAGCCGCAATGATAACGGCCGAGCCTATACTGGTTATTACCATAACCAGCTTTTGCCCATATGTATCTGAAAACCTGCCCCACAAGGGAGATATGAGCGCGATCATCAGGTGATTGATCCCGAAAATCATAGCGGCCCATAGAGCGGCCTGTTTCACATCATGTACACCAAGATCTTGCACATAAAGAGGCAAAAAAGGGATAATCATACCAATGCCAACCGCAGTTAAAAAGTTCCCGGTCCATAAGATGTATAAATTGCGTTTCCAGACTTCCATATGGAATGACCTTCTTTTCAGGTTAAATAGGTACCTATTTAATGTATGTGTAATGCTTCACCCCGTCAAGCTTAAAAGTGGCTATGAACAGGAGGTTAGGCCATTCATTTTCTCCATTTCAGTGAAATAGGTCATATATTCGTATTAACATTGAAATAGAGAAGTTTATTATCATGACTGCATGATACTAAACTTCTCTATGTAAACTATTGCTATATCGATCAAAATAAGGAGTCTATCACAGATAAGGAATACGATTTTTACCCTTCTGACGATCGGATATGGATCAGTACATTAACCGCGAACACGATGACACTAAGTACAACCAGAATTGCGCCAATCGGAATCAGGAACTCGTATGATTCGGCTCCGCTAAGCAACAGAAACAATCCCAGCATCATCGGTGGCAGTCCAATTCCAATATTGTGCATCCAGAAATGTACGATGGACAAACGGCTGAATCCCACCCTTGGAAACAAATGGTAGATAATACCAGACACCGCAAACGACAGCCAGCCCAGCAGATTGATATGTGCGTGCACACTCGCGAATACATGCTGGTTAGCCATCGACATATACATACCCAGAAGAATACCGATGACAAAATAAACAACAGATACCTTGATGAATTTGATTCCCATACCTATCTTCCCCCTGCTTGATTGGGCCATAGCCGCATGAAATAAGATCTTTTGCCTAAATGATGACGATGATGAAACGGTGTTCCACTGCCGATCAGTCGATTATTGATCGTTCGATCATCCGAATGCACCCTATCGCCTTGTCTCCTTTCTACGGCCGTCAACACCCTACAGCCTATTCATGAAACTAATATAACAGGGAGCGCTGGAGTTGGATATTATACGTTCGTATGGTATTGGTCTCATATATGTAAAAAGCCCACACCACTTAAAGGTGTGAGCCGGAATAGATAAGTCCTCAGGGTTTACTGGTAAAAAGCTTAATTAATTGATTGCGGTTTTTCACTGCCAGCTTGACGAATATCGAACTGACATGCTTTTTCACCGTGATCTCACTTACATAGAGGGTTTTGGCAATTTCTCCATTGGTTTGACCATCTATTGCGAGCAGAACGACCTCGCGTTCCCGCTTCGTCAGCCGCTCAAGCAAACCCGTCGGCAAGCTCGGTGCAAGACTGGAATACCCTCCCTGCTTAAGCAGAAATCGAAGGAATGCTTCCAGCTTCTCTCCCCTCGTATCGAGTACGAATGTCGGCGTCAACGTTCTGCCATCATAATGCCGATGAACAACGCCGGGTGCAATTTTAAAGCCCATACTCAAGTGAGCCCCCTGAAAAAATTCCAGTGGAGGCGGAGAAGCGATAAAAAGTCCGCCCGAGCATAAATAGGAAAAAATCAAATACATCGCTTCGATGATCAGATTGACATTTTTCCAGTCCTTGTAGTCAATGGTTCGGATGAACCATCCCGATTGACCAGGTGGATCGACCGCCAGCAGCTTCAATTCCTCCGTTGATAGAGAAGATAGATACGGAGCGGAAAACGGGTCGGTTTTCAAGTAGGGCAGTGTCTCCGAATGGATCGGGATCATGGAGGCCAGTCCGACGGCTTCACCGCTTCCTGAGCGAAGCAGCATGACGCCCTGCCGATCCAGCCGGACCAAAGTATGCAGATCAATACCCTTGATCGTCAGCTTCATATCTTCCTTGGCTACAAATTCATGATATGTCTGTTCCGTCTCGGGATCTGCCCCCGAGAAAGATAGAGGTGTCGCTGCTTCCAATCTACTTCGTAGGTAAGCTTCCCCTTCCCCGATATTGGCCATCGTCAACGATTCCCAAGCATACTGACCTCTGGAAGATGACTGAATCAAAGCACGTACCATGATATTGCCAGTTGTATAGTAGAACAGTTCCCCTACCTCCCACTCTGTGCTGCGGGAGCCTGAGATTTGCCTGATCAAATCAGCATAATAGTATGCAGCTCTGCCCATCAGTCGGTGAAAATATTCTGGTGTGCGCTCCTCCAGCTGCTTGCGCGCGGCTATCCGCATCAGATCGTGCAGCATCCAGCCACGCCCCGTTTTACGTACAAAGGACAAGGAAATCAGCGCATCGAACAATAGATCGTCGACCTCTTCCTCCATAATGAAGGTTAGCACTTCCCGGTTAACATGAAGCAGTATGGCTGCCGCTTCAACCATGCGACGAAGTTTCACATCTGGAACCTCACGAAGCCAAGCCTTGACCAGAAGGTCAAACCAACCTGTATCGTCGGTTGGGGGAGCTGCCCATTCGTCTTGCAGGGGCACCGCGGCCGCGAGGGACAGGGCAAGGGGATGCCCTCCGGTTTTCCTTTGAATTCGCGTAATTCTATGATCTTCTATAATACCGGAGCATCGAAGGTATGACTCGCTTTCGCTGTCAGTTAAGTTCCCGAGCGGCATATAGTGAATCTGTTCTCTCAGAGCAGGGGACAAGATCCATTGGTCACTGAGTTTATAGCGGCCGGCAAGAATGAGCAGCACATTGTCAGGCAGCCGCTTGAATAACCGTTCACGCAGCAAGCCGTCCAGCTCTCCCATTTCCTCATACGTATCAAAGGCCAGCACCACGCGAGTCCTCTGAGACAGCAGCTTCAGCAGGGTCAAACAAGATTCCAGCGGCTGCTGCTGTAAGCCATGTTCATCGTCCTGCTTCAGCAGTATTAGCTGATCCAGCAGCTGACGAAACAACTGCTCGCCTTTATGATTGAAATCACGGCTGTCCAGGTGCAGCATCGGGATGCCTGCAAGCCGTGTTTTTCGGCAAAATGAATCGAGCAGAAAGCTTTTGCCCACACCCGCTGTTCCGTAAATGTTCCAGATGGATTGACCAGAATTACTTTGTCCCGTCAAATAGGCGTTAAAGCGCTCATGCTGCCCATTCCGACCGACCAGAAACTGTTCCTCTCGCATCTCGAATCCGCTCATTATACCGGGTTCATTCCTATCGTCCACCGAACCCCGTTGCTCAATCTCAGCGTCGATTTCTTTATCGCGCACTTTGTTCACCCTTCTTTTTGGATTCCATAGATTGGCACTTCTCTAATTCTTGACCGCTGCAATCAAGAGGAAAATGGGACGGCGGGTTTCGTCTCGCATTTCGGGATATTTGGCAAGTGTTTCTTGTGTTGGTTGTGGCTCAGAAAGCCTCGTAATGGTGAAACCGGAATCTATTAACGTATTCATATACGTGGCGATCGTGCGATGATATTTGACAACATCGGTATCCAAAAATCTTGCCTGCCGCAGACCTTCATTCTGGTAATGATCGATAGGCCAATGCAAGCGTTCGCCTTCAGAACCATAAAACCAATCTTGTGCAGCAAGTGCGGTAAACACCGGATGTTCAACCGAAAGCACGAATGTGCCTCCGGATACGAGACAATGATATACTTTACGGCAAACGCTATCAAATGACTCCACATAATGTAGTGCCAGTGAGCTTAGCACAACATCGAATTCCTCTGCGGCAAAGTCGATATCTTCAATTGCCAGCCGACGGTATACGATCGCGGAATCGTTAGTATTATCTTTGGCGCGTGCTAACATTTTCTCTGATAGATCTACACCTATCACTGACCTGGCTGACTGCTCGCGCGCATATCGGCAATGCCATCCATAGCCGCAGCCAAGATCAAGAACTCTTTTATCGAGTAGTTCGGGAAGCATCGCACGGAGTGCGGGCCATTCCCCCGCGGCCTGTAATCCACCGATTGAACGAGGCATCTGACTATATTTATCAAAAAAATCGTGGTCATCATATTGGTTCTGTTTCATAATCGTTCAACACTCCTGACTAAATAGTCCTTATGTACTGCCTATCTTTTACTTTACCATTACGGTATAGGAAGTATCCATTGAAAATTTTATTTTAAACAAACATTGCTCCCATTTTGGAGTAGATTACTCGGGTAGGGTTACATTATTGGGGTAAATTTGTTACACTGAAACTTACTTTTGAAAAAGGAGTCTTGTATTCATGAAAAAAGGAGTTATTTATAGTGTATTGGCTTATCTTTCGTGGGGCTTTTTGCCGCTATATTGGCGTCTCTTCCAATCCATGCCAGCTTGGGAGATTCTTGCTCATCGAATTGTATGGTCATTAGTTTTTGTAGCTATTCTGGTCAGTGCAGCGAAACGATGGAAGCAGCTAAAATCGGCTGTGCCCAACCTAAAAAGTAAAGTAGCCGTCTTGCTTTGCTCCATATTCATAAGCTGCAACTGGTTTTTATTCATATGGGCAGTCAATAATGGACATGTGATCGAGACGAGCTTAGGCTATTATATGAATCCGTTGATAAGCGTTGTGTTCGCCGTCATTTTCTTGAAAGAACGACTTTCAGCCGGTCAATGGGTGGCAATCCTGCTGGCGGGCTTCGGTGTGTTGATAATGGCCATTCAATACGGAACGATTCCTTGGGTAGCGATTTCCTTGGCTGTCTCTTTTGCGCTGTATGGACTTGCCAAAAAGATAGCGGGCCTGGATGTTTTGCTGGGTCTCACTTGGGAAACCATCGTTGTTTTCCCTATTGCGTTCATTTATTTATTGTACATTCAATCAGCCGGTTCAGCCACAGTCTCTTCTTTACCCAGCTATTCGATTGTGCTTCTTCTATTATCGGGAGCAGCAACCGCCTTACCGTTATTCTGGTTTGCTCAGGCAGCCAAGCTGCTTCCACTTTCGATGGTCGGCTTCATCCAATATATTGCTCCGACAACAAGCCTGCTGTTAGCTATTTTTGTATTTCACGAGCCGTTTACTGAACCTCAATTGATAGCTTTTTCGTTTATCTGGCTTGCCTTGCTCATCTATTCCTTGGTCACGTTCAGGAAATCGAGAGCCGCTAAAGTTGTAAATCAAGCAGCGTAGAGATCTGGCATCAACAAAAAACCTTCCTGAAAGGGAAGGTTTTTTAAATGTGCTGATTTATTTGTAAATGCAGCCTGTTCGATTATTCCTCACAAGCGTTCGGCAATCCTTTGCGCAGTCTGTTCTCCGTTCTGAATGCAATCGGGAATACCTACCCCATAATAGGAGCACCCGGCCAAAATAACATTAGGATAGTTCTCCGCTAGTTTGGTTTCCAACGATTTCACAATATGCGGGTGCTTCAAATGATAGTTGGGCATGGTTTCATGCCATTTGGTAATATCAGATGAAATCGGTGTACCTGTAAGGCCAAGACTGTCTTCGATATCTTTTCGCGCTATCTGGATTAATTGTTCCTGTGTCATTTGTAGAAGCTTTTCATAATCACGACAGGTGCTTTTATAAAAAAGTCTTACCAGTAAACGGTTCTGCTCTGAGGTATGCTCCCATTTGCGGCTGGTCCACGTACAGGCATTACATACCAGATCACTACCTTCTGCGACGATGAAGCCTGTCCCGTCCTTGGGCAGCTCGCTGTCCGGAATGTCAAATCCCAGATAGACACTGATGAGAGAGCTGTTGGTCAATTGCTCGAAATCCTCATCCAGCCTCTCATTATGGAGAAGGTGCTGTGCCACCGGATGCAGTGTGCTCAATACGATGAAATCCGCTTCCAGCTCAATCTGATTGGACAAAGAAACGATATACCGATCCTGCTGCTTCTCAATTTGTTCAGCCTGCACGCCTTTATATAGCTCAACATCCGTTAGCCGTTCTTCCATCCTATCAATTAACGAAGACACACCCTGCTTGAACGACAAAAATTTCTTGCCACCAGTCCCCTGAAAACGCTGCTTGTTCTCCGATAAGCCTTGAATGATGCTGCCGTATTCATTTTTATAATCCAGTAAATAAGGAAGCGTCGATGCAATAGTTAAATCCTGAAGCCGACCGGAATACACACCGGACAATACTGGAGAAATTTGTTTTTCTACTAGCTCCTTACCCAGAAAATACTCCAGGAATTCCCCAATTGAATGCTCCTTGGTAAAGGTTTCATTCGGTGTGTAGAAGTCTTTTAAGGCTTCTACCTTTCCCTGCGCTGAAATCAGATCCGTCTTGGCCAATGATTCCAAACTGAGCGGGATACCGAAAACTGCATCCTTCGGAATGGCTTTCAATTCGCCATCTGTATGAATAAAAGAGACTCCTGTTGCGTTATACACAACGTCCTCCTGTAAGCCCAGCTCTTCCAGAAATGGAGCTACATTCGTTTTACGGGCGACAATCGAATCCGCTCCCGTCTCCATTATAAATTCACCCTCATGAGCGGTTCTGATTTTACCACCCAAGGTATCATTCGCTTCCACCAGCACAATTTTTGCCGCCCGCTTCTGGGCTATTATCGTCTTTTGAAGATAATAGGCAGTGGATAACCCGGTAATGCCACCACCAACAACGACTATTGTTTTCATAGTGATTCCACCTAACCTAGTAGATAAATAGTATTTAAATTATTACCCTTACAATTGTAGTAACATTGGATGTCACTATACGTATTATACGTCTACTTGCCTGTTTTAACCATTCATAGCTGAGCCAATGTAAGAGTGAATAAGAAAAATTCATACATCCGACAATTTTGGATGCTATCTATCTGTCTGTGGCGTTAATGTTCTTTCCCGCGAAGGCTTCGGAACCAGATCGAATTCCTCATCATCGCGTATCTATTTAAATACTTCCCACCGAGCCCGAAGCCGATCAGAGCTGCTGGAATGCCAATTCCGTAAAGCAAGGTCAGGTGCTTGAGGAAGTCTGGAGCAGGACCATCGCGCAGAGCAAGCCCTGATAAACGATCCGGCATAACCCATAGATTAGGCAGCTGAATGCAGTAGCCGTAACTTGCTAATAACGGAACCAGAAAAATTATGAGAAGCGGATACTTATTAACGGCTGGCATGATTTGTACAGCTAACACGTAAAAAACAGCAAGCGGAATCATGAGTACCACATTTTCTGCGATATATTTTCCTGCGATGAGAAGATCCGTCCCCGACATTGGATTCAACCATTGCCGCAAAGCGAGTCCTATACCTGCACTTAACATGGCCAGTAACCAATAGGTTAACATCGACGTTAAATAAGCAAATATTCGGCTGCCAAGCAATACATAACGAGAATGTGGAAATGCCAGCCACCATTGGGCAAATCCTTTTCTGAAATCCGCATTTTTATTCAACCCATACACAACAATACCCATGTAGCTGAACATGGTCAAGGTCGACTGAAAGAAGATCAAATCCGTCAGGCTGCCACTATTCTGATAGCCAAAGATGGCAATGAGGGCCAACAGTGCATACACGACCCAGCGTATGCGCCTCGGTGCATGGCGACTGATCCAGTCATACCGTCGTTTCTCCATGGCAACCAAAGCCCAGAAAGCACCCGAACGTCGATTCGTTACCTGTGATGGCACCACTATCTGTGGAACCTGCAATTCCGGGGATGATACAACCGGATAGCCATGAAAACGAAGCTTCGCAAGCTGCTTCATGCCTATCGTGCTTGAAAGCCATACAGCCGTGCAAGAGAACGTCCATCCTGCAACCACCAACAGCCATACCGTTTGTAACTTCGGCAGCGTGTATTGAAAATCAATCGTAGCGGAGCTGCCAGCCAGGAGCGAAAAGATAAGCAGCGGCATCGAAATATAGATGAAGACAATCACGGTTCCGATGCGAGCCCACCACATCTGAAACACGGACATGAGCAAACCGATACCGCTCAAGACGGGGAGTATAGCGAGAGCTACCCATCCTGCGGTACCTGCCGTTTGCCATAAGATGCTTGCTTCTGCATAGGGTACGCTTCCCCATAAGACGAATAACGCGTAATGGACGGTACAGAGCAGAAGCATGAATAGAATGAGATAAAGTCCCAGGCACACAAAGCCAAGAGCCTTGCCAAGAACAAGCGTCCGCCTTGAATAAGGCAGCAGCAGCCACCACTGCTGGTCTCTTCCGGCTCGGCCTCCGTTCAGTGCCTCCCATACCATGATGATTAGCATCGTCTCCACGAACACGATGAAACCCGTTGCATATAAGCTGCTGACGTTCATGTCCCCACGTGACCATGCCATGCTGGCTGCAAGCAGCAGGAGGAAGATCAGGCCGATGCGTGTGTAATTGCTTTGCGATGTTCCTGGCAGGTAAGTGCTATACCTACTGAGCTCAAGCTTTGCAAGTGTCCATACACTTTTCATGAGAACACTTCCCTATAACGGGATTCTACGGAGGTTCCTTGTTCCCTTAAGCTATCGACCTCATTGTCGGCCACAACACGGCCATTTCCGATCAAAATAATCCGATCGAATAACTGCTCCATTTCGCGTATATCATGAGTTGCAATGAGAAAGGTCCGTTCTCCGTCTGCCAAATCTGCAACAACCGATGAAGCGATCTGCTCCCGTGAAATCATATCCACACCGGTGAACGGTTCATCAAGCAGGACAAGAGGTGAGGTGCGAGCCAGACAGCTGATAAGCTGCAGTCGAGCTTCCTCCCCGCGGGATTGGGCGGATATCCGTGTTCCCAAGTTGATTCGTAATGACTGAACCAACTGCTCCTCCCTTTCGAAATCCCAATCCGGGTAGAGCTGACCAGCAAAAGCTAGCCATTCCCCAGCCGTCAACCATCCGGGCAATTTCCCCCGGTCCGGCAGTACTGCGATGGAACGCAAGGTTTCTATGCCTGCTGGCTGACCAAAGATCCGAACTGATCCGCTTGTAGGTTCCATTAATCCGGAGCAAATACTGAGCAGGGTTGATTTGCCTGCACCATTTGGGCCCAGCAATCCGGCAATACGTCCCTTTTCTAAAGAAAACGTAACCTCATTTAAAATCTCCTTTTTTCTTACTTTCATCGTTATCTGCCTGCACTCCAAGGCTATTGAGGTGCCAGTATCATTCGTCATATGATTACTCCTCCTTCTCTTGTGCCAGTTCAAGCAGTTGGTCAACGGTCAGATCAAGTGATTCTGCGATCTCCCGCAGATGCTTCATGGCTTCCTTGACGATCGTCCTTTTACTTTCTCTAATGGCTTCATTGTCGGTGGTCACATAGGTTCCCTGTCCACGAAACGTAACGATGAGTCTGGCTCTTTCGAGCTCCTGATACGTCTTCATTACAGTCGTCGGATTGACACGGATATTCGCTGCGAGTTCCCGTACTGAAGGCATCCGAGTACCAGGAGCCAGTACACCACGCACAATCAAAGCGCGAATCTGCTCTACGAATTGTTCATATAGCGGACGGGAGGGATCTATCAGAAACTGTTCCGACTTCCAAACAAAATCCATTTACGTTCACCTCTGCTGACAGGTTACATCTATCGTTGCTTGCTATCGTATGTAGTGTATCACAACAGACCATACACTTCAACGTGCGAATGCCACGAATCTATCTGGAATATCCAATAGCTTCAATACCATATACAAAAACGAACCTCAGAATTATTCAAAGCTTCTCATTTCTTAATGCTTGAAATCCCGCCACGATAGACGGGATATTGCAGTTCACAGAATGCTATTATCACGGGTTCAATGAAAGCAAATATGGTGAAAGTCCGGGAATACCGAACACCCCACGGACGCACACAAACTGGCGCCATACGCCGCCTCCTCCGGATGAGCCGCTATTTGTAGCGGTAGGTTAAAGGTCGTGGACAGCCTTTGGCGTAATGTAGCATTATTTCGAATTCCATTGCCGGACCCGATAAGAGTTTTGAACTGCTGCTTGCGCTCGTTCGGGAACGAAGTATAAAACTGGTAAAGCTCCGCAATGATCCCATCGATTACACCGATGATGAGATGACCAGGTGTGAAGTTCAGTGAGTCAATACCTTCAATGGACCCTCTCTTATTAGGATCGGATCTGGAGCCATAAAACTGGGTCTGGACGCGAAGCTCTCTATCCAGGACAGCCTTCTCTGCTAGTTGACTCATCCTTGCATACAGACTGCCTGGGTCCTCCAAACCGCCAAGCTGTACACAGACCTCACGAAAAAAGCTTTCCAGCAGCGCATAGGATTTTCCGCCACTTAGGGAAGCTCCAACAAGCAGGTATCCCCCGCCTGGGAATGGACGAATATCAAGAGATTCTATCGTAAGAAAGCGTTTGCTAAACATGGAAATTTGTGAACCGGTTCCAACATTCAACAGCACCGAGTCCGTGATCGAAATGACGGATCCGAGAAAGCTGGCTTGATTGTCTCCAAGTGAAACTGTCACGGGTATCCCTGCTTGTGAATGTCCGATGACGGTGCCTGCAGGAACTACTTCCGGCAGCATCCTCCACTCGATTCCTGCTGCTTCCAACGTATGGGCTTCGAAATCCATTAATTCGAGGTTAAATAGACCTAAGCTTGCAGCGTTGGTCGGATCCATAAGCGGCTTACGCCCTCCTGTTAACTTCATAGCTACATAGTCTGCGATGGTGCATATAAAGGCAGCATTTGTCGGCATAAGTCCGTTCTGCAAATTATAATGATGGGTCACCAGTCCAAAGCCCGTCGCCAGAGGCATGGATGTAATCCGCGATAAGTGGGACACATAAGGTTCACCGTCACTGGGGTCGTTGATCGGTAAATCCCCACGTTGATCCTGCCACGTATACAGCGGTGATACGTGGTTACCCGCGTCATCCACGTAAAGGATGCCATGCATTTGTCCGGTTAAGCCTATACCAGCTGCATGAACACCGCCGCTTGTCAATTGATCCAAAATCTCGAAGACGATCTTGAGGATCACGCCTGGATCCTGAATGAATTCCCAGGGATGAATCGAATGTATAGAAGCATTGTTGCTTTTCGTTATGGAATTAAGTATCTTGCCACTCTCTGCATCCATGATAATACCGCATATCGATGTGGTGCCGATATCCAGGCCGATAAAGTTCATATTCTTAAGCCTCCAATCTCCGTAGGTTGTCAGGCACTTGTCAGTGCAGAACGGCGCTGTAGCAGCCACCGAATGTTCTTTCTTGAGATCATTGTGAGCGTGCGTTTGTATACAAGTCTAAGGGTATAACAATGCTGCTATGTGGAAATGACCTGTTGGAGCGCTTGTATATAGGCATAGCCGAGCTTGGACAACGCAACATTACGATGAGAAATCCAACCGACATTAATGACTTCCTCACAATCCAAAGGTACAGGAATAATATCATTCCCATTCAAATCTTTGCTCAGCACGCCTGTCGATATGGTGTACCCATTTAACCCAATCAGTAAATTGAAAAGCGTCGCCCGATCATTCACTCGTATGCTTTTATTATGGCTGAGTGTGCTTAGAATTTCTTCGGAGAAATGAAAGGAATTGTACTCGCCCTGATCAAAGGAAAGATACGGATATTGCTGCAGCTGCTCTATGGTTACGATGGATTGATGGGCCAGCGGATTTTTGCTGCTGATGAAAATATGCGGTTTAGCGGTAAATAAGCTGTTAAATTGCAAATTAGCTTCTTTCAGCAGCTTATTGATGACTTTTCCATTAAATTCATTCAGATATAAAATGCCAATTTCGCTGCGTAAGCTTTTGACGTCCTCGATGATCTCGTAGGTTTTGGTTTCACGCAATGCAAATTCATATTCGTCTTGACCATGCTCCTGACATAGATTTACAAATGCATTGACCGCGAAAGCGTAATGCTGGGTAGATACGGAAAAGTGCTGCGGGGAAGGTTTGGCATCGAGATAACGGCCTTCTAATAATTCAGCCTGCTCAACAACCTGTCGCGCGTAGCTTAAAAATTCGACACCTTCCTTCGAAAGTGAAATCCCTTTATTGGATCTTTCAAAAATGGCAATCTGCATTTCTTTTTCGAGATCTTTAATCGCATTTGAAAGACTCGGTTGAGAAATAAATAATCTCTTGGCAGCTTCATTAATGGAGCCTTGATTAGCCACCTCAATCACATACTTTAATTGCTGCAGTGTCAATGAAATGCCCCCTTTACTTCATATCTTATTACATGTACGAATGTAAAGGAAGCCTGTTACGTTAAGCTGCATGAGTAGAGGTGCCGGATAACTTGATTTTCATATGTTTTTATAATACATTGCTTAATATAAAGGTTTAGGAGGAAAATAATGAGATTTAAAGCAATCCAGATTTCTTTGACTTTACTAGCGATGATCAGCATGGCTGCGTGTAGCAAGAGCGCCCCTGAGCATGCTGCATCCCATGGAGTAGCCCACAATGGAGATCTGCAGGAAATGACCAGTTCGATCAACACCCTGCCCAAATTTCTTAATAACCAGCCTGAGCAAACTCAAAAAATTTATCAGATCGCCGCTCTAAGCATCGATAAGCTCAAATGGATTCCTTGTTACTGTGGATGTGGAGATGAGGCTGGTCATAAAAGTAATATGAATTGTTTTATAAAGGAAGTAAAAACCGATGGAAGTGTTGTGTGGGACGATCACGGTACACGGTGTGGAGTTTGTATGGAGATCGCTTTAACTACAGCTCAATTAAGTAAAGATGGAAAATCGGTAAAGGAAATCCGTGATTATATTGATACGCGATACAACAAAGGATATGCCAAGCCTACGGATACACCTATGCCTGCATAAAAAGAGACTCTCCAACAAAGGAGGCCACTGAAAAAGTCCAAATCTTATAAACAGGATACCTTACCTCCATTTCGAGGAAAGGTATCCTGTTTTCCTG
>NZ_MRTH01000041.1 GCF_001956045.1 Paenibacillus sp. FSL H7-0331 | reverse complement strand
GAGCATCTCTGTCCGGTTGGAGCGTATCCAAATGTTTCATACTGACCGTGGTAAAGAATTCGATAACACACTTATTTCTCAATCGTTACAAACTTTTGGAATCAAACGTTCATTAAGCAAGAAGGGCTGCCCTTACGATAACGCGGTTGCCGAAGCTACATTTAAGATTTTCAAAACGGAATTTGCTAACCATGCTCATTTCCTGAGCTCTGAACAGCTAGCTCTAGAGCTCAGTGATTATGTTCACTGGTTCAACCACCACCGAATTCATGGTACCTTGGGGTATCTCACTCCCATTGAAGCTAGAAAGATGCCCTCATAAATATTGTCCAGTTTTCTGTTGACAATCCAGCCTTAAGTCGGTGAGGGTTGAGGAACACAAGAACGTTATCTCCTACATAATACAATGGATTGAACAATGGTGCGGTCCAATACAATACTGCGCCGAGGGTCCGATTTTTGCTGACCGCAATGGGTTAAACCGTGTCGTTATAGGCGATTTGCCACCACAATGTGCAGCATTAAATTTGACCAATATTAACGTCCGGCGGTTAGCGGTGCTGGCTGCCAAATCCGGTGATTCTAACTGTTATTTCACGGTTTGGTGAACTTTCCAAATAAAAGCCAGTTATGCAGTGTCTGCAGTGTTGCACGAAGCTTTCTCTATACCTTATGATATCAACAGAAAGTAGTATGATGCGTGCATATTCCTTAGCTACATACAGGTATGCACGAAGAAAGGGCGAGAAAGATGCAAGAGGTCACAGGTTATAAGTCAATAGCGCTCGATATTGCCCAAAGAATTGTAAGTGGGGAGTTTCCCGTCCAGAGTAAAATTTCCGGCCGCTCCTTATTGGCAAGCCAATATCATGTCTCCCCTGAAACGATTCGTAAAGCAATCGGTCTGCTGAAGGATGAGAATATTGTTTTCGTTTCACAGGGTAAAGAGATCGTGATAGTATCGGATCAAAACGCTTTCGACTATATAACCAGGAACAATTACCTGAAATCGGTGTACTCGCTCAAACAGGAATTGCAGCTGCTATTGGTTCACAAAAAGGAGATCGATACCAAATTTGAGGTGCTGCTTACCGGAATTATCAATGCATCAGACCGACTGCAAAATTTGAAGCCCTACCATCCAGTGGAAATAAAGGTGACAAATATTTCTCATGTTGTCGGTAAGACGATCGCAAATCTTCAATTTTGGCAAAATACAGGTGCGACCATCGTAGCGCTGCGCAGAGGCACACAAGTGTCCATCTCGCCGGGCCCCCATGTTATTCTTAGAGAAGACGATGTCCTTGTTGTCGTGGGAGATGGACAAGTTCAAGAAAGAACCGAGCGTTTTCTCAATATACCTCTACAGGAAGAATAAATAGCGAAGCATATATTCAGAGGACTGTTTAGTGGCTTTTTAGGCCATGGAACAGTCTTTTTTGTCATTACAGTGATCGATTATTTACGGACAACAAACAACTTCATTTACAATTTAAGGTTGTCAGTTGGTTATTGGTTTGTTATAGTATGAATATCTTATTGGAGCGGTGCTTCCCTATTTCTTAGCTTTATTGGCGATTTCTACTCTACTATTGTTTCCAAATAAGACGAATGTACCAAGACTACTGCACTCTGCGTAGCCTTGTACGGCTGCGCCAACAATTACCGAGTGAATAGGAGGGATTCGATTAAACAACGTTATTTTGAAGCAAATAGAGAAAACGAAAGGTGGTTACCCGCATGATTAAATTTAAAGGAGTTAACAAGGTTTATGAGGATGGTCACAAAGTGTTAAACGATATTAACCTGGAATTGAAGGAAGGAGAGATAACGGTACTGATCGGCCCGAGCGGATGCGGAAAAACGACCACGATGAAATTAATCAATCGATTAATCAACCCATCGTCAGGTGAAATCATGATTCATCAGGACAATATTGCCACATTGGATCCCATTGAGCTTAGACGAAAGATCGGTTATGTCATTCAAAATATCGGTTTATTCCCGCATATGACCATTGCACAAAATGTAGGTGTTGTACCTCGTCTTCTAAAGTGGGATAAACTCAAAATCGAGGCAAGGGTTGAAGAACTATTAGAGCTTGTTGGTTTAAAACCTGATATATACCGTAACCGTTACCCGTCAGAATTGAGTGGAGGGCAGCAGCAGCGGGTTGGTGTGATTCGAGCTTTAGCTGCAAACCCGGACGTCATTCTGATGGACGAACCTTTTAGTGCACTGGACCCCATCAGTCGTGAACAATTACAGGATGAGTTGGTTCGTTTGCAGCAGGATATTAAAAAAACAATCGTATTCGTCACCCATGATATGGATGAAGCAATCAAAATCGCTGACACGATTATTTTGATGAAGGATGGGGAGATTGTTCAAAACGGACATCCGGAACAGATTTTGCGTCATCCCGCCAACGAATTTGTCAAAAACTTTATTGGCCAAAAAAGACTCCAGTCACACAATACGTTGGAAGCTCCTACAGTTGATGAGGTCATGGTCGATAATCCGGCTACTGCATCTCCTTCGAGAGGTTTGGCTGCAGCCATGAAGCTGATGGAGAAGCGCCGTGTGGATTCCTTATTGATCGTGGATAAAAACAACAAGCTGCAGGGATCGGTATCGATTTACCGTGTTCTCGATCAATATGGGGAAGAAAGCAAAACCGTAGCCGATGTCATGAAGCCAGTGGAACATGTTGTGCTGACAGGGACTTCGCTTTCCGTAGCCTTAAACATGATGACGGAATATCAATTATCCAATTTAGCCGTTGTACGTGATGACCATTATTTCGTTGGACTAATCACGAGAGGTTCTGTCGTCAGCCATATGGCAGATGTGTATTCTTCTGAAATCATTGGGGGCGATGCCCATGCAGCAATCTAATTTTTTTATAAAATATGTTGAATTTTTACAGGAAAGATACCCCGATATTTTAATTGCTACGCGTGACCACTTGACTATTTCTGCAGTTTCTATCGTTCTGGGTACGTTGGTTGCCGTTCCGTTAGGTATGTTTCTGGCGAAGAATCAGATGAAATGGCTTCATACCCTCATCTTTACAATCACAAATGTATTTCAGACGATTCCAAGCTTGGCGCTGTTGGCCATTCTGATTCCACTGCTGGGGATCGGGGTGAAGCCGGCCATATTCGCCTTATTTCTATATTCCATACTGCCTATTCTTCGAAATACGTATGCAGGCTTTCATGCTGTCGATCCGTCAATTGTGGAATCGGCCCGGGGCATGGGTTACAGTGCGAGCCAGCGCTTGCTGCTCATTCAGTTCCCGTTGGCTTTCCCTTATATCATGTCTGGTTTGCGGATCACCACAGTCTATATTATCAGCTGGACCACTTTAGCGGCCTTAATCGGAGCCGGGGGCCTCGGAGAACTCATCGTTTCGGGTATCGGTGTCAATAAGAAAGAGCTTATTATTTCAGGGGCTGTTTCCGCTATCCTATTGGCGCTGCTTGCTGATCGAATTCTGGGCAGTATTGAAAAAAGGGTTTCCCGAAAAGCTCAAACGACGTCATTGAACGCAACCAAGGCTTGAATGAACTTGTAAATAAATCAAAACGATATATATGGAGGAATTATGAGAAAAAAAGGGATATTGCTTACAGTTAGTGTCGCATTGTTGGGGTCATTGGTATTGTCTGCATGCAGTGATCAAGGTGCGAGCAGCGGTAAGGAGGGTGCGGCGCCAGCTTCGATCAATATCGGCACTCAAACCTACACCGAACCGAAAATTTTAGCCGAAATGTACAAAGCATTAATTGAACAAAACACGAAGGTAAAAGTGAAAATTGTACCAGATCTCGCTGCAAGCCCGATTGTCATTCAATCGATGAAGAACAATGACATTCAAATGGCCACTTTGTATACGGGAGAAATTTTTAACGGATATTTCGATATTCAAGACACGAAGGATCGCAAAGAGGTTTTAAAGCAAGCTCAGGAGGGATTCGACAAAACGTTTGATTTCAAATGGTTTGAACCTTATGGCTTTGAAAATACGTATGCCTTCACCGTGCGCAAGGAGCTTGCTGATCAACACAAGCTGAGCACCGTATCCGATTTGAAGGAGCTTGCCCAAACGATGAAGCTCGGTGTAGATACGACCTGGCTTGAAAGAGATAACGATGGCTACAGAGCCTTTACCAAGTTCTACGGCTTTGCCTTCGGAGAGAGATTTCCGATGGAAATATCCTTAGTTTATCAAGCAGTTGCTGATAAAAAGGTAGATGTCGTCCTTGCCTACACAACAGATCCGGGAATCAAGCAGTATAACCTGCAGGCCTTAAAGGATGACAAACAATTTTTCCCGCCTTATGATGCTTCTCCAGTAGTTAGAAAGGATATCTTACAGCAGCTGCCTGAACTGAATGATGTCATTACTTCCTTGGCAGGAAAAATTGATGCCGAAGCGATGACTGACTTGAACTATGAGGTGGACGTGAATAAACGTAGTCCACAGGAGGTAGCCGCACAATTTTTGAAGGAAATCGGATTGCTGAAATAAGTTGAGGATGTGAGACAATGAATCAGAACGGCAATGGAATCATAGAGCTCTTTCAGTATATGCAGGACCATGCAGTTCACCTGCTAAGCTTGACCTGGGGTCATATCATCATGGTATTCAGTGGACTTAGCCTCGCTCTCATCGTCGGTATACCGTTAGGTGTTGTCAGCGCACGCAATGAACGACTGGCATCCGTCATATTGGCCGTAGCCAATGTGATTCAAGTGATGCCGAGTCTAGCCTTATTGGCATTATTGATGTTATACCTTGGATTGGGCTTTAAAACGATAGTAGTCGGTTTGTTCTTTTATTCGCTGCTTCCGATTATTCGCAACACCTATGTCGGCTTGAAGGAAGTCGATGCAGGGATCAGCGAGGCTGGTAAGGGACTCGGCATGAGTCCTTGGCAGCTGCTGCTAAAGGTTCAACTGCCGCTTTCATTACCGTTTCTGATGGCAGGACTTCGTGTAGCTGCTGTCATAGCTATCGGTGTGGCGACGCTGGCTCCGTTATTTGGAGGGGATGGACTTGGCAGGGAAATTTACTCCGGACTAAACCTTCGCAACTCTCTGAAAATTTATGCTGGAGCTATTCCTGCTGCTGTCTTGGCTATATTGGCGGATATATTCCTGGGCAGGCTGCAGGAAAAGCTGAAGACTGGGAGACGCCAGCAAAAGCCGACTTTGAATCACGGATCAGCAAAAGCTTGAATCTATACGTGTATCTGCATAAACAGGTGCTGGTTGTTCATTTAATTGAGGTCTCTTAGGCCTCTTTTTTCTTTGATAAAAACCACTTGACCGGATTTTGAAAACAAATTATAGTTATATGTAATCGATTACGTAAACGATTACAGAGCAAAACTCCTAGGAGGGCAATTATGGCAAAGGCCACAATCAAGCAAGTAGCCGCAGAGGCGGGCGTATCTACAGCCACCATATCGCGGGTACTGAACAGCAGCGGCTATGTCAGCGATGAGGTCAAGAATCGAGTTATGCTCGCAGTCGACAAGCTGCAATACCAGCCTAACGCCATTGCAAGAAGCCTGAAGCAGGACAAAAGCTTTACGATTGGCGTTGTGCTGCCGGACATATCGAATCCATTTTTTATGACGATATGCCGAGGGCTGGAGGATGTGGTTCAGGAATACGGCTACCACCTGATCTTTTGCAGCTCCGATGAGCTGCCGGAGAAAGAGGCGCAGCTGCTGCAGTTGATGACCGAGAAAAGAGTGGACGCTGTTGTCCTGGCTACCACAGGTGGCAATGAGGATCTGGTGGCACGAATGTCGGCTGCTGGGATTCAGTTTATTTTGGTCGATAGAAGTCTGGATTTACCGGGACCTGCTGTTGACCTCGTAGCTGAGGATGATGTGAATGGAGCCTACGAGCTGACGAAGCAGTTAATTCTGCAGGGTCACTCCGTTATCGGCGTGATTAATGGCTGTATGGGCGTCAGCACGGGACAGGATCGATTTGTTGGCTGTCTGAAAGCTTTTACGGAGGCTGGTATGGAGCATGAGGCTGCGTATGATTATGATGGCAAGTTCACGGAATCGGGTGGAAGAGAGGCTGTACGTTATTTTCTGCAAATGGCAAAGCCGCCGACAGCACTGTTATCCTTCAATAACAAAATGACGTTTGGGGCCCTGCTGGAGCTGACCGAGAACGGTCGGGACATTCCCGGTGATATTGCGATTGCTTCGTATGGAGAAGTGGAGGCGGCAAGGCTGCTCAAGCGCTCCGGCATTGTGTATGTCGATCAAAAGCCATACGAATTGGGTATCAAGGCTGGAAGAACGGTTTTGCATCGATTGGAGAAGGGTGCGGAAAGCACAGAGGCAGTTCGCGATATTTTACAACCTGTAATCAAAAAATTGGAATCCTGAGAGGAGCTTTTTTATGAAACATGTAGAAGCGGTTAATCGTTTGAACGGCAGTATGCCGAAAATTGGTATTCGTCCTGCGGTTGATGGTCGTCGCGGCGGGATTAGGGAGTCATTGGAGGAAGTGACGATGAACATGGCACATGCTGTGGCGGAGTTTTTGTCGTCCAATTTGCGCCATTCGAATGGATTGCCGGTGGAATGTGTCGTAGCGGATACGTGTATCGGTGGCGTAGCGGAAGCTGCACGGACAGCCGAGAAATTCGCACGTGCAGGCGTTGGTGTCAGCATCACAGTCACTCCTTCATGGTGCTACCCGACAGAAACCATCGACACGGACCCAACGATTCCTAAAGCGATCTGGGGATTTAATGGAACTGAGCGTCCGGGAGCAGTATATTTGGCTGCTGCATTGGCTGCGCATAACCAGAAGGGGCTACCCGCCTTCAGTATTTATGGCAAAGACGTACAGGATATCGGCGATACGACGATTACTCCCGATGTTCAGCAGAAGCTTCTGCAATTTGCCAAAGCGGGCTTGGCTGTAGCGACGATGCGAGGCAAGTCGTACCTGTCGATGGGCTCTGTCTCGATGGGAATCGCTGGCTGCATTGCAGACGAGAGCTTTTTCCAAAGCTACCTGGGAATGCGCAACGAGTATGTGGACATGACCGAGTTTGTGCGCCGCATGGAGCTCGGCATTTATGATAAGGAAGAATATGAGCGTGCTTTGGTGTGGACGAAGGAGAACTGCAAGGAGGGCGGGGATGTGAATCCGCCTGAGCTGACACGGACGCGTGAACAAAAGGATCAAGACTGGGAAACGGTTGTTAAAATGACTTTGATTGCAAGAGATTTAATGATCGGCAATCCGCAGCTCGATGGCATTGGCTATGGAGAGGAAGCGCTGGGCCACAATGCGATAGCCGCAGGATTTCAAGGTCAGCGGGCTTGGACAGATTTCTTCCCTAATGGTGATTTTATGGAGGCGATCTTGTCCAGCTCGTTCGATTGGAATGGCATTCGGGAGCCTTATGTAATCGCAACAGAAAATGATACGCTGAACGGGATTACGATGCTGTTCGGACATTTACTTACGAATGCGGCGCAAATTTTTGCCGATGTCCGTACGTATTGGAGTCCTGAAGCGGTGAAGCGTGTAACCGGCAAGGAGCTTGAAGGTAGAGCCAAGGATGGCGTTATCCATCTGATTAACTCGGGTCCAGCGGCACTTGATGGAACGGGCACGCAAAGCGTGGATGGTCAACCCGCGATGAAGCCTTATTGGGACATTACAGCCGAAGAGGTGAAGCAATCTTTGGAGGCCACCCAGTGGTGCCCGGCTGTTGACTTCTTTCGTGGCGGTGGATTTTCAACTGATTTTACAACACGCGAGGGAATGCCGGTGACGATGGCCAGAATCAATCTGATTGCAGGTCTTGGACCTGTGCTGCAGCTGGCTGAAGGCTACACAGTAGAGCTGCCGGATGATGTTCACGATAAGCTGGATCAACGCAGCAACCCGACATGGCCGACGACCTGGTTCGTACCGAACCTGACTGGGACGGGTGCTTTTAAAGATGTGTACTCGGTCATGTACAACTGGGGCTCCAATCATGGAGCAGTCAGCTACGGGCATATCGGCGGAGACTTGATTACATTGGCCTCGATGCTGCGGATTCCGGTTACCATGCATAATGTGGCTGAAGAACGCTTGTTCCAGCCAAGTGCCTGGAATGCTTTTGGCACGAGTGACCGTACGGGAGCCGATTTCCGTGCTTGCGATAACTTTGGTCCTTTATATGGCAAGAAGTAGACTGTAGGGAGGACTTATTCATTATGAAAAAAACATATGCAATCGGTGTGGATTACGGTACGGAATCAGGAAGAGCGCTGCTGGTAGATATTTCGAATGGTGCGGAAATTGCTACACATGTAACCAAGTACCCACATGGAGTTATTGATGAACGGCTGCCCGTATCGGGCCGTCGTCTGGAAGCGGATTGGGCGCTGCAGCACCCTGACGATTATTTGGAGGTGCTCCGACAGTCCGTTCCCGCGGTCGTTCGAGAGTCTGGTGTTGATCCTGCTGACGTGATTGGTATCGGGATCGATTTTACTGCCTGCACCATGCTGCCGCTCGACAGTGCAGGTCGGCCCTTGTGCTTCGATCCACAGCATCGCGATAATCCGCACAGCTGGGTCAAGCTGTGGAAGCATCATGCTGCACAGGAAGAAGCGAACCGGATCAATGAGGCGGCTGAGCAGCGGGGCGAAGCATTTTTGGCCCGCTATGGGGGTAAAATCTCCTCGGAGTGGATGCTCGCCAAGGTATGGCAAATTTTGAATGAAGCACCTGAGCTGTATGACCAGACAGATCAGTTTCTTGAGGCTGCCGATTGGGTCATTTCCCAAATGACCGGACAAATCGCCAAGAATAGCTGCACAGCCGGATATAAAGCCATATGGCACAAGGAACAGGGATATCCATCCTCTGATTTTCTGAGTTCTCTCGATCCACGGCTGGCGGATTTGACAAGTACCAAGCTGCGTGGAGCGATTCATCCACTGGGTACGAAGGCGGGTGGTTTGACAGAGGAAATGGCGATGTCTTTGGGTCTGCGAGTTGGCACTGCGGTTGCTGTAGCCAATGTGGATGCCCATGCTGCGGTTCCTGCTGTTGGTGTGGTCGAACCGGGTAAGCTGGTTATGGCGATGGGTACATCCATATGCCACTTGCTTCTCGACGAAACCGAGAAGCAGGTCGAGGGCATGTGCGGTGTTGTAGAGGATGGAATTATCCCTGGGTATTACGGCTATGAAGCAGGACAATCGGCGGTAGGGGATATATTCGCCTGGTATGTAGAGCAGGGAGTTCCCGCTTATGTCGAGCAAGCGGCGTCGGCTGCGGGTATCGGTGTTCATGAATGGCTAGAGCAGCAGGCTTCGGCATATCAACCGGGTGAAACCGGGCTGCTTGCGCTTGATTGGTGGAACGGCAACCGCTCCGTGCTGGTCAATGCTGATCTAACCGGACTTCTGATAGGCTGCACGCTGCAAACGAAGCCGGAGGAAATCTACCGTGCTCTGCTTGAAGCCACAGCCTTTGGTACAAGGAAAATTATCGATGCCTTTAACGACAATGGGGTTAAAGTGAACGAACTGTATGCATGCGGAGGGCTGCCGCAGCGCAATCGGCTGCTGATGCAAATCTATGCGGACGTGACCGGACGCGAGATCAAAATCGCTGATTCCACGCAAACACCGGCATTGGGTGCCGCGATGTTTGGCGCAGTAGCAGCTGGAGCTGCGGCTGGTGGCTATGATAATATCGTCGATGCTGCTGAACAGATGGCGAGAGTCAGAAAAGAGACGTTCCAGCCTAATTCTGCACATACAGATGTCTATGATAAGCTGTATGCGGAGTACTGCACCTTGCACGATTATTTTGGACGTGGCGCCAATCCGATTATGAAGCGGTTGAAACAGATCAGCGAGGACGCGGCACAGCCTGTTATTTCATAATACATTCTTGCTAATAGTGCGGTGAATAAGTACTACTGCGCTCATTATCCACCGCACTCTTAATGAGCCGATAATCGGTCGAGAAAAAGCCTCAATCCCAAAGTTAGACGGGGATTGAGGCTTTTCCATGTCAGAAGCAGGCTGAAGTCTTATTGCAGACACTCGCGCCCTACAGTGCAATCATCCAGGCTATTGCTTGGACTTTTGTTCCTCATATCCAGCATGATGATAGTCCGGGCTTAACAAGCGCGGTAATATACCCATTTTTTCTATATGCTTTTTGGTTTCATAGGTTCCTATTTCATATAAATACCGATAAATGTTAAGGATATCTCCATTAAACCGTTCTGTAGAGGGGTCCTGATCGGCAGTTTTGTATGGGATGGTTGCACGTTTAAACGTTAATTCCTCGGATGCTGCTTGCTTGTCGAACAAATCCCGCAATACGGCAATTTCCTCAACGCTTGCCTCTACAACAAATTCATGGGTTCGATTGGCCTTGTCCTGCAGCGCTTGCAGCTCTTCGATAAGCCCCGTTGCAACGGTTACGTAATAGGTAGATTTGGGCATGTGAAATTCCTCCTGAGCCATTCGATTTATATCCATTTGTTAACCGTCCTGCCTAACAATGAAACAGAGGTGGAAAGAATGAACATTTATTTTGTAAATGATCCTGATTTGATCTATTATTAATATGTTGGAAATTGCATGTGAAATTGTTTACCCAATGAGGAGGTTTTCATGGATGATAAATGAACAAGAGCAGCGCATGCAGGAGGCGATAGAACTTGCTGTCCAGAACGTGTTAACCGGCCAAGGGGGACCATTCGGCGCTATTGTCGTACGTAATGGTGAAATTATCGGTAGAGGCAGCAATCTGGTTACTTTAAACAATGATCCAACAGCGCATGCGGAAGTACAAGCCATTCGCGATGCATGTAAGAATATTGGCAGCTTTCAGTTAACTGGATGTGAGATTTATACAAGCTGCGAACCTTGTCCGATGTGTATCGGTGCGATATATTGGGCCCGGCCTGACGCTGTCTATTATGCCTGTACGAAAGAGGATGCTGCAGCCATTGACTTTGACGATCACTTTATATATGAGCAGATCGCCTTACCTATGGAGCAGCGCTCGATTGTGATGAAGCAAATGAAGCCAGACCAGTACAAGCGGCCTTTTGAGCAGTGGGCTGTGTCGGATATCAAGAAGGAATATTAATTCAAAGCACAAGAATAAAGATCAAGCTGGAATACGAGCTAAGCGAAAACGACTTGCAAAATTAGATTTTCTAATGGAAATGATCAGGAGTGTCAGAGGATGAACCCGCGATTTGCAGCAGTGATTACTATATTTTTATCGATATTTGCCTTGATCAATTATTATATTGGCTGGCATGCGCAGTTGTTTTTGAGTCACGTATTTCATATACAGCATTTTACGATTTGGTGGATTTGCTATTGGTTGATTGCCTTTTCTTATATGATTGGACGTCTGGGCTCGCGTTATCTTCCTTACTCGCTTTCAAGCGTTTTGAAGAAGATCGGATCTTACTGGTTCGCTGTGATGTATTTTACGTTCGTATTGCTTCCGTTTATTGATCTGGCTGCCTTGGTGCTATGGTTATTCTCCGTTCCATTGTCACTCAGCGTGCTTATTCTTGGGAGCTTATTGTGTTTGGTTGTGCTGCTGCTCATGGCCCGTGGCTTATGGAATGCGCGCAATCCGATTGTTCGCACGTACGAGATGTCGATACCCAAAGTCGGAGGTCAGCTCGACAAGCTAAGGGTGGCCGTTGCATCAGATATTCATCTGGGCTCGGTTGTAGGCAACAAAAAGCTTCAGGTGCTGGTTGATCAAATCAACGCCTTGAATCCGGATTTGATTCTGCTGCCAGGTGATATTATCGATGATGACATCAAGCCCTTTATCCGTCATAATATGGGGGCTGTGATGAAGCAGCTGCGTTCGCGGCTCGGGATCTATGCCGTTCTGGGCAACCATGAATACATGGGTGGCCACATTCAAGAATTCACCGAGCAGATGAGTGCGATTGGGATCGATGTGCTGATGGATCGATCGGTGAAGATTGCCGACAGCTTTTATGTCATTGGCCGCAAAGATAAAGCTGCTGAGCATGGTGGACCGAGTGGCAGGGAGGAACTGGACGCTTTGCTTGCCAGTGTGGATAAAACACTCCCTCTGATTCTGATGGATCATCAGCCGCATCGGCTAGATAAGGCGGAGGCCGCAGGTGTTGATATTATGTTGTCTGGTCATACCCATCGTGGACAAATGATGCCGAATCACCTGATCACAAGACGCCTCTTTGAACTGGACTGGGGCTATCTAAAGAAAGGCAACCTGCATGCGGTTGTGTCCTCAGGCTTCGGAACGTGGGGGCCGCCCGTTCGTATTGGCAGCAGATCGGAAGTCATAGAGCTTATCATTCATTTTGAAGGATAAATGCTTTGTTCGCCGGGGCGTTGAGCTGGCGGACAAAGTTTTTTGGTGTTTATGAGAGCGTTATACTATGTTACACTGGCTACAAATATACCTGATTGACTCGCACACACTTGTATGGCAACCGAAGGTGCGCGTAGGGTCAAGGCTGAGATTATGGACGCGAAAGCTTGATATTCGTGAAGAATTCGTAAAACATCTATACGCACAGCGGTTTTATGGGTAATATAAGTAGATTCAAGCTTATTCAGACTATAAGAATTGAGGATGTGTTCATCATGACATTAACGCCCGAGCAGCGAATAACCTTACATGGGTTTAATAATTTAACGAAATCGTTAAGCTTTAACATGTATGACGTTTGTTATACGAAAACCAAAGAAGAGCGTGAGGCCTATATAGCCTACATCGATGAACAGTATAATGCTGAGAGACTGACTGGAATTTTGCAAACAGTAACCACGATTATCGGTGCACATGTACTGAATATTGCCCGTCAGGACTACGATCCTCAAGGAGCGAGTGTCACCATTCTCATCTCGGAGGAGCCAGTTGAAGCCAAGAAGGAATCGTTTGACGAATCGCCGGGACCTCTTCCTGAGGCTGTCGTCATGCATTTAAATAAAAGTCATATTACCGTTCATACTTATCCTGAATATCATCCAGATGAAGGTATCAGTACATTCCGCGCGGATATTGATGTGTCGACCTGTGGTGAAATTTCACCACTCAAAGCCTTGAACTATTTGATTCATTCCTTCGATACCGATATTATGACGATTGATTATCGGGTTCGGGGCTTCACGAGAGATATCCGCGGCAACAAACTGTTTATTGATCATGATATCAGCTCGATCCAAAACTACATTCCGGAAGAAATTATCAATATGTATGATATGATTGATGTGAATGTGTACCAGGAAAATATTTTTCATACCAAATGCAAGCTTAAGCAGTTCGATATTAACAACTATTTATTCGGTTATACCAAGGAAAAGCTGGCGCCCGGTGAAGAAAAGAAGATTACAGAGCGGCTGAAAGTGGAAATGGACGAAATCTTTTACGGTAAAAATACAAATCGTGGTGGAATGCGGATCAATTAGCGTTAGCCATTGTGTCTCATGACCTGCCTATCCTGTTTTGAATCGGCTCAATTAGGTGATCCATGACCTGATTGGGCTTTTGGCTTTGTACGATGTGTAGTATGCTCTTATTTGACTAATGAAATGGCGGGTGAAGTTAATCCATGCTCCAACGCGTAAGCGGGCTTAATAAAACTTATATGATGCAACTGGCGACGATTTTTTTGGGATTTATTATTTTTGGCATATCAGAAAATATTAAAGGACCGGCCATTCCTCGAATACAATACGACTTTAACCTGGATGAAATGCAGCTGGGATCGCTATTGTCGCTGAATGCGCTGGGTTATTTGATCGCCTGCTCTTTTACGGCTTACCTGACTCGCAAACTGGGAATCAAAGCTGTGACCCTGTTGGCTTTCGGAGCGATGCTGGTGTCGGGAATCCTGATTTTTTTCTCCCGCAGCTATCCCATTTTTTCCTCATCTTACTTCTTGATGTACATCGGTAATGGAATGCTGGAGATCGGACTTGCTATACTTGGGGCGCGAATATTTATTAGAAATACCGGCACGATGATGAATCTTTCTCATTTCTTTTACGGACTTAGTTCTACGGTAGCGCCGATGATTGCCTCGGGAATGATGTCGGTGACTTTGTACGGGCATATGCTGGATTGGCGCGGGATGTATCTGGTCATGTTATCCTTGTCTGTGCTGCCGATGATTCCGGCGCTACTCAGCTATTTTCCAGGTGACGATCTGCCGCTGGAGGATCGAGTTCCGTTGAAAATGCTTGTGCGGGATCCCGCCTTATGGCTGCTGGTGCTTATACTTTCATTTGGCGTCGTATCGGAAATGGCGGTTGGTGGCTGGTTGGTCAATTTCTTGGAAAAAGCCTACAGGTGGGATGGGGTTGCGGCTTCCGGGATGCTGTCTGCGTTCTTTTTTTGCTTCTCGGCTGCAAGACTTTTTCTGGGTCCGGTTACGGATAAAATCGGGTTTAATCTGTCTCTCATCATCTTTTCCGCTTTTTCTGCCGTATGTACGTTTGCAGCTATCTGGGGCGGGGAATCACTGGCATTTTTGTTCGCTGCAGCAGGCGTGGGAATTGCACCGATTTATCCGACCATCATGGCTTTTATTGCCAAAAGATATCCACGCGGCAGCGACACTGCCATCACGTTCACCGTTACTTTGATGGGAATTGGCAGCGTTGTGGGCAACTATGCTATCGGAGCGATCACTAGCGGTATCAAAAACAGCTATGGGCTGGACGCGGAAACAGGATTGCTGCGTGGACTTCAGGCTGGATACGGCTTTATCGGTTTATGCGCACTAATCTGCGCCATATCCGGATGTATCTTGTACAAATATTTGAAAGCGCGCAAGGAACTGATCTAAATGTAGTTCTCCTGAATTTATGTAAAATTTCAAGCTTTGGGAAAGAATAGGAAGTAACATAAGAAGTCGATCAAGTACAGATTCATTCGCTAACCGACTTAGGCACTGCCAGCTATCAATTGACATCATGAGGTGATGAACTGTGACGGCAAAAAAAAGAAATTGGTGGGCGATAACTCCCCTTTGTTTCCTAATGCTGAGTGGCTGTATGAACCAAGGAAGCCCATCTGCAAGTAATCCCAATCTCCCTGCACCGGTTTCTCCGGTTCCTAATTCAACTCCAAAGCCGACACAAACGGGTACGCCCTCTGAGGCAGTCCCTGCACCAGCACCGGCTGTTAATCAGCCAACCCAACCAGCAGACAAAGTTCTTGAACAAATCAAGAAGATGTCGATCCATGAAAAGGTGGGTCAGTTGGTTGTAGTCGGCATGGATGGGCTTACCAATAATGACCAGACTACACAGCTTATATCCGAATACCACGTCGGCGGGTTTATTTTTTTTAAGGTGAATTTAAAAGATACCCCACAGGCGCTAGCCCTGTTTAATTCATTGAAATCCACTAATGAATCGGTGACTGGCATTCCGTTAATGCTTAGCGTAGACGAAGAGGGTGGCAGGGTTAGCCGGCTTCCTGATGAATTGAAGAAGCTCCCTACGAATGCGGCAATTGGTAAAATCAATAATAGTGAATTTTCAAGGGAAATAGGAGCAACCTTGGGTAAGGAACTGAAGAGTTTTGGATTGAATATGGATTTTGCCCCAGTCCTTGATGTATTCAGTAATCCGAACAACACGGTTATTGGTGACCGTTCGTTCGGGAATCAGGCTGACGTGGTCAGTCGACTTGGTGTTGCGACCATGCAAGGAATAGAGTCCGCTCAAGTGGTTGCTGTGGTTAAACATTTTCCTGGACATGGGGATACTGCGGTTGATTCACATCTTGGGCTTCCGGTGGTCAATCATGATTTAACCCATCTTCGTCAGTTGGAGTTAGTTCCCTTTGCAAGTGCAATTAATAATGGGGCCGATGCTGTTATGGTGGCACATCTGCTTATGCCCAAGCTGGACGCAGATCATCCTGCTTCCTTTTCTAAAGCCGTCATTACCGATTTGCTGCGTAAGGAGATGGGATTTAATGGGGTTGTTTTTACCGATGATATGACCATGGGGGCTATTACTCAAAATTATGATATCGGGCAGGCCGCGGTAGAATCGGTGTTGGCAGGCGGGGATATTGTGCTTGTAGGACATTCTTTCGATCAGCAGGTTCAGGTCATTCAAGCGCTGCGGAGCGCTGTATCCAATGGAACAATCCCGGAGTCTGTGTTAAATGCAAGTGTAACACGGATATTGAAGCTAAAAGAGAAATATCATTTGAGTAACTCGAAGTGTGAAGAGCCTGATATTAAGGGTTTGAACGCTAACTTGTCGGCGCTGCTTGGCAAATATCAAAAGTAACCATAGCGTAATAGGCCCGTATTTTGTCACGGTTATATATGACAAAATACGGGCCGATCGCAGATTATCCTATGGATTTCGATCACTTATTGTGGATCTTGTTTGGTAATTTTGGCAGCATTATTGATTTTGTATTTAACGGGATGTTTGTTTAACTTTTTGGCGACCAATTTGGCTTCAAAGCTGAGCTGATCGCCTATTTGTAATTCCAATTTTTTCAAGGCCATGCTGTGGCTGGACCATGCAGTATCCAGTGATGTAGCCGTACCCTCATGCTGGAACGTTATTTGCTCAAAGATCACGACTTCATCATCTGTGTCGCTGAATGGATTAGGTACCGAGGCGAATTCTGCTACAGTCGCTTCAACGCTAACCTTTCCTTCCGGCAGGGCAACAGGAGCCGCAGGCGGTTTATCAGAGGTTTTCTTGTCTGCTGATTTTTTGGCTTTGGGCGGTTCTGATGCTGCAGCAGGTGCTCCGGGCGCTGCTTCTGCGAAGCTTTGGCTTGAAGTCTCAGCCAGATCCTCACTCGCAATAGCACCTGCTTCGCTTGCCTCCGAATCTTCCTCAAGCTTAATTTTACCAAAATGGGCGTTCTGCATTTCGCGTAGATAAGAAGGATGGATATTATGAAGCTCACCGTCGATCTGGATGACAGCAAATACAAGGTCTGCATATCCTACGATTTCACAAGGGATATCCAGGTTTTGACCTTTGTATCTGAAGGTTTTCAGCTTCGCCGCTTTTTGCGGGAGCAGCCCCCAATCCTTGCAAAATGCCAATGCCTGATCTTCATTATCAAAAGCTGTATATTGTTCGGGATGCGTCCACTGTGGCATATTATTTTCCTCCTATAAATTCCATAGATCCTGATCTTATTTTACCATTATTGCTTTGAAATGAAAAAGGGTATTGGTAGATGGGGTTTTGCAGCTTGTTTGCAGCCGGACAATATCTTTTAAAAATTTGTAAAGAAATAAAATTTCACAAAAAGTCTTTACAAAACGAAATATTATTTTATAATGAAGTTGTAAGCTAAGTTTACATGTTGCTGACTCTTCAACGAATTAAGTGCAAAGGATAGTGATGGCATGGTGAATCAGGGTCTCATAAGTATCCGTGAATCGTTGGATACACTCAAACCTACTGAACGTAAGGTTGCCCTGTACATTTTGGAGCACCCTGAGATGGTGATGAATGCTTCGGTGCAAAAGCTGGCCGAACTGGCTGAAGTCAGCGAAGCGACGATTGTGCGCCTGGCGCGTTCCCTCCATATGAAAGGATTCCAGGAGCTGAAGCTGAGAATTGCTGCTGACCTCGCTAAGTCCTCGAACAGTATGGGAACCTCCTATCAGGAAATCCAGATTGACGGGTCGATTCCGTCCTTAATTCAGTCGATCTCACATAACAACATTTTATCGATTCAGGACACATTGGCTGTGCTGTCGGTAGAGGATGTGGAGAAAGCGATTGAAAGTCTGGATCGTGCCAAGCGTGTGTATATTTTTGGAGTTGGCGCCTCAGCCGTGATTGCCCAGGATTTCAAGCAAAAGCTTTCGCGGATAAACAGATGGTGTGAAATGGCGTCTGACTTTGACTCCCAGGTCACATTGGCTGCGAATATGAACGAGCACGATGTCGCATTTGGCATATCGTACTCAGGTCAAACGGAATCAATTATCCAATCGTTGGAGATTGCTAAGGAGAGCGGGGCCACGATCATTGCGATGACCAAATTTGGTCATAATCCTGTCTCAGAATTGGCTGATATCTGTTTGTTCACAAGCTCGATGGAGCAAAGCATCCGCAGCGGAGCGATGGCATCCAGAATTGTCCAACTGAACGTTATCGATATCTTGTACGTCGGGATCGCAAGCCGCTCGTATGAAGCGGTCATCCAGGCGCTGGAGAATACAAGAAAAGCAGTCAGAGGATCGAAGCGCAATGCATAACATTGAACAACAAATACAAAACTGGGTAGAGCTTAATCAAATCCCTGGTGCTGTATTGGATATTAGCTTGGGCAGCAAGCTGCGCTGGCATAAGGAGTGGGGCTCCTACTCAGATGGACAAAAGATTCGCGATATCAAGTATAACACGATGTTTGATGCGGCCTCTCTGACGAAAGTGACCGCGACTTTACCGGCAATCCTGCTCCTTGAGCAGCACAAGCAGCTTTCTCTGAATGATCCCGTTCAGAAGTATATACCCGATTTTCGGCACGGACTAATAACGATCAGGCAGTTACTGCAGCATAGCTCAGGTCTTCCAGCCGATCTGCCGCGAGTAGACAGGTATGAGCCGAGAGATGTCGTTAAGGACATTTTGCAGCAAGAGCTGGTTTATGAAACGGGCACGAAGGTTGTATACAGCGATCTCGGATTTATTCTGTTGGGAAGCGTTATCGAAGAGCTGACTCGCCAAAGGTTATCCGAATTCGTGACGAAACAAATATTCCAGCCACTGGGCATGAAGGATACGACATTCGTACCTGATATGTCTCTGAAAGAGCGTATCGCGGCCACAGAAGCCGATGGAAATGGCTATATTGTGGGACAGGTTCACGATGAGAAGTGTTATCAAATGGGAGGCATTTCGGGAAGTGCCGGGATGTTCACCACAGCCGCCGATCTGCTTCAATATGCAAGGAGCTGGCTGACTCCAGAGGAATCCTTGCTCACTCCAGGTCAACGCGAGCTATGTGTAACCAACCCTTTTCAAGGCAGAGGTCTTGGTTGGGAAGTATGGCAAGGGCAACCCGTAATTCCGAGCTGTGGGCAATCATGGCCTTTTGGCAGCTTTGGTCATACAGGCTTTACCGGAACAAGTCTATGGATAGAACCGCATAGCGAGCTTATCGTCGTTTTTATGACGAATGCGGTTCATTATGGCAGAAGCACTCCGATCCGGGAGCTGCGTCCACTTGTACATGAAGCTATTTATTCCTCGCTTGTCGGGGATTGAATATAGGTAAACCATCACAGCACAGCGAATGCTCATGATTAATCAGCTTCGCACATTCCAAGGAGGAGTCTACAAGATGAAACGTACGATGAAACTTTCCGTTATTATGGTTGCCGCTTTAACCTTGGTTATTACAGGCTGTAGCAGCACTGCCAGCCAACCTGGTGCAACACCCGCGCCCAAGCCGGACACTAAGGTAGACAAAGTTAAGCTGACAATGGGCAGCTGGAGAACAGAAGACAAGGAAGCCTATGAGAAAATCATTAAAGAATTCCAGTCCAAAAATCCGAACATCGAAATTGAGTTCAAGCCTACCAAAAACACAGAGTACAATACATTGCTGAACACTTCACTGCAAACGGGCAGTGCTCCTGACATTATACATTTGCGTCCTTATGCGCCTGGTATTGCACTTGCAGATGGCGGATATCTGGAGCCTCTGGATTCCGTTAAAGGCATGGATGTATTCTCCAAATCAGCGTTGTCAGCGGCAACGGGCAAAGACGGCAAGGTGTATGGTGTGCCGACGGTATTTAGCTCCACGCAAATCTTCTATAATAAGAAGCTGTTCAAGAAATTCAATATTGAAGAGCCCAAGACTTGGGACGATTTGATCAAAGCGGCGGATACACTGAAGCAAAATAAAGTGACTCCATTTGCTTTTGGCTCCAAGGAAGGCTGGATTCTTTCACTTACACATGGCGCACTTGGACCTGCGATTTATGGTGGAACCGATTACGTGAACAAAGTGACAACTGGTCAAACGAATCTGAAGAGCAAGGAATTTACCGATTCGGTGCAAATGATGCAGGACCTCACCAAATATTTCCCTGAAAATTATGTAGGGCTGTCGATGGATGATATGCGTAACCTTTTCGTGACCGAGCAGGCTGGAATGATGGTTATGGGTGACTGGGAAGTAGCGGTCATGAAAAAAATGAATCCGGATCTCGATATGGATTTATTCGCTGTTCCGAATGCAGCCGCTGGTAAAGCTACGGTTACTACGTGGGTAGATGGATCTTTTGGAGTCAACAAAGAATCCAAAGGCAAGAAAGAAGCGATGAAATTCATTGAATTTATGACCTCCAAAGAATTCGGTACGCTGGTAGCGAACGAATTGAAGAAGCCGAGCACGATTCCGGGTGTTCAATCCAACGATCCGATCGTAACCAAAATTTCTACTTTGGCCAATACAGTTTCAACTCCGTACATGTTTGTCATCCATTTTAACGGCGGCAACCCGACCTCCAAATCGATCTTTGAGCAGCTGCTGCAAGGTATGTATCTGGGTAAGGAAACACCGGCTAAGGTTACGGAAGAATTGCAAAAGAGCGTGGACAGCTGGTTCAAACCGGCAGCCAAATAAGTAAACAAATTCAGATTGACAAAGGCGGCGAGGCGTAATGAATGGGATCCATGCACAGGCTCATGAACCAAAGCACAAGCATAAGAAGTTCAACTGGAGTAAAGGGTTCATTCACTTATTCCCGATTCCAGCCCTCGCCGTATATACGTTATTCATCGTATATCCGATTCTCGCAGCGTTCAGTTACAGCTTATTTGACTGGACTGGACTCAAGAAGGGCGCTTTTATAGGAATTGCGAATTTCACAAAGCTATTTACAACAGAACCTTTTAAAGGGCTGTTCTGGAATGCATTCGCACACAATTGGTACTATTTTGCCATGGAAATGATTGTGCAGAATGGAATTGCGTTCGTGCTCGCCTATATCATTTTTACGAAGGTAAAGGGAGCCGAATTGTTCAAAATGGCTTATTTTTTACCCAGATTGCTCTCCGTCATCGTAGTCGGATTTCTGTGGAAGCTGATGCTTAATCCGAATTTTGGAGCGATTAATGTGATGCTTAAGCAGGTAGGACTTGGGGAGTGGGCAAAGCCATGGCTGGGAGATCCAGCATACGCGCTCACCTCGATCATTTTGGTCAACAGCTGGTTCGGAATCGGCTTCTCCATCTTGATTTTATTGGCAGGCTTGCAGTCCATTTCTCTAGAGGCTATTGAAGCGGCACGTTTGGACGGCGCCAAAGGCTTCCGACTCATTAAATCGATCATTTTCCCGATGATGTCGCAGTCGATTGTTATTGTTACGATTTTCACGTTTGTTCAGGCGTTTGAGGCGTTTGAGCTCGTGTATGCGATGCAGGGATCTCAAGGTGAGCCGTACCATTCGACCGATTTGCTGGCTGTATTTTTTTACCGGGTTGCGTTTGGAGGTTCAAGCGGAGATGGAGTGGCTATTGGACTTGGCTCTGCACTGGCAGTTACTTTGTTCTTTATTATTGCAGTGTTGTCAGCCCTTTTCATGGCATATGTGAGAAAACGGGATATGGCTTAAGCGGAATGCAGACTATGCTGTGCTCTCATACATTCATGAAAGGTGAGGAGTCTCGATGAAAGAACACAAAGGATTACGTATTGGACACTATGCGATTGCCATACTGTTCACGGTTGTCAGTCTATACCCGATCTTCCTGATGCTGCTGTCTTCGTTCAAGACCAACATTGAAATTTTTAAAAACCCGATGGCGTTCCCCAAGCTTTGGACCTTTGATGCGTATCGAAAATTACTCGATCAATTGCCTTATTTCGATTACTTTTGGAACAGTGTATTTGTTAGTGTTACTTCTGTGGCACTGATTCTCATATCGGGGGCATTGGTATCGTTTTATATTGCGAGATTTAATTTCAAGTGGAACCCGGCCTTGTTTTTCTTCTTCCTGTTGGGGATGATGATTCCGGTCAAGCTGGGTATTGTTCCCTTGTTTATCCTGATGAAAACTCTCGGTTTGATGAATACAAGCTTTTCCCTGATTTTCGTATATACGGCGATTGGCATTCCGATGTCCGTTCTGATTCTGGTCGGTTTTTTCCGAACCTTACCTAAGGAGCTGGAGGAATCTGGTAAAATTGACGGCTGCTCAGATTTGGGGATTCTGGTAAAAATCATTGCCCCATTGATGCGTCCTGCGCTCGGTACGGTTATGATTATGAATTTTATTACGGTATGGAATGATTTTTTCTTTCCGTTAATATTTATCCAGGATGAAGTCAAAAAGACAATTCCAGTTGGTATGCTTACCTTGTTCAGTGAATATTCGACCGATTGGAGCGTACTGTTCGCCGGTCTGACCTTATCTTCGCTTCCGATGATCATCTTGTTCGCAGTCGCTTCCAAACAATTTATGGAAGGGATGACTGCCGGTGCCGTTAAGTAAAGATATCAGGTTTATAGGAATTGACGGTGGCGGTACGAAAACGGCCTGTATGATCGGTGATGGCTTGGGTAATGTGCTGGCTGTTTGTTATGGGGCATCCAGCAGTATCAAGTCCAACTCCAGGGAGGTTGTACAGGAAGTATTGCTGTCTTTGATTCAACAAGTTTTGGCGTTGTCCAACAGTACGGAGTCACAGCTTGAGGGTGTTTTTCTCGGCTTGGCAGGTGCAGATCGTCCAGAGGATAAGGTGCAAATTCTTTCTTTATTAGAAGGGAAGCTGCCGGATTCGGTTGTCATTACGCTGCATAATGATGCGATTACTGCATTATCTGCCGGGACATGGGGAGAGGCGGGGATTGTGCTGATCTCGGGAACGGGATCGATTGCGTACGGCTTTGTGCCTGAAGCCTCCATTAGCGTTCGTGTCGGGGGTTGGGGATATATGTTAGGCGATGAGGGTAGCGGCTTTAGTATGAGCCAGCACGCGTTGATTGCTGTAATGAAGCAGCATGATGGCCGAGGTCCCCACACGAAGCTGACATCATATATACTGGACCAATTGTCTCTAACCGATCCCAATCAGATCGTCACATATGTGTATGGACAGGCGAATATACGAACCGCTATCGCTGTGCTCTCCGAGGTCGTGCTTCAAGCGGCTAAGGAAGATGATGAAGTGGCTCTGGAGATCGTGGATCAAGCGGTCAAGGAATTGGCCCAGATCGCGATAACCGCCAAAGCACGACTGCAGCAATTACAACCGAATCAGGATATGTCGGACCTGCCGCTTTTACTTAGTGGAGGGCTATTCTCGGACAGATGGTTTCAAACCTGCTTTGAGTCTCGGCAAGACATTATGAACAGCAAGCTAAAAGTAAGTAAGCTCGAGGTACCGCCTGTGACAGGCTGTTATGTGCTTGCACTCAAGCAGGCCGGTATTGCAATTACAGATGCATTGAAAACACAAATTCGTGCATGGGAGACAAGGAGGGAAACATAGTTGAAACACATCGAAAGTCAACCCATTACGGAACAAAGAAATGAGAAAACGAGTCAGTTGGATGAAATGAATGTGCAGGAAATTATTCAAATCATGAATGCTGAGGATCAGACAGTTGCACTTTCCGTACAGCATGCGCTCCCGCAAATCGGCAAGGCGATTGAAGCCATTGTTGAGGTGATGAGCAAAGGCGGCAGACTGTTTTATATAGGAGCAGGAACAAGCGGACGTCTCGGCATCCTGGATGCTTCGGAATGTCCACCGACATTTGGTGTTAACCGTGAGTTGGTTACCGGGATCATCGCTGGCGGGGAAGCCGCGATCATGACAGCTATCGAAAATGCCGAAGACGATGCCGAAGCAGGTGCGAGAGAAATCGAAGCCCGTCTGACAGCAAATGATGCATTGGTAGGCATAGCCGCGAGCGGTAACACACCATATGTAATCGGGGCGATTAATCGTGCTCGGGCGATGGGGGCAGTAACGGCCAGTGTGTCCTGCAACGACAATGCACGACTCAGTGCAGCGGCAGAATATGCGATTGAGGTTCCGGTTGGCCCTGAGGTTGTGACCGGATCGACACGGCTTAAGGCAGGTACTGCAACGAAGCTGGTGCTCAACATGATCACGACCACCGTGATGATCAAGCTCGGCAAGGTTTACGGTAATTTGATGGTAAATGTGCAGGCGACGAACGAAAAGCTACGTGATCGGGTTATCCGGATTGTCGGTGAAGCGACCGGGGCTGATTACGAGAAGGCTGCTTCGTATACCCAGCAGGCAGATGGAGATGCACGGGTAGCTATTTTGATGATCAAGTTTGCCGTAGATTCGAATAGGGCTTTGGCTGTATTGGAGCAGTGCCGTGGTCATTTTGGCGACGCGGTTCGTATCCTGGATAAAGAAAGCTTGGCTTAACAGCACCTACACGATATACACAATGAGGGGTACCGGATTTATATTCGGTATCCTTTTTTGTGTTGTCACAGCCTGAATTGGAGAGCAAGCGAGACAGACATATATCGTCTTCCATCAGAATAGATTACATCTATGAATGGATGAGAAGACGGAGGTATCTGTAAATGCAATTTGATTACGGAGATAAAATGCCGCTGCGAATTCTCGATGAGGGAGAATTCTGGAAGCTGCAGGAAACTGAGCATACCGATGTAATAAGAGCGTTAGTGCCTGATTTGGAGCAGCCGTTTGTAGAAGCTTTACAAGCATGGGAACAAGCATTGGCTCGAACACAAGCGATGTTTGTTCGTTATATTGAGTGGGTTGGGCGCATGGAGCATCAGGTGAGCAGTGAGGTTTACAAGCAAATTATGGAGCTGGTTTTGTTTGCAAGAAGGCAAAGTGAGCAATTTATACAATTATTAAACCAACTGGGGACCGAAAGCTCAGCGTTGAAAAACAATCCGACCGCGATAACTGTGTTAAACCACATACGTCGCGAATCCGAATATTTTATAGGCATCGCCCAAGCGGTGCTCTCAGAGGTCGTAGTACCAACTCCATAAATGATAGATGAAGAGCCTGCGTTACTGAGGCTCTTTTTTACTGTTGCAGGACCATAAGCGTCATCATTTTTACTTAATTTCGGTTATTTCAAAAACCTCTGTTCCCTTGTTGATACAACAATGACACATGCGCTGACAGACCATTTTCTCAATAGATTACCCTCCCAATGATGTTGGTTAAGCTGAGACAAATAAATAAACGTAAACACCTGCAAGGCCAACAAGGGTAAACATGACTCCACCAAACCGGGTTGACCAAAGGTACAAATCAGAAGGCTCAGCTGCGTCGTTCGACTTCCAGCTTTCTGTAATTGTCCAAAGGATGGCTGGTCGTATTAACATCAATAGACCACAAAGCAACAGTAATACGGTAACAATAATCATTGGTGCCTCCGGAAGTTATGGATTTATTTTCAACATCCCCCATATTTGGCGCATACCGTGCGAGCTAGCTAATCGTTAATGGAGTGATATAATTTAATCAGAGTGATCTACCCAAGAAATCAAAGGCTGACGGAGGATACTTATGCTCATTTATAATACTTTGACCCATCGAACAACTACAGAAAAAGTAAGAAAGCCAGAGGACCATGAGATGGTCTGGATTCGTCTACGCAACCCGGAGTCATCAGAAACCAAGCATGTGTTATCCGACTTACTTGAAAGTCATCATCTTTTGGTAGAGGATTGTATCCAACTACATGGACGCCCAAAAATGGATAGATATAAAAACAATATTTTCATTTCATTTTTTGCTATCAATGAGCAGTATGATCCTATGGAAATTGCCTTGGTAATTGGGAAGAACTATGTCGTATCTGTATATAAAGCTGATATTCCACTGCTAGATAGTTTATATGAGGAATTTAAAGAAATTGAGGGAAGGATGACGTTTCCTGCTCAGATTCTGTACCATATTATGGACAGGTGTGTGGATGAATACGTTCAAGTTATAGATCACATTGAAGATAAGGTGGAAACATGGGAAGAGGCTATTCATGATGATCCATACGCCCCAATATCCCGTGAAATTTTCCAATTAAAACGCATCACACATAACCTTCGCAGGGTTTTCGTTGAAGAAAGAACCGTGATAGGAACCATCAGTCATCAAAGCTTTCCGTATTCCCATCCCGATGCCGACGTTTATTTCGCAGATATTTTCGATCACATCTCACGAGTTGTGGACTCCATTGATATGTACCGTGAATCTCTGACGGGCTTGCTCGAAATGCTGGTTAGTATGAAATCCGATCGCATGAATGAAACGATGAAAACACTTACCGTCATCAGCACGATATTCCTTCCGTTAACTTTTGTCGCTGGGGTTTATGGCATGAATTTTAAAGATATCCCGGAATTAGATTGGAGCTTCGGGTATCTCTATGTGTGGATTCTAATGGCCGCGATCATGGTGGGAATGCTGTTTTTTTTCAAAAGTAAAAAGTGGATGTAGACCTTGCGATTTGTTTATTTGTCTAATTGCTTCAATCTACGTTCTACTTGGATAAACATCATAATGATTAGCAAAAGCATCATACCCATAATTGAAAATATGGCAGCTACTTGATACTTGACTCCAAGCCCCATGCCAACCAAGCATCCAGCCACAATCATCACATAACCGTTATTTATCATAATTTTCGAGCTATATTGATTCGCTTCGTTCCATAAGTTCATATTTTTCATTGAGCGAGAGGTCCGATACCCATAAATGGCATTAATGTCCTTAGGGGGGTTACGCTTTAATAATTGCCCGGATAGAATGAAAATGATGCCGATTAACAAAGCAAAACCAATGCTTACAAATATCATGTTTAGCAACTCCTTTGATGAACAACTGCAGACTTTTAAATTGCCCATAATTTGACTTTCTTTCAACAGATGTATGGTTATTGTAACAAATTATGAGATCGAAAAACATAGACATTTAGGTGTAGCCTTAGATGAAGCGAACTTGTAATCTATGAAGAGGCTGAATACAATAAGAAGAATGAATCTCATACATATGCACACTGACCGAATATGTGCACAAAATGATGACTTAAACAGCAGGCTAATTGCTTAAACGGAGGTAATTAATTATGAACGCAGCCATTAATAAAGATACTCAACTATGCATGTCTCTTGCAGGAAGGCCGGGTAATTTTGGTACCCGTTTTCACAATTTTTTGTACAACGAGTTGAATCTTAATTTCATTTACAAAGCATTTACCACGAATGATTTGCAAGCGACAATCGGTGGCATTCGATCTATGGGAATACGTGGTTGCGCTATCTCCATGCCTTACAAAGAAGCCTGTATCCCGTTTATTGATGAGATGGATGAATCTGCGACTGCGATTCAATCTGTTAACACTATTGTGAATGATCAGGGGCGATTGAAAGCCTATAATACCGATTATATAGCGGTTTCGCAATTGCTGAACCAGCACAACGTGCGGCGTGATAGTGTATTCGCTCTCCGTGGAAGCGGCGGTATGGCCAAAGCTGTCTTATGTGCGCTGCGTGATGCAGGCTTTGGTTCAGGTTTTGTTGTTGCCAGGAACGAAGTGGCTGGTCGTGCATTGGCACAAGCTTATGGATATGAGTGGACGGATGATCTGGGAAGGATTCGTCCGGAGTTGTTGGTGAATGTGACACCTGTTGGTATGGCTGGTGGTTTAGAGGCTGACGATTTGTCATTTGAACCCGATTTTATCGAAAAGGCTGAGACCGTATTTGATGTGGTTGCGCTCCCTGCCGAGACTCCGCTGATCCGTCATGCAAGGCTAAAGAGTAAGAAAGTGATTACTGGTGCGGAGGTTTTTGCTATTCAGGCATTGGAGCAATTCATTCTGTATACAGGTGTACGCCCAACCGACGAGCAGTTCAAAAGAGCGGCAGAATACGCCCGAGGCTGATACGTATCATGCGAGATGAAGACCGTTTCGGCTGGGGTACGTTGAAAGTGGGTGCACACTGGCTGTAAATAGAAGCGACGTTATAGTCAGTTATAAACGGATATGATATGTTAGGGTAGATAAAGTTCAGAAGAAAAAAGGAGCTAAATTTATGGAGCAGCAGCGATTTGTCAAGGAGTCCCGTTCCTACAAAACAGCACGGGTATTTCCAGTTGATGTCAACAACAACAACACCTTGTTTGGTGGAAAACTAATGGCGTATATCGACGATATTGCCTCAATAGCAGCGTCAAAGCATTCACGATGTTCGGTTGTGACGGCTTCAACGGATTCGGTAGACTTCTTGCTGCCGATTAACCCAAGTGATGCCGTTTCATTGGAGTCTTTCGTTACCTGGACGGGAACGAGCTCGATGGAGGTTTTTGTGAAAGTAGTAACCGAGGATTTGAAGACAGGAGAGCGCAATATCGCGGCGACTTCGTTTTTGACCTTCGTTGCTTTTGATGAAAATAGAAAAACGGCCAAGGTTCCATCCGTTATTCCGGAGACCGAGGAAGAGAAGCAGCTGCACGAGACGGCTTTCAAACGGGCGGAGATGAGAAAAGCTCGCAGGGAAGAAAGTAAAAAGTTTGCCCATTACCTGATCACCAAGTTCCCTTGGGAGTAAAAAAGATACATATGCCTAAAAGATGAATGACAAACAAGACCAGATGGGTAATGCCAGTCTGGTCTTGTTTGGTCTTCAACGGTCATTTAACTTATTTGAATTCATTATATTCACTATTGTAAATTTTTCGGCCGTACCCGGCTGGTGGGCATCGCAACGAGCGGATCATCGGGCCAGTAATGCTTCGGATAACGACCCTTAAGATCTTTTTTGACCTCGAAATACGTATGACGCCAAAAGCTTGCCAAATCGCTCGTTACCTGAACTGGGCGTTGGGCAGGTGATAACAGCTGAAGCCGTATAGGGACTCGGCCGCCTCCAATTCGCGGAGTTTGCTCCAATCCGAATAGTTCCTGCAGCCGAACGGATAAGGTAGGGATATCGGGATCGCTGTAATCGACGGAGATCCGTGAACCGCTTGGGACGGTGATATGCGTTGGAGCCGATTCGTCCAATGCGCGGCGCTGCTCCCACGACAGCATGGACTCCAGTATGGAGAACATATTCAGTCGCTGAAGGTCGCTGCGGCTTTTGAGCCCATGCAGATGCGGAGCCAGCCAATCCTGAATATTAATGATAAGTGCAGGGTCCGCCATGTCAGGCCAATCCGTATCATAATGATTCATAAACTGGAGACGCTCACGTAATTGAAGGGATGCTTTTGTCCAAGGCAACAGGGCTAAACCTTCCTTGACAATTCCGCTGACCAAAGCACGGTACACATCGTCCTGATCAGGTGTGTGGTTTGGGACATCCTTGATAAGAATAGCACCCATACGTATATAATGGCGGGAACGGACGGCCTGTACAGTTGGATCCCATACGGTAATGGTATCCCGTTCAATACTTTCGCTGAAATGCTGCTCCAACTCTTCCCATTCAACCGGAGCAGCCAAATAAATCCGGCTGTCTGTACCTTGATCATCAAGCTCCACAGTTACATTATAAGGCGAGTTGGCTAGCGGCTGCATATGAATAAACTGCGCTCCGCGTCCGCTGCTCAACAGAAAGCCGCCCTGTGATCTGCGCTGTCCGATTCGGTCAGGAAATGCAAAGGCTAGCAGCAGTCCACAGTGATGTACATCCTCTGGTTGGCTTGCAACCTGAATACGCAGCTCTCTTTTCCACTGACCAGCTTCCATCCATATGCGTTTGCAGGCGGCAGCATCTACTGTAAAGCCCTCATAGAATAAGGCTCCAGACGAGTAATCCTTTGACTTCATGGCCCTTCGAAGTGCTTCCACACGCAGCCGCAGGTCTGCATTAGGAGCTGCAGAATCACCTTTTAAGAAATCCCGTTCATTGAGCAAGGCAGCCAGCTCGCAAGCCAGCTCTCCATATCCAAGCGGAATCGCCTTAAGCAGCATATGTGCCAAGCGTGGATGAAGTCCAAGTCCTGCCATACGGCGACCCTCTGATGTAATCGATCCATCCGGGTTCATTGCTCCCAACTGGACAAGCAGCGAACGTGCTTGAACGAATGCAGCTCGTGGTGGAGAGTCAAGCCACGTCAGCTCAGCAGGCTCGGTTACACCCCAAGCCGCCAGCTCCAGAGCTAGGGGAGCCAGATCAGCCTCTGCTATTTCCGGCTTGCTAAGCGGTAGGAGCTGACGATGGTCGGCTTCCGTCCAAAGGCGGTAGCAGGTACCTGGACCGAGGCGACCCGCCCGCCCCCTGCGCTGGTCGGCCGATGCCAGAGATACCGGAACGGTTTCCAGACGGGTCATCCCAGTGCGCGGTGAGAAGCGGGGGACACGGCTCAGGCCGCTGTCAATGACAATCCCGATCCCATCAACAGTAAGGCTCGACTCAGCAATGGATGTGGTAAGCACAATTTTACGTTCATTCGCTTGACCTCGGGAGATAGCTCTATCCTGACTTTCTTGTGGCAAGGAACCGTGCAGTGGGGTGATCTGAACCAGCGGACCGAGCTGCAGCTCGCGAAGTCTTGCTTCGATTCGTCTGATTTCTCCTGTTCCTGGAACAAACACAAGCATATTGCCATACTCATGCTGCTCGAGCGCTTGGACTATTACGCGTACAACCGTCTGCTCAATGCGTCCATCAGGTTTTCGGTCCAAATAATGGGTAGCTACTTCAAAGCTTCGCCCTTCGCTAATCAGGATTGGCGCATCGTTCATCAACCCGGCAACGGCTTGGGCGTCCAGTGTTGCCGACATCACGATGATACGTAAATCGTCACGAAGCAAAGCCTGTGCCTGCAAGCACAAGGCAAGTCCAAGATCTGCGTGAAGGCTGCGCTCGTGAAATTCGTCGAAGATGACAGCACCTACACCCTCCAGGCTTGGGTCCTGCTGAAGCATCCGGGTAAGGACACCTTCCGTAATGACTTCGATTCGTGTAGAGGGGCCTACGCGGGTATCCATTCGAACCCGATATCCAACGGTCTCACCGACCTGCTGATTAAGCGATGCAGCCATATAGCGGGCTGCAGTGCGGGCAGCGAGTCGGCGCGGCTCCAGCATCAGGATTCGCTGCTTTGCGAATAGGGGCACATCCAGCAGCGCTAGTGGAACTCGCGTTGTTTTGCCTGCTCCGGGTGGGGCCACCAGTACGATGGCCGAGTGGACTTGTAAAGTTTCTTTTAATTGAGGAAGAATCGTATCTATGGGCAAAATGGTCATTCTATCACTCCAGCTATTCTTATTATGTATGCAAGAATTATAACAGAATCCGATACCATTCACCTGCAAAGGGAGACGTGTATGTAATAAACAACAAAGAAGCCGCAGCAGCAGCTTCTTAATTTGTAATATGTATGGTTGGGTAACAGAGAAGGCTTTACCGTAGTTTAATAGAGCGATAAAGCCAAAGAGTCAGTTTCGTTGTAAGAATGAAGAATCGCTTCGCATCCGACAATTTCGATGCTGATTAAGGAGTCGAGACATTTTTTAATTGCTCTTTTTCCTTTAACTACTTTGGATTCCAGAGCAGAAACAAGAAGATTCAGTTTCTTTTTGTTCTTTTCATCGGAGTAAACAGGCACCTTTTTATTCTGTACTGTTATGAACAATTTCATTACGCTCACCCGCCTAATAATTGGATATAATACATAGTATATATGATCATCATTAAAATAACCTTAAAATCATTGTACAATTTTGCGATATTTTCATTAATTTTGTTCACCAAGTTGTTTCGATACAATTAATTACCCATCTTATAGCTTTTGAAACAGCAAAATATCAATTATTTTGTAAAAAGTATGGAACATCTGAAGTCATTGTAAAACCGTTTGGTTCTATTGTAATATAATGGCTAAGAGACTAACAGAACTCTGCAAAAAGAGAGTGAATGAGGGAGGTTACGCAGGTTGAGAGTAGACGCACATCAGCATTATTGGCAATTGGCACGTGGAGATTACGATTGGACCAAAGAGGATGGGGAAATATTGCATCGGGATTATTTTCCTGCCGATCTGTCAGAGCATTTGGCACGCACTCAGATTGACAAGACGATTGTTGTACAGGCAGCTCCGACAATGAAGGATACGGAATTTATGCTTGAGCTGGCACAGCACAACGACTCTATTGCAGGTGTTGTCGGTTGGCTGGATCTGGAGCACAAGGATTTCCGCGAGCATTATGAATCGTTACGAAAACAGTCCAAATTGGTTGGAATTCGTATTATGATTCAAATCATGGAGGACGCGGATGCGGTTCTGCGCCCCGCAAGTTTACAAGCGCTGAAGTTTTTGGAGGCTGAGAATTTTCCGGTCGATCTGCTGATGCGTTCACACCAGCTGCCGACTGTGCTGAAATTACTGCAGGAGGTACCTGATCTTCGTGGGGTTATTGACCATATCGCCAAGCCAGTTATTGTACAGGGACAGTGGGAGCCTTGGGCTTCACAACTGGAGGGAATTGCCTCTTATCCGTCGATAACCTGCAAGCTGTCGGGGATGGTAACAGAAGCCGATCATCATACTTGGACGACAGAGCAGGTGACTCCTTATATCCATCATATAGTAAAAGCTTTTGGCACAGAGCGTGTGATGTTTGGCAGTGATTGGCCCGTCTGCCTGCTGGCAGCAAGCTATGAACGAGTTGTGGAGCTGTTGGAGGAAGCCTTGCCCGAAGGGATAACAGAGTCGGAAAAAACGGCGATATTCGGCCATAACGCCCTGCGTTTTTACAAGCTGGAGCATTTGCTTCGGTAGGTTATCAAGTTCGCAGTACAGGGTATCATCAGATCATCACAATCCAGAGGAGTGGTTGAAAATGTCCAAAAATGTTAAACTGCCGCGGGACAAAAAAATCAAGCTGAGCCAGTATGATCCCGATGATACAGGTTCTTTTTCCGGAAAGGATGAGGTTGCCGAGCATTACGAGAAGCTGAAAGAGGAATTGACAGAGCTGCAGGACAAGCTGTTTGCCGGGAAAAAGTATTCACTGCTCATTATTTTTCAGGGGATGGATTGCAGCGGCAAGGATGGCGTCATTAAAAAAGTGTTGTCCGGGGTCAATCCGCAGGGCTTCAAGGTGACTTCATTTAAACAACCGACAACCGAAGAATCCTCACATGACTTTCTGTGGAGAGCCCACAAGGAAACGCCGGGCAGAGGGTTCATTACGGCATTTAATCGCTCCTATTATGAGGATGTTTTGATCACTCGTGTACACAATCAGATTGAGGATGAAGAGGCTGAGCGGCGCTTCAAGCACATCAAGCAATTTGAGAAGCTGCTGGCTGATCATGATACAGTCGTATTGAAAATTTTCTTACATATTTCGAAAGACTTTCAAATTAAAAAAATCGAGGAACGGCTTCACGATCCATCAAAAAGATGGAAATTCGATCCGAGCGATCTGCTGGAGCGCAATTATTGGGACGCCTATCAAAAGGCATACGAGGGTGTGTTCACCAATTGCAACTCGAAGGACGCGCCTTGGCATCTGGTGCCCGGTAATAACCGCTGGTACAGAGATTATGTTGTGCTGTCGCTAATTGTGGATACATTGAAAAAGCTGCCGCTGTCCTATCCGCAGCCGGACATTGCGATGAAGGATTTAATCGAATTGCTGCCGCTTGGCGAACAGCCTGAATAGTGGGTTCGTTACTGGTGTGACAACCGATATGAACACTACAAGCATCCCTGACCGCTTATTATCAAGTGGGCTAGGGATGTTTTTTGTATGGAGGACTCTTTTTCATGGATGTGACATTTGTCAGGTGCAAGTGATGACATTCGTCGGTATGGTGTAAAGTCAATTAAGGCTATAGTAAAGAGCTAAAAGCGTGAGCTCCAAAAAAATGAGGTGTATAAAGCATAGCTGCTGCGTACTGTGAGGAAGCGGAAATTTATTATGTTTATGTTTGCTTTGTGGATGCCTTCTTACCGATACGGTAAAGGTGCTTGGAACATCATTGCAGGGTTGTCGCTGGATTGGGGAGGTATTGTGATTCTTACAGCATACGTGATCATTTTTATGATATTATCGCCTTATATGATTAAAAGGAAGGAAGCGGTATGAGCAGGTTCAGTTTGACATTCGACAGGAAAATACGACAAATCATGATCTATTCATTCGTTTTTCTGATTTATCTGTTCATACCTATCCATACGCTGTTCCACAAATCGATTTTCGAGATGTGGATCGGCTTTTCTACGCTTGCCTTGTTTGGTATGATTTACCTGCTGTGTTATCTGAACTCGTCAAGACGACTTCTATATGTGATAGGCCTGATCGTGATTATTGGCTTTTTGTGTTTGCGTTATAATGATAGCTTTATTTTGATGGGATTCTATACCGCTTTCATCGTCGGTATGCTGTCTGACAATAAACAGTTTATAACCGCAATGACAGCTCAGCTTGGGCTGCTCATTCTTGCTCTACTTTATAGAGGTCTTGGCCTGAATGAATCGGATATAATCAATGCTCTGCCTTCCGCGTTGGTGATGACCGTGATGCCTGTCATCATGCGGGGAAATTTTCGATCAAATGGTTCAGGGTTACTTGTTAAAGGATTCGCCCGTACACGAGCTTGCAGTCGCACTGCGGAATATATTCAAGGGCGGAAGGGTCATCAGTCCTGCACTTTCTATTTCTTTATGGGAAGCGGAAAATCCGTTAACGGAACGGGAGCAGGAGGTGCTGAAGCTGGTAGCCGCGGGGTTATCGGTAAATGAAATAGCCAGAAAGCTGTTCCTGACGGGAGGCACGGTACGGAATTATGTATCGGAAATTTTGCAGAAGCTTGAGGCCAAAAACCGTATTGATGCGATCAGTATTGCCGAGAAAAATGGTTGGCTGCAATAATAATTGAAGCTAGCATAGCAGCTGTAAGAAATTTTGGTTTAGGAGGCGGGCAATGGAAGAGCTATATAACGGAGTGCTGGAGCTGCTTATCCGGCACAATCAGGCACATCTTCTTCAGTTCTATGATGAACTGTCTGAGGCATCACAGCTGAAGCTGCTGAATCAGATTCTGAGTATCAATTGGGACCAGTGGGCAGCATTAGGTGAAGTGCGCGCAGCACAAACACCTGCAATCTATGAAGACCTGTCGCCGATCGGAGCGCTTGATTGGGAGCTGTTCAGTGAGGAGGAGCAGCAGTATTTTACAGATAAGGGTTGGGAGCTGCTTCGTCAAGGGAAGGTTGGAGCGATTGTTGTAGCCGGAGGCCAGGGAAGCCGGTTGGGGCATGAAGGACCAAAGGGGACCTACGATATTGGCCTGCCTTCCCACAAGTCGTTGTTTCAGCTTCAAGCGGAGCGCTTGCTCAATCTGTCTAAGCGAGCAGGCAGCCGAATCCCTTGGTATATCATGACAAGCCCGGATAATCATCAGCAAACGGTCGATTATATGATAGCAGCTGATTATTTTGGTTATTGTGCTGAAGATTGCATTATGTTTGAACAGGGGGTCATGCCTGCTGTGGATGAGGATGGCAGCATCTTTTTATCGGAGAAGGATGAGATCAGCCTGGCTCCGAGCGGAAATGGAGAGTGCTTTGCCGCCTTGAACAAGTCAGGAGCGATAGCCGACATGAAGCGCCGCGGTGTCGATTGGTTATTTTATTATAATGTGGATAATGCACTTATTAAGGTGGCGGACCCTGTATTTGTTGGTGTTGCGGCTCATTATAACAACCCGATTGCGACCAAAGTGATAGATAAGGCGTATCCCGAGGAGAAGGTCGGTATTATATGTATGAAAAACAATCGGCCTATGGTCGTGGAATACTCCGATCTGCCACAGCATTTGATGTTTGAGCACAATAATGAAGGGAAGCTGACGTATGGGCTTGGCAATATCTCGATTCATTTATTTCGTCGTGACTGGATCGAGCAGCAGGTGAACAGCAGCATTCCCTACCATATCGCTCACAAGAAAATCAGGCATGTAGATGTGAATGGTCATATCATTGAAGCTTCACAGCCGAATGGGTACAAATTCGAACGGTTTATTTTTGATTTTTTTCCATGGGCTGCGGGGATCACGGTTCTTAAAGGAAAGCGTGAACATGATTTTGCACCTGTAAAAAACAAGGAAGGTGAGGACAGCCCGCAAACAGCCAGAGAGCTTATTTACGAGCTGCATCGGAGCTGGCTGCTGAAAGCGGGTGCTTCGCTTGATGAGGTTCAGGGGCCTGTCGAGATTTCGCCGCTGCTATCGTACGCTGGAGAAGGATTAGCAAGAGAGACTTAATCTAACAGGGCAGCTGCAAACTGCTCTTTTTTTGCGTTTTCTTTTTGGATGAATAGCAAAAAAGATCGTTTGCAGTTCGCGTGATTATGCTACAATGTAACGATAATTCATTAAATGTTGTTCATTTAAAAGCAGAAGAGGGCTGGAGTATGCTAAACCGATTAAACAAAATATTAGAAAAATGTATGCCGTTTCTTACACCGACAGGTGTGCTCGTGGGTCTCTTGGGTGCCGCATGGCTGCACTCGTTCAGTTTTTTGGTGCCGTGGATTTTTGCCGCAATGACGTTTGCTGGCAGCATTGGCTCCAATTTCAAGGATTTGGGCCGGGTAATGATGCTTCCACTGCCGATTGTGGCTAATCTACTTATATTGCATTTGGTCATGCCTATATTAGGCTGGGCCGCCGGGGCCTACTTTTTTCCAGGTGATGATTTGACGCAGACGGGATTTGTGCTGTTATTTGTCATTCCAACCGGAGTCGTGAGTCTCGTCTGGGTCACTATTTATGGGGGGAATATTGCGCTAACGCTGGCACTCATCCTGTTGGATACGCTGCTGTCCCCTATTATCGTTCCGCTGAGTCTTTCCTGGATTGTAGGAGCCAAGGTTCATATGGAGCCGCTGGATATTATGGGCGGGCTGCTCTGGATGGTTGTTGTCCCTTCTATTATCGGGATGCTGCTCAATCAATTAACGAAGGGCAAAATCAAACCGATGCTCGGTCCAAAGCTTGCTCCTTTTTCCAAAATCGGGCTGTTTATTGTCGTTTCGATCAATAGCTCGGTGGTAGCTCCCTATTTGAAGCAATTTAATATGAAGCTGTTGGAGATCATCATCGTAGCCTTTGTGCTTGCGGCTTTTGGTTATATCGCGGGTTGGCTTGTGTCTCATTGGATGAAATGGGACCGTGAAGTGACCATTGCGCTTACGATCAATTCAGGGATGCGCAATTTAAGTGCAGGCGCGGTGCTTGCAATCAGCTTCTTCCCGCCTCCTGTCGCCCTGCCGGTTATCGCCGGTATGCTGTTTCAGCAAATCCTCGCTGCTTTGTTTGGACAGCAATTGGGTAAAAAATATGGCATGACATCCTCCATTTCCAGTACAGCCAAATAGCCTTTAGGGGTGGCGATTTTCAACGGGAACAGGAGAATGATATAATGTTGCTTAAATAGACAGGTGCTGACATGAAGGAAGGTGACAATGAGGATGGGAAGCAATTCGAGATATACAGCAACAGTGTCGCTTGTTGTTATGGCGGCAGGATTCATTGGAACCTTATTTGTCGAAGGTCCGACATGGGTTCGGTTTTTACAAAGCGGATTTGAAGCGGGGCTTGTAGGGGGACTGGCAGACTGGTTTGCAGTGACAGCGCTGTTCAGGCATCCGCTCGGCATACCGATTCCACATACGGCCTTACTCCCCAAAAATCGGGAAAAGGTATCCAGAGCGTTGGTCAATACCATTCAGGAGGATTTACTGAGCAAGCAAAGCATTACGGACAAGCTGGCTCAAATCCCATTGGTATCCAAAATTTTGCAGGGCGCAGCAGGGCAGCTCAGTACAAATTCGGCTAAGACTGGTGTGGTGACGCTAAGTGAATATGCGATTCGTCAGCTGCCACTTGAAAAGCTAGCCGCATTAGGCGAACGAGAAGTCAGACATATGATTGATGCATTGGATTTGCAGGATCTGCTCAAACAAGGACTTCAACAGGTGTACACCAGGGGCTACGATGAGAAGGTATTCGATTTTGCGCTGAATACGGCTGAACAGTTAATTATGAAACCGGAAATACGCGATCGAATGGGTGCAATGGCTTCTCAGGCGCTGCAAAATCTGAATGCGGGCGGGATGATGCAGTTTGCGCTTAACGCTTTTGCCGGATTTTTCAATGATGAGAAGCTGGGTGGTTTGATCCAACAGTTCATGCTGAATGGGCTGGATGGATTGAGATCTGTTAATAATCCTAACCGCAAAGCGGTCATGCGTGCCATACACAGCTGGCTGGATAATCCGGGCAACCAGTATAAGCTGGCGATCGAAATGGATCACTGGAAGGCACAGCTGCTGGATGAATGGAAGCTTGAGGAGAAGCTGCTTGAAATGCTGCAGCGTTTGCAGGCTCAAGCATTGGAATTTGTGAACCGTGAGGATTATGTAGAAGCCTATGTGATACCGGTGGTGAACAAGCTGGTTAATCAGGTTTGTGACAACGAGGAGCTGCTGGATCGGCTCGAAAGCGGCTTGCGTGAGCAAATTGCCCGTTGGATCGAGGCGAATCACCACAAAATCGGTACGCTGATTCGTGAAAACATTGATCGTTTTGATGATAAAACGCTGATTACGTTGATGGAGGATAAAATCGGCGGCGATTTACAATGGATTCGAGTTAATGGAGCCATTTGTGGATTTTTGATCGGGATTATATTGGCTGGTATTAAGCTTTTTGCTGGATAACCGCTAAAAACTCCATTTTGATACCCTCATGAATAAGACGAAATGAATCAGATTATGCAAAAACACGGAGATGCGCCAATGTTCGTCTCTCTGTGTTTTTTTTATGTGGCAAGATGATTGCAAGGGAACATAGTGATTACTTGTGATTATATTGTGTGCATTTCATAGCTCCTTCCTCTATAATAAATCCAACAGAATCCACTAGGCCATTATACGTTTACGAAGTCAGTTTGCGTGTGCAAAATTGTTGATGGGAAAATGATTTCAATTTAGGCGGTGGGGGGACCCGGTCATGCTGCGCATGCATATCAAAAATAGTGTCGCGTTCAAATGGAAAATCTCGTATGGTGTGATTTTATTCATTCCGATACTGATCAGCGCTCTTATATATGTACAAACAGGGAGCATTGTGGAGTATGAGATTAAACGGGCTAATAAGGCTTTGCTTAATCAGGTTAAATTTATCGTGGATAGCGGGCTGCTGCAGACAGAACAGCTTGGCAATCAAATGTCCATTAATACGGATATCAGAAAATACCTGGAGGTAGATCAACAAAAGGATCCCTTTCAAATTTATAAAACCAAACAAGAAATCCATAAATACTTGCTATACAATGATTTTATTAAAGATATTTTTGTATACTCGAAAAGTATGAATATGGTGCTGACACCGGATACCTTCGTGGAAGAAAGTCATTTTTATCAAATGTATTATGAAAGCGCTGTCTTTACTTTTAAGGATTGGCAGAAATTCGCTAGAAGTAATTATATTAAAGAATACCGGGTCCTTCCTACGCGTGACAACGGCCTTTTGAACGAAACCGCCGCGCTTGTGCAGTCACTACCGATTGATAACAGTAACCAACCGTTGGGTACACTTGTCATCACATTGAACAACAACAAAATAGAAAAGATTCTAAAAAATATGGATTGGATTCAATATGGTCAAGTGCTAATTCTCGATAAAAATGATCAGATAGTTTTTCATACCAAGGATGCCGGGCTTCCTTTATCTATACATTACAGCGAAATGGAACTGAAGAAGGACGAGCCCTTTTTCGAGAACGTTCAGGGACACAAGGTAATGATTTCTCACGCTTCGTCGAGTGTGGTGGATTGGAAATATGTGAGTATGATTCCTGCGGAAGTGTTTTGGGAAAGAGCAGAACATATACGAAATTTGAATCTGCTTGGTTTGTTCATATGTTTTATCATTGGCGGCGTGATGATCCTGGTATTTGCCAGAAAGAACTATAATCCGATTCAGGAGCTTGTCAGATTTGTAACAGGGAAAGCTTTTGCCCCTGTAGAGAAAGAGCAAGACGAATTTGAATTGATCCGTCAGCATTTTATTAAAACCATTCAGGAAAGAGATGATAGTAATCACAAACAGGTTCAGCACATTAAGCTGCTGCGTAATTACTTTTTACACCGATTGATGAAAGGTCATATTGAAAAGGAACAATCTCTGGAAGAGGCTTCCAAAGCCTATCACATAGTGTGGTCTTCCGATTATTTTCTTGTTATGCTCTTCCATCTTGAAAGTGACAAGGGGGTTTCCGACGAGTTTCAATTGCTGCAGTTTATCATTTCCAATGTGGTTACCGAGCTGATTGGAGCTAAGCATACTCTCCATTTCACAGATATGGACGGAACGCTGGCAGCTGTATTGAATATACATCCAGCGGGCTTTGATGATTGGAAGGATAATTTAGAGTCGGTATTGAAAGAGGCCAGAGAATTTATAGAGAAAAGATACAATTTTCAATTTGCGACAACGATAAGTGAATTGCAAAGAGGATTGGGAGGTATACATCAGGCCTTTATGCAAGCCTTGGAGGCGCTCGAATATTTAATGCTGCTTGGTGATGAAAAGGTTGTCTGGTATGGTGATTTGAAACACACCAACAAGGATTATTATTACACAGTCAACCAAGAGCTCATACTGATCAATCTGCTCAAAAGCTGTGATTTTATCCAGGCACGTGAGCTGGTAACGGGGGTGATCCAGAGCAGCTTCAACCAAGGAAATACTTCAATCGAAATGCTGAAATGCATTATGATAGATTTGGTGAGCACGATGATGAAGCTGATCCAGGATCAGCATAATGGTTCGGTTTGGGAAGAATTGCGACCGTTCCGCCGACTGCTTAAATGCAATACGAAATTTGAGATTGAGTATCAGATGCTTGAAATATTTAATTATGTTTGTCAACACATAGAAAGTAAAAACAAAAGTATTTCGAATCTTGTAAAGAATGAGCATGTGACTGAATTTGTTCAAGAGAATTATCATGACCCGAATCTTAGTGTGTCTTTGCTCGGCGAGCACTTTTCGATGACCCCACAATACTTGTCGAGGCTCTTCAAGGAACAGAGAGGCCAGGGATTACATGAATTTATTTGTCAAACGAGGATTGAACATGCCAAGCGGTTGCTCCTTAAGGGTGAGAGTATTGAAGACACTGCACGAAATACAGGTTTCACGAGCAGCAGTACCTTTATCAAGGTGTTTAAAAAATACGAGGGCATCACACCAGGAAAGTATCAATTTAATGAGCAATAGGGTCTGTCTGTATATCTATTTCATGTGCCTCATGGTAAACCATGGGGTTTTTTAACAATTGAACAATCAATTTCAAATCGTCGATTGCCTTTTTTTGGTTTTTGACAACTCCTTTTTTAATGCTGATTGATATAATTGAATGCGCTTACTATAGTGTAAGTGGGATCCCAAACTCAAGAATAATCAAGGAGGTCACATGAAAAATAAAAAACAATTTCTTGCCATTATTGCTGCTCTTCTTCTTATTGCAGGGTGTACAGCTGTTAAAGCACCCGATGATGCTCCTGCTAAGCCTACAACTACAAAGCCAGTAGACGTAACCTTAACAAGAATGGGAGAGGACAAGGCAGCTGTTGAATTAACGCCCCCCAATCATTTTTTTGAAGAATTGGAGAAAAGAACAGGAATCAAGACCAAATTTTTAGGTGGGGCCAGTATGAACACCCAGGAGTTTAATCTTGTTCTGGCATCGAATGACTTGCCGGATGTTTGGATGAACAATTGGCTTAATTTTCCGGGTGGTCCCAAGAGGGCAATCGATCAAGGGTACATACTAAGGTTGAATGATATTATCGACAAGTATGCGCCTAACTTTAAGAAGGTATTGCAGGAAAATCCGCAAATTGCTAAGGATATAAGGACGGACGAAGGGGATTATTATGCATTTCCTTTTATTCGATCCGAATTTGATAAAACCTATGTAGGTCCGATTATCCGTAAAGACTGGCTGGATGAATTGGGATTGCCTGTGCCAGAGACGATTGATGAATGGTACACCGTTCTGAAGGCATTCAAAGAAAAGAAGAACGCAGCGGCACCGTTAACCTTTTTGGCATCCCGCTTTTTCTCAACAGGAGCATTTTCTGGAGCTTATGGGGTTATGAATGGCTTTTATCTGGAGAATGAAAAAATTGTGTTCGGAAACATGCAGCCTAAGTACAAGGATTTTATGATATTACTTCGCAAATGGTATGTGGAAGGCTTGCTTGATAAGGATTTTGCTTCTATAGACTCGAATACCGTGGATCGGAAGATGATGACAGGGGGAAGCGGAGTTACTATTCAATTAGGAAGCCGTACCGACCAGTACCATAACGCAACTCGGGAAAGTCTGCCCCAAGCCAATTACATCGGTATTACGTACCCGTCTCTTCAAAATGGAGTGAAATCTAAGTTCGGCCATCTTGAGAATGCCTATCCGGGTGGTAATTCCGGTGCGATTTCGGCCAAGAGCAAGAATGTGGAGTCTGCTGCCAAATGGCTGGATTATTTCTATTCCAAAGAAGGATCAACACTCGTAACCTACGGTACTGAAGGTGTCAGTTATACGATGGAAAATGGAAAAGTGAAATATACGGATCTAATCTTAAAGAATCCGGATAAATTGACTGTGGATCAGGCAAGGCAAGTGTACGGTAAAAATACGAATTTCCCGCAGCTTCAAAGGGATACCGAATCGTCAAGAGGTGAAAAGTGGATTGCAGCCATTGCCAAATGGAGAGATACGGACGCTGAAAAATATGCTATTCCGCCAATCACTCATACCACAGAGGAGTCAAATGAAATCGCGCAAATTATGGCTGATATCAACGCTTACGTATTGGAAACGGAAATCAAATATATTCTCGGTACGATATCGATCGATACCTTTGATGATAATGTGAACACACTAAAGAAAATGGGAATTGAAAAAGCCATTAAACTGAAGCAAGCTGCGTACGACCGCTACAAAAAGAGATAAGCTGCCGAGGGGGATTTGACCTTAAATCTCCCTGTCCTTGAACGCTTCGCGCGGTATTAATTAGCTTAAAAAACGGATACAAGGAGATTACTCTATGAATTCATCTTCCATTCAGGCGGCAACGAGTGCTATCAACAAGAAAACAGCATTCTTAGCCAGAGCACGCAAAGACTTTATCCGTAATAAAGCGGTATATTTTTTGGTGCTGCCTGTGGTTATCTTTTACATTGTGTTTTCTTATGTGCCTATGTACGGTGCGATTATTGCTTTTAAGGAATATGTTCCGGCCAAGGGCATTTTCGACAGCCCGTGGGTTGGTTTCGCCAAGTTCAGAGAGTTTTTTAATAGTATCTATTTCACGAGAGTTGTAAAAAACACGATCATGATCAGTTTCTACAGCTTGATTATCGGTTTTCCTGCTCCGATCATATTGGCCCTTTTATTTAATGAGTTGAAAAATCAGGTGTTTAAAAGAATTACGCAATCGATCACCTACATGCCACATTTTATTACTATGGTTGTGGTTGCGGGTATTATTCGCGACTTTACTCTTTCCGATGGGTTAATTAACGATGTAATCGCAGCATTTGGAGGAGACCGAACCGCCTTTTTGCAGAAAGCCAATTATTTCCGGACGATCTATATAACGAGCGAGATCTGGCAAAGTGTAGGTTGGGGTACAATCATCTATCTTGCAGCTATCACCGGTATTGATCAGCAGCAATATGAAGCTGCCAAAATCGATGGAGCCAACAAATGGAGGCAAATTTGGCATATCACCTTACCGGGTATTCGGCCCGTCATCCTTATATTGCTTATTCTGAAATTGGGGCATATGATGGACGTCGGATTTGAAAAAATCATTTTATTGTATAACCCTGCAACGTTCGAAACCGCAGATGTGATTTCCTCCTATGTATATCGCAAGGGGATTATAGAGTTCAATTACAGTCTCAGTACGGCGGTTGGCTTGTTTAATTCGGTAATTAATTTCATCTTGTTGATTCTAGCGAATTATCTTAGCAAAAAAACGAGCGGTAACAGCCTATGGTAGGGAAGAGGATTATTCATGAATAAGACATCGTTGGGAGAGAAAATTTTTGACATCCTCAATGTCGTCATCATGCTGCTATTGATCATGGTAACGCTATACCCTTTTATATACATTGTCGCGGCCTCTTTCAGCAACGGAAACCAGTTTATTGCCCATGACGGCCTGTTATTCTGGCCAGAAGGCTTTACTTTCTCCGCTTATGATGCCGTTTTCAGAAACCCAAATATTATGATGGGCTATAGAAACACACTGTTTATTGTTGTTGTAGGTGTGACCATCAATTTGATACTGACCTCGCTCGGCGCTTATTTCCTATCCAGAGAAAATATCATGTGGAAGAATGGGATCATGTTTTTTATCGTTTTCACGATGTTTTTTAATGGAGGGCTTATCCCGTTCTACTTGACGGTTCGCAGTTTGGAGCTGCACGATACGTTATGGGCATTAATTTTACCTAGTGCGATCAACACCTTTAATCTCATATTAATGAGAACGTACTTTATGAGTATCCCCCGTGATATGGAAGAATCGGCTGTTATGGACGGTGCGGGCCATATCACTATTTTGTTCAGGGTCTATTTACCGCTCGCGATACCTGTAGTAGCCGTTATGATTCTTTTTTATGGGGTTCAGCATTGGAACAGCTGGTTTCAGGCGAATATATTTTTGCGTAACAAAGAATTGTTTCCGTTGCAATTGGTGTTAAGAAACATTCTTATTGACAATAATATGGAAATGATGATGGGTAATAACGTCGCAATCAATGAAGCCCAGAACGTGGCAGAAACCATCAAATATGCTACCATCATGGTGTCGACGATCCCGATTCTTGCGCTGTATCCCTTCCTTCAGAAATATTTTGTGAAAGGTGTTATGGTCGGGGCTTTAAAAGGATGATTTAAACCAGCAAGCCAGTGTGCAGACCCAAAAGCTGCCCATGGCTTGCTGGTTTATTTGTGCTTAATTAAAAATTGAAATGGAAATATTTTTGTCAAAAGCGAAATTAGCTGCACCCAATGCTCCACCGATATCCTTGAACACGGAGGTTTTGACTATGGTGTCAGCAGATAGCGGACGCATAGCCCGTTGGCGCATGACTCTGGTGGCTGTTTCTACAAACAGCGTACTGGCGTTCGGTATCGTGCCGCCCAGAATGATAGCCTCGGGATTAAATGTATTCAGCAGGTTGGCCATGGCAATTCCCAGGTATGAAGCGGCATTGCTAATAACCTGAACAGCCAGCTTGTCATCGTCCTCTGCAGCCGCGCATACATCATGCATTTTCAGAAATTGAAGGTCCATATTTTGATAAGGATATACAAGCTCCTGCTCGGAAGAACGGACCAGCTTGCGAAATTCCTGTTCAATGGCAGGGCCAGCAGCGAGTACCTGAAGACAGCCGTGATTGCCGCATGGACATAGTGGACCTGACGGCTCTATGGTGGTATGACCGATTTCGCCGGCGCCTCCAAGTGATCCCGATAGCAGCTGACGGTCAATATATAATCCAGCTGCGATGCCCATGCCAACCCCGATATAGATCATATTGTTGTAGGAAAGCCCTGCACCGTATCGGCATTCCGTTAATCCCCTTGCCCGATGACGGTTCACGACGACCGTCGGCCAGCCAATTTCTTTTTCCATAATGCCAGCCACATCAACTTGATTCCATTCCAGATCAGCGGCACTGCGGATCATACGGTGATTGGCATCGACAAGACCAGGAACCCCCAAGCCGAGCAAAGGAATAGGACTCTTGTCCAGACTTTTGACGAAGGTTGAGATTTCTATGGCCAAGGCTTTGAAGGTCTCTTCTGGTTCGAAAGTATACAGAGGAATTTTCATTGATTTGATCACATTGCCAAGCAGATCGAAGGCGCCAAGTGTCCAGGTCTTGTTATCGAGATCGGCCCCGATAATAACTCTGGAATTCGGAACCAACTCCAAAGCTGTAGCAGGTCTGCCTTTGGTGGATAAACGATTATCAGTTTCGCACACAAGATCGTTTTCAATTAATTCGGCTATGGAGATGGAAATGGTAGCCCGGCTCAATCCGGTAATTCGGGTAAGCTCAATTCTCGACATGCTGCCTTGTATGCGCAGCGTTTGTAGAATAGTTAGTTTACTGCCCTTTTGATCTCTGATTTCATTGTTGCTCATAACAGCACCCTATCTTATATTCTGTCGGTAAAACTTCAAAAACGGGAATCATTGGTTCTAATTATAGCATAAAAGACTATAATCTCAACGAAAAAGAATGAGATAATTTAAATATTTACATAAGTCGGTTGCGATGTTAGAATAATCTAGAAATCGCTTCCAGAAAGTTAAACAAGTCATTGCAATTGGGGGTTACAAGATGCTAAGAGGGATCCCATCCATACTATCACCTGAGCTATTGAAGACCTTGATGGAAATGGGGCACGGCGACGAAATTATTTTGGCGGATGGAAATTTTCCTGCTGCCTCGCACGCGAAGCGTTTGCTACGTAGTGACGGGCATTCGATTCCGGATTTGCTTCAAGCGATCATTCCGTTGTTCCCTTTGGATCATGCTACAGAGCATCCGGCGGTTGTGATGTCCCTGCTGCCAGCTGACCCGACACCGGAGGTGTGGGAAGTATACCGTGGTCTGATCCGTCCTCATGAGAGTCGATTCACGGATTTTGGTTATGTGGAACGCTTCTCCTTTTATGAGCGGGCACTTAAGGCTTTTGCTATTGTCGCAACAGGTGACAAGTCTTTCAAAGGCAATCTGATTTTGAAAAAGGGTGTTGTGAGAGATTGAGGATGTATGCTTGTACCATAATGAAGGAGGGGGAATTGTGAAAAAACGGGTTTTAGGCACCTCGGGAATCGAAGTTAGTGTGCTCGGTATGGGCTGCTGGCAGTATGGAGGCGGCAGTTATTGGGGGGAGCAAAGCCAGAAGGATGTCGACGAGGTCGTACACAAGGCGCTGGATCTGGGCGTGAACTACTTTGACACGGCTGAGGTTTACAATGATGGGGCAAGCGAGCTGGCACTTGGGATTTCACTCAAAGGCAGGCGAGCTCAGGCGATTATCGGCAGTAAAATCAGCACCTCGAATACGCAGCCGTCGGTGCTGAGAGCTCATTGTGAGGCAAGCTTGAAGCGGCTGCAAACCGATTATATTGACCTATATATGCTTCACTGGCCGATCAGTCCGCTATCCGTTAAGCATTTCACTCAGGATGCAGCTCTGATTGCGAATCCGCCGCAGCTTCAGGAAGTTTTTGAAACACTTCAATCTTTGCAAAAGGAAGGGAAAATTCGTCATATCGGCATCAGCAATCATGGTGTGCAGCAGATGAAGGAGGTGCAGGACGCAGGTGTCAAGGTTGTGGCTAATGAAATGGCCTACAATCTGCTATCACGGGCTATAGAGGAGAGCGTACTGCCCTACTGCATCCAGAACGAGATTGGCGTTATCGGTTATATGCCGCTGCTGCAGGGCTTGCTGACGGATAAAGTCACAAGTCTGGACGAGCTTAGACCGCTGCAAGCCAGGTCTCGCCATTTCCACCATAGCAGAGGGGAAGGGACAAGGCATGGTGAGGAGGGGGCAGAAGCAGAGATCCAGCAGGCACTTCAGGAAATTCGTCTGCTGGCCCATACGATTGGCACACCTATCATCACACTTGCATTAGCCTGGGCCATTTCCAATGAAGCGATCAGTACGACAATAGTAGGTTCGCGTAATGTCAAGCAGCTGGAATTGAATATTCAGGGTGCGTCCTATGAGCTGTCACAGGCAACGATTCAGCGTCTCAATGAAATCACGGAGCCCGTTCTGCAAAGGCTGGGCAGCAATCCGGATTACTACGAGAGCCGTCTGAATAGCAGGATTTATTAAAGTTTAAAAATAGACATAATGATATGAGGTACGCTATAAAATTTCTATTAATACAATAAAATCAGCGTGAAATGTGCTTATTTGACTTTATTTTAACAGATATTTACAGAGTATAATTAGTTCGATCTAAACATAATTTAATTATTGACGTAATTGAGAAGTTTAATATAAAATGGTTATAAGGCCAATGAAAGCGTTATCAAATTGATTTTACAGCTGCTTTAAATTAACTTACAACGTAAAGGGAGTGCCATATATGACAATCGATTCGATTTCATTTTCTGTATTTACGAAGCCTTGGAAAGCGGCAACGGTTTGGGAGCTTGGGAAATTTGTAAGTGATTTGGGTTTTGACGGTATTGAATTTCCTCTGCGTGACGGCTACCAGCTAGAACCTGCTAAACCAGATCAACTGCCCCAATTGGTACAGCAATTCGCTGATCATGGCTTGAAAATATTCAGTGTTGCGAGTGAACCGACTGAAAGTGTGTTTGCCGGTTGTGCTGAGGCTGGTATACCGATGATTCGTACGATGCCTGTCATCAAGCATGAGCAAGGGTATCTGGCTTCGGAGCAGTTGGCGCGTGAGCAAATCGATAAGCTGCTGCCGCTTTGTGAAAAATATGGGGTGAAGATTGGCTGCCAGCAGCATTACGGAAATAATGTTATCGATTCCATGGGTCTGCTTCACTTGCTGGAAGCTTATAACGCTGATCATGTTGGGGCGATCTGGGATACAGCTCATGACGCGCTAGCTGGACAGCAGCCGGAATTTGGACTTGATATCGTATGGTCGCATCTGTGCATGGTCAATTTTAAAAATGCTTATTATAAGCTGATGAGCGGACCTGAAGCCGAATCGGCAGAATGGAAAAGATATTTCACATCAGGTCGTCAAGGACTCGCTTCCTGGCCCCGTGCAGCAGCCTATCTTCAAAAACGTAATTACAGCGGAGTGATCTGCTTAAGTGCCGAATATACGAATGAAGCCGATGTAGATCGTTTAATCAAAGAGGATATCGCCTATGCGAAGTCATTATTTGCCTGAGGAGGAGAAAGCACAGATGAATGACAAGCTAAGAGTTGTGTTTATTGGAGCGGGGAGAATGGCTAATAGTGTTCATTATCCATCACTTGCTTCTTTCCGTGAAGAAGTCGATATTGTCGGAATTTGTGATGTATATCCGGAATCACTCAAGAAAACTGCCGATATGTACGGAATAGAGAATCGTTATATCGATTACAAAGCGATGATTGAAGAGACCAAGCCGGATGCGGTGTATGCGATCGGGCAGCCGCACATCATGTACGATGTATGGATGTGGTGCCTGAGACAGGGCTTGAATCTGTATATTGAAAAGCCGCTCGGCATTACGATTCATCAGGCTAGAGCTTTGGTGTATACGGCAGAGCAGCATAACTGCATCACCCAGGTAAGCTTTCAAAGACGCAGTTCTCCGATGGTTATGAAGCTGCGTGACGAGTGCCTTAAGCGTGGGCCGATCACACATGCGGTATGCAAATTTTATAAATCGGAGATCGAACCGTTTCTTGGGGCTCGTGATCGAATGATGGATGATACGGTTCATTCGATCGACACCATTCGCTGGATGTGTGGAGGCGAAGCGGTCAAGATTGAGAGCACAACCAAACGTATAGGTGTTCCCGATATTAACTTTATTTCAGCGACAATTGAATTTGATACGGGAGCAACCGGATATTTGATTAATAGCTGGTCGAGTGGCCGTAGAATATTTTCGGTTGAAATGCATGCCCCTAATATTTGTGTTGAGGCTGAGCATGAAACCAAAGGCTACTTATATGCTGACGGGGATACTACAGGTATTGAATACGATGCTCGTGAAGAAGCCGGCGGCACGGAGCTGTTTCAATATGGCGGGTTTCAGGCCAAACATCGTGAATTTATTGACTGTTTGAAGGCAGGGACACAGCCCTCATCGAATTTCAAGGATGCGTTGAAAACGATGGAGATCGCCGAAGTTATTCTTGCTCAAGCACTGCTTAACGGTAAATGATAATAAGAGGAGGGCTGGGTGGGACTGTAGAGTTTCGGTTTCACCTCGGCTTCAGGCAGCAGGCAGTGAATTGGAGGAGGTGAGCTAATGGCCGTGGAATCGGTAAGTGTTGAAGAGGTGTCTTCAGTGAAGCACACAAGAAAAAGTCGCAGTGTAATCAGGGATATGGCCAAGGTATGGCAGCTATATGTTTTAATGGCACTGCCTTTTGCCTACATTGTCATATTTAAATATGTCCCGATGTATGGGGCTCAAATTGCCTTTAAAAATTTCGTGGCAACGAAAGGAATCTGGGGAAGCCCCTGGATAGGTTTGGATAATTTTGTTCGCTTTTTTGAATCCTACGAGTTTTGGACCATCATGGGTAATACAATCGGTTTGAGCTTCTATCAGCTTGCTGCCGGGTTTCCTTTTCCAATCATACTGGCTTTAAGTTTGAACTATGTGATGCACGATAAATTCAAAAAAATGGTCCAAATGGTCACCTATGCGCCGCATTTTATTTCAGTGGTTGTTATGGTCGGTATCATTTTCCAGGTGCTGGACCCTCGTATCGGACTTGTGAGCGAGCTGCTTAAAGCTTTGGGCTTTGGCTCTGTTAACTTGCTGGGTCAGGCTGAATACTTCAAAAGTATTTATGTATGGTCAGGCGTCTGGCAAAATGTTGGCTTCAGCTGTATCATTTACCTGGCCGCATTGGCGGGAATCGATCCTGCACTGCATGAGGCAGCCGTTGTTGACGGTGCGACCAAATTACGAAGAGTATGGCATGTTGATCTGCCAGGAATTGTACCGATAGCGATGATTTTGCTAATCCTGGAAGTCGGACGTATGCTGGAAATCGGTTTTGAAAAAGCGTTTTTAATGCAAAATCCACTAAATCTTCAAGCCTCTGAGATTATTGACACCTACGTATACAAAGTTGGTCTTGCCTCCACAGTCGTGAACTTCTCTTATTCTTCAGCAATCGGTTTATTTAAAAATGTGATCAATCTGATTTTACTGCTTACCGTGAACCGCCTTGCCAAAAAAATGGGCCAAAGCAGCCTGTGGTAGAAAGGAGGATGGCGACAAAATGAATACGACAGTGAAAGAAGCCGGTGTTGACAGGTTGTTTAATGTTGTCAATTATACCATACTCAGCCTGTTTTTTTTGGCTGTGCTGTACCCGCTCGTTTATATTGTAAGCGCTTCTTTTAGCTCGACGGATGCAGTTATTTCGGGAAGGGTCTGGCTATGGCCGGTTGAACCCGGAATCAAGGGCTATAAGGCTGTATTCGAATATAAAGCAATCTGGACAGGGTTTGGTAACTCGCTGTTTTATACAGCAATTGGCACGATAATTAACGTTGCTTTAACTATTGCGGCAGCCTATCCTTTATCGCGCAAAGACTTTATCGGGCGTAACGCCATTATGTTTATATTTGTATTTACGATTATGTTCTCGGGAGGGATTATCCCGAATTATTTGCTGGTCAAGGATTTAGGCATACTCGATACGCGTTGGGCGATGCTGCTGCCGGCGGCACTGAGCGTGTTCAATGTGATTATCGCCAGAACGTATTTTCAGACGACGCTACCAAGTGAAATGCTTGAGGCGGCGCAGGTAGACGGCTGCACGGATTGGAAGTTTTTGTGGAAGATCGTGATTCCTTTATCAGGACCGATTATTGCTGTTCTTGCACTTTTTTATGCAGTTAGTCATTGGAATACGTACTTCAGCGCTTTACTGTATTTGAAGGAACGCAGCCTATACCCGATACAGATCGTGCTGCGTACGATCCTGATTCAGAATCAGATTGATCCCAGCATGGTCACGAGCGAAGAGGATTTAATTGCCCGGCAGGGGCTTGCCGATTTGCTGAAATATTCATTGATTGTCGTCGCCACCGCTCCCATGCTGATTGTTTATCCTTTTGTGCAAAGGCATTTTGTCAAAGGGGTGATGATAGGCTCCATTAAGGGCTAAGGCGTAATGTTGATTGACGTACAATTATGATTGATAAGAAAAGGGAGGTTGACTGTATGAGAAAAAAGCTGTACATGATGTTGGCGGTCCCGATGTGCGCCTCATTGATTTTATCTGCTTGCACGAAAGACCAGGCTGCCCCGGCAGCAGGCACTACGACTGCGCCCAAAGAGAGCGCAACCGCTTCTAATGTAACGCCAGTAGGACAATTCCCTGTTGTAAAAGACAAAATTACGCTGAAGGTCGCGATTAGAGGCAGCAGTCTGGTTGAAGACATGAAGACAAATGGATATACCAAATGGCTTGAAAATAAAACCAATGTCCATGTCGATTGGACGATTTTGGATGAAAAAAGCTACCAGGAGCAGCTGAATTTATTGCTGGCCGGAGGTAATTTGCCGGATGTCCTGATGAATCTCGATGTTTCTCCTGAACAGCAGATGATTTACGGAGAGCAGGGAACCTTCGTTTCCTTTACCGATTTGATCGAAAAATATGGGGACAACACGAAGAAAATTTTTGCGGAAATGCCTGAAGCCAAGAGTGCGGTCACGGCCCCTGGCAATAAAATTTACACACTGCCCTACATTAATGATTGCTTCCATTGTTCCTTGGATTACAAAATGTACGTTTACAAACCGTGGCTGGATAAGCTGGGCTTGAAGGAGCCGACTACCCTTGATGAATTTTATAACATGCTGAAGGCATTTAAAGAAAAAGATCCGAACGGTAATGGCAAGGCGGATGAAATTGCCCTGATCGGCGGCACAGCCAAAGGGGTTTCAAAATCGGATATTGACGTATTTTTGATGAATTCCTTCATTTATGATGATGGCAACAAACGGATGATTGTCAATAATGGGAAAGTGGATGTGGCCTACAATAAGCCTGAATGGAAGGAAGGGCTCAAGTACCTGAATAAGCTGTATAAAGACGGCTTGCTTGACCGCCAATCATTCACGATCGATAAGGAAGGCTTGAAAAAGATTGCCGAAAATCCGGATATTGCCATCGGCGGAGCTATTCCTGCCCACTCTCCTTCGGATATTACAATTGTTGAAGGCAAAAGCGGAAGATGGCTGGAGTATCAACCGATTGCACCACTCAAAGGACCCAATGGCGTACAAAAAACGACGTGGCTGGCTTACGACAAAATTGCTAACGGTAAAGGCCAATTTATTATGACAAACGCCAATAAAAATCCGGAAGCCACGATGCGGTGGGCGGACGCGATGTATACGTTTGAAGCCTCCTTGTATTCGAACTTCGGTGTCGAAGGCTCCGCATGGGAAAAAGCGAAACCAGGTGATTTGGGTCGAGATGGCAACCCGGCTAGCTATAGACTGTTAATCCCTTATGGGCGCGTACAAAATGAGAACTGGGCACAATACGGTCTGAACTACCGTACCGACAAAGACTACTATGCAGGTCAAGCGGTGCTGAAGCTTCCGGACAAAGAAAAAATGTATTACGACATTACGAAGAAAAATTACGATCCTTATAAACCGAAAATCGATGAGATCATTCCACCTTTATTTTTCTCTCCTGCCGATTCTCAACAACTCGCTGAGTTGGACAAAACGATCAATGATTATGTAAAAACGAGCATTGCGCGTTTTGTTACCGGAGATCTGGACATTGAGAAAGAGTGGACCAACTATGTAGCCACGCTGGATAAAATGAATCTTAAAAAATATTTGGAAATTTATCAAAAAGCTCTCGACGGGAAAAACGTCAAGAAATAAGTGGCCGGAGGGGGCGTGGCTTCGATGCGTACCATTTTGGTGCAAATTCCACACGATCAGATCGAACTCTTTTTCACCGATGAAAGCCTTGAAGGTATTCATCAGCTCGGCAATATCATATGGAACCCACATCATCGTCCATTTACCGAGCAGGAGCTATGCGAGCACATCAAGGGAGTGGATACCGTCATCACAACCTGGAGAAGCGCTCCTATCAGTGAAGAGGTACTAAAGCACGCCGATCAGCTCAAGCTGATCGCTCACATGGCTGGCTCCGTGAAACCGATTCTGCCTACCCTTGACGTTTATCGTCGTGGAATTCGGGTGTTGAACAGTAACTACGCGATCGGAGTTTCGGTCAGTGAATCTGTGCTGGCGCTAATTTTGGCATTGGGACATAAGATCATTCCCGTGAACAAAGAGATGGGAACGGGCAGAAATGCCAAAAGCGCGGTATATGAAACCTATGAATTAAGAGGAAGAACCGTTGGTTTGATTGGCTTGGGCATGGTTGCCCGCGAGGTGATTAAGCTGCTTCAACCGTTCGGCGTCAAGCTTCTTGGCTGCGATCCCTTTGTGTCGGCAGAACAGGCCCAGGAATGGAATGTCGAGCTAAAACCTTTGCATGATGTTATAGCTGAATCCCATATTGTGTCGCTGCATGCCCCTAAGGTACCGGAAACGTATCAGATGATCGGGCACAAGGAATTGTCGCTGCTCCGAGATGGTGCTCTGCTCATTAATACAGCGCGTGGGGATTTGATTGACGAGGCTGCATTAATTGAGGAGCTGAGGAAGAATCGGTTTTATGCTGGACTGGATGTATTTATTATGGAGCCGTTGTCTGCTGACAGCGAGCTTCGCCACATGGACAACGTTATCGTAAGACCGCATTTGGCCGGAGTTAATCCGGATTCACGCTTACGGATAGGCACGTTGATGGTACAGGAGCTGCAGCAATTTTATAACAACGGACCGCTGCGCTTTGAAGTGAAGGAGTCGCAGCTTGCCATTATGACTTAAACTTATAGAAAGAAGGAACAGGAGAATGGGAAAACCGAAGGCACTTATACTACCACCGAAATCCAGATTAGATGAGGTATGCTCAGATACTTGCAGAAGCTTGATCAACGAGCATTTTGATCCGGTATGGAATGAAACGGGTATTGATTACACCGAAGAACAGCTCGCAGCTTTAATCGAATCGGCTGAGATCATTCTCACCAGCTGGGGTTCTCCAGCAATTACTGAGGCAATGCTGGAGCAGGCGCCTAAGCTGCGAGTGATCGGACACGCTGCAGGTACCGTTAAAGGAAGGATCCCGCCAACGGCTTTTTCCAAGCAGGTACGCGTCTTCTCGGCAGCACCAAGAATTGCTCATAGTGTAGGTGAGTATTGTTTAACTGTATTGATGTCATCACTTCGCTATATGCCAACCTTTGATAAGCAGGTGAAAGCAGGGCAATGGCGTGTCAGTTCTTTAAAGGGCAGAGAATTAGCGGGACAGACGATTGGAATCGTGTCGGCCAGCTCGACAGCAAGGGCATTTCTTAAGCTGCTGGCGCCCTTTCATGTCAACGTACTCGTATATGACCCGTATTTAAAGGATGAAGCAGCAGCTCAACTGCAGGTTACCAAAGCAAGTCTGGAGGAGGTCATGCGCTGCTCGATTATATCGATTCATGCGCCAAAGCTTCCGGCAACTTATAAAATGGTGACGAAAGAGATGATCGCTTCGATTCCGGATGGCGGCATTTTGATCAATTCTTCCCGAGCCGATGTGCTTGATGAGGAAGCGCTTATAGAAGAGCTGCAAAAGGGCCGGTTTTTCGCTGCGCTTGATGTGTTTACCAAGGAGCCGCTGCCTGCGGACAGTCCTCTCACGAAGCTGGATAATGTGCTGCTTTCTTCTCATGTCGCCGGAGCTACGGTTCAAGGTCATTTGGCGCTGATGGAGGGTGTTGTCGAGGATATATTGAAAGGTCTTAAGCAGGAAAAAACAAGCATGGAAGTGACTCAGGCTATGTGGGAGAATATGGCCTAAGAAGCCAATTGTAAATCCCACCTGTGGAGCTTGACTTGTTCATCGGAATTACAGAAAAAGGAGATCTTAGATCTCCTTTTTTGTGCTCATATCGGTATTAAAGAAAATAGAATACAAAAGGTTGTTGATGAATACGATATATCGTTATATTATTACGATATATCGTATTGAGGAGTGAACATAATATGAGATTTAACCATGGACGTCATTATGGACGAAAAGGTGTTGCTCATGAAGAGAAGTTTTTGAGGTACCGTCATGGCGGTTCGCACGGTGGTTTTGGAGGACGGGGGGAAGGCAAACGTCGTTTTTTTGAGCGTGGGGAGTTCAAATTCGCTTTACTGGAGTTGTTGGCCTTGGTGCCGATGCACGGTTATCAGCTGATCAAGGCTATGGAAGAGAAGACAGGTGGCTTGTACACCCCCAGTGCAGGTTCTATCTACCCTAATTTACAGTTGCTAGAAGACATGAAACTTATTTTAGGCTTCATTGATGAAGCTGATGGTAAGAAGCTTTACCGAATAACGGATGAGGGACTGGCAGCTCTTCGTGAAAGAGAAAGTGAAGAGAACAAACAGCCAGAGGATCACTGGGAACGTCCCGGACGACATAGGCATTCCGGTGGTGGCCATAGAAGGCGTGATTTGCGTGGTTTTATGAAGGAATGGTCTGAAGTCATTTATATAATGGCGAGAGCAGCAGAAGCAGTACAGGAAAACCCCGCCTCCAAGCATGCAGCTCAGTTTCAAGAAATAATGACCAATTTTCAAAACGATTTGAAACAATTTTTGGTTTCTGTCCCGAATCCCAGTATGGATGACAAAGCTGCTCAGCGAACAGAAACGGATTCACTAACGGACGACAATCAAGAGGACAAACTTTAATTTGTAACAACGACATCAAAGTCATATTTAGTAGCTGTTGCTTTTCAAAAATATGGTATAATAATCAAAGCTTTTTTTATACCTATTCGTATTGAACCTTAGGAGGAAGTAGCCGATGGAAGCATGGATTCAGCAGGGAGATGTAGTGTTATTTCAAGGAGATAGTATTACCGATGCAGGTCGGAACCGCGACAAATCGGATGATCTCGGCAAAGGTTATGCGTTAATGGCAGCTGCGCAATTTTCAGCTCTATACCCAGAAAAGCAAGCGATATTTATAAACCGAGGCATTAGTGGCAACCGCGTTGTCGATTTGCAGCAGCGCTGGCAGCAGGATTGTATCGATTTGAAGCCTAATGTGGTATCGATTTATATTGGAATTAATGATACTTGGCGTCGATATGACCGTAATGATCCAACCTCTACAGAGCAATTCGCTGAAGGTTATCGTAAGCTGCTGAGAGAAACGGTGGCTGCGACAGGAGCTAGACTTGTTCTGATCGAACCGTTCCTGCTGCCAGTACCGGAGGATCGTAAGCGCTGGAGGGAAGATTTGGATCCGAAAATTACGGTTGTTCGTGAATTGGCTGTAGAGTTCGGAGCCAGACTGGTTTGTCTGGACGGTTTATTTGCGCAGGCTTCTACACGTGCGGTTGCTGCTTTCTGGGCACCGGACGGTGTGCATCCATCTCCAGGGGGACACGCACTGATTGCTAAAGCCTGGCTGCAGACGGTAGGTGCTCTGAACAGCTAGCATGAAAAGAAAAGCTTCAGACTGTGGCGATTGGAGGAGAGTAGCTCCATGCAATTTTTACATAGCTATGCAGGTAAGTATTGGAAGCTTTTCAGTGTTGCCTTTGCATTTCTGACTTTAGAAGCCATATGCGATTTACTGCTGCCAAGCGTTATGGCTGAAATTATCGATGTAGGCGTAGCCGAACAGCAATTGGATTTTGTCTTGCGTATGGGCGGTCTTATGCTGCTGATTACGGCAGTCGGTGCGGTATCCGCTTCCATGCGGAACATTCTGGCAACCCATGTATCCCAAAGGTTTGCTGCCGAGCTGCGTTCCGATTTATTTCGTAAAATTCAATCGCTTTCATTTGAGAATATCGACAAATTTGATCGTGCTGCGTTGATCACCCGACTGACCAGCGATGTCACCCAGGTACAAAACTTTGCGAACGGACTTATGCGGATTTTTGCCAAGGCGCCCTTGCTCTGTATCGGTGCACTGATTATGGCTGTCCGCCTGAATCCTCATCTATCGTTGGTGCTTGTTGTCGTTGTACCGATTGTCGGCATATTAATCTTTATTAATATGAAGATAGGCTTTCCTTTTTTTATCAAGGTGCAAAAGGCGCTGGATCGTGTTAACAGTGTGATGAGAGAATATTTGTCCGGCGTCAGAGTGGTCAGGGCGTTCAACCGTTTTGATTATGAGGTTAATAAATTCGATCAAGCCAATCAGGAATATCAGTCTCGTTCCACGATAGCGATGAGGGCTATGGCTGTGTTCAGTCCTGCGATAACCTTGACGGTGAATCTCGGGATCGTAACCGTGATCTGGCTTGGAGGTTTACGAGTCAGCTCTGGCAGTATGCAGGTCGGGCATATCATTGCTTTTGTCAACTATATGACGCAGATATTGTTCGCGTTGATGACGATCACGATGGTATTTAATATGTTTGTCAGAGCCAAGGCTTCGGCTGGACGTATTAATGAAGTGTTTATTCAGGAGAATGGGATGGCAGGAAATTACGGAGCTATGAACGCGACAGCTATAAAGGGAAGAGTCGATTTTGAGAACGTAAGCTTCTCTTACGCTGGAACGTCCGGACCGCCTGTGATTAAAAATTTGACAATGACCTGTTTGCCTGGTGAAACCGTAGGTATTATCGGGTCTACGGGCTCTGGGAAAAGCAGCCTGGTGTCGCTCATTCCGCGTTTTTACGATGTAAGCGCAGGCGTGATTCGGGTCAATGGGCAGGATGTCAGAGACATGGATCCGAAGCAGCTTCGTGAAAAGATTGCCATTGTTCCGCAAAAAACGATGCTGTTTACAGGCACAGTGCTCGAAAATATTCGATTTGGCAAAGAAGATGCTACGATGGAAGAGGTTGAGAGAGCGGCACGAATGGCCGATGCTCATGATTTCGTCAGTTCTTTTGCCGAGGGCTATGAGACCGTTCTGGGACAGCATGGTGTTAACTTCTCCGGTGGGCAAAAGCAGCGTGTCTCCATAGCCCGTGCCTTGGTGAGGCAGCCGGAAATTTTGATTTTGGATGACTGTACCAGCGCGGTCGACGTCACGACTGAGGCCAACATCAAGCGTGCTTTGAAGTTGTACGCCAAGGATCTCACCTGTCTCATTATTGCGCAGCGGATTACCTCTGTCATGGATGCTGACACGATTGTTGTGCTCGATCAAGGTCAGATTGTCGGTACAGGCAAGCATGATGAGCTGATGAAAAGCTGCGAGGTTTATCGGGAAATATTCCAATCCCAGATGGGAAAGGAGACACTCAAAAATGCCGGAGAAAAATGAACAGAAGCCAGCGTCCGTGCAGCCGGATATTCCCATGATGGCAGGTGCGGGAAGACCGGGAATGATGAATCGAGGGAGAGCTGTAGTCAAGCCCAAAAACTTTAAAGCTACCATGCGGCGGCTGTGGCATTATGTAGGCAGTGAAAGAAAGCTGCTGATGATCGTGTTTATGTTTGTCGTTATCGATTCAGCGCTCACATTATCCGCACCTTATCTAATTGGTGTCTCTGTGGATACGATGACCAGCGGCAGCGCCGGAACCGTCAATTTCAAGCTGCTTGAAATGGTCATTATAGCTTTAATAGCTGCTTATGTGGCTGATGCACTGCTTACCTTTTTGCAGGGCTGGTTGATGGCGGGTATTTCCCAACGGATTGTGATGAAGCTGCGAACTGCCTTATTTGAAAAGCTGCAAAAGCTGCCGCTCGCCTATTTCGATTCTCGCAGGCACGGTGAAATTATGAGCCGATTGTCCAACGATATTGAAAATGTAAGCAGCAGCTTATCACAATCCATCACACAGCTGATGGGTGGCTCGATCGCGATTATCGGTTCCTTGGTGATGATGCTGATCTTAAGCCCATTACTAACCTTGGCCAGTATGATTACAGTGCCGCTCGTCTATTTACTGGCTCGTACGATTACAAAAAGAACGAGTGTGCTGTTCAAGGATCAGCAGGTTCAGCTTGGCAAGCTGAATGGTCATGTCGAGGAGACCATATCCGGTATTGAGGTGGTCAAAGCCTTCAATCGTGAAGACAAAGCGATAGAAGAATTTGATGCTGTAAATGCCAAGCTGTGCGAGGTGGGCCTGAAGGCGCAAATATGGTCAGGTTTTTTGATGCCGCTGCTCGCCGTGATTAACAACATTGGTTTTGCTGCGGTTGCTGTAGTAGGAGGTGTGCTTGCTGTCAAAGGTTTGATTACAGTCGGTATTATTGCCAGCTTTCTGAGCTACTCCCGGCAGTTTGTCAGACCGCTCAATGAGATCGCCAACATATTTAACGTGCTGCAATCCGGTGTTGCCGGAGCGGAGCGTGTATTTGAGGTGCTTGACGAGCTTGAGGAAACGGCCGATGCCCCTAACGCCATCCCTTTGGAAAACGCCAAAGGTCATGTCGTATTTGAAAATGTCAGCTTTGGTTATCGTCCTGATGTGCCAATCCTGAAAAATATCAGCTTTGAATCGCAGGAAGGCAGCAGCACCGCATTTGTAGGACCAACAGGAGCTGGAAAAACGACAATCGTCAATCTGGTAACGAGGTTTTATGATGTAACAGGCGGAAGAATCCTGATTGATGGTAGAGATATCAAGGAGTATACGAGGGACAGCTTGAGAAAAGCCTTTGGGATCGTGCTGCAGGATACGTACTTATTCTCAGGTACAATCAAGGAAAATATCAAATATGGCAAATCGGATGCGACGGACGAGGAAATCGAGGCGGCGGCGGTAATGGCCAATGCAGATGCTTTTATTAAACGGCTGCCCAATCAGTACGAATCGCTGCTTTCGGAGAATGGCGGTAATCTTAGTCAGGGACAGCGGCAGCTTCTGGCTATTGCCCGGGTAATATTAGCGAAGCCATCCATCTTAATTCTTGATGAAGCTACGAGCAGCATTGACACACGAACTGAGCTTCATATCCAGGATGCTTTGTTAAGTATTATGCAGGGGCGCACCAGCTTTATCATTGCTCACAGATTGAACACCATTCGCGATGCGGATACGATCACAGTTATCGATCATGGTGAGATTGTGGAGCAAGGCAGCCATGACCGTTTGATCAACGAACAGGGCGCCTATAATCGAATGTTTAACAATCAGTTCAAAAATTTGGAGGGTGCTTTGGATTAAGCAGGGGAATAAAAGTTTGATGATTGATCACTGCTGCTGATGAAGCAGCTTTAATTCATCCTCAATAGCTTGAAGTTGGCGTTCAGCGTTGGTTATACTGCCACCTGTGGACTCCGTTTTTTCAATATCCTCTTGAATACGAATGTAATCGTATTTTAATTCGGCAATTCTTGCCTTGATTTGATCCTTTGTCATGCTGAGCGGCTCCTTTATTCTATAAGTTAGTCTTGAATTAGATTACGCAAAATGAAGTGGTTTGTAAAGTGTGACACAGAGGATGTTAAAGTTTAATAGTAATCAAAAAGCTGCTGATTATCGAATCTGCAGCTTTTTTGGCATGAAATCTATAATAATTTAGAACGGATACCTCAACACAACACTGAACAAATCTATATGAAATCATACGCGAAAACTTCCTAACGACTTGTTCTCCTTCAATTTTGCGAGAGATAATAAGCATATTCCATGGGTCTGCTATAAATTAGTTTGGTGTGTTTAATTGATTTAAGGTCTTTATATATATTTTTCTGGGGTTTTCCGTTTAGCTCCATAATCCGTAGTTTACTGTGTTCGTCTAATACAAAATCCACGCTCAATTCTCCTAATGAACCAATATGTGTTTCTGCCTCATATGCGGCATTTATACTTAGCTCTTGCAAAGTTTGAAGGATTTCATTCATTTTTAGTGGTGCGAAAAAACGCGGAAGAATTTCTGCAGCATCATACATGGCTTCACATATGCTTGTGTTGAAGTAATGTTTATATGCGACTCTACAGGCGAGGCTGGAAACCGTCCATTCTCCAACAATATTTTTTTGGACAAGGACCCGAATATCAAAATATTTTTGATCAAGCTGACTCATACGAATCCCTTGCTGAACGATGTATTTCTTCTTTTGCCCAAGAAGTTTATCCAATTTTTCCTGAAGGTTTTCGTATTTTCTGCAAATGATTCTTGGAGCAAGGCTGTGTAAAGAGATATGAATATCTCCATGATCTGTTAGCTCAACCCGATATACGGACTTTCCCTTACATCCGTAGTAAGGTTTAATATACAACAGTTTATATTTCTTTAATAGCTCTGATATCTTCACTCCATGATATAAAAATGTGTCAGGGACACAGGATTTAAGATTTGACTGTTTTAACACGTTATAGAGATCCCATTTATTGAAAAAATTGATACTATTGAAACATTTGTTTCTGCCTAATACCATCTCCAAGCGTTGAGTGGTTACAGTTTTTTTGTTGAAGCTCTGGTTGTAGACGACATAAGGAAAAGGAAACGAACTTTGTGTCCATCTACCCTTTTTCAGGCCAAGTCCAATAATACGTTGTTCCTTCCAAATAATATCTGCCGGTGTAAAGGCGATAAGCTTCAGATTTAGATTGTGATAACGATGACAAAGCTCCAAAATTCTTTTTCTACTATTCCTTTTAGTTACCAGAATACCTATTAGTGGGCGCTGCTCCATCTCATCACTCCTAAGCTTCAATCTCTTTTATTAGTTAATGCTAGCATAGACATCTGTGCATAGGACAATCGCATAGTTGTATAGAAAATCAGCGAATGTACGGCCGCATTCACCTATTTTTAAGATAGATAGGCATTTACTGTGTTTATGTTATTAATCTTTTAAATATGATGCAGTACATCTGATAATAGGGAGATGAGACTATGGGTAAATTTAACGGCCCTCCTGGCCCTCCGGGACCCGAAGGGCCGGAAGGACCGCGAGGGCTCCAGGGACCAGTGGGGCCGGAAGGATCGCAAGGGCGGCAGGGACCAGTAGGACCGGCTGGAGAAACAGGCGCGCGAGGGCTCGAAGGAGCAGTCGGAGCAACAGGAGCGACCGGACCAGCGGGAGAGAAAGGCGGGACAGGGCCAGCAGGAGCGAAAGGTGCGACAGGGGCAACAGGAACGGCGGGTGCGACGGGTGTAACGGGAGTATAGGGAACGCAAGGACCAACAGGAGCACAAGGAACGCAAGGACCAGCAGGAGCATCGGGAACGCAAGGGCCAGCAGGAACACCGGGAACCCGAGGACCATCAGGAGCACAGGGAACGCAAGGTCCAACAGGAGCACAGGGAACGCAAGGACCAACAGGAGCACAGGGAACGCAAGGACTAACAGGAGCACAAGGAACACAAGGACCAGCAGGAGCACAGGGAACGCAAGGACTAACAGGAGCACAAGGAACACAAGGACCAGCAGGAGAAACGGGAACGCAAGGT